>NZ_CBCPHW010000013.1:0-124579 GCF_965118575.1 Myroides odoratus | reverse complement strand
GTGATGGGGTATGAGAAATGGGTGAAGGGAAGAGTATTCTTCACTCTTAATTATTCACCCATAACTCATAACCCATTTCTCATAACCCACCTTTAGACAAACAAGCTTCATCTATGAATAGTTTTTCCGTTATATTCTGTGGATACAGCAACCAGTCTTTTGCGTGTTCACGCTGATTTTATTTTTGTATTAACGTTGCAACTTTCTTCTTTCAATCAACGGCCAAACAATTCTTCTATAGCTTTATAACTAAGTATTGTAGTATCAGCTAATTTTTTAAGAACCCCGAAAACTCTTTAGTCATTTGTGTTCCTTCAGCAATTGCGTTCTAATCTCAAGTGATGATTTTTCTTGTTTGTTTATCTGTCCAACGAAGACGTTGACGATGTAGCTTACTGATTCTCTACGTAATGGTAAATCTTCTATAATAACCATAGGATAGAACCCTTTTAATATTAATTGTTTATCTAAAAGTTGAGTGTCATAGTCGTTCTTCTCTTCGAAGTAAATAGCTAAAAGACTATTTAATTCTTCAACTTTTGTAAGGTTCTATCAAGTATTCAGGGAGGATTAGTTTAGTATTTCTTTGCTATCCGTAAGGTAAAGATATTATTTTATCAATTCCTCACCCAACTTTTGGGATTGACCCATTTATCTAATGAGAGTGAAACGATTTAGGAAAGAAGCAAGGTAATCTACTGCACTATAAAAAAGGCTCTAAAACGAGCTTAAAAGAGGTTAAGGCCTATTCTTTTTCTAGTTCCTGTGTTTTACTTATGATATCAGATATCGAATACCCTTTACGAAATAAATAGGCTTGAAATTTTTGCTTTTTCTTTAGCAAGTCTTGATCGGTTAATTGACTCCATCTGTTTGCGCTAATGCGATCAAATGTTTCAAAGTATTCTTTGTCTTCAATTTCAGTAAGTGCAATTGCAATTAGACGACTATTGATATCTCGGAATTTTAATTCAGCGGTGATTCTATTTTTTCCCCAAGCACTTAATCGATGTTTTCCTCTGACAAAACTTTTGGCAAATCGCTCTTCGTTTAAAAAACGATGTTCAATGAGGTGCACTAGTAAATCGTCGTGTATTTGTGGTGTAATGCCCAAGAGATACATTTTATTGATGACTTCAGAGTGGCAACGATCTTGATAAGCACAATAGTTTTCTAATTTGCGCTTGGCTTCATCAAAAGATAGATAGTTGGATTGCGTATTCAATTTTACTTGTTTTTTACAAAGATATAAAACCCTTAGAAAGTTTTTGGTTGATCAAGTATTCTTTTCTTTGTATAGTAACTATAGTAGTAGATGTTGTTGATTATTTGCTTTTAGTTTTGTAGTTTTCAGGTAAAAAAAATAACAACTTAGAATTATGAGTATTAATAAAAGTTTTTTGATGGAGCTCAAACATGAGCTAGGGAGTACTAGAAAAATTATTGCTTGTGTACCAACGGATCAATGGGATTGGAAACCGCATGTAAAATCAATGAGTCTTGGAGATTTATCAAAGCATATTGTTGAATTGATTGTTTGGACGGAGTTTATTACAAAACAAAGTTCGCTTAACTTCCATATAGATTATAAACCTGAGGAAGCAAAAAACACAGAAGAGTTGTTGCAATTAATTGATGCATATGAGGTTCGCGTTTCTGAAGCGATTGAAGGCATGAAAGAGGAACAATGGATGGAAATCTGGGCTTTAAAAGCAGGTGAACATACGATTATGCAAATGCCTAAAGTAGGAGCCAATCGATTTGTTGTAAATAATCATATTTACCATCACCGTGGGCAATTATCTGTTTATCTGCGTTTGTTGGATATTCCTATTCCTGGAATGTATGGACCATCTGCGGATGATTTGAAGTAATAAAATAAAACCAAATAAAAAAGCCTAACTCTATGAGTTAGGCCTTTTTTAGTACCCGGAGTGGGAATCGAACCCACACTCCTAAGAACACGAGTTTGAGTCGTGCGCGTCTACCAATTCCGCCATCCGGGCTTATTTGGTACTGAATTGTGAGTGCAAATTTAAAGAAAAAAACATTCTATCAAAGAAAAAATGCAAAAAAATATTCATAGTCCATTAATATTTTATAAATTTGCATCGCTTAACAACAATATAGAAGCGCTAACTAACAACAAAACAACTAATTAGAAAAAATGTTAAATCCTGAATCAGAAGCAAAAATTTTTGCTTGCTCACAAAGTATTGAATTAGCGGAGAAGATAGCTAAGGAATATGGTATAGAATTGGGTAAGGCAACGTTATCACACTACAGTGATGGAGAGTTTCAACCTTCTTTTGAGGAGTCAATTAGAGGACGAAGAGTTTTCCTAGTTTGCTCTACTTTTCCCTCCTCAGATAACCTAATGGAACTATTGTTAATGTGTGATGCTGCAAAAAGAGCATCAGCTAGGCATATTACAGCTGTAATTCCTTATTTTGGATGGGCAAGACAGGATAGAAAAGATAAGCCTAGAGTTCCGATTGGAGCTAAGTTAGTCGCTAAGTTATTAGAATCAGCTGGAGCAACAAGAATTATGACGATGGATTTGCATGCAGATCAAATCCAAGGATTTTTTGAAAAACCAGTAGATCATTTGTATGCTTCAACTATATTTTTACCTTATGTAAAGAGTTTGAATATTGGAGATCTTACGATTGCATCCCCAGACATGGGAGGTTCAAAAAGAGCCTATGCGTATTCTAAGTTTTTAGAGTCGGATGTTGTTATCTGTTATAAGCAAAGAAAACAGGCGAATATCATTGAAAAAATGGAGTTGATAGGAGATGTTACTGGACGTAATGTGATCTTGGTAGACGATATGATAGACACGGGCGGAACGTTAGCTAAAGCAGCTGATATGATGTTGGAAAGAGGCGCCTTGAGTGTACGCGCAATTTGTACACACGCCATTCTATCAGGAAGTGCATATGAAAAGATTGAAGAATCTTCCTTAACAGAGTTAATTGTTACAGACACTATTCCATTGAAAAAACCATGTAGCAAAATTAAAGTTTTAAGTTGTGCACCTTTGTTTGCAGAGACTATGCACAATGTTCAATCGAATACATCGATTAGCAAAACTTTTGTCATGTAAATTATTAATTTTTATAAATATTTAAGTAATGAAATCAATTACAATTAAAGGATCAGAAAGAGAAAGCGTAGGTAAAGTTTCTACTAAAGCCTTACGTAATGCTGGAATGGTTCCTTGCGTAGTATACGGAGGAGAACAATCAGCTATCCACTTCACAGCGGAAGAGAAAGCATTTAAGAGTTTAGTTTACACTCCAAATGTACACACAGTAGTGATTGAATTAGAAGGAGGTAAAAAAATCAATGCAATTTTACAAGATATCCAATTCCACCCAGTATCGGATAAAATCTTACACATCGATTTTTACCAATTATTCGAGGATAAAGAAATTACTTTAGAAGTGCCTATCAAAATTATAGGAAATGCTAAAGGTGTTATGGCTGGTGGTGTTTTAAACATCAACAACCGTAAATTAAAGGTAAAAGCTTTACCTGCAAACTTACCTGATTTCGTAGAAGTAACAATTACGGATTTAGAAATGGGTAATAAATTATATGTTACAGATATTGCAACTAATAACTATAAATTATTACACCCAGATAATACAGTAGTTTGTCAAGTGAGAGTTTCTCGTGCAGCTTTGAAAGCAGCTCAAGAAGCAGCAAAAGCAGCAAAAGCTCCTACAAAGAAAAAATAATTATAAGCAATATAAATTATTTCAAAGCGCCTGTATTTTTACAGGCGCTTTTTTATTTGTATCAAAATAAGATATGGAATGTCTTGGGTTTGCGTTATTTTTGTAACCTGAAAATTAGTAACATAGTAACATGAAAAAGTTTTTAATTGTAGGTTTAGGCAATATAGGTGTTGAATATATTCACACGCGTCACAATATTGGGTTTAAAGTTGTAGATCAGGTAGCTCGTGATCTAGGTGGAGATTGGCAAACCGTAAAATTGGGAAGTTTAGCAGAAGTAAAAATCAAAGGAAGAACTTTGTTGTTGTTAAAACCAAATACATATATGAATTTGAGCGGAAAGGCGGTTCAGTATTGGATGCAAAAAGAGAATATTCCGATCGAAAATATTTTGGTTGTTACCGATGATTTAAATATTCCTTTCGGAACAATTCGCATTAAAGCAAAAGGATCGGATGGCGGACATAATGGATTAAAAAGCATTCAGGCCATTTTAGGTAATGCAAATTATCCGCGTTTTAGATTTGGCATTAGCGATGAATTTAAGCAAGGACAGCAAGTAGATTACGTTTTGGGGAATTGGTCTGAGGAGGAGAAAACAAAGCTTGTAGAGCGCTTAGAAACGTCTTCTAAAGCAATTCAAGAGTTTGCTTTGGGAGGATTGAATAATGCAATGAATATCTATAATGGAAAATAACCGTTCGTCGAGTAATAAATGAAAAAGATAGCAGAAACAGCGCGATTGATTCTAAGGGAATTACACCCTAGTGATGCGCAATCTTTTTATGACTTGAATGTGAACCCCAAGGTGATACGCTATACAGGCAATACTGCCTTCGGAGATTTAGCTGAAGCAAAGGCATTTCTTGAAAATTACCAAGACTACAACCAAAATGGCTATGGAAGATGGGCAGTAATTCACAAAGATTCAGGTAGATTCATCGGTTGGTGTGGCTTGAAGTTTGAAGGTGAAACCCAGCAAACGGATATAGGATTTCGCTTTTTTGAAGAGGAATGGGGCAAGGGATACGCAACAGAGAGTGCGGCCATGTGTTTGCAAGTGGGATTTGAGCAATTTTACTTGAGAACTATCGTTGGTAGAGCGATGAAAGAAAATATCGCATCAATAAAGGTGCTAGAGAAAATAGGGCTAAGATATGAGAAAGAGATAACCTTAGCGGGAATTGAAGCCGTTTTATATCAAATAGAAGTATAAAAAAACGGGGACATTAACTATCCCCGTTTTTTTGTTATTCAGCTTTGATTGCAAGGTGTAATTCTTCTAATTGTTCGGGTCTGATTGCGCTTGGTGCATCAATCATAACATCTCTTCCCGAATTGTTTTTAGGGAAGGCAATGAAATCTCTAATTGTTTCTTGTCCACCTAAAATAGCTACTAAACGGTCTAATCCGAAAGCTAATCCTCCATGTGGTGGTGCTCCGTATTGGAAAGCATTCATCAAGAAACCAAATTGTTTTTCCGCTTCTTCTTTTGAAAAGCCTAAGTATTTAAACATTAATTCCTGCGTTGCTTTGTCGTGAATACGAATAGATCCACCGCCAATTTCGTTTCCATTTAAAACCATATCGTAAGCGTTTGCGCGAACTTTCCCTGGATCTGTTGCCAACAGGGCAATATCTTCTTTCTTTGGTGAAGTAAAGGGATGGTGCATCGCAAAATATCTTCCTGATTCTTCATCCCATTCGAATAAAGGGAAATCAATAATCCATAAAGGAGCAAATTCATCCGCTTTTCTCAAGCCCAATCGATTTCCTAGTTCCATGCGAAGGGCACTTAGTTGTGCTCTTGTTTTGGTAGCAGGTCCAGAAAGGACTAAGATTAAGTCACCCGCTTTTGCTTCTGTGATAGTAGCCCATTGTTTTAAATCTTCCTGATCATAGAATTTATCTACCGAAGATTTAAATGAACCATCAGTTTCACATTTACAATATACCATACCAGAAGCACCAACTTGAGGGCGTTTTACCCAGTCAATCAAGGCATCTATTTCTTTACGGGTATACGTTGCACCGCCAGGAACGGCAATTCCGACTACTAATTCAGCTGCGTTAAACACAGGGAATTCTTTGTGTTGAGCAACCGCATTTAATTCTCCAAATTTCATTCCGAAGCGAATATCCGGCTTATCATTACCGTAAGTATTCATCGCTTCTTCATACGTCATTCGTGGAAATTTATCAATCTCTAGGCCATGAACAGATTTCAATAAGTGTTTGGTCATGCCTTCAAAAGTATCCATAACATCATCCTGATCAACAAAAGCCATTTCACAGTCAATTTGTGTGAATTCAGGTTGTCTATCTGCACGTAAATCCTCATCGCGGAAACATCTCACAATTTGGAAATAACGATCCATACCACCTACCATCAACAATTGTTTGAAGGTTTGAGGCGATTGAGGTAAAGCATAAAACTGACCTGGATTCATACGAGAAGGAACGATAAAATCACGAGCCCCTTCTGGTGTAGAACTAATTAAATAAGGCGTTTCTACTTCACAGAAATCTTGAGCAGAAAGGTAATTTCTTACCTCTTGCGCCACTTTATGTCTGAAAAGCAAATTGTTTTTTACTGGATTTCTACGAATATCCAAGTAGCGATATTTCATGCGAATATCTTCGCCACCATCTGTTTCATCTTCAATTGTAAAAGGAGGAACACTGGATTCGTTTAAAATAGTTAGTGACTCAACTAAAATTTCAATATCCCCTGTAGGAATATTTGGGTTTTTAGATGTACGCTCAATGACAGTTCCCGTTACTTGGATAACATATTCACGACCTAAATTTTTGGCTGTTTCAAAAACTGTTTTATCTGTTCTTTCCGCATCAAAAATTAATTGCGTTATACCATAGCGATCGCGTAAGTCAACCCAAATCATAAAACCTTTATCACGATGCTTACTAACCCAACCTGAAAGGGTAACGGTTGTGTTTATATCTGAAGCTCTTAAAGCTCCACAATTATGAGTTCTATACATTATAAAAATTATTTCTGCAAATTTATAAACTTATTGTTAATCGAAGCTCTTTTGTATGAAGAATGTCAGTGTAAACTACTGAATTTCTTGTTGCAAAAGGTTTTCTCTTTTTTTAAATTGAATGAATAAATAGGCGAGTAGTGCTCCACAGAAAGCCATCCCAGCGCCTACCCATTCCGGAGAATTATAACCATAGCCTAAGGTAATTGGAATTCCTCCAATAAATGCACCTAAGGCATTTCCTATATTAAAGCAGGCCTGTCCAGCTGATGCAGCTAACATTTCAGAACCTTTAGCATTTTTAATCAACAACATTTGTAAAGGTGATCCAATCGTAAAAGCAACTAATCCTGTAACTAAAGACATGGCATAGGCCATCCATTGAATATGTACGGTGTAATATACGATTACTAAACATATAGCCATCAATGAGAAAGAGACAATTACTGCTTTTGCTGGAGAAAAAGTATCTGCAATTCTTCCCCCAACAAAGTTTCCTAGAAACATACCTAGCCCAACTAACGTCATAATAAGGGGAAGATTCGCTTCTGGAATTAGCGCAACATTCGTCATCATGGGAGCGATATAGCTCATCCACGCGAATAGACCACCTGTTCCAATTGAAATTAAGGCAACTAGAATCCACGCAATAGGCGTTTTGAAAAAGGCCATTTGCTTTTTGGTATTTGTCGTAGTGTCTGCTTGCATTTTGGGAATCCAAAAATAGATGGCTAAAGTTGTAATCACGCCAAGTGAAGCAATTAGCGTATAGGCTTCTCGCCAAGAATAATGTTGCCCAATCCACGTACTTAGGGGTACACCTGCTAGATTTGCGGTTGTTAATCCCGCGAACATAATCGAAACCGCTTGGGCTTCTTTGCCTTTTTTTGCTAATTGTGTAGCTACTACTGAACCTACCCCAAAAAAGGCTCCATGCGGTAATCCCGACATAAAGCGCGTTAAGATTAAAGTAGGATAAGAAGGAGATAACACAAATAGAACGTGAAAAATTGAAAATAACAGCATTAAAGCCATTAGAACTTTGTGTGGAGCGTATTTGTTGGAAGACATAACCAACAAGGGAGCACCAATTACAACGCCTAAGGCATAGGTTGATATGAAATTTCCCGCCTTTGGAATAGATATTTGTAAATCATTTGCTATTTCGGGTAAGAGTCCCATCATGGAAAATTCGGTCATACCGATGGCTAATCCTCCAACAGCTAATGCTAATAAGCTTTTATTCATTGAGTATATAATATGTAAAATTTAATTATTCTTTTCCTCTTTCATATTGGGAAGCCCAGGATATATCTACCTCGAGTGCCCTAGCAGCAGTCATAACAAAATGAGGGTCTCGCAAAAACTCACGACCAATTAAAACTAGGTCTGCGTTATTTTGTTGTAAAATAGCCTCCGCTTGTGCACCCGTTTTGATTTCTCCAACTGCTCCAACAAGTAAGGAAGATTGCTTTTTTATTTTTGCCGCAAAGGGTACTTGATAGTTTAGACCCGTAGTTATTTTTTGATGTCTTACTGCTCCACCTGTACTTACGTCAATAACCTCGACTCCTTTTTCTTGAAGAATTTGAGCTAAAGCCACACTCTCTTCGATATTCCAGCCACCATCTGCCCAATCCGTTGCCGAAATTCGAACCCATAAACTTTGTGTTGTTAATACCGGTTTTATAGCCGCTATAATTTCTACTAAAAAACGAATTCTATTTTCAAAACAACCACCGTATTCATCCGTTCTATCGTTGATTAGTGGAGAGAAAAATTGATGGATTAAATAGCCATGCGCGCCGTGTAGTTCGATAATTTCATACCCTGCTTTTATAGCGCGTATGGTTGCCTCTTTAAAGGATTGAACGAGTTGAGTAATTTCTGCTTTAGTTAGAGCTACGGGAGGACGATCTTTTGCATTGAAAGGAAGAGTAGAAGGTGCTATTGTTTGCCAACCATTTAATTGGTCAGGAGCAATTTGGTCTCTACTAATCCAAGGTTTTTCACAACTGGATTTTCTGCCTGCATGGGCTAATTGAATACCTGGAATACAGTTCTGTGCTTTAATAAACTGGGTGATTTGTTGAAGTTTTTCAATATGTGCGTCAGACCATATACCTAAATCACCATAGGTGATTCGCCCTTCCGGAACTATTGCTGTTGCTTCTTGTATAACGGCGGCGGCCTGTCCGGTAGCAAATTGCCCCAAATGAACTAAATGCCAATCCGTCGCAAACCCATCCGTTGCTGAATATTGACACATAGGGGAAACTATAAGTCTATTTTTTAATGTATGATGCGTTAAAGGCAGTGGGGTAAATAACTTTTTCATGTGGATATAAATGGATAAGGTTGATAAAAAAAAGCTTACTGGTTAGTAAGCCTTACAATTATTTCAGTTGGACAAAAAGGTTATTGGCAATCTTTTTAGTAATGGTAATTTTAGTATGGTTGATTTCGATTAAATACGATTGATCGAAAGGTTCAATTTCTAAAATTACGATTTCACTGCCTAAAGCGATTTTCTGCTTATCTAAATATTGTAAAAATTCTGCAGAGGAATCTTTGACTCCTACACAAATTACCGTTTGTTGAACTTTTATCTCTGCCAACAATTTTTTCTTCACTTGTTTAATCTCTCCTTTTGCATTGGGAATTGGATCTCCATGAGGATCTTCCGTAGGGTAACCTAAGTAAGCTTCTAGTTTATTAATCAGTTTTTCTGATTTAATGTGCTCCAATTCTTCTGCCACAGCATGTACTTCATCCCAGCTAAATCCTAATTTATCAACTAAAAAAACTTCCCATAAACGGTGTTTTCGCACAATCATCTTTGCCGCCAAAAGTCCTTCAGGAGTTAGTCTAACTCCTTGATATTTTTGATAGGTAACCAGTTTTTTTTCATTCAGTTTTTTGATCATATCCGTTACAGAAGAAGCCTTCGTTTCTATTCTTGCTGCAATAGCATTGGTAGAAATTCCGCTTTCTTCTCCTAAAGACAAGTGAAAAATGGTTTTCAAATAGTTTTCTTCTGAATATGTGAGCATGGAGTGATTTTTTATAAAATACAAATTTACATCTTTTTTTATTCAAATAATATTTTTAGATTTGTCTAAATTTTAATTTCAACAAAAAGTAAATATTTTTTTATGCGTGTACTAATAGGTTTTTTGTGTTTCTTTGTTTTTTGTGACTTTGCAAATGCTCAAACTATCCAAGGAAAAATCACCTCTACAGGTGAAACTTTATCGTATGCTAGTGTTTTTATAGCAAATACATCGAAAGGAACAACCGCCGACGAGAAAGGAAATTATAAAATTGAAGGAATGAAGCCAGGAATCTATTCTGTACAGGCAGAATTTGTTGGATTTAAAAGAATGTCAAAAAAAGTAACAGTAAAAGAAAATCAAACGGTTACGCTAAATTTTGACTTATTAGAAGATTCAAGTTTAGAAGAGATTGTCATTTCAGGTTCTTTAAAACCCGTTTTAAAATCGGATGCTGTAACTGCGGTTGAGATTTATACGCCTGCTTTTTTTGAAAAGAATCCAACGGCGAATCTATTTGATGCGGTTCAGATGATTAATGGTGTACAACCCCAGTTAAACTGTAATGTTTGTAATACTGGGGATATTCATATTAACGGAATGGAAGGACCTTATACGATGATCTTAATTGATGGAATGCCTATTGTATCCTCACTTTCAACGGTGTATGGATTATTTGGTATTCCAACTAGTTTGATTGAACGAGTAGAAGTAGTTAAAGGTCCCGCGTCATCCCTGTATGGAACGGAAGCTATGGGAGGAATTATCAATGTGATTACTAAAGATCCTGAAAACGCAGCTAAACTAAGTATAGATGCCTTTTCAACGACCTGGCTCGAAAACAATTTAGATTTGGGTGCAGGGTATAAATTGGGAAAAAAAGTAAATGGATTATTTGGGGGGAACTATTTTAAATTTGGGGAACGAAAAGACAAAAATGGCGATGGATTTACGGATGTAACTCAACAAGAACGCGTTTCATTATTTAATAAGTTTAGTTTAAAACGCCCAGCTAATAAAGTGGCGAGCTTAGCATTGCGTTATGTATATGAAGATCGTTGGGGAGGTCAGACGAATTGGCAACGCAAAAAACACAGAGGTAGTGAAGACGTATATGCTGAGAGCATTTTTACCAATCGCTTTGAGGCAATCGGAATGTATCAATTGCCAACTTCGGAAAATATTTATACACAATTTTCGTATATCTATCACAATCAAAACTCAATGTACGGGGTCGAATCCTACGATGCCAAGCAACAAGTCACTTTTGCTCAAGCGTATTGGGATAAGAATATCGGAAACCACAGTTTATTAGTGGGAGCTTCATTAAAATATACCTATTATGATGATAATACCCGGGCTACAGGCGTTTATGATGAAAATGGATTAGTCAAAAATCAACCCCAAAAAATACAAATCCCTGGACTTTTTGTGCAAGACGAGTGGACCTTAAACAAACAAAACAAACTGTTGTTGGGGTATCGTTTTGATTATGATAAATCCCATGGAGGTATTCACTCTCCTCGCATAGGATATAAATTTGCGCCAAATTCCAATCATGCTTTGCGCGCAAGTTTTGGTACAGGATTTAGAGTGGTTAATGTGTTTACCGAAGATCACCGCGCTTTAACAGGAGCAAGAGAAGTTGTTTTTGCAGAAGATCTTAATCCTGAGAAATCATATAATGTCAATTTGAATTATACGGTTAAAGTACCAACAAGTTTTGGGGCTTTTAATTTTGATATCAATGGATTCTATACCTATTTCACCAATAAAATTGATGCAGATACAGATACCAATCAACATAAAATTATCTATGCCAATCTAGATGGACATGCCGTATCTAAAGGAATTTCTCTGAATGTTGAGGCCGTTTTTGATTTTCCTTTAAAACTGATGACTGGTGCAACCTATATGGATGTATATCGCAAGGAAGAGGGCATTCGCGAACAAATTTACCATTCGCCAAAATGGTCTGGAAATGTGTTAGCAAGTTATAATTTTGGCCGTGGATTTACCGCAGATTTAACCGCAGATTGGAAAGGACCGATGCGATTACCACGAGTTGAAAATGATTACCGCCCCGAATATTCACCTTGGACGGTAATCGCTAATATTCAAGTCACCAAAAAATTTGGCAATAATTTCCAAGTGTATGGTGGGGTGAAAAATATTTTCAATACGCTACCTAAAGAAGATACCATTGCAAGATGGTGGGATCCATTCGGAGAACCAGGGAATGGGGTAACGCCTCCTCCAGGAAGAACGGATGTAATCTTTGAACCCAATGATTATAGTTATACAGCTCTACAGGGAATTAGAGGTTTTATAGGTGTTCGCTATTCCATTTTTTAATTAGGTAGTCCATGAGAGGAATAAGCATAAAGTTTCGATTTATTTTAGGCGTAGCGATCATTTTTTGGGGCTTAATGAATGAAGTTCAAGCCCAGGAAGTCACCTTTTCTAATTTGGAACAACAGATGGAAGCCAATGCAAAGCCTATTGTTGTTTTCTTGCATACCAATTGGTGTACGTACTGTGCCTTAATGGCAAAGAAAACGTTTGCGAATGAAGCAGTACTAAAAGCAATAGAAGAAAAAGCCTATTTTATCTCTTTTGATGCCGAAACCAAAAAGTCTATTCAATTTAAAGGACAAGAATTCATTTATAAGAAAAAGGGTATTCAGGCTGGCGTGCATCAATTAGCTGAAGTACTAACCTCCCAACAGGCTTATCCCGCTTTAGTTATTTTAAATAAAAACTATGAAATTATATACCAACAGTATGCCTATGTTGGACCAAAAGAAATGCTTCAACTTCTGGAAGCATTGTAGGAGACTACGTGTTATTTTTTTTTTAAGGCCCTGTAAATCAATTGAATTTACAGGGCTTTTTTATAGATTTAAAATAAAAAGACATTGATAACTAATTTTTTAGTTTGATAACTAAAAAATTAGTTATATGTTTGTTTCAATCAAAATAAGAAGCAATGGAAAAGTTGACCAATAAAGAAGAAGAGATAATGCACATCCTTTGGCGATTAGAAAAAGGATTTGTCAATGATATTTTGGCAGAAATACCTGAACCCAAGCCCCATTATAATACATTGTCAACTTTAGTTCGCATTTTAGAAGAAAAAGGGGTCGTTGCATACAAAGCCTATGGGAAATCACATCAATATTACCCATTGGTTACGCTGGAAGAGTATCGAACTCGGTTTATGGAAGAGACGATGACAAAGTATTTTGATAATTCATTTAGTAATTTGGTCAACTTTTTTGTGAAGGATAAACAGGTTTCCCAAAATGAATTGGATGAAATTATTTCAATAATAGAAAATAATAGAAAGTAATAGCAGTAATTAACCTTAAAAAACAACGTGCTTATGACACCTTTTTTTGAGTATATACTTAAAGTAAATGGCTTGCTACTCCTTGTTTTAGGTTTCTATCTTCTGCTTTTGAAGAAAGAAACTTTTTTTACCACCATTCGTTATTTTTTTATAGCTGGAATTGTATGTAGCCTAATTTTTCCATTGTTAACCTTTACTAAAATAGTTTATGTTGAACAATCAATTGATTGGGCTATGCTGATGAATCAAGATACAGTTGGCGGAAGTAAGGGGATACATCAGACTCTGATAGACCAATTGGGAGTTTCAGGTATAGTAACTTTTGCCTTTGTTTTAATCACGGGAGCGATTGGTATATTTTTCATGTTTAAAATAAGGCGATTAATGCGTTATATCAAGCACTTGCAGGGTTTTTCAGATTCTGATGTAACCATAAAAGTGGATCGTAATAGTGAGGAAGCCTACTCCTTTTGGAAATGGATTGTTTTACCAGTCAATTATCGAAAAATTGAAGCATTGGATATGATTATTCAGCATGAAAAGGTACATGTTCAAGAGAAACACACCCTAGACTTAGTATTGATTCATTTTTTGCGATGCATATTTTGGTTTAACCCATTTCTCGTTCTATTAGAAAAATACATTCGCTTAAATTTAGAATATATCGTAGATCAAAAAGTCATTGAATTACAGAATAGTTACGAATATCAAATAACTCTGGTGCAGTTTGAACAATTGAAAGCATCTAATATTTCTTTAGTTAACTCTTTTAAATCATCGGATTTGAAAAAGAGAATCGTTATGTTAAACCAACCTAAATCGAATTATATGAAAAAATCAAAATTTGTTTTATGCTTGCCTATAGCTATAGGTTTCATTTTACTGTTTCAAGTGAAAACGAAAGCAGAAGTTCGCTTTCTTGACCAAGAAACAACAACCCATTCTAATACAGTGCAAGAGCCTAAGAATAATAAGAAAAATTCAGGTTTTTTAAGTAGCAATGAGGGGCAAGAGGATTCAAAGAAAGTTGCAGAGGATTCAAAGAGAGTTATAGAAGATTCAAAGAGAGTTACAGAGGATTCAAAGAAAGTTATAGAAGATTCAAAGAAAATTAGAGAGGATTCAGAGAGAGTTATAGAAGATTCCAATAAAGCTAAGGAGCATTCCAAGAAAGCGATGGAAGATTCCAAGAAAGCGATGGAGGATTCCAAGAAAGCTAAGGAGGATTCCAAGAAAGCGATGGAAGATTCCAAGAAAGCTTTAGATGCCGCTGCTAAAGCACGTAAACAAGCAAAAATCGCTGAGGAAAAAGCTAGGGCTAATCAGACAAGTGATAAAAATTTAAATTATAGATCTTCCTCTGTTTCTCAAATGTCTGCCTCCAATCCGATTTATGTTGTTGATGGAAAAAAAGTCAAAGATCCAGCTACAATTAGCGCTATTATATCTGAGAATATAGAGCGAGTTGATGTTTTAAAAGGAGAGCAAGCCATAAAGGAATATGGCAAAGAAGGAGAAAATGGGGTAATTGAGATTACCAAAAAGAAATAGATTATTACTTTTAAATTGGATACGTTAGTTAGATAAGGCTTTCAACTTTAGTTGAAGGCCTTATCTATTTAGAAGGCAAAGCGAATCGAGACTAAGAGTTGTCTCGGTCTTATTGGCGTTTGCATTACATTTGTCATCATATCATTGACAATGACCTGACTGTATTCTTTATAATTAAAAATATTTGTCCAAGCGAGTTCCAAATCAATTTTGCGTTTGGAAAAAGTATAGCGATAGGTTAAATCTACAAAGGTGTTGCTGAACGATTGTTGTTGGATATGATTTTCTTGATACGCAAGCGTAGTAAGTAAAGTATGTTGTTCAAAAGGAAGTAAACTCAAGGTCGCATCATGGGTTGTTTTAGCGCTACTGGAAGAAGAAAAATCTTCGTTTTTGATTTGTTGATAAGTAAAGGAATAATCAATATTCAACCAAGTAAAAGATGTATTGGACAAACTGAATCGATAGCTGTTTTGATGGGTTCTTACTGTATTATGCGCTTGATTAATGAACATCGGATTTTTATTCCTACTATGTGAGAAACTTCCTTTTAAGGTTGTGCTAATTGGTTCAATTAACTTGTTGATATTTAGTTCTAAGCGTTGTGTTGTTTGGGTGTTGTTTTGTTCAATAGCCTGAATGACTTGTTGCCCATTTTTGCCAATTTCCTGAGAAAATAAAATAGGATTTTGTTGTTCAATATACTCCAGATTAAAATAAGCAAACCACCCAGTAAAAGGATCTTTATAGTTGGTTTCAATTTTGCTCGTAAACCGATGATTAGATAAAATACGATTGGTGTAAGCGCTAAAATTTAATTCGTTGAGTACAGTAGAAGAATACAGTTGATTTAGTGGTGTGAAAACACTGGTGTAGGCTATATTTCCTTTAAATGTCCAGTATAAAGAGGCAATATATTGCACATAAAGAGTGGGAGAAAGAAATAATTTGCGATTGCTATCACGTTTGTTGTTTTTTTTGTCTATCAATGAAGCTGTGGTCCAATCTAAGGGAAGATTAAGGTTAAAGGACCAACGCTTGGCTTTGAAATTGATTTTGGAATGTAATGCATTACTGCTCGTTTGAGAACGCAGTTGATTGTGGTAATCTCCAGGGATAGGAATCCAAAAATCAGTTTCATTTCCATACAAATCCGTGTTGACATGCGTTTGTTGGAAGGTAAAGTTATATTCTTCAGAAAAAGTCCAAGCACGCTTTCTCCAAACATAGGCTACGGCATTTTTTGTATAGAAAGATTGATTATCATAGTGTTGGGATAAGGATGGGTAAGGAGCTAAATCTGGATTATCTAAATTAAAAAGTGCAGTTGGAGAAGCGGAATACGCTTCTTTGCTGTTTGAAAAATCGATGAGAGAACGAAAATTAATCCAATGCTTTTCTGTTAAAGGAATAAGGGTACTCAACGTATTTTGCAATTGAAAAATAGGAGCGTTTACTTTTTGCTGAATCAAATTTTCTGGCGTATTGACCATCAAATTCCCTCTTGTTTTATCTTTTGATACGCGGATTGTCGTTTTGTTTTTGGTATAGTTTTGTTTTTTATTTTGCGTTAAGGTAAATTCAGTATTGAAGATTTCTTTTGCGGTATGACTAGCCGTTGTTCTTTGATATGTTATGGGCTCAGAGTCACCAGGTGTTGGATTTAGATAATGTATGGTCGTGGTTTGTACTCTATCGTCGGCATCATTATTTTCATTTAAATAGTATAGGGTTCCAGTAAGTTCCCAATTGTTTTTGAGTTTTTGCAGTACATTTAGATTCCCTAAATGACTTTTATTAAACCAATAACGGTTTTGATTGAGGGAAGGATCAGCATTCGTTGCTAGTTGTAGAAATGGAGAGCTAGTGGTGGAATATAAAAAAGTATCATACTCTTGAAACGAATACAACTGCTGCATTTTAGTAGTTAAAGTTTGTCCTGTATTATTAGTCGCATAACTAGCTAATGTTTGAAAATTTTGACTAAAAAACATAGGTGAAAGAGCAATATCCCAAAGAAAAGGAGTGAAGTCTCCACCAATTTTAGCTGTACCTGCACGACTTATTTTGTTTTTTAAATGAATATTTAAAGCAGGTTTACTGGTTGCAACCTTGCCATCCAACATTTTGATGGGTTGATGATCTTCATAAACCTCTACCCGACTAATATCGTCTGGCGAAATTGCTTTCGTAACCGCGGTATAACGCCCTTGCATTAAATCTAAACCTTCTACGTAAAATCGATTGATATTTTCTCCTTGATATTTGATTTGACCCGAATCACTAACCTCTATGCCGGGCAGTCGTTTTAAGACATCTTCTAAGACGCGATCGGTTTTGGTAGCAAAAGACTCAACCCTATAGCTTAGTGTGTCATTGCGTTGAGTAATTGGAGAAGGTTTAATGAAGATTTCTTCTAGTACGGTTTCCTGTTCTTTTAAGGTGAGTGTGAGATAAGAAACAGGAAACACTAAAGCATGATGATATAGCGCATAATCAAGATGTTGAATGCGTAGGTTGAGGTTTGGACTAGGTGTAAGTAACGACATTTCAAAAACACCTGCTGTATTGGATTGTGTATATTGAATCACTTCTTCAGTTTCTGCTTTTACAAGGGAAATGATGGCTCCTTCAATTGGAATGTTTGCTTGATCTACCACTTTTCCTTGAATGCGTTCTTGTCCAACAGCAACTAGGTTTGCCAGAAGAAAAGTACATAAAACAAGTGAGTTGTGAATAAAATGGGGCATAAGATACAAGAGGATGAAAAGAAGTGTTTCGATTGAAAAGGAAAGAAACGGTGAATGGAGTACTATTGAACTTTATAAATTGGATTCGAACGAAGGCCTATTTTTTCCGCAAATTCGGCAGGAGCTGTTTCTGCGTTTTTTGGATTCATTTCAATTAAGAGATCTCTATAGGTTTTTCCATGATATATCTTTAATACTTTTTCATATTGTGCGGGAGTAATGGAAGTTACTATCTCTTTCGGATTACTCAAGTCCCAATTGTCGATAGTAACTTTCTCACTGTTGATAAATTCAAATTCATATTGGTTTTCATCATCCCAGGCTTTAACCACAAAACCAGGTAGGTTTTTAAATTTATAAGGCCCTTCGATTAAAGGAATTTCAGAAGTGAAGAGAACATTCCATTGACGACCTTCAAAAAAAGTAGTGGCTCTTTGTACTGTATAACTGTTCCACTGCTGAGAATTTGGTTCAATTTTCCATATTATGGTGTTTTGGGGTTGGGTGTAACTGTAGTTTACTCTTCCTATACTAGTCAGGGTTTCCAAAGTAGTATTTTCTGCAAAGACCATAAAGTCTGTTTTAGGACGATATGTATGAAGCACTTGTATAAGTTCATCTTGGTTTTTTATCGTAGCTGTACCTCGCTTTCTTTCTAATAGCGCTAATTCAAGAAAACGCGAGGATTGGGTAGAATCAATATCTAATACAAATACGCTTTCGTCTATCTTTTGGGGCTGTGTCTTGTCTAATACTAGTTTTCCTACGTAATTATAACGCATAACGATTTGTTCTTGAGCATGCGTTTGTATGGCTAATAGGAGTAATAGAAATATATAGTATATTTTTTTCATGGTCTAATTTTATGATTGATTGAAAAAACAGCGTGTTATATGAACACGCTGTGGATTTTTATCCGCATACAAAGTTGTCGATGTCTACGGCATCTTGTAAAATTTGCTCCATAGTATCGCCTTCTTGAGAACAGTAATAGGTACCACCACCAAAGGAGTGGTTGATTGTAAAACAACCTGCAAAACTTGTTGTAGATAGCGAAAAAAGCGACAAGATTAGTATAAATTTTTTCATTTTTTAGTTGTTCAGTATTTTCTCCCTGTTCCCGGTTTAAGTTGGTTTTAGGGTGAATTTAAATCGAAAAAAGGAGAAGAAAAAAGGACTAATTGAATGTTTAATGCATTAGTTGAGCGTTGTTTGAATTGGATATGTTCTAAAAAATAAAAAGGCTTTCAATGTAGTTTGAAAGCCTTTTTAAGTTGATTGGAGAATGCCCTGGAGAAGCTGTACTTTTCGCGTTCGAATTTCATCTAAGAGATGGGGAATGTGATTGACAAGGAGAATTCCTTTAGTCTTGCCTTTTTGTTGTAAAACAGCAATAAGCTGTTCTTGAAGGATGGGGGATAGTCCCGCAAAAGGTTCATCTAGTAAAATAAAAGGTTGAGGTAGTTCAAGAACAAATAGCGTTTGTATAAGCTGTTGAATGCCCGTTGAAAAATGAGAGATGGGATGGTTCATATGAGCCTCAAATTCAGCCCAATTCCAATATAATTTAGGTAACACATCTTTGAGACGCAATTGTTTTGGGAAAAAATTAAACTGAGGTTTTAACGCAAAATGGCGTTGTAAGTGGTTGGAACTTCGAATGAGCTTTTGATCGATTTTGAGATGCATATGTTGCGGTTTTTTAGTGCCAAATAGCACCTCGAGGAAGGCTGATTTTCCCGCTCCATTGGAACCGGTTAACTCAATGAGCTCTCCCGTTTGCATTTGAAAGTAGATGTTGTTGAGTATCGTTTTGTGATTGATCTGATACACAAGACTATCTATATACAAGGTTGGCATGGTTAGCGTAATTTAAATGTGGAAATCAGAAAAGCGAGTAGTAAGTTGCTCCCCAATAAGGTAAAGACAAGATGGCGCGGTTGCCATCCTTTGTTTTTGAAAAAGTACAGCTCGTATTGGCGAAACGTCCAAAAATAAAGGAGCGCAAGAAAAGTGCCTAGCATGGCTGGAATGCACCACCAAATAACGGTCGTCCATGCAAGGGGTACTGTCACTATAAAGGACAGTAGGTAGTAGGGATAGAGTATTTGAATCGTTTTTACCATAGAGAACAAATTGTAACCTAAGGTATTCGTTTTTATCGGGATAAATTCGTTTTGATTGCAAATTTTAACTAAAGAAAAGGAACGTATATGCGCTTTCTATTTGCATATTTACCTTTAGATTAACGGTTTATGCTGAGGTTTTCACACCGAAAAAAGCAATCGAAAAGGCAGAATGTAAATCCAGAAGCAAAGTGTTTAGTTTCAATTGTTTTATTTATATTTGTGAGTAAACTAATAACAACAATATGTATAAAATGTTACAACCAGCGCACTCAGGCGTTGCATATTTAGCCTTGATTTTCTTGGTAATCGCAATAATTAATGCGTTTGTAGGACTAAGCTCTAAAAAAGAGTTTACAGAAAAAGATCGTAAATTAGGTTTGATGGGGTTAATCTTCTGTCACATTCAATTAGTATTAGGTCTTATCCTATATTTTGTTTCGCCGATGGTTCAGAGTTTCAGTGTAGCAATGAAAGACTCAACCTTGAGATTATATGCTTTAGAGCATCCACTAATCAATATCATCGCAATTGCTTTGATTACAATTGGATGGTCAAAACACAAGAGAACAACGGATAGCAATAAGAAATTCAAGATGTTTGCTATTTTCTACACACTAGGATTAATTTTAATCTTGTCTAGAATTCCTTGGAGCGTTTGGTTTGCATAAACCGAAGATAAAAGATACAGAAGAGAGCTTTACGGCTCTCTTTTTTATTTTGGTACATTTCTTGTTTCGGATAAGTATCTATTTTTGATTTGAATCCCATGAAATATTTTCAATATATCGTTTTTGCCTTAGCTATCTTTACTTTATCAAGTTTTGAAGATGCGGGTAAATTGAAAGAAAAACCAAAGCTTGTAAACCTTGTCCTTGGACAAGCTATTGATACCGTTGCAGTATTAGATTTACCTAGTATAGAGGATGCAGATTCTATTGTTATGGCTGAGGTAGATGAGGAGGCTTTTGAGGTAGTTACTGATGAAACGAAGGCTTCTTATTACCACGATAAATTCTCAGGTAAAAAAACGGCAAGTGGTGAAGTTTTTGATAACTCAAAATACACTGCGGCCCATAAAACACTGCCTTTCGGAACAAAAATTAAGGTTACGAATTTAAAAAATAAACGCTCGGTGGTATTAACTGTAACTGACCGAGGTCCTTTCACAAAAGGACGAACCGTTGATATGTCTAAACGCGCTTTTATGGACTTAACCGATAACTTAGGACGTGGCATTTTGAATGTAAAAATTGAGCGCATGGTTGAGGATATTCAATAAGAAAATGGTTTCCTTTTAACTCGCTATAGATTAGTCTTTTTTCGCAGGTTGAAAAGGATTCTGGTTCTCAGAAAAAAATAGATACAAAAACGGAAGTACTACAGGGTTTACTAACTTGTTATCTTTCAATTGATAAGAAAGTGTGTACTAATGTGGGGAAAAATTACACACTTCGAGGAGGGGAACCTCACAATATATTTTGCTTGGCACACTTAAAAACAGTGAGCCATTTTTTTTTAATTTATTTTACACGCAATTAGCCCCTTGTATTTTGAATACAATACATGCTTTCGTTATTCTCATTTCTTAAGACAAGAATAACTTTTGGAATGGCTAAAGTAGTATTCCATTAAATCTTCTTTTCGAATCATAGATAGTTTTTTTTTACGGATAGCTACAGATTCGTTAGCTAGTATCTACACCCTTTTTCTTTTTTGAATTTCCTGTTCTTGTGAAGGTTGTGCACAGTTTGTGAGTATATAACCCCTCCTTTTATCTTATAAAATCTCTTTTCGCGACTATAAGGCATTTTTCAAGAGTTTGTACGCCTTCAATTCTGTTGTTTTTTAAGATAAAAACTATGATTTTATAGAACTCATGACTTTTTGTTTTGGTTTTACATAAAAGTAAAAAGTTAACATATTTATATTTAATGCGGAAAAAGACAGCATATATACGCAATGTCTAAAGAACTCTCCCTGTTTAGCACACTTTTATTTTTATAATTAAAATATTTGAGCACACTGCTAAGAGTGGTTGCATAAATGACAATTTGTAATGTTTTAATTGCTATTTATATTTGGTCTAAATTAAAGTTTAGAAGATATGAACAGTTTAAAGGTCAAATACGTCTTTTTAATCACGTTACCGTTTCTTGTTTTTTTTCATTGTGCACTAGGTGCAAATGAAAATAAGAATATCTCTTGTTTGACTCAATTAACCGCTAATTTAACCACAACGGGCGAACCTGTGGTTTTACCCTATTTCGAAGACTTTGAATCAAACCCTTTGTTTGGATTTACTTCAGGGTTAACCAATAGCTGGGTTATTGGTAATGCTGCACAGGCCTCTGGAGATAAAGGCTTATACGTTAGTGAGAATGCAGGGGAGCATAATACATATTCGATCTATTATGATCAAGTGGTACATGCATATAAAGATTTTAATATTCCAACTCACGCCCAAGAATTAGCGATTAGTTTTGATTGGCGTTGCATGGGAGAAGGCGAGGATGATTTTTTTAGGGTTTGGTTAGTACCGACGACTTATACGCCGATAGCAGGGACTCGAATATCCACTGACTTGGCAGGAGCGATTCCTATAGGACCGACTGTGATGAATCAAAATACAACGTTTAAAACCGCACAATTTATAGCCCAAGTTGGAGTGGTACAAGGTCAAACCTATCGCATCATTTTCGAATGGATACAAGACAGTAGTGGAGGGTATCAACCCGCCGCGGCTATTGATAATTTAAACATTCAAGTTGTAAGTTGTAGTCCTCCAAGCGATTTTGTTGTGAGTGGCGTTACAAGTAACACTATTTCTACCACTTGGAATGCACAGGATATTCGCTTTTTTGAGTTATACTTAACTACTTCTGGGGAGAGACCGAATCAAGATACAAGAGCGAATCATCGCGCAATGACAACAAATTACGTGTTTTCAGAATTAAATGAAGGGACTCTTTATTACCTGTGGGTTCGTTCTGTTTGCGGAAGAGATAAAAGTTTTTGGATTGGACCAATTCAGATACAAACCCAATTAAGTCCTACGGCATTACCCTATTATGAGGATTTTGAGAACCACCCTAGTTATGGTTATCAAAATGATTCCCATACTAAGTGGATAATAGGCAACGCAATTAATCACGGCGGAACACAGGCTTTATATATTTCCAATGATAATGGACGAAGCAATGCGTATTTACCTACTGTGCCCGGACGAAATCAAGTTTCTCATGTGTATAAAGATTTTCAACTCCCAGCTAGAGCCATTGAATTTTTTTTCAATTTTGATTGGCGAAATGTTGGAGAGGGAAGTTTCGATAATTTTAAAGTTTGGTTGACACCTACTACCTATAATCCACAACCTGGTATTTCTATACAAGAAGCAAACCCTCAAGCTGTACAAATTGGTCAGGAGTACTATGCGGGGAGTAGAACATTTACGGCCGAGAGTATACAAATACCTGCACAAGCCTATTTGGGACGTCAGATGCGTGTTATTTTTGAATGGACGCAAGATGCAAGTGGTGGAGAAAATCCTGCGGCAGCAATTGACAATATTGCCTTTTTTGCAACCAATTGTTTACCTCCAACCCAGCTCGCAGTAAATGCAATTAGAGGGGATGCTTTTGATTTGAATTGGATAGGAGAAAGCACACAAAGTAGCTATGATTTGTTTCTTACAACGGATGCAAATAGTACCTTAGATGAGTCAACAGTACCCACATTGATCACAACTTTAACTCATCATACGTTTGCAAACCTCGAAGAAGGAACGATGTATTATGTGTGGATTAGGTCTACCTGTTCCAATCAAGACAAAAGTCTATGGTCCATACCCATTTCGGTTACGACTCCATTGATTCATGTTGATACACTACCGTACTATGAAGATTTCGAGGATACCCTTAAAATAGGGGTTACTTATTCTTTGCCAAACAAGTGGGTGGTGGGTAATGCGGTTAGTCAGGAAGGAAATAATGCACTTTATATTTCAAATGACAATGGACTTACAAATAAATATACGTTTAATAAAGCTCAGATTGTACAGGCTTATAAGAATTTTGCTATTCCAAGTGAAGTCGATGAATTAGAAATTAGTTTTGATTGGCGTGCTGTAGGAGAATTTATTTACGATAGAACGCTAGAACGCAATGTGGGTGTCGATTACTTGAAGGTGTGGATTGTTCCGATGACTTATTTACCACAAGCCAATACAAGTGTTTCTACAGCCGAGGGAGCCCTCTCTTTACAGCTTGAAGGCTTCTTTAATGCAAGTGAATTTCGAAGATTTCAAACGAGATTTAATATAAGTCAGTTTGCAGGTCAGAATGTAAGAATTGTATTTGAATGGCACCAAGACACTAGAAATGGAAATCAACCCCCAGCAGCTATCGATAATCTATTGATAAAGCCATTTAATTGTCAGGATATACATGAAGTACAAGTGAGTAGAGAGTCCAATTCCTCTCAAGTGGAAATAACATGGACACCTCTTGGGCAAGAACAAAGTTGGGAAGTGTATATTAGCGAAAGCAATCAGCCTCACCCTACGCCTTTAGATGCCGGAATTCTTGTTGAAAATACACCTAAATATACTTTTACAGCGGGCGTGGAGGGAACTTTTTATCAGGTATTTATACGCGCACGCTGTTCAGATACGGATTTGGGAACTTGGAGTCCAACAACTTTATTTAGCTTGTTTAACCCACCGGGATGCGCCAACATAGAAATAGAACCTATTGATGTTCCACAAACAGAAGATGGAAAATACATCCTATGTGGGGATGAAACAATACAAGTAGAACTAAGGGCAAATTATTACGATATCAAAGATACATCGGACTATACCGTAGAAGCAATCGAATATAAGCCACCTTTTCCTTTTACAGGAGGCGATATGATTCCTCTGACAAGAGATGATTATTGGTCAGACGTAATTGATTTAGGTTTTGATTTTTGTTTTTATGGAAATACCTATAGTAAAGTATTAATTGGAACTAATGGAATGATTACTTTCAGCGTGAAAGGACATACGGAAAATGGACATTATACGCCTAATACATCGTCGGGCTATTCCATGAATGCAACAACACAACTTCCTACCAATAGTTCAAATCCTAGTACAATACCCTATATGAATAGTATTTTTGGTGTGATGCAAGATTTATTTCCAGGTAATTCCCCCGCTGATTATTCGGTGAATTATCAAATTTTGGGAACGTACCCTTGTCGAGCCTTAGTATTTAATATGTATCATTTAGGTTTATACGATGCAAGTAGATGTCCTTACGATGTCAATGATATTGATGGAACTACGCAAACGTCACAAATTGTATTGTATGAAGGGACGAATAGTATAGAGGTATATATTAAAAATAGACCCTCTTGCAGCGCATTTAACAATGGATTAGGTGTTGTAGGCATTCAAAATGCAACAGCTACAGCAGCTGTAACTCCTCCAGGTAGAAATGTTGGAACCTGGACGGCAACAAATGAAGCTTGGCGTTTTACTCCAAATGGGACATCGATAGCCGAATTTAGTTGGTTGAAAGATGGAGAGCTGTACTCAAAGGATTTGGATATTTCTGTGGCAATCGATCAATCGGTAACCTATACGGGACGTATTGCGTATACAAAATGTGATGGCACAGAACAGCAGATAACAAAAGATTTTCAGTTTACAAAAAGTAACAACCAAATGGGAACTCTTTTAGATCTTTATACGTGCAGTAGAGAACCCGGATTTATCTATACGTTTGATTTAACCCAAAATACACCCGTTGCTTTAGGAGAATTAACAGACAAAGAGGCTAAAATTAGTTACTATGAAACAGAAGAAGATGTACTAGCGGATCAAAATCAATTGCCCTTGATTTATTCATCCACTTCTATGGCGTCTAAAAGAATTTATGTTAAAGTAGAGGATCGTTATACCCACTGTTTTACTTACAGTAGCTTTAGCTTGCAAGTGAACCAGATGCCACTTGCTACACAGGTAAATAACGTGCTGGCTTGTCAAAGTTACCTACTTCCAGCGTTACCAGAAGGGGAAGCTTACTATACAGAGCCTTATGGACGTGGTCAATGTTATGAAGGCGGGGATGTGTATACTACTGTGGGACAGCATTCAATTTATGTTTATGCAGTCAAAGATGAATGCGCCTATCAAAGTAAATTCTCAATCGAAATACTCGAGTTTATTCCCGCTTATCAAATAGAGGATCAATATGTATACTGTGAAGTTTACCGTTTGCCTAATTTACCACACGGGAATAAGTATTTTACCGAATCTGATGGAGAAGGAAGACAATTACAGGCAGGAGAAAAGATTTTAGAAAATCAAATGATTTACATATACGCCAAGAATAACAAAGGAACTATCGCTTGTATCGATCAATCAAGTTTTGAGGTTGTGTATGAAGAATGCCCTTTACCTAAAGGATTCTCACCAAATGGCGATGGAATTAATGATACACTAGATTTAACTAATTATGGGGTGACTCGTTTGAAAATTTACAACCGAAATGGGGTAGAAATATTTAATTTCAATGGATTTTATACCAATGAATTTACAGGTAAAGATAAAAGAGGGAATCAAGTGCCATCAGGAACCTACTATTATCTGTTAACTTCCAATGGCAAAACGCGTACAGGATGGATTGAAATAAGTAAATAAAGACGATTCGAAGCGCTTGCGCTATTTTTTTAAATTGTTGATTTCTATATTGAAGAAGCCTCTAGCAATGATTCATTACTAGGGGCTTTCTTCTGTATTATTTCCACGTAGAAAACGGGTGTTGGGATAAATAAGAATTGTAATATTCAATTTTACCAGTAACCTCTTCTCCTAACCAATCTGGTTTTTCAAAAGGTTCATTTTCATCTTGGAGTTCTATTTCTGCAAGAATAAGGCCTTCATTTGTACCGTGAAATACATCTACTTCAAATAGATGATTTCCACAAGGAACAAGATATCTCGTTTTTGCAAGCACATGTTCTTCACAAAGTGCGAGTAAAGTTTCTGCTTCTTTCCAATCAATTTCCTTTTCCCACTCAAAACGAGAAGTTCCGGAGGCATTGCTTTTGCCTTTAATCGTAAGGTATCCACAGTCATTTTTTAAGCGTACTCGAACGGTCCGACTCGCATTACTGTTGAGGTAACCTTGAGTAATTGCGTTTTTTGAAAGCGCTAAAGTTTCAAAATTTGTATTTTTGATAAGAAATTTTCTTTCGATTTCAATCATAGGATATAAAATAAAGACGTAAATTTATGCCAAGTTATAGTTATTTCTATTCAAACGTTAAGAAAAAAATATATTTTTAAATGAAATTAAGATATATATTACAATCACCTCAAGGAATTGAGGAGCTTTTTAATAAATATGTAGTTGACGGTAAAATATATACAAGTGAGGATATCTCATTTTTAGTTGATCTTGTACATATTTTTCGACCTCGAAATATAAAAAAAACAAACCGAGTTTCCATCGATTCTTTTACTTCTTATTTAAAAACGCATGAAGTAGAGCGCTTAGCGCTTATCGAATATTTAAATGAAATTCTGTCAAATAGACGCTTTAGTCGAATGATTTCTGATGCGGGAATTTTACAGGATTCTGATTTTTTATATGAAGTTAAAAAGCGTTTATGGGCTAAGGTTTTACCTTATCAACCCGAGAAAAACACTTATGAATATGTTTTAAATCAAGTGTTCTATAAACACACGGATTCAGCATGGGTGGATTTAATTCCGGAAGAGCAGCTAATAGAATTATTTGATCAGCTAAATTTTTACGCTATTTTCACCCCTAGGACGGATGAATCTGTTATGGGGGAATTATTGAATTCAATCGGCTTGATTACCCAACGGATGAGTGGTCGCGCAATGGAAAGTTCAATTATCAGTATGGTTCCAGAATATTCACATTTTGAAAGTCCTTTCTTGGCTTTAGAAAAAGAATTTATGGAAGTCGCCTTAAGTATTCGAAATGGGAATACAAGATATTTGACCCCCGATGATATCAATTGTAAGCAAATCAAAATAATACATAAACAATGTATTGATTTTGTGAACCAGGCTTTTAAGAATAGCTCAAAATACGGTATTTCAATCAAGGTAAATCAAAGTTTACTGCGTTTAAGGCAACAGCTTCAACGAGTAGATGTTTTATTGTCACTCATTATCATTGAAGGCGAAGATAGTGCTGTAGAAGAAAAATCCAAGACGATTCAACTGGCGCGAAAGCTAATTGGGTACAACTGTTATAAATACAATGTTTCGGGCTTAATTAAAGAGAGTACACAACTTATCTCATATGAAATTACCCAGCATACAGCAAAAACCGGTGAACACTATATAACCAAAACTGCAGGAGAGTATTGGCATATGTTTAGAGGCTCAATGGGTGCGGGTATTGTGGTGGGATTTATGTGTATCTTGAAGTTATTAGCACATAAATTGGATGCTAGTATTTTTGGCCACGCGATGTTGTATAGTTTGAATTATGCCTTGGGATTCTGTTTGATTTATCTTTTGGGCTTTACGCTGGCAACCAAGCAACCAGCTATGACTGCTGCAGCCATTATCAAAGCGATTGAAGATGGTAGAAAACAACACGTGGATAGTGCAGATAAGCATATTGGTTTTGCAAAGCTCTTTGCTCGATTGGTACGCTCTCAGTTTATTGCCTTTATTGGAAACGTAATTTTAGCTTTCCCTATTGCACTCTTGTTGATGTGGGGATTCGATTCAGCCTTTGATGTTAACCTCGCTCAAAAGGAATGGAAAGGCATGCTAATTGATGCAGATCCGATTGAATCTAAAGCTTTATTCCATGCGAGTATTGCTGGGGTTTTCTTGTTTCTATCCGGTATCATTTCAGGTAACGTATCCAATAGAAACAAATACAATCGCGTATTTTACCGCATTCAAGAACATCCCTGGTTGAAACATAATTTTGGTATTCAGCGATCAACTAAAATTGCCAATTGGGTAGATACAAAATGGCCCGGTATAGCTTCAAATATTTGTTTTGGTCTATTTATGGGAACCTGTGGTGCTATTGGTACATTTATAGGGCTTGATATTGATATTCGACACATCACCTTTGTAAGTGGAAATATTGCGATTGGATTTTATGGGTCTGGATTTGAAGCGCCTACGTCTCTATTAGTATGGGCTTTTATTGGTATGTGGTTGATTGGATTTATGAACTTTATTGTTAGTTTCGGATTATCGCTTTTATTAGCTTTTCGATCTAGAAATATACCCTTTACAGAAACCAAAGATTTAGCATGGGCTGTTCTAAAATATTTCAAGAGCTTTCCAATGGAATTCTTTATTCCTACAGGAGGTGTAATTGTAGATGCCTCAACGGAAAAAGAAAAAACACAAACAAAAAAATAAGAAAAGGGAGGTCTAAATGATCTCCCTTTTTTATGCTTAATCGGTAAACTCCGTTTTGTCTTGCGTTTCTCTTTTATTGCGTAAGCTGTCTTTTAATAGATTGGATTGCTGTTCAAATTCAAGGCGAGATACGGTAATATAGTCTTCTAAATTGTGAATGTTTTTCGCTAATTTTCTCAACGAAGCCCGATCGCTTCGGATGAATAGCTCACTTTGCGTTCTAGCTTCTTCATGACTTAAGCCCAATTTCTCTAACATTACTGATCCAACGTATACAGCGGTAAAAAAGTTTTCTCTATACACCTCTGTAAAACCATCCTGTAAATATTCATACGCGTTCTTTCTGTTTTTTGCGCGAATAATCACTTCAACATTCGGAAAGTTTTTGTGGAGCATTTCAACTAAATGTTGATTGACATCTGGTGGATCCATTGCAGCAATTACATAATCGGCTTTTTCGACTCCAATGGATTTCAATATATTAATTGAAGTAGCATCGCCATAATAGACATTAAATCCTAATTTTCGCAAGTGATCCACGCGTTCTGCATCATTGTCTAATACTAAAGTAGGAATATCATTGGCTTGAAGTAAGCGCCCAATGGTATTGCCAAAATCACCAAAACCAGCAATGATAATTTTCTTATCCGCACTGATGTGTGATAAATCATCATAAGGTTGCTTGTTTTTTGGGGAGGCCGATAACCCTAAATAAGGGCTAATCCATTTTTCATTTAACAGCATTAAGATAGGAGTAACCACCATGGATAAGGCTGTCGTAGCTAATAAATAGTCATACCACATTTGATCGATGATATTGATGGTTTTACCTAAAGCTAAAATTACAAAGGCAAATTCTCCAATTTGAGATAGTAAAATAGCAAAGAGAAAAGATTGATCTTTAGGAAATTTCTTCCATTTTCCAATTGCAAATAAAACGAGCGCTTTAATGGCCATAGATCCTACTAATAGAGATAGGATAATTAAAGGCTCAGCAGCGATAATGGCAAAGTTGATGGTAGAACCTACTGCAATAAAAAAGATACCCAGTAAGAGTGCTTTGAAGGGCTCTATATCGCTTTCTAATTGATGTTTATACGGATTATTAGCCAAAACAACCCCAGCAATAAAAGCGCCTAAAGCAGGACTTAGCCCCACTTCTTGCATTAACAAGGAAACACCAATGACTAATAACAATGCTGAAGCGGTGTATATTTCTCGTATCTGTAAACGACCTACTGATTTAAAAAGAGGGTTCACAATGTAATTACCCACTAGAAAAATAACCGAAATAGCACCTAAAATGGCCATTGTTTTCATCAATACAGGTTGCCCATCTAGCATACTGCTATTGGTGGTAGAAATCGGTAATTTCTTTGATACTGCTAATAGTGGAATCAAAGCCATAACTGGAATTACCATAATATCTTGGAAGAGTAATACCGCAAAACTCGATTTACCCACATTTGATTTATTAAGTCCCTTTTCAGAGATAGTTTGTAGAATAATCGCCGTAGAGGACATCGTTACAACAAAACCAATCGTGATGGATGTACCAAGACCAAGACCAATAGCAAAATAACAGACAGCGGTTGTTATTAAAGTTGTTCCAAGGGCTTGTGCTGTTCCCAAGCCAATAATTTGCTTTCGAATCTTCCAAAACTCTTTGGGATCAAGTTCCAGTCCTACAAGAAATAACATCATGACCACACCAAATTCGGTAGCGTGCATAATATCAGCACCATCCTTACCTACAAATCCCAATACAAAAGGACCAATTAAGACGCCTGCAAAAAGATAACCTAAAACGGATCCCATTCCTAATTTTTTGGATATGAGAACACAGATAACAGCAGCAAATAAGAAAATAAAGGCTTGTGCTAAGAAATCATTCATTATGTGGTGTTTTTTAGATTTAATATGAGTCAGTTTGAAATAGAGGTAAATAACGGCATATAATCACATGATATACAAGGTATATTTATACCAAAAAAGTATTCAAACAACTACAAATTTAAACAATACGTATTTGAAATTCGTTATGAATATTAAAAAAAATACGATTTTTTTAGTATTGTATAACCCGTTTTTTTTCGGTTATTTTGACTAAAATATCCCGAGATGGATCGAAAGATAATACATATTGATATGGATGCTTTTTACGCTTCTGTAGAGCAATTAGACAATCCTGATTTAAGAGGAAAAGCGATTGTTGTAGGTGGAAGTAGTGAACGTGGAGTAGTTGCAGCGGCGAGTTATGAAGCTCGTCAATATGGGGTAAGGAGTGCCATGAGTGGTGTATTAGCACAAAAAAAATGTCCCCATCTGATTTTTGTATCTCCTCGTTTTGATCGCTACAAAGAAATATCTCGACAAATTAGAGCGGTATTTCATGAATACACCGATTTAGTAGAGCCTTTGGCTTTGGACGAAGCCTTTTTGGACGTAACCCAAAACAAGGTGGGCTGTCCTAGTGCAACGCTGATTGCACAAGAGATTAGACAAAAAATTTTTGAACGCACACAGCTAACTGCATCAGCGGGAATATCCATTAATAAGTTTTTAGCTAAAGTGGCGAGTGATTACAACAAACCCAATGGACAAAAAACAATTAATCCCGATGAGGTAGTGGCTTTTTTGGAAGCTTTGGAAATTAAGAAGTTCTTCGGTATTGGAAAAAAGACAGCAGATAAAATGTATCATTTTGGAATTTTTACAGGAAAAGACCTTAAAACCAAATCAATAGAGTTTTTAGAAGAACATTTTGGCAAAGCAGGTAAAGCCTATTATTTTATTGTGAGAGGAATTCACAATTCTCCCGTTAGTGCAGATCGATTGACTAAATCCGTCGGTACAGAACGCACATTTGATGAGAATTTGAGTTCTGAAATTTACCTCGAAAATAAATTAACGCATATCGTAGAAGAACTTAGTTTACGTCTGAAGAAACAAGGTTTGGCGGGAAAAACCGTTACCTTAAAAATCAAATATGCCGATTTTGTACAACAAACCCGAAGTACAACTTTTCCCTATTTTATTGCGGATTCGAGTATTATTCTCGCCTGCGCCAAAGAGTTGCTTTACCAAGAAAAATTACAAAATTCCGTGCGTTTGATTGGTGTATCTTTGACTAACTTAAACAATAAAAAAGTGACAAAAAAACCAGTAGGTGTACAACTGCGTTTTGAATTTTAATACCAAATAGAAGTAATCCCAATCCTATGAATCCTATACGACCTCCCTATTTAAAAAAAAACGATAAAGTGACTATCCTTTGCACAGCTAGAAAATTTTCAGTCGAAGAAGCTAAACCAGCTATAGAACTCATGGAATCTTGGGGATTGCAAGTTGTTTTAGGACAAACCATCGGTTTGGATAATTTTCAATTAGGGGGAACTGACGCAGAGCGAATAGCAGATTTTAATGCACAACTAAGAGACCCTGAAATAAAGGCTATTTGGTGTGCAAGAGGTGGATATGGAACTGTGCGTATCATTGATGAGATTGATTTTTCGCCTTTGAAAAAACAACCCAAGTGGATTATTGGTTTTAGTGATGTAACCACCTTACACAGCCATTTGCATACTTTGGGAATAGCAACTATTCATGGAATAATGGCTTTTAGTGTTCCTCTTGCCAAAGAAGAAGCTAAGAGTTCACTTCACAGTGCGCTGTTTGGAAAACCGTTGCACTATACAATACCGGCAGTAGTAAAAAATAGACCAGGCAAGGCAAAAGGAGAATTAGTGGGTGGAAATCTCTCGATTTTGTACAGTTTACTAGGATCAGTATCAAGTATAAATACCAAGGGGAAAATATTGTTTATTGAGGATTTAGATGAGTATTTGTATCATGTGGATCGCATGATGTATAACCTGAAGCGAAATGGATTGTTACAAAATTTGGCAGGTTTGATTGTGGGTGGAATGACCGATATGCATGATAACTCTATCCCCTTTGGTTACAACGCACATGAAATTATTCTAGATGCGGTTAAAAACTATGATTATCCGGTTGTATTTCATTTTCCTGCGGGACATGGGATAAGTAATTGGGCACTGAAATTAGGCACTATTGTTGAACTAGATGCGCAAGATGATCAGGTGATTGTCGAGTTTAGTTCAATATAATTGATGAGTGAATCCAAAAAATTAGGAAAAAAGGGAGAAGATTTAGCAGTTGCTTTTTTAGAAAATAAAGGATACCACATAGTAGCTAGGAATTGGCGGTACCTGAAAGCTGAAATTGATATTATTGCCGAGATTGACTCTTTTTTGGTGTTTGTTGAGGTTAAAACAAGAAGTTCAACGGACTTTGGTTTGCCTCAAGAATTTTTTAAAAATGACCAAATGCGAAGGATAGTGACTGCTGCGGATGCTTTTATTGAAAAATTTCAACGAAAAGAAGAAGCTCGTTTTGATATAGTAGCTATTAGTATAAAAAAAGCAGAACCTGATATTCATCACATAGAACGAGCTTTTTATACATTTTAATAAAAAATTGGCTATATTATAGAGGTGATTTGCTGTTTTTTATAAAATAAAATTGGGTTTTGTGGATGTTCTTTAAAGAGACTGCAAAAAAAAAGATAGATTATACTAGGATGTTATTTAGAATCAATTTAAATTTGTGATATTTTTAATAAGTCTAAATAATACAATTTCAAAATGAAAGTATTCAATACCATTTTATTTACCATTTTTGGAATAATGGTAAGTTTCGCTCAAAATAGCGTAATCAAGGGAAGAGTTGTTGATGAAGTCAACAAGCCTTTACCATATGCAACCGTGTTGCTAGGAGAAGGGCAAGTGGCCATTCAAACGAATGAAAATGGCGAATATACGTTGGCGAATATTCAAAAAGGGAAATATACAATGAAAGCTTCTTTTGTTGGGTATTCAACTTCTCAGAGGGAAATTAATGTAATAAAAAATGAAGAAATTGTAAATTTCCTTTTAGTTGCAGATAGCCAATTGGAAAATATTACAGTGTATGGAAGAAGTAATAAAAACGTAAAAAATCTTCAATATCTGACGCGTTTGCCTCTTGGTTTACAAGATCAAGTACAATCAATTAGCATTGTTTCTGAACATATAATTAAAGAACAAGGCGCGCTAACGATTACAGATGCTGCACGTAACGTAGCAGGAGTTACTCAATTTTCAACGTATGGAGGACCCGCAGAGAGTATGTCAATCCGCGGATTTAGAGGTACACCCGTTTTGAGAAACGGTGTGGGCGTGGACTCTGATTTTAGAACAGCTTCTGCCATCGCCGATATGCAAGGAATTGAAAGTGTTGAGGTAATTAAAGGTTCTGCTGCAGTATTACAAGGCATTGGAAATGGTTTGGGCGCTGCTGGAGGAGTTATCAACCTAGTAACTAAAACCCCAAACTTTAAAAATTACACAGAAGTAGGTTTCCGAACTGGAAGCTATGGTCAAGTACGACCAACGGTAGATTTTGAACAAGTTTTGGATAAAAAAGAAACTATTTCTTTTCGTTTTAATGGTGCATACGAACGAAATGACGGATGGAGAACCTACGTAAATAACGAGCATTTCTATATCAATCCTTCCTTAACCTGGAAAATTGATAGCAAAACAAAAGTAACCGTTGAAATGGATTACTTAAATGGGGATTATGTTACTGATAAAGGAACGGTGAATTTAGGCCCCGATTATGTGAATGAATTATATGAAATGCCGCATAATAAATTTTTGGGTTTTAAAGGAGATACCAAAAAAATCACCATGCAAAATTATGTAGCGCGTTTTGAAAGACAATTAACAGAAAAACTAAGCTTCAGAACGTCGTATACAGCTTCTATTTACAACGACTTTGGTCAGGTAGCAAACGTAACAACGGTTACACCTAAAAAAGAAATCAAAGACGATTGGAGTAAATATGGAGATATAAAAAGAACCGTTTCTAAATCTCAATCAGATGATTACAATTCAGTCTTTCAAGCCGATTTAATTGGAAAAGATATCTTTACAGGTAAATTAAAACATACCTTCCAGGTAGGATTCGATTATAGACAAACTAAAACTATTGCTGGATCTGCAGTAGGTAAAGTTTGGGGTAAGGATAAAGCCGGAAAAGATGTTTTAGTTGATTTTAGAAGCGATATCAATGTGCTAGGGCCTATTGACAATACATTACCAGATAACATCATCTATGGAGATATAAATACAACCCGAACCATGTCGCCTACGATAGGATTTATGGCGCAAGATTATATTGCTATTGGAGATAAATTAAGCGCGATGTTAGGAATTCGCTATAGCCGTTTAAATGGTAGTACTACAGACAATGCAACGATTGATCGCTGGAATCCTATGTTGGGATTAATTTTTAAACCCCAAGAAAATATCAGCACTTTTGCTTCCTATACAACTACAACTAGTTTAAGACAATCAAACAAATTATTACACGGTGGAGGGTATGCAGGAGCATCAGATATTAAACAAGTTGAGTTTGGTTTCAAATCAAACTGGTACAATGACCATTTAGGGGTAAACTTTACCTACTTCTTTATCAACCAAAGTAATTTAGTAGCGCCTTATATTGATCCAGAAACGAACGAACAATCTAGAACAGAAAGTATTTTAGCTGGGGATTTAAAACGCAATGGGTTTGAATTGGAAATTAACGGTAAAATAACCAATAATTTAGAGGTAATGCTAGGATATGCTAATTTATATGCAAGATACCAAGATAGTCCTCAATATGTAGATGGATCGGCTCCAATGAATGCGCCAGAACATACGGCAAATGGTTGGGTGAGTTACAAATTTGATCAAGGAACTTTAGATGGTTTGTCTTTGAGTGCAGGGGTTTACTTTGTTGGAAAACGCCCAATTAATGAGTATAGCATAACGACAGATACAGGGCATAATACCAATATAAATGTAAGACCATTTGATATGCCAAGTTATACAACAATCAATGCACAAGCCGCTTATACCTATAAAAATGCTACCTTAAGTGTATTCATGAATAACTTATTTAATGAAAGGGGATATACTTCTTATTTTAGAGGAGGATATATCAATGAAATTTCACCTAGAAATTTTGCTGCTCAATTAACGTATAGATTTTAAATTATTGCTTTAATTTGCATAATTATAATTGAAATACTACTACTTGCAAACACGGTTTTATTTTATAAAACCGTGTTTGTTCGTTTTTGAATCCTCCATATGAAAACAAAAAAGAAATATACTTTTCGAAAAGTATTGAATGACCTCCACTTGTGGTTGGGTATTGCTAGTTCACTGGTGTTATGTGTTGTATGCTTAACGGGTACAATCTATACGTTTAAAACAGAAATTCAAGATTGGTTAGAACCAGCTAGATATCAAATAGTAAACATAGGGGAAGGACAAGTTAAACCGATAACCGAGTTAGTTCAAGTAGTAGAAGCCTCCACAAGAGGAAAAGTTCAACGCGTATCTGTAATTAGAAAACAAGATAAGCCCTATGTTTTTTCAGTAAGTAAAGGCGAAGAGGGCAAGCGCCCAGAAGCGGTGCATGTCAATCCGTATACAGGTGAAATTCTAGGTATGGGAAAAGGTCCTGCGGATGAATTTTTTATGACGGTTTTTAAGTTACACCGTTGGCTGCTGCTTGACTCATCCATTGGAAGACCTATCGTGGGGGGGGCAACGCTTATTTTTTGTTTCCTTTCTATCTCTGGGTTGATCTTATGGTTTCCCAAAAAATTAAAAGGTTGGAAAAGTATCAAACCAGGATTTAAAATTAAATATAAGGCGAATTGGAAACGCATTAATCACGATTTACATAATACACTAGGATTTTATACACTATTGCTTGTGCTAATTATGTCTTTGACTGGTTTATGTTGGTCGTTTGAATGGTATAGAAATGGTTTGAGTAGTGTATTAGGCGCAAAAGTTTTTGGTGGACGCAATGAGGTAAAACCAGAATCAACCCTTCAAGAGAAATCGACGATTAGTCTAGAGGAAGCCTTGGCAATTGCAAATAGAGAAATGCCATATGAATATAGAACACTGTCTATTAGTCTTCCTAAAGACGAGGTTGGGGCGTATGAAATCAATAAGAATGAATTAGCAAGATGGAATGAGACGGTAAATGATCGTGTTTTTATTGATCAGTACTCAGGTGCAATAATCAAAAAAGAAATATTTGCTAGTAAAACAACAGGAGAAAAATGGGCAAGCTCAATTAGAGCCTTGCATTTTGGAGATATTTACGGATTAGTTTCAAAAATAATCTACTTCATTACCTGTTTAATAGCCACTTCCTTACCCGTAACTGGAATTTTTATCTGGCTTAATAAAATGAAAAAGAAGCCCAAAAAGATTGCTTAGTTGATGTTAGGAATACTTTAGCATTGAAATATTCTAAAATAAGAGAAAAAGTGTAACTTTGTTATTAGAATTTAATTAAAGGTAATAATATGTATCCAGAAGAAATAGTAAAACCAATGCGTCAAGAATTAGTTGATGCGGGCTTTTCAGCATTATATACAGCAGAAGAAGTAGAAGCTGCTTTAAGTAAAGAAGGAACTACATTAGTTGTGGTAAATTCAGTTTGTGGTTGTGCAGCGCGTAATGCGCGTCCAGGTGCTGTCATGAGCTTGAATGGAGAGAAAAAACCAACGCAAATCGTAACTGTTTTTGCAGGGGTTGATAAAGATGCTGTTGATGCAGCTCGTGAACGCATGTTCCCTTTTCCTCCTTCTTCACCTTCGATGGCTTTATTTAAAAACGGTGAATTAGTTCACATGTTAGAAAGACACCATATTGAAGGTAATCCCGCAGAATTGATTGCTGAGAATTTGATCGACGCATACAAAGAATATTGCTAAAAAGAGACCACCTTGTATAAGGTGGTTTTTTTTTAAAGTGTATATTTGCTCTAGATATACATGAATCGAATGCAAAAAATAATTTCATATCCTTTATCTGTACTATTTGTTATAGCTTTATTACTCGTACTCCTTGTCTTTCATGGATTACAATGGCTCGCTATGACTATTTTTGGTTACCAAGCCCACAAAAAAGTAGTGGATTCAATGTCTTGGTGGATTATGTTGAGTACAGGTATTTTAGGTACAACGTATCGCGTTTCAAAAGAAGAAGAACTTCCAACGGATAAACCAATCATCTTTGTGTCTAACCATCAAAGTATGTTTGATATCCCTATGATTATCTGGTTTTTCAAAAAAAATCACCCCAAATTTGTTAGTAAAAAAGAACTCGGAAAAGGCATTCCTAGCGTATCCTATAATTTAAAACACGGCGGTTCTGTTTTGATTGATCGCAATGATGCCAAACAAGCGTTGACCGTTATCCGAGGGTTAGGACAGTATATCTCTAAGTACAATAGAGCAGCAGTTATCTTTCCTGAAGGAACACGCAGTCGCGATGGGCACCCAAAGCGTTTTTCTGAAAATGGGGTTAAAATGCTATGTAAGTTTTCACCAGATGCTTACCTTGTTCCCTTGACGCTTAATAATTCATGGAAATTGTTCCGATTTGGAAAATTTCCTTTAGGATTAGGTGCCAGAATTAGTCTTTATGCACACAAACCGATGAAAATTAGCGAATATTCTTTTGAAGAACTCTTTGCTAAAACGGAAGAGTTGATAAAGTCTAAAATAGAATAAACCAATACTAATTCTCGCAGTTACTCCAAAACAAACTAAACCAAACCCAAGAGCTAGTTGCGACATAAAATAAATAGAAATGTCAACAAAAAATGTTCGTTTAGAAGTCATGCACTTCTTAGAAAAAAATATTGATAGCTTCGTGGATGACTATCTAATACCTGTTGAGAAAATTTGGCAACCCTCTGACTTACTTCCTAATTCTGAAAGTGAGAATTTTTTCGAGGAGGTTAGAGAATTAAGAGAATATGCAAAGGAATTACCCTATGATTTTTGGGTAGTTTTAGTTGGAGATACGGTTACTGAAGAAGCCTTACCTACGTATGAGTCTTGGTTAATGGATGTAGAAGGAGTAAACCAAAAAGAAGGCGAAAATGGAAATGGATGGGCCAAATGGATCCGCCATTGGACAGGCGAAGAAAATAGACATGGGGATTTATTAAATAAATACCTCTATTTATCAGGACGTGTGAATATGCGTGAAGTTGAGATTACAACCCAATATTTATTAAATGATGGGTTTGATCCAGGAACGGATAGAGATCCTTATAAAAACTTTGTGTTCACTAGTTTTCAGGAATTGGCAACGTATATTTCTCACAATCGCGTTGGAAAATTAGCCAAACAATATGGCGACCATAAATTAGCGAAAATCTGCCGTTTAATTGCAGGAGATGAAATGCGTCACCATCATGCCTATTCAGAATTTGTTGATCGTATCTTTCAAGTAGATCCTAGTGAAATGTTATTGGCTTTTGTCGATATGATGAAACGCAAAATTACGATGCCTGCCAATTTGATTAGAGAATCAGGAGGTAAAATGGGAGATGCTTTTGAATTGTTTTCCGATTCAGCACAGCGTATCGGTGTATACACTGCGATTGACTATGTTGAAATTATGCAGAAATTAATCGACCGTTGGCAAGTGGCGAATTTAACAGGCTTGACTGACGAAGCGGAAAAAGCAAGAGAATACTTAATGAAATTACCTACGCGTATGTTGCGCATTGCGGAAAGAATGAGTGTAGGAAAAGAACAACATATTTTTAAATGGGTTCAGCCCGCAATAATTAAATAATTCAGTATGAATAAAAACATTGAAGCAACGATTGGCTATGTAAAAGAGGAATTGAGAAATGCCGAGGGCGGACACGATTGGTTTCACATTGAACGTGTATACAATACTGCTATCAATATTTTAAAATACGAAACTGAGGCGGATGCTGAAGTTGTACAATTGATTGCCTTACTGCATGATATCGCAGATAGTAAGTTCCATAATGGAGATGAAGCCGTTGGACCATTAAAAGCAAAAGAATGGTTAGAATACCTCGCGTATGAACCTGAAGTTGTAGAACACGTGGTAAAGGGAATTGAAAATATCTCCTTTAAAGGCGGAAATTGCACTCAAAGATTTACATCCAAAGAGCTTGAAATTGTGCAAGATGCAGATCGATTAGATGCAATTGGAGCAGTTGGCATAACGAGAGTGTTTAATTATGGAGGGTTTAAAAATAATCCCATACACAACCCTGAAATTGCTCCTCGTTTTGGTATGACTAAAGAGGAGTACAAAGCAGATGGAGGAACCTCAATCAATCATTTTTATGAAAAACTCTTGTTGTTGAAAGACCTAATGAATACAGATACAGGAAAAAAAATGGCAGAAGAAAGACACCAGTACATGGAAAGTTTTTTAGCTCGTTTTTATTCGGAATGGCAGGGGGAAATGTAAAGGATGATAGGTAAATGGTGATGGGTTATTCAAAAAAAGATACAAAAGAAGGGAATCATTTTTAAAATGATTCCCTTCTTCCGTTTATGGCTTGAGGGGTAATCTGTTGTCACACCTCCATAGGTTCATGCTGAGTGTATTGCATTGCAGCAACGCATTGGTTTCGATAGTATTGATGTGCTATAAAAGACGTGTGTTAGTTGCGCTCTTTCGTCCTTAGGGAGTTTCCTCAGTTGATTTTTAAAACAAATGGCTTGTAGAACATTTGTTCTACAAGCCATTTGTTAGTATCTTTAAGAAGGAAGGTGCTGTTTAAAAAGGGTCAATTCTACTCAGCGACATGCACCCATAACCCTTCATCATTACCTAAAACTATTTAATCTCTGAAATTCTCAAGGTATTAACCATTCCTTTTTCAACAATTGGCATAGCTGCTAAGTTGATCACCATATCACCTTTTAAAGCGTGTTTTTTCTCAACTACTATATTATTGATATCCTCAATCGTTTCGTCTGTGCTAACGTATTTATCGTAGTAATAAGCCTGTACGCCCCATAATAAATTTAACTGCGTTAAAATGCGTTTATTTGAGGTAAAAACAAGGATGTCACTATTTGGACGCCATGCTGAAATTTGAAAAGCGGTATATCCACTGTTTGTTAACGTACAAATGGCTTTTGCTTCAATATCATTAGCCATTAAAGCAGCGTGATAACAAATATTTTTTGTGATGTAACGACTCGTTTTGATTGTTGGAGGACTTTGAGGTACAGTAATCATTGGAGAGTTTTCAACACTTTGAATAATCTGCGTCATTTTCTCGATTACTTGTACGGGATAGCTACCTACAGATGTTTCTCCCGATAACATTACGGCATCTGCACCATCCATCACTGAATTAGCTACGTCATTTACTTCTGCTCTCGTTGGTGTTAAACTAGAAATCATCGTTTCCATCATCTGGGTAGCAATGATTACTGGTATTCTAGCATTTTTCGCTATTTGCACCAATTGTTTTTGAATTAATGGAACTTCTTGAGCAGGAATTTCTACGCCTAAATCTCCACGAGCTACCATCAATCCATCGCAATAGGCCACTAATTTGTGGATGTTTTTAACGGCTTCTGGTTTTTCTATTTTAGCAACAATCGGAATTTTGTATTCGGAGTGTTGTTTGACAATTTCTTGTAAATCTAATAAATCTTCCGGTGTTCTAACAAAAGATAGTGCCAACCAATCTACTTGTGCTTTGATAGCAAAAATAGCGTCATTAATATCTTTTTCTGTTAAAGCTGGTAAAGATACTTTTGTCATTGGTAGGTTCACTCCTTTTTTAGATTTTAAAGGACCTCCTTGAATAACTTTAGCAACAACTTCATCTAAGTTGTTGGTTGAAACAACTTCAAAGATTAGTTTACCATCATCTAATAAAATCGTTTCACCTGCGTTTACATCGTTTGGAAATTGCTTGTAGTTCATGTAAACTCTTTTCGCATCTCCTTTGAATTCTTCTTTGGTTGAAAAAGTAATCGTATCTCCTGGGTGTACAACTACATCTTCTGCCATAATCCCCACACGTAATTTAGGACCTTGAAGGTCACCTAAAATAGAGGTAGTATAGCCGTATTCTTTATTTAATTCTCTAATGATGTCTATTTTCTCTTGTACATCAGCGTATTCTGCATGAGAAAAATTAATTCTGAATACATTTACACCTGCTTTAATCATGTTGTGCAATATCTCTTTTGTCCCTGATGCAGGGCCTAAGGTTGCGACAATTTTTGTTCTTTTTTTTGCTACCATATTTATTAAAAAATTAGGTTGTTTTTCGATTTAATCATCTCTACTCGAATTTCGTATGCAGTAGAAATTATTTTTATTGATTTTAATTTTTCAATGACTGCTCCTATTTCAAATTGCTCATCTGTGTTTTCAACTTTTAAAAAGTAGTCAATTGTTTTGTGTTCAGGCAATAGATACCCTTGTTTACTAATTGTTGATACAACATGTTGAAAGAGGGGAGAAGCCATTTGTGACTCAGGAAGTATAAATGCTTTATTGGAAACTAATTTCCACATCACATGGTAATCAGGGTCGTCATATTCGAACAAAGAAAAGGAGGCTAAGCCTTGATCTGTTTCAACTTCAACATCATTTGTTGTACGTTCTAAATAAAGGCCCAATATAGTATTTATAAGATAAGTGACTTTAAAGTCCTCCTTACGCGAAGAGTGAATCGCTATCAGACTATAGTTTTCAGCTTCAAAATCTTCTAATCTTAGAACTACTGGTCCCATTTATTTAATCGTTAGATACAAAGATACAACATTTATGATTCAAACAATAAACAGTTATTTACAAGAAAGATTAAGTGAATGTTAATTGATTCCCCAAATTAATGGTTTATTTTTTCTTGCAGTGCAAAATACGCACGTTGCGAAGCTTTTTCTTCTGCTTTTTTCTTGGATGTAGCGCGACCTTTTGATATTAACTTATTGTCAATGAATAGCTTAACTCCAAAATATTTCACTTCTTCATTTGAAGTTTCTTCATACGCATCAAATTTGAAGGTATGTTTGGTTTTTTGACACCATTCGATCAATAAGCTTTTATAACTAGTGATTTTCGTTTCTAGTAAATGAATATCTATAATCGTTGAAATTAGGCGCTGATGGATGAATTTTTCACAGGCTGGATAGCCTTGGTCTAAATAGATAGCTCCTATTAAAGCTTCTAATATATTGCCATGGATGTTTTCTCCAAATTGTTGATTGCCCATTTTACTTTCAACAATATCAATCAATCCTAAGTTTTTTCCAATAGAATTTAAGTTTTCTCTACTTACAATTTTTGAACGCATTTTAGTTAAGTACCCTTCGTCACCACTAGGTACTTCTAAATAAAGATGTGAGGCGATTACCGCATTTAATATGGCATCCCCTAAAAATTCTAATCGCTCATAATTGAGTGGATTTCCTTGTTTATCAAGAATATTCATTGAACGATGAGTGAAAGCCAATTTGTAATACATTACATCAAAAGGCTTCGTTTTTGTAATTTGAGATATTTGGCGACAAAAATTCCCGTCCTTTTGATTTGAACGGGAATTTTTAAATATTTTATTTAGTACGTTGTTCAACATTAAGTTGCGTGCTTAAACATCTAATTTTTTGACTAATACACAAGCATTGTGTCCACCAAAACCAAATGTATTACTCATTCCTACTTTAACGTCTCTTTTTTGAGCTTTATTGAAGGTAAAGTTTAATTTAGCATCGATTTGATCATCATCTGTGAAGTGATTAATCGTTGGAGGTACCATTCCGTGCTCGATGGATAAAATAACAGAGATTGCCTCTATCACACCAGCAGCCCCTAAAAGGTGTCCTGTCATGGATTTGGTAGAGTTTAAGTTCATCGAATAAGCATGCTCACCAAAAACATTTAAAATAGCTTTTGATTCAGCAATATCTCCAAGCGGTGTAGATGTTCCATGTAAGTTTACTACATCGACATCTGTTGGCTCAAGACCTGCATCTCTTAAACAGTTTTTCATTACGTTGGTAGCCCCTAGTCCTTCAGGATGTGGTGCAGTTAGGTGATGCGCATCCGCAGACATACCTCCACCGCCAATTTCACAGTAGATTTTAGCGCCACGAGCAATTGCATGTTCGTATTCTTCCAAAACCATGGCTCCAGCTCCTTCGCCCAATACAAAGCCATCACGGTCTTTGTCCATCGGTCTAGATGCTGTTTCTGCACTGTCATTTCTTGTAGATAAAGCGTGCATAGCATTAAATCCACCCACACCTGCAATGGTAACCGCCGCTTCAGAACCTCCTGTAACCATAATGTCAGCCATACCTAAACGGATATAGTTGAAAGCATCAATAATTGCATTGGTTGAAGAAGCACAAGCCGATACCGTTGTAAAGTTTGGCCCTCTTAAGCCATATTTAATGGAAATATGTCCGCCTGCAATATCTGCAATCATTTTTGGTATAAAGAAAGGATTAAATCTTGGTGTTCCGTTTCCGTTTACAAAATCAGTAACCTCGTTTTGGAAAGTTTCTAACCCTCCAATACCAGAACCCCAGATAACACCAGCTCTATCTTTATCTATCTTTTCTATGTCTAATTTAGAATCTACAACAGCTTCATCAGCACTAACCATGGCTAATTGAGCGTATCGATCCATCTTACGTGCCTCTTTACGATCAATAAAATCTTCTACATTGAAATTCTTTACTTCGCACGCAAATTGGGTCTTGAAATTGGTAGCATCAAAATGGGTAATTGGAGCAGCTCCGCTTACTCCATTAATCAGACTGTTCCAATACTCTTGAATATTATTCCCTATTGGGGTAAGAGCACCTAAACCTGTTACAACAACTCGCCTTAATTTCATAAAGTAAATATTATGGTTTATAAGTTAAAAAAACCCAATTTTTCACTTTTGGAAAAGGAAACATTGGGTAGCTTTATATTTGTTTATCAGATTACTAACTAGTAATTCTGTCCTTTTTCTATTCTAAAATAACGTAGACATGTCTGAAAATAATAACGCCCACGTGTTTGAAAAAACACGTGGGTTATTAGTTATTACTTCTTAGCTTCTTCGATGTAAGAGATAGCTTGACCAACTGTAGCGATGTTTTCAGCTTGATCATCTGGAATTTGAATATCGAATTCTTTTTCGAACTCCATGATAAGCTCAACAGTGTCTAGTGAATCAGCTCCTAAATCATTAGTGAAGCTTGCTTCTGCTACAACTTCGTTCTCGTCAACTCCTAGTTTGTCAACGATAATCGCTTTTACTCTTGATGCAATGTCTGACATAATCTTTAATTTTAAAATTTAATTTCCGAGGGCAAAAATAAAAAATTTATTTTATATCCTGATTATACATGTTAATTGTCAGTGCGAAATTATAAAAATAATTAATACTTAATGCTATTTTTCTGTTTATTGTCAGTAATTATTCTTTTTTTTGTACTTGAATACAGTATTTTACAAACTAAAAAACGGCTTATACCATGAGAAAAATAGCGCTATTCGCTTCTGGTTCAGGGACTAATGTGGAAAATATTATGACTTACTTTGAAGCGAACTCAATCGTTAATCAATACCTCGTTTTCGTCAATAATCCTCATGCTAAAGTAATAGAAAAAGCTGAAAAAAGAAATGTACCCGTTTATATTTTTGATAAAAACGCGCTTAGTAACGGCGACTTAGCAAAAAAATTGACAGACTTTGGGCCTGATTTAATCGTTTTGGCAGGGTTCTTATGGAAGTTTCCTGAAGATTTGGTAAAAATGTACCCCAATCAAATTATTAATATCCACCCTGCTTTATTGCCTAAATATGGCGGTAAAGGGATGTATGGACACTTTGTGCATGAGGCTGTTTTGGCAAATAAAGAGCAAGAATCGGGAATTACCATTCATTATGTGAATGAAAATTACGACGAAGGAGCTATTATTTTACAAGCCAAAACACCAATAGAAAAGCAATATACAGCCGAAGACATTGCCAAGGCAGTACAAGTTTTAGAGTATCAACATTTTCCAAAGGTTATTGAACAGCTGTTGGTTAAAACAAAATAAATGAGTCAATCTTTTCAAGTTATTTTATATACAGATGGATCAGCCCTAGGCAATCCCGGACCAGGAGGTTATGGATTGATTTTAGAATGGGCCGGTCATCAAGTGTTTAAAGAGTTTTCACAAGGCTATCGATTAACAACCAACAATCGAATGGAGTTATTGGCTGTAGTTGTCGGCTTGGAGAAATTAAAAAATCTTGGTACCAAAATCTTGGTAGTATCGGATTCCAAATACGTCATTGATGCAGTAACCAAAGGTTGGTTATTTGGCTGGGAAAAGAAAAACTTTAAAGACAAGAAGAATCCAGATTTATGGATGCGCTTTTTGCGTATTTATAGACAACACCAAGTGTCGTTTCAATGGGTTAAAGGACACAATAACCATCCGATGAACGAACGATGTGATGTTTTAGCCGTTCAGGCAGCTAAACAAAAGAATTTGTTGATTGACGACTATTACGAACAGCATCAAGGATAAAATTGAATACAAAAAACATAGTGTTACTTAGAAAATAGAGGGGTTCAGAAGTTAGTCTGGTCCCTTTTTTATTGGTATACATGGAGATTTTTTTATAAAATCTAATGCGTTGATTTAGCTTGTTTTAGGAGGTAAGGGCGTTTTTATTCCAATTTTTAAGGCTAAGGAATACTAGTGTTTTAGGGAGATTGTTCAACACTAGTTCAACAATTCCCCAAGAATGCTTCGCTGAGGGGGCTTTTTGTTGAAGGATTGTTGAAGGATTGTTGATCTATTGTTGACATATTCTGTTGGGGTTGTTAAAGTAATGCTGACGGAAAATAAAAAGGGAGAAATTAGGACTCTTCATCGCTTAGGGATTAGAATTTGCGAATGCGAATAGATATTGTAACTCGATTGGATTTAAAAAGAGGAATTTATATCTGCTTAAGTATTAGAATAGTACGTTTTTTCTTGTATTGGTAAGTACGTTTAGTTGCGCGTCTTAAGGATATCTATATACGTGTAAGGCATTGACTATAAGTTAATTTTAGAATAAAGGAGATTAATTTTTGTTCTAAAATGAGGAATGCTATATATTTGCATCTTATTTCTTTTCCAAAAATATGAACAAGTTATTGATCGTCGGAACAGTGGCGTTTGACACGATAGAAACACCATTCGGAAAAACGGACAAAGTACTGGGAGGCGCTGCCACCTATATAGGACTTTCTGCCTCTCATTTTGAGGTAGAATCAGCGATTGTTTCTGTAATAGGTGATGATTTTCCTAAAGAATATATAGAATTACTAGAAAGTAAACATATAGATACAACGGGTATTGAAGTGGTTCAAGGAGGTAAAACCTTCTTTTGGAGCGGCAGATACCACAACGACTTAAATGCAAGAGATACCTTAGAGACACAATTGAATGTGTTGGCCGACTTTAAACCGGTGGTTCCAGTAGGTTTTAAGCAAGCAGATGTTGTTATGTTAGGTAATTTACATCCTTCTATTCAACAATCTGTTTTAGCTCAATTAGATAAAAAACCGAAACTAGTGGTTTTAGATACCATGAATTTTTGGATGAATTGTGCGCTAAAAGAACTGAAAGAAGTATTGAAACAGGTCGATGTGATTACGATTAATGATGAGGAAGCTCGTCAATTATCGGGTGAATATTCGCTCGTAAAAGCAGCTGAAGTGATTCATGAAATGGGACCTAAGTACGTGGTGATAAAAAAAGGAGAACACGGAGCTTTGCTGTTTTCTGGAAAAGAGGTTTTCTTTGCTCCAGCCTTGCCTTTAAAAGAAGTATTTGATCCAACAGGAGCAGGGGATACTTTTGCAGGAGGTTTTGCGGGTTATCTAACAGAAAGAGGAAGTGTTTCTTTTCAATGTATGAAGAATGCCATTATTTTTGGGTCTAACTTAGCTTCTTTCTGTGTAGAAGAATTCGGCACACAGCGCATGGAGCAATTAGAAGAAACCGAAATGAAAAAAAGATTAATGCAATTTAAAATGTTAACGCAGTTCGACATTGAACTCACTTAAACATGCAACATACTAAGCCTCGTCGTGGGGCTTTTTTTAATGATAACACACAACACACTAAACTATGAGCGACGCACTGCAACACGAATGTGGAATTGCTTTTTTACGATTAAAAAAGCCTCTATCCTATTATAAAGAAAAATATGGGAGTGCATTTTATCCAATACAAAAAATGTACTTGTTATTAGAAAAACAACATAATAGAGGACAAGATGGAGCAGGTTTAGCAAGCATTAAGCTTGATATGGAACCTGGCGAACGCTATATTAGTCGTGTGCGTTCAAATAAAGCACAGCCGATTCAAGATATTTTTGCCCAAATCAATGGACGTATTAATTCAGAGATGGAAGAGCATCCTGAATATGCAGAAAGCGCTGAATTACAGAAAAAACACATCCCGTATTTGGGAGAAGTGTTTTTAGGTCATGTGCGTTATGGGACTTTTGGTAAAAATAGCATTGAAAGTGTACATCCCTTTTTGCGTCAAAATAATTGGATGCACCGCAATCTGATTGTTGCGGGAAACTTCAATTTAACTAATGTAAGAGAGTTGTTTGACGATTTAGTTCGCCTTGGACAACATCCGAAAGAAATGTCGGATACGATTACTGTAATGGAAAAAATCGGTCATTTCTTAGATGATGAGATTGATGATTTATACTATAAAATTAAACAAGAAGGATTCTCTAAAAAAGCAGCTTCCCCTATTATTGGAGAGCGCTTGGATATTGCTCGTGTTTTGAGAAGAGCTTCAAAAAACTGGGATGGTGGATTTACTATGGCCGGAATGTTGGGTCATGGTGATGCATTTGTATTAAGAGATCCGGCGGGTATTCGTCCAGCTTTTTACTATGAGAATGATGAAATCGTTGTAGTAGCAAGTGAGCGCCCAGTGATTCAAACGGCTTTAAATGTTCCATTTGAAGATATCAAAGAATTAACGCCAGGACAAGCGATTATCGTAAAGAAAGATGCAAGTGTACACTTTGAACAAATCTTAGATCCTCTTCCGCTAAAAGCCTGTTCATTTGAACGCGTGTACTTTTCAAGAGGAAATGATGCAGAGATTTACAGAGAACGCAAGGATTTAGGTCGATTTATCTTCCCTCAAGTCTTGGATTTAATTGATAACGATACGGATAATTCCGTATTCTCCTATATTCCAAATACTTCAGAAACTTCTTTCTTTGGTATGATTGAAGGTGCGCAAGACTTCTTGAATCAACGTAAGATTTCAGATATTTTGCAGCATAAAGATGCATTGTCAGAAGAAAAATTACAGGAAATATTAGCTGTAAAATTGCGTACAGAAAAGATAGCAATTAAAGATGCGAAACTTCGTACGTTTATTACCGATGACAGCAGTCGCGATGATTTAGTAGCTCACGTATATGACGTTACTTATGGGGTAATTCAACCTACGGATAACTTAGTTATTATTGACGATAGTATCGTACGCGGTACAACTTTGAAGAAGAGTATCATCCGCATGTTGGATCGCTTAAACCCAAAAAAGATTGTAGTTGTCTCTGCGGCACCTCAAGTGCGCTACCCTGATTGCTACGGAATTGATATGGCAAAATTAGAAGGGTTAATTGCTTTTCAAGCGGTAATTGAGCTGTTGAAAGAACGCAATATGTACCACCTTGTAGAAGAGGTATACCAAAAATCAAAAGCCCAAGTCGGCCTAAAAGATGAAGAGGTTATCAATTATGTGAAGGATATTTACGCTCCTTTTACCGATGAAGAGGTTTCTGCAAAGATTGCTCAAATGGTAACAGAAGAAGGTATTAAATCTGAAATAAAAATCGTATTCCAATCGATTGAAAACCTGCATAAAGCTTGTCCTAGAAACTTAGGAGATTGGTATTTCACAGGAGATTATCCAACGCATGGAGGAAATCGCGTGGTTAACCGCGCTTTCATCAACTTCTATGAAGGTAGAGATGAAAAACCGTATTAATAGAAATTGAGTATTAGATATAAAAGCACTGATCGAAAGATTGGTGCTTTTTTTGTTTCGTTATTTCAGGACAGGGCAATACTACATAAAAAGGGACGTATCACGGATACTTCCCTTTTGTTATCTAAAGCGATTACGCTTTATTTTTTATTTAGCTACGGCATACCTTTTCGCAATATTTACTCAAGCGGAGTATAGTACGTAAGAAAGTTAATGCTACTTCTGTCTTTGCATCCATCTCTCCATTAAATTGGCTTACTTTTTCTCTTGTACTTGAAATTAATAAGGTTGTCCCTTGTGTAAAGCTTTCAATAAGCGTTCTTACTATTACTTGTAATTCCTCCTGATTTTTTTGACCATTTGCAGCTGCTGTAATTAATCTCATTGGGTCAATTTCTAAAGCTCCCATTTCTCTTTTGTTCTGTCATTATATATTTCCACCTTTTGGTCGAGAATTTTTGAAGTCATTTTGATGCTTTTTGAATTCATTAGGTAGAAAGAATTTTTAATGCTTCTGTCGTGGAGTTAACAAAGTTGATATGTCTGCCTTTGTTGCTTTCAAAAATAAAGGCACTTAAACTTTTGCTTTTGTATTTAGAGAAGTCGCCAACGATAGCCAATCTAACTCGATAAGTAGAAAATTTTTGAAGAATTTCTCCTGCAATTCCATTTTTCAGGTCAAAAAAGGCGGGTGTAATATTTTTTTATTTAGCACAATTCTGTCCAAGCCTTGGTAGTACACGTTTCCTAATAGATCTAATCCGTCTTCGGTTGTACTGATTATAGTTTCCTCCGAAATTATTTCGGCTATTTTTATGTCGTTTATATTGTGAGTTTCTGTTTTCATTTTTTTATTTGTTTGTGCAAAGATACTTTTGATATGAGTTGTCAGACAACCGAAAAATTGACAAGTATTTTATTTTGTAAGGTGTTGCGGTAAAAGGACAGGTAACACATAAAAAACCGAAGGTTTTACTAAAAAAACAAAATATACATTTATTAGTCTGTCAGTAACTTTTCTTGCCTTTTTTGATAAAAAAAGATACAAAGAAAGATATGCAATAGAAAGAAGAATGCTTGGTTAGATAGCTTTCGTTCTTTACTTCATAGATTTGATACTACTGGATCTAGTTGAACAGCTCGTAATTTTATAGTTTTGAAATAATTTTCAGAAAAATAAGAAACCAAGATGGATTTCTGCATCTACTCTAACCAAAAAAAGTAAGCCACTGTGGCTATAATAATCGAGCAGAAAATATTTAAGATGAACCCTGCTTTCATCATTTCCTTTTGTTGAATATCCCCGGTGCCAAAAACAAGGGCGTTAGGTGGGGTTGCAACAGGGAGCATGAACGCACAAGAAGCACCTAATCCAATAATCATAGAAAGCCCTAGGGGATGTATACCTAGTTCTTGTGAAATAGAAAAAAAGAGGGGAACTAAGAGTGCCGCACTAGCTGTATTGGAGGTAAATTCCGTTAAGAACACAATAAAAAAAGCAACGATTAAGCTTATCACAAAAAACGGACTATCGCGAATCACTGAGATCAATAAATCAGCCATCACCTTACTTGCTCCAGACTCTCTGAGCACCATACTCAGGGTTAATCCTCCACCAAATAAAAGTAAAACTCCCCAATCGACGTTGTGTTGTAGTTCTTTCCAACGAGATACCTGACTGATACAAATTAAAATAAACGCAGACAAAGCAATAAAGGTATCAAAGTTTTTAAATGTGCCTTCAAATCCTACCAAGGCAGCGAATAGCGGATTAATTTGAGTGCTTAAAATCCAACAAAGCGCTGTAAAAAAGAAAATACCTAACGTAATCCAACGATCTGTATTCATGGGAATTTTTTCCATTTGATGTTCAAAGGTTAGGTTGAGTTTAGGTTTGAACACAAAATAGATCACGCCAATCATTAAAGGCAAAAGAATAAAGACCATGGGCAATCCCATTTTTAGCCATGCTGCAAAAGATAGATTTAATTGAGAAGCAACAATAGCATTGGGAGGACTTCCAACAATTGTTCCCATACCGCCAATGCTGGCGCTATAGGCAATCCCAAGTAAGACAAATACATAGGTGTTGCGGTGTTCTACTTTATCGAGTTGACTCAAGATACCTATTACGAGGGGGAGCATCATAGCTACCGTAGCCGTATTACTAATCCACATGGATAGAACTGCCGTAGTGATAAATAGATAGAATATCGCATGTGCCAATCGTCCCTTGGCTAAACGCATAAGCTTACTAGCGATGATTAGATCTAATTTTTGTACATGTAAAGCCCCTGCAAGCACAAAACCGCCCAGGAATAGAAAGATATTAGGATCTGCAAATGAAACGAGTGCGGGTTGAACATCCGTTAATCCTAATCCAATAGCGAGGACAGGAACGAAAACAGCTGTTGTAGTTACGTGTAGTGCTTCTGTTAACCATAAAACAGCAACAAAGGCAAGCAGTGCAAGTCCTTTATTTACTTGAGGTTCATAGGGTAGAAAATGAATCAAAGCGAACAGCATCACCAGGTTAAAACCAATGATGATATAGTTTCGTTTGGATTTGTGTCTTAGGCTCTCTGGTTCATGATCTAATTGCATGGGCATACAGGTAAAAGTAATAGATAGGGAAATTACGAAAAAAAAGAGTAGAAGATGCTTAAAAAAGAGTATAACATTAGAAGGAAAACGAGTTAATAAAGATACATATCAAACAAAAAAGGGAAGTATCCGCGATACTTCCCTTTCGTTATTTAAAGAGATTACTCTTTATTTTTTATTTAGCTGCTGCATATCTTTTAGCAACTTCAGCCCAGTTGATTACGCTGAAAAAAGCAGAGATATAGTCAGGGCGTCTGTTTTGGTAGTTTAAGTAGTACGCATGTTCCCAAACATCCATGCCTAAGATTGGCGTTCCACCTGCGATAGTTGGCATAAGTGGATTGTCTTGATTGGGTGTACCTGATACTACTAATTTACCGTCTTTAACGCTCAACCAAGCCCAACCTGAACCAAATTGAGTAGCCCCTGCTTTTGCAAAAGCTTCTTTAAAGTTTGCAAATGAACCGAAATCCTTAGCGATAGCGTCCGCTAATTCTCCTGTTGGTTCTCCACCACCATTCGGGCTCATTACGGTCCAGAATAAGTTATGGTTATAGAAACCTCCACCGTTGTTGCGAACAGCACCATTTGACATATCAAGGTTTGTTAAAATCTCCTCGATTGTTTTGCCTTCTAATTCTGTACCAGCAATTGCTGCATTTAAATTAGTTGTATAGGCATTGTGGTGTTTCGTATGGTGGATTTCCATTGTACGTGCGTCAATATGTGGTTCTAATGCGTCATACGCATAAGGTAATTGTGGTAATTCGAAAGCCATAATTCGTATTATTTAAAGATTAGTGTTATTTTTATTCAAATTTAGGGATTTTCTATTGAAAATAAAAAATCTTGTGAATTAATATGAGTTAAGGAATAATTGGACATTTAACGTGGATAAAGCTTCATTTTCAGTCTATAACGCTTCGGCGGGATCAGGAAAAACACATACTTTAGTAAAAGAATATTTAAAAATCGTTTTAACCGATCGGTCAGACGATGCCTATCGAAAAATTTTAGCCATCACCTTTACCAATAAAGCTGTAGCGGAAATGAAAAGTCGAATTCTCTCCTGTTTATATGCTTTTTCACAGAAGGAAACAGGCAAGAAATTTCAACCCATGTTAGCGCAAATTGAGCAGGAAACAGGGTTGAAAGAAGCGGCAATCAAGCAAAAATCCGAACGTATTATGAAGCATATTATTCACAATTATGCTTCTTTTGATATTTCTACGATTGATAAATTTACCCATAAAGTAATTCGTTCCTTCGCTTTTGACTTGAATTTGCCAATGAGTTTTGAAGTTTCTTTAGATTCAGATGAATTGCTACAAGAAGCGGTAGATTCTGTAATTGCAAAAGCAGGTACAGATGAAGCGTTGACCAAGGTATTAATTGATTTTTCTATTGACAAAGCCGATAATGATAAGAGTTGGGATATTACGAGAGAATTGAAAGAGATGGGGGCTTTGTTGTTGAATGAAAATAACCGAGATGAGATTGCTTTATTCGATACTAAAACACTGGAGGATTTTGTAGAAACCCGCGATTATTTGCGCAAAAAAATAGAAGAACTAACGGTAGAAAGTCAGCAGAAAGGACAAGCCATTTGGGATTTGTTACTTAGCAAAGGAGTGGATATGAAATCTTTTTCGCGAGGAACCTTCCCCAATCACCTTTTAGCTATTATACAAAATACAGGCAAGAGTACCCAACGAAAATATTTGGAATTTGAAGAAGTGACCCTGCTCAAAGCAGCCAAAGATCGAGATACGATTGAAGCCTTGTTGCCTGAAGTACTTAAACAATTGGCGAATATCTACCAATTATTTGCCAAGCGATTATTTTATCAAGCTTTCTTAAAAAACATTACACCTTTATCGCTGTTGAATATTTTGGGTATTGAAATGCAAAATATTCAAAAAGAAAAAAACATGTTGTCGATCAGTCAATTTAACGCCATTATCCACAATGAGATTCAACATCAACCAGCCCCTTTTATTTACGAGCGGTTAGGAGAGCGTTACCGTCATTTTTTTATTGACGAATTTCAAGATACTTCGGTGATGCAATGGGATAATTTGGTGCCCTTGATTGATAATGCTTTGGCTGGTGAAGATCTTGGGGTAAAGGGAACCCTGATGTTAGTGGGGGATCCCAAGCAATCGATTTATCGCTGGCGCGGAGGAAAAGCAGAGCAATTCATTGCTTTAAGTAAAGAAGACAATCCGTTTTCTAATCCCGATAAAGAAGTTGTTGTTTTGGGTAAGAACTACCGCAGTTATTCGGAAGTCATTCACTTTAATAATTCCTTTTTTAAAGGAATCTCTTCCTTTTTTACGCAAGAGGATTATAAAAATATATACGAAAATCAAAGTTTTCAAGAAACCAATGCGAAAGAAGGGGGATATGTCAACCTTCAGTTTTTGGAGGAACAGTTACTCGATAAAGAAAATGAGATTGACAAGGAACAGCTGTATTTACAAGCTACATTAGCGACCATTAAGCAATGTATGGCACAGGGTTTTCAGTATAGCGACATTGTTGTTTTAACACGCAAGCGCGCTCACGGAATCGCCTTAGCCAATTATTTGACAGAACAGGAAATACCGATCCTATCGTCTGATTCCTTATTGATAAGTAATGCAACCGAAGTGCGTTTAATTATGGATGTGTTGCGTTATATTCGAAATAAAGAGGACAAAGAATCTAAAGCTTTGATGCTGTATTATATCGCCAGTAAAAGACAACAAGAAGCGGTACACGATTTTATAGAAGAAGGATTAACTCATTCATCCGATGCCGATTTAGAAGCTTGGTTGTTAACCAAAGACCTTCTAATCTCGTTTGATCAGTGTAGAAAAAAATCCCTGTATGAAGCAGTAGAGATTATTGTTCGCGCTTTTTTCCCAACCAAAGCAACGAGTTCCTATGTGTTGTATTTCTTAGATATCGTGTTAGAGCGAACCATCAAGAACCAATATGGGATTGGTGACTTTATTTTGTATTGGGAAGATAACAACCATAAATTTAGTATTCCAACACCAGAAGGCAAAAATGCCGTTCAATTGATGACCATTCACAAGTCGAAGGGATTAGAATTTCCCGTTGTAATTTTTCCTTTTGCGGAAGAAGATTACGATCGATCAAATCGCGATAAATTATGGGTGGAGTTTGATGAGTTTGATACGGGGATAGAATTGCCTAAAGCCTTAGTAGATGCAAAAAAAGAGGTTGCAGAATACGGTGTATTTGCAGAAGCACTATATGCCCAAAAGGAACAAGAAGAATTGTTAGACAATATCAATGTTTTGTATGTTGCCCTAACGAGAGCAGAAGAGCAACTGCATATCATTACCACTAGAGATGTAAAAAAAGAGGGGGAATACAAGAATAATATGTCGCGTTTCTTTATCCATTATTTGCGTCAACAAGCTCTTTATGACGAGGAGGTAAACGTCTATGAATTTGGAAATCCAATTCGCTTGTCAGCACCTAGTGAGTCTGTCCTAGATCAAAATAAGTTAATTCAAAGTGTGGAGACATTGTTTAACTTTAATGACATTAAAATTGCAGAAAGAGAGGCGCTGATGTGGGACACCCAAGTAGGGGAGGCAATTGCATACGGAAATATTACGCATAAGATTATGTCGTTTATTCAAACCGACCAAGACGTAGACAGGGCTATCCAAAGAGCCTTGGAAGAGGGGTTGATTGTAGAAAGCGAGAAAGCAAATTTTAAAGCAGCGATTCAACAAATTATCACCCATCCCGACTTGCAGGTTTATTTTTCGGAAGGTTTAGTATACAATGAACGCATGATTATTGGCAAAGGCAAAAACAACCTGATTCCCGACCGCGTACTGATTAAAGACAAACAAGCGTATTTACTCGATTATAAAACGGGAAAACCAGAGGAAAAATACATCCAACAACTTGCTAAATATGAAGATTCTTTGAAAGAAATGGGATATGAAGTGGCTAAAAAAGTTATTTTATATATGGGAGAGGATGATTTAAATATAATACATTTGTAAAAGAGTATAGTTAACGCTTAAAAAAAGTAAGTATGTACGGAAAAATTAAAGACCATTTACAACAAGAGTTAAAGTCGATTGAAGACAATGGTTTGTTTAAAAGAGAAAGAATTATTACTTCGCCACAAGGAGCAGAAATTACAGTTTCTACAGGAGAAAAAGTATTAAATTTTTGTGCGAATAACTATTTAGGATTATCCTCACATCCAGCGGTTGTACAAGCAGCTAAAGATGCCTTAGATACCCATGGATTTGGTATGTCATCGGTGCGTTTTATCTGTGGTACACAAGATATTCACAAACAATTAGAAGCAACAATAGCTGATTTTTATGGCACAGAGGATACCATTTTGTATGCCGCTGCTTTTGATGCAAATGGTGGGGTTTTTGAACCTTTGCTAGGTGCGGAAGATGCTATTATTTCAGATAGTTTAAATCACGCGTCAATTATTGATGGAGTTCGTTTGTGTAAAGCGGCTCGTTATCGTTATGACAATAATGATATGGCTGATTTAGAACAACAATTAATTAAGGCCAATGAGGCTGGACATCGTTTCAAAATGATTGTTACGGATGGCGTGTTTTCTATGGATGGACTAGTGGCTCCCTTAGATAAAATCTGTGATTTAGCAGATAAATACGATGCTTTGGTGATGGTAGATGAGTGCCATGCTGCCGGATTTATCGGTGCAACGGGTAAGGGTACACTGGAAGCGAAGAATGTAATGGGCAGAGTAGATATCATTACAGGTACTTTAGGAAAAGCACTAGGAGGTGCTATGGGAGGATATACCACAGGTAAAAAAGAAATTATTGAGCTATTAAGACAGCGTTCACGTCCTTATTTATTTTCTAATTCATTGGCTCCTATGATTGTAGGTGCTTCCTTAAAAGTATTTGAATTATTGCAAAAAGACACCAAATTGCGTGATCAATTAGAGTGGAATACCAATTATTTCAAAGAAGGTATGAAAAAAGCAGGCTTTGACATCATTGATGGGGATGCTGCAATTGTACCCGTAATGTTATACGATGCCAAATTATCTCAAGAGATGGCTGATCGCTTGTTAACAAAAGGCGTATACGTAATCGGATTCTTCTATCCGGTTGTGCCTCAGAATAAAGCGAGAATTCGCGTTCAATTATCTGCAGCACATACCCAAGCGCACCTCGATCATGCCATTAAGGCTTTTATAGAAGTTGGAAAAGAATTAAAAGTCATCTAATTCTTGTTTTTTTTTGGTAAAACATAATAATTGTTAAGAATAAAATTTGTTAACTACACATATAATTGTATTTTTGTTTTAACATTACAATAAATAGAAAAATAAAGTTATGAAACATCTCAACAAATTAATTGCAGCTGCAATACTGTGTGCGGGTCTTTCGACTCAGGCACAAGATGCGGACCATCCATGGGCTGTAACTATTGGTGCAAATGCTGTAAACACTAAAGTTAGTTCGGCAAAAGGGTTTTCGCACAGAATGGGAGGTTATTTCCAAACGTCAGATTGGAACATTTTACCTTCAATTTCTTATTTAAATGTATCTAGATACCTAGGTGATGGATTTTCATTAGGTGTTGTAGGATCAGTAAATAAAATTGAAAAATTTATTTCGAAAGAATCTGAAGGGTATTTAAAATACAACCCTGGTGATTTATCTTACTATGGTATTGACGCTGAAGTTAAATATAGCTTCAAAGAATTATTGCATTCAAAAGTGGTTGATCCATTCCTATTAGTAGGTGGAGGTTATACTTTTATGGGTGATGCAAGTACAGGTACTGTTAATGGTGGTTTAGGATTAAACTTTTGGTTTACTGAAAATATCGCTTTAACACTTCAGTCTACGTACAAACATTCATTTGACGATACAAGAACTCCAGACGTTGATGTAGCATCTCATATGCAACACTTCATGGGGATTCGCTTCCAATTTGGAGGATCTGATAGAGATGGAGACGGAATCTTAGATAAATATGATGAGTGTCCAGATGTTCCAGGTTTGCCAGAATTCAACGGATGTCCTGATACAGACGGAGACGGAATTCCAGATCATTTAGACGAATGTCCAGATGTTCCAGGTTTGCCAGAATTCAACGGATGTCCTGATACAGACGGAGACGGAATTCCTGATCATTTAGACGAATGTCCAGATGTTCCAGGTTTACCAGAATTCAACGGATGTCCTGATACAGATGGAGATGGAGTTCCTGATCATTTAGATGAGTGTCCTGAAGTTCCTGGTCCAAAAGAAAACAAAGGTTGTCCATGGCCAGATAGAGACGGAGATGGAGTTCCTGATCATTTAGATAGATGTCCAGACGTTCCTGGTCCAGCTTCAAACAATGGTTGTCCAGAAATTAAAGAAGAGCAAGTTAAACAACTTAACGACTATGGAAAAACAATTTTATTCCATACAGGTAAGTTTACCTTCCAAGATGCTTCTTACACTGTTTTAGACAACATCGTAAAAATCATGAAAGAATACCCAACTGCTAAATTCCACATTGCTGGATATACAGATAGCACAGGATCTGATAAAGTTAACGTTCCGTTATCTGACAACAGAGCTAATGCTGTTAAAGTATACTTAGTTGAGAAAGGTGTTGATGCAAACAGATTAACTTCTAAAGGTTATGGTTCTGCTGACCCAATCGCTTCTAACAAAACAGTTAAAGGACGTGAGTTAAACAGACGTGTTGAAATTCAAGTACAAAAATAATTTGAATATCCACAAGATATAGAAAAGGGCTTCGAGTATTCGAAGCCCTTTTTTTTAGTACCTTTAATTCCATGAATCAGACCAGTTTTTTAAATCAATTAAGCGTAGAAATAAAGAAGAATTTTCCTTCTTCTATGGATAATTTGGTGGTTGTTTTACCTAATAAAAGAGCCAAAGTTTTTTTATTAGAACAACTTAAATCATTTTATGATCATAGTGTTTTTTCACCCAGTATTATCAGTATTGAAGAATTAGTTCAAGATATTGCAGCATTAAGAGGTATTGATTCGATTGAGCTTTTATTTGAATTTTATCATGTTTATACGGAAATACAAGCAGAAAAAGCTGAAGATTTCGATTATTTTGTCAATTGGGCGCGAATGCTATTGCAAGATTTTAATGAAGTAGACCGCTATTTATTGAATCCAAACCACGTATTTAGTTATTTAAAAAATATTGAAGATATTAATCATTGGGCCGTTGATGTGAGTCAGCAGACCGATTTGGTTAAAAATTACCTGAAATTCTGGGAGCAAATACCCGCGTATTATGAACACTTATATCGCTATTTAAAAAATAAAAAGATTGGCTATAAGGGAATGATATACCGAGAAGCGGTGGCTATGCATCAGGATTTTTTAAAGACGAATTCAAAAGACTATTACTTTGCGGGTTTTAATGCACTAAATGCCGCTGAGGAAGTCATTATTCAATATTTCTTAGAAGAAGATCGAGCCCGAGTTTTTTGGGATATTGATGAAGTGTTTTTGAATGATTCCTATCACGATGCAGGCTTGTTTCTCAGGAGAATAAAACAAAAGTGGGCCTATTATCAAAACCATCCATTTGAGTGGATTACTACGAGTTTTGGAAAAGAAAAGAGGATTGAAATTATTCAAACACCTAAAAGTGTAGGACAAGCTAAAATTGTGGGTTCTGTTATCGATAAAGCACTTGAAGCTGGCGCTGCTTTAGATCAAATAGCCGTTGTTTTAGGGGATGAGAACTTGTTACAGCCTATTTTATACGGTTTACCGAGTGCGGTCAGCAGTTTAAATATTACCATGGGATATAGTGGCAATAGTAGTCCCGTTCAATTGTTTTTAAACAAAGTTTTTAAAATGCACTTGGCCGCTGTTCGTCGCGGAGGTAACCGGTATGTGTTTTACTATAGAGATGTTCTGGAAGTACTGACAAGTCCAGTTATGGAAGGCTTATTTGATGTAGATGAGGTAGTTTCTGAAATACAGAAAAAAAACTTGACCTTCTTTTCTTTTGATCGATTTGATACTTGGATTAACACGGGCGATACGGAAGCGAAAACACTTGTTTTTACTACGTGGAAGGATAAAGACCCTGCAACTATTTTAAAAAGTCTAATTGCTTTAGTTATCGTGGTTAAAAATAAACTAGCCGTTGATAGTCGACAAAATCGATTGATGAAGGCCTTTTTATTTACCGCTTATAATTTGTTGAATCGCTTGCTTTCTTATTGTGAGAAATACCCATTTATTCATTCCATAGATTTATTGCATGTTTTGTATAAGCAAATTATGGATATGAGTGAAGTGTCTTTTGAAGGAGATCCTTTGGAAGGGTTGCAAATTATGGGGATTCTAGAAAGTAGAGTATTGGATTTTGACACGGTGATTGTTACCTCAGTCAATGAAGGTAAATTTCCTTCAGGTAAAACCCAGCAGTCTTTTATTCCTTACGATGTAAAAAGAGAATTGGGCTTGCCAACCTATAAAGAGAAAGATGCCATTTACAGTTTTCACTTTTATCACTTACTCTTGAGAGCCAAGCAGGTATATTTGATTTACAACTCTCAAGCAGAGGGTATTGATGCAGGTGAAAAGAGTCGATTTTTAACACAATTGGAAATGGAAAAGCAAGCAGCACATGAGGTTGTTACTGTAACTTATTCTGCTTATTTACCCGATAAGGCCTATGAGCCGATTGCGATTGCTAAATCGGAGGAGCTCCAGGCGAAATTAAAAAATATCGCGACAGTCAAAGGTTTTTCTCCCTCTGCCTTAACGACCTATTTGCGCAATCCTTTGCAGTTTTATGTGCAGCAAGTGTTGCGTATTCGCGAAGTAGATGAGGTAGAAGAGAGTGTGGCTTTAAATACGCTAGGGACGATTATACACAATGCTTTAGAGAATTTGTATCAGCCTTATGTAGGCGAAACTTTAAATGTGGCGATGATCAAGCAAATTCAACGTGTGGCGGATGAAGAAGTGCAACATCAATTTGAAGAAATCTACAATAGCGACAAAGAAAAAATGGGAAAAAACCTATTGGCTTTCGAAGTAGCTAAGCGCAATGTCTATCATTTTTTGCGCGAAGAAGTAAGAGGATTAGAACAGGGGGATGAAGTTGAATTGTTAGCTTTAGAAACCCGTTTAGAGTATGTATTAACAGATTCTAGGTTGCCTTACCCAATCAAATTATTTGGCTTTGTAGATCGCATTGAACGGCGAAATGGAAAAATTCGCGTAATTGATTATAAAACGGGAAAAGTAGAGTCCACTCAGGTTAAGCTATCCCAATGGGAAGGGTTGACGGAGCACTTGAAAAATGATAAGATTATTCAATTGTTGTGTTACGCTTTGATGTATGCAGAACAAAATAATTTGCAAACCTTAGAAGCCGGGATTTATTCGTTTAAAAATAGAAAAGAAGGATTTTTGTTTTTTGGATTCAGAGAGGGACGAAATGTGGATCATGAGATTACCCCCCTGGTTTTAGCTGCATTTAAAGAAGAATTAATTCAACTGCTATTGGTGATTTTAGATGGGGAAACTCCATTCGTTGAGACCTTATAAAAAAACGCGAGAATTGAAAAATTCTCGCGTTTTTTTAGCTTGTATAATCAAGTTTTTAAAAGCTCAGCAAGGTGATGCTTTAGGGCTTCTTTTTGTTCTAAATGCAGCATATGTCCCCCTTCTAATGGGATTACGCTTACTTGGGTTTCTTTCAATTGTTCTAAGGTTTCTTCGTACGGAACAACGGTATCCTCTTTACCTAGAATAAAGGCGATAGGATAAGGAGCGAAGTGAAGAAGTACTTCTCTATCGATTCTTGTTTTCATGCCTTCAAGAGCTGCAATTACACCTTGTTTAGGTGTTTTTAAAGCTTCCTCTCGGGCGTGATTAATCTCTTTTTCCAATTGAGGTTTGAGGTGGTCTCCAAAAAGGTTATTGATTGCCATGGAGATAAATATAGGGGCATTTTTTTTTATCAATTCAATGGCTCGATCTCTATTTAGAACCCTTTCAGGTGTATCTGCGCGAGCCGTTGAGTTAATTAGAATCAGATTTTTTACGTGATCTGGGTATAATTCAGCAAAAGCCAAGGCAACATAGCCGCCCATGGAATGCCCGATTAAGGTTACTTTTCTGAGTTTTAAATGATGAATAACAGCAAAAACAGCATCAGCCATGTCTTCCATGGAGTGCACATATCCCAAGCATCCTGTTTCGCCATGCCCTAATAAATCAAGGCTAATCACGCGATATTTAGAAGATAAAAAAGTTGCATAATCCGTCCACATTTTGGCGTTTTCTAAAAAACCATGAAGAAAAAGTAGCGTATTCCCTTTGCCTGAATCGTAGTAATTGACGTGAATGTTTTTATATAGCAATGATTTCTGAATCATTAGGTGTGTTTTTATTGTGTTTACAAAAGTAAAAGATGGGTAGCAAAAAAAAAACTTTCTGGGTATAAATCCTTCCTTACATCAGGTATTTCTATTTTTAATTATTCTAAATTATTGAAATAAATATATCTTTGGGGATTATAAAAACATACGTAACATGAAATATATTTATAGTGTATTGTTCGCTTTATTAGTAGGAACTATTTTTGCTAGTAACGGACAACCGTACCAAATTTACAATGCAAAAGGGAAAAAAGTTACCTACAAAGCAATGATTAATCAATTGGCAAAATCTGATGTTGTCTTGTTTGGGGAGTTTCACAACAATTCTTTGGGGCATTGGCTGCAGTTAAAAGTGACCGAAAGTTTAGGCGAAAAACACAACCTTATTTTAGGAGCAGAAATGTTTGAAGCAGATAATCAAGAAGGATTGTCAAACTATGTCACAGGTAAAATCACAGAAGAAGAATTTTCAAAAGAAGTGCGTTTGTGGAATAATTATAAAGGGGATTATCGCCCTTTGGTTGAGTACGCAAAAAAAAGAAACTTTCCCTTTGTAGCAACGAATGTACCACGTCGTTATGCGAGTTTATTGTATAAAGGGGGAATGGAAGCTTTAGATACCTTAAAAGTGGAAGAAAAAGCATGGATTGCACCTTTGCCTTTCCCTTATGATCCTGAATTGCCTGGGTATAAAGAAATGCTATCGATGTTTGATGCGGGTCATGTCAATGAAAACTTGCCTAAAGCACAGGCAATTAAGGATGCAACCATGGCTCATTTTATTCAATCGAATATCGAAACAGGTAAATTGCTTGTTCATTATAACGGTTCGTATCACAGCAATAACTATGAAGGGATTGTTTGGTATTTACAAAAATATGCCTCACAACTAAAAGTTGCAACAATTACGATGGTTGAGAGTGATAAAGTGGGCGATTTCGAAAAACTCAATCTAGGTTTGGCAGACTTTATTCTTGTTATAGATGCGAATATTTTAAAGTCGTTTTAGAATCTTTTAGAAGAAATGATTATTTAATCTTAAATTTAGTTTCGAAACAATTTTTTTAAAAGAAAAAAGTGTGAGAAATATAGTTTATATTGAGTATAAATAGATGCTCGCGCATTGCGGATAACGTTAATTAGGTGTATTTTTGATTGATTTTTTCAAGAAAACATTAAAATTACATTATGGCAAAATCTGCACTTTTAAAGTCATCCATTGCAAAAAAATACTGGATGTCTCTTACTGGGTTATTTTTATGCTTGTTTTTAGTTGGTCACTTGATAGGGAATCTTCAGTTGATTTTTGGGGATGCGTCAAAATTCAATGAGTATGCCTTATTCATGACAACTAATCCAGCTGTAAAAATATTATCTTATGTTACGTATATCTCAATCCTTTTCCACGCGATTGATGGTATAGTTCTAACGGTTCAAAACAAAAAAGCTCGCCCTATTGGCTATGCGAAGAACAACGCTGGTGCAAACAGCAAATGGGCTTCTCGTAACATGGCAATATTGGGAACTTTATTGTTAGTTTTTATTGTTACACACATGGTGAATTTCTGGGCAAAAATGCACTTTTCGGCTATGCCTTTGCAAACGATTGAAGTTACCATTGAAGGACAAGAACCGGTTTTAATTTACAAAACTGTTCAAGAACAACCGATCGATGTAAGAGCGGTTGAAATGGGACAATTAGAAATTAAAGGAACTGCGTTTTATCAAAAAGGTACTGATTTAAAAATAGCAGATGGTTACAAAGATTTACACAAAATCACGATTGAGTTTTTCAAAGATCCTTCAACAGGATTGATTAGCACAATTTTGTATGTAATCGCAATGATCGTTCTTGGATTCCATTTATCTCATGGATTTGCAAGTGCATTCCAATCTTTAGGGATAAACAATCCAAAGTACAACTGTTTGATTAAAGGCATAGGCTATTTATTTGCGTATTTAGTTCCTGCTTTGTTTGCAATCATTCCATTGTACATTCACTTTATTAAATAGTCCTAAAGAAATTGATTATGAAATTAGATTCTAAGATACCTCAAGGACCAATCGATAAGAAATGGTCTGATTATAAAAACCACATTAAACTAGTTAACCCTGCAAACAAACGTAACATTGATGTTATCGTTGTCGGAACGGGATTAGCAGGTGGTGCTGCCGCTGCTACTTTAGCAGAGTTAGGTTATAATGTAAAAGCTTTTTGTTATCAAGATTCTCCTCGTCGTGCACACTCAATTGCTGCACAAGGAGGAATTAATGCTGCTAAAAACTACCAAGGTGATGGTGACTCAATTCACAGATTGTTTTACGATACTGTAAAAGGAGGAGATTACCGTGCACGTGAGGCAAACGTTCACCGTTTGTCTGAAGTTTCAGCAAATATTATTGACCAATGTGTTGCACAAGGTGTGCCATTAGCACGTGAGTATGGAGGTCTATTAGACAACCGTTCTTTTGGGGGAACACAAGTTTCTCGTACGTTCTATGCGAAAGGACAAACGGGTCAACAATTATTATTAGGGGCATATTCTGCGATGAACCGTCAAATCGGACGTGGAAAAATCCAAATGTACAACCGTCATGAAATGCTAGATTTAGTATTAGTAGATGGAAAAGCAAGAGGAATTATCGCTCGTAACTTAATCAATGGTGAGATTGAACGTCATTCAGGTCACGCCGTAGTTATTGCTACAGGTGGTTATGGAAACGTATTCTTCTTATCAACTAATGCAATGGGTTCAAACGTTACAGCTTCTTGGAAAGCACACAAACGTGGCGCATTCTTTGCTAACCCTTGTTTTACACAAATTCACCCAACGTGTATCCCTGTAACAGGTGATCACCAATCCAAACTTACCTTGATGTCTGAATCATTGCGTAATGATGGTCGTATTTGGGTTCCAAAGAATATGGAAGATGCAGTGGCAATTAGAGAAGGAAAATTAAAACCAACTCAGATTGCTGAAGAAGATAGAGATTACTACTTAGAAAGAAGATACCCATCATTCGGTAACTTAGTACCTCGTGACGTTGCGTCTCGTGCTGCTAAAGAAAGATGTGATGCTGGATATGGAGTTAACGCAACAGGAGAAGCGGTTTATTTAGATTTCGCTTCTGCTATTGAACGTTACGGAAAAGAGCAAACGCGTATTCATCACTTGGATGAAAATGATGCAAAACTAGTTTACAAACTAGGTAGAGATGTAGTTGAGAATAAGTATGGTAACTTATTCCAAATGTATGAGAAAATCGTTGATGAGGATCCTTATACAACACCAATGATGATTTATCCAGCTGTTCACTATACCATGGGTGGAGTTTGGGTAGATTACAACTTAATGTCTACAATTGAAGGATGTTATGTAATTGGTGAAGCTAACTTCTCTGACCACGGAGCAAACCGTCTAGGGGCTTCTGCCTTGATGCAAGGTTTAGCTGATGGATATTTTGTATTACCTTATACAATCGGTGATTACTTAGCTGATGATATTCGTACAGGTACGATTCCAACTAATTTGCCAGAATTTGATGAAGCAGAGAAAAATGTGCAGACAATTATTGATCACTTGATGAACAATAAAGGATCACATTCAGTAGACTACTTCCACAAAAAATTAGGTAAAATTATGTGGGATAAAGTAGGTATGGCTCGTAATGCAAATGGATTAAACGAAGCGATGGATGAAATTGCTGCATTAAGAGAGGAATTCTACAAAGACGTGAAAGTATCTGGAACTGCAGATAGCTTTAACCAAGAATTAGAAAAAGCATTAAGAGTTGCTGACTTCCTAGAGTTAGGTGAATTATTTGCGAAAGATGCTTTACACCGTGAAGAATCTTGTGGAGGTCACTTCCGTGAAGAACACCAATCTGATGAAGGAGAAGCAGAACGTGATGATGAGAACTTTGCTTATGCTGCTGCATGGGAATACAAAGGAAATCCTAGAGACGCTGTTCTACACAAAGAAGACTTGGTGTATGAAAATATTAAGTTGGTAACTCGTAGTTATAAATAATATTGAGGTATTGATTCTTGAATCATATCTTGTTGTAAAAATTCGATGCAGATGAATCTTACATTAAAAATATGGCGTCAAAAAAACGCTAAAGAACAAGGAAAAATCGTTGAATATAAAATCAGTGATGTTTCTCCTGATATGTCTTTCTTAGAAATGCTTGATGTTTTAAACAATGAGCTAATCGAGAAAGGGGATGATCCCGTAGCATTTGACCACGACTGTCGTGAAGGTATTTGTGGAATGTGTTCCTTATTTATTAATGGACAAGCACACGGACCAGATAGAGGAATTACTACTTGTCAGTTACACATGAGAAAGTTCAAAGATGGGGATACCATTTATATTGAACCATTTAGAGCAAAAGCTTTCCCTGTTATTAAAGATTTAGTAGTAGATCGTACCGCTTTTGATAAAATTCAACATGCAGGTGGATTTATTTCGGTAAATACGTCTGGTAATACACAAGACGCTAACGCGATTCCAATTCCTAAGCACGATGCAGATAAGTCTTTTGACGCTGCGACTTGTATTGGATGTGGAGCTTGTGTAGCAACGTGTAAAAACTCATCCGCTATGTTATTCGTTTCGGCTAAAGTTTCTCAATTTGCTTTGTTGCCACAAGGTAAAGTTGAAGCGGCAGACCGTGTAATGAACATGGTAGCTGAGATGGACGCTTTAGGCTTCGGTAACTGTACAAATACAGGTGCTTGTGAGGTTGAATGTCCAAAAGGTATCTCTTTAGAGAATATTGCTCGTATGAATAGAGAATACCTTAAAGCAGCTTTATAATTGATTTTAATATTTTTTTGAAAAAGGGAAAAGCAGAACAGTAGGTTCTGCTTTTTTTTTGCTACGGCTCTATTCTTTTTAATTATTTAGTATATATTTGGTTTTTATTAACATAAAATTTAGTTTAATGAAAACCTTACTACTTTGTGTTTTATTTACCTGCATTTCTTTCTTTTGCCAGGCTCAGATTGGAGTTTCTAGTTTTTATGGAAAGCAAGGAAAAACCATTGTCAAATTTAAGAATGGTACCACAGAAGTTGGTGTTCTTAAAGGGAATGCATTACTTTTTGGTTATCGATATGATGATCCCTATGAATTTAAATTTAAGAATAACGGAGCAGATGATTATCGTATGATTTCATCAAATCAAGTTTCTTCTATTGTGATTCACGATAAAAAAAACGAGGAATATTTTACAGAATATTTTCCAATCCGCATGCGCGATTTTGGCAAAAAATATACGTTTTCTGATAAGTATTATGTTGATTTTTATCCATTGAAGAACTATAAAGGTGTTGTTTATGCTGATGTTGTGGTGTATGAAAGTCTTAATTATGGAAAGTCAATTGGACGTTACTTAACGGATTACTATTATTTTCCAGTAGGTAAGACTGGGTATTACTTTTTATTTCATGGAGCATATCGTAGAACAAATAAGGAATCTGCCCAGTTTATGATGCTATTGGATAAAGATTGTAAGCCATTTCAGGAATATATGCAAGAGAATTATCTTGATACAGATAATTACAAAGCAGGTTATAATGCTGCTGTAGAGGAGTTTAAAGGAAATAAATCTCAATTTCTGGCAGATCGAAAAGCAGAGGGAGTAAATAAAAAATGGGCAAAGATTGAGTACAAAAGTGCCGAGTTCTTTATCTATTTTCAACAGATATTAGATAAGTACAGCGAACTGTGTACGCATGAAAACCACTAAAAATCATACAATAGGAGAAATAAGCGTTTCTCCTATTTTTTTGCTTGTATTTCAACGCTAAACAGGAGATAGGTGCTGATTTTGACCTGAACTACATCCCAATAATATTTCGTATTTTTGAATTACTTAAGGATTGATTATGAAAATAGCTCTAATTCAAGCTCCCTTAGTTTGGGAAGATGTGCAAAAAAATACGACTTACTTTAAAAATCAATTACAGCATATCGAGGCTGATACCGACATGGTTGTCTTACCCGAGATGTTTACTTCAGGCTTTACGATGCATCCTGAGCGCGTTTTTATGACGATGCAAGATAAGTTTATTGATGAATTGCAAAAGTGCTGCAAATCGCTTGATTTCGCCTTAACTGGTAGTATTGTCATCAAAGAGGGCGCACAGTATTACAACCGCTTGTTTTTTATTTGGCCAACGGGTGAATTTAAAACCTATGACAAGCGCCATTTGTTTTCTTTGGCTGGTGAGGAGAAAGTATATGCTCCAGGATCGGATCGTCTTATTGTATCTTATAAAGGGTGGAATATTTGTCCTTTGGTGTGTTATGATTTGCGTTTTCCGGCCTTTGCTCGAAATAGTAGTGGAGTTTATGATTTGTTGTTGTATGTGGCTAGTTGGCCTGATCAGCGAATCTATGCTTGGGATTCGCTATTGAAAGCTCGCGCGATTGAAAATATGAGCTATGTTGTTGGGGTAAATCGCTGTGGAGAAGATCAAAATGACAATCAATATACAGGACATTCTCAAGTGATTGATTATATGGGACAACCGATTATAGAACCCCAAGAAGGAGAGCAAATAAAATATTGTGTCCTAGATAAAACAAGGCAAGATAAAGCCCGTGATCGATTTGGTTTTTTAAAAGATGCCGATGAAATTGTCGTGAAGTAATACGAGAGACGAAAATTATAAAGTAGCTATAAAAAAAAGCTACCGATTAAGGTAGCTTTTATATTGTATACAATAAGCTAGTTCTTATTGTTTGGTAAATTCTTCTATCGTACCATCCACATCAAGTTTCAGGGTTTTACCCGCTATAAGTTCGTATTTAAATGCACTCATTTTCGCTGAAGCAGCTTCGACATTTTCCAACTTGCTTTCAAACACAAGGGTATTATCCACAACTTTCCATGTGCTAAATAACAATGATTTGTCATTTACAGCTACCATCGTTCCGTCTTTTTTTAATTCAAAGCCTTGTAGAATTGCAGTATCCGCTTGGTTGGGTTGTGTCCAAATACCTATCAATTCACTTGAAGCAGGTACTTCAGCAATAGGTTGTTCTGTAGCAGTAGTCGTTGGTTCTTCCGTTACAGATGCTTCTTTCGGGTTTTTACAAGAAGCGATAGCAATAGCTACAAAAGCTAAAGCAAGTACAGTTTGTTTCATTTTCATCTGATTAATCGACGCAAAGATTATTTTTTTGTAAAAGAGTCTTTTAGCTCTCCATTAACTAGGTTTAAGGTTGTACCATTAACCACCTCAAATTGAAATGACACTGTATCAACACTTGAGGTTCCATTACCTAAACTCTCTTGTTCTAAGAACAATTGATTGCCTTCTACCCACCACTTGTTTGTTTTAAGTGTAGCCATATTAATTGAAGTTGCTGTTCCATCTTCTTTTAATTCGAAGCCTTGTACTTCTTTGTCGTTAATAGGGTTTGGTTGAACCCAAGTTGCAACCAATACTTTGGTATCCACAACTTCTGGTGTAGTCTCCTTTACCACTTCCGTTGTTGTTTCTTCCGTTGGAAGTGTTTCTTTTTGGTCTTTGCAAGAAGCAAAAGTAAGAGCTATCAATGCGATAGCTAAAGTCATTTTTGTGAATTTCATAGCGAATTAAATTTTGTTTTTAATAGGCCAAATGTATAGCAGGAAAGTGTGAAAAAATTATTTTAGGAATAATTTAACAAAGGTGTTAATTGTCATAATTACAGCCAGTTATAAATAAACTTTTATTGATAATTCGTTTTTTAGTTAAATATTTATCTGTGCGTTTTGAAACGATTCGCACAAGTCAGAGGAATCTAAAAAAAAATATAACAACTAAGTTGAGATAGGGGATATAGATAGTTCTCACTCTGCGATTTTAGGCCACTCAACGGATATTTACATGGATATAGCAAGAAAGCTTTCATTTTTTTGTTAATTTTACTACTTAACCCAAAAGACAATCAGCTAACACATCGTTAAAGGACTGTTATTATAAACCAAAGCATGATTCATATGGAGTTTATACTTTTTATCTTGATCGTAATAGTTCTTGTATTACTAGTAAGAGTCACCAATAAGTTTGAGAAGGTTAAGGACAAACTCGAACAGGCGGAGAAAAGGGACAATGTCTTAACTCAAATGCTCGTGGAGCTGCAAGTCGCTATCAGTAGCCTGAAAAAAGAGGGCGTACAGACAGAGACTACCCCCGTAAAAGAAGATATAAAAATTATCATACCTCCACCAATTCCTGTAGAGACGTATAGAGCGGTCGTTCCTCCTGTAATTGAAGAGCCGGTAGAAAAGCTTGTGGATACACCTAATATAGAACGCAATGGGACTAACCTGGAAGCAGAACGTATTTTTTCTGGAGAGCCTTATAGCGCACCTAGGATAAATCCTGTACCAAGAGAACAGAAAGACAGTGCGTTTATAAAAATGCTGAAAGAGGTGAATTGGCTAAATGCAATTGGTATTATTACGCTTGTATTAGGAATTGGCTTCTTTGTGAAGTATGCAATTGATCAAGACTGGATTAATGAGATAGGCCGAGTAGCTTTAGGAATAGCTGTTGGCGGGATTATAGTGGGTATTGCCCATAAGTTAAGTGCTAAATATCACGTTTTTTCTTCTATTTTGATGGGTGGAGGTTTTGCAACGTTCTATACCACGATAACTTTAGCCTTTAGAGAATACGAAATCTTTAGTCAGACTACTGCTTTTGTTATTCTAATTGTACTAACTATACTCGCTATATTGCTATCTATAGCGTATAAGCGACAAGAGTTGGCTATTTTTGCCTTTATAGGAGGAATGTCCTCTCCGCTCTTAGTGAGTACAGGAGCGGGTAATCATCTAGTCTTATTCTCTTATATTTTATTGCTGAATACGGGCGTTCTGTTTGTAGCGATTCGTCAGAAATGGTTGGTTATCGATAAGTTTAGTTATATACTAACCTATCTTTATCTATTCTCCTGGCTATTTGCCAAATACAAATTAGAATACCAGTTAGATGCAATTATGTTTACTGCTTTATTCTTTTTACAATTTATGTTTTTGTTGGTGGTGCGTTATATCAAGAACTCCAAAGAAAAATCAAATATGGGGCAGTTGTTGTATATTGTTATAGCCAATTTCACTTCGTTATTGAGTTTCTTTGTAATTCATATTAGTAGTTCAGATACAAATTATCTAGGGGTAATTAGTATTGCTATGGCTCTGATTAATGCGCTGATTATAGTTGGTATAACTAGCACTAAAACGGCTCCGGTAGACAAGAACTTTATTTATACACTATTGGCACTAACTATCGGTTTAGTTTCTTTAGCGATACCGGTTCAGCTGAGTAAGGTGTATATAACAATTGTTTGGGCGGTAGAAATGAGCGTATTGCTTTGGATATGGACGCGCACAAAAGCGAATCTATTCCGAGTAGGAGCAATTCTACTTGGAGGTCTTGCGATTATCTCTTATTTAATGGATATCAGAACCTTTAATCCAACCCTTGAATACAATGAAATAGAGGAGAAAAGTGTACTAATCAATCTATTACCACTCCTGATCAATCAATACACCTTAACAGGAATCGTGATTTTACTATCCTTTTTCTTTATTTACTATGTATTAGGTAAAAAACCAATTCTCGAAGAAGAGACCCTAGGTCTAAAAGCAATTCAACAGCCAACAAGTCAGCAAATGCAAAAAATAGTATACATCCTATTGTTTGTATTATCCTATGGCATTGGCTTTTTAGAGATAGCGTATCAAGTAGCAAGTAGAGTTGAATACCCTAATTCTGGTACGATTGCTGGAACCTATCAATCTTTCAGTTTAGTGGTTTATACGGTGATCTATGGAGCCATCTACTTCGCTTTGTATAAGAAGCAAATTACAACTATGTTCTATCAAATAGTTACGGCGGTATCTGTCCTATTGGTCGTGCTTTTTACCACTCTTGTATCTACGCTTAGTACAGATATTTTTTATTACGAACAATATCCCAAAGCCTATTTTGCTTTGCATCTCCTTGCTTTTGGTGCTTTTGTCTATTTCTATTTTAGGCTATACCAAAACATAAACCTACTGAAAGATAAGGCGTACAAATGGATGAACGCAATCTTATTTGCGACTTTAGTTCTTTTGTTTTCTGTAGAATTGGATAATATAGTACTGTGGATAATCAGTACGCCAGATACGTATTTCGATGGTTTGTCAGAGGTACATGCGTATGGATATCCTATCCTTTGGGGATTGATGGCTATGATATTAATGATCGTGGGCATTAATAAACAAAAAGCGGAATTAAGAAAACTATCCTTAATCAGTTTTGGTATTATCGTATTGAAATTCTACCTCTATGATGTATGGAGAATGAACCAAGGAGGTAAAATAGCATCCTTTGTTGTATTAGGTATTATCCTATTGGTGGTGTCTTTCTTGTTAGAACGCATTAAGCTTCTCCTAAAAGATCAAAAACAAGAAGCGAATACACAGGAGTCCCAATCAGAAAATAGGTCTTAAAAGACTTTAAAAGAATGAAACAATGAAACAATGAAACAAGTATATGGCGTAACCTTGATCGTACTGAGTACCTTTTTCTTAGGGCTCCAAATGGGGTATGCACAACCTAAAACTTATAAAGCACGTATAGCTCCAATTACGGAGAGTGGATATTATTCAATTGAAATAGATCCCAGAATCATAGGTGCAACGAAAGGAAATTTGTCCAAGCTGCGTATTTTTAAAAAAGATAGTCTTGGGGTTACAGAAGTTCCTTATTTCATCAGAGAGGTACAGCCTACGTCAAAAGAGACGAAGGTCAAAGACTATACAATAGAAAAGGTAATGGAACGCGATAGTATTAATCGCTTTGTGATTCACAATCCAGAAGAAAAAAAAATAACAGACTTCTACGTTGCGATTGCAAAAGCGGAGGTTTCAATTCAGGCTTCTGTCAGAGGGAGTAACAACAAGCAAGATTGGTTTATCGTTAAACAAAAAACACCTATCTATAGCTATGTTTCTTCGGATCATGGTGAAGCGACCTTGTTTATTCCCATTCCCGAAGGACATTATATGTATTACGAAATTGAGTTGATCAATAATCAATCGGCACCTCTTAAATTAAATAAGGTAAGCACCGCAGTTGATACACAGTCTTATGGTCAATTTAGTCCGACATTATTAGCCTATGACGTCAGCAAAACAAACAAGAAAGAGAAAACAAGCACTGTTTCCTTTGCTAAGCAGGAGATGTTCTATAAATTGAATAAATTAGTGATACATGTGGACGCACCAAAAGCGTATTATCGCAAGGCGGTGTTGAGAGATTCTATAACGAAAGCATCCGTATCCTTCGTTTTATCGTCAAAAAATACGAATGAGTTTATAGTAGATGATATTTTAGTTCATGCACCCTACTTGGAAATCTATAATGGAGATAATGAACCCTTAACGATAAAGTCAATCAATACCTATTCATTGACGAGATTTGCCACGGCTTATCTCAAGGCGAACGAAACCTATGAAGTAGAAGTAAATAGCTCGACTTCAGATTCACGGGATTATGATATCGAGCATTTTAAACAGGATATTCCCTTACTATTACCTATCGTTCAGACAGAAGATTTTAATCAAGTCGATATAAAAGCAACCCCTGATGAAAGTCAAAAGCAAAAGGATAGAACAAATAAAATTTTATGGGGTGTTTTACTAACAGTAGGTTTACTTATTAGTTATATCTGTTATAAAACGTTCAAAAAATTAGAGCAATAGACTCTAAATTCTACTAGTTAAGTAATCTATCATACAAAAAAGAGCCTTTAAAGGCTCTTTTTTGTATGATAGATTCAGTTTATTTCTTTTTTAGAGGAGAAGGTAACTTAGGTGCGATTTTGATTGACACATCTAAGTCTTGATTGATGTCCCAATTGGCGCGAACATCAATAGGTTCAGTAGAATAGAAGGTTTCTTCAGGTTGAAGTTTGTCCCAATAATATCCCGTATCCCATTGGCCATTGCCATTGTCGTCATAGGTTATGCGAACGAAATACTTGCGAGGGGGTAATAACTCAAATGCTATTTTTTGAGGTTTATCCGCTGTTTGTGAGGCGTATACTTTTTCCTGTTCGTCTATTAGTTCGATGATAATAGGATAACGTTTAACCTGAGTTAAATTCAGATTTAAATTCCCATAATCACTGTGTTTCGTTGTTTTTAAAGCATACCGCAAGGTATCGTTGGTGTTGCCAAAGAAATCAGTCAAGGCTTGAGGTAAAATCTCAATCGAATATAATTCTTCAGGCATTTTATCAAACAACAACCTAACTTTTTGTTCTGCTAGTATTTCTTGAATTTCAAAGGTCACAGGAAGTGAATCTTTACTGCTAATTTGAATCAAGTTCTTTTTTATCTCAGCTATAGGTGTTGTTGTTGTTAGGGTAAAATTCTCCTTAAAGTCAATCGTATTATTCTTAGCGGTAATTCTCAGGGTGTCAATTTCTTTCATTTTTACACGTGGACGCACAGAAAACGTTTGTAGATAATCCGCTTTGCTAATCGTAATATGTAAAGAATCCGCTATTACTTTAGGAAACCATACTTGTAGTGAATCCTTCCCTTCAAAGGGGGTATATACACTTTTGATTAAACTGTCATTCTTGGTTACTTTAATCACTGCATCTTTGGCATTGCCTTTATAAGGTAAATACCATTTGTTTTCTGAAATTTGTGAAGGACGTTTAGCTTCAAATTTTTCTTCTGATTTAAAGAGAACTAAGTTGTAGGCCTGGTCGGTTGGGATAACAATAGAATCTTTAATAAAAGCGATTTTATCCTGATCTGGATTGAACAAATAATTGTTGGTTTTTTGTTTTAAACCTAGTAGATAATAAGTTCCAGCCTTAATATTCTCGATTGAAAAGGTTGTTAGCGAATCGAGTGTATTGGTTATATAAAGCGGTTTTTGTTTGTAAACCGTTGAATCGGTAAAGGTTTTAGCATCATAAAGCATGATGTTTACGAAATTATCAGTCTTTAATTTATGTGCCGATTGGATTGTCCCATTTAGCTTTAATGAATCAATATAACTTCCCGTAGAGATAACATATTTAAATTGAGGCAATACATTTCCTTCGTTATTGTCTGTTATGGCATCACCGAAGTTAAAGCTATAGGTTGTGTTTTCATATAGGGTATCTTTCAGTTTAATCGTCATGATTTTTTTAGGACTTCCCATAGGAGAAACCTCGGGATTGTTCTTTAAGGGGGGAGAGACAATTAGATTCTGATTGATGTTTTTTAATTTGATAAATTCATCGAACTCAATAGTAATCACATCTTTATCAAAATGAATGGAATAATTCTCAGGAGAACTCTTTAATACTACAGGAGGAATAGTGTCTAAAGGACCTCCCGATATAAATCCTCTTTTGGCACAATTCGACAGACAGGTTACGCATAAAATGAGTAAACAAGTAAAAAAATATTGATGAAACTTAGACATAGTTCTGTTTTGAGAAGACAAAGTAACAATTATATTTTTTACTTAGAAAATATCCACCCTTAAAAACTTTATTTTGTATAAGCTAAGCACAAAATACTCACTTTGCTATCAGGAATTTGTACTAAAAGCTTGGCACAAGTTTCGAGTGTGCTTCCGGTAGTAAGAATATCATCTAATAATAGAAAGTGTTTGCCAGTATAGGATGGGGATGGCTGTAAGTGAAAAATAGCAGGTTTCGCTTGTATGCGTTCCTGAAAGCTTTTCGTGGTTTGTGAAGCTGTTGATTCAATTTTGGTTAGCAGAGTTCTATCAATGGGAATTTGGAAATATTGAGCCAAAGCTTCTGCAAAGCCATCTACTTGATTATAGCCTCTTTGCTTTCGTTTTTTTTTGTGCATCGGTACAGGAATAAGGTAGTCGGCGGTAGCATAGGATGTGTTTTTACCGAGTATTTCGGCATACATCGTCCCTAGTTTGTAGCTGATTTGTGCTTGGTTGTTGTATTTCAATTGATGCAGTAAGTTTGATACAAGGCCGTGTTTGGTATAGTATAGCAGACAGCTTGCTTGCGCTATTTTTACCTTGCCATAAAATTTACCCATCGCTTCGTTGGTTGCAGAAAGATGTTGGTCTGTAAAAGGCAGTGCGGCACGACAACGGGTACACACCATATCTTCATTTTGAATAAGAATAGTCGAGCAACTCTTGCAAGTTTCAGGAAAAAAGAGGTTAATAAGATCTTTGAACATGGGGAGACGGATGTTTAGCTTTTTAAAAATAATCCAAACCAGACAAACAAAAAACTACTTTAAATAAAAGAAGCCAATATCTTTGTAATGTATAAGTAAAAAGATAAAAATATATGGAGAAAGCAATATTGGAGTTAATGCAGTTGATCGAGCAAGGCCAACATGAAGTAGCCGAAAAGTTTGCAGTTGAAATCGTACAAAGATTAAAAATCCTAATGGATACGGCAGCATCAGATGAATCCCTTGTTCGCTTAGCCAAGATGCAAAAGATTGTAGAAGATCTCCAAGAAAAAATTAAAAAGTAAACGTATGAATTGCTATTGTGGAAGTTCATATGCCTTAGAAAACTGTTGTATGCCTTTGCTAAAAGGAGAAAAAGAAGCGACAACAGCCGAAGCCTTAATGCGTTCAAGATATACTGCTTATGTGTTGGCAAATGCAAAATATTTGATAGAAACTACGCATCCTAAAATGCGTCATTTATATAGTAAAAAATCGATCTTGCAATGGGCAAGCGAGAACCAATGGGTGCGATTAGAGATTGAGTATGCAGAAGAATTTCAAGTTGTTTTTCGGGCGTATTTCAAAGATAAAATGGGAAGTGAACAGGAACACTATGAGCATTCAATTTTTGAAAGCTTAGGGAATAAGTTGTATTATTTGTCTGGTACTTTTGAAGAATAACTGCATTAGGTGCCTTTAGAAAGAGCTAATCTGATTGATTTGCACTTTTTAATCTAGAGATAATTGGCAATTTAAGGGTATATACGAGCAAATAAATGGTGGAAAAGTAATTTTTTGTTTGATTTAATTAGCTATATATCATGTGTTTGTCTTTTTGCATTTGAGAAAACGGAACAGTGTGATGAAAAAGATTGCTATCTTTTTCATTTTTTTTGTAAATTGATAGTATGAGAGCTGTAATTATTGGTGCTACTGGAGCCGTTGGAAAAGTATTAGTGCGTCAACTTCTGTGTGATGAGCGCTATCATTTTGTCGAAATATTTGTAAGAAGTCCTTGGGATATTCAACATCCTAAACTGATTTGTCATGTGGTGGATTTTGAAAAAATGGATCAATGGCATCATTTGATAGAAGGAAATGTAGCCTTTAGCTGCTTAGGTACAACGAGAAAACAAGCAGGGAGCAAAAAAAACCAATGGCATATTGATTATGATTATGTTATTCAATTTGCCAAGTACTGTAAAGCCAAATCAATTCAAACTTTTGTATTGGTTTCTTCTAAAGGAGCAGATTATCAAAGTAAAGTGTTTTACCTCTATCTCAAAGGCAGAATAGAACAGACCATTGCCCGTTTGCATTTTGATCGTACGATTATTGTAAGACCGAGTTCTTTAATTCGTCCAAACTCGAATCGTACCGGTGAAAAAATGGGAATTAAAATACTAAGAGCTCTTAATCGTATCGGATTGTTTAAATCCTATCAACCAATTTCGGTAGCTCAAGTAGCCAATCGATTGCGACTTGAAGCAGTGGATAAGGTCGCTTATAACTTAGTTGTATTTGAAAATGATGAAATATAAAAAAAGGCTTGCTGTTTGAGCAAGCCTTTTTTGATGAAAGGTATTAAAAAATGATTAGTTAGCTTTACTGAACTCTAAATTCACAGTAAGATCAACATTTTTTCCAATCGCTTGCCCAGTGGGGTCGTAAGCAACGTCATAGTCAAAACGGTTGATTGTTGTGGTTGCTTGGAAACCAATTTTCGTGTTTCCATTTCCATCATCTGCTAATAAACCTCCATACGTTAATTTAAATGTTACAGGTTTTGTGATGTTTTTAATGGTTAAGTTTCCTACTAGTTCATATTTATCCTTACCTGTTTTTTTAATTGACTTACTTTCAAATTTCATGGATGCGTATTTTGCGGTATCAAAAAAGTCAGCGGACTTTAAGTGATTATCACGCATTTCTACACTTGTATTAATGCTGTTTAAATCAACGGTAAAGTTGAAAGTTCCCTTGCTTAGATCTTCTGTATCTCCCACAAAAGTTCCTTCGTATTTGTCAAATCTACCATCAACAAAAGAAATCCCTAAGTGTTTTACTGAGAAATTTAAAAAAGAGTGCATAGGATCAACATTCCATTTGGTTTGAGCAAATGAAGTAACTGAAAATAAGACAGCTACAACGAATAAAGCTAATTTTTTCATATCTATACATGTTTTATGATTATCAATAAGTCAAAGATACAGTGCTTCATAAGAGCAATGACTTAACCTACATTAAGAAAAATACAAAATAAAAAGCCCCTCCAAATAAATGGGGAGGCTTTGGTATGTTTAGTAATCGAGGATTACATCATTTTCTTTAACCAGTTTTTCATTGAAACTTCTTCCGAGATGATGTTTTTAAGATCAGCAATTGCTACGCGATCCTGTTTCATCGTGTCTCTGTGACGAATCGTAACGGTTTTGTCTTCTAGTGTTTGGTGATCCACGGTAATACAAAATGGCGTTCCTAAGGCATCTGCACGGCGGTAACGACGACCAACTGCATCTTTTTCATCATACGTAACATTGAAATCCCATTTCAAATCTTCGATAATTTCCTGTGCAATTTCAGGTAATCCATCTTTTTTCACTAAAGGAAAGATAGCCGCTTTAGTTGGAGCAAGTACTGCCGGTAATTTCAATACCGTTCTTGTTGTTCCATCTTCTAAAGTTTCTTCTTGTAACGATTTAGAGAAAACCGATAAGAACATACGATCTAAACCTACGGATGTTTCCACTACATAAGGAACATACGAAGAATTGGTTTCATTGTCAAAGAATTGAAGCTTCTTACCAGAAAATTGCTCATGCGCTTTCAAATCGAAATCTGTACGCGAGTGGATGCCCTCTAATTCTTTAAATCCGAAAGGGAAGTTGAATTCAATATCAGTTGCCGCATTGGCATAGTGTGCCAATTTCTCATGATCGTGGAAACGGTAATTTTCTTTGCCTAAACCAAGGGATAAGTGCCAGTTTAAACGCGTAGCTTTCCAGTATTCATAATACTTCATTTCCTCACCTGGTTTCACGAAAAATTGCATTTCCATTTGTTCAAATTCGCGCATACGGAAGATAAACTGACGGGCAACGATTTCGTTACGGAAAGCTTTTCCTGTTTGAGCAATACCAAAAGGAATCTTCATACGTCCAGTTTTTTGAACGTTCAAGAAGTTGACAAAAATACCTTGTGCTGTTTCTGGGCGAAGATATAAATCCATCGCAGTATCCGCAGAAGCACCTAGTTTTGTACCAAACATCAAATTGAATTGACGTACTTCTGTCCAGTTTCTAGAACCCGTATCAGGATCCGCAATTTCCAACTCTTCAATTAGGGCTTTTACATCGGCTAAATCTCCAGTATCTAAACCACGAGCCATGCGCTCTAAAATTTCTTTTTTCTTTGCGTAGTATTCTACAACACGTGGATTAGTCGCAATAAACTGCTCCTCATCAAAAGCCTCTCCAAAGCGTTTTTTTGCTTTTTCAATTTCTTTTAATGCTTTTTGGTGTATTTTTTCACAGTAGTCTTCAATTAAAACGTCTGCTCTATATCTTTTTTTACTGTCTTTGTTGTCAATTAAAGGGTCGTTGAATGCATCAACGTGACCTGAAGCTTTCCAAGTGGTTGGATGCATAAAGATTGAGGCATCAATTCCTACAATATTTTCGTGCATTTGTACCATGGATTTCCACCAGTACTCTCTAATATTTCTCTTTAACTCTACACCGTTCTGAGCATAGTCATACACTGCGCTTAAACCATCGTATATTTCGCTTGAAGGAAATATGTATCCATACTCCTTTGCGTGCGAAATAACATTCTTAAAAATATCATCTTGTTTTGCCATAGTGCAAAAGTAATAAAAGACTTTAAGATTAAAAACTTCACCACAAGCTATTTGCTGTTAATAATCTTAAGTTTATGGGTTAACTATTATAATTGCTTGATGCTTGTAGATTTTTGTTCATTATAAGCAGATATGATACGCTCCGTATTTTCAAGATGACCAGGTATATTCCATGCATCATGTCCAGGAATGATAACCGTAGCCTGTTTAAATCTGCGTTTTATTTCGTCTATTGTCGAAGACCAAGCTTCTGTATTAGCATCTTGAATATTGCCAATTGTAGTGGCTTCAGCACTTTTAATTAAACATCCACCATATAGCACTTTCTCTTTTGGAAACCATACTACTGTATTGTCTTTGCTATGACCTTCTCCTAAGAAATAAACGGTGAGTTTCTCCTTACCTAGAACGAATTCTTTTTCTCGATCAAAAGTAAATGCTGCTTGAGGCTCATTCCGCTGTTTCAAGATTTCATTTGTAAGAGCATAGGTATATGTCTGTGCACCTGCATTGTTGAAATAATCTAATCCTCCTGAACGATCCTCGTGAAAATGAGTGGTAATAACCCATTTGACTTCCTTGTTATGTTGGGTTTTTATATGGTTTACCAAAGGTTCATATTGCTCTTTGTCCCAAGGAGTATCAATGAGAATTACTCCTTCATCAGTCACCACATATAAAGCATTAGACGAGTATTCCACTCCTTTAAATACTTGGTAGGTAGTGTAGATATACATGTGATCATTCAGTTGTTCAATCTTTAATTTGTCCGATTGCGCATATAAAATCGTGGTAGATACAAATAGAAAAAGACTGCTAAGTAGTTTATACATAATACGTGTAGAATGAATGAGAAATAAATTTATTTTTTAAGTATCTTTTTTTGCCAATCCAAGGGCATTATAAGCAAACAAAATTAAGAAAAAGGAGGAGTATTTAAAACTCATTAGTCCTACTTTTTTCTCTTGGAGTTAAGTGATTAAATAAAAAGGAATGGAAATTTCTTAAATAGACTTATTTTTGTGAATATTTTATAGGAAATTTATGTTTAAAAGAAGCAAAGCAATTGCGTTATCCCTAGCATGCCTAGGATTCTTGGGCTCATGTGAGAATTTATGGGATCGAAGTTCAGATTGTAAAGTATCAACAGATATAAGCCAAAAATTTCTTACTTTCCCCAATAAAGGAGGTGAAGAATATGTGGATGTAAATCCCAAACCATATTATATTATTCAAAAAGTTCAAATAGGTCAAGTAGGGGAGGAAGGTTATATGTATGAAGAAAGAGCTACCGATGGTTACAGTACAGCTAATTATGCTGTTCAAAAAGTTGAAGATGGACGATTAGTGATTCGCACAAATCCTTATTACGGTGATAAGCCCCTTAAATTCGAGATAGAAGTAAAAGGGGGGGATTGTTCGGCAACTATATATGGGACAATACAACCTTAAAAAAGCCCCAAAAAGGTCAACTTTTTGGGGCTTTTCTTATACAGGTGCTTTTGGTTTATTCTTCCTCTTCGGTATTTTTTAACTTCATGAGTAAGGTATAAGCACCTTTAGCAACAATTGTTTTATCGGTTAATGCATCGGCATTGTGAATAGCCGTGAAACCATTTTCTGTTTCTCCGATTTCAACGGGAGTTAATTGATATGTTTGCTTGTCAATTTCGGTAAAAACGAAATTTTTACCTTCAAAATATACTACACTTTCTTCTGGTAATGCTTTGCTTTTTGCAGAATGTGTATCGATTTCGGCATTCATATACATACCAGGCAAAAGATTTTTCTCAAAGTTTTCAAAATGACAGTGTACCTCTGAGGTTCCTTCATTGTTGACATCCATACTAATCAAGACGATTTCTCCTTCGTATTTTTTTGTGGGATTCGAATTGGTAAAGCTAACAACACGTTGTCCAACTTCTAACTTCTCTAAATCCTTTTCATATACTTTTAAGTTTAGGTGAATATCGCTTGGATCAATTAATTCAAATAAAACATCAGAAGGGGTAACATATTTTCCAATATTGACATAGGTATTGCTGACAAATCCGTTAATCGGGCTGTAAATAGCAATAGATCTGCTAATGGTGTTAGGGGTTAATGTATTTGGGTTGATGTTAATCAAACTCAGCTGTTGCCCTAGAGCATTCATGGCAATTCGCTGCGTATTCATCTCAGCTTGTGCTTGTTGCATGACTTTGTCACTACTCGCTTGACTTGCATTTAAATCCTTCTGGCGTTGATAATCTAATTGAGCAAATTGAAATTTGTCTTTGGCAATCAGGTAATTCTGTTGTAATTCGATATAACGAGGATCCTCCATAATGGCAATCTGTTCTCCTTTTTTAATGTGCATACCAGGCATCAATTTGGTTTGCTTTACATATCCCCCTAAAGGATTGGTAATGGAAATCAAATTTTGTGGTGGGACATCAATTTTTCCATTTAATTTCAGTACTGTGGCAATAGTATGTTCTTGAATTTGTGTAGTCTGGAGATCAACATGGTTGAGTTGAGCCTCTGTTAATTGTACAATATTGGTTTCTTCTTGTACACTTGTTTCTTCTTTTTGCTCGGTATTTTCTTTGCATTGAACAAATAGAAATCCAGTCGATAGCAGCAAGACTACAAGTGAAAAACGACGGATAGATTTATAGGTAGTAAACATGATTTTAGTTATTTGAAGTTAGATAATTGATTTGAATTACCGTGTCGTTATACGCTTTTAAGGCATCATAATAATTACTTAGAAGTTCTAAGGCTTGATTGGTTAAAAGAACATATTCAAGGTAATTAATTTCTCCATTGATGAATTGCAGCTCTGCCGTTTTCATGATGATATCGGCGCCTTTCGGTGCTTGTTGTTCATAACTTGTGAGTATATGTTGACTACTTGTTAGGTTTATCAACAACTGTTGATAACGGTTCATCATATTTTGTTTGGTCATGGTCAGTTCTGCTTCAGCCAAATCTTCCGCTCGTTTAGACGCGCGAATTCTTCCTTTTTGACCAAAATCAAATAGTGGCAAGGTCAGCCCTACTTGAAACGAATGAAAGCGATCCTTTCGATCATAATAAATATCATTAGCTGCAAGTCCCATAAAGCTACTATTGTTGTACGAAAGTTGAATCGTAGGTAATAGCTTAGATCGCTCTAATTGGGTTTGAGCAGATGATATTTCTCTGTTTTGTTCTGCGATTTTTATTTGTGGATTGTTGTCTAGATCTTGTTCTAATCCCAATAAGTCAATTTTGTTTTTCTCAAGTAAGGGCACGATATCTTCTTCTGTGTTGAGCAAGTATTTTAAACGCAATTGCGCTAGACTTTTAGCTTGTACTATTTCAATTAGCTGCATTTGGATTTTAACCAATTGATTTTTAGCTGTTGTTTGCTCTAAAATCGTGCTTTCTCCTTTGTTAAAGCGCAAAGTAGCTTTGTTGTAAAAAGAGGTATACATGCTATCTGCTTGGTATAATAACTGTTCTTTTTCACTCCAATAGAAGTAATCAAAAAAGCTTTGGGTTACTTCTCTTTTTATCTCAACCGTTTTTAGTTCTAGATCAAAAATACTTTTTTGCCAGGCTTGTTTATAGACATTTCTTTGTTTGCTATAGAGGGTTGGAAAAGCGATATCTTGGCTAATGATGAATTTATTATCCGTATAAGGCCCGTTAATCTGTCCGAATTCTCCCGCAATTGTGGTTTGAGGTATATCAGTAGCTGTAGAAATAAAAGCTTTAGCAAAATCAGTACGCAACTGCTCTGTTCGAATAGTTGTATTATTTTCAATTGCTCTTTCAATCGCTTGATCTAAAGGGATAGGTGTTTGAGCAGAAGCAGTAAGGGTTGTCAATAACAATAAACCAATTGAGGCTATCGACGTGCTATTTTCTTTCTTTTTAAAGAAAGAAAAGTTTAGTTTTTGTTCGAAAGTGATATATAACAAAGGCAAAATGAATAAAGTTAAAAAGGTTGCGAGGATTAGTCCACCGATAACAACCGTTGCAAGCGGTCTTTGAACTTCTGCTCCAGCTCCGTTACTCAAGGCCATAGGAAGAAATCCAAAGGAGGCAACGGAAGCGGTCATTAATACAGGACGTAAGCGACTTTTGGCTCCGCGAACTACGATATAGACAATATTGGTGATTCCCGATTTTTGCAATCGGTTAAATTCGGCAATTAATACAATACCGTTTAATACGGCTACACCGAATAAAGCAATAAACCCTACACCCGCACTGATACTAAAAGGCATTCCTCTCAAGGCAAGAAGGAAAACACCTCCAATAATGGATAGGGGAATGGCGGTAAAGATCATCAAACATTCTTTGATTTTTCTAAAAGCAAAAAATAGTAAAACAAAGATTAACACTAAAGCTAATGGTACGGCAATGGCTAAACGTTCTTTCGCCTCATTTAGGTTTTCAAACTGACCACCATAGGTGATGCGATAACCAGTAGGCAAAGTAATTTTAGCTTCTACTTTTTGCTGTAACTCTTCTACAATACTTTGGACATCACGTCCTTTTATATTGAAACCTACAAAAATACGTCGTTGTGCATTTTCACGTTGAATTTGATTCGGTCCTTCTTTGATTTCAACTGTTGCCAATTGACTCAATGGAATTTGAGAACCCGATGGCGTAGGAATTAAAATATTGCGAATCTGCTGAATGTCTTTTTTGTTTTTTTCATCCATACGCACAACAATATCAAACCGATGCTCTCCTTCATATACGACTCCTGTACTTTGTCCTGCTAATGAGGTATTGACAATGCGGTTAATTTCATTGATGGATAAACGATGACGAGCAATAGCGGCTCGATTGTATTCAATGAGGAGTTGCGGCATTCCTGTTACAGGTTCAACATATAAGTTGGTTGCCCCAGGAATGGTATTGATAATTTGTCCAATTTGATCTGCCGTTGACGCTAATGTATCCAGATTATCGCCAAAAACTTTGACTACTACATCTTGTCTGGCTCCGGTCATTAATTCATTAAAGCGCATTTGTACGGGAAATTGAAAACCCACCGTAATTCCAGGAACTTCTTCTAATGCTTTTCCCATTTTATCTGCCAACTCTGGAAAAGAAGTAGCTGAAGTCCACTCTTTTTTGTCTTTTAGAATGACTATCATGTCTCCTGCTTCCATGGGCATGGGATCCGTCGGAACCTCACTATTTCCGATTTTAGTTACCACTTTTTCTACTTCAGGAAACTGGGTAATTAAAATATGAACTGCTTTTTGCGTACTTTCTATCGTAGTGGTTATATTACTGCCATTTAATACTTTGGTATCAACGGCGAAGTCACCTTCTTCTAAGGAAGGAATAAACTCACCCCCTAATGTTGATAAGATATAGATGGCACTAACAAATAATAGCGCAACAACAGTATAGATCGTTTTCGGCATTTCTAATACGCTGACTAAGGCTTTTTGGTAAATTTTTTCCAATTTGGACATAAAGCGATCGGCAAAATTAGGTTTGGGATTTACTTTTCTGCTTAAGATCCAAGAACTCATCATGGGAACATAAGTCAGTGAAAGTAAAAAAGCACCTAATAAGGCAAAGGCTACGGTTTGCGCCATAGGTTTAAACATTTTTCCTTCAATACCTTGTAAAGTTAGAATGGGAATGTATACAATCAGAATAATGATTTGTCCAAATACTGCGCTATTCATCATTTTGGAAGCGGATTGAACAACGGTTTGGTTCATCTCTTCCTGCTTGAGTAGTGCTTTTTCTTTGAATTTGTTGTTATGACTGAACTGATGGAGGACAGCCTCTACAATAATGACAGCTCCATCAATGATTAAACCAAAGTCTAAAGCTCCTAAACTCATTAGGTTTCCACTTACCCCAAATAAATTCATCATACAGATTGCAAATAGCATCGCCAGCGGTATAATGGAAGCTACCAAGAGTCCCGCACGGAAATTACCCAAGAATAAGACCAATACTAAAACAACAATTAAAGCTCCTTCTAATAAATTGGTTTCTACGGTTCCAATGGCATTGTTTACCATTTTGGTACGATCTAAAAAGGGCTCAATCACTACGCCTTTAGGTAAGGATTTTTGAATTTCAGCCACCCGTAACTTTACATCCTCAATAACGTTGTTGCTGTTTTCTCCTTTTAACATCATAACAATACCGCCTGCAACTTCGCCCTGATCATTATAGGTCATTGCCCCATAACGGGTGGCATGCCCAAGGTGAACTTTGGCAATATCGCGGATGAGTATCGGAAACTCCTGGTTTTTAGAGGTAATGGCAATATTTTCTATATCCTCTAGGGTTCCAATTAAACCTTCAGAACGGATATACAGTACCGTAGGTCCTTTTTCAATATAAGCACCTCCAGTGTTTTCGTTGTTAAGATTAAGCGCCTCAAAGACATCTGTAATCGTAAGACCATTCGCATCTAGTCGATTGGGATCAACGGCGATTTCGTATTGCTTTAATTTTCCACCGAAACTACTTACTTCAGCCACTCCTTTTACAGCGATCAGCTGACGGCGGACAATCCAATCTTGAATGGATCGCAATTCGGTTAAATCATATTGTTTTTCATATCCTTTTTCTGGGCGAACAACATATTGATAAATTTCTCCTAACCCGGTAGAGATTGGACCTAGTTCTGGTCGTCCTACTTCTTTAGGGATATCATTTTGTACTTGTTGTAGGCGTTCTCCTACTTGTTGTCTTGCCCAATAGATATCAACATCTTCTTCAAAAACTATCGTAATTAAAGATAAACCAAAACGAGAAAAGCTTCGAATACTTTTCATGCCAGGTATATTACTGTTGGCTTGTTCGATAGGGAAGGTAACTAAACGTTCAATATCAGTAGCCCCATAATTTGGAGCCACAGTAATAATTTGAACTTGGTTATCCGTGATATCTGGTACAGCATCGATGGGTAATTTCGTCACTTGAAATATTCCCACAACGATAAGGCCTAGTACCATTAAACTGATGATGAGTTTATTCTTTACAGAATATTCAATTATTTTGTTTAACATAATAAGATTGTTAATCCCCTTATTCGCAAAGCACCAAGGGACAGAAATCTACCATACAAAACTAACCCCTCAAAAAGGAAGTTCTTTTTTGAGTCAATTTAATACCAGTAAAGTAGAATAGATTTAAGTCGCAATATTGGATTATTACTCCTTTAGGGTTGATACATAAATACTAAATAAACCACGCAACTATTTAGTTAATTTGTACGAGGTATAGGGTCAATATGTATTAACAAAATTTAGGCGGTTGCCAGATAGAGGATAAAAAACTACTTTCAAAAACCGAATCGTGCATACTTTCGACTTTTGTATTATTCGTAGGGATTTTAATTTTATCTATTTTTAAAATAGTAGGGGGAGTGGTTGCTACTAAGTGAATAATAGGTGCATGAGATACGAAAGGAAGTTTCTCATCTGTTGGATCCCCATCTTCTTTGTGGTTGTTATCATAGTGAATTTGTAAGAATCCCCAAATACTCAAATCGGGATTCAATCCTTTATGATCCACATAATGCTCAACAAGCAATGGAAACTTCAACAGCTGACCAAATTCAGTTGTTGAAATTAAAAACATGAACACAAAAAATAAAGCTATTTTTCTTTTCACGAGGCTTGTTTTGAGTTTGTTATGTGGTACAAAATTAAGTAATCTTTTTCATTACCTAGATGCAAGGTCGTAATTTGTTTGAATTCAAAATAAGCAATGGTGTAATTCTAATCAACTTCTAATGATTTAAGGCCAATAAAAAAGGCAGAACTCGAATTCTGCCTTTTTTATCAATTATTTTTTCAATTTTTACATATTTGTCGCTGCTGCCGTAACAAATGCTGCTCCTAATAACCCTAATAATACAACCATTATAATAAGGCCAATTAAAGAAATAACAAGACCAGCAATAGCGAAGCCTTTTGGTCTTTTGAATAAGCCAACAATAGATAAGATTAACCCGACTAACCAAGTTAACCATCCTATAATTGGAACCCAAGAGATGATAATGGCTACAATGGATAAAATAAATCCAGCTAATCCGATGTTGTTTTTCTCAACGAATTGTTGAGGTGGAAAAGAAGGATTCGGATTTTGATAACCCATAAGAGGGGGTGGAACAACGACTTCTTCGTGTTGTACTGGGATGGGTTGTTCTTGTTCTTGGTTTTCTTCTTGATAATTCGTGTTTGTTTGCATAACAGTGTGTTTTTCTCAAATTTAAATATTTTATTAAATATTTGCAAAAAATAGTTAATATTTTATTTAAAACAAAAACTAAAATCCACTGATTCCTGTGAAAAAGGCATAAAAAAAACTGGCTAAAAACCAGTTTTTGTATTTATTGTAAAGCATTCCAACCTTTTGCTTTGATCGGAATTTTGGTATTATCTCTCGTAATAAGGTGAACACCTTCACTTTCTTGCGTCATATGTCCGATAACAGTTAGGTTTGGGTTGCCCTTAATTTTATCGTAATCGGCCATTTTAATTGTAAATAGCAATTCATAATCTTCACCACCATTGATTGCGATTGTGGTAGAGTCAATATTAAACTCTTCACAAGTACTAATAAACTGTGGATCGAGTGGAAGTTTTTCTTCAAATAGATTACACCCTACTTTTGATTCCGTACAAAGGTGCATGATCTCTGAAGATAATCCGTCAGAAACATCAATCATACTTGTTGGTTGTACCTCAAGTTCTGCTAAAAGCTGTTTGATATCTGTTCGTGCTTCTGGTTTTAATTGTCTCTCAATAATATAATCGTAAAGCGATAAATCAGGCTGATTGTTTGGATTGACAAGATAGACTTGTTTTTCTCTTTCTAATACCTGTAACCCCATATAAGCGGCTCCGATATCGCCCGTTAGAACTAGTAAATCACTGTCTTGGGCATTGCTTCTGTAAACGAGCTCTTCTTCTTTTGCTTTTCCTATTGCTGTAATACTAATAATCAACCCTTTTTGCGATGAGGTTGTATCACCGCCAATTAAATCAACTTTATAGTACTTACACGCATGAGTAATCCCTTCATATAGTTCTTCTAAAGCTTCTAGTGGAAAGCGATTAGAAACAGCAATAGAAACGGTAACCTGAGTAGGTATCGCATTCATCGCACAAAGGTCAGAAAGATTAACAACAAGGGCTTTATAGCCTAAATGCTTCAAAGGAACATAGGCCAAATCAAAGTGTACACCTTCAATTAATAAGTCGGTTGAAACTACTATTTTATCACTTGGAAAGTCTAGAACAGCTGCATCATCTCCAATTCCTTTTAATGTAGAGGGTTGTGTAGTAGTGAAGTCTTTGGTTAAGTGTTTGATTAAGCCAAATTCACCTAATTGTTCTAAATCTGTTTTGCTTTGGTTTTTATTTTCAATCATAGTGTAAGATTCCTTTTGAAGGACAAAGTTAAGAAGAAAAGTCAAGGGTGCCTATTCGAATTTTTTTTAGATGGGGAATTAGATAAAAAAAGCCTTTAGTCTATACAACTAAAGGCTTTTGGGTATATTAAAGATTATTCTTGTTCTTCTTGTTCTTCTTCTTGTCCACCGCTATATCTTTTGTACAAGTAATTAAAATGAGTAAAATAAGCATTAAAATCAGTTTTAAATTGCGCTACAAATTTGGTTTGTTTGTCATCGGTATCGACAATAGCTACTAAATTTCTCCAAATTTCCAACTCAGAGAGAATTTCATACGAATAATAATTTTGCTCCTCTAACGGAAGGTTTTTATAATAAAATAGCTTCTCATTTGATTTTTGTGCTAATTGTTTAGCGTATTGTTGAGCCACTTTTGTCTCTCCAATTTTGTAATAACACTCAACAAATGGAGCAACTAATTGATAGTAACCATAATATTCAATCGGCATATTGGTCATGGCAATATCGAGAATTTCTTTTGCTTTAGCATCTTTGCCTTCTTCGATTAATTGCTCTGCCAAACGACTCAGATTAATGCGGTAGCTCAAAGAATTTCTACGGGTTTGTGGATCGTGATAAATCTTATCACTGCCCATATTGCCCCAATACCATTTTTTAACTGTTTCGTACATGCGATCCGAGTCAATCATCCCTAGATCTAAAGGATGTGAATTTTTGTTGGTTGATTTAATAGGAACCAATTTGTAGATTAAGCCTTGCAATTGCAAATAATCTTTCATCCAAACAAAGTCGTCATTATTAAAACTACCCCCAGAGAAATAAATCGGTCTCTCCCATTTGTTATTCGCGATGATATCTAACATAATCAAACGGTGTTTGTAAATCGCTTGGTCTGTAATATCAATATCTATCGAAGAAACGATTTGATCTCTTAAATAGGGAGAAACAATGTTGTTTTTGGCTATAGTAGCAGGATCCACAGGAATACTAACTTTGTCTGCAGGAATAAAGTAAAGCGTTGTTCCTGCCTCCGTCATTTTTTTCGATCTTTGATCATCTGAACGAACAACATCTAATAATAAGGATAGATCGACACGTTGATCCGTTAATGGATTAATAAGGATAGCATCGCGTTTATTACCAACATATTGGTCGTGGGTAAATTTAATTGGCAAAGGATCCGAGTCATACGCTTTAGCTTTCATCTGGTCGATATACCAATCTTGAGTTAGCAAACTTGTACAAACTACACGAACATCGGTACGGTAGCCTTCAATCTCTTGTAAGTACCATAACGGGAAAGTATCGTTATCTCCAATCGTAAAAATTATCGCATTAGGATCACAAGAATCGAGGTATGCTCTTGCATTAGCTAAAGCTGTATAGCGATTCGAACGATCGTGATCGTCCCAGTTTTGTTGCGCTAATAATACAGGTGCAGCCAGCGTACATACCGTTAATACAAGTGCAGCAGACAGTTTGGGAGAAAGGTATTTTGTAACCCCTTCATAGATGGAGTAAACCCCAAATCCAAGCCACATCGCAAAAATATAAAAAGAAGGCACAACCGCATAATCGCGTTCTCTTGGTTCAAAAGGACGCTCATTTAAGAATACTTTTAAGGCTAAACTGGTGAATAAAAATAACACTAAGAGTACCCAGAACATTTTAGGATCTTTGCGGTAATTAAATACAATTCCGATAACCCCTAAGATGAAAGGTAGGAAAAAGTAGGTATTTCTACCTTTATTATTTAAAACATCCGAAGGAAGATTCTCTTGAGATCCTAATCGGGCTTCATCTATAAGATTGATACCACTTAGCCAATTGCCATGTTCTAAATCGCCTTGACCTTGAATATCATCTTGACGTCCCACAAAGTTCCACATCAAATACCTCCAATACATATAACCAAATTGGTACGTAAACATATAAGACATATTATCTGTAAAAGAAGGAACCTCAATATCTAAGGCTTGCCCATATTTACTAAAGAAGTTATCCAATTCTTCCACACCAAATTCTCCACTCGCTAGTTTTTGTTTTACACCACGATCCAAGTAAACTAATTCTTCATTATTGACATAATCTTGTGCAACATTGAAATTTAATGGTTTGGAATAACGCATATAGTTAATACGGTGATTTTTATCCGTACTCCACATACGCGGTAAGAAACCTTTGTGTTTTTCATTGAAGTTTTGCCCTGCATTTTTCCATTCATTAACAACTACGTAGGTACCTGTTTTATAATCTCTTTCGTAGTTTGGTTTTTCGTCTTTCCACGGGTTGTTTTGATCTAAACCGGTATACGCTTTGGTGAAATAAGAATCGTAATAGATGCTTTCATCTCCATATTGCTCTCGTTGATAGTAAGCCAATAACTCAGCGGCATCTGATGGTGTATTTTCGTTAATGGTAACATTTGCATTCGCGCGAATAGGCAACATTAGCCAAGCCGTTAACCCCACACAAACAAATACTAAAGTTAAAATCAACGTATTCACGGTTGTATGTCCTTTTTTGCGCGTGTAGTATAATCCAAAAGTAGTAATACCAATTAAGAGCAAGAAAGCGATAACAGTTCCACTGTTAAAAGGAAGTCCTAATGTATTTATGGCAAAAATCTCCGTTTTTCCAAAGAAAGCTAAAAGCTTAGGGAAGAAAAAGGCAAATAAGAAGAATAAAGCGGCAACGGATACGATATTGCCAATAATAAAATTCTTAATCGTTACTTTCTCATATTTTTTAAAATAGTATAATAAACCAATAGAAGGGATAGTCAATAAGGCCATAATGTGAACGCCAAATGAACATCCAGCAACAAGTCCAATCAATAACAACCAACGATTTCCTCCAGGTTGATCTAAATTATCGATCCAACGCAGCCCTAAATACAGTAGAAGAGCGGTTAATACCATTGCAGAAGCGTAAACTTCTGATTCTACTGCATTGAACCAGAAACTATCCGTAAAACTGAAGGCTAGAGATCCAATAGCTGCACTTCCTAAAACGGCAATCGCATTGGATGTATTCCATTCGGATGTTTTTGTAACCATCTTTTTTAGAATATTGGTCATGGACCAAAACATAAATAAGATAGTAAATGCACTTGATAATACCGCTACCATATTGACTGCTAGTGCAATATGCTGAGGTGAAGCTGCAAATAGAGAAAACAAAGCACCTAGCATCTGATAAAAAGGAGCTCCTGGAGGGTGTCCTACTTGAAGCTTAGCCGAAGTAGCAATGTATTCCCCTGGATCCCAGAAACTAACGGTAGGTTCTACGGTTAAAGTGTAAGTGATTAATGCAACGAGGAAGCATAGCCATCCACCGATTATATTCCACTTTTTGTAGTTGAATGTTAACATATAAGAAAATTCTTGGTATTTTTAATCAATATATACAAAGAAAGTCTTTTTTTGTTAGATATGTATTACATTAAAAAAAAATAATTTTGCGTTTTGTTTTTGGATAATATAAAAAAAGTATTACTTTTGCCTCCGCAATGTAGAAGTAGTTACTACTTTTAAGTAGCAAATTGGCACTGGCCTATGGTGTAATGGTAACACAGCTGATTTTGGTTCAGTCGTTTTAGGTTCGAGTCCTAGTAGGCCAACAGAAAGCTCCTTGATTTTTCAAGGAGCTTTTTTTATGGCGTGAAGGGTGATGAGAAATGGGTGATGGAAAATCAATCTCAAAAGTTGTGGATGGTACAAAAAATCCCCTATTAGTCAACATCATCATCTCTGATTACTAAGCAAAAAGTTACGTCAATCTGTATAGAAAGAATTCAATAGCACTTATTCCTCTGAACTGTGCTCTAAACGCTTTAGTTGGGGTAAACGATTCATAGATGACGTTTGTTTAAAGGATTGATAAAAGGATATCAAGTACATCTCGTAGGTCGTATTGACAATGAAAGTATCGTATCGGTTATGTTCAAATAGTTAACCGTAAACAGTCAACTGTTAGCGGTTAACTGTCATTCAGAATGAATTGAAGGAAAAGAGGGGTATCCTAGAAATCCATCAAGAAATCTATTTTAAAAAAATGTTAAAATTTAGTTTGCTTTTTATTGATTATTAGGGGATTGTAGGTAAAGGGCGTTTTTAAGGTGAGGAATTCTTTCTGATTTCTTTGGTAAATATAGAAATAATGCTACTTTTGCATCCGCAATACAGAAGTAATTACTTTTAAATTGCAACGTGGTACTGGCCTATGGTGTAATGGTAACACAGCTGATTTTGGTTCAGTCGTTTTAGGTTCGAGTCCTAGTAGGCCAACAAAAAAGCTCCTTGATATTCAAGGAGCTTTTTTTATTGCATAAAAAAAGGTTGGATACTGATTCCAACCTTTTTTATTATCCTTTAAAGTCCGGTTTTCTTTTTTCTAAGAAAGCGGTTGTTCCTTCTGTAAAATCGGGTGTATTAAAACACTCGCCGAAATGTTTGATTTCTTCGTGATAACCATTAGTACCATCTTTGAAGTTGGCATTAATTGATTTAATTGCTTTAGAGATAGCAGAAGTAGAATTGTTCGAGATCTTGTGTGCAATCGCTTGCGTAAAAGATAATAATTCGCTTTGTTCTACCACGTGATTTACCAATCCATAGGCTAAGGCTTTTTCAGCAGTAATCATTTCTGCGGTCATAATAAGCTCCATAGCGCGTCCTTTACCGATTAATTGAGGTAAACGTTGTGTACCTCCATAACCAGGAATTAAACCAAGTGTTACTTCAGGTAAACCCATCTTTGCATTGGATGAAGCTATGCGGAAATGGCAAGCCATTGCCAATTCCAATCCACCTCCTAAGGCAAATCCATTTACTGCCGCTATAATCGGTTTAGAATAGTTTTGGGCATAATCAAATAATAATTCTTGTCCTTTAGCCGCCAGTTGGGAACCCTCACTTATATTGAAGTTTGAAAATTCTTTGATATCAGCACCTGCAACAAAAGCTTTTTCTCCACTTCCTGTAATAATTACAACACGTACATCTTTGTCTTCTTCTAGTTGAAATAATGCTTGATGTAACTCTTCAATTGTTGGCTTATTTAATGCATTTAATTTCGTTGGCCTGTTGATTGTGATTACTGAAATGTAATCCTTGGTTTCAATTAAGATATTTTCATATTCCATATTGCTCTAATTTTTTATTTGGTCAGTGGTAAGGTAACAGTAAAAGTTGTTCCCTTACTCGCTTGTGTTTCAAAGGTAATGGTTCCTTTATAATTTTCTACTATATTTTTGATAATCCCTAAACCAAGCCCCATTCCACTTGTTTTGGTCGTAAACTTGGGTTCAAATATTTTTGTTTTATCCGCAATAGTGACTCCCGAGCCATTGTCTTTTACTGAGATAATGATGTTTTCGCCATCTTGATACGCTTTAACAATCACAATTGGACTCGGATTGCTATCTGGAATAGCCTGAATTGCATTTTTTACTAAGTTAGTGATTATACGGATAAGTTGTGTCTGATCGATAATGGCAATAATTTCTTCTTCTTCGTGATCAAAATAAATAAAGTCTTCGGTAAAAATATCTAAAGATATGCGAATCGTCTGAATGACATTCAAGGTTTCATTTTGCTGTGCTGGCATAGAGGCAAAGCTGGAAAAGGCGGTCGCAACCGAAGACATGGTATCAATTTGCCCAATAAGTACGGTGGAATAATCTTTTAGTTTACTGCTGATTTCAGGATCTGTAGGATCAAACTTACGTTCGAAACTTTGTACCGTAAGACGCATCGGGGTTAGTGGGTTTTTAATTTCATGAGCCACTTGTTTGGCCATTTCTCGCCACGCTTGTTCCCGTTCATTCTGTGCTAAACGTTGATAGGTTTCATCTAATTTTTCAACCATATCGTTGTAAGCATTGATGAGATTAGATATTTCTTTACTCGTTGATATGTCTTCTATCTTTTCATTTTTCTGCCCTAATTTCGTGCTCGTCATTTTTATACTTAACTTATTTAAACTCTGTGTAATATAGTTAGATAAGAAGTATGAAATAGCAATTGACATAATCAACATAATGATATACACTTGCCCAAATTTATACATGAAGTTGCGCACTTCATTTTCATAAAATTCGGTTTCTTCAGGATAAGGGATTTTAATAATTCCCAATGGTTTAAATTTTTGGTCTTTTAAATAACGATAAGACGTTCGAATACGCGTATGATCGATATCCTCAATGTCTATAAATCGTTTGATAGGCGAGGATTTAATCGTCTTTAAAATGATAATGGGAATATTCGATTGAACACTATCAATTGAGAATGTTCCTTTAGAAGATACAAGTAGTTTGCCATCCAGGTCGTGAATGTTTAATTCTGTATTGTGGATGGACGCGAGTTCATGAATCTTATCTTTAAAGATAAAGGGAAGGTTTTCCGTATGGAGTGGATACGGCGTTGTCGTTAAGATATAAGTAATATTTTCCGTGATAGAACCTTCCTTTCGCTCTAATCTATATTGATGATAAGTACGTGCTTCTTCCTTAAATTGATACACTGAAACAGCAGATATCAATATGGAAGATATGATACTTAAAAAAATTAAAGAGAAAAATATTCTATTTTGAAGGGAGAAACTTTTTAAAAAAAACTTGTCTTTCATTCATTTTCTTTGCGTTGACGAATTTGTTTATAAAGCTTAACACCGATCATTAATAATATAGCCAAGGCTACTAATCCGACTACACCAAATATCCAGTTGAAAGCATTTTTTAAAAATACTAAAAAAACGACAGAGAATAAAATTATTGTTGCCCCTTCATTCCAAATTCTAAAGAAAGAAGATGTTTTAGTTAACGTATTCTGGTTAATTTGTTTGACAAATTGATGACATTTTAGGTGATAGGCCATCAAAAAGACCACAAATAGTAGCTTAACATGCATCCAAGGTTGTTGAAGCAAGTAGGGATTCATCACAAATAGGGAGATACCAAAAAGAAGGGTCAATAGCGCAGCAGGCCAAGTTATGATACTCCATAACCGATTAGTCATGATGCGATATTGTCTTTTGAGAATATCTTGTTCGGGTTGTGGTTTTTCATTCGCTTCAACGTAATAGACAAATAGACGAACGATATAAAATAAGCCTGCAAACCAGCAAACAACAAAAATAACGTGTAGTGCTTTTAGATATAAATAAGCCATAATAACACTTTAATTAGTCTGTTGCCAATTCGTAATCCATGTAGCCAGTGCATCTATAAACTGATCATTGTCATTCAAACAAGGAATTGTTTTGAATGATTCTCCGCCGTGGTGGAGAAATTCATCATGTGCCTCCATGCCAATCTCTTCTAAAGTTTCTAAACAATCCGCTACAAAGGCTGGGGTAACAACTGCTAGATGCTTAATGCCACTTTCTGCTAATTGATTTACCGTTTGGTCTGTTGGCGGTTGTAACCATTTATCCATACCTAGTCGGGATTGAAAGGTATTGGTGTATTTGCCTTCAGGAATATTGAGTTTAGCAACCACTTGTTTGGTTGTTTCCAAACATTGGTGTCTATAGCAATTTTTATGCGCAATAGAAGGGGTATTACAACAAGATCCATCTATTTTACAATGGGATTTGGTTGTGTCAGACTTGTAGATGTGACGCTCTGGTACGCCGTGATAGGAGAAGAGAATATGATCCCATTCATTTTGATCTAAATGCAATTGAATAGACGCTGCTAAAGCGTCGATATACTCTTTTTGATTGTAAAAAGCAGGAAAACTGGTAATCTTCATTTCCTTGAAGAATTTTTTGCGTAATTCTTCTGCTAAAACTTCGATTGTCTCTGTGGTTGCCATGGCAAATTGAGGATACAAAGGAATCATAAATACATCCGTTACACCTTGGTCATGGAGTTCTTGTAATCCCATATGGATCGATGGTTCACCATAGCGCATCGCTAGAGCAACAGGCAAATCTATTTTTTGCTGTAGCTTTTTGTGCTGACGCTGTGAGATCACGATTAAGGGTGAGCCTTCTGGCCACCATACTTTTTGATACGCTGCTGCGGATTTCTTAGGTCTCGTATTTAGTATAATTCCCTTTACTAAAAGTGCTCTCAGTAAATAAGGCATATCGATGACTCTTTTGTCCATTAGAAATTCACCCAAATAAGGTTTGACATCCTTGGCTGTTGGCGATTTTGGTGAACCTAAATTTACAAGTAGTATCCCTTTCATTATTGATTGTTTGAATTAATTGACATTAAATATTTTTTAGGAGTTATCCCGTATTTCTTTTTGAAAGCAGATATGAAATGACTCGCAGAGCTATAGCCAATTTTTAAACCCACTTCATTGACGTTATAATTGCCTTCATCTAATAGCTTTCGCGCATATTCCATTTTGTAATCAAAGAGGAAACTAAATACGGAGTCTCCATAAATTTGTTTGAATCCAATTTTTAGTTTTTTAATATTCAATCCAATAAGATCGGCTAACTCTTGTAAAGTTGGCGGTTCAGTCATTTGTTGAATGATGATGTCTTTGGCTTGTTTTATCTTTGACACATCCTCTTCGTCTGATAAAAAGGGACAATTATCAATATTTTGTTCTTCATTATAATTAAAAACAAGACTTAAAAGTTCATACGTTTTGCCCTTGTAAAATAAGTTTTTTACCGAAGGATGCATCGTAGCATTGAACATTTGTGTCAATACAATAGCAATAGCAGGTGTGATTTTCTGCTCCGTATAATATTTTTTCTCTTTGTTTTCGCCCGTTAAAAAACCAATGAATTCCGCTTCTGATGAAAATAAAGAATGGAATTTTTTAATAGGTATCAAAAGACAAATAATCGACGATTGGCTTTTTACTTCTAAATGAACAGGTAGTTGTTTTTGTGGATTATAAAGAAGTAGAGATTTTTCTTCTGGTAAATCTAAGGTATAGGCTCCTTGATTGTAGATAAACTGTCCAGTGCCCTTTAAACAAAAGTAAAACTGAATGATATCAGTGCCAATCTCCTTGTGAAAAGGAAGTGATTGCGGACTGTGATTGTCTATTTTATAAACAGAAAATTGGGGGTCTATACTTATTTCTTCTATGGGACTCATAGCGTTATTTTTTTGAAAGACAAGGAAACTGATTGTTGTATTTTTTATTTAGAATGATTCTATATAAAGTCTTTTGTAACCCTTGGTAATACTGCAAATGTACTGTAATATAATGAAATATTGCTAATTGTTTTTCTTTTTCTTTCAGCGTTATTAATAGTCCCTCTAGCGTTACTTTTATCGGATCATTAGCGTTAAATTTGCTTACTTTTGAAATTGAAATAGGTATGGAAAAAATAGATAAGGTCAAATCAACTACTTTTTATGCAGTAGGATTAAGCTATAAAAAAGCGGATGCTGAGATGAGAGGAAAGTTTAGTTTGAGTGAAACGGCCAAAGAAAATCTATTGAGTCAAGCGAAAGAAGAAGGGATAGAAAGTTTAATCGTAATCTCTACGTGTAATCGAACAGAGATTTATGGTTTTGCTCAACATCCTTTTGAATTGATTAAATTACTATGTGATAATAGTAACGGAACCGTTGATGATTTCAGACAAGTCGCTTATGTATGTAAAAACAACGAAGCGATTCGCCATTTATTTCGCGTTGGAACAGGTTTAGATAGTCAAATATTAGGAGACTTTGAAATCATAAGTCAAATTCGAAATGGCTTTATTCTCGCTAAAGAACAAGGCTTAACCACTAATTATTTTGAGCGTTTGGTGAATGCTGTAATTCAAGCCAGTAAGCGCATTAAAAATGAAACCGAATTGAGCTCTGGTGCTACGTCTGTTGCTTTTGCAGCTGTACAATATATTATGGATCAGGTGCAAGATATCTCTTCAAAAAATATCTTGTTGTTCGGAACAGGAAAGATTGGACGTAATACTTGTGAAAATCTTGTAAAACACACCCATAATGATCATATTGTTCTAATTAATAGAACCAAAGAAAGAGCGGTAAAAGTTGCGGGGAAATTCAACTTAATTGTAAAAGATTACAACAAGTTAGAAGAAGAAATTAGCAAATCTGATGTTTTAGTTGTTGCAACAGGAGCCCAAATCCCAACGGTCGATTTTTCAATGCTTCACCTCGAGAAGCCTTTAACTATATTAGACTTATCGATTCCGAAAAACGTAGATCCAATTGTAGCATCTCATCCAATGGTAGAATTAATTCACATGGATGATTTATCAAAAATGACAGATAAAACCATTGAACGCAGACGTGAATTTATCCCACAAGCGGAAGAAATTATCGATGAAGTAATGTCGGAATTTGTCGCTTGGACCCAAATGCGCAAATTTGCCCCTACAATTCATGCCTTAAAAACAAGATTAGAACAAATAAAAGATGGAGAAATTGATTACCATCGAAAAAAATATGAGAACTTTGATAGTGAACAAGCTGAAGTAATTACCATGCGTATTATTCAGAAGATCACCACCCATTTTGCCAATCATTTGCGACATGATGAAACTGTTGTAGACGAGAGCATTGAATGGATAGAAAAAGTTTTTCAATTAGACACAAGACAAAATGGATAGAGTTATTCGTATCGGTACACGCGATAGCGAGCTTGCGATGTGGCAAGCAAAAACAGTGGAAAAGGCATTAAATGCTTTAGGGTATAAAACGGAATTAGTTCCCGTTAAATCCGAAGGGGATTTAGTTTTAGATAAGCCTTTATATGAAATGGGAATTACGGGTATTTTTACCAAAACCTTGGATGTTGCGATGATCAATAAAAAAGTTGACATTGCTGTGCACTCCATGAAAGATGTACCAACAGCTTTGCCACAAGGAATCGTGCAAGCAGCAGTACTCCAAAGAGCCAGTACAGCTGATATTTTACTGCATAAAGGAGATACTTCTTTTTTAGATCCTGAAGTAGAAGCGATTGTGGCAACGGGAAGTTTAAGAAGAAAAGCCCAATGGCTTCATCGCTTTCCGAAGCATACCTTAGTAGATTTGAGAGGGAATGTCAATACAAGAATGCAAAAACTCAAAGATAATGCGGATTGGAAAGGAGCTATATTCGCTACGGCAGGTTTAGATCGAATCCGAAAGAAACCCGCTACTTTTATCAACTTGGACTGGATGATTCCGGCACCTGCTCAAGGTGCAATGGTCGTCGTAGCTATGGCAGAGGACTCTTTGATTTTGGATGCTTTAAGCCAATTAAATGACTATGAGGCTGAAATGACGACGCATATTGAACGTCAATTTTTGCGAACTTTAGAAGGAGGATGTACAGCACCAATTGGAGCGATTGCCACGTATAATCAAAAGGATGAAACAATTGATTTTACGGGTATTTTATTGTCTTTAGATGGGAAAGAGAAATTTGAAATCAAAAAAACCGTATCTATTCGCGAGTGGAAAAAATTGGGATTCTATGCCGCACAAGAAATATTGGCTGACGGAGGACAAGCTTTGATGGAAAAATTACGCCAAGAATTAAAACGCTAAGAAGATGCCTACGGTTTTATCAACCCGAAAATTGACTGATAATAATCGCCAACTCATAGAATCAAGTTCTATGCATTGGATAGAAGAAGATTTTATAACAACAATACCCCAAGCATTTTCAGTTGATACACTTAGAGAAATCGTTTTGTTTACGAGTCAAAATGCTGTTAAAAGTATTTTGAATGCGCCACATCTGCAGGAATTAAAAATGAAACCCGCTATCTGTGTAGGCCTTAAAACTAAAAATCTGCTGGAACAAAACGGATGGGAGGTTTTGGCTTGGACCCATTATGCAAAGGAATTAATTGTCCGTATTGAAAGAGACTTTACAGGTAAAAGTTTTTCTTTTTTTTGTGGAAACATCCGACGCGATGTTTTACCCTTGTTTTTTAAACAATACAACATTCTTTTCGATGAATATGAAGTTTATCAAACGGTAAAACAACCCCATCAACTGAAGCAAAAAATAGATGGAATCTGTTTTTACAGTCCATCGGCAATTGAGAGTTTTTTACAAAACAATCAAATTACAAATGAAATTTGCTTTTGTATTGGTGAAACAACTGCAGATGCACTCAAAGAAATTACAGAGCAAATTGTGTTAGCCCATCAACCAACGATAGAGGCTACTTTACTTGCTTGTTTAGCATATTATAAATAGTGTCAGCAAAAATTGACGTACTTAAATGGTTTAGAAATGATTAAAAATGATTTATTCTTAAGAGCTTTAAAAGGAGAAACGGTGGAAAGACCACCCGTTTGGATGATGCGTCAAGCAGGTAGATATTTACCAGAATTCCGCGCTTTACGAGATAAATATGATTTTTTTACCCGTTGTAGAATGCCCGAAATCGCCGCTGAAATTACAGTACAGCCTATTCGTATTGTAAAACCAGATGCTGCTATTTTGTTTTCTGATATTTTAGTTGTGCCCCAAGCCATGAATATTGAGGTAGAAATGAAAGCAGGTGTTGGGCCTTGGTTGCCCAATCCAATTCGTTCTGCCAAAGATGTGGAACAAGTAATTGTGCCTAATATCGAAGAAACCTTAGGGTATGTGATGGATGCTATTAAAGTAACGAAAGAAATGTTAAATGATGAGGTGCCTCTAATTGGTTTTGCAGGTTCTCCTTGGACAATCTTTTGTTATGCGGTGGAAGGACAAGGGTCGAAGAGTTTTGACCTAGCCAAAGGATTTTGTTTTTCAGATCCAATTGCAGCGCATACTTTATTGCAAAAAATTACGGATACCACTATTTTATATCTGAAAGAAAAAGTAAAAGCAGGAGTAAACGCCGTTCAAATTTTTGACTCTTGGGGTGGAATGCTTTCTCCTGTAGATTATCAAGAGTTTTCTTGGAGATACATCAACCAAATTATTGAGGCATTAGCAGACATTACGCCCGTTATCGTATTTGGTAAAGGATGTTGGTTTGCCTTACCTGAAATGGCACAATCCAAAGCTTCTGCTTTAGGAGTAGATTGGACTTGTAGCCCACAAAATGCCCGTTTATTTACAGGTGGGAATATCACTTTACAAGGAAATTTTGACCCAAGTAGATTAATGTCTCCAATCCCCACTATTAAAAAGATGGTGCACGAAATGATTGATGCTTTTGGAAAAGATAAATATATAGTAAATCTAGGTCATGGTATTTTACCCCATATTCCAGTAGATCACGCCAAAGCTTTTATCGAAGCTGTGAAAGAATACGAATACAAATAGACGAAACCATCAGGCAAAAAGGTTTGCGATACTAACGTAAACTTTTTTGCTTTATATACGAAGACCTATGCTAAACAAAGGAGTTAAAAGCGAAGAAGATAGAAGAATTGAGTCCATTGTCGTTAAATTATCCTCTATTGGATACATTCCCGATGATTTACAAATAAAAGAAACCATCGATATAGAATTGGCAAAAATGGGATTGACCTATGATCTTTTATTGGCGATGGAAGCCGAAGAATTGAATACGCATTTGCTAAAGTTCAATTTTGGATGGGATCGTATGGAACAATTTGCAGACCTAATGGTTAATTGGTCAAAAAAAGAAACGAGCTTTAAAGCCAAAGCCAAAAGTTTATATGCATTTATTCAGAATGAAAGCAAAGCTTTTTCATTTGAAATCATGGCGAAAATCGGCCAACTATAAAAGAATATGCGTTACTTAAGAGCAGGTATTATAATAGGTTTTGGTCTTTGGTGTGTGGTACTCCTTGCATTGATGTTTGTCAATTTCTTGGAAATGCGTGAACCTTTTTGCCCTGAATATATACCTCCTTACCATTTCTTTTTAATACTGAGTATCAGTGCATTTTTACCTTATACTTTTCTGTTCGTGATGAACGGAATAGAACGCAAGAACAAAACAAAACAGTTTAGAATAACAACCAAGTTGTACCTCGGTACTCTTTTGTTGTTTACACTGGGCTGTATCGTAGATTATATTATATGAAAGAAAAATTTTATCACTATATACAACAACTCCAAGATCAAATTACAACGAAGTTAGAACAAGTTGATGGAGAAGCTCAATTTAAACAAGATGTATGGGAGCGTAAAGAAGGTGGTGGTGGAAGAACACGTGTTATTGAAAATGGACGCGTTTTTGAAAAAGGAGGAGTAAATATTTCTGCTGTGCATGGGGAACTACCTGTTGCAATGCAAAAGTATTTCGATGTAGGTAATGTCGATTTTTACGCTTGTGGATTGAGTTTAGTCATCCATCCTAAAAGTCCGATGGTGCCAACGGTTCATGCCAATTGGCGTTATTTCGAAATGTATGATAAACAAGGAAATGTCGTGCGCTCTTGGTTTGGAGGGGGACAAGACTTAACACCTTACTACTTATTTGAAGAAGATGCCATACATTTCCACCAAACGTGTAAAACGGCCTGTGATAAGCACGAGGCTACTTTTTATCCGTTATTCAAAAAACAATGCGACGACTATTTTTGGAATACACATCGAGATGAAGCTCGTGGAATAGGTGGATTGTTTTTCGATCGATTGGAAGAAACAACTGATAAATCTGCGCAACAATGGTATGATTTTGTTACAACAGTAGGAAATAGCTTTCTAGAGGCTTATGTACCTATCGTGGAAAAGAGAAAAGCATTAGTCTATACACCAGAACAACGTACCTGGCAAGAAATTCGAAGAGGACGTTATGTAGAATTTAATTTAGTTCACGATAAAGGAACACTTTTCGGATTAAAAACCAACGGACGTATGGAGTCTATTCTGATGAGTTTACCCCCACACGTGCAATGGGTATATGATCACCATCCAGAAGAGGGAAGTGAAGAAGCAAAGCTGTTAGAGGTTCTTGCCAATCCTGTGGATTGGTGTATAGTTAACCATCAACTGTAAACCATTTTAATAATTAGTTGTAGATTAATAGGTAGGACAATTTCACACTGTTAACTGTCAACAATAAATCAAGTATTATGTTTCCATTAGAAAGAGGTAGAAGATTAAGAACAAGCGAGTCCATTCGCAGTCTTGTAAGAGAGACGATTGTGACGCCGCAAGATTTTATGTTTCCCATGTTCATTGCAGAGGGAACAAATGTTGAAGTACCCATTTTATCTATGCCAGGGATCTATAGAAGATCCGTGGATTTAACGGTAAAAGAAGTAAAAGAACTATATGCGTTAGGTATAAGAGCAGTGAATATTTACGTAAAAGTAAGCGATCATTTAAAAGATAATGCAGGTACAGAAGCATGGAATGCCAATGGACTAATGCAAACGGCAATCAAAGCAATTAAAGATGCGTGTCCAGGTATGATTGTCATGCCAGATGTGGCGTTGGATCCTTACTCTATTTATGGGCATGATGGAATTATTGCAAACGGAAAAGTAGTGAATGATGTTACGGTAGATGCTTTGATGCGAATGAGTGTCTCTCATGCACAAGCAGGTGCAGATTTCGTTGCGCCAAGTGATATGATGGATGGACGTGTGTTGCGTATGCGTGAAGCTCTAGACCAGTCGGGTTATACCGATGTTGGAATTATGAGTTATTCCGCTAAATATGCCTCCGCTTTTTACGGACCTTTTAGAGATGCTTTAGATAGCGCACCTCGAGCAGATGTAGAAATTCCAAAAGATAAAAAAACCTATCAGATGGATTATGCAAATCGTTTGGAGGCAATCAAAGAAGCCCTGTATGACGTAGAAGAAGGAGCTGATATAGTGATGGTAAAACCAGGTATTGCTTATTTAGATATTGTACGCGAAGTAAAAGATGCAGTAAACGTACCCGTGTCCGTATTTCATGTTTCGGGAGAATATGCTATGGTAAAAGCCGCAGCGGAAAGAGGTTGGTTGGATCATGATTTAGTAATGATGGAACAACTGACTTGTATAAAACGAGCGGGAGCCAGTATCATCTCAACCTATTTTGCAAAAGAAGCAGCTATCTTGCTGAATAAATAAGAACGGAAAGTCCGATACATATTATCGGGCTTTTTTTGTACCTTATATGTATCCTATCCGCTATTATGTAGTAGAGTTAGCGCGTATTATGTCGTTTTTTTACATGAAAAGGAGTGATTTGTTAAAGCATTGGCTAGAATTGTTTTGTACCTTTGATTTAACAAATAAACAAACAACTCTATGCGTAATTATTTTATTAAAACAATACCTTTTGTTGTCGCAATTTTAGTATTGTCTTGCGGTAAAAAAGAAGAAAAACAACAAGCTCCGGAACCTATATATGAATCTGAACGCGGCGGTGCAACTGCAATGACTGACACAGAAAAAATCGCTTTAGGAAAGCAAATATTTGAAGGAAAAGGAACTTGTGCGTCTTGCCACATGGCAGATAAAAAAGTAATTGGACCCAGTGTGAGAGAAATTGTTCAGATTTATGATAAGCTTGATGTTAGTATTATCTCTTTCTTAAAAGGACAAGAAGAAGCGATTGTTGATCCTTCTCAATTTATTATTATGCAGGCTAATTTAGAAATCACCAAAAAATTAAGTGATATGGAATTAGAAGCCTTAGAAGCCTATATGCGCAGTATGTAATCTTATTTTACTAGTTAGTGTCATTGAAATAAAAAAAGCTTGAGTTAGCATCTGTTACTCAAGCTTTTTTTGTACTGTTATAGTTTTTCTTTGATGTGATCTATTTTAATCCCTCTATCAGAAGAATAAATAATTTTATTGTCCTTTTTGATAAAAACATAGGGGACCAATTTGTTTTTTAGATTGTAAGTAGGTGCCAAATGAGCGATCAAGTCTTGAGAGGTAAATAGTTTCCAAGGGTTTTCCAACAAGCCAAAATTTTTATAAGTACTTCCTTCTGTATAGGTTTGTAAATTTGAAGCGGGATTGATGAATAAAGCAGTAAATATTACCTTTTCATAGGCTGGATCAGTCGCTAAGGCATTTAATTCAGCATAGGCTTGCATACAAGGACCACAAGTCGTGGAGGTAATCACAAATACGCCATCCCAATTCATGATATCAGCTACATTGTAGCGTTCCCCACTAAAAGATTCAAATTCAGTTGTTGTCGTATCTTCAGCTTCAGCATTCCCTGTTCTGGTATTGTCAAACGAAATTGTTCCATCCGCTTCAATTACAATCTCTCGATTATCGCTGCCTATTATTGTGACAGTCTGCTTAACCCCAGAGAGATCAAATGCGAAAATTTGATAATATGCCCCAAACTGATTGCCTGAGCCTTTTTGAAGTAAATCGCCATTGAGATAGGTTAATTTATTTTTCGAATTTAACTTCATTGTCTTTTTGAAATCCTTCAATTCCTCTGAAGATAGATTCTCAATTAGCAACGGAAAATGTTCCTTGATGTAGTTGTCTTTTTTCGTTTGTCCCAAAGCTAATGTTGAGGTTAGCAAGAGTAGAAATACCGTTTTTTTCATTTTTTAGTATAGTTGTGAATTATAAAAAGGAGAAAATAAATTGCAAGCCTATTTGTAAGTAGTTGGTAATTTATGTTGATTTTGTTCTGTTCGTAAATGGATGGCTTACTGTTCAGTTTTAGCTTGATGAAACTGTTTTCTCAACGCATTTTGCACCGCTTGATGTAAAACTGTGGCATGAGTTTCATCTTCTAAGTAATCAAAGGTGGAGTGAATCTGTGGGTTACCTTGAAGATTGACAAAAAAACGAAACGATTCGGCATGCATTTTTTCATCCTCTGCCTTACTTGGAGCTCCAACATATACATGAACGGGATCCTTTATTTTTTTTATTAAGGAAATTGTTGTATCAGCTAATAATTTTTCATCACCCCACCATAAACTTGGACTAACAATTAAGTAGTTGGTAAATAAATGCGTGTAGTGAACCAAAAGGTACGAAGACATTAATCCTGCTAAAGATTCCCCTACAACGGTTCGCTCCTGCGTGGTTTTATAGTTTTTATCGATATACGGAATAAGTTCGGATTCAAAAAATGAAGCATAAGCATCAGCTTCTCCATATTGTTTAAATTGCGCTCGACTAAACCCTTCTTTTTCAATAAAATCTAGGTTCTGTACTGGAAAAGTAAAATCTCTTCTTCGATTTGTATTTTCAATGCCTACGACAATCGCTTCAGGAAAACGGTTAATCCAAGCTTGTGAATTATAGCGAAAAATACCCGTCAAATGGATAAAATCTTCTTCTACCCCCCCATCTAATATATATACAACCGGATATTTGACCGTATCATTGGGTATATAATGAGGAGGTAAATAAATATTAATAGTTCGAGTTTCTTTTAAAACTTTTGATGGGAAAGAGATAGATTCTCCTAAAATTATTTTTTGAGCTCCTTTTTGCCCAAAAACTAAAAGTGTTAAGAAACAAAAAGCAACGGATAAAAATCTTTTTAAAGCTGTCATAGGTTAAAAATTAATGCATTCAAATGTAAATAAAAGAAGATGAGGATTGTGTTTTTATCTTACAAAAGAACATCTCTTTGCAAAAATGGAGCGGAGGGGGAGCTTTTCTAGTAGGTAAGGAATGATTCTCTTTTTATTTTTTAAACATAGAAAATTGGTTTTAAAGCCTTGTCAATCCTAGCTATTTAGAAGCATTCTATGGTTTTTTGATGGGGATATTTCGTAATTTTATCCAACAAAAATAAACTAACAATCCAATGGACTTTATGTATCAAGATCCGTATCCAATCCAAAAGGATGATACGCAGTATAAAAAAATTTCCTCTGATTTTGTCAAAATTGAAAAATTGGGTAATCGCGAAATCTTAGTTGTAGATCCAAAGGCTTTAGAAGTTTTATCTGAAGCTGCGATGACGGATATTTCATTCCTATTGAGAACCGCTCACTTAGAAAGTTTAAAAGCAATTTTAGATGATCCAGAAGCAACAGACAACGACCGTTTTGTCGCCTATAATTTATTGCAAAATGCAGTTGTGGCGGTAGAAGGGCAATTGCCTTCTTGTCAAGATACGGGAACGGCTATTGTTGTCGCAAAAAAAGGAGAAAATGTTTATACAGGATCTAATGATGCTGAAAGTTTATCTAAAGGAATTTTCAATACCTACCAAAAGAAGAATTTGAGATATTCACAAATTGTTCCCATCAGTATGTTTGAAGAAAAAAATTCAGGGTCTAATTTACCTGCGCAAATTGATATTTACGCAACACAAGGTCAGAAATATGAGTTTTTGTTTTTAGCGAAAGGTGGAGGTTCAGCGAATAAAACCTTCCTGTATCAAAAAACAAAATCCCTGTTGAACGATAAAAATTTGACGGAGTTTATCAAAGATAAAATCATGGATTTAGGTACTTCCGCTTGTCCTCCTTATCACTTAGCATTAGTGATTGGCGGTACATCAGCAGAAGCAAATCTTGCTGCTGTTAAAAAAGCATCCGCAGGTTATTACGATAATCTACCCACTTCTGGAAATATGGGAGGTCAAGCTTTCCGCGATTTAGAATGGGAAAAAAAATTGCAATTAGTCTGTCAAGAATCTCATATTGGAGCACAATTTGGTGGTAAATATTTCACCCATGATGTTCGTGTAATTCGCTTACCACGTCATGCGGCTTCTTGTCCAGTAGGATTAGGTGTTTCTTGTTCGGCAGATCGAAATATCAAAGCTAAAATTACAGCAGAGGGATTATTCATTGAACAATTGGAAGAAAACCCAGCACGATTATTACCTGCGAAAGCACCGCATTTGGAAGATCCTATCATCATAGATTTGGATAAACCAATGCAAGAGCAACTAGCCGAACTGACCAAACATCCAATCAAAACGCGATTGATGTTAAATGGAACTGTAATCGTTGCGCGTGATATTGCACATGCAAAGATTCAAGAAATGTTAGATGCAGGACAAGAGATGCCAGACTATTTCAAAAATCACCCAATTTATTATGCAGGACCTGCAAAAACACCAGAAGGAATGCCTTCCGGTAGTTTTGGACCAACTACGGCCGGACGTATGGATCCTTACGTAGATGCATTTCAAGCTGTGGGTGGAAGTAAAATTATGTTGGCAAAAGGAAACCGTTCGCAAACGGTTATTGATGCCTGTAAAAAACATGGAGGATTCTATTTAGGATCAATTGGTGGACCAGCTGCTATTTTAGCCAAAGAAAATATCTTAAGTGTTGAGGTGGTGGATTTCCCAGAATTGGGAATGGAAGCAGTGCGTAAAATCGTCGTGAAAAATTTCCCTGCCTTTATTATTACAGATGATAAAGGAAATGATTTCTTTCAAAACTTATAAAATAAACCAACAACTCAATACAGTTCAAAAGCTGTCTTACAAAAGTAAGGCAGCTTTTTTTATGGATTAAGATTGATTAAATCTCTGTTAATTAAAAGGTTGATACTTTTTTGTTTTCCTACTAATTCGTAATTTAATAGAAACTAAAATAGTAAAGTATGAAAATGTTAGAAAATAAAGTGGCTATCGTTACAGGTGGAGCTTCTGGAATTGGCCAAGCAGTGGTTGAACTATTTGTCAAAGAAGGAGCTAAAGTCGTAATTGCCGATTTAAATGTAGAGTTAGGAAAAAAATTAGCAGATAAGTTAGGGACAAATACCTATTTTATTAAGTCCAATGCCGCTTCTCCAACCGATAATGAAGAATTAGTACAAGAAACGATTAAGAAGTTTGGCAAACTCGATATAGCTGTAAATAATGCAGGAATTGGAGGAGCAAATGCTCCAACGGGTGAATATGATATAGAAGAATGGAAAAAAGTAACATCCATCAACCTCGATGGCGTTTTTTACGGCATGCGCTATCAAATTCCAGCGATGCTTAAAAATGGAGGAGGAAGTATTATAAACATTGCTTCCATTTTAGGACAAGTTGGCTTTGCGGGGTCTCCTGCTTATGTGGCTGCCAAACATGGGGTAGTGGGATTGACGAAAACCGCCGCTTGGGATTATGGAACAAAAAATATACGTGTAAATGCGGTAGGCCCTGGATTTATAGAAACACCACTTTTGTCGAGTATGGATCCAGAAGTTAAACACTTTTTAGAATCTCAACACGCAATGCAACGCCTAGGAACACCAGAAGAAGTAGCCGAAATAATTGCCTGGTTAGCTTCGGAGAAAGCCTCTTTTGCAACTGGAGGGTATTATCCAATAGAAGGAGGTTATCTAGCAAAATAATAAAAAAAGAAGGATTTAGTCATTGCGATTAAATCCTTTTTTATATCTCAAAATACAGATGTCAATTATTCGAGTAAAAAAAGTAAATTTGCACCATGCAAGTAGAGAAAAAAGACATAAGAAGTTTATCGAAAGAGCAATTGAGAGATTTTTTTATTTCTCAAGGAGATAAATCATTTAGAGGAAATCAGGTGTACGAGTGGTTATGGAGTAAAGGAGCTCATTCTTTTGAAGATATGAGTAATCTCTCTAAATCAACGCGTCAAATGTTGGAAGATCACTTTGTAATTAATCATATTCAAGTGGATAATATGCAAATTAGTTCGGATGGAACTATTAAAAATGGCGTAAAATTACACGATGGATTAATTGTAGAGTCGGTATTAATTCCAACAGAAACCCGTACTACTGCTTGTGTTTCTTCTCAAGTAGGTTGTAGTTTGGACTGTGAGTTTTGTGCTACGGCACAATTAAAACGCATGCGTAACTTAAATCCAGATGAAATTTACGATCAAGTTATGACCATCGATCAACAAAGCCGTAAAAATCACGGACGTCCTTTATCCAACATTGTATTTATGGGGATGGGTGAGCCTTTGATGAATTACAACAATGTTCAAGCGGCAATCGAAAAAATTACCTCAGACGAAGGATTGGGGATGTCACCTAAACGCATTACCGTTTCTACGTCGGGAATTCCAAAAATGATTAAAAAACTAGCAGATGACCAGGTGAAATTCAAATTAGCAGTTTCCCTACACTCCGCGATTGAAGAAACGCGCAATCGAATCATGCCTTTTTCTAAAAACTTTCCTTTGACTGATTTACGCGATGCACTACAATATTGGTACAGCAAAACAAAAAGCAGAATCACTTTCGAATATATCGTGTGGAAGGGAATTAATGATGATAAAGCTTCGATTGATGCCCTTGTCAAATTCTGTAAGCAAATGCCAAGTAAAGTAAATTTGATTGAATACAACCCTATTGATGATGGCGAATTTCAACAAGCCGATGATCAAGCTATAAAAAACTATATAAAAGCCTTAGAAAGCAATGATATTACGGTAGTCGTAAGACGCAGTAGAGGAAAAGATATTGATGCAGCTTGTGGTCAATTAGCTAATAAATCTTAAGTACTATACACTAAATGAAAGAAAGTGTTTTTTTATTCTGAGGATATGCGTTAGAATTGTAGGGTATCACATAAAAAGTCCTAAATTTGTTTAGAATGAACATTGTACAGCAAATACAGGAACCGATAAAGACGGAAATGGAACTCTTTGAAAAGAAGTTCCATAAGTCAATGGCAACAAAAGTTGCTCTTTTAAACCGAATTACTTACTATATTGTAAATCGCAAAGGAAAACAAATGCGTCCTATGTTTGTCTTTCTCGTTGCAAAAATGGTTCACGAGGGGGAAGTCAATGAGCGTACCTATCGCGGTGCTTCTGTGATTGAACTTATTCACACCGCTACCTTAGTACACGACGATGTGGTAGATGATAGCAATAAACGCCGAGGTTTCTTTTCGTTAAATGCCTTGTGGAAAAATAAAATTGCCGTTCTTGTAGGGGATTATTTACTTTCAAAAGGACTTTTACTTTCTATTGATAACGGAGATTTTGATTTATTGCGTATTATCTCAGTAGCGGTACGAGAGATGAGTGAGGGTGAATTATTGCAAATAGAAAAAGCACGTCGATTAGATATTACGGAAGAGATTTATTATGAAATTATTCGCCAAAAAACGGCTACACTTATTGCCGCTTGTTGTGCTTTAGGCGCTGCATCTGTTCAACCGGATAAAACAGAGTTAATCGAAAAAATGCGCAAATTTGGAGAAGTCATAGGAATGGCCTTTCAAATTAAAGATGATTTGTTTGATTATACGGATGGACCAATAGGCAAGCCTACAGGAATTGATATTAAAGAACAAAAAATGACACTTCCGCTTATTTATGTTCTTAATACGGCCTCTAAAGAAAAGCGCAAATGGTTAATTAATTCTGTAAAAAATCACAATGAAGATAAGCGAAGAGTAAAAGAAGTAATTGATTATGTGAAAGAAGCGGGTGGCTTGACCTATGCTACGCAAAAAATGGTAGCCTATCAAGAAGAAGCTCTCGTATTATTAGAAGATTTTCCAACCTCTCCTTTTAAAGAAGCGTTGATTACTATGGTGAACTACGTAATCGAACGCAAAAAATAAAATAAAAAAATAGTTGTACTCGCACTATGTTTTTAGCTCTGTTGATTAAGTTCTAGGAATAATCAACAGGTTTAAATTGTACAGAAACCTCCAAATATGGAGGTTTTCTTGTTTTGGGCACTTTCTGAGTACACCTAAAATAACATTTTAGGGATTTGATGCGCGCTATTAGAGTTAGGTTTACCTTGTAAAACCTATAATAGAAAAAAAAACAAAAAAAAATCACTTTTCATCCCAACCTTTTTACTACTTGTTGCGTCTATGTAATAGATGAACCAAAAATCAACCCATTATGAAAGGATTATTACTACTTATTATTAGTTTGGTCGATGCCATTCTCTCTTTTGTGATTCAATTTTTAGCATAATTTATTCAAACGCGAGTTTTAAGAAATTAAAATTTAGAAATTAGCGAAACCAAATTAACATGAAATTGATACGATTATATCCTAAAAAACTGGACGACTACATCGACGATCTTCGGCGTGAAAAACGAACTGCCCAGCAGGAGGTATATCAATTGCTGTCTGGGAAGATGTTGAGCGTATGCAGACAATACATTCAGGATGTACACTATGCAGAAGATGTTATGGTAACTGCGTTTATGAAAGTATTTACGGGAATGAATAAATACGAAAGTAAAGGAAGTTTTGAAGGATGGATTAGACGTATTATGGTCAATGAATCAATCTCATTTCTCAGAACACAAAAACAGCTAACCTACTTAGAGGATGATTTTGCTTATATAGAAGATGCAAAAGAAGAATATGCGTGCGATCTTTCTCTGGCAGATATTCAGTTGATGATTGATCAATTACCAGAAGGATGTAAAACAATATTTAACTTATATGTAATAGAAGAATATAAACATCAAGAAATTGCAACGCTACTCCAAATTAACGAAGGAACGTCTAAATCACAACTCGCACAAGCACGCAAGTTATTACAACAACAATTAGGGAATTTAAAAAATAAAGGTTTATGGAATGGAGTAAAATAGAACAAAACTGGAAAAAGCAAGCAGAAGAACGTGCGATTGCTCCTTCAGAAGCAGCCTGGAATAAATTGTCTAAGCAATTGGATGACCGCAATAAGAAAATAAAAAGATTGAACTATACAAAATGGATGGGATTAGCCGCTTGTTTAGTGGTAGGCGGAATCTTAGGACTACTATTTTTAAAGACAGACAAAACAATACAGTTGCCAACGACTGACTTTTTAATGCAAGAAAAACAACTAACGATAGAGGAAACTCGTCCACAAGAAATACAAAAAGGAGCAGAAGAAACGGATAAAGGAGTTACAAAACTCATTCCAATTACGGTTTCAAAGCAAGGAATTGTAGAAAGAAGTAGTAGAGACAAACAAGCTGCGCTTGCAGAAATTCAAATTCCACTACAAGTTCAATACAAAAAAGAGCGTATTGATTCACTTGTTATTGATGAAATTTGGGTGAGAAAACCGCAAAAGAAAATTATAGTCGACAGTGATAATCTTTTAGATCAAGTAGAAGGTGAGATTGAAATTGAATATAGAGAAACAAAAGTAAAAAAAATTATAGATACGGCTAGAAAAGCAGTAGTAGACTTATCAGATAGTAGATATGAAAAATAAGATAAAATATATAGGCCTGTGCTTTTCTCTTTTGTGTGTTGGACACACTTATGCACAAATTACTGTAATTCGTGAAAGTGAAAAAATAGAAGAGAAAGATCAGGTTTCAAAAAAAGCAGAGGCGTCGTTGAAGAATTTTGATTATAAGGTTAGTCAGATTTCAGTTGAAATTCAAAATACAACGGTAAAAGAAAAAGAGCAGTTAAGAATAAAAGTTGATTCTATCAATAATTTAGTAGATACCCATGTGATGCTTGAAGAAGTAGGGCAAAAATGGAAAAGTCAATATGCAAAAGAAACTTCACAACGCATTGAAAAAGAGGTCGCCCGAATGCAAGATAGCTTGACAAATGCCGTACAAAGTCGAGTGAATTATGCTATGAGATATGGCGAATATCTCAAAGTAGCGGATACGACAAAAAGAATAGCAAGTATTCTAATCGGAAAGCCTCAAGAGTATTATAAAGAGGAGGATAAAACGTATACCAGTGAAAAAAGAACCACGTTTCGTTTAGGTATTGTTTATGGGATGAGCAATCTAGCTACTGAAGGGGCTTTTGCTAATTCAGATATTCGCTATATCCCATCTAATTTTTTTCAAGGAGGATTCTATTTAAAAACGCGTTTATTAAAGAATAATAGCTTGTTGTATTTGCGTTACGGTATTGTTGGAGAATCAAATAATTTAAAATCTTCGGGACATCGCTATTTTGAAGTACAAAAAGGAGAAACCGTATTAGTAGAACATGAAAAGAACTTGCGTAAATCGAGATTGGCTATTGCTAGTTTTCAGATTCCTGTTTATTTAGAATTTGATTTCACCAAACCGAAGATTGACGAAAAAACAGGCAAAAAATATTTTAGGAGTGAGGATTCTTGGCGAGCGGGAATTGGTGGATATGTAAATATCTCCAATAATAAAAGCAAAGGACATCAAGTATATCGCTATAGAGAAGATGGCGTGCAATATCGAGTAGATGAAAAAGGAGATTTGGGAATTAATAAAACGCGATTTGGAGTTGGTACTTTTATCGGCTATGGTTCTTGGGCTTTGCAATTCCAATATGAACTAACACCTTTCTTTAAAAACAATAGTGTGAAACAAAATATGTGGTCACTGGGGATACGAGCTGATATATAATGCACCAAATGTTAAGAACAGAGGATTTACCCAATCATTTACAAACCAATAGAAGTTGTTTTACCATAAAGCAACTTCTTTTTTTATCTTTGTGGAACAAAAGTAAATTATGATTTCCAAAAATACCATTGATACTGTTTTTGATACTGCTCGTGTAGAGGAGGTAATTGGCGATTTCGTCAACCTAAAAAAAGCAGGGGCTAATTACAGAGGTTTGAGTCCTTTTGTAAATGAAAAATCGCCTTCTTTTATGGTATCACCAGTAAAGCAAATTTGGAAAGACTTTAGTTCGGGTAAAGGTGGAAATGCCATCAGCTTTCTTATGGAGCACGAGCATTTTTCTTATCCCGAAGCCATTCGCTATTTAGCAAAAAAATACGGTATTGAAATAGAAGAAACGGAACAAAGCGATGAAGAAAAACAACAACTCAATGAAAAGGAAAGCATGTTCATCGTTTCAGAATTTGCAAAGAATTACTTTGAGCGTATTTTAGTAGAAACCGAAGAAGGAAAAGCAATTGGGTTGTCTTATTTTAAAGAAAGAGGATTTACTTCAGACACCATTAAAAATTTTGGATTAGGCTACTCACCCGATAAATGGGATGCTTTTACGGAAGAGGCTTTAAAAAAAGGATATTCACTTGAATATCTAGAGAAAACGGGAATGACGATTGTTAAGGATGACAAGCGTTTTGACCGATTTAAAGGACGCGTAATGTTTCCAATCCAAAGTATGTCAGGGCGTGTTTTGGGTTTTGGGGGACGTATTCTAACCAATGATAAAAAAGCAGCCAAATACCTCAATTCACCAGAAAGTGATATCTATCACAAGAGTAAGGTGTTATACGGAATCTCTCATGCTAAACAAGAAATTGCCAAAAAGGATAACTGTTTCTTAGTAGAAGGATATACAGATGTGATTCAAATGCATCAAACAGGAATTAAAAATGTTGTAGCTTCTTCTGGAACGGCATTAACACCTGATCAAATTCGACTAATTAGTCGCTTGACACAAAATATTACTATGCTTTTTGATGGGGATGCTGCGGGAATTAGAGCCTCTTTTCGAGGGGTAGATTTAATTCTAGAGGCGGGAATGAATGTGCGTATTTGTTCACTACCAGATGGAGAAGATCCTGATAGCTTTGCGCGTAAACATACTTTAGAAGAATTAGAAGCCTATTTTGAAACCAATGCCACTGACTTCATCCGTTTCAAAGCCAATGCTTTGATGGAAGAGGTGAAAGGTGATCCAATCAAAAAAGCAGATATTATTCGTGATATGGTGACGAGTATCTCCAAAATACCGGATCCAATTAAAAGAGAGATTTACATTCAGGAGTGTTCTCGTATCATGGATATCTCAGAAGAGGTAATCTTTAGTTCATTGGCGCAGATTAGCAAGAAAGAGTTAGCAGATGCCAATAAAAAGTTCAGCCAAGAACGCAAGCAAATGGAGGTGGCGCATGCAGAAAAGCAAACCCCAAATAGAGCGGTTGATGCTTTATTCTTATTAGAACAGCGAATTATCGAAATTTTATTGTTGTATGGCAATGAAGAAGAACAATTTATTGAATTGATATTTGAAACGAACGAAGAGAATGAAGTGGTGGAGGTAGAACACAAAGCGGTGCAAAAAGTTTATGAAAAAATCTATTTAAGCCTGCAAGAAGATGAGGTTCAGTTAACAAATCCCATTTTTAAAAAGTTGTATAAGGATATTATGGACTATTACCACAATAGTGTTTGGAGTTTAGAAGATTATCTCAAGCGATTAGATAAGGAATTATCTGGAGAAGTCACTACCATATTAATGGAGGAGGAAAAGGAAAATCTTCACAAATGGGAGTCGCAGAATATTTTTGTTAAGCAGAAAAAAGATGGAATTGCACAATACACAACAGAAACGATCTTGACGTTGCGTATGTACTTAGTGAATTCCATTATCGAAAAGTATAAAAGTAAATTAACAGGGGTAGAACAAGAGCGCGCTTTTGAGATACTCGGTATTATTATTGATTACTCTACGTTGATGAATACTTTTTCCAAACGATTAGGACAAGTTACCACGCGATTTAGAATTTAAAAAAAGTCTCATTTATTTATGAGACTTTTTTTTGGACTCTTGTCTCGTCCTGAAATAATAAGACATCCAATTTTGAGGAATTTTAAAGAAGATATTTTTTTAAAAAATATCCTTTTTGATTTAAAAAATGCGAATTATATTATTTTTATAATATGGTATGCTAAAAGAAAATACGAACGGTATTTTTTTATATATTTGATTAGTCATTTGTGCTTTTTTTAAGATTCTGAACAATAGTATGGATGAATTTTAGATTCTTTTTGAATATTGTTTTTATTTGTTAAAGAGAAACAAACTCTTTTATTGTGATTTATTTAATAAAGCGTTTTTAATCTCATTAATATAAGTAAAAAAAATAAAACAAATCCCATGTTTTTATCATAGTCTATTTTTTTTTCTAGTCGTAATTTTGATTTATAAAAGAAATAAAAGCGCTGGCAGTAGTTAGGTTAAGCGAATAATATAATATAAAAATTTAATAATATGAAAGATACAAGAAGAGAACACGATTTTTTAGGTGAATTAGATATTCCAAATGATAAATATTACGGTGTTCAAACATTGCGCGCAGTTGAAAATTTTACAATCACTGGAATCACTTTGAGCCAAGAAAAAGGATTGATCAAAGCTTTAGGAGAAGTTAAAAAAGCGGCAGCATTAGCGAATAAAGATTGTGGCGTTTTAGATCCGAAAGTGGCAGATGCTATTTGTTTTGCTTGTGATCAAGTAATTGCAGGAAAATACGACGATCAATTCGTAAGTGATTTAATTCAAGGTGGTGCGGGTACATCGGTAAATATGAATGCCAATGAAGTAATCGCCAACGTAGCTTTGGAACATTTAGGACACAAAAAAGGAGAATACCAATATGTACATCCTAACAATCATGTAAACTGTTCTCAATCAACAAATGATGCTTATCCAACAGCATTTAGATTGGCTCTATATTACAAATTAGACAGTTTTTGTCAAATTATTTTAAACTTAGAAAAAGCATTTTCAGCAAAAGGAGAGCAATTTAAAACGGTACTGAAAATGGGACGTACGCAATTGCAAGATGCTGTACCTATGACTTTAGGACAAGAGTTTCACGCTTTTTCTACAACGGTTGGAGAAGATTTATTGCGCTTGCGCGAAGCACAACGCCTGATCTTAGAAGTAAATATGGGAGCAACCGCTATTGGTACTAAAGTAAATGCTCCAGAAGGATATCCTGAATTATGTGTAAGTTATTTAGCAAAAGAAACAGGATTGCCTTTAGTTTTATCTCCTGATTTAATTGAAGCTACGAGTGATACTGGAGCGTATGTACAAATTATGAGTACAATTAAACGCGCAGCGATTAAAATTTCAAAAATATGTAACGATTTGCGTTTATTAAGTTCAGGCCCTCGCACTGGATTTAACGAAATCAATCTTCCTGCACGTCAACCAGGATCATCTATTATGCCAGGAAAAGTAAATCCAGTTATTCCAGAAGTAGTAAATCAAACGTGTTTCTATGTTATTGGACAGGATTTAACGGTAACAATGGCTGCAGAAGCGGGTCAATTGCAATTAAACGTAATGGAACCAGTGATCGGATTTGCTTTATTTACTTCACTGGAATATTTAGGTAATAGTGTGAATACTTTAATTGAAAAGTGTATTGTCGATATTACAGCTAATGAAGAACATTGTGCAAATTTAGTAATGAATAGTATTGGTATTGTAACGCAGTTAAACCCAATCTTAGGCTATGAAGCTTGTGCAAGTGTAGCAGGTGAAGCGTTGTTATCAGGTAAAAGTGTACACCAAATTGTTGTGGAAGAAAGAAAACTTATTACACAAGCAAAATGGGATGAAGTGTATTCTTTAGAGAATCTAATTCACCCAAAATTAATTGTATCCTAAATCAAATCCCCTACTATGAGAAAGATTATCAATGTATTGTTTGCTGTATTACTTGTTTTTCAGGTACAAGCACAAACCAAAAAAAATAATCAAGTAACCAAAGAATTACCTCGTGTAATTATTTTAGCAACCGGCGGAACAATTGCGGGTGCGGGTGAATCTTCTACCAAAGCAGCTTATACTGCTGGTAAAGTGCCAATTGACGATTTGCTAAATGCAGTTCCTCAAATGCATGATTTCGCTAAAATCAAAGGTGAACAAATTGCCCAAATCGGAAGTCAAGATATGAATGTGGATACTTGGTTAAAGTTAAGTAATCGCATCAATGAGATTTTTGAGAAAAATGAGGCTGACGGTGTTGTTGTAACACATGGAACAGATACACAAGAAGAAACGGCTTATTTTTTAGAGCTAACAGTTAAATCATCTAAACCTGTTGTACTTGTAGGAGCAATGCGTCCTTCAACAGCAATGAGCCAAGATGGAAATAGAAATCTATTAGATGCTGTTATGGTTGCCGCTTCTCCCAATAGTAAAGAAGTTGGCGTAGTTACTGCCATGAATGAAGAAGTATATGCAGCAAGAGATGTTACAAAAACGGTAACAACAAATATGGCGACCTTCAAATCTAGAAATTTTGGTCCTATTGGATTAATCTATGATGGAAAAGTAACATATTATTATAAAACACTTCGCTCACCAGAACAAAAATTCGATATCAAAGGGTTGAAAAAACTTCCACAAGTAGAAATTATCTACGGGTATGCAGATGCGAGTCCAAAAGCAGTTAATGCTTCTGTAGAAGAAGGTGCGAAAGGAATTGTATATGCTGGAATGGGAAATGGTAACTTCAACGCTCCAGTTGGTGAAGCCTTAGAAAATGCAGCAAAAAAAGGAGTGGTAGTTTGTAGATCTGCAAGAGCAGGCTCAGGAAGAGTAACATTGTTTAATGAAATAGATGACAAGGCACTCGGATTTATAGTTGCAGATGATTTAAATCCGCAAAAAGCACGAGTTCTATTGATGCTTGCTTTGACTAAAACAAGCAATCAACAAGAATTACAAGAACTATTCTTTACGTATTAAAGTTCATAGATATTCGTCTATAAGAAAAATAATGAAAGGGAGCAAATGAAACAAAATAGTTGTTTGCTCCCTTTTTTGTGCCTATAGGTGAGTATCCTAATCATAAAATCGAGTTTTATGTTATTGATTCAATTTGCAATTTTAATTGCCATGATATTAATCGGTTCCCAAATGAAAGGAATCGGATTAGGAGTAATGGGGATGGTCGGCTTGTTAATATTTGTTTTCATATTCAATATGAAACCTGGAGACCCACCTATTGATGTAATGTTAGTGATTATGGCTATCGTTTCTACAGCAGCTACGTTACAAGCTTGTGGAGGATTAGACTATTTAGTGCGATTAGCAGAAAAAGTAATCCGCAGTAATCCATCTAATATTGTTTTTATCGCACCGTTTACGGTATACTTTTTCTGTCTATTTGCAGGAACAGCGCACTTGCTATATTCTTTGCTACCTATTATTGCTGAGGTTGCAACAAAAAAGAGAATTCGACCTGAACGTCCTTTGAGTGTGTCTGTGATTGCGTCACATTTAGCTATTACAGGAAGTCCAATGAGTGCGGCAACGGCAGCTTTTGCTGGAGCTAGTATTTTAGCATACCCAGGAGCCTTAATTGACATTATGAAAATTTGTATCCCAGCTTGTTTAGTAGGTATACTTATTACTTGTTTAGTTGTGTTGCGTAAAGGAAAAGAACTAAATGATGATCCAATTTTTATCGAAAAAATGAAAGACCCTGAGTTTGCCAAAAGCTTAGACTCTGATGAAGATGCAAGTGGGAATCAAAAACCATTGAAAAAAGGAGCAAAAATATCTGTAGTAATCTTTGGTATTGCTGTTTTATTGATTGTTGTTGCAGGAGCTTTTCCACATCTTTTACCGCAATTCGAACCAGGTGCAGCTAGTTTAGTAGTGAAAGCAAATGGTGAACTTCAAATGGTGAGTGTAATCAGTATGATTACTTTAACAGCATCTGCTTTAATGATGTTAATTACAAAAACAAGTGCTATTGATGTAACGAAAGTGAGCTTGTTCTCTTCTATGGCTACTGCAGTAGTTTCTGTCTTTGGTGTAGTTTGGATGAGCGCAACATTTATGTCGCATAATGAAGTAGCAATTAAAGGTTTCCTTAGTGATATTGTAACCCTATATCCGTGGACTTTTGCTATTGCCGTTTTTATTTTGGGTGCATTGATGTTCAGTCAAGCCGCAACAACCAAAACGATGATGCCTCTAGGTATGGCTTTAGGAGTTTCAAACCCAGCTTTAATAGCAATTTTTCCTGCTGTAAATTCAGATTTCGTTTTGCCAGGGTATCCAACGCTATTAGCAGCCATCAATTTTGATCGAACAGGAAGTACGAAAATCGGAAAATTTGTAGTCAATCACAGTTTTATGATTCCTGGAATAGTAGCTATTGTCGTTGCTATTGCAACAGGTTTCTTGTTAGGATCCTTTTTACTTTAGTACACGTACACCTTAATACACATACAGCTATGAAAAGAATTATTATAATCCTCATGTTAGTTGTGCAAGGCGGAATGTTTGCACAAGAAACACAAACAAGTGTTGATTCACTCTCGACCCCCTTAATACCAGTTGAGAAAATTGATTTATTGAAAAACGTTGATCTAATCTTTAATATGCATTTTGCCAATGATAACTTTTTTCACGATGGGAAATTTCAAGAGTCAGAATTTAGTAATAACCAATTTAGATTAGAAATTAAAGGAAAAATTCACGAAAAAGTTTATTTTCGTTTTAGAGATCGCTATACGAAAAGTACAGATCCTGGAAGTAGAGATAATATTAGCCGTTCTACAGATATGGCTTATATAGGTGTTTTATTATCTCCTAAAACACAGTTGAACTTAGGTAAAATGAGTGCAGATTGGGGAGGATATGAATTTGATTTGAATCCAATCGATATTTTAGAATATAACGATATCCTTGAATATGCAGATAATTTCTTAACAGGGGTGGGAATAACACATCAGGTTTCGAAAAATCACGCTTTTGGTTTACAAGTTTTAAATTCGCGTGTTTCAAATTTTGAAGACGTATATAAAGGACAGATGCCAGAAGGAATTGAAAAATCAAAAGCTCCAATGGCTATTGTAACAAATTGGAGAGGTAGTTTCTTTGGTGGGAAATTTGAAACTATTTATAGTTACAGCTATTTTCAAGAAGCTAAAGATCGTGGGATGAATTATTATTCTTTAGGTAATAAATACCAAGATGGTAAATTTAAATTCATGTACGATTTTAAATATAGCAATGAAGGACTAGATAGAAAAGGTATTATTACAGGTATGCTTCCTGGTGATGAGGTTGCTGTACAACAAAATGTATCTTATTTGGAAAACTGGATTAAAGCAGAGTATTTAGTCGCTCCAAAGTTTAATGTAACGTTGACTTTAATGAGTAATAATGCATATGCTAAAAATTTGGTATCCGAAAATAGTGGTGTTAGTCATATTCGTTCTAGTTATGGATTTATTCCTACAGTAGAATATTTGCCATTTAAAAATATGAATATTCGCTTCTACGCATCCTATGTTGGTAGATATTATAATTATTCAGGTTATGCTAAAGAGCATTTAGGACAAGAAAATTACAATACAGGAAGATTAAGTGTTGGTTTTATTGCTCCTTTACTGATTTTTTAATAGATATATTTGAGTTTAGAAGAGAGGTTGTCGGTAGACAGCCTCTTTTTTTATAGCCTTATATAAAAGGTGAAAAAGCTTAAATGCTTGGCGTTGAGTGTTTAAATAAAAACCAGTAAAAAAGGCATAAATCTACCTAAAACTCAGTATTGCATCAAAAAGCGGGTCTTCTTTTGAATAAAGTGTAGTTTGGGGTATAGTTTTCAAAAATAATTTCATTTGTAATGGGTTTCCTATTAGACAGTTGGCTAAAAAGT
>NZ_CBCPHW010000012.1:0-126771 GCF_965118575.1 Myroides odoratus | reverse complement strand
CTCTCCTACATGAGACCTTGCTGTTACATATCTCTCATAGGTACCAGGAGCATACTCTCTAGGAACTAGTTCCAAAATTTCATCATTATGCTTTTGAAACTCCACTAAGACTTTACTCTTATCAGATCCTTTACCTTGAACAAAGTCCATTAATACAGATACTTGTAATAGGTTGCCCACTACTTACAAGTTCTAATTTGTAATGATTAATCATAGATACGATTGTATCCAATAGAAAATTAAGGGTTCTAGCATCCTCTTTCGTGCCACTTGCCCGACCTGCCCTCTGGTTCCATCTTTTGATATCCCATTTGTGACTTAGGGAAGTCTCTTTGCGAATACCATCTACTGTGATTCTTAGGTAAACACCTCTTAAATCATTTTTCTCTCTATTGGGTTTGAGAAAGAAATTAATTGACAAGCTTTTTTCTAACATAATTCAACTGTTTTAAATAGTAATAAATGTCGAATTAAAACACCCGAAATCATAGTCTAAAAACTCTCTGGCACCTTTTGGCGTCAGGGTTTACTCAGTTGAAAGGTGCGCATCACTTGAATGCTTTTTATGCACCGAATCTATAACCTCTTTAGGTGCACTTTTGAATAAAATGCGATACCCCTAAAAAAGAAAAAACCTATAACTCATTGTGAATCATAGGTTTTTTCTTTTTTACTAACTTTTGAAAAGTTATCATTTATAATTTCGCGGAGAAAGAGGGATTGCAGATCCCATTCGGGGTAAATAGACACAAATAAAACCAATTCCTCGCTACACTCGGCATTGTGCTTTTTTCATTTTCCGCAAGTTGTGCTGAGAGTAAAACTCTCCACAACTTGCAGAAAATGAAAAAACCGATAACTCTCGTTATCGGTTTTCTTTGCGGAGAAAGAGGGATTCGAACCCCCGGACCTGTTACAGTCAACAGTTTTCAAGACTGCCGCAATCGACCACTCTGCCATTTCTCCATTGGTCTGCTTTACTACTGTATTGCGAGTGCAAATATAGCGTATTTACTGACTTTGACAAACAATAAAACAACTATTTTTTATTTTTTATCCCTTTCGATATGTAAGTATTTTAGAACAAAACAATTAGAATAAAAAAAAGTCCTTCTTTTTAAAAGAGGGACTTTTTTATTGTTCTATTATTCCATGCGATTACGCGTAAATTCTCTTTTTAGCTGTTGCCCATAAATAAACTCCTGCAATAATAAAAGGAATACTCAACCACTGCCCTGTTGAAAGTAAACCTAAAGTAGATTCAAATCCACCTTGACTCCCTTTGACAAACTCCACAACAAAGCGAACCATCCATAACAACACCAAAAACACGCCAAAAATATATCCTCCGTATTTTCTAGCATCCGTTTTCCAGTACATAAAATACAAGATAATAAACACCAATACATAGCCAAAAGCTTCATATAGCTGCGTTGGGTGTTTGGGTAGTACTTCTGCCAAATACTGTGCATATTGCGGGTCATTCTGAATAACCTTATAAGCCGCATTAGGATTGTCTATTCCCGTGATTTCCATCGCTTTTCTTGGTGAAAATTCATCGCGAATAAAGCGAATTCCAAATACACTTGTTGTTACATTACCCACAATTTCTGAATTGAAAAAGTTTCCAAAACGAACGAAAATCCCTCCTAAAGTAACAGGAATCACTACGCGATCTAAAATCCACAGAATGGGCTTTTGAATGACATTCTTACTGTAGTAATACATGGTAACGATAATTCCTATAGCCGCTCCGTGACTTGCTAAACCACTGAATCCAATAATTTCAAATTTTGGTGAGAAACGAATAGGTAAAATAATTTCAAGTAAATGATTTTGGAAATAATCCCAATCATAGAAGAATACGTGTCCTAGACGCGCACCAATCAAGGTTGCCAATACGGTATATATAAATAGTTTATCCAATTTCTCTACACTCAGTCCTTCGCGGTCATATATTTTTTTCATTACGAACCATCCCAAACCAAAAGCAACCACAAACATTAAGCTGTAGTAACGCAATTGCATAAAACCTAAATCAAAACCTTCTGAAGGATTCCAAATCATACTCTTCGAATTTGTTATATTAGTATTGCGGTTAACCGCTTTTGTCAATACGTAAAAATAGAAAAATTATTTCATTATCTGTCGTAAAAAAACATTAAGGTACGGGATCATACCCCTTACCTCCCCATGGACCACAACTGCTAATTCGCTTTACGGCCAACCACCCGCCTTTAAACAAACCATGTTTCTTGAGCGCTTCGATTGTATAATGAGAACAAGTAGGTGAATAGCGACAAGTGGGTGGAAAAAACGGTGAGATTCCTCCTTGATAAAAACGCACGAGTAAAACAAACGGCGCTATGAGTATTTTTCGCAGCATAACTAAAAATTTAGGAAAGAAAAAAAGCTATAAGAGAAATCCTATAGCTTTTACTTTTTATAAAGAAAAGGATGTACCTTCTTTGCCGTCTTTTAATTGAATATCTAATTTTGCCAACTCATCTCGAATGTGATCTGACATCGCAAAATCTTTATTGGCTCTAGCTTCATTTCGCATTTGAATTAACATGCTAACTACACCTTCTAATTTGTCATTATTAGCCGCCATCATATTAGTTGATTCCAAACCTAATACATCAAATAGAAACGCGTGCATTAAAGAAGCAAATACGCTTAAATCTTCCGCAGTAATGGTCTCTTTTCCTTCTTTAATCACATTGACAAGACGTACGCCTTCAAATAGATGTGCAATTAAAATCGGACTGTTGAAATCGTCATTCATCGCGTCATAACACTGCTGTTTCCACGCTTGAATATCTACCGTAGATTGAGCGGATACGGGCAACTCATTGATGTGTTTCACCGCTTCCATCAAGCGATTAAACCCTCTTTCAGAAGCTAAAATTGCTTCATCAGAAAAGTCCAATACACTTCTATAATGTGCTTGCAACATAAAGAAACGAACTACAGCAGGTGCAAATGCTTTACTTAAGATTGCATTCTCTCCAGAAAACAATTCATTGGGTAAAATATTATTTCCCGTAGACTTTGCCATTTTCTTGCCGTTTAGGGTCAACATATTGGCATGTATCCAAAAGTTTACAGGTGTATTTCCCGTACAAGCCTCATTTTGAGCAATCTCACATTCGTGGTGTGGGAATTTCAAATCCATTCCTCCCCCGTGAATATCGAAGTGATTGCCCAGATATTTAGTACTCATTGCTGTACACTCCAAGTGCCACCCTGGAAATCCATCTCCCCAAGGAGAAGGCCAACGCATAATATGCTGAGGCTCTGCATTTTTCCAAAGTGCAAAATCCATAGGATTGCGCTTATCGGACTGACCATCTAAATCTCTTGTATTGGATAGTAAATCTTCAATTTTACGCCCACTTAGGATGCCATAGTGGTGTTGGGTATTGTACTTCTCTACATCAAAATAAACGGATCCGTTTACTTCATAAGCAAAACCATTGTCCATAATACCTTGAATGATAGCAATTTGCTCAATAATATGTCCCGTTGCAGTAGGTTCAATACTAGGCGGTAAATTGTTGAATTGCTTGAGGATATTATGAAAATTGATCGTGTATTTTTGCACAATCTCCATCGGTTCAATTTGCTCAATGCGCGCGCGTTTAGCGATCTTATCTTCTCCTTCATCTGCATCATCCACCATATGACCAACATCGGTAATATTACGCACATAACGCACCTGATATCCCAAGTGTTTCAAATAGCGGAATACCAAGTCAAAAGAGATAAAAGTTCTACAGTTTCCCAAATGCACATAGTTGTAAACCGTTGGTCCACAAACATACATTCCCACTTTTCCAGTGTGAATGGGTACGAAAACTTCTTTGTCTCCCGAAAGAGAGTTGTAAACTTTTAATTGTTGTTCTTGATATAAGGCCATAGTCATGATTTAATATGTATACTACTAGAATTTAGTATCTAATTTAATATAATCTAAGAATTCTTTTCTTACGCTTTCTTCTTTAAAACGCCCGCCAAATTCAGCAGTAACGGTACTACTTTCAATGTCTCTAATTCCACGAGAATTCACACATAAGTGCTTTGCATCCATGACACAAGCTACATCTTCTGTATTCAAAACGCGTTTTAATTCATTGACAATTTGAATCGTTAAACGCTCTTGTACTTGCGGTCTTTTTGCAAAGAAATCAACAATACGGTTCATTTTAGACAAACCTACTACGGTACCATTTGAAATATAAGCCACATGTGCACGTCCAACAATTGGCAATAAATGATGCTCACAAGTAGAATAAACAACAATGTTTTTTTCTACCAACATTTCGTTGTACTTGTATTTATTATCAAAGGTAGAAGAACTTGGTTTTTTCGCTGGATTCAATCCACCAAAAATTTCCTTTACAAACATCTTTGCTACACGATTAGGGGTTCCTTTTAAGCTGTCATCTGTTAAATCTAACCCTAGTGTATTTAAAATATTCTCAACGTCTTTTTTAATCGATTCTATCTTTTCCTCGTCTGTGCGATCAAACGCATCACTTCTTAATGGAGTCGCATCGCTAGAAGCAATGTGGTTATCTCCCATATCGTCATGAAATTTTTCGTCTAAACTCATTATTTTGATTTTAATACGGTTTTTGTTTTTAAGTAAACGCAAATATAAGTAATAAAACTAATATTTTAGTAGCGAAAATACTTTAATTGATTCTCTATTCCATGCGTTAAATCCTCGAAAATGTAAAAAAAGATACGTCCTTTTAAAAAGAAAATCGCAAAGAAATTAAACCTAAGAATTGAAGCATAAGAAAGTTGTTGTTTTTTTTGTATTAGGTTTATTTTTGTTTTTTTATTCGCTGTCAATCTCTTGGTTACTTTCGCTGTCATTTTTGACCTTATCACGAAGCACTTCCCTAGCTATAGTTAAAATTAAACCTACTTCAGCCATCCCCCCCTCCTAGCATCCTTCGGTCTAATCCGACATTTGTTCGGAAAAAAACCTATTTTTGCGAAGGTGATTCGAAGGTGATTCGAAGGTGATACGAATCAAACAAAAAGGAATAACGCTAACGATAAATCATTCCTATACAGCCCTTACATCTGAAAAACGCTTGTTTATTGCTTTCTGCTTTTAACTAAAAAGAATATCTTATCTCAATTAAAATTTGTACTTTTATAGTTAAAATTTAGTTACTATGAAAAAAAGACTTTTAATTGCTAGTTTAGTAGGCTTGTTCGCTTTTGCAAGTTGTCAAGAAAAAAAAGAAGGAAAGGTTGCAGAAGTTCCTGTAGAAGAAACGACGAATCCAACCGAAACGCCTGAAACACAAAAAGCAGCCAACCTTGTAACGATGTTTATCGGACCTAAGAAAGTAGATTGTGTAGGTGTTGGCCCTCAAAAGTGTTTACAAGTAAAAGAAGCTGAAGACGCAGAATGGACTTTATTCTACTCGTCTATTCAAGGTTTTGAATACGAAGAAGGATACACGTACAAATTGGAAGTACGCAAAGAAGATGTTCCAAACCCTCCTGCTGATGCGCCTTCTATTCGTTATATTTTAGTAAAAGAAATTTCGAAAACAAAAGCCTAAGTTTATAAAATAGAGAAGGAGTACGTTAAGTGCTCCTTTTTTTATGGTCTACTTTAATCAAATTGCATCACGTAAAGTTTATGTTCTACGAAAGCATGATGCGCAGGAACTAAAGGGTGGTTGAAATTTTTGACATAGGTCATTCCACTTTTTATCATTACTTGTTCTGAAGGTGTATTAGAAACGGTAGTAAACGCATACACTTGCTTGAGTTTTAATTTCTCTCTAGCAAAATTCAAACAAGCCTTTGCTCCTTCTGTAGCATAGCCTTTGTTCCAAAATTCCGGTACTAAGCGCCACAAGATTTCTATTGCAGGAGCGAAATCCACATCAAATTCAAAGCGATTTAGCCCAATAAACCCTATAAACTGCTGACTTTCTTTCTCTTCTACCGCAAAAACACTATAGCCCTTTTCAGCAATAAGCCGTTGAAATTTTAGAAATATAGCTTGCGCCTCTGTTGTTGTTTTTGTTTCTAAAAAATAACGCATCACTGCAGGGTCTTGGAACAGGCGAATAAAATCATTTTCATCTGTCGGCTTATACTGTCGAAGTACCAAGCGTTCTGTTTCAATATATACCATAATAGTCTAGGTTTAAAATGGAAAAAGAGACTGGATTTCTCCAATCTCTTTGAACCAAAAAATCTATAAAAAACAAATTTAACTATTTAGGCTAGTATTTTTACTTTTTCAGGGCTTTTTTTACCGCTGGGGCTACTTTTGTTCCCAATAATTCAATAGATTTCATCAACATTTGATGATCAGGCGCCCCAATATCCATGTGCATTAACCAACGGGTTAATCCAAACATTTCTTGGTGGTATAAAATCTTATCGATTACTTGATTGGCATCTCCAATAAACAAAGCCCCTTCTTTATCTCTACCTCCTTCATATTGCCCGTATGTATACGGTTGCCATCCTCTTGATGAGCCTATTCGGTCCATTTGCCCTTTGTATAGGTCAAAATAATCTTTGGCTAATTGATTGCCATCTACCCCCACTAAACCGTGCGAATGCGTCGCTATTTGCATTTTACTCGGATCATGTCCCGCGGCGATATACTCTGCTCTATAATAATCAAAAAAAGGTTTGTATTGTTCAGGCATTCCACCAATAATAGCAAAAACTAAAGGCAATCCCAATTTAGCAGCACGTAAAACAGACTCTGGTGTTCCACCTGCGGCAATCCAAACATCCAAAGGCTTTTCTGCTCGCGGAAATACTTGTTGGGCTTGCAAAGAAGCTCTGTGTTTTCCTGTCCAGGTTAAAGGTTCTTCACTTGCATTAATTGCCAACAACAAATTTAATTTCTCCGTAAACAATTCATTATAATCATCCAAATCATAGCCAAATAAAGGAAATGATTCAATAAAACTACCGCGTCCAACGGTAATTTCCGCTCTTCCTTTGGATAGTAAATCAAGGGTTGAAAATGATTGATAAACGCGAACAGGGTCATTCGAACTCAAAACGGTTACCGCACTAGTCAGTTTTATGTTTTTCGTAACACTCGCTGCTGCTGCCAAAATTATATCAGGCGAAGCAACAACATAATCTGGTCGATGGTGTTCCCCTATTCCAAAAACATCAAGTCCCACTTGATCCATTAATTTGACCTCTTCAATTAATTCGCTTACTCTTTGCTGTGGAGAATGATATGTATTCGTTTGTTTATCTAAACGCAAATCTCCAAACATGCTGATTCCTATTTCCATAACGTTGTGTTTTTTGTATACTATAAAGTTACAACCTCTGAGGTCTAAACGCCCTTAACCTACATTAAGTAAAAGAGAAGTAAAAAGAAATAAAAAAACCTTTTAACGGTTAGGTTAAAAGGCTTGGTATTTATTATTTGTTCACTTGTTCTTCTATCTTCGGTTTGACATCAACCATTTGTAGTGGGGCATCTTCTTTGGGTCTTCGTAAACTCCAGATCACCAACACTAAGCCTACAACCATGAAAGGAATACTCAAAATTTGTCCCATATTCAATACCATTTGATCTTCAAATGCCACTTGGTTTTCTTTAAAATACTCTAAGATAAAGCGCGCAGTAAACATGAAGATTAAGAAAAGTCCAAAAAGCAATCCTTTGTATCTCGCACAGTTCTTTTGATATAAAACATATAAAATGACCGTTACCGCCAAATAAGCGAAGGCTTCATACAATTGAGTTGGGTGTCTAGCTATTGCATCATCTCTCAAAAAAACAATACCAAATAGTGAATCGGTAGGTTTACCGTAAATTTCTGAATTCATAAAATTCCCAAATCGAATAAATGCGCCTGTAATTGGAATTGCTATAACCAATCGGTCTAAGAGTTGCAATAGATTGGTTTTGTATTTTCTACAAAACAGCGCTAAACTGAGTAAAACGCCTATCGCCCCCCCATGACTCGCTAAGCCCATGAATCCTACGAAATGATAACTTCCCTCAACTTTGGCAATCGGCAAGATAATTTCTAAGGGATGTTGAGAATAATACGCAAAGTCATAAAACAAACAATGTCCCAATCGAGCACCTACAACGGTTCCTATGGCAATATAAACCAAAAGCACGTCCAAGTACTTAATGGCTATCTGTTCTTTACTAAAAATTCGCTTCATGAATTGATAACTCAAAATCATTCCTAGTGCGAAAAAAACGCCATAATAGCGAATAGCAAAATCTCCTATTTTAAAAATCTCCGGATCTACGTTCCACGTAATTAAACTCATACTCATGCCTTCTTCTTTAGCTCTCTTTTGTCGAGATTCCAAAAGTAGAGGAATTGAAGGCAAAAAAAGAAAACTTAACATTTTTTTGGTAGTAAAAACTAGTCCTAAACTTTAATTAATTGGTACTTGAAATGACGTACCGCATCAGTCTCTTTTATCTTTATTTTGTAGATGTGTTCGACGCAACCTTTCGTGTCCTCAGAGGGACACACGATGTGATTTTACGTTGCTTTGTGGCAGCACACTGGAATATATAGGAAAAAACCTTTCCTCGCTTAGAGCAACCCTGTTAAACTAAAAAATAAATGGTTTGGAAAAAGTACTTTTTCCAAACCATTTATTACTATATTTAATAATGAAGTTACTATTTAAAAACGGTCAACCCTATTTAGGGACATTCACCCATAACCCATAACTCATCACCCATAACCCATCACCATCACTGTAAACTAAACCCCTACTTCATGTTGTAAAACATATACTTTTTGGTATTTTTCTTTTCGCGCTTTGCGCGAATGAAAAACGATACCTATTTTAGTATCTGAGATAGGACTAATCGAAGAAACAGCCAAATCATTGGTTTCTAGATTCAATACTTCTTGAGATAACAGGTTTTTATACCCGCCTTTATTTTTATTGTATACCAATTCAACCAAATTATCATTGCGTATTACCAACCAACCATTTCCGTATTCGGTAGTAAATTGAATAGCACTTGTTTCTTCATTTAAATGTTGCGGGTGCCAAGTTCCAAAAAACTCATCCTCTAAATTGTATAATTCTCCATACAAGCAATTTCCTTCTTCATCGATTTCAACCAAACCTATTTCACCATTTTCCTCACATAGCAGGTATGATTTTTTATCAAAAGACAAACTCAAAGCTTCATGTACAAAAGGGAAGTCAAAATCTAAAACTCTATTGCGGATTTCTTGGCCACTTTCGTTAATTTGACGGTGTAGCCATCCAGACTCCACCTCAGTAATTAAGTGTATTTCATTATTTTGAACGCATACTTTATTGCCTTTAGGCATTGGAATACTAATTTGCTTTCCACCTGTAATCGCATACTCATTGAACGTTAAACAGGTCATGATATCCTGTTGGCTTTCTTTCCAAATATCTACTTCATAAAAAATAGTAGAGGCTTTAGTACATCCCACAAAACGTCCCGCTATGTTTTTATCAAAACTAAACTGTTCTACGGTATTGCGTTTAAAAATAGGAAGTATTTGTCGAGAGGCTGTTTCCTCTTTATCTCCGACAACAGCCACATAATTGGCTGCTAAAGGATTTAAAAACAACGTGGGTAAAACCCCTTCCGATTCAACAATTTCCCTTTTATTTCCTTCCTCATCAACCAACGTATACACCAATTCGAACGACTCAGGGTCTTCGGAATCTGTAAATACGTAGTTTGCTACTAATAAGCCTTTTTTAGCCCAACAGCTTCCCATTGCCTGTATAGCAAAAGGTACTTCAATTGTTGAGAGTAATCCAAATGATGTTTTTTCATTCATAAAGCGATAATTATAGCAGTTAGACTTAGCTACAAAGGTAAAAAAACTTAGCAGACAAAGGAATGCATTGCCTCCTTTTTTGTCTACTGCCTCATTTCTTTCAATTCGTACTACTTCTTTTTACTTTTAAGCGCGTAGATCTGCTAATTCTGGATGCTTATCAAACATTGCTTTAGCAAATGGACATAAAGGCATTACTTTTATCTTTTTCTCTCTTGCAAAAGGAACAACCCCTTCTTGTAAAAGCTGTCCACCAACGCCTTGTCCTTTAAATGCTTCATCAACATGCGTTGAATCTACAATTATCATCGCTTCTCCTGCCACGCTATAGGTCATTTCGCCTGCTTTTTTGCCTTCTATCCAAGCCGTAAAAGCGCCTTTATTTTCGTTGTGTTCGTGTTTTATTTCCATATTTTTTTAGTGATTTATTGCCGTTTCGATGGTTACATTGCCTGTTAGTACTTTGTGTACGGGGCATTTCTCAGCAATCACCAACAAGCGTTTTTGCTGATCTTCATCTAATATACCTCCTTTAAAGTGAATTTCCCGCTTAAAATGGGTCTGTTTATTCAATTTATCTTCGATCATTTCGACTACTACACTAATTTCATCTACCTCCCAATTCTTCCGATTGATATACATGCGAAGCGTTGCCGCGGTACATGATGCCAAAGCAGAGGCTAGTAATTCAAAAGGATTCAATCCTGTATCTCCCCCACCCATATCTATGGGTTCATCACTACTAATTCTGTTTTTACCTGCTTGAATTTCGGTTTGATATAAGGTAGTTCCTAAGGTAGCTGTTACTTTTACTTCCATTGCTTACTTTGTTTTATTTCTAAAATTTTTCATTCCTTCCGGAAAAGGCACATAGCTCTTAGCATCACCAGGTATTAGAGGAAATGCTTCATAGTTTTGATTGATCCAGTCTTGTTTAGCTTTTTCTAGACGCTCCCCATCGTGAGAAACAAAATTCCATAGAATATAACGTTCTTCTGGTAAAGGATCACCACCAAAAATATACACGGTAGTATTGGGTTCCATGTCAAATTCACATAGCGTACTATCGTTGGCAATTAAGATGTTTTTTGAACCATACGTATGTGCGCCACTCTTTACCTCTCCTTCTAGAATATACATCGCGGCCTCTCCAAATAAGCCTGCGCCAATATTAATCTTCGCGGCCTCTTTGGATTTAATTTCAATATAGTACAATGGACTGTGAACGGGAACGGGAGACGTATGTCCCAAGGCTTTTCCTGCAATTAGTTTATAAGCAACGCCATTTTCTTCCCAACTTGGCAAATCTTTGGCTTCAATATGAGTAAATGACGGTTCTGTTTCTTCTAATTCTTTAGGTAAAGCAATCCAAATTTGCAAGCCATGTAATACTGTATCTGGTTTTTCTTGGCGTATATTAACGGGCATGCGTTCTGAGTGAACTACCCCTTTTCCTGCTGTCATCCAATTCACGGCTCCTGGAGTAATTTCTATATTACTTCCCAAACTATCTCGGTGCATGATAGAACCTTCAAACAAATAGGTTAATGTGGATAATCCGATATGAGGATGAGGATCGACGTCTAAATTATCGTGTTCCTTTACTGCAGCAGGTCCCATATGATCAATAAAGGCAAAAGGTCCTACGGTTCTCTTTTGACGAAAAGGCAATAACCTTCCCACTAGAAAATTACCTATACTAGCGGCTCTTTCTTCAATAACTAAATCTACATTTGACATAATTTGCTTGGTTTTATATGTTTATTTTCTCTGAGGTAAAAATACATTCCTTTTTTTACCTATCCACTTAACCTACGTTAAGTCCTTCTAAAATACAACAAATTACCTTGATTTACCAAGCAAATTTAACCGTTACTTGTCTAGCAAACGCAAGCTAGAATTAAAACTTACTTTCGTCTCAATCGAAGCTTATACATAACTTCTAAACTTACTACGTGATTGTTAATCCAACCTTTGGAAGCGCCCACCTCGTAAAGCGCTGGTTTATATGAGAATCCAATGTGTAAATTTTTAATAAGTTCTAAGTTAGTAGATAGCACTAAACCAACCACTTTTTGTTTGCTTTCTAGATCAAACACACTATTATAGTCTCCCTCTTCTACCAAAAACTCATTGCTCCCTCTGAATATACCATATCCAACAGTAAAACGATTAAACTGGTGGTGATTTTCTAACTTTACGGTATAAGAGCCCAAGATTCGATCATTAAAAAAAGGAAGAAATGCAATGTTATTATTTGCCGTTAAGTCTAAACTTAAATAATTTTTATCGGTGTAGTAATAGCTAAAACCAATTCCTCCATACCCCATGCCAAAGCCTGTTGGTTTACCACCGTCTTTGGGCAAATCGAAAGATAAATAATTAAAAAGCGCAAGAGTTCCATTAAAATAAATATCACCTTTTTTGGTATCTGGTTTATAAGCAAAGTACTTATCTACTCTATACTTCATTTTCTCGACTTTTTGTTTCCTTTTCTTACTACCGTCAATCACTCTATCGTCTTCATTTGGATCTAAATAAATTTGTTTGGGATAAACAAAGCGCTTTGGGTTCGTTAAATCAATGACAAACCCAATAGGAGCAAACATAAGTCCTCCTAAATTATACACAATCTTCCCATCAACAGTTGATTTAACGGTATAGTCTAAAGCAACCGAATCGGTGAGAAGAGTTACCTCTATATCTTTTTTGGAACGCAGCACCTCTAACCGCAAAGGCAATTTATATACAGAATCTTGCACTTTTACAGATTCCTTATTCGTTGTGCTATACAAGTAAATCGCTTGATTTTTTTTATTAAAAACTGTCGCACAAGATGTTAGGGTTAGTGCTAGTAAAAGCACCAAAGCATTCCTCATTACTTTTGTTATTTTTTGTTAAATATAAATAAATAAAATCACAATACAAGTAAAAAATGAATGCACTAAATTGCTATGGTTTCTCTCAATCGCATTTTAGTTTTTCTGTCAAAAACCCGTATCTTAGTGCTTTCAACCAGATTCCACTTAAGAATGAATACTAACTTACTTGACACCCCCATTGAATACTTAAAAGGTGTTGGTCCTCAACGGGGTGATTTGCTCAAAAAAGAATTAGGTATTTTTAAATACAGTGACCTGTTGCATCTTTATCCCAATCGATATATTGATCGCACGCGTTATTATAAGATTAATGAGCTTACAACCACTTTAGCGGAAGTTCAAATCGTGGGTAAGGTCATTCACCTTAAAACCATAGAGCAAAAAAGAGGCAAGCGATTAGTTGCCACTTTTACGGATGGAACAGGACAACTGGAGATTGTTTGGTTTCAAGGATTCAAATGGATTCATGAAAATATAAAGCTCAATACGCCTTATGTTATTTTTGGCAAGTTAAATCACTTTAACTATACCTATTCGATGCCGCATCCTGAAATGGAAACGGTAGAAGAACACCAAAACAATCTGGCTTCAACGATGCAGGCGGTATATCCTTCTACTGAAAAATTAGGCGCACGGATTTCGAATAAAGCCATGAATAAATTAATGCATCAGCTTATTCAGGAAACGCATCCGCTGTTTCGCGACTCCTTACCGGATGATTTTCGAAGTAAATTGGCCTTAATGCCGATGAATCAAGCCATGGTCAATATTCATTTTCCAAAAACGCCTGATTTATTAAATAAAGCGCAATTTCGATTAAAATTTGAAGAGTTGTTTTACATTCAAATGCAGCTTTTAATTAAAAATATCGCACGCAAAGGAAAAATACAGGGCTTCCCTTTTACACAAGTGGGAGACTATTTCAATACTTTTTACAACCATCACCTTCCCTTCCCGCTCACAAATGCCCAAAAACGAGTAATCAAAGAAATCCGAAATGATGTAGGTACGCCTGCGCAAATGAATCGCCTTTTACAAGGAGATGTTGGGTCTGGGAAAACAATTGTTGCTTTTATTAGTACCCTATTTGCCTTGGACAATGGTTTTCAGGCTTGTATTGTTGCACCCACTGAGATTCTAGCAACCCAACACTTTATTGGTATTTCTGAACTGGCAGAACCTTTGGGTATTCGGGTAAAATTATTAACAGGTTCTACAAAAACAGCGGAGAGAAGAAGCATACACCACGATTTAGAAGAAGGTAGTCTACATATACTAATTGGTACGCATGCTTTATTTGAGGATAAAGTGATCTTTAAAAATCTAGGACTAGCCATTATTGATGAGCAACATCGATTTGGAGTGGAACAACGTTCCAAGCTTTGGAAAAAAAATACAATTCCCCCTCATGTTCTGGTGATGACAGCCACGCCAATTCCCCGTACTTTAGCCATGAGTTTGTATGGTGATTTGGATATTTCTGTTATTGATGAATTGCCTCCTGGACGTAAACCGATTCAAACTATGCATTATTTTGAAGGTAAACGCCTGGCAGTTTGGCATTTTATTAAACAAGAAATCGCCAAAGGCAGACAGGTTTATATTGTATATCCGTTGATTGATGAAAGTGAAACGCTGGATTACAAAAACTTAATGGAAGGATATGAAGGTATTTCGAGAGATTTTCCGCTACCGCAATACAGTGTAAGTATTGTACATGGGCAGATGACACCTGCTGAAAAGGATAGAGAAATGGATCGCTTTGCCAAAGGAGAAACAAATATTATGGTGGCCACTACGGTTATTGAAGTTGGCGTTAATGTTCCCAATGCATCGGTGATGATTATTGAAAGTGCAGAACGCTTTGGCTTATCGCAACTTCACCAATTAAGAGGCCGCGTAGGACGGGGTGCAGAACAAAGTTTCTGTATCTTAATGACTGGAGATAAATTAAGCAACGATAGCAAAATACGCATGGAAACGATGTGTCGCACCAATGATGGGTTTGAGATTTCAGAGGTCGACCTGAGACTTCGTGGACCTGGAAATATTATGGGAACACAACAAAGTGGAACACTACCCCTAAAAATTGCCGATTTGGTTCAAGATCAGGAAATCTTACATTATGCTAGGCATCAAGCCATACAGCTCCTCAAAGAAGATCCTACTTTAGAACAACCCAATCATAGCAAAATTAAAGAAAAACTGCATCGCTTAAATCAAGATACGAGTATCTGGAATTATATTAGTTAGTCTGGGTAGATATAGAAATGAATACTGAGAAATACGAAAAACGTAATGCAACTCAAGGAGCTCCTATTGATAAGCGAATGGTAATGCCTTATCTGTAGTACACGTCTTGTTTTCTCTCAATAAAACAAAGACATTATAACAACATTACAACGGCTTTGACACTGGATGAATGATTTGAGATGCCCTTCTTTTAGCCATATAATAGGCTATCGATGAATCATCGATAGCCTATTTACATTTTTTTACTTTTTTTGAATACTCGATATTTGATAATTTGCTACTGCTTTTTGAACCAAAACTGTATCTAATTGCAAGCTTTTATCCATTAGATAAGTACCATCCCCTTTTTTCTCAACTTTAAATTGCTCCACTTTTCTATTAGGGGATAAGACGGTTAAAATATCTTTTTCTAAATAACCTAAATTTTGATACGTAGCGATAAAGGCTCGTTCTTTATACTCTTTATTGTAAATATTTTGTCCAAAAAATTTAGAATCGTAAGAAAAATGGAGTAAACCTAGTAAAGTTGGCATCACATCAATTTGTGAAACTAGGCGTTTTTCCTGTTTAGGTTCAATAAATCCCGGAGCATAAATCATCGCAGGAATATGATAGCGCTCTAAAGGTAAACTGGCTTTTCCAGCACTTGAGGCGCAATGATCGGCTATAATAACAAACACCGTATCTTTAAACCATGGTTTCATTTTGGCTTGTTCTATAAATTTACCTATTGCATAATCCGTATATTTTACGCCTCCATCTCTAGATTGAGCCTGACCTGAAATATCGATTTTACCTTCGGGATAGGTATAAGGTCTGTGGTTACTCACCGTCATAATATGACTAAAAAAAGGAGTGCCCTTTTGAGTATTGGCATCAAAAATTTGCAGCGCTTTTGTAAACATATCTTCATCACATACGCCCCATATATTGCTAAAAGTAATGTCTTTTGCTACGAGGGAATTTTTATCCAATACCTCATAGTTATTTCCACTGAAGAACGTTTTCATATTATCAAAATAACTATCCCCTCCGTATAAATATTGCACCTGATATCCCTTATTTTTCAACAGCTTCCCTACAGAAAATAAATCTGTATTATTCTCTTGTTTAACCAAACTTTCTCCTGCACTTGGCGGTCTAGATAGCGTAACCGCTTCCAATCCACGTACTGTGCGGTTCCCTACTGCGAACAAATTGTCAAAAACCAAACTTTCCTTGGCTAATTGATCTAAATTCGGAGTAATTTGTTCTGTATTTCCATAGCGAGACATAAAAGAAGCACTTAAACTTTCAACGGTAATCAAAACAATATTTTTCTTTACGGCTGGCAAAGTATCCACAATATGCTGTTCATTTCCTATTCCCTTACTACCATAGATTGAATTAACTAGAGCCTGAGCTTGTTGTTCTTCCATTTTTTCGTAAAAATGATTGTAATCCAAATGACTACTTTTAAACGCTTGATAAAACTTATAACCACCATTCGCCTGTAATTCATTGTAATATACATTCTCTGTGGTTTGGAACTTTGTTGTATATTCCAAGATCCACAAACAACCTACAACCACTATAAAATATCCTAAAACCACACCAATTTTCTGCTTACCTTCCATCGGTTGTTCAAACGCTTTTTTCGTTCCTTTTACAACATAATAGGTCAGTAAACTTGCGGCAATCAAAACCCCTACAAGAATTGTTTTTATGGGATAGGATTCGGCTATATTTCCAACCACTTCATTGGTATAAATCAAATAGTCAACGGCTATAAAATTGTAACGAACACCAAATTCATCCCAAAACAAATATTCTCCTATAGCAACAAATTGAACTAAAACAATAGCATATATAAAAATAAGGCTCGTATAAACGACATAGCTCCAGGCGGATCGAATTTTAGGAATAAATAAGCGTAGACCGAAACTCAGTGTTTTAAACAAGAAAAAAGACTGAGCGATGGTAGGAACAACATTGCCATATTCGTGAAATATGGTATTAAAAAACAACACATAAAAAAGTAGAGCTACATAAATCCCAAAAATGATGTACCCCCATGGTTTTTTATACTTTGTATGCGAAATGGAGATTAATTCTAACCCTATAAAAAAACAAAGAAGAAACGCAAAACAGAAATCATTGACTAATCCCAATAAACACAATTTAAAAAGATACAGCATATTCAAATCCTCATGAACGTGAAATGCCAAGACAATTCGCAATAAAAACCCCAAAACAAGGGCAAGACTAATTACGCGTTTAAAAGTTCGCAATAGCAAGTTCAAGCAAGAAGTGATTGGGGTATTAACTAAACGTTTTACTATATTCATAATGGGCTTGTTTTTTAATCTATTCTACCTACATTTGATTCTAATACTAGAATTTAATAGCAAAAAGAACCATTCATTTTGTAGAAATTTTGAATTTTATAAAAGTTTTTATTTTTTTAACAACCAAAAAGTATTCCAAACTAAAATTCAAAATTTCTATAAAATTGTATTTTATCTTTGTCTAAAATCCATTCCTTATGAAAGTATTAATTATTGAAGATGAGCGCGAACTATCAAACAATATGGTTCAATTTTTGGAGGCTAATTATCTATGTGAGCAAGCCTTTACCTTTCATCAGGCGATTGAGAAATTAAAATTATATTCGTATGATTGTATTCTATTGGATTTGGGATTACCTGGTGGCGATGGTCTTTTATTACTCGAAAAAATTAAAAAACTAAACCTAGATAGTTCAATCCTGATTATTTCTGCTCGAAATGCTTTAGAAGATAAAATACGCGGGCTTGAACTTGGAGCGGATGATTATTTAGCGAAACCTTTTGCCTTGCCAGAATTGAGCATCCGAATTTACGCACAGTTAAGAAGGCGTTTAGCAACAGCTACCAATGAATTAACTTCAGGAAATATAACGATCAATTTACTCAGTAAACAAGTATCAATAAATAATGAGCCTCTTTTGTTGACTAAGTCGGAATTTGCTTTACTTTTATTTCTAATTGGCAATAAAAAACGAGTGGTTTCTAAAAATGCAATTGCAGAACATCTTTCGGGAGACATGGCAGATATGTTAGACAATCAAAATTTTGTCTATGCTCACATCAAAAATGTAAAAGCCAAACTCAACGATCATGGTTGCACTTCTACAATAAAAACTATTTACGGAACTGGCTATCAATGGATTGAAGAATGAAAAGTTTATTAAACACCTATCAACGCTATTTTATTTTATACACCAGCCTTTTGTTATTAGGCTGCTCCCCCCTATTCTATTGGGTCATGGAATTCTGTTATGCTGAAGATTTAGATGAACTGATTGAGTATCGCACCCACGACTTTACAAACAATCGCCTCAATGAACTCACTATTCAAGAAATTGATACGTGGAATTTTTATAATTACGATCTAATGATTTTGCCTTTTGATGCGACGATTACCGTTGATAAACCGCAATTAATTTCTTTTTTTAACCCTGCAGAAGGCTATGCCGTGGGTTATCGAACGTTGTATACCCCGATTGTTATTGAAGGACAATCCTTTCTTTTACGTTCTAGAATTGCCATGGTTGAACCTGGAGATCTTCTAAATACGCTACTCTATGAATATGGGTTATTCATTCTCATTTTCTTTTTGTCAATTGTATTGATTCAAAAATTTTTAGCTAAAAAACTATGGTCTCCCTTTTATACAACCCTTAATCAAATTGAAAACTACAATCTTGAAAAAGAGAACATTCCAGAATTCAAACCAAACAATACACTAGAATTCAATCGATTAAATAGAAACCTAGCACATTTAATCGAGAATAACCTCACCGTTTACAAACAACAAAGAGTGTTTATTGACAATGCCTCTCATGAATTGCAAACCCCTTTAGCTATTTTTAAATCTCAATTGGATTTACTTCTACAGGATACGGATTTAACCCAAAATCAAATGCAGCTCGTTCAATCGCTATACAATGTTTCTTCTCGTTTTAATCGATTGAATAAGAATCTTTTGCTTCTGGCAAAATTGGAAAGCAATCAATTTCAGCATTTTGAATGCATCAATCTCTCTGAAATTTTAACTGCTCAACTCAATTTCTTTGAAGACTTAGCTACTGAAAAAAAGATTCAGTTTATTCGTAAAATTGATTCTACCATACAGGTTAAAGGCAGTTATACCCTACTTGAATCTCTTTTTAGTAATTTATTATCCAATGCTATTAAATATTGCAATGTAGGAGGAAACATAAACCTTACCCTCAATGCTACAAGTTTTACGCTGTGTAATACAGGCGATTTTCCCTTAGATTCAACTCGTATTTTTCTGCGCTTTAATCGAGCAACAGAAGAAAAAAATGGCACAGGTTTAGGACTATCTATTGTTCGCGAAATAAGTCAATTGCATCAGTGGCACATTCAATATTCGTATCAATCAAACAACCATTGTTTTACTGTTTTATTTACTCCTTCAAAAATATAAACCCGGCTCTTGATCTAAATCTTCGAAGCCTAATGTTTTGCAAAAATCCTGAATAAAAGCTAATTAATCCTTATTTTTGTTCTATTAATTCTTAATAAAAAAAATAGTATGAAAAAAGTAATCGGATTTTTAATTGTTTTTTTAAGTTTGACAACGGTGAGTATGGCACAAAAAGTAGATGTTTCTATTTTTCCAAAACCTGAAAAAGGGTACAAACAGATGGTAATTGAAGTACCACATTCCGCACAAGACAACAACAAAAAAATTGAATTTCGCGTAGGTAAATTCATGGAAGTTGATGGATGTAATAACTACGGATTACAAGGGACATTAGAAAAAAAGGATTTACAAGGTTGGGGCTATGATTACTATGTATTCCAAACAAAAGGAGATGTCGTATCTACTTTAATGGGGTGTCCTGATGCACCAAAAAGACATTTATTCGTATCAGCTAGTCCAGAAACTACAAGATACAATGGAAGAATGCCAATTGTAATTTACGTACCTGAAGAATATGAAGTAAAGTTCAAAATCTTTACTGCAGATCAAGATGAATATGAAGCTCTAGAGGTTCGCATAAAAAAATAAACGGCCTAACAGCAAGTACAAAAACCAGAAAGACTATTTCCTTTCTGGTTTTTTTATTTTTAAATGCCCGATTTTAAAATCACATTTCCCAAAATAATAGTACCTTTGTCAAGATTGAAATTTTAACATAAAGGGCAAGAAAAAGTGCAACATAATTCCTTGTTTTTATACTTAAAAAAGGAATATCTTTAGGAGATACAGAAAAGCCAATAAAATATTAAAGCATAAACTGTAGCAAATAACAAAATATATCTATTAATATTAACCTAAGGATAATGTACGCTCAAAAGACTATTTAATGAAAATTCGCACTCGATTATCTCTTCAGTTTTTAGGTTTATTTACTAGCTTACTTTCTATTGTATTGATTGCAATTTATTTTGTTGTTGCTAATCATTGGCAAAAAAACTTCTTTAAACAATTAGAAGATCGTGCCTATATTGTTGGTCATAACTATTTAGCTGAAGACAATTTTACGTATGCTGAATTTCAAGAAGTTTTGCGAAAATTTCCACGAACACTGCCCAAAGAACAAATCCGAATCTATACGCTTGATTTTAATCCTATTTTCATTCAAGAAAATGAATTGAAATGGGATAAAAATATCTTACAAGCCGTGGTTGATGATAACAAAGTTTGGTTTAAACAAGGGGATGAATATGTATTTGGGGTTTTGTATAAAGATAACTCTGGGGATTATATTGTGATGGCTAAGGCTATTGATCAAACGGGACTAGATGCTTTACAACAATTGCGGTCAATTATGTTAATCAGCTTACTTATTGCTTTGCTAATTACCTTTATTCTCTCGCGCTTATTTGCAGAAACCTTTTTGAAACCTATAAAAAAAATCATCCATCACGTTCAATCTAGACATGTAGATACCTTGGCTGAGCCTATTTCAACAACGGAAATGTCCAAGGATGAAATCCGCATCTTAAGTGAAGCAATCAATACTTTATTCGAACGACTACACGAGTCTTTTGAAAATCAAAAAGCATTTGTAGCCCATGCCTCTCATGAACTAAAAACACCCATTGCCGCCATACTAGGTACGGCAGAAATTACACTAAACCAAGAAAGAGATCCCGAAGCGTATCAACAAGCTTTACAGCGTATTATTCAAGATACTATTTATACCGATCAAATTATCAATAATCTATTAACACTCACAAAATTAGATCAGATTAATTATGATTTATCACCTATTGATTTTGAAACTTTTTGGTGGAATACAATTGATAATATTATCCTTCACAACAAGGATTTAAAACTAAATCTCATTCTAAAAACGACAGAAGAACTGCATAAATTGCATATTAAAGGCAACCAGCAACTCTTAGGACTTGCTATATCTAACGTTATTTTAAATGCTGATAAGTTTTCGTTTAACCAAAAGATAGATTTAATCCTAGATACGACAAGTACCGCAATTATCATTCAAATTAAAGATAATGGGATTGGAATCAAAAAGGATGATCTTGAAAAATTAACCTTGCCTTTTTATCGTTCTGCCAATGCGCTTCCTATTCAAGGAACAGGACTAGGTTTGTCCTTGGCTTTCAAAATTATCAAAATTCACAAAGGAGAATTGACTATCGAATCAGAACTGGGCCAATATACTTTAGTAACGATACAACTGCCTAAAAACTAGCAAATACTTCTTAACAACAACAACAACAACAACATAACACTCCCATTTCATGTTTATCAAAAGGTTTCCTCCTCCTAACTATTTTTGTCTTCTTTTTCTAGCACTATTTCTCGTAACGAGTTGCCATCAAAAGCAAAATACACATCAAACCGATTTAGATAATCTTTATGCGTTGAAACGCACCCCTGCACAAAAGGATAGTATTTCTAAAAAACACGAAGCTGCCGTATCCGCTCTATTACAATCACCTACTGTACTTCCACAACAAGCCCATCTAGATAGTCTCATCAAACAATTGCGTTGGAGTAACAATGAAAAATCTTTTTTTGCTTTAGTTCGCCTAGCAGAAACTGCAGCAAAAAAACAACGTAATGACAATCGTTTAGCCAATCTTTACGAAGATATTGCTGTCTTTTATCACGATGAACAAAAATTAGATAGCGCTTATGCCTATTACTTAAAATCAGAAGTTCTCTATGGAAAAAATGGAGATAGCTTAGCCCTCGCCGAAAATATTTTTTACCAATCGCGCTTATTATATGAAGCGGGATTCAGTAAGGAATCTGAAAACAAATTGTACCAGGCCTTAAAACTACTTAAAAATACGCCCGATAGCCCCATTTACATTGAGGCGAACCAATTAAAAACCTTTTACTCCACAGATTATTCTCAATACGAAGATGCTCTACAAACCTTATTTGAGACTTACAAAGAGTTAAAAAAAGATGAAGGGCAATACAAAGTTCTTCCGATTGAAAAATACAAGCCTGCAATAGCTAATTTATTAGGAAATATTGCTCTTTTCTACCTGGATTTAAATCAATATGAACAAGCAGAGAAGTATGCCTTAGAAGGGTTGAGTTACTACAATAAAAACGTTGACACCAATCAATTATATGCCCATTTGAGTACCACGTATTATCTCGCTCTTTACCACCAAGGAAAAAACAAAGATATTATTGACTCATTAATTGAATGTTATACTATTTATACTCGATTAAACCACCCGTATTATCTCGTCGAATCTTGTCTTGTTATTTCTGGGGTATACTTAGATTTAAATCAATCGGAAAAATCTTTAGCATGGTTGAAAAAGGCGTATGATTTAGCAGATAAAAACAATCTTCTAAAACAAAAAAGAGATATTATCGAGCAAATTCTCCTATATCATAAAGAACAACAATCTTCGGAATACATTACGGAATTAATTGAACTTTCCAATTTATTAGAAAATACAAAGGCAGAAACAAGAGGAGCTTTTGCTAAAATAGAGTATAACTCTTTTCTTTTAGAGCAAGAAAATAAGGCCTTAAAACAAAGGTTATATTTGTTTTACATGGGGGCTTTTATCGTGATTGGCAGTTTGCTATTTTTTATTATTTGGATTCGCTTGCGCAATAAAAATAAAGATCTAGTACATACCAATACTAACAAATCTAAAAATGAACAGATTCTAAATCTATTGATTGAAAATAATACGATCGAAAACATAACCATTGTAAAAGAGCGCAATCGAATTGCCAAAGATTTACACGATGGCATAATAAATAGCATTTTTACGCTTCGTTTCAACGCACAGTTATTAGAAATTTCCAATGAAAAACTAAAAGATATGCTCGTTGATGAATTAAGTCAACTAGAAAATAAAGTGAGAGATATTTCGCATTCATTTGCATTACAAAGTGCTTTTAGAAATAAATCATTTGAAAATTTACTCACTGAATTAGTCAATAAACAATCTAACCGAAACAAGACTAGCTTTTCCATTACTTTTGAAAAAAACCTTTACTTAGAGCAATTAAGTACCCTACAGAAAGTTAATATTTATCAAATTATTCAAGAAGCATTTCAGAATGTAAACAAGCATGCGAAAGCGAGTCAATGCAATCTTAAAATTACGAAGGGTGAAAATTGCCTTGTTGTCCGTGTGAAAGACAATGGGGTTGGAATTCAAAAATCGACAACCCGAGGTATTGGTATCAATAATATGAAAGAAAGGGCTCAACTTATTAATACAGACTTAAAGATTGTATCTAACCCAAACAAAGGCACGCAGATTATCTTGTTTATTGCTTATTAATTTTCACGCAATCTCTCTGATCTGTTGGAATATGAATAAAGGTGTGTATTGTTGCTGAATTTTCAATTCTAATTGCCGTTAAGCCAAAACCATAGTAAGCACCTGTGTCTATATTCCATGAATTGGACAGTGGGTTATAATGGGCTTGATTAGAAAGTAAAGGAGTATGTCCGTGAATCTGTAATTTACCTATATTGCGCAATGCTTTTCGATTCCATACTACACTATCTTCAGCTGCTTCCAAAAACGGGTTTTCTGTTGTTGTGATGCCTGCATGAGTAACCATAAAGTGAGGTGTTTCATAGTATAGAGGTAATTCCATTAACCAAGCGAGCATATCTGAGTAATGAATTCCTGCGTCTTCAAAATCTAGCAGGGTTAAATCCCCGCCTTGACTGGTCCAATTGTCATTGGTTCCATCTTGAATATATTGGATCAATTCTGCTTCGTGATTTCCTTTCAGAATGACGATATTTTCATAGGTATGCATCAATTCCATACATTTTTTTACAACTTTAGCGCTGTAATTACCCCGATCAATCAAATCTCCAACAAGAATCAATATCTCTTGCTCCTTGTTCCAACTTTTCAATAGCCTACTAAAGGTATAATAACACCCGTGAATATCGCCAATAATTAAACAATTCATTCTTTTCTCCCCTATTAAGTTTCTCATGCTCAACGGTTAATTTTAAAAAACGCGTAGAGCAATATGAGCACATGCTTCAGCATCTGCCAAGGCATGATGGTGATTATTTAGTTTAAATCCTAAATATTCAGCTACTGTATTGAGTTTGTGGTTCGGTAAATTTGGAAATTCACTTTTGGCTTTCCGGAAAGTACAGTAGAAAGAATTCTGGTGAATAGGCAAGTTATAATTTGCTAATACTGCTTTTAAACAACTTTGATCAAACGCACTATTATGGGCTACCAATGGCAAATCTTTAATACGCGTGCGCAAATACGCCCATATTTCAGGGAATTCAACAGAATTTGCGGTATCTCTTTGCGTTAAACCGTGAACTTTAGTATTCCAATAGCTATAAAAATTAGGCGTTGGTTTAATGAGTTCGTAATACTTATCGACAATTTTGCGATTCTCTACAAAGACCAATCCAATACTACAAACACTACTTCTGTGTTCATTGGCGGTTTCAAAATCTAAGGCAACAAAAGAATTCATTTTTATTTATCTTGTTTGATTACAAAGGTACGATTTTGTCAAAACAAAAAAGCCTTCTATTCTAAGAATAGAAGGCTAAAAAGCAAATCTCAGGTATTGTATTAATACTGAGCAATTAAATAATTAATTAGGTCAGTTGTTGTTACAATTCCAACTAATACCTTGTTTTTATCTACCACCGGCAAGGAGTGAAATTGTTGTTCAACTAGTAATTCAGCTACTTCTTTAATTGTTACGTCATCTTGAACCACAACAGGATTGACCGTCATAATATCTTCTAACTTATAAGCATCATAGATTGCATTAATTGCTTCTTCATTCATATCGGCTGTACTATATCCTATACTTAAGATATCATTACTCGATATAATTCCTGCTAATTGTTCTCCTTCTACAACAGGGATATGTCGAATCTTATAATCCACAAATAGTTGATTAACCTCACTTATCTTTTTTGTTGTAGGAACAGCAATTAATACTTTCGTCATGATTTGGGAAATAGGTACTCTTTGTTTCATAGTCTTTTTTTTAACTAGTATAAAGTTCCCACTTTAAATGAAGATAAAGGATGATACTTAACAGCTTTATACTTGTTTTTTTTTCGTATCTTCTATTGGTTTTTTGCCTACTACCAAAGATAAAAACAAGTCTACCCTATAGCAGAAGGATTGCGTCCAAATTTTTGCTTGAAAGCATGAGAAAAGTGAGAGAGTGTTTCAAACCCAACCTCAACATATACCTCTTTAACTTTCATTCCTTTATTTTCTAACAAATAATACGCCTCTTCCAGCCGTCTATTTACTAACCATTTATTAGGTGAAGAATGAAATATTTTTTCAAAATCGCGTTTAAAAGTAGCTAAACTTCGCCCCGTTAAAAAAGCAAATTCTACCAAAGGAATATTAAAGCGAAAATGGGTATTCATATAACTTTCTAAATCTACTTTTCCAGGTTGCGTAAAATTAAATAGGATATGTTTTAAGTTCTCATTGTGGTGCAACAGCAAGTAAATGATTTCCTTTTTTTTGAGTTCGATAAGATTCTGATCCATCGTTTTAAAAGAGAACCAATTTCTTAAGGCGGTAAAATAATCACTAATCAAATCATCGGGTTCTAAACGTATCAAATTAGCGGTGCTTTTTTTTTCGGATTTATAGCCGTGATTTAAAGTGAAGTCTTGCAAAATTGCTTGATCCAAGACAATGGAAATAGCCTGAAAAGCTTCGTCCTTATGAGGGTACTTAACGAAGCGAATCAGCGTATTTTTTCGGCATATAAGGATATCACCCTTTCGATAAAAGTACTTGGTCTTTCCATCGAAAGCTTCTAATTCACCTGAAATAATAAAAGAAACCCCCTGTTCTTTTATTAATTGCTCTCCAGATTTTGTGCTCTTCGAATAGCAAGCGAGCTGAATGCCAAAAAAATCAACGAACTGTTTCATGTATCTCTATTTTTTCCACCAATAGGTAGGTTGAGTTTGCATCTGATCTAAGTTAACACTTTCTCCAATCTTAGGCGTTATAATAGGAATATTTTCTTGTACACTCCATTTCGAAATTTGCTCCAAAGGCTCATCCCAGGCATGATTTGCCAACACAAACTTAGCAGAATGTACAGGAAATAAAACGCGTGCTTGTAAGTCTTTAGTAGCTTGGATGACTTCCTCTGGCATCATGTGAATGAATTTCCAGCTTTTGTCATATTGTCCATTTTCGAGTATAGCTAAATCAAAAGGACCGTACTTCGCTCCTATTTCTTTGAAATGCGTATCATATCCACTATCTCCGCCTAGGTATATCTTTTTGGCGGGGCTCTCTAATACAAACGAGGTCCACAGTGTATTAGCGGAGAAAATACTTCGCCCTGAAAAATGACGAGCGGGTGTTAGTGTTACCTTAAATCCATCATCTAGTTCAACCGTATCCCACCAATCGCCTTCTATAATTTGTTCTGGCTTATACCCCCAATATTCTAAATGCTCTCCTACGCCTAATCCACATAACACCTGTTTTACTTTGGGTTGTAATGCTTTTAGCGTTTTATAATCCATATGATCGTAATGATCATGGGTAATAAACAAGAAATCAATAGCGGGTAGCTCTTCAACGGTAACAATATCCGTTCCTTCAAAAGACTGGGTTCCACCTGGTATTGGAGAAGCACTACCACTAAAGACGGGATCAACTAAAATAACCTTATTTTCCAATTTTAATACATAGGAAGAATGGCCAAACCAAACCAATTGTGCTTGACTTTTTTGCACGAGGTGCCAATCCACTGCTTGGGAAGGAATTGCCTGTTTAGGCTTAATTTGTTTGGATTTACCAAATACATAGTCATACAAAGCGGTAGTTAAGCTTTGAGTCAATTGAGGCGTATGATTCTGATTTTGAAATTTTCCTTTTCTGTAATTTCTTGACTCTTCTATTCGCTGTAAACGATCTCCTGACGGGCGTTTACCAAATTTTGGATGCATCATATATAAAGTTGTCATTGCAAGTAAACCAACGAAAAAGTATCCCGTTATTTTGGCGTATTTCTTTTTGTTTTTCACTGTATTAATCTCATTTTATTAGCAAGTAAAAATAGCAGTTAAACTTGAGTTCTACTGTCTTTAAAAGCTCAATATTAGTTGCTTAAAAAGCTCATCTATGGTCTTGTTTGAAATTTTTGAGTTTCTATTACGCCTACTCGTTTTATCAAAACGAAACTAAATCTAAAAGTTACTTGTTAAAAAAGGGGTTCTATCCTCAAAATCTGGGGATTCCCTAACGAACGATCTTTACTTGGAGCCTTGTATTTCTTGTATTTAAAAAGGATAATAAACTGTATCTTTGAAAAAAAAACATCGAGATGGAAACTTCAAAAGATCCTTTACACGGAAAAAAACTAGCTGATATTTTAGAGGAATTAGTAGATTACTATCAAGGATTTGAAGGTTTGAGTAAGCAAATAAACATTCGTTGTTTTACCCATGATCCCAATATAAACTCCTCCTTAAAATTTTTGAGAAAAACACCTTGGGCAAGAGAAAAAACAGAAAGTCTTTACTTGTATGTGCTACGTCAAAAGGCAAAGAAACAAACGGAGTAAATAGCATTCCGCTCTTTTATTTTGCCAAGGCGATGAGTTCTACGTCAAACATCAAGGTACTATAAGGACCGATTTCTTTACTGATATGTTCTTCTTTATAGGCATATTCAGGTGGGGTAACCATGCGAAACTTTGTGCCCATTGGACATAAGGGTACTACTTCTTGATAAGCCTTTATCAATTTGCTCAATGTAAAAACGGCAGGAACTCCTCGTTGAATCGAACTATCAAACGTTTCACCTTTGCTATTCGTACCCGAATAATGACAAACTATTTGATCCAAAAGGGTTGCTTTTTCTCCCTTTCCAAGGGTTATGATTTCATAAGCAATGCCCGAAGGCAATAGGATTACCCCTTCTCTTTGAACAAAAGCAGCTAAAAAGGCAACGCCTTCTTCTTTATTGGCCAGTTCTAATTGCTCTCTTCTCTTCTTTAATAGTTCGGCTACACTCATCTATAAAATTGCTTTTAAATCCGTACAAAAATAATTGTTTTCACGTATTTACGTATAAAATTATTCTTCATGCTCTTGGTAGGTATGTAATTGCCAAATACTTAAATTATCAATAGCTCTTGTACATCCCACATACCATTCAAAAGGGGTAAATTGATCGGGTTTATCGACAATTAGAATCACATTTTTACGCTCTAATCCTTTGTATTTTAAGGCGGTCGTATATTGCAACTGTGTAGGTTCTAAAGTTAGATTTTCAGGTGTTAATTCTTCCATTTCTAATTCCACAATCAAATCAGCTACGTTATTTCTGCGTTGCCATACTTTACTCTGAACCAATACAATCACATCTTGTGCTTCTAAAGAAGAACTAGGGTCATTGATACTGTTAATAATGGCTTTTATCGCTAATCTCAAAGCTTCAACCTCATCAAAAGAGCGCAATTCAATTTCATCATATTCCACCTGATGTATCGTAATTTCTTCCCATTCTTCTGGTGATTCTTGAATGTGTTCTGCGATTTGACGAATTTGAGATTTTTGAGCGCTTCGCCTTATTTTATGCAGTTTAAAATGCGTGAAGTAATCTTTCAAAAAGTAGGCATACTCAGTTACATCTCTTCCAAAAAGGGAGAAACTCTGATCTAAATCATACAATAACATAACATTGCCTTGTGTCAATCCTTTCTCATCCCCACAAATCTTATCAATCAACAAGGCTAAGTTTCGATCAAATAAATCTTGTGCTTCATCAATAATCATGTAATCATAATCAGGCAGTTGATTCTTTTCAGCCAAATGTGCGAGCGTTTCTTCTACTAATTTAGCACAAGCCAAGGGCTTTAAATAATAAACCTCTTTTTCCTGAACATTCGGATGGTATTTCGCGATAAACTGCTTAAAAGTAAGGCAATCGATCCGCACATCTTTCTCCTCAAAACGTTGTTGATTATATACGCAAAGCAAGGCATTCCAACAAAGGTAAATCCCCTGTCGCTCTACTTGCATTTCTGCATAAGCCATCGCCATGGTTGTCTTGCCTGTACCTGGAGACCCTTCAATCATTAACCGCGGATTTTCGGCAAGCGAATACAAATAATCTAAATTTCGCTCTTTGAGCCATAAGAAAGAATTTCGCGAAGCAAACACGTTGGTATCTTGTATTTTTGGGCTAAACGTATTGACAATATAATTTAAATCACTTGTTTTTAAGGGCTTAAAAGTAATGGGATGAACGCTTTGTAACTTATTTTGGGTATACGTATAAATATGTAAAAGAAAATGCTCTATATTTTGGTAGTCATTTCTTCTAGTGTAATCACTATAGATTAGATTCTTGTCGTAGATGGTATTTTCAATGGCTATTTTAGTAGTGGGAAATGCAACCGCTTCACAAAATTGTACATGTTTAAAATTGGGAAATACCTTATTCATCAAAGTATATTTATACCCTTTTACCTGTTCAAATGGATTTTGTGGCAACCATTTGGTACGATCCCCATCTTTAAAGCAAAAACGGCCTTGATCTACAAAAACATTGCCTCCTTTAACTTCTAAAACAATAATTCCAAATTGAGAGACGATAATAAAATCGAGTTCCGCATCTGCTTTCGCTCGTTGAATCCTAGTATTATCGTGAAAAGGCAATCTCAAACTATACCAAACATACCAATCATGCTGGCTTTTACTGAGTGATTCAACCAAGTCTCCATAAATTAAAAACTCCCCATAGGGTACTTTGTTTCCATTGATGATTAATTGTTCAAGTTCATCAAGGGGATATTCAGGATAAATCTTTAAAGCCATGCTTTACCTTACTTTTAGCGTACTGAACTAATGTAGGCTTTTTTACCTGATAAAGCATCATTTTATTTCAAAAATAGAACGTCTTTAAAAAAGAAAACCAGCAGTTTGACAACACAATCAAAACTACTGGCTCCTGTTCTATTTATTTATCTAAGATCCATGCAAATATTAGTGGTGCAACGATAGTTGCATCTGATTCAATGACGTAACTAGGTGTATCGACATCGAGTTTACCCCAAGTTATTTTCTCATTGGGAATACAGCCTGAATACGAGCCGTAAGATGTGGTAGAATCAGTAATCTGATAATAGTATCTCCATTTTAAAACGGATTCTTTTTCTAAATCTTGTACCAACATAGGGGCTACGCACATAGCGAAATCTCCAGCAATTCCTCCTCCGATTTGAAAAAAGCCTATGCCTTGTTCAACTGCATTTTTTTCATAAAAGTCAGCTAGCCAAACCATGTATTCAATTCCGCTCTTTACGGTTGAGGCTTGGAGTTCACCTTTGATGACATAAGAAGCAAAAATATTGCCCATAGTTGAATCTTCCCATCCAGGAACAACAATAGGTAAATTGCGTTCTGCCGCAGCTAATATCCATGAATTTTTAGGATCAATTTCATAGTCATCTTCCAATACTCCACTCAATACTAGTTTATACATGTATTCGTGTGGAAAATAACGTTCTCCTTGCGCCTGTGCATCTTTCCAAATTTTTTCAATATGGTGTTGAATCTTGCGAAAAGCCTCCTCTTCGGGAATACACGTATCCGTTACCCGATTGTATTTATTTTGCAATAAATCTAACTCATCTTGTGGGGTCAAATCCCGGTAATTCGGTATTCTTTTATACTGTGAATGTGCCACTAAATTCATGATATCTTCTTCTAAATTGGCCCCTGTACAACTAATAATATCTACTTTTCCTTGGCGAATCATTTCTGCTAAAGAAATACCAAGTTCGGCTGTACTCATTGCTCCAGCTAACGAAATAAGCATCTTCCCTCCTGCTGCTAGGTGTGTCTCATAGCCTTTGGCTGCATCGATGGTTGAAGCTGCATTGAAATGCAAAAAATTGCTTGCTAGAAATTGTGAAACGGGTCCTTTTTTGTGTTCCATTTTACGTTTTTATATTAAGGATTAAAAATTAAAAGTATAAATACGGCAAATAGCACGAGATGCATCATTCCCATAATCGGCGTGGTTCGCTTGCCTAAAAAGGTTATTAAACTTAAAAGCAGGGTGATGATAAACAAAATCGTTTCAGTAGGTGTCATTCCAAATAACACCGTTTTTCCGGTGATCAATCCAACCAGTAATACGGCTGGGATAGTCAGACCTACTGTAGATACAAAGGCACCATGACACAGGTTTATCGCTCGTTGAAATTCATTGTTTAAAGCCGCTTTAACCGCAGTCATCGACTCGGGCGTAAATACAATAATAGCAATTAAAACACCACCTAATAAAGGAGGTAAATCTGCTGCTTTAATTCCGTAATCCACTACAACAGCCATGGTATGAGAAAGCAATACAATTGGTAAAATCATCCCTAATAAAATGAGGGAACGTATCCAAATTTCTTTTTTATTTAGAGGTTCTGTTGCCTTCTCTTTTTCATCTTCTTTTTCATCTTCTTTTTTACTTACCGCATGACGCTGCCCAAAAAGAATTTCCATACTTCCCGCTTTGGGTTGAATATACAAGTGTTTATAGCTCTTCATTTGCATGAGTAAGAATGCCCCATATAAAAGGATAACAAACCCCGTCAGTACAATCGCTTGGGTAGAAGAAAATTCACCTCCTCCTGCACCTTGTATAAAATTAGGCAACAACAATCCAATACCACCAAGCATAATAATCATCCCTAAATAAGATAAAGTACCTTGGGTATTGTATTCTTGTTCACCAAACTTTAATCCTCCGAATAAAATACACAAACCAATAACCAGATTCATAATAATCATCATAACTGAAAAAATCGAATCTTTTCCGATGGTTGGATTTTCACCAGGTCCCAACATGACAGCAGCAATTAAAATTACTTCAATAGAAACAATGGACAAGGTCAAAATTAGCGTTCCATAAGGTTCGCCTAATTTATGGGCTAATTCATCCGCTTCTTTTACTACACCAAATGCTGCGACGACAATTGTACAAAGCAAAACCAAAAAAGTTCCCAAGGCAATGGTCGAAGTCATTGAGTCTCCTAACATGTTTTGTCCAAACAACATAAATAAAACCACAATCAACCAAACCGCAACAAGGCGAATTCTGGTTTTAGTTGGAAAAATCTGCGCTAATGCTTCTTTTTTATTCGTCATTGTATTTAAATTTTTTAGGTTATAAATAACAGGTCAAAGGTACCGTTTGCCTGAACTACAATATTTATCCTATGATAAATAATCAGGTCAATGAATGCAATGGTAGGTGGAATAAATAGAGAGAAAAAGAAAAAGGGAAAAGAAAGGGTCAGCGAAAGAGCGAGAGAGAAGGAAAAAGGAGAAAGAGCTTACGCTGTTTTTGGTACTGTGTGCTTTGTTTTTCTTTTCCATAGCTGGTTTTTATCTTTTGCAATACTCATTTTGAGTATTCGCTTTTTTCTTAACTCCTATGTATCGCCATCCAGGTGAACGTCTAATTCGTCGTTTACTATTTTTAAATCCCTCAATTTTGGAGGTCTTTTAGAAAGTCATCATGTTTAGTTTTAAACGCGTTGAAAAACTCATTTGAACACAGGTATTTTCCACGCCTAAACAGCTAAACATTAAATATATAAAAAAATCTGCTTGGATTAAAACCAAGCAGATTTTTTTACTTCTATCATTTTTGGCAAACCCTTTATTACTATATTTAATAATGAAGTTAATGTTTAAAAACGGTCAACCCTATTTAGGGACATTCACAGTTCACTCATTTCTCATCACTCTTCACTTTTTTCCTGTTTTTCCTGTTTTGCTTTAACTAGTTTATACCCCCATAAGGTTATACAAGGTACAATAAGCCAAAACAAATCGATGATTAGAATATCGTAGTACTGATTTTTCCAAGCAACCCAGAACCAATTACCTGTTACAAAATAATTCGTTACGGGTACCATGAGACCGATGATACTCCCCGCTAACAAACAATCTCTATTTGTTTTGTATATACTTCTACGCCAAATGAGCACAAGCGATACAGCGAGCCAACTCCAGAAGTAGAACGAATAAATAAAGCTTCTTCCTCCATAGGGATTCAGTTTAACTGCAATAAAACTCAAAGCCGTGATGGGATACATGGATAAACAAATTGCCATATAAACATTAGCTAACCAAAAATTAAATTTGCGCTTGCGTTCAGGTACAGCTTTTTTATCTCGGGCTACTAACCAAATTAATACCCCTGAAATAATAACCACACAACCTGCGATACCCACCAAAAAATAAACGATTCGGGTGGCATATCCGCCAAAAGAGCCAAAGTGCAATTCATACATCAAATTGGAAAAAATGTAATTGTAGCCTGGATTAGCATAGGGATTGGAAATTTCTTCAACCTCTTTTGAATCGACCGTATAAACAACGGAACCTCGGCTATTAAAATTAATAGAACTAGGCGCTTTTCCTGAAATTGTAACCCGCATACTTTGATCGCCATAATCACTTACTTGAATATTGGTGATGATAAAATCAGGCCAACGTGCTACCGTTTGATTGATATACGCCTTGACATCTACTTTATATCCCAAGGGAAGATTGCTAAATTCTACTTCTTTATCCGATTCTTCAGGAGGATATATCGCTTTATTTAATAGTTCTGTATCATTGTTATACCCCAATAAAGCTACTCCATTAGAAACAATATAATAATTGAGTAAAAAATAGGAACCTGTCAGTGCGAAAACCAATTGAAAAGGAAAGGAAATCACGCCTAGAGCGGTATGTAAATCGGTCCAAACGGTTTTAAATTTTTCCCAAGGGCGGAAGACATAAAAATTGGAAATAATTTTATTCCAATGCAGTAATAATCCCGTGATTAAAGCAAACAAAAAGAAAAAAGACACAAATCCAGCTATTGCATAACCTATAGGCCATCCCCAGATGGAGCCTAGGCTATTTACTTGAGCAAAGAAATGCAAGCGGTATAAAAACTCTCCTAAGCCATACCCTTGATTGTAATCTTGTATTTGTTGAGTTTCAGGGTCCAAAGAACCGAAATTTCTCTCTTGAGCCTTTGCATTTAAGCTATCTTTTGAAGTAGAAATTGACACCCCCACCTTTCTTGTTTTTTCAGAAAATCGAAAAGATAAATCCCTGCCATATAAGCCATAGTTTTGATCCAAGGAATCTAAAATAAGGTTGTATTGGAGGCTCGTTGCTTCATACTTCTTTTTAGGCGTATTGGTTTGCCAACTATTGATTTCATTTTTAAAAAAAGCAAAAGAACCCGCAAAGAAAAAGATATATAAAATTACAGTGATTACAATTCCACTTATCGTATGTAAGTGAAAATAGCGGTTGTAGTTTTTAACGTTCATTAAGAATATAAGTAAAGATTATTGGTTCATCAATTGAAAGAGATAAGGCACATAAAACAGGAAGCTTAAACCGAGGTAAATGGCCCAAACTTTGAGTCCTTGATCGAATAAAAAAGCAAGTACAAATAAAATAGCCCAGAGTAGGTATTGCGTTACCCCTAGGGTTGTAAATACGGTTTCTGGTGAAAAAAAGTACATAAAAAACAAATGAATGCAAGTAGAGAGGATAAAACCTCCAATAAAACCAGCAGTTATTTTGAGTATTCGTTGTACAATTGAGGTTTCTAAATGTTTTTTGTTGGCAGGCATGAAAGACTATTTTTAAAAAATGATAAGTTCAAAAAACAGACACAACCCCAAGAAGAGATAGATTTGTTTTTGATGCAGTAAAAAAAGAGGGTACATCGCAATAATTAAACTGGCGATAAACATCAAACCAATGAAGAAAGTAAAAGCGCCAATTGCAAAGCCATCAAGAAATAGGAAAGCGATTAAACTCACTATAAGCAATGGGTAAGCCATTGCAAGGGTCTTTTTCCTATTGTTTCGGATCCAAAAGGTAAAAGGAGATTGACTTTCGTATTTTACCTTTAAAGAGGTATTGTATAACATAAAAAAAGCCAAGGTCATCAAAGTGAATAAAAGGGTATGCATACGTGTAGATTTTTAAATAATAGTAATTAGGCAATAATCCTATATTTTTAAATCAAGGCAGTCAGTAACAAATTAAAGACTGCCTTGATTTAAAAATATAGTATTGGGTTGGATTAAAAGAAATACCTAAACTTTCCACTGAAGCTTCTTCCTGGCTTTTGCAAGCTAAAGTTATCATAGAGCATTTTGTCAAACATATTGTGACACTCTACTGTAAACTGATAATTTCTATCTTTTCCAAAACTATACGTCGCTACAAAATCGTGAGCGATTTGATCGGGAATGATGAATTTATCCTCTTTATTACCTAAAGAAGGCCAATATAAATAAAACTCTTTCGTATAGAATAAAGAATATCCCAAGGTAAGATTGTCGTTTTTAAACACCTTATTGAAGGTATAATTCACATCGACATTTCCGTACAAATAAGGGATATTAGGCATTCTATCCTTGTAAAGAACTTCACTTTTCACTCCATCTACATAATTATTGGTATTGATTAGGTTTTGGTAGGTTCCACTAACTCCAATAGTCAAATTGTTTTTGTAGAAATAGCGAATTTCACCTTCTATTCCCGTATTACGAGCAGAACCTAGATTGGCAAACGTTTGAAAAGTTCGATCAGAACCATCTAACTTCGAGTATATTAGATTTTTTGTATTGCGCAAAAAACCATTGATATCGAAGTTTACCAAACTTGTTCTATCGATTTTCATATTGTAATTAAGCCCGATGTTGTAATTGTAACTAACCTCAGGATTTAAGTTGTTATTACCTATAAGATTTACCTTATCCCCAAATAATTCATTTGCCCCTGGCAAGCGAATACTCTTTTCAAAAGAGGCTTTTAGTTGTAAATCCTCTAGTACAAATACAGAACCTGTAAATCCATAACCAAAAAAGTTGTGATCTGCACTATACCTTTTATAGCCGTAATCGTTCCATTTTTCACTTAATTTATAGGAATCTGTGTAGCTAATGTGTTGGTTGTAAAACTTTCCAAATGCAGTTAAACTCCAAACCGTACTCGGGGTAAATTGATAACTCAATCCTGAGATATTTTTGGTCGTTTCTGAAGGTGTATTTTTTATTGGGTTATTCAAATCTAATGCATCCTCTCCTTTGCGTTTAAAAAAGTTGAGGGTATTACTCAACGAGAAATTATGTTGATCCGCTAATTTATAATTCGCCACTGTGGCTACCATTCCATTGTTATTTTTGAATTTATACAGCGTTCTATTGCGTTCCCCTCCTTTTACTCCATATTTTTCTTCCTTATCAATATAATCTCCTAGCCAATTATAGCGTCTATGTAAGGTGTCAATTACTTGATCACTTCCCAGATTATAACTGGCATTCAAGCGTACATCTAATCCTTGTGTAAATAAATTCTTTTTCTCATACGCCAAAGTAGGCATAACAATATCCCCTCTTTGGTGTATGGATCCAAACACAGCTATCATACGCATCCCTGTTTGCACTTCTTTGTACGATTGTCCTAAGGTAATTCCCAAAGAGAGTCGATCAGCAAAAGACGTATTAACGAATCCTATTTGACCTACGAAATTCTCGTTGTGGTATTTATCGTGAAAACGCCTTACGCGTTGCTCTCCTAAATTTTTTTGTGTATTGACATCGTTGATATCTACCTTTACCTTATAATCATTGTCCGAATAGTTTTGGTAAGCATTTAACTGGGTAAAAAAGCCTGATTTTTTGTCGACATATACAAAGTTTACATTGGTGCGGTGCGTATTAAAAGACGCATAGGAGTACGACATATCCAAGGAGGTTTTGTCATAGGTATTGGTGATAATGTTAATCGCACCACCTAAGGCATCTGATCCCAAACCAACTGGGACAACCCCTTTGTAAATTTCAATGCGATTCGCTAAATTAATGGGAATATTATTCAATTGAAAAGACGATCCAAAGTTATCCATGGGAATACCATCAAGGAAAAACTTAATTTGATTACCTGAATACCCGTTCAAAAAGATATTCATATTCGAACCCACTCCACCTTCTTCTCTTACCTTTATACCACTTGTCTTTGCCATAGCATGCCCAAGATCCATGGATCGCGCATGTAGCTTAGTTGCATCAACAACAGCCACATTGTACGCTTTCTCTTTTACCAATTCTGCTTTAGACTTGGTGTGAATTTTTATCTCATCTAAATCGAGACTTGCTTCTTTTAGTACAATCACTAGATTAACATCCTTTTCTAAGGTTATCTCTTTACTATAGGTTTCGTACCCTAGGTAATTAATAATTACAGTATATGCCGCTTGAGATTTAATCTTTTCTAAGGAAAATCGTCCATAGGTATCTACTTCAGCAAACTGATTAGTTTCTTTGATCACAACAACAGCTCCAATCAATGCGTCTCCCTTGACGTCGTGAACGGTTCCTCTTAAACTTCCTCTATTTTGGGCATAGCTTGATGTCAAGCTTAACAGCACCAAAACAAATCCAAATATTATATTTTTCATCATTTTATTTTGCTATTGAATAGCAAAAAGACAACCTGATTTTTAGATTGTCTTTTTGCCTTACCTATACAACTATTCTTATTCAGCGCTTATTTTGGTAATCGCTGTAATCGTTCCGCCTTCAACTTTTATACCGCGTTTTGCCGTAGCTGCCTCAGCATCAATTTTGTAAATAAAACTTCCTTCAGCCGTCGTTACACCTACATAAACTGTTTTTCCATCTAAAGGAGAATAATTTCCTTTGTCAGAAAATCCTAAATCTTTAATTCCTTCAGGTACACCCGTAATCCACTTATACGATTTGGTATACACATTTAATGCAGCATACTTAATCACTCCATCGCCACTCACTTTATTATTTTCCAAACGAGCAATAAAATTGCCCTTTCCAGCATAAATGAAGCTATTTACAAAATATCCTCCCGTTGCTTGTTCAATATTCCAGAAGTAAGAATCATCAAATTCTAATGTTTTGCCATCAATTTTCAAGATACCTGATGGATTTGTAGACAACAATTCATCACTCTTTCCTTTCACATTAGCACTTGAATACGCGTAACCATCTCCCTTTTCATCTTGTACCAACCCACTTTTAAAATAAGCCCCAATATACGAGCTCTTAGTACTCGTGATTACTTTTTCTAATTTCATTGATGGATAATCATAAACCGCTGCCCAAGCTGTATTTGCAAAAGAAGTTCCCCAATTATCTTCTTTAAGACCGCGCATTGAAAAATAAGGGGCAACAAGCTTATTACCGATTTGGGTCAAACCAGTGAAATGGGCTCTTTCTCCATTATTCGCTAAATCAACCGTATTGATTACCCCATCAGCAGTAAAACTATCCGATATTGTATTGTAAATCCACCAAGGAGCTACAGGTTCTCCAGAACGTGGCACTTTCCACATGACAAAATCATTGTTGATTGCTCCATATACTTGAACCGTTTCTGAAATAAAATTATTCACCTTTTTCAATTTCCCTTCTTTGCTCAATTTATAGGCAGTAACTGCACCTGGAGATCCTTGCCCATAGAGCAAACTGTAAAATTTGTTGTTAGTGGTCAAATAATAGCGATAAGCACCATCTTGCTCAATTCCATGATCCTTTAAACTTACACTTCCATTCTCTACGTCTGCAACTGTAAGTAAATAATCAGCAACTCCGATAAATTCAATAGAAGAAGCAGCAATAACAAAACGCTCAGCTTTTTCTTCATCGGGATCGGGATCTTTTCCTTTCGAATTATCATCACTGCTACAAGCAGCCATACTGGCCAAAAGGCTCAAAACGAAAATAGGTTTAATGTATTTTTTCATCTTTAAATTTATTTAGACTAGTTATAAACAAGACAAATATATAATACATTTTAGTAACAAGTGTACATTTTGTCATGTTATTTTAATTTATTCTTAATAAGAATAAATTTCAGTCTTCGATGTTTTACCATTTTACACTTATAAATTCCAATCAAAATACTGTAAATCAATGCCATTAAAAATTTGATTTCATCTGTATTCATTTTTAACATAAAAAAAAACTTTATACTATTTTTTAGTTTTATTTTCCTTGTTTTAAGACTTTAGATGAATTCGTTGATAACCGCAACCCTATCCTTTTTACATGAAAACACCCCTTATTCTCACTATTTAATTTTGTACGATTACTTGTTTCAGTCAATCCCAACAAGAGGTAATACTTACAAAAATATCTAACGCAGGGTGTTTATAAATATCACTATACACAATATAGATGACGAGAGAATATTGATTGGGCACGAGTTCAAGGCAAAACAAAGCTAGCACCGTCCATCATTCGTGCGGTCAAAGCGAATGCGGAACAAGGCTATACGATAAATAAAGTGGATGCTTATTGCGAAACGTATCCTTATCCAGTAAATTGGTATAGGACCAAGTGGACCATTCCAAATTTCAAAGAATAAAAAAACGCTGCCCCACATTATGTAGGACAGCGTTTTACCTTACTAATTCAATATATACTGTTAGAACAGCTACAACCTAAGGGCAATTGACTTATTTACCCCCTTGTTTACTTCCTTCAAACGTATAAATAATTTCTGTTGCAGCTTGCTTATTTGCATGAATATCTACGGTTTTTGTGTCTGAATGATACCAAAAGAACCCCGATAAATCTCCAGTAACTGACGTAATATCTTTATTGTAGTTTCCTTCTACTTTGATTACTTTCTCTGCGACTACCGAATATACTTCATTTGATTTTGCAGTTACTTTTACATGCTGATTGTCAACTTTCGTTACCAGCATAACCACATCGTAAAATTCATATTTATCAGTCCCTGCAATATCATCATGTACTCTCATCGTTCCTTTATAAGTCCCTATAGCATCGTCAATAACTCCTTTTTCTGGTAAATCTGGCCCCCCATTATCATCGCTTGAACTACAGCTAGTCACTAAAGTACCCATTGATACTAGTGCCAAAGTGGCCAGTAAACTAATTTTTAATTTGATATTTTTCATAACCTTTTTTGATTTTAATGTGAGTTACAAATTTCTTTATTTGCTACTTTCTCAACAATCATCGCAAACCATGATTTTTTTCTACGGGTTTACCCTTATTTTTACTTCATATTGCCAATAAAATATTTTTATTTAGATATTTGTTTGATAAAATTCGTTGGATGTTCAAAACCCTATTTTACAGTCTTATTTTTATACTCAGCTGGAACTTAAGCCAGGCTCAACATTTGATTCCCTTAAATGAATCTCAATATCTGTCGCAAATTAACACGCAAATAGCCTCACATAACCAGGATAGTATTGGTTTAAGAAATCATCTCTTGTTGGTTGAATATTGGGCTCCTATCGATAGTATTCAAAGCTATAAAGCCTTACAAACGGTTCTTAAATCTCCGAAAGCAAAGCAACTTCATGCCGGATTAATCGCTTATTACCAAGGCGTATATTATGCCAATCAAGGACAAAAGGACAAAGCTAAAACACAATATAAATTGGCGATAAAACAACTTAAACCAACGGTTCAAACGAGTGATATTCTCCTAAAAGCTTGGTACAACTATGCCTACCTCCAAATTGAGGAAAAGGGATATGACATCATGGTAGAAACCTTAACCGAACATTGTATTCCTTTAAGTAAAAAATACAACAATCTAGAGGCTTTAGCTTATTATTATACCCAACTTGGTCTTGTTTTCATGTCTGTGGGGCAACTCAATACCGCTCAGGAATACCATGACAAAGCATTAACTATTTTAGATCAAATACAGCCTCAAACTACAGTGCATCTGATTACCTATTTAAACTTAGTGAGTAATTATTGCTATAAACCGGATAGTGAAACAGCTAAAATTTACTTAGATCAGGCAACTTCCCTTCTAAAGGGTTATCCCAACTCACAGTATTATCCGAACTACTACTATCAAGTAGCGATGTATTATACAACGAAGCAGGACTTTAAAAATGCTTTACAAACGCTTTATAAAGGAATCGAATCTGCAAAAAGCAAAAAACAAAATAGAATTTTGAACATGCTCTATTTTCGCTTACACAATGTATATCTCATGCAAAAAGAATATACAAAAGCGAAAGACCTTCTTGAACATATCCTCAAAGAGAATATCATTGTTAAAGAACCTGTCAATCGCAAGATAACCTATACGCAGCTTGCCTCAGTAAACGAAGTACTAAACGATTACAAAAGTGCTTATACCTGGTTAAAAAAAGCAAATGTACTTACGGATAGCTTGCATCAGCAAAAGCTTTTTGAAAAGATGAATCAATTAGAAATTCAGCTTCAAACAGCGGAAAAACAGCAGGAAATTGATCAATTAGAACAAGAGAAAAAACAAAATGAATTAAAAGTTAAAAACAAAAATCTGAGGCTTATTGTACTTCTTATTGCCCTTATTTTGTGTGTGATTATTGCATTTTTAACTTACCTTACTTTCAAAAAACAAAAAAAACTGAACAAACAGATAAAGCTTACCCATGAAGAGCAACTGCTCAGCATCGAAAATGAACGAAAATACGAAGCAACACAATCCATTTTACAAGGAGAAGAACAGGAAAGACAGCGAATCGCTCAAGATTTACACGATAGCATGGGTGGCATACTAGCTAATATTAGAATGACACTATCCAAAGATCTTCCCCATGGGGAACCCAAACTTGATCTTTTGGGCAAACTTGATTATTCAATCTCTGAAATGAGGCGAATTGCCAGAAATCTAATGCCTGAAACACTTAAAAACCTCGGACTCGAAACCGCCTTAAAAGAATTATGTGAATCAATGAGTCACAAGCAATTGCCTATTCAATTTGAAGCGTTTGACGTGCAAGACACGATTGATTTCCAAACGCAATTAGCACTATACCGCATTGCACAAGAAGCAATTAGCAATGTGTTTAAATATGCACAAGCAAGTAGTATTATTGTTCAGATAAGTCAAAATGATGCTATCCTGCACCTAACGATTGAAGATAATGGAATTGGTTTTGATCTTGAAAAAATCACATATGGGTTAGGATTAAAAAACATCGCCAATCGCGTTAAATGGATTGGTGGGCACTTGGAAATTAATTCTGCACCCGGAGAAGGAACTACACTAAATATAGAATGCCATGTATAAGAAAGAGAAACTTATCCTCGCTATCGTTGACGATCATCCTATGATTTTAGAAGGAATAAAATCTCTATTGAGTCATGCCAACTTTCAGTTATTCACCTTTACTAAGGGAACAGCCTTACTGGATTTCATCCAATCCAACCCAGTCGATATTGTTCTTCTCGATATTATTTTAAGTGATGGCAATGGCCTAGACTTTTGTAAAAGCATCAAACAGCAGTTTCCAACCCTGATTGTTCTTGGACTGAGTAATCAAACTGAACGAAGTATCATCTTTCGCTTCTTAGAAAATGGAGCCAATGGTTATATTTTAAAAAATGCCGATCCAGAAGAGATTTTAGAAGGCATCGAAAAAGCAATTCAAGGGGATTTAATACTAAGTAAGGAAGTACAAGAGATTATATTAAGATCAACTCCCCTTAGTTTTGAAATTCCTAAATTAACCAAAAGAGAACACCAAATTCTGCAAGCTATTGCGCAAGGGGATACCTCTGCGGTAATTGCTCAAAACTTGTTTATTTCTTTGGTAACGGTTGAAACACACAGAAGAAATCTATTGCAAAAATTTAAAGCAAAAAACATGATCGAATTAGTTAAGATTGCAACAGAAAATAAACTAATTTGAATTAGTTCTTTCTTTTTAAACCAAATAAACATTCTTTTTTAAATCTATTTTAGTACAGAAAAACAGCAATTCATTACAACTTTATCTCATTTAACGTCATTTTTACCTAAAAAAATATTTAATTTTAAATCTTTGTAGTAGGTTTTAAAATAGGAAAAGGATGTCAACTACAGCTAACTTAAACTCAATTTGGAATTATAGATCTCCTAAAAAAAGGTTTTGGGATCTGTTTTTATTTTGGAAATCTCCAGCCAAAAAAAAGGCAAAAATTCCAACTCCTGCTCATATTACCAAATATTGTAAAGGACTTGAATTGCAGGGCAAGAGAATAAAATCCATTCTCTATTCCACCGATTTAGCGCTAATTGAGAATAATGATGCGGATGCTTTATTAGCGGTTTATCCCTTTACCCCTTCTTTAAACATTATCAAAACATTGATTGCTTTTTCAGATAAACCGGTTATTTGTGGAATTGGTGGTGGCCTAACTCAAGGGGATTTTGCGATAGAAATAGCGATAGAAGCTCAACAATTAGGTGCAGCAGCCGTTATTGTAAATCAGCCCTTTAAAAATGAAGATATTACCAAACTAAAACCCCATTTAACCATACCTATTATCTCGAGTATTTCGACTTTAAATCTTGATTTTGATGCGCGTATTCAAGCAGGTGTTTCTTGTTTCAATATAACGGGAGGTGCAAATACCTTGGAAATTGTAGCACACCTACAACGCAACTATCCGGATTTTCCTATTATATCAACGGGAGGAAAAACTTTTGATTCGTTACAAAACATCGTAAATAAGAAAATTAGTGCAGTTATATTAACTCCTCCTTCGAATGCAGAACTCTTTCGAACGATTATGGATACGTATAGACAAGCATAAAAAATGCGGGATCTACAAATTGGATTCTATAAAAAAGTAAAAAAGGTAAAATTTAATTTAAAATCAAATTTTACCTTTTTTACTTTATGTTTATTTTATTTCGTTTCACGCTTAAAGCAAAGAAGCTGCTTTTTCATCTAAAACATATTCTACATGTTCTAATTGCTGTAAGAAAGTAGCAGGAACTGCTGCAGAAATCTCTCCTTGGATTGCCTTTTGAATAATTTCAGCTTTACGCTCACTCAAGGCAACTAAAAATATTTTTTTGGCTTGAACAATGGTTTGAATTCCCATGGTAATGGCTTGTGTTGGCACTTTATCTCTCCCGCCAAAATCATCGGAAGCGTCTTCACGCGTAATATCATCTAAGCTTACTAATCGAGTAATTGAATCCTGTAGAGAACCGGGTTCATTAAATCCGATATGTCCACTGCGACCAATACCAAGAAGTTGCACATCTAGTCCTCCTAAATCAACAATCTTTTTCTCATACAACTCACAGTATACTTTTATAGCCTCTACGGACAAAGTACCATCGGGAATATGAATTTGGTTAGTGGGAATGTCAATATGGTTAAATAAATTCTGTTTCATAAAAACCACATAACTTTGCTCTTCCACCGGGTGCATGGGATAATATTCATCTAAGTTAAAAGTAACTACGTTTTTAAAACTCAGTCCTTCATTTTGATGTAAACGCACAAGTTCTTTATATACCCCTTTGGGAGTAGATCCTGTTGCTAAACCTAATATAGCAAGATCGCCTTTCTCTTGCTTTGTCTTAATTATTTGTGCAATTTTATCTGCTACATAGCTAGATGCATCATCTGCATTAGCATAGACTTTAATGGCTCGTTGTAAAGAATGTTCTAGCACTTTATTATTCGTTCAATGGTTGATTGACTTTATGCGTATTTCAACACTTTTTAGTCGATTTATCTTTTTGCATATCAAAAATACAAAATTAAAAAATACTTCGAGCTTTTTTTTTGGCAAACCCCTATAAATAGTTGTTTACACACGATAAAACTGTTTTTAAAAAATATAAAATAACCCAAATAAAGGGGCTACTACTTTTGTCTAAAAAACGCTTAGCAAATAGGTTTTAAATTTCATTTAAAAGTAAATAATTCATTAAACCTATTACACTTAGAAAAGCAATCTTTTAGTACCCTTTTGCTACATCATCTCCTCTTGAATCAGCACCAGCTTGATAACTTCCATCTGCATTGATTAAAATTCCCTCCACTCTACCATAGGATTTGCGTTCTTTGAGTACATAACCCTTTTTTTGCAATCGTTTTCGAATCGTTAAATCAATAGCTTTGGGTTCATAATCTATGCAATCAGGTAGCCATTGATGATGAAAACGAGGTGCATCTACAGCCTCTTGCATAGTCATGTCAAAGGCAACAACATTTAAAATAGTTTGAAATACAGATGTGATAATCGTAGACCCTCCTGGTGTTCCCACTACCATATACAACTTTCCGCTTTTTTCAATGATTGTTGGAGTCATGGAACTTAACATGCGTTTATTACCTTCAATCGCATTTGCTTTCCCTCCTACTAACCCATACATATTAGGTGTTCCTGGTTTGACAGAAAAATCATCCATTTGATTATTCAGCAAAAAGCCCGCACCGCCTACAATAACTTTAGAACCATAGGAATCGTTCAGTGTAGTTGTTGCAGATACCGCATTGCCCCATTGATCTACAATAGCATAATGTGTCGTTTCTTCACTTTCATATCCTTTAAATTCTCCAGCCTGAATCGCGCTACTTAAAGTTGCCTTATCAAAATTCATCGAGGTCATACGCTCGACATTATATGCTTTGTTTATTAACTGTGCTTGTGGAACCTTCCAAAAATCTGGATCTCCTAAATGTACTGCACGATCTGCATAGACCCGTCTTTCGGCTTCTACCATGACCTGTATGGTCTTTTCTGCTTGAAATCCCCATTCGTTCAAAGGAAATGACTCTATGGACTGAAATAATGCAAGTAAAGCTATTCCACCGCTACTTGGCGGCGGCATAGAAATAATTTTCAAGCCTTTATATTCACCAACAATTGGCTTTCGCCAAATCGCCTCATAGTGCTTTAAATCCTCTAAAGTCATCATCCCATTGCCACGTTTCATTTCTTCAACAATAAGCATAGCTGTATCTCCTTCATAAAATCCTTTTCTGCCTTCTTTTTGAATTCGCTTTAACGTACGAGCTAGCTCAGATTGAACAAATAAATCTCCTGCTTTCCACACAGCTTTGCTGGTCATAGCCGTTCCTTGCGTACTGTATTTTGCAAATACGTCGTGGTACTTTGTAATTTCATTGGCTTGTCGTTCTGTTAATAAAAAGCCCTTTTCAGCCAAATCAATAGCGGGTTGAACTAACTCTTCCCAAGCCAAAGATCCATACTTTTCATGTGCACTAACCATACCCGCAACTGTTCCTGGTACGCCACTAGCCAAGCCCCCTTTCATACTCAATTCAGTTATAGGAGAACCATCTCCTGTCCAATACATATTTTCTCTTGCTTGAGCAGGTGCTTTCTCTCTATAGTCCAAAGCATCTATAGCTCCATCTGTACGGCGGTAAACCATAAAACCGCCTCCGCCTATATTTCCTGCATTTGGATAAACAACAGCCAATGCTAATTCTACCGCTACAGCAGCATCAATTGCATTACCTCCTTTTTTTAATATCTCTACGCCAACCTGACTCGCTTCAGGATGAGCAGATACAACTACTCCATTCTTATAAAAATTAGAAACCTGAGCATTTCCTTTTATAAAGAATCCTATTAAAACAAAAAGGACTATTCCAATTTTTCTCATTTAATTTTTTTTACAAAGTAACTTATTTTTCTGCTTTTAGATTCAGAAACCTATTATAAAATAATTAAATACAGTGTTAACTACAACTGCATTATTTAAAACCAAGTACTGGAATACCAGTTAAAATCATGAAATTAAGCCTAAAAAAAAGAGGGAGTAGTTTGACTACTCCCTCTTTACCTAGGTTAAACCTATTATTTTTTAAGCTTGAACTTCTAACGCTTCCTGCGCTTCTTTGTGCAATCTTTCAATTTCTTCTTTATCTTTTCTAGGCATCGTATCAACTAATACTGGCGTAGCTAAGAATAAGGATGAATAAGTACCTACAATAATACCTATCAACATAGCGAAGATAAATCCACGGATTGAATCTCCACCAAATACGAACATAATTAATAATACAAAAATTAAAGTCAATGATGTATTAATTGTTCTTGATAAGGTTGTATTTACTGAATCGTTTACAATCTTATTGAAATCTCCTTTTGTTTTACCTGCGATAAATTCACGCACACGGTCAAATACAATTACGGTATCATTCATAGAGTAACCAATTACTGTTAAAATAGCAGCAATAAAATGTTGGTCAATTTCCATATGCCAAGGCATAAACTTGTACGTTAAAGAATAAACTCCTAATACAAAGATTACGTCATGCGCTACAGATACAATAGCACCTAATGAATATTGCCATTTGCGGAACGAAATAATTAAGTAAACGAAGATAGCAGCCATTGAACCTAAAACAGCCCAGTATGCATTCTGTTTAACGTCTTTTGCTACACTTGGTCCGATTTTAGAAGCTTGAATAACACCAAATACTTTTCCATCTGCTGCATTAACGAATTCGTCGTAGCTAATATCTTTCGCGTAATATGGTTTTAATCCTTTGTATAACATTTCGTTTACTTCTTGATCTACCATAGCACCTTCTTCTTCCACTTTATATTTAGTAGTAATCTTCAGCTGTTCTTTGTTACCAAAAACTTTTGCTTCAACACTAACACCAAATACTTCGCCTAACTTTTCACTTACATCATTTGCAGAAACTTCTTTGTCAAATTTCACTTGGAAAGTTCTTCCTCCTACGAAATCTGTTCCTTCATCAAATCCATTGATAAAGAATGAAGCAAAAGAAACTACAACAATTACAGCAGAAAGACCATAAGTTGCTTTCTTCATTTTCAAGAAATCAAAGTTGAAATTTGAAAACCAGTTTTTCGTAATTTTTGTTGAGAAAGCTAAGGTTCTACCCAATTTCACATCTCTATCCATGAAGATTCGAGCGATGAAAATAGAAGTAAATAACGAAGTAGCAATACCAATTAATAATGTAGTTGCAAATCCTTTAATCGGGCCTGATCCAAAAGCAAACAAGATAACTCCCGTTAATATATGTGTAACGTTTGCATCAACGATTGGTCTCATGGCACCGTGCCAACTATACGATTCTTTAATTGTATCAGCAAGACTCATACCCTTTCGCAAACATTCTTTGGCACGTTCTGAAATAATAATATTAGCATCTACGGCAGTACCCATTGTTAAAACGATACCTGCAATACCAGGCAAAGTCAATACAGCACCTAAACTTGCTAAAATTCCAAACATGAACAATAAGTTAGCTAACAAAGCAACGTTTGCATACCAACCTGCTCTACCATAGTAGAAAGCCATCCATAACCAAACCACAATTAAACCAGCAATTGCAGATAGCATACCTGCATCAATTGCTTGTTGTCCTAAGGATGGTCCTACGATTTCCGATTGAACGATATCTGCACCTGCAGGTAATTTACCCGCACGTAAAATATTCGCTAAATCTTTTGCATCGGCAACAGAAAAATCACCAGAAATAGATGATCTACCTCCAGAAATTGCTCCATTTGTTACACCTGGTGCAGAATAAACTACATTATCTAAAACGATCGCTATATTTGAACGCTCAGTGAATGCTTTACCTGTTAATTCTTCCCATATTTTAGCTCCTTTTGGGCTCATTGTCATTCCAACAACTGGACGACCGAAGTTATCATACTCGTCTTGTGCTCCTGTTATAACGCTTCCACTTAAAGGAGGAATTCCTTCGCGGTTTGTTTTAAGCGCATACAACTCAACAACATCCGGTGCTTTTTTACTTGGTTTACCCCAAACAAAACGAGCATATTTTTGATCTGCAGCTAATAGATTTCTTACGTCTGGACGCTTTAGTAATCCATTTACTTTAACTGTATCCTTGGTTTGTACGTATCCCAAAACAGGGCTACCTTGCTGTCCACCACCAACAAATAAACTGAATAACGGACCTAAATCCTGTAATTGGTTTTCTGCTGTAGTATCTGCTTTAATACCTCCTAATAATGCTTCAACATCTGTTTTTATTGAATCTTGAGCTTGTTCAATCTCTTTTACATCTGGTTTAGCCGCTTTTTCAGTTGATTTCAAGTACTCATTAGCAGATGCTAAATAATTACCGATTTCTTCAACTTTATACGTTTCCCAAAACTCTAATTGAGCAGTACTTTGTAAAAGATTCTTGATACGATCTACATCCTTTGCACCTGGCAACTCAACTAAAATACGTCCTGTATCTCCAAGCATTTGAATATTCGGTTGTGATACACCAAATTTATCAATACGCTCTCTGAATACGCGGTACGCACTTTCAATAGATTCTTTTACTTTTTTGTCTAAGATACCCTTTACTTGGTTATCTGACATTCCTACTGTAATCTCACTTAAATTTCTGTTTGCAAAAATATCTCCAGAAGCTAATTTTACACTCCCTTTTGATTCTTTCTCAAAAGCAGTATAAAACGCATCAAGGTAACTTTGATTACCTTGTCTCATTCCCTCAGCCTCTGCTAATGCTTTATTAAAAACAGCATTCTTAGAATTATTTGCTAAACCTTTAAGGATATCTTTAATAGAGATTTGTAACGTAACGTTAATACCCCCCTCTAAATCTAATCCTTTGTTGATTTGTTTAGCTCTTACTTCATTAAATGTCTGTCCTAAAAAAACTGTCTGATTACCAATTGAGTCTAAATAGTGTAATTCTTTATCAGAATCTCCGTTAGCAAAAGCTTTCGCTTTGTCCTCATAATGGCTCGTAACAAAGGTGAAAGACAACTGGTAGATACTTACCAGAGCAAAAATTATTGCAAAAAATTTAACAAGTCCCTTGTTTTGCATTATTACTAAAAATTAATTAATTATTTTTTTAAAACGAGCAAATATAAAATATGATGGTAGATTAACCAATTCTTTTAGCAAGTTTATCGCTAAAAAGAAACGATTTTCTTTTTTATTTACTCAACGTGTTATAATTTTTTTATAAAAGTATGTTATGAAGTTCTTTATTTACCTCTTTAATAGCTTCCGCACTTTTGCTAAATTGTTCCTTTTCTTCTTTATTTAAAGCGATCGTTACAATTTCTTCTACTCCGTTTTTCCCTATAATACAAGGAACTCCGATGAAGATATCTTGTTCGTTATACTCTCCTTCTAACAAAGTTGCACAAGGAATTAGTTTTTTTCTATCATGAAGAATACTATCAACCAAATGCGCAACTGCCGCGCCTGGAGCATACCAAGCAGAAGTTCCCAATAACTTAGTCAAAGTGGCACCGCCAACCATGGTTTGTTTCACAACCTCTTGTTGATCCTCTTCAGACAACAATTGAGTTACAGGTATTCCTTTATATGTTGCTAAACGAATTAATGGAATCATTGTTGTATCCCCGTGACCTCCAATTACCATCCCTTCGATATCTGCTACGGGTTTGTCTAATTTTTGGCTTAAAAAATATTTAAAACGAGCAGAATCCAGAGCACCACCCATTCCAATAATTCTATTTTTAGCTAAACCTGAAATTTTCAAGGCAGCCAAAGCCATAGTATCCATAGGATTCGTAACAATTACAAAGATAGCATTCGGAGAAACCGTCAAAGCATTCTCAATAACACTCTTTACAATTGCTGTATTTGTTCCAATTAGTTCTTCGCGAGTCATGCCCGGTTTTCGAGGAATTCCAGAGGTAATCACCACAACATCGCTATTTACTGAACGCGCATATTGCTTGGTTACACCTTTTACAACTGTGTCAAACCCTGAGTTTGCAGCACATTGCATAATATCCATCGCTTTTCCTTCAGCTAATCCTTCAGCAATGTCCACAAGGACTACTTCACTAGCTATTTGCCTAAATGCGATAACTTCAGCGCATGTAGCACCTACGTTACCAGCTCCAATTACTGATACTTTCATAATTAATGGCTTTAATTTTTTTTGTTAAACAAAAAAAAGGCCAAAGCAAATATGCTTGACCTTTTATTTAGATATTTTCAATTAAGCATCGATTTTCGCATAAGTTGCGTTTTTCTCAATAAATTCTCGACGAGGCGGAACCTCATCTCCCATTAACATAGAGAATACTAAATCTGCTTCTTTTAAATCGTCAATTCTCACTTGTCTCAAAATACGATGCTCTGGATTCATTGTCGTTTCCCACAATTGTTCTGCATTCATCTCTCCAAGACCTTTGTATCGTTGTACACTTGATCCACTTCCCATTTCTTCCATCAAATTGAGGCGCTCTTCATCGCTCCAAGCATACACTTTACGTTGTCCTTTTTTCACCATAAACAAAGGTGGAGTTGCAATATAAACGTGTCCATTTTCGATTAATCCGCGCATATAACGGAAGAAGAAAGTTAAAATAAGTGTTGCGATGTGGCTACCGTCCACATCGGCATCACACATGATTACTACTTTATGGTAACGCAGTTTTTCTAGGTTTAACGCTTTGCTATCTTCTTCAGTTCCCATAGTAACTCCTAAAGCAGTAAAGATATTTTTAATCTCTTCACTTTCGAAAACTTTGTGTCCCATTGCTTTTTCAACATTCAAAATCTTTCCTCGTAAAGGCAAGATGGCTTGAAAGTTTCTATCTCTTCCTTGTTTGGCAGTTCCACCTGCCGAGTCACCCTCCACAAGGAATACCTCACATTTTTTTGGATCTTGTTCAGAACAATCGGATAATTTTCCAGGAAGTCCTCCTCCGATCATTACCGTTTTGCGCTGTACCATCTCACGTGCTTTCTTCGCTGCATGTCTCGCTTGAGCAGCTAAAATCACTTTTTGAACAATAATTTTAGCATCATTTGGATTTTCTTCCAAATAATTTTCCAACATTTCTGCAACCGCCTGACTTACAGGAGATACAACTTCACGGTTTCCTAATTTCGTTTTGGTTTGTCCTTCAAATTGCGGTTCCATTACTTTAACAGAAATAATAGCTGTTAAACCTTCACGGAAATCATCTCCGCTAATTTCAAATTTCAATTTATCTAGCAATCCAGAGGCATCTGCATACTTTTTCAGTGTACGCGTTAATCCCATACGGAATCCTTGTAAATGAGTTCCTCCTTCGTGTGTATTAATATTATTTACATAAGAATAAATATTCTCTGAATAGGTATCGTTATAAACTAAAGCTACCTCAACAGGGACATCGCCTTTCTCAGATTCCATCCAAATCACCTCATTAATAATAGGTGTACGGTTACCATCTAAGAATTTGATAAACTCTTTTAATCCTTCTTTTGAAAAGAATACTTCGTTTTTCTCTTCTCCTTTTTCATTTACTTCACGCGCATCAGTCAAGTTAATGGTCAATCCTTTATTTAAAAAAGATAATTCACGCAAACGAGAAGCTAATATATCATACGAATATTCTAAGGTTTGAGTAAAGATCGTTGGATCAGGCTTAAACATTACGGTTGTTCCTCTCTTATCCGTTTCACCAATAACTTTTACAGGATATAAAGCTTTACCGTGCGAATACTCTTGTTCATACACTTTACCATCGCGGTAAACCGTAGCTCTTAATAAATCAGATAAAGCATTCACACACGATACACCTACCCCGTGTAAACCTCCCGAAACTTTATAAGAGTCTTTGTCAAATTTTCCTCCTGCACCAATCTTAGTCATAACAACCTGTAAAGCAGATACACCTTCTTTTTTGTGTATATCAACAGGAATACCACGACCGTTATCTTCTACTGTAACAGAGTTATCTTTATTAATAATTACATTGATTGTATCACAATGCCCAGCTAATGCCTCATCAATAGAGTTATCTACTACCTCATATACAAGGTGGTGTAATCCACGCACTCCCACATCTCCAATATACATCGATGGACGCATTCTTACATGCTCCATTCCTTCTAGTGCCTGAATACTATCGGCTGAATAATTTCCCTTATTTACTTCTTGGCTCATAATAATTTTCTAAAATAAGTAACGTACAAATATAGGTTTTTTAAAACGATTTATCAACTTCTCAGCTTCATATCTCAAGGTTTTTCCTATTTAGAATAAACATTTTTGATACAAAAATCGAATTCTCAAATTACAATATAAATCTGTCTTTTCACAATAAAGCAGCTGTTTTTTTTATGCCTTACAGTAGCTATAAAAAAAACAGGTGTAAACTTTCGCTTACACCTGTTTATATCTCGTTTTTCACTTTTTCCTTATTCCAAAAAGTTAACCGTAAATTCACAATTATTAAAAGAAAAAGAATCATATAACTTCCGTCCTACTAACGCTTTTGCAATGGGAGCATCCATAGATACGCCTAGTACAGATATTTCATCCACTGTAACCTTAGGCAATGCGGCTGCCAAAAACAGATAAACTGTATTGACTTTTACCACACATCCAAATTCTACAACCTCTGAATTTCTATTTTCATCTATTCGTTTCACGACCTCTCTTAAGTCGAGGCTCTCTTGAATTTTTTTCGTTATGTTTTCTTGTTCTAGATGCATCATAGACAAAGCCGTTTCATGCTTGTCTCCTGCTGAGCTTTTCGCATCTGACTGAGCATCAGCTGCTAAATCCTCTACAATGCCGCGAAGAGCTTCTATCTTATCATCTAAGCGCTGTAGAAATGTAGTCTTTAGTTCTTGTTTTAGTGTCATTTTTAATTTCTTAAAGTACCTTTTTATCGGATCTGTTTTGTTGTTTGTTTTACAAAAATAATCCAATAAACGATGAAAAAAAATTAAAAACCATAAATAAAACTGCTTTAACCCAAAAATATGTGACTTTTAACAGTAATTAAGTTGAAATTATTCTCAAAAATCGAATTTATAGATAGCTCCGCCCATAATCTGCACACCTTGCGATTTAATACTCCCCCATTGATTATAGGTCTCATCTAATAAATTATCTCCTTTTAAGAAAACAGTCCAATTTTTTGTAGGTCTAAATCCAACTTTTAAACTTAAATCAACAAATCCATCTACTTTTCTAATCATCGATACAGGATCAGTAGTCCCATTCACTAGGTTATCTTGGTTAACAAATAAGTCTTTTCGCTCGCCAACGTACTGCAAATCCATCGTTGAAAACCATTGATCTGTAAAATTAATTAATGCATCAGCACCTACTTTTATCTTCGGCAATCCCCAGGCTTCTGCAGTATTTGAATCGTAGTTATTATATTCTCCTCGAATGCCCAAAAGCAAGGTTGAATCAATATCAAAACGCAACTCTCCAAACAAACTAAGTGTTTCCACTTCAGCATAAGCTACATTCAAAGCATTGCCATATAAATAACCTAGGCGATGAGGATTTGAAGCATAAGGCGTAGACACAAATAAAGCTTTGTCATTTTCTTTGAAATAAGAAGCTTTAACGTTATATGAAATGGTATGATCTAACTTTCCTTTCATTCCCACATAAAACTCATAAGTTTTATCCGTTGGTAACAACATCGCTTCTGGAGATACAAATGGATTTTGGTCTACAAAGTTTTTAAATGTATTTTGGGTTAAACGCCCGTCAATTCCCCCATAGGCAATTGCTAGGTTTGGTACTAGACTATATGAAGCTTTTACTTGTGGGTAAAAGTTAAAACTATTGTCCGAATTTCCACCGACTTTTCCATTGTTGTAATACAAGCCAACACCCAACTCTACAAAATAATCGTCTCCTTTTAATACAACACTTGGTTCTGCTCCGATATTAAAATGCTCATCACTAACTTTATATGTTGTTATAGCATCGGTATTGTAATTTAAAACACCATCCGTTTGTAAAAAATTTTGTTTTTTATAATCCGAACTTACATAATCAACTATTACATTTAATTTACCCGTAATACCTTGATCAAACGTTGTTTCTATTCTTGGTTTAAATACAAAATGATTTTCTTGTCTATTAAAATCATCACTAAAATTAGAGTAGTAAAGATCAATTCCCTTGATTGGCAAATCTTCAAAAGATACCGAACCATCTAAATAAATAGACTTATATTTTTGTTTTGGATTGATACTAACTATTGTATTTCTAGGAATAGCATATTCTAATTCCTCTTGCGGTAAGCCATACCAATTCAAAGTTTGATAAGACCCTCCAACTTCTGCATTCCATCCTATTTTCTTTTTTTGACCTGAGAAATTAATTCCAGCATGGGTCTTAGAGAAATTATCATCTAACAAAAGATTCTTAATTCCACCTTGAGAAGAAAAGTGATTTACAAAACCTGCTATATAGCTATCGGGATCGATTTGACTACTCAAAAACAATTCGCCATTGAGGTTTGTATAATTTCCTATAGCGAACAAAGCGTAGTTATCAAAACGCTCTAAATTGCGTTTAGCCTCTACTTTTGCTGCCTCTCCTTTTGTTGGAACAAAGGTAGATGCAACAGGAAATGACGTAATCGTATAAACAACTTCCTTCTTTTTGTTTTTTACATCTTCTTCTAAATTAGGCACTTCTCTTACCTTGAATGCTTCAGAAACAGTTGCATCGTAGCGTCTTACTACATCAATCACTTCTGTTCCTAAATCACTTTTATTTTTATCTTGAGCAACCGCTACACCAACGAATAAAACGCTTGATACAAAGGTTAATATTTTTATCTGCTTCATAATTACTTTCTAATTCGATTAAACCTTATTGTACGACAGATGAATTGCTTTTAGCCTCTTGAGTCTTAATTGTATTTAATTCTTGTTGAGCTTCAGCTACTACATCAGCAAACGCTTCAAAATTTTTAATTACATTATCCAAGATATAAGTTGCCTGATAAGCATCTTTCAAACTGTAAAAGTTTTTAGCCATCAATACCAATCCTTTTGCTCCGTAATACTTATAGGCAGAATAATCTTTCGCCAATTTTTGAACACTTTCATTAGAAGCATCAAACTTGTTATCCATACGCTTAAAGAAAGCATCATAATACAAGGCTTCTGCTGCCAATTCTCCTTTTGCAATTTTAGCTACATCTGCATACCCTTTTTTTGCTTTGTCGTATTGTTTATTTGCAAAAGCTGTTCGGGCAATAATAATCTGTGCATCACTTTTAATCTTATCGTCAATCTTAGCCAAACTCAATACTTGTTCTGCATAATTCAAAGCATTCGCATAATCTTCTTCTTGGTAGTAAACCTTCATCAAATTAGATTTTGCAAAAACTTTATTTTGCTCTTGGGCTGCTTCATTTTCTAATCTACTCAATATTAACAAAGCTTGATCTGTATCTTTATTTTTCAAATACATTTCTGCTAAACGCGACAATCCCACTTCCGAATATTCATTCTTATTTCCTCCTACCACAGCCAAATAATGAGATTCTGCCTTTTTGAAATTATTTTCAGCAAAATACATTTGACCTAAATAAAAATGAGCTTGTAAAGCTTTCAATCCTTTAGGATAGGAAGTTAAATATTTTTCAAAGCCAAGAATCGCAGCTTGCGTATTATTTTGCATATACTGTTTTTCTGCCGATTCATAGCTATCTTTATCTAATTCTAGGTCGCTAATACTCACAAACGAAAGTCCTTTTACCCAAACACCATACTCGTCTACTTTTCCTTGATCTACATAAACAAGTCGTGCATTTTGAACAGCCTCGATTGCTTCTGCGCTTGTTGGATATTTAGCTACAACTTCTTTAAATTTAGCTAAGGCATCCTCTGGTTTATTTGCATTATAATGAATCAACCCTTGGCGTAATAAAGCTTTAGAAGCATAGGAGCTTTTAGGAAAATCTTTCAACAATTGATTAAAAGTAGGTATCGCTTTTTGAGGTTGTTGCATCACAACATAAGTCATTCCTAGTTCATATAAGGCATTATCCGTTAAACTTGATTTAGGATAATCTTTGGTAAAGGCTATTAAATCATCTGCTTTTTTCTGCATACGATCCACAAATCCATATGCTAATGCTTTTTGAAAACGCGCATATTCGACATCTACTTTGTTTGCCTCAATGACTTTATTATAAGCCTCCATCGCTGGCCAATAGCCTCCCTCTACAAATTGACTATCTCCCAATCGCAGATATGCATCAATACGTCTAGCTTCATCTTTAGGCGCTGTTGCTATATAACTTTGAAATTGTTTAGCTGCATTGGCGTAGTCCTTTTGTTTAAAATAGGTATATCCTAAGCCGTAATTGACATTTTTATATTCGTTGGTATTCTTAGCCTGTGCACTTCCTAAAAAGCTAACATAAGAAGAGATGGCTTCAGAAAATTTATTTAAAGCATAATTAGATTCTCCTTGCCAATAATAAGCACGTGCGGTAAATACAGCATCTTGACGTTCTACTAAAGATTTATTAAACATCGCGAGTGCTTGCTCGTAGTTATTTTCCGCAAATAACTCTAGCCCGCGATAAAACGTAACTTTTTGATACGCTTCTTTATTAGCTACCGTCTTATTCTTTTCTAATAACGCTAGAGCTTCTGTAAAGTTTCTGGATGTGATATACGAATCAATTAACAGCCCTTCCATCTCTTCACGATAAGGTGAGCTTGGATATTTTTCAATGAAACCACTGATCACTTTTGGTGCACTTTGGTAAGCATTTCCAATATCATAACTCAATTTACCATAATTTAAATAGGCATCTTCTTGAATACTAGCATCGAAACGCATTTCCGAAGCATTTTTAAAGGCATTCAGCGCTTGGGTTTTCTTATGTGTATGTAAATAACTTTCTCCTAAATGGTAGTATGCATTTTGAGCAATTGAATTATCGCCATCGATAATTTTATTGAATTGCTCAATTGCTTTTTCATAATCTTTGGACTTGTAATACGCGTATCCCAATTGATAAAAATCCGTATTATTCCATTTGCCATTTTTCCCTTTGTAATCCAATAAATAAGGTAATGCCTTGTCGTATTGTTTAAGGTTGAAATAACTCTCTCCTATTATTTTTGAAAGCTCCGATTTTTCCTGTGGATTTGATTTGTCAATTTGCGCTAAGCCATCCGTAATGGCTTGTTCAAAATTGCCTGTTTTAAAATTCATATCCGCCTGGAAGTACCCCATTTTTTCTTTGTACTTTTCCTTGCTTTCTACTTTTTCAAAGAGTTTCTTCGCATCGTCAAAATTATCAGTATCGTAGGCAATGTATCCTAAATAATAGGTTGCTTGTTCTCCCCATTCTCCTTTTTGACTTACTTTTTCTAAGTATTTTTTTGCTTCTTTTTTATTCTTCATATAAAAAGAACTATATCCCTTTTCAAAGAAGAAGCGATCCGCTGTTTTTTCAGTTTCAATAACATGATCTTTTACTTTAGCCGCATAATGAGCAGCCTTAGCAAATTGCCCTCTCGAAAAATAGTAATCTGTCGCTTCGATATAAGCAATGTTCTGTTTAGAACTTGTTGGATAATTAGCAACGAAATCATCTATTTTATTTTCCGCTCCACTTTGATCCAATCGAATGGCACAATTGGCAATATAATACGCACAATCGGCTTCTATTTCTCTATTCTCTGAATTATTTTCTTTTTTAATTTTATCAAATAACAATTGGGCAGCCAAATACTCTTGTTCGTTATACAAGGATACTGCATGATTAAACGTTGCATAAGATCCCGTATATACAACTGTTTGTTGTGCATAAAGGCTCATACTACCTACAAGAGCAGCTATACAAGCCAACCTATTAATTCTACGCATTGATTTTCTTTTTATTTTAGTGTCAAATATAACGATTTATCCCTTTTATAAACAGTATCAACCTATATTTATTGTACAAAAAACAACTTAATGCTAGGATTCTAGGTTCAAACATTCGATTATTAATTCCTCCTCTTAACCCACCGCTTTTTCAAAGATGTCAAAACCGATTCCAACCGATACGTGGATTATTTCATCTTATATACATCTCTTTTTTCACACGAGTAAAAATCACTTTTTATGGTATACTTCTTCTTCCACACTATTTTTTAAAAAAAACTGAAAGCAAAAAACCAACCGATCAAATTGATTGGTTGGTTTTTATACACTTTTCATTTATTCTTAGTTTACGCTACTTTTTTATCCTTTTAAATTATCAAAGTAAGCTTTTGCAATTTCTTCTCTAAAATCTGGATGTGCAATTTCTGCCATAGCAGCAACTCTTTGTTTTAATGTTTTACCATACAAATTAGCCACACCATATTCGGTAACAATATATTGCGCATGCGCACGTGTTGTTACTACCCCAGCTCCTTGACGCAAATAAGGAACTATTCTATTATGACCTTGATTGCTTGTAGAAGACAATGCAATAATTGCTTTTCCTCCTTCACTCAACGAAGCACCGCGAACAAAATCCATTTGCCCTCCTACACCAGAATACATTTTATGCCCGATAGAATCTGCACATATCTGTCCTGTTAAATCCACTTCAATAGCAGAATTAATCGCTACTACCTTAGGGTTTTTGCGAATAATGGCCGTATCATTGACATAACTAGATTCTTTCAATACAATAAATGGATTGTTATCTACAAAGTCGTACAATTTCTTAGAGCCAATTAAGAAGGTAGCTAGTGCTCGTCCTTTGGCAATTTTCTTTTTTGAACAATCAATTACGCCATTTTTAATTAAATCAATCACGCCATCTGAAAACATTTCGGTATGTAACCCTAGGTTTTTATGGTTGTTCAATTGGGCTAATACGGCATTGGGGATAGAGCCAATTCCCATTTGAAGCGTACTTTCATCCTCAATTAAATTCGCTACATATTTACCAATAATGGCTTCTTTTTCACTAATCACAATTTCTTTTGCGGCATAAATCGGGCAATTGTGGTCTACAGCTAAATCAATCTTAGAACTATGCAAAACACTATCTCCGAATGTACGTGGCATTTGTGGATTAATTTGTGCAATCACAATTTTAGCATTCTCCATGGCAGCAACACAAGCCTCTACCGACACCCCTAAAGAACAAAATCCATGTTCATCTGGCGGAGAGACTTGAATAAGAACAACATCCACTTTTAAAACTCCTTTTCGAAAAAGCATGGGAACTTCACTTAAAAAAACAGGAGTATACGAACCATTGCCCGCTGCTAAGGTATGTCGTACATTTTTGCCTATAAAAAAAGAATTGACATGAAAACTATCCGCCAAAGCAGGATCTGCATACGGAGCCTCGCCTTCTGTATGAATATGACAAAATTCAACATTGCGAAGTTCACTTGCTCTATCACTGATAGCTTTGGTTAAAACATTAGGCGTTGCAGCAGCAGAATGTACATAAATTCGATCACCTGATTTGACAACTTTTGCAGCTTCTTGAGCGGATACATATTTCATAAATTAGTATTTCTTTAAATTAGTAGTATTCATCTTTTTAATCTGAATACAAATTACTGATTTTTAACAAAGAAATGAACTGATATTCATCATATCCTTTAAAAAACAACAAGTATTACAAAAAAAACAAGAAAAGATGACTTAAACACAAATAAATACATAAAGGAATAAAAACTGTTGCATCTTTCTGAGCAAAAGTTGTGTTTTTAATTTTTTTACTAATTCCCACATACTTAAAATCGCCAAATGCTCGCAAGCCAAACGCGATTCCGATCAACAAATAGCCCCACTTCCCAAAATCAAGGAAACCTATATTCCAAAAAGCACCACCAAACAAAGCACAAGCAACAAGCAAAGTCCCCTTTTTTTTGGGTTGAAAAACGGGAACACCTTCAGCTGTCGAAGGAATTGCATATTTTGTTCCCCATTTTCCGCCCATGGCCCAATACACGTGTATGCCTCCTAAAAACAAAAACACAAGACTATTTAGCCATCGAATACTTTCAATTTCTACCATATCATTCATTTTATATACCACAAAATTAAAAGATTGCAAAAAGCTTTACATTCACTTAAGTTAACTTCGTGCTATCTAGTCTTTTTTTTATTCTAGATAGTGATTGAGGCTGAATCCCAATATAGCTTGCGATGTGTTTTTGAGCCACCTCCTCAAGAATAGATGATTGATGGGTTTGTAAGTATATATAACGTTGTTCGGGCGTATAAAAAAGCAAAAAATCAATGCGTTCTTTGGCATTTAAAAAAATCGCATCCGACATCAATCTACCTATTTTTTGCCAATAAAAAGAAGATTCATACAAATCAAATAATTCTTTTTTGTGAATTAACAATACACGGGTATCTACTAAAGCTACTATCTCCATCAAAGAGGCTGTACCAGTAAGTAACCCTTCATAATGAGTAAATATATCCTTCTTCAAAAAAAAAGAAAAAGAAGTATCCTTTCCTTCTGCATCTAAATAAAACATACGCAAACTCCCTACTTCTACTCGTCCTACATAATCACATACTTCTCCTATTTTCAACAAGGTTTCCCCTTTTTTGATGTCTTTATAGGTAACAATATCTGCTAATGCTTCAACAATTTCATCAACCCAAACCTTATTTTTCATCTGATGCTTTTTTACTACTATACCTTATCGTTATTTCGCAACCCAAAGGTAAAACTATTCTATTTGGTCAACCTTTTTTATCTAATCAATTTCAACCTATCTTTATCCTTCTTCTCTCCTTTTTTCCATAAATAAGTAGTATTTTTGCTAGATAATCTTATTGTAACCCATGACATCGATTAACAAGAAGACTTTACAAGATTTAGAATTTAATACCGTTTTATCTTTCGTTTCTACCCTATGTGTAACAGAAAGCGGAAAAGAATTGGCTATGGAAATTGTTCCTCATCAAACCAAAGAGCAAACCCTTCATGCCTTAAAACAGACCTCAGAATATTTAGCTTCATTTACCAACAATAATGTAATTCCCAATCATTATTTTGATTCAATTAATTACGAATTGAAATTTTTAGGAATTGAGGATAGTTTTCTAGAAATCAGCAGTTTCAAAAAAATATACAACCTTACTGAAACCACGAGTACTCTCATCGCCTATTTTAAGAAATTTGACGATTATTATCCGCATTTATCTGAAGATACCGCCACACTTACTTTAGAAAAAAGCATTTTAAAAGAGATTGAAAACGTACTGGACAAGTATGGGGAAATCAAAGACAATGCATCCGTAGATTTATTATCTATTCGCAAGAGCATTAATTTGGTTCGCGGTAAGATTAACCAAAGTTTTGGTTATGCGTTATCCCAGTATAACAGTGCGGGTTATTTGGACGATATCAGAGAGACCATCGTTGAGAATCGCCGTGTACTCGCTGTTACAGCTATGTATCGTCGCAAGGTAAAAGGAAGTGTTTTAGGTCAATCCAAAACGGGTAGTATTATTTATATTGAACCTGAAGCAACCTTGAATTACTCAAGAGAATTAAATAATTTAGAATACGAAGAAAGAGAAGAAATTGTTCGTATTTTAAAAGCACTAACCAATTGTATTCGTCCGTTTAGAGAATTGCTCTTTGAATACACGAACTATTTAACCTTGTTGGATATTACCGCAGGAAAAGCAAAATACGCTTTAAAAATAAACGGTTTATTACCCGAAATTAGCGAAGAAAAGACCCTTTATTTCAGAGATGCATATCATCCCATATTATGGCTAAATAATAAAGAGAAGCGAAAAACAACGCATCCACAGACCATTCAACTTGAAAAAGACAGTCGTATTATTGTTATATCAGGTCCGAATGCAGGAGGTAAAAGTATTACCTTAAAAACAATTGGCCTACTTCAACTCATGCTACAATCAGGGTTGTTAATTCCAGTACATGAGCGAAGTCATACCTTTTTATTTGATCGTATTCTAACAGACATTGGCGATAATCAATCTATCGAGAATCACTTGAGTACGTATAGTTATCGATTGAAAAATATGAATTATTTTTTGAAGAAATGCAATTCAAATACGCTATTTTTAATTGATGAATTTGGAACCGGTTCTGATCCTGAATTAGGAGGTGCTTTGGCGGAAATTTTCTTAGAGGAATTTTACGATAGAGAAGCCTACGGAATCATTACCACACACTATACGAATTTAAAGATTTTAGCAGATCAATTGCCTCATGCAACAAATGCCAATATGCTCTTTGATGAAAAGTCACTAGAACCCTTGTACAAGCTAAATATAGGTCAAGCAGGTAGTTCTTTTACTTTTGAAGTAGCTCAAAAAAATGGAATCCCTTTTAGTTTAATTAATCGGGCAAAGAAAAAAGTTGAAACAGAAAAAGTTCGCTTTGATAAAACCATTGCCAACCTTCAAAAGGAAAGACATAAAATGGAACGCACCTCTCAAAATTTAAAAGAAGAGGAAACCAAAGCCAGAGAAGAAAGCAAAAAATTAGAAGGCATCAATGCTAGAGTTCAGGATAAATTGGAACGCTACCAAGAATTATATGATTCGAATCAACGTTTAGTTTATTTGGGACAGAAATTGGACGATTTATCAGACAAATATTTCAACAATAAGAGCAAGAAAACACTATTTAGTGAGATTCTGAAAGTAGTTGAAATTGAAAACTCCAAGCGCAAGAAAGTTACAATAGAAGAAAAAAAGAAAAAAGAGGTAGAACAAAAAACTTTACTTCAAGAAGTAGAGAAAAAAGTTGAAGTTATCCGCAAGGAAAAAAAAGAGAAGAAAGAAATTCTAAAAAAGCAAGAAGAAAGCAACAAAACACAATTCCCACTAAAAGTGGGCGATCGTGTGAGAATGCTAGAAGGAAGAGCTGTTGGAACTCTTGACAGTATAGAAAAGAAAACTGCTACAGTTAATTATGGTTTCTTTACATCTAAAGTAAATATAGATCAACTTGAAATGGTAGAACGAAAAAAATGATAGAACAACTCCCAAAGAATAAAAAGATCGTCCTCTTTGATGGCGTTTGCAACATGTGTGATACTGTTGTAAAGAAGGTTATTGCTGCTGATAAACAAGATCAATTCCGATTTACTTCTTTAGACTCAGAATTAGGGTTGAAAATCTTACAGCAGATTGGTGTAGATCGTGCCCAAACCGATAGCATTGTGCTTTATGTTCCAGGAGAAGCTTACTATATCAAATCTCAAGCGGCATTGACAATTGCAAAGTATCTTGGTGGCTGGTATACCTTTCTTACCGTTTTTTTTATATTTCCAACCAAATTAGCCGATTCGCTCTATGATTATATTGCAAAAAATCGCTATAAATGGTATGGAAAGAAAGACCAATGTATGATTCCAGATGCGTCTATCCGCAAAAAGTTCTTAGAATAATATGAACTTTCAATTTTAAATATTAACACCCAAATTATTTTACTTAAACTAAGGCAATCCGTATATTTGTCTTCAATAAAATTATTTTCGAATGCATATTTCATACAATTGGTTAAAACAATTCATTAAGTTAGACATCACACCCGAAGAAACATCAGAAATTCTTACGGATTTAGGGCTTGAAGTTGAGGGAATCACTCCATACGAAAGCTTAAAAGGAGGTTTAAGAGGAGTTGTTGTAGGGCATGTATTGTCTTGCACGAAACATCCCAATGCAGATAAACTAAATGTTACAAAAGTTGATTTAGGAACGGGAGAACCTGTACAGATCATTTGTGGTGCTCCAAACGTAGCTGCTGGGCAAAAAGTACCTGTTGCTACTATTGGCACAGAATTGTACGATGCAGAAGGAAATGCATTTCAAATTAAAAAAGGCAAGATTAGAGGTGAAGATAGCTTCGGTATGATTTGTTCTGCTGTCGAATTGGGCCTTGGAACAGATGGAAGTGGCATTTTGGTTTTGGATGAATCCATTACCCCTGGAACGCCTGCTGCCACTATTTTTAATATCACAACAGATCAAGTTTTTGAAATCGGACTTACACCTAATCGATCGGATGCAATGAGCCATTGGGGTGTTGCTAGAGATTTACGTGCAGGTCTTTTGCAAAATCAAACGATAGAAACCCCACACAAAGAATTAATTACACCTGCTGTAAGTAAGTTCAAAGTAGAAAGAAGAACACTTAAAATTGATGTAACCGTCGAAGATTACAAAAAAGCACCTCGTTATTGTGGGGTGACTCTTTCAGGTATTGAAGTAAAATCTTCTCCAGAATGGTTACAAAATCGATTAAAGGCAATTGGTATAACACCTAAAAACAATATTGTTGACGTAACCAACTATGTATTACACGATTTAGGCCAACCGTTACACGCTTTTGATGCATCAAAAATCAAAGGAAGTAAAGTATTGGTAAAAACCGTTGCAGAAGGAACAAAATTCACTACGCTGGATGGTGTTGAACGCACTTTACATCAAGATGATTTAATGATTTGTGATGAAAACGGGCCGATGTGTATTGCAGGTGTATTTGGTGGACTAAAATCTGCCGTTTCAGAAAACACAACAACTATTTTCCTAGAAAGCGCCTATTTTAATCCGGTAAGTGTTAGAAAAACAGCTAAAAGACATAATTTAAATACAGATTCATCTTTCCGTTTTGAAAGAGGGATTGACCCTTCTATTACGGAATATGCGTTAAAACATGCCGCTCTATTGATTCAAAGTGTTGCTGGTGGTGAAATCACTTCAGACATCGTTGATTTATACCCTAAAAAAGTAGAAGATCACTCTGTATTCTTGAACTTTAACAATATTAATCGTATCCTAGGAGAAGAAATTTCAAAAGAAACGATTAAAACTATCTTAGTTTCTTTAGACATTAAAGTACAAAGTATGTCTGATTTTGGATTAGGCATTACAGTTCCAGCTTACCGTGCGGATGTTACAAGAGAAATCGATGTAATTGAAGAAATTCTGCGTGTATATGGCTATAACAACATTAGTTTTTCATCTAAATTAAATGCGACGATTTCAAATAGTTCAAGAACTGAAGATCATCGTGTTCAGAATATTATTGCCAATCAATTAGTTGCTCAAGGATTTTATGAAATCATGAATAACTCTTTGACTACACCTGAATACAGCCAACTAACAGACAGTATCAATCCTAGTTATCAAGTTGATATTATCAATCCATTGAGTACAGACTTATCGGTTATGAGACAGTCTCTATTATTTGGTGGTTTAGAATCAATTTCATACAACATCAATAGAAAAAGCAGCGATTTACGTCTATTTGAATTTGGTAAAACTTACCACAAAATGCTAAATAATTTCGAAGAGCACAAACACTTCGCTTTATTTGTAACGGGTAACAATACGCCAGCTTCATGGAATTCTAATCAAAAACCAAGTGATTTCTTTGAATTTAAAGGATATATTAGTAGTATTTTAAGTCGTTTAGGTATTGCGAAATTTACAACGCAACCCACAGAAAATGATGCGTTTTCAGAAGGAATTACCTACTATATAGGCAAAGATGCCATTGTAGATTTTGGTGTGCTTAAAAAGGCTATAACAAAGCAATTTGACATCAAACAAGAGGTTAGTTATGCTGATTTTAAATGGGATATTCTTTTAAAAATAATAAGCAGCAAAATCAAATTCACAGAATTGAACAAATTTCCAACTGTGAAACGAGATTACGCTTTACTATTAGACGAAAAAGTTACGTTTGATGACATCTACAACCTAGTTAAACAAGTAGATAAAAGTCTTATTAAAGATGTCACTTTATTTGATGTCTATCAAGGAGATAAAATTGAAGAAGGCAAGAAATCGTATGCTATTTCAATCTTGATGGAGGACAATACAAAGACACTTACTGAAAGTCAAATTGAAAAGATCATGGGTAAAATCCAATACCAATTAGAAAATAACCTTGGAGCTCAATTGAGATAAAAAATAAAAAAATGCTGTCGTGATTTCGACAGCATTTTTTTTTATACCCTATTTTTATTTCGTCTAAAATAGGATCAAGTGCAAAAGCTGGAGATTGTTCAAGGCATCCTCTTTTTTGGATTCACTTTTCCAGTTCATGATTGAAATATGAAATGAGGATATCAAATCTTCACACCTAGCTTGTCCCCCATCGGATGTGTCCTTGGAAACAAGAAGTCGCGCATCCTAGACATCGCGCTTTATTAACTCCTTCCTAACTTTCGCTTGATTCCTAAAATACAATACAGCCACTTGCTAAAAATAACAACACAAAAAAAGCCACATCAAATGATGTGGCTTTTTTATATGCTATGAATTTAGGATTATCCTAAAATTTCTTTTACTTTTTTCCCGATTTCAGCAGGAGAATCAACTACGTGAATTCCACATTCACTCATGATTCTTTTCTTAGCAGCAGCTGTATCATCTGCTCCACCTACAATAGCACCTGCGTGTCCCATTGTTCTTCCTTTTGGTGCAGTTTCGCCAGCAATGAATCCGATAACTGGTTTTTTGTTTCCGTCTTCTTTAATCCATCTTGCAGCATCTGCTTCTAACTGTCCTCCGATTTCACCAATCATGATGATTGCTTTAGTTTCAGGATCAGCCATTAACAATTGAACCGCTTCTTTTGTTGTAGTTCCAATAATTGGATCTCCACCAATACCGATAGCAGTTGTAATACCTAAACCTTCTTTCACTACTTGGTCAGCAGCTTCGTACGTTAAAGTACCTGATTTAGAAACAATTCCAACAGTCCCTTTTTTGAATACGAAACCTGGCATAATACCAACTTTAGCTTCACCTGGAGTAATTACCCCTGGACAGTTTGGTCCTACTAATCTACAATCTCTAGTGTTAATGTAGTCATAAGCTTTAATCATATCCGCTACTGGAATACCTTCAGTAATACAAATAATTACTTTGATACCAGCGTCTGCAGCTTCCATAATAGCGTCTGCAGCAAATGCAGGCGGTACAAAAATGATTGACGTATCTGCACCAGCTTTTTCTACTGCTTCTGATACTGTATTGAATACTGGACGATCTAAATGAATTGTTCCACCTTTTCCTGGAGTTACACCACCTACAACGTTTGTACCATATTCAATCATCTGAGAAGCATGAAAAGTACCTTCGCTTCCAGTAAATCCTTGAACGATTATTTTTGAATCTTTATTTACTAAAACACTCATGATCTTGTTTTTATTTATTTTTAAAACTTACTCATACAAAAATAGACAATTCTAATCAGCTTTAAAACTTTTTAGTTGCAATCTTCCGCAAATAAGCTCAACAATTAACGATTAATTATTATTCCCTTTCTTCTGTGATCCTAGCTATTTGCCAATCGCTTCAAATCCTCTATAATAGATGGTATTCTCTTGGTATTGGCTAACTGTTTCAACTTTTCTCTTGACTCTTCTGCAGGATATCCGAAATAGACCTTTCCTCCTTCTAAGCTCTTAGAAACACCTGACTGAGCTAATACAACGGCTTTTTTACCAATGGTAATTCCACTCGTTGTTCCTACCTGTCCCCATAGTGTTACTTCGTCTTCAATTACTACACAACCCGCAATTCCTGTTTGAGCTGCAATTAAACAACGTACCCCAATAACCGTATCATGTCCAATATGCACTTGATTATCAATTTTAGCACCTTCTTTGATTCTTGTATCTCCAGTAACGCCACGGTCAATGGTACAAGCTGCACCAATACCAACATTATCTTCAATAACTACTCTACCACAAGATATTAAAGGATCAAACCCCTCTGGTCTCTTTTTATAATAGAAAGCATCTGCACCTAGAATTGCACCTGCGTGAATTGTAACATTATTTCCAATTACAGTTCCATCATAAAGTACAACATTTGGATGAATCATACAATTTTTTCCAATGACAACATTGTTTCCAATGAACGCACCTGGTTGTACAATCGTTCCTTCTCCAATTACCGCATCCTTTGCTTGTAATTGAGTAGCTGGTTTAAATGGATTAAAATAGGTTGATAACTTATTAAAATCTCTAAATGGATCGTCAGAAATTAATAAAGCCTTTCCTTCTGGACATACTACATCCTTATTAATAAGAATAATAGTTGCATTGGAATTCAATGCTTTATCATAGTATTTAGGGTGATCTACAAATACGATTTCACCTTCTTGTACAACGTGAATTTCATTCATACCATACACGGGGAAATCCGCAGATCCCACATATTGACAACCGATAATTTCAGCTATCGTCTGTAAATCTTGAACTTTTGAAAAACGCATCTTTTAGTTATTCTTTAATACGCTCCACGTAAGATCCTGTAGCCGTATCAATTTTGATTTTATCTCCTTCGTTGATAAATAAAGGTACGTTTACAGAAGCTCCTGTTTCAACAGTCGCTGGTTTTGTAGCATTTGTAGCTGTATTTCCTTTTACACCTGGTTCTGCATAGGTTACTTCTAAAATTACAGAAGAAGGCATATCTACAGATAAAGGCATATCCGTTTCTGCATTAATTTGAACCATTACCGTTTCTCCTTCTTTTAATAAATCTGGCGCATCTAAAATGTCTTTTAAAAGTGTAATTTGTTCATAAGACTCAACATTCATAAAATGAAACTGATCGCCTTCTGGGTATAAGTATTGAAATTTATGAGTTTCAACGCGTACCGTATCAATTTTATGTCCTGCAGAAAAGGTATTTTCCAATACTCTACCTGTTGTTACACTTCTCATTTTTGTTCTCACAAAAGCAGGTCCTTTTCCTGGTTTAACGTGTAAAAATTCTACAATTTTGTAAATGTCATTATTATGACGAATACACAAACCGTTTCTAATATCTGAAGTTGTTGCCATTTTTAAAAGCTTTATTTTATTATTAATACATTCCTGAATACCCACGCATAATTCCTCGTGAACTATTGCGAACGAACATAAGAATTTCATCTCTTTCTGGAGTTGCTTCCATTTCAGTTTCTATAATCTCTAGTGCTTGACTTGTATTGTAGTTCTTTTGAAATAAAATTCTATATATTTCTTGTATTTCTCTAATTTTATCAGGAGAATATCCTCTTCTGCGTAAACCTACAGAGTTTATACCTGCATAAGAAATAGGTTCTCTAGCCGCTTTAATAAAAGGTGGAACATCTTTACGAACTAAAGTACCCCCTGTTACAAAAGAATGAGAACCAATGGTACAGAATTGATGTACCGCTACTAATCCTGCTAATACAACATAATCTCCTATTGTCACGTGACCAGCTAAGGTACTTGAGTTAGAGAAGATACAGTTATCTCCAATGATACAATCATGTGCAATATGACTATAAGCTTGAATTAAACAGTTTTTTCCGACTATTGTTTTATATCTATCTCTTGTACCTCTGTTGATAGTAACACATTCGCGAATGGTTGTGTTATCACCAATTTCAACAGTTGTAATTTCGCCCTCAAATTTTAAATCTTGTGGTTCTGCAGAAATCACTGCACCAGGAAAAATCTTACAATTTTTTCCAATGCGCGCACCTTCCATGATTGTTACGTTAGATCCAATCCAAGTTCCTTCGCCAATTTCTACATTATTATGAATCGTAGTAAATGGTTCTATTACAACATTCCGTGCAATTTTTGCACCTGGATGAACATATGCTAAAGGCTGATTCATACTCTTTGGTTTAATTTTGTTTTTTAACTATTTGTGCCATCAATTCTGCTTCTGTGGTAATTTTACCATTAGCATAAGCAATGGCTTGCATATGACATATACCTCTGCGAATAGGAGTTAATAGTTCTAATTTAAAAACTAAAGTATCTCCCGGAAGTACTGGGTTTCTGAATCGAACATTATCTATTTTCATAAATAAGGTAATATAATTTTCAGGATCTGGTACTGAACTTAAAATTAAAATTCCGCCTGCTTGAGCCATTGCTTCAACAATAAGAACTCCAGGCATAACAGGCGCACCTGGAAAATGTCCAACAAAAAAGGGCTCATTCATTGTTACATTTTTCAGACCTATCACATGCTTATCCGACATCTCCAAAATCTTATCCACTAATAAGAATGGAGGTCTATGTGGCAAGAAAGACATAATTTTATTCACATCCATCAAAGGTTCTTGATGCAAATCAAAAGAAGGTACTTGATTTCTTTTTTCATTGCGAATAATCTTTGATATTTTTTTTGCGAAATTAGTATTCACCGCATGTCCTGGTTTATTCGCGATAACTTTACCTCTAATTCTAATTCCAATTAAGGCTAAATCTCCAATCACATCTAATAGTTTATGACGAGCGGCCTCATTCGGATAATGTAAAGTTAAGTTATCTAAAACACCATTTGACTTTACGCTAATTTCATCTTTACCAAAGGCTTTTTTCAAATGCCCCATAGTTTCAGAAGAAATCTCTTTATCTACATAAACAATAGCATTATTTAAGTCACCTCCTTTTATTAGTCCCTTCGCTAATAAATCTTCTAGTTCATGTAAAAAACTAAAGGTACGTGCTTCTGAGATTTCTACTTTAAAATCTTTCATGTCTTTTAAAGTAGCATTTTGTGTGCCCAAAACTTTAGTACCAAAATCAACCATAGTTGTTACTTGATAACTATCCGATGGCATAATGATAATTTCACTTCCAGTTGTTTCATCAACATACGAAATTACTTCTTTTACAATATACTCTTCTCTTTCTGCGTCTTGTTCAACAATACCCGCTTTTTCTACTGCTTCAACAAAATACTTTGATGAGCCATCCATAATGGGTGGTTCAGATGCATTTAACTCAACAATCACGTTATCAAGGTCGCACCCAACAAAAGCAGCTAAAACATGTTCTGTTGTTTGAACACGAACTCCTTTTTTCTCTAAGTTTGTTCCGCGTTGTGTATTAACAACATAATTCGCATCTGCTTCGATAACAGGATGCCCTTCTAAATCCACTCTGACAAAAGTAAATCCATTGTTAATTGGCGCAGGTTTTAATGTCATAACAACATCTTGTCCTGTATGTAATCCAACTCCCTCTAGGGTTACTTCACTTTGGATGGTTTTTTGCTTAACCATAATAAAATCTTTTTGTATTTCTATAGGTTACTATTTTTCGTTCTTTAGTGTATCTAAATCTTCGACTATTTTAGGCAAATTTCTAAAATGACTATACGATTTTAAAAAATCTGTATGCCCAATAGCGGGCGATCCTTGAACTGCTATATTTGACTCTAAATTTTTAGTCACTCCTGATTGAGCCTGAATTTTTACATTATCACCAATGGTTAAATGTCCTACAATTCCAACCTGCCCTCCAATCATACAATTCTTTCCAATTTTAGTAGAACCGGCAACCCCTGTTTGTGAGGCAATCACTGTATTTTCTCCAATCTCAACATTATGAGCAATCTGAATCTGGTTGTCTAATTTAACTCCTTTTCGGATAATTGTTGATCCCAATGTAGCGCGATCAATAGTTGTTGCGGCACCAATTTCAACATTATCTTCAATAATAACATTTCCTATTTGAGGTACTTTACTATAGGTACCATCTCCATTAGGTGCAAAACCAAATCCATCTGATCCTATAATTGTTCCTGCATGTATGGTACAATTTGATCCAATGCTAGATTCAGAATAGATACGAACTCCAGCAAATAGCACACTATTATCTCCAATTACTACATTATCACCTATAAACGTATTGGGATAAATTTTCACATTATCTCCAATTTTAGTATTTTTCCCTACATAACAAAAACTTCCTAAATACAAATCAGTTCCATAGGTAGCCCCCTCAGAAATTACACTCGGCTGTTCGATTCCCGATTTCATCAATTTCACTTGATTGTAATATTCTAAGAGTTTAGAGAAAGCTTTATAGGCATCATCAACTTTGATTAATGTTACCACCACTTCATTTTCTGGGTCAAAGGTTTTATTTACAATGACAACCGATGCTTGAGTGGTATATATATAATGGACATACTTAGGGTTAGCTAAAAAAGAAATAGAGCCTTTTACTCCTTCTTCAATCTTCGCTAAAGTAGACACCTCTTCTTGAGGATTACCTACTACTTCTCCTCCTAATACTGCCGCTATTTGTTCTGCTGTTATTTTCATCACCGCAAAAATATAAAATATAATTGAAAATTAACTTTCAAAAACGCTTTTTGGGTAACAAACAAAATGCTTTGTTACAGGTTTGGTTAAAGCTTTGAGATTTAATTGATCCGAAACGGACAAAACATCCGCAACTTGTCCATCTTTTCTCAAAATCATAATTGGCTCTTTATCCTTGCTATAGGCCTGATTCTTAACCTTTCCTTTAAACACAAAGTAACTAGCTAATTCGGCAGAAAGCTTATTTTTAACCTGAACCTCCTTTAAACGTTTTTCTAACTTTTCATGAACTAATTTTTTATCCTCAACAATTTTTATTCTCAACAATTTTCGGTTGACTATCATCTTACTCAATTCAGCTAACACAAAATCCTCATGAAATTGCCAGGCTTTCAAAGCGCTAATAATATCAGAATCATCCAGTAAGGCAAATTTATCCAATGCAATTTGTTCAAAATCTTCAAAAACTTCCTGATTTTCAAGAAAAAATAATAGCGCATGACTGCACCACAATTTTTCTCCTTTATTTACTAATTCTTTCGCTCGTTTTAAAATGCGCACTAAAATCAATTCTGCACAAACACTTGTTTTATGTAAATACGCCTGCCAATACATCAAACGACGACCTACCAAAAACATTTCTACCGAATAGATGCCCTTTTCTTCTACAACCAACTTATCATCTACAACATGGAGCATTTGAATTAAACGTTCTGAATTAATATCTCCTTCCGCAACCCCACTGTAAAAACTATCTCTTTTTAAATAATCCATGCGGTCCATATCCAACTGACTTGAAATCAATTGCAACATAAACTGACGCGGATATTCTCCTTTAAAAATTTGTATGGCTAAATCTAGTTTTCCGTTAAATTCTTTATTTAATTGATTCATAAAATAAAGAGAAATCGCTTCATGATGCACTCCTTCTACAATACTCTCTTCCATGGCATGAGAAAAAGGACCATGACCGATATCATGAAGTAAAATCGCAACATATAAAGCCGTTTCTTCTTCCTCTGAAATAGCTATATTTTTAAAGCGAAGTACTTGCACTGCTTTTTGCATTAAGTGCATACATCCTAAAGCATGATGAAAACGAGTATGGTGAGCTCCCGGGTAGACCAAATAAGATACTCCCATCTGAGAAATCCTTCTTAATCTTTGAAAATAAGGATGCTCAATCAAATCATAAACGAATGAATTGGGAATAGAAATAAATCCATAAATTGGATCATTCAGTATTTTTAATTTATTGCTTGTAATCAACGATGATAAATTAGTTTGTAATACGTGAAACAAATATAACATATATAATAAAAAGCTACCTCTCTTTTTTAAAAAAAAGAGGTAGCTTTTATATAAACGGTTTTAAAAAACTACAATTATTCTTCTAAATCAATTTGAAAGCTTCCTAAAAACGCGATTGTCTTTTCAATATCATAATGCAAAATACGATCTTCTGAAACGAAAGATACTTCTTCGCGATACGACTTAATAAAAGATTCGATAAATTCACTTGATTTAGCTGGACGTCTAAATTCCAATGCTTGAGCTGCGTTTAATAATTCAATAGCTAAAATACGCTCTAAATTATCTATAATACGCAAAGTCTTTGTAGCTCCATTTGCTCCCATACTCACATGATCCTCTTGTCCGTTACTCGATACAATACTATCTGTGCTTGTAGGGTTTGCTAAATGCTTGTTTTGACTAACAATACTCGCTGCGGTATATTGAGGAATCATAAAACCAGAATTTAAACCTGGATTTGAAACCAAAAAAGCAGGCAACCCTCTTAAGCCTGAAATTAGTTGATACGTACGTCTTTCTGAAATATTCCCCAGTTCTGCTAAAGCAATACCTAAAAAGTCAAAAGCCAAAGCCAATGGTTGTCCATGGAAGTTTCCACCTGACACTACCAAATCTTCTTTATAAAAAACATTAGGATTATCAGTTACAGAATTAATTTCTGTTTTAAATACTTTACTTACATATTCAATCGCATCTTTAGAAGCGCCGTGTACTTGAGGAATACATCTAAATGAATAAGGATCTTGTACATGTTCTTTTGAACGTCCAATTAATTCCGAACCTTCTAATACTTCAGTAAAAAATGAAGCCGTTTCAATTTGCCCGCGATGTGGTCTTACATGGTGAATTAACTCATTAAAAGGTTCTATTCTACCATCGAATCCCTCCAGTGAAACAGCCCCAATCAAATCTGCTAAATAGGACATTTTTTTTGATTTAATCATTACATAACAACCGTATGCACTCATAAATTGGGTTCCATTTAACAAAGCTAATCCTTCTTTGGATTTCAATTGGATTGGCTTCCATCCCATTTTTTCCAATACCTTACTCGCTGGTTGTCTAAATCCTTCATACATCACTTCTCCCTCGCCAATTAGAGGCAAGGTCAAATGCGCCAATGGAGCTAAATCTCCTGATGCTCCTAACGACCCTTGGGTATAAACAACGGGTAAAATATCGTGATTAAAGAAATCTACCAATCGTTCTACTGTTTCTAATTGAACCCCTGAATTACCATAGCTCAAGGATTTTACTTTCAACAACAACATAATTTTAACGATCTCATCCGGCACAATTTCACCTGTACCACAAGCGTGAGATTTCATCAAATTTTCTTGTAATTTCGTTAAATCACTATCGTTGATTTTCACATCACACAGAGAACCAAACCCGGTATTAATACCATAAATAGGCCCTTTATGTGTTTCCATTTTATTGTCCAGATACGCACGGCAATTGACAATATTAGCACGCGCCTCTTCTGATATATCTAACTTTTGATTTTGTATTATTATTTCATTTAGTTTTTCAATCGTAAATACATCTGAACTTATATAATGTACTGTTTCCATAATTTTATTGGCTATATTCTTTTATTTATTATCTTGTAAATATCAAATTATTCTTTGAGGATTCCGCCTCACTCCAGGCATAGCCCTCTAAATTAAATTTCTTTATCCCTTCTACCTCTTGGATATTATTATCAATAATATATCGCACCATCATTCCTCTAGCCTTTTTAGCATAAAAGCTTATAGTTTTCAACTTACCTTCTCTCAGTTCTTTAAACTCTGGAACTACAATAGAAGCATGTAGTTTCTTTTGATCAATCGCACTGAAATACTCATTACTTGCTAGATTCAAAAGCACCTCACCCTCTTTCATTTCTTTATTTAAATACGCAACTAAAATCGGTTTCCAAAAAGCATATAAGTTTTGTTTATCCCCCACTGCCATTTTAGTTCCCATCTCTAATCGATAAGGCTCTATTTCATCGAAAGGTCGTAAAATCCCATACAATCCAGACAAAATACGCAAAGTATCTTGCAAGCGCTCCATTTTATCTTCGGTTAGTGTATACGCATCCAATCCAACATAAACATCACCACTAAAAGCAAATACGGCTTGTCTAAAATCAGTTTCGTTTTTTTTATTTTTCTTATAGCTTCTCTCTTGATTTCTCTGCCAATTTAATTCTGCAAGAGTATTGGATATTTTCATCAATTCCATCAATTCGGCTGGTGTTTTTTTCTGTAATACACCCTGAATAAGCTTACTTTCTTTTACGAACAAAGGCTCCGTAGTAGCTGTAAAAGGCACTTTTGTATTATAATCTAAGCTCTTAGCAGGTGATACGACTATCTTCATCTTGTTTTTTTTTCAAATATAACTATTCTTCCCTTAATCTTCTTTCAATCCGAAAATCTTTCGCCCAATAGATTTCAGCAATTTTAAGCCATCTCTTTTATCTTTCTTCACTTCTTTGACATTCAATTCTCCTTTTTCATCGATATAAAACTTATAACTAAAAGCAAATTGAACCTCGTCCCCCTGCCCTTTCAGCACCCCAAATCTCAAGTCATTAAAATAAATTTCATTGTGTTTTTCAGAAAAAGTATAGCACCCTTCAGAGAGTTTAATCAAGCGATTAATTAAATAATGTTTTTCCAAACTGCCAATAACCTCTCGATTCTTTGGATACGCTTGAAATAGGACTGGTTCTGGATTAAAAAAAGAATATTCTCCAATGAGAAAAGCGTCTTTGGTTTCGACGATTGCAGACCATAAAATCGTATTCATTAGAGTAGGTTTCACAGACATCGACTTGTAGGCAATATGTTGCTGATCCAAAGCGCCTGTAAAATTATAAAAAGCTACTGCTTTTAAGAGCAGAGTTAACGCTAAATAGGAACTACTAATGTACAAGCCCCATTTATTTAAATTCATTCGCCTATTCATATCCGTCTTTTCTAACATCGATCGAATAAGAAAAAACACAAAAGGCAACGTATACAAAGGATCAATAACAAAAATAGATTTAAAGGCAAAAGAATAGTCCAAAGGCCATAAAACACGAGTTCCCCAAGTGGTAAACACGTCTAGTAAAGAATGAGTAAAAAGTCCCCAGAAAAAAAGCCAACAACCTTCTTCATAGGTCACCCCCTTCTTTTTTTCAAACCAATAGAGCAAATAACCAAAAAAGAAAGCGCCAAAAATAGCGAATAAAATAGAGTGAGTAATTCCCCGATGGAATTCCAATGCACTTAGGGGATCAGTAAAATAAATAGCTAAAATATCTAAATCGGGAATAGTTCCCGCTATTGCACCATATAAAACAGCTTTATTTTTTAACTTTCGCCCTAATAAAGCATTGCCAATAGCACCTCCTAAAACAATTTGCGTTAATGAATCCATTCTCTTTACTATATAATAAACGAATATAAAAAAAACTGCCCAAAGGCAGTTTTTTTATTCATTTACTTTTTTAAAAAAATTGATTACAATTCTTTAAAAATTGTATGCATTAATCGTTTTTTATCGTTGATACTCTCTTCAAGAGAAATCATTGATTCTGTTCTGTATACCCCATCAATATCGTCAATCATGTAGATAACTTCTTTTGCATGACGTGTATTTTTGGCTCTGATTTTACAGAACACATTAAATTTACCAGTAGTTACGTGAGCAACTGTCACATATGGAATTTCATTAATTCTCTCTAAGACAAACTTAGTTTGGGAAGTATTGTGTAAAAAGATCCCAATATATGCGATAAACGCATATCCTAATTTCTCGTAATCAAGAGTTAATGATGAACCTTGGATAATTCCAGCATCTTCCATTTTTTTCACACGTACATGCACTGTACCTGCGGAAATTAATAACTTTTTAGCGATATCTGTAAACGGTACTCTCGTATTATCGATCAGCATATCTAAGATCTGGTGGTCGATTTCATCTAAACGAAACTTACTCATAAATCAATTATTTATGTTAATTCTAAATCTATATTTCAGTACAATAATAATAAAAAAAAATCTTATTTATTCAAAAAATAGCAATTATACCTCTTTTTTTAATAAATAATTAACCTCTTCCATTGAAAACGCTATAACATCCTCAAAATTTCGTTCAAAAATCTCACTTGGTTTTTTAATAAAAGTGTCTACAATACACTCTTTTTCTATTAAAGTATGCCCAAATTTACTTTGTTTTTCATCAATTTCCACAATAACAGGGTGAAATTTAACATTTTCTCCTTCCAACACCTCTTTGTATTGAATATTTACTATAAATTTTCTTCCAAGACTAAGAATATTTACATTCTTTACTTCTACATCACAAAAATTCTTTGTATTCTCTGGAAGCAAAAAGTAGGAATCCATAGCAGAGTCCTTATATCTATTTGTAGCTATACTATCTAATACACGCAGTAAACTAACTGCTACAATTTCTCGCGTATTTTCTCTTTGATAATCTGTACCTAAATGGCCCGCTTCTATTAGTACAGTTGGAATTCCTCTCGTTTGCGCATAATCGCCAATACAATTTATATTATAAGAGTCATCAAATCTTCCGACATGACCTGGTATAATTTGTTGTACCACCTCATTCATCGCCACAATCAATTGTATTGCTTTTTTCCTAGTTTCATTCAATTCTCTCTCCTCATTATAAGCAGGGGCTAAAAATGAAATTGCCGCAGATTGTCCTGTTTCTCCTACACCAAAAATACTGCGTTGGTCATGTAAATTAAAAGCAAAATCAGGTTGTATTTCATCTAATAAGTTACGCAATATTTTACTTTCAGGCTGACTTAAATGAATAGAGTCTCGATTCAAATCTACTTGATTTGCATTTACCCTTGTATAATAAAAAGCTCCATCTGGATTTAAAACAGGAACTACAAGTAAGGTAAATTTCTCTCGCCATTCTCTTATTTTTTCATCCTTAGATTCATTTAAATAATTCAGTAAATCTAAGACAGCTTTTGTGGTAGTAGATTCATTTCCGTGCATCTGAGACCACATCAAAATCTTTGTTTTACCATGTCCAAACTTCACAGAAAAAACAGGTCTATTTTCAACTGATTTACCAACAACATCAACCTTAAAGTAATGCTTTAAGTCTTTTAAGAAAAGTTCTATTTTTTCATTCGTAATATATCGCCCTGAAATTTCTTGTACTTTATAGGCTTGTGCCTTCTGTTGCTCGTTCATTTTATAACTTAGTTTACAATATTACAAATGTAAACATTTCATTTTTTACATTTGTAAACACCTGTTTCTTTTACTTATTTCACAAATGTCAACAATTTTACACCACGCAAACCAAATCAATGCTTTATCTTTTTTTAAAACCTAAAAAATGTTTTTATATTACTGTGATTCAACAGATAAGAACACCTTACTTAAACTAAAACTACAATGTATTTCTCTTTTTTTAATTTTGTACACATTTGTTACTTAACTATTTTAATTACATTTGTAAACTATTTAATATAAAAATACACAATTGTAGTCATGGAGGATTTTGTAAACAGATTGGAATTTATCTTGGAGCATTTTGAGTTATCTGCTTCTTCTTTTGCCGATAAAATTGGCGTTCAAAGATCGAGTTTATCTCATATTTTATCTGGCAGAAATAAGGCAAGTTTGGATTTTATTTTAAAGATAAATGAGGCTTTTCCTGAGCTAAATATTGAGTGGTTAATTAAGGGGATTGGCTCCTATTCTGAGGATGTAAAACCAGAAAAAAATTCGACAAAATCCATGAACTTATTTACAGAAGATTCCCAAATAACAAATCCAAAAAGCGCTTCTTTTCCAACTACTATGGAAGTAAAAAAGGAGACCCCTACTTCTAAATCAATTCCAGATTTTTTCACTTCTTCGGATATGGAACAGATTGTTGTTTTTTATAAAGATGGAACTTTTACTACCTATAAACCTCGATAAAAAATCGAGCTACTTACAAGTAGAAACCCTTTTTAATTTTAGTGCTATGCTATTTGTTTTCGCGCCTGATCTAAATTTATTTTTCTTGATTTTTAATTCTTAAAAACAAGAGCCTGAAATTTAAAATTTGCCCGATACCTAGCTCTTTTATTTTTGCGAATTCTTTTTTTTAGGCCTTTTCAAAGTTTAATTCACCCCAAAAATTACCTTTGATTTCTTAGTCTCTTTGCTAGAACTAACTCCCCTAAATTTTAATTTTGTAAAACAAACTCACATTCCTTTCTACTTTTATGACTTTACTTCTTGTGTTGATTTTTATTTATTTTCTCAAACAAGTGGCTAAGCTCAAAATGACGAAGACTCGAAACTTTGTTTTAAATCTCTCCAGTAAAAAGGAAAAGACATTTGCTTTTCATTTAGACAAAATAGAACTCCCTACATCATCCCCGCTACATCCCCTTTGCGATTTCCTAAGAAGAAGTTGTTTTATTTCTTTGTTTACCCAATAAAAAAGAAGGTATAATATTTTTATTTACCAGATTTTTTTTGTCAATTAGCATATGACAGAAGGTCTACAAATGATAACTAGGTATGCTTTTTGACTTATCTATTGTGTATAAATAAATAATCACCTAAATTCAGTTTATATGGACGAAAATTTTTCACAAGAAATAAAAGATGTTATTTCCTTTAGTAAGGACGAGGCATTACGTCTAGGTCATGACTTTATAGGAACTGAACACTTTTTGTTAGCCTTATTGAGAATTGAGCAAGGTGAAGCATCAACTATTCTACAAAATTTAGAAGTAGATATTGACTTTTTAAGACATAAAGTTGAGAACTTAACCCCTTATTCTTCTGCTAAAACAGCAGTTAACGAGAAAGGATCACTATATCTTACCAAGCAGGCAGAAAGAGCTTTGCGCTTAACCTATCTTGAAGTTAAAGTATTCAAGAATATTGAAGTTACTTCGGCTCATTTGCTATTGTGTATCTTAAAAAACAATGAAGATCCTATTACACAAATTTTAAATAAGATGAATGTGGATTATGAGAATGTAAAGAAATACTATGTCGAATTTCATTCTGATGAAAAGAAAGAATCGGATGGTGAAGATATTTTTCACAGTCCCAAAGCAGAGACTTTCGAAGAATCAGGACAAAATGACAGTTCTAGTAGTAAAAAAACTGACACACAATCCCCTACACCAAACAAAAAAAGTAAAACTCCGGTTTTAGATAATTTTGGTAGAGATTTAACAGAAATGGCCATTGAGGGAAAATTAGATCCTGTAATTGGTCGTGAGAAAGAAATTGAGCGCGTTTCTCAAATTCTAAGTCGCAGAAAGAAAAATAATCCCTTACTTATTGGTGAGCCTGGAGTTGGAAAATCTGCTATTGCCGAAGGATTGGCCTTAAAAATCATTCAGAAGAAAGTTTCTCGTGTTTTATTCAATAAGCGTGTGGTTACACTTGATTTAGCGAGTTTAGTTGCTGGTACAAAGTACAGAGGGCAATTTGAAGAGCGAATGAAAGCGGTAATGAATGAGTTGGAAAAGAACACGGATATCATCTTGTTTATTGATGAGATTCATACGATTGTTGGTGCTGGTGGAGCTACGGGTTCCTTAGATGCTTCAAATATGTTCAAACCTGCTTTAGCTAGAGGTGAAATTCAATGTATTGGTGCTACAACTTTAGATGAATTCAGACAACATATTGAAAAAGATGGAGCTTTAGAGCGTCGTTTTCAAAAAATATTAGTTGAGCCTACCTCTGTTGATGAGACCATTATCATTTTGCACAACATCAAGGATAAATATGAAGCGCACCACAATGTTACCTACACAGATGCAGCAATAGAAGCCTGTGTGAAGTTAACCAACCGTTATATGATGGACCGATTTTTACCAGACAAAGCAATTGATGCCTTGGATGAAGTAGGATCACGTGTACATATCACCAATATTCATGTTCCTGCAAACATTCTCAATTTAGAGCAAGAATTGGATCAAGTTCGCGAAAGTAAAAACGAAATGGTTCAAAAGCAGAAATATGAAGAAGCAGCAAGCCTCAGAGATAAAGAGAAAAATATTGAAAAAGAGTTAGAAATAGCTCAAGAAATATGGGAAAAAGAAGTTAAAGACAATCGCATTCAAATTACTGAGGATGATGTTGCAGATGTTGTTTCAATGATGTCCGGAATTCCTGTTAACCGTATTGCTGAAAAAGAGATTACGAAATTAGCTAACTTACCTGCAATCATCAAAGACAAAGTAATAGGCCAAGATGAAGCGGTTGGCAAGGTAGCCAAAGCGATTCAACGCAATCGAGCTGGATTAAAAGACCCTAATAAACCCATTGGATCCTTTATCTTTTTAGGGCAAACTGGAGTTGGTAAAACACAGCTTGCTAAGGTAATTGCCAAAGAACTTTTTGATTCTGAAGATGCACTTGTTCGCATTGACATGAGTGAATATATGGAGAAATTTGCGCTATCTCGTTTGATTGGAGCTCCTCCAGGTTATGTTGGGTATGAAGAAGGAGGGCAATTAACTGAAAAGATTCGAAGAAAACCCTATAGTGTAATTTTATTTGATGAAATTGAAAAAGCACATCCTGATATCTTTAATATGCTGTTACAAGTATTAGATGACGGACATTTAACGGATAGTTTAGGGCGAAAAGTTGATTTTAGAAATACGATTGTCATTATGACTTCAAATATTGGAGTTCGCCAATTGAAAGATTTCGGTCAAGGTGTTGGTTTTGGCACACAAGCGCGCAAAGAACAAACAGACCAGCACAGCAAATCGGTAATTGAAAGTGCACTGAAAAAAGCATTTGCTCCGGAGTTCTTAAACCGTATTGACGACATTGTTGTATTCAATACCTTAGAAAAAGAACATATTAATTCTATTATTGATATAGAACTAGCAAAGTTGTTTCATCGAATTGAAGATTTAGGCTATAAACTTATCCTAACTGAAAAAGCTAAAAACTTTATTGCTGATAAAGGTTTTGACAAGCAATATGGAGCAAGACCTTTAAAAAGGGCCATTCAAAAATACCTTGAAGACCCAATTGCTGAAGAGATTGTAAATTCAAAGTTAGTTGTGGGTGATACCATTACTTTGGATGCACCAAAAGAAGAAAATGGAGAAAAACTAATCATCAAAATAAAAACAAAAAAACCTGCTAATTAGCAGGTTTTTTCGCTTTCATTTAGTTGATTTTTGACTAAAATTCTTGCATTTGTTATTTAAACGTTATTTTTTATTTTTTTATCTTTATAAAACAATAGCAATTGTTTTAAAGTATTATTTTCGCAACTGAATAATTAAATAGAATGGTAGATAAACTCATTGTTGGTAGTGAAGAATGGTGTTCTTTCTCTACATTAAATATCCCTGCAATTAAAGCTCGTGTAGATTCTGGAGCAAAGACTTCTGCTTTACACGCAGTAAACATCAATCCTTTTGAAAAAGAAGGAGAAAAATGGGTTAAGTTTGATGTAAATCCTCTACAACATAACGGCAAAACAATTATACATTGTGAAGCTAAAGTTGTGGATAAAAGAATTGTAAAAAGTTCTAGTGGTAATAGAGAATCTCGTTATGTCATTAAAACCACAATTGTTTTAGGTGAGATGTCTTGGGAAATTGAATTAACCTTGACCAATAGAGACTCTATGGGGTATCGCATGCTATTAGGTAGAGAAGCGATGGGTGGACGTGTTTTAGTAGATCCTGAAAAACACTTTTTACTAGGACAGCCTACAGTTGAAAAACTAGATGAATACTACAATAAACCTAAGGAAAACAAAAATGGTTTGAGAATAGGATTATTGGCAAGTAACCCCGATTTATATAGTAATCAAAGAATTATAGAAGCAGGAGAATTAAGAGGACATGAAATGCACTTTTTAAACTTGAAGTACTGCTATATGAAATTAGATGCTAACCAACCTGAAATTCATTATAGAGGTGGCAGAGTATTGAATGATTTTGACGCGGTTATTCCTCGTATTAGACCGAGTATGACCTATTATGGTTGTGCCTTAACTCGTCATTTCGAATCTTTAAAAGTATATAGTTTAAATAGCGCTTCTGCTATCGCACAATCTAGAGATAAATTATTCTCTTTGCAATTGCTATTAAATCATGGAATTGATATTCCAACCACTGGTTTTGCAAACTCTCCCTTAGATACTAATGATTTGATTAAAATGGTCGGAGGAAGTCCTTTGATTGTCAAGTTATTAGAAGGAACTCAAGGAAAAGGAGTTGTTTTGGCAGAAACCAAAAAAGCAGCAGAAAGTGTAATTAATGCTTTTAAAAGCCTAAATGCTAATATTTTAGTTCAAGAATTTATCAAAGAAGCGAATGGAAAAGATATCCGTTGTTTTGTTGTAGATGGCAAAGTAGTAGCTGCTATTCAAAGAGAAGCTGTTCCTGGCGAATTTAGAGCTAATATACACTTAGGTGGTACGGCTTCTATTATCAAAGTTACCCCTGAAGAAAAACGCATTGCTATACGCGCTACCAAAGCTATGAATCTAAAAGTAGCAGGTGTAGACATTATTCGATCTGCCAAAGGGCCTTTATTGTTAGAAGTAAATTCTTCCCCTGGTTTAGAAGGAATTGAAGGTGCTACCAATAAAGATATTGCATCTGAAATGATTAAGGCAATCGAAAAACAAGTTAAATGGTAAAGAAATAGCTTAAAAGCTATTTCTTGCCTTTCTAATCTAACGCCTCTTGTCTTTATGAACCCATCAACCGCTGGCTGGATAAAAAAATACTTTTCTGAACAAGATAAATACACTATTTTCAAAGCGACAAATTCTACTGAATTAGCGCATGAAATTAGGAGTATAGGCTTTAGTTTTGGCCAAATAAAAAACAGCGAATTTCCTCCTATTTACACCACCTTTAATTATACCCAAGAGGAATTGGCAAAAATGAGCTTTTTACAGCTGCTAGAGAAAGTCTATTTTTTCAAGAACCCTACCCATACTACGGATCAATTTATCACTAGTTTACTTGATTTCTATCAGCTTTTTGTACCTCATAAAACTAATTTCTTCTCTAGTCTTTTTGAAGAGAAAAATACGTATTCCAGATTGGAACACTTATTTGCTATGAAATGGAAAGAAAATTTCTTTTCCCAGTCTAAAAGCAATAATTTAGTGCTTAATCTGCTTATTTTATCCATTTATCTCTTAACCTTTGAGTCTTATTTAACGGGGAAAATTCATCCGAACTTCTATCATGTTTATATTGAAGACCTCATTCAAACTATTTTAAATCAAGCTCAACGTCAAACTAATGCAGAAGTTTATGTAGGGGATATAACAAATGACTTTGCCCTAGATGAGTCGATGGATATAAAACCATCATATTTAGAATTGAGTTTGATTCTTGATATTGTAATGTGTAGTTCGTGGAACAATGAGACCAAGACCTTAGCCTTGCCTGATTTATCACTGGAGCCTTTTAGTAGATTGGCTTTTTCTGAAGAGCAAATTGAGGATAGCAGAATGTGTTTCATGCTTTTTTTACAACAAAATGACTACAATTATTTTTATTTAAAGTCGACCAATTTGTTCAACAATATGATTAACAATTCAACAAATTATGTGGAATTTTTAGTAGGAAGAAATAAAGGGAGGATTATAAAAGAGATTCAGAAAAATAAGCAATTGATGCAGTTATTAATTGATTCTACGCATCGAAATTTAGATATACAAGAAAAGAAATTGATTAAAAAACAAACCTTTGAAGTAATTAAAACCATTCCTTCTCTTGCTATATTTATGTTGCCAGGCGGAACTATATTATTGCCTATTATATTAAAATTTATTCCCTCGCTCCTACCTTCCTCATTTAATGAGAATTTGGATTCAGATTAAATTTTTCTAAATCGAAGTTGATAAACCTCATCAAGGTCTTGATTACTTGTAACATTCACTTCTAAATCTGTTACATATCCGGAGTTTAATCCATACACCCAACCGTGAATACTCAAGTCTTGATTTCGGGCCCAAGCGCCTTGAACAATAGAAGTTTTGGCTAAATCATACACTTGTTCTTGTACGTTTAATTCAACAAATCGATTAAAGCGTTCGGTAGTATCATCAATACCATCTAGCTCGACATTGTGCAAACGATAAACCGTTTTTATGTGTCTAATCCAATTGTCTATTAACCCATAAGATTCATTTTTCATCGCCGCTTCTACTCCTCCACATCCGTAATGACCACACACAATAATATTGGTGACCTTTAGAATATTTACAGCATAATCCAATACACTCAACATATTCATATCGGAATGGATGACCATATTAGCTATATTTCTATGAACAAATACATCTCCTGGCTCAGCACCAATAATTTCATTTGCAGGCACTCGACTATCGGAACAACCAATCCACAAAACGGGAGGGGTTTGTTTGTGCGATAAACGTCTAAAATACTCCGGATTAATAGCTAGTTTTTCTTCTACCCAAGCCTTGTTGTTTTCTAGTATCTTTTTATAAAAATCGTTGTGTTTCAAAATTTTGTCTTTTATTCAATAAACATTTCTTTTACAAAGTCTACTTCTCCTGTCTCTACTTTGTAAAAAGCACCTGTAATTCCAATTTCTCCTTTGCTATACATTTCTCGCAGCACCTCACTATGGGATAGAATATGGTCAATGGTATATTCTACATTGTATAAGGCAACTTTGTCTACCCCTTCTTTTGAGGTAATATCTAGGTCTGGATAGGCTTGTTTTACGTAACCAACAGAAGGCTCCACTTTTTGCAACAAATTACTTAGATGGCCTAGTTTAACTTCCTTACAAGCTCCTGTAATCGCTCCACAGTGTGAATGTCCTAAGACAACGATTAATTTCGAACCTGCTAATTTACAAGCAAACTCCATAGAACCAATAATATCTTCATTGCTGATATTACCTGCAATTCGCGTACTAAATATATCTCCTAAACCTTGGTCGAAAATAAGTTCTGCGGAAGTTCTACTATCAATACAACTTAAAATAATAGCGAAAGGAAATTGACTTTCTTTGGTTTCATTTACCTGCTCCAATAAATTGGCATGGGCTTTTAAATTGGCGACAAAGCGTTTATTTCCATCCTTTAAAAAAGACAGCGCTAATTGCGGCGTCATTGATCTTTGATCTTCTATATTATGTAGTCTCATTCTTACGCGATTAATACGATAATAATTCAAAACAAATGTAAGTATAAATGGTTTTTAAAATAAAAATAAAGCGATAAAACCCCCTATTTTTATCAATACACAAAAAACATAACATTTTTTAAGAAATTAAACCTCACAGATGTTTGCTAACTAATTCAGATAAAGATACATTTCTTGTGGATTAGTAAAAATCATATAATCGTTAAGAGGAACATAAAAAGTTCGAAAATAGAGTTAGATTAAAAAAATAGTTGATACATTTGCAGAGAATTTCATAGGAGGAAAAATTTGTACTGATTGCAACCTCGGTAAAAAAATGCTAAAGCAGAATCATTGTATCTTCACTTTAGCCATTTCCTCTTTTTTTTAAACATTTAAAAAAACATATTATATGGCTTATTACTTCACATCCGAATCTGTAAGTGAAGGACATCCTGATAAAATTGCAGATCAAATTTCAGATGCTTTAATTGATAATTTTCTTGCTTTTGATTTAGAATCGAAAGTAGCCTGTGAGACATTAGTTACTACGGGTCAGGTGATACTTGCTGGGGAGGTAAAATCAAAAACGTATTTAGATGTACAACAAATTGCTCGAGATGTAATCAATAAAATTGGTTATACGAAGAGTGAGTATATGTTTGACGGTAATTCGTGTGGTATTTTATCTGCTATACACGAACAATCTGCAGAAATCAGTCAAGGCGTTGAGCGCTCAAGTAAAGAAGATCAAGGAGCAGGAGATCAAGGGATGATGTTTGGTTATGCTACAACAGAGACCGAAGACTATATGCCTTTGGCCTTAGATTTATCTCACAAATTATTGCAAGAACTTGCAGTTATTCGCAGAGAAAACAAAGCTGTTACCTACCTACGTCCTGATGCTAAGAGTCAAGTTACCTTAGAATACAATGACGACAACAAACCGGTTCGCATTGTAACCATTGTACTTTCTACTCAACACGATGATTTTATTCAAGCAGAAAACAATACTCTGGAGGCTAAAATCACTGCTGAAAAAGCGATGCAAACTCAAATTAAGAAAGATATTATTGAGATTTTAATTCCTCGTGTATTAGCTAAATATCCACAGTATGAATATTTATTTCAAGGAGAAGAAGCGATTGAATTCTTAATCAATCCAACGGGAGTATTTATCATAGGTGGTCCTCATGGCGATACGGGCTTAACTGGAAGAAAAATCATCGTTGATACCTACGGAGGAAAAGGAGCTCATGGAGGTGGTGCATTTTCAGGGAAAGATCCTAGTAAAGTAGACCGAAGTGCGGCTTATGCTACGCGTCATATTGCTAAAAATCTTGTAGCTGCAGGAGTTGCAGAAGAAGTATTAGTACAAGTTTCGTATGCGATTGGTATTGCAAAACCAACGGGTATCTATGTTAACACCTACGGTACTGCAAAAGTTAGCCTTACAGATGGAGAAATTGCAAAAAAAGTAAATGAGCTTTTTGATTTAAGACCTTATTTTATTGAAACAAGTTTAAAATTGCGAAATCCAATCTACAGTGAAACAGCAGCTTACGGGCATATGGGACGCAAACCACAAGTAGTGACCAAAACTTTCACAAGACCTGGAGGAGAAACCAAACAAATTGAAGTTGAATTGTTTACTTGGGAAAAACTAGATCGTGTAGATGATATCAAAAAATCATTTAACTTATAAAACTAAATCAAAAACGCTTAGCGAAATGCTAAGCGTTTTTTTTACTTCCAAAAACTAAAAAACCGTTGGGTCTACTTTATTGTTTTAACTCCTTTATTTACAAGTAATGGAGGATTGCGATAGAGTGGAATTTCCGAAGTAAAATTCAAGGTGACAGCGGCTGTCGTCGATCGATATTCTTCTGCACTAATATCCACTCCTGTAGGGGGGCGTTTATTTTTGATATCATAATACAGTGTATAACTTTTATCTTTAAACCCTTCAACAGGTGAGAATATTACTTCTCCACTGCTGCTATTATATTGAAAATCGCCTACTTTTGGCACTACCAAATGATGAGGGTCATCATGTACTGTATACGCTTTTGTATTTGCATTAAATAGTTTAAATCGAAAAGAATCTAGATCTAAAAATAAGGTTGAAGGATTAGGAGGGTTTAAGACAGAATATACATTGGAATCATACCCTACTGCACTATACAAGGGCTTGAAAGCAAACACTCTATTATATATTACATTTGGAATCACAATATCAATTACTTGAGGTGAAAAAGGCAAGCTCAATGAAATATTTCGAATATGTGCACGAACAGAAGCCGCTCCTGTAGATCCTGTAAAGGCCATTTTCATTGTAGAGGGAATCATCATACTCATACTATTTATTGCGGTTGGCGTCATTCCATCAATCATTTGTTCTTCATATTTAATACTACCTGCCTTAGGTACAAAATAGTTGAGTATTATAGAGGAAATATAACTATCATTTACAATATCAACGGAAATAAAAAACCCTTCCTGTCCACTAGAATCTTCTCTACCTGGCACTAAAGATATCCTTGCTTTTCTGTACCCTGTCTCACCTGAAGAAGCATTTAATACCCCGCCACGAAGGCTAAAGCGCTGTCCTATTAATCCTTTTTGTTTACTAATTACTTTACCCGTATTGCGATCTAAGTACAAATTTGTATTGGTTCTTGTTCCTACTGCAAAAAGAACAGGATATCCTTCACTCGTACTAGTTACGCTATAAGGGCCTCGTAAAACAACAAAATTTCCTTCCGGATTCAGTGTGAGACCATTTCTAATTTCGTTGTCTCCTCTTGTTATTTTTTTATAATTTCCAAATAAATCTAAACCGAGTCCAAAAATACCTTGCGTAAATCCTGGTGTATGGTTACTCCCGTATTTCTTAGTATAAGCATAGCCCAAAGCTCCTCCTTTATCGCCTAGTTGAGGATTTCTTTCATTCGCATTAAAAAGAACCATGGCAATACCATCTCCATATTTTTTATCTTCCATTCTTCCTATATCCAATCCATATTCAAACTCTAGGATGAACCCTTTACTTGTAGTAAACGTTAAATTATTTAAATATACACCTGAATATTGATGTTGCGCATCTAGTAATTTAATTCCATTGCGATCATAGGTAACTAACCCCGTTCTACTTTCACCTAATAAAGTAAAATCTCCTTTCTTTTGTCCTGAATTAAAATAGGGAAATTGAGCGTGAAATAGGGAACTGTTTAAACCAAATAAAACAAGTAGAACAAATTTTATTTTTATACTCTTTATTTTCATCTTCTTTTTTTTAAAGTGAATGACCATTAACCATAATAATATCATTGCAATTATGAGTAAAATTCAATTTTATCATGGCATTATTTGATCTAAATTGCTCCCCTCCTAAATTTGTATTTTCTCCTATAGTTTCCTTATTCTTTATATTAAAATAAACTTGATCGCGAGTAGCTGTCATTCCCTTCTTAGGTATAAAAACAACTTGTGTAGTTATTGGATCGTATTCATATCTCCCATTCCGTGTTGTCGCCACATAAGGTTCTGCCGTCTTTTCTAAGAGATCATTGGAGAATGTTACAAATTGAAAACTATAAGGATCTAAATATTCCTTGCTACCTAAAGCCTCTTGATTATCTCCTGCCTGATATATATTGGTATTAAAGCCTAAACTATTGCTTAGCACATCTATTGTCGTTAGATCATCTTTACAGGCATTCTCTAGTATTACGTCCTTTACAGCAGGGGAAAATGGAAGTACAATACTTATATTTCTAACATATGTTTTTTGAAAAGCTAACCCGGTTGCCCCAGTAAATCCCAACTTTAGTGTATTGGGCGTTTTGATATTTTTAGACGTTAAAATATCATTCATCCCATTTTGTGTCTCATAATACTTCATCAAACCCGTTTTAGGAAAATAAAAATCATTTACGATACAACTTCTCTCTCGCCCATGTATAACCTCTACTTTTAGATAATACCCTCTTTCAGTACCAACTGTTGTAGGTAATAAACTAACGATAACTCGTCTATAAGAAGGATGTCCATATTCTGCAGCAATATCATATTCACTATTTACATTACTCTCTCGCAATTTAAAAGAGAAACCCTTTGGATCTGGAGCTACAAAATTATTTTCAAAATTGCCATTGAGGAGATTAAGTTTATATCGATTGTAGATAGTAGAAACACCCTGAGAAATTAAGACTGGATAGCCTTCCAGTAAATTACCTTGTCCTCTGATGGTAATATGATCTGTTTCTCTATTTTCTAATCGAATTCCATTGCGAAATTCAGAAGAATCTTGCATTCTAGATTTAAAATTTCCATATAAATCAATTCCTACAGCTAAAAAGCCTTTGGTTAATCCATTCCTATTACCTGCTTGTATGTTACTTTTGGCATAACTATACCCAAGTCCAGCCCCTTTTGCGCCCATAATAGGATCATCTACACTCCCATCAAATAATACTAAGGCAAACCCATCTCCAGCCCCATAATTCGTTTCTGGACCTTTGCCTGTCATGATATAATCGAATTCAATACTAAAACCGCGATCAATTGTAAAGGCAATATCATTGAGAAAAAACCCTCTAATTTCATTATCTCCTCTTGTTAATTCTGCTCCATATGGCGTAAAATTAACCCGATTTGTCCCCTGAAATTGATTAAAATCATTGCCCGATACCGCAGGATTCACATAAGGAAACTGGGCATACATTTGTACCTCTTGAACAAAAAAAAGCACAAGTAAACCAAGTAGTTGTACAAGCTTATTGGCCATTATTTCTTCACTATAATTATATTCAAATAACTCGACGCTGATACCCTATTCACATTGGACTTATAGACTAAATACTGTTTGCCATTATCAATTTGAACTGTGGGCGCAGTACTAAATGCAATAGCATCATATCCCGTAATCACGAACTTTACCTCATTTTCTTCCCAAATGGATAGAACCCCGTTATCTGCTATTTGTTTCTTATATTCTTGATACAAATCTATTTTTTGCTCGGTTGTTTGAAACATTTGAATGGGAAAAGAAGGCATATAAATCCACTGTTCTTTGGCTTCACTAGTTCCTCCTTCCCACATCGTACCATTCCAAACTTTTAATCCTGCCGAAATCTCTTCATTCCCTATGTGGTAGATCTGCAAACCAATATGCTCTATCTTGTTTGCTTCTGTTTCTGTTTGGACCAATGGAACCAAACTTGTTAGACTGGCTAATTTTACACGAGGTAATAGCAGTCCTTTATTTCCGGTAATATTTTCCGTGTTCGCCTTATACTCTTTCAAATCCAATAAAGCCCCTTCTGCGGGATAGGTTGCCCCTCCAATTACTACTTGTCCATAAAATAAATGAACGGATCCTAATACAAATAAGAAGGCTATTAGTATTTTATTTTTCATATTTCTTCAGTATAATTGTTTTAATTCTTGCGCTATTAATTTGCAGGTAAGGTAGAAACATAAGTCAAAATCAGCTGATAATTACCTATGGGCAATGCGGTATACATGTTCTTTATTCCGAAATAGAAAGACAAACCTCTCTCATTGGAAATAGTAGAAATAGTCTGTAAGACAAGTTCGCCTGTAGGGTCATAGATTTTCGCGTCCATTACTTTATCCAAATTAGCAATCAGCAAGGGTTCTTTACTTGTTGTATTGTAGTTTAAATCAGTTCCTTCAGGTTTTGCTACTTCGATATCAAATCGACCGATAAAAACTATTTTATTGTCAATAATCTGGTGTGTCGGCACAGGAGGATTACCTATGATTTCTTTTGACTGTTGCAGCTGTTGTATTTTTTGTTCTAATTTTTCTATCTCAATACCAACTTCTGTATCTAAAGCTAATAGCTCCCAGTTGTTTCCCGTCCAGAAGTAAAACCCTTTTTGGGATATTGTCCCTTCTCCTGTATTAAAAACAAGAACCCCGATAGGATTCGTACCTCCTGCCAAAACCATATCAGCATTCAAATCTATGCGCGGAAATAACACACCTCGATCAGAGGCACTGAGTTCTAATATAGCTGCTTGATGGGGTTGTACTGTGCCAATACCTATATTTTCTTGTGCCCTCATTGCTGTTGCACCAAAAAAAAGCAACACCATAACGATCCATTTCTTATTCTTCATTTTCTTTTATTTTACTCCTGCAAAACAAAAACAGAAACAAAGAAAAAAAAGGATAAACCGTAAAAAAGTTAAAGCAAATTCCTTTTTACCTTTTTACGGTATAGTAGTAAGATATCTTTTTTTCAAAAAACAAAACCACATAAACGTAAGTTAAAACAGCACATTATAGTTTCTATTTTGATAAAAAATAACGTATTTATTGACTTATTCTATCAAATGAGTGTGGCATATTCTTGGTGTACTCTCCTTTTAAATTCTTGTTTTTTAAAAATTACCTGTCCTTCTTCAAAAGCTTTTTTGAGGTACATCTTACCGTTAATTCTACAAATAAAGGAGGTTATAAATTGTAGATATTTTACGTGCACTCCTTGTTTGCCTTTCATTTAGAACAGAATAAAGCCAAAAATTGAAGGTATGTATCTTAGGAACATACGAGGGGATAGCACGAAGAGTGGTATATAGGATGTGACTCTTCTCCTTCCTTCTATTCAGGATGAAAGGAATTGAAATACCCTTTTATTTTCAGCGTTAGATACAAATCGTAAAATAGAATGGTTGAAAATATATTTTTTGACTAGTTCCTTACTTTTGCTTCTAATCTGGTATTTGAGAATAAGGCTTGAAAAACAAAAGGAGTTGTCTTTTTGAGACAACTCCTTTTTATAGTAAATAAAAATTTAAATTCTAATTACATAACTACCGATACAATATAGTATACAAGCATTGCTATAATAGCGGATACAGGGATAGTTAAAATCCAAGCCCACAATAAATTGATGGTTACGCCCCAGCGAACCGCAGAGACACGTTTTGTAACACCAACTCCAATAATTGAACCTGCAATAGTATGTGTTGTAGATACAGGAATACCTAAGTGTTCTGTAACATACAAAGCAAATGCACCTGCTGTTTCAGCCGCTACACCTTCTAATGGGGTTACTTTTGTAATTTTACTTCCCATCGTTTTAACAATCTTCCATCCACCTGATAAAGTTCCTAAACCGATGAACAAGAAAGAAGCAATAGGCACCCACCACCAATGTTCTACGAAAACTTTAAAGGTATCTACCCCTTCTACTAAATAGTCAGGATCCATATCTACGTTTACGTGATAAAAGATTACAGCAGCACCGATAATACCCATTACTTTTTGCGCATCATTTCCTCCGTGTCCTAAAGAGAATAAAGCAGAAGAAACTAATTGCAAACGCTTAAACCATTTCTCACATTTATAGTGGTTTTGATTTCTACAAATCCACATAATAGCGACGGTTATAAAGTAAGCGAGGACTAAACCTAGCAAGGGTGCTCCAAATATAAATAAGAAAATAGGAATTACTTTTGAATATACAACTACATCTGCGCCATCTACGGATAACCCACCTGCGTGTGCAACTGCTGCTCCAATAAACCCGCCAATTAAAGTATGAGAAGACGAAGATGGAATTCCTAGCTTCCAGGTTAATAAGTTCCAAATAATCGCAGCAATCAAACCAGCAAAAATAACTTCTAAACTAATAAAGTTTTCGTTAACCGATTTGGCTATTGTATTACCAATTTTAAATTCACCAATAATGTATAGGGAGATAAAATAGGCTGCAAAGTTAAAAGCCGCCGCCCAAAGCACTGCTTGGAAAGGTGTCAAAACTCGGGTTGTTACGATTGTAGCAATTGAGTTTGCGGCATCGTGAAAACCATTGATATAATCAAATCCTAGGGCTAATACGATAATGACAATTAGCATTATCCCACTTTGATTACTCACTATTTCTGTAAAAAATTCCATATACTTGAGCTAGATCATTAAGAGTATTTAACGATAACGGTTTCTAAAACATTAGCAACGTCTCTACAACTATCTGTAGCCGTTTCTAATGCCACCATTACTTCTTTGTATTTTATAATTTCGATCGCGTTATTTTCATTTTCAAAAATATCTGCAACGGCCTTATCAAAAACTTTATCTGCTTTTCTTTCTAAGCGAGAAATGTTTTTACATACAGTAGCTAACTCATCTAGCTTTTTTAAATCTTTCAAGTGCAATAATCCTTTGTAAACTTCACTACAAGCTTCAAGATTTGCTTCAGTCAATTTGCGCAAGGGTTTTGTAATTTTATCTATTTGATATAATCTCATACGAGAAGCTGCATCAGATAAATGATCAGCAACATCCTCAACCGCTGTAATTAAATTATGAATATCTTCTCTATCGAACGGAGTAATGAAGTTTTTTCCTAATTCAATTCTCGTTTTTTGTGCAATCGCTTCGATTTCGAGTTTTATTACTTCAACATCTTTAAGTAATTTCTCTCTTTCTTTAGCTGGTGTATGCACCGCTTCATTTAGAGTTTCCGATAATTTTTTAAGCTTTACAGCTGCTTGTTCAAATAAAGGATAAAATGTTTTGTCCTTTGGAACTAAAAATTGAAAAATGTTATTCAATGACATTATATACTAATATATGTTATAAACAGAAGCAAAATTACGCAATAAAATAAACCGAATGTTTCCTTAACGTTAATTTTTACATCAAAACCTAGGCAACACTGGATTTACGCACAAAACCTTAGCTTAATTACTATAAATCAAACAATTAACAAGTAAACATCCCTCCATTTTTTTTATATTCACTTAACACTGAGGTAACATTAAACTTTTTCTTGCTTGTATTTCAATCTTGTTAAATATACAATAAAGTACTGTATTTCAAAAACATAAAACTAAAATTCCATCATCTTTTAGTTCTTGAGCAACGAAGTGCGAATCAAGCTGACCTTGTTCGAAATTTTTATACTGACAAACTAAATTCAAAAAAAAGAGGAAACTGTATAGAAAGGCTATTCACGCAGTAACACATGAAATTTAACAGTACAAATAAATCAATTGGAATTCCTTTATTTTCTTTTATTCCAGTTTTTTACGTTTATTTTATTTTTGTGGATTCTAGTTTAAAGGGAAGCATTTTGTGAATATTACACATAGTATGGGGCTATATATTTTTATTTTGTACTTTAGCGACAACTAATAATATTATACAACAACCTAGATAACTATGGATATTAACTTCAATAAAAACGAAGATCACAACAAGTTATTGCTTTCAGATTTAAAACGAAAACTAGCAAAAGTTAAACTTGGTGGCGGTGAAAAAAGAATTGAAAAATTACACCAACAAGGAAAAATGACAGCCAGAGAACGCATCGATTACCTCTTAGATGACAAGGCTAATAGTATTGAAATTGGGGCCTTTGCAGGAGAAGAAATGTATGCAGAACACGGAGGATGTCCGTCTGGTGGTGTTGTAGTCAAATTAGGTTATATCAAAGGCAAGCAGTGTATTGTAGTTGCCAATGATGCTACAGTAAAAGCGGGTGCTTGGTTTCCTATTACTGGAAAAAAGAATTTACGCGCACAAGAAATTGCAATAGAAAATAAACTGCCTATTATTTATTTAGTAGATAGTGCGGGGGTATATTTACCACTACAAGACGAAATTTTCCCAGACAAAGAACACTTTGGTCGTATTTTCAGAAATAATGCCATTATGAGTAGTAGGGGTATCACGCAAATTGCCGCTGTAATGGGTAGCTGTGTTGCAGGAGGTGCCTACTTACCTATTATGAGTGATGAAGCTTTAATCGTTGACAAAACAGGTAGTATTTTCTTAGCAGGAAGCTATTTAGTAAAAGCAGCTATTGGCGAAAGTATTGACAATGAAACTTTGGGTGGAGCAACTACTCATTGTGAGATTTCGGGTGTTACAGATTACAAGGCAAAAGACGATAAAGACGCTTTAGACAAGATTAAAAATATCGTGGATAAAATTGGCGATTTTGACAAAGCAGGTTACAACCGAATTGCGGCTAAAAAACCAGCTTCTGATCCCAATGATATATACGGTATTTTACCAAAATCTCGTGCAGAGCAATACGATATGATGGAAATTATCAAGCGTTTGGTTGATAATTCAGAATTTGAAGAATACAAAGCAGGTTATGGCCAATCTTTAATTACGGGATATGCTCGTATGGATGGTTGGGCTGTTGGTATTGTTGCCAACCAACGCAAAGTAGTTAAAACTAAAAAAGGAGAAATGCAATTTGGCGGTGTAATCTATTCAGATTCCGCAGACAAAGCCACTCGATTTATTGCGAATTGCAACCAAAAGAAAATACCTTTGGTCTTCTTACAAGATGTAACTGGATTTATGGTAGGCTCAAAATCAGAGCATGGCGGTATCATTAAAGATGGTGCAAAAATGGTTAATGCAGTTTCTAATTCTGTTGTACCTAAGTTTACTGTAATTATTGGGAATTCATATGGAGCAGGTAACTACGCCATGTGTGGAAAAGCCTATGATCCGCGTTTAATATTTGCCTGGCCAAGTGCAGAACTTGCTGTGATGGGTGGAGCTCAAGCCGCTAAAGTATTAATGCAAATTGAAGCGTCTTCTTTAAAAGCAAAAGGGGAAGAGATATCAGCGGAAGAAGAACAAAAACTATACGACCAAATAAAAGCCAAATACGACAAACAAATCTCTCCGTATTATGCAGCAGCTCGCATCTGGACCGATGGTATCATTGATCCGTTAGATACGAGAAAATGGATTTCTATGGGAATTGAAGCAGCGAATCATGCGCCTATCGAAAAACCTTTTAATCTGGGTGTAATTCAAGTTTGATACAACGATACAAACCAATAAAAAAACGGATATTTCAACTAAGAAATATCCGTTTTTTTTATAAAGTAGTGGATAATAGAGGAAATATAATAGTGCTTATCTTTACTCCAACCCTATGTTGAAAATAGGGCTTCCATTTTGGTAATTTTTAGTTGCTAGCCTTCATCTGAAAGTTGATAGGTTTGAGAGGGTAAATTATTTTCTTCTTCCTTACTACAGCTTGTCATAGGTACTACAGGTACTACACCGTTGTTTGTGATTTGATATTTCCCTTCTACCTATCACAAACCTCACACATACAAAATATAAGCCAAAGAACTAATCGAAATAAAAACCCACAACAATACCCCTTCAATAAAAGGTTTAGCGCCTACGTTTTTCACTGTTCGATAGGAGAGCGATGTACCAATAAAAAACAACGTTAGCGTTAGGGCTGCTTTGGACATTTGAACGATATAAGGACTTAAAGGTTGAATAAAAGGAAGATAAGAATTCGCCAACATCGCTAAAATAAACAAACCTATAAAATAGGGGATTTTTACTTTGGATCCTTTATTTTGAAATAATAGGGTAGATAAAAAAGCAACGGGAATTACCCATAAAGCGCGGGCTAATTTTACGGTAGTTGCGACGGCTAAAGCTTCATCTCCGTATTTAGCTGCTGCGCCAACTACCGAACTTGTATCGTGAATGGCTATGGCCGACCACAAACCAAAATCAACTTGACTCAACCCCAAAGCATGCCCTATAGGAGGAAAAATAATCAGCGCCACAGAGTTTAAGATAAAGACAATGCCCAAGGCTACGGATATTTGTTTTTCATCAGCCTGAATTACTGGAGATACTGCAGCAATTGCACTTCCGCCACAAATGGCAGTACCCGATGAAATCAAATAGGATATTTTCTTGTCAATTTTAAATAACTTGCCAATTCCAAAACCCAAAACTAAGGTGACGAAAATGGAGAAAATGGTCAGTACAAACCCTTCTTTTCCCGCGGCTATTGCACTGTGTACATTCATGCCAAACCCCAACCCTACTACAGCCACTTTCAATAGCAAACCTGTCGCTTTTTTTGTTTGTTTACTATAAGGATTTTCGAATATTTGCGCATAAATGATTCCTAAAACTAAAGCAGTTGCTGAAGAAATAAAAGGAAATAAACTTAAAACAGCTAAACCAATCCCTATAATTTTACTACTTAATTCGGTATTCTTATTTGATAGCGTCATAATTTGTATGTTTTTCAACTCTACAAAGGTCAAACATCCTTAGAAGCGAAAAAAATACATAATAGTTATGAGCTATAACTTGAAGTTATAGGATTTAATGAAGCGGATAAACAATTCAACCAAGGCACTTTCTTGCCCTTGGCGTTGAACAATACTAAATTTTCGGCGAATATCTAACCCATGGATATCAACGACAATCAATTCGTTGTATTTTAATTCTTTGAGAATGGCATGAATCGACACAAAGGCAAAGCTATCCGAATGTTTCAAATACATTTTGATACTTTCGGTACTTGAAAAATTCATTTCATTGCGCAATTGATTGATTGAAATTCCCACCTGATTTAGGTTTCGCTCAATGACATCTAACGTACCAGATCCCGTTTCTCTCAGTAAAAAGGAATACCCTTTGAGCTCTTCGGGTTCAATTATACCGGTTTTAAATTTGGGGTTATCCGCGCGACAAACTAGGACAATTTCATCATCAATAAAGTCAATATATTTGATTTGTGGATTTTTTGAACATCCTTCCACTACCCCCACATCGATATTTTTACTCAATAACAATTGTTCAATCACCGCCGAATTCTCAGAAAGTATATCCAGATGGATATCGTGTACTTTGGCTCTAAATTCCGCTAAAAGTGGTGGTAAAACATATTGGGAAACGGTTGTACTTGCTCCGATGCGCAAATTTCCATCCATTTTTGAATTGAGCGCGTGCATATCAAATTCTAAATTGCGATAGATCGAGAAAATCTCTTCTGCATAGGTGTACAGCAATTGACCTGATTCGGTCAATCGAATCGCAATTCCATCCCGAACGAATAGTTTGGTTTGGTAATGCCCTTCAATTTCTCGAATGTGTTTAGAAACGGCGGGTTGAGAAATCAGGAGTTCTTTGGCTGCCTTGGTAAAGCTTTCCCTCTTCGCAACTGTATAAAAAACCTTCAACCGAAAATCAAACATAGTTTTCAAAATTAAGCCGTGTACCCTTGTATGGAGATACTTTTGCTATAGTAAACAAAAATACAGAAATTAACGAGAGAAGCTGGATTTTATTCTGTATCTAGTAGAAATAAGCTAGGATTCCGTGTAAGCAATAGCCTCCAACTTCATCTTTACTCCCAAATTGACGCTAAATAGCGATGAATCTCTATTTTTAGTTATACGGTCTATTGTTGCAAACTAATTTAGCGTATCCTACATTTGCATATAACGAGTTAAATTTGAAATATGCGCAAAGAAAATTCAACCAACGCAAGCAATGAAAAAGCACTGCAACAATTCTGCAAGGCTTCTAAGACTTTGGCTTTATTTAGTGGTCGATGGAAATTCTCTCTTTTATTCCAGCTCCTTCAAGCAACAACGAGTTATTCTCAATTCAAAGTACTGCTACCTGAAATCAGTGACCGAACGCTTTCGAGGCAATTGAATGAATTGATAGCCGATGGCTTGGTTTTCAAAGACAAGAGTAAAACCTCATCTATCTATTCCCTCACGCAAAAAGGCCATCAACTAGCGCCTATTTTACAGGTACTAGCTGATTTTTCAGCGGATGATTAAGCAAAGTTTGCGCGTTCCAGAAATTCGATTACTTCTCCATTGGGACTATAAACGAGGCTGTTTCGCACATGGATGGTTTTGATGTCACTTTTCAATTCTACCTCATCCACTCCTAGGCTTAAATCGATTGCTCCATATTGCAAGGCTTGTTGTCGTGCAAGATTGGCATCTTTCACCTCAAAACAGATATGGAGTAACGCATTTTCAATATAGTCATCCTCAGCTTCTCGCTTTCTTCCTTGGGTAGGCATAGCGGCATTTTTATCGCAGATTTCCAAGTAAAAGTTAATTGCCTTGTGGTAAAGCATGGTACATTTTTCCATGTTAATCTCTGGCAATGACCAACTGTGAACGGGTTCAAATCCTAAATTTTTATAAAATTCAATCGTAGACTCGAACTGTTCTGCTTTGATAGATACGTGATGGAATCCGATAATATTCTGAGCTAAATTCATGTTTTTCAAATTTGTGATCTCAAAATTAGCTCACGTTAGGTGAATAAGAAAGAACTTACAAAATTGTTAGTAGATGAAAAAGGACTTCGATAAGGCATTTAAAAACAAAAAGAGCACCCTATTAGGTACCCTCCAATTTATCTTGTTTTCAACCATCCCGTAATACTATAGCGAGGCTTGTGAACCATTCGAACTTCGTGTTCAATTGTTTTACTGTCAAAAATCACCAGTCGACCAGGTAGGGTATAGACAATTTCCTCTCTTTCGTTCCCCTTTTCATCGGGTACGAACAAAACCAATTCACCCCCATTAGCTGGGGTCCAATCTTTGTCATTCAAATACAAAACAACAGATAGAGTACGACGTGTATCTTTGTGAAAAACATCTAAGTGACGCTGGTATCTAGTCCCTACAGGATAATTTGCATAGTGAAACTCCCCTTCTTTGATTCCCAAAAAGCAAGTGCGATTCACATAGACAATAAATTCATTCATCCTTTGGAAATACATTTTCTCCACCTCATCAAGCGCATGTTCATCCATCCACAGAATAAAATCACCGCGTACCTCTTCAATTATTTGTTCACTACTTGCTTGTCCAATCGCTGCTTTTTTAAAAGTTTGCAGTTCTTGTTTCACAAACAAATTCGCTCGCAACAGGTCGATTTCTTCTTCGGTAAAAAAACAATCCACAGTGGCGTACCCCTGATTCACTAAATCGTGTATTATTAACTCATAAAATGAATTTACTTCAAAATCGCCCATATATCATTAGATAAAAACTAAGCAAAAGTAATTTACAATACAAAAAAAATAATGCAGTAAAGGCCTTTTTTTTTACTTCTCCTTGTGTTAATTTTTTCTTAAGAATAAAAAACAGCTGTTTTCCCTAGCCTACTGGGCATCCATAAACGCATTTCAAAGGTATGCATAAAAAAAAGCATGCTTCAACAGCATGCTTTTTTTGATATCAAATCGTATTTACGCTTTATTTTACAATGTAATTTTTATCAGGAAGCACTAAAGCAGGTAATTCCAATCCTGAAATTTCAGCTAAGGAATAGGCAATATTGCTACACATTTGATCCAGTGCTAAATCGTTTTCTTCCTCGCCAAAAGGTTCTGCTATTTCTGCAACCACAGCATCAAGAGCAATAAAGGTATAAGCGACAAAAGTAACAAAGAAAGGCATGGTCCAGACAATCAAATCAATCAACCCAAAAGGCAAAAGAAAACTATAGATATAGACAGTTCGATGCAGAATAATAAAATATACAAAGGGAATCTTGGTATGTACAATACGTTCACAAGCCGCTAAAACGATGGATAGTTGTTCTATATTTTGATCGATTCTCGCTTGCGTAATAGAGTCTATTCTTCCTGCTTTATATTGTTCGTTAATCCATTTGGTTAATTCACTTAACAAAAAAGCGGGTTTAAAGCGCTTGGTCAACATTTCCTGATACATTTCTTCCGTCAAATAGGAGCGCACAATATCTAAATCCGTCTTATTTCTCAATTGTTTATTCAGTGCATAACAAAAAGCAATTATCAAGCGAATCCCCTTTTGCTTCTCTTTGAGGGTAAAGGAATCATCTTCTGGAATAAAATGCAAAATTTGAAAAGCCAACGATCGGGTGTAAATCACTAAACTCCCCCATTGTTTTCGTCCTTCCCAATACCTATCATAGGCTGCATTATTGCAAAAGGCCAAGAAAATAGCTAGAGAAATCCCCACTAAAGTAAATGCGCCAACATTCAGAGGTATGATGATCTCTGGAAAAAAATAATGACTCCAATATACCAACCAAGAAAAGAGAAATATGGCTAATAAAGTAGGGGCTATTTTTTTGAGCACAGACCCCTTCCAAATAAAAAGCATTTGCACAATATGCTTTTTGTCTCTAACTATCATATGCTATCGATTTTATTCCTTACAAAATTAAGAGATATCAAGAGATAAATAGTCCTTTTAGTCCGTAAATTCTAACTCATTTAGGTTTATATTGCAGCTTGAACACTTCGAATTCTTTATCCTATATACCTAAGTTGATTTTTAGAAAATCTTATAAACTATTGAATTTCTATTATTTAAATCCTTTTCTAAGCTAGGTCGTGCTTCCGTTTTTACCCCACCTTATTCGGGCTTTCTTCGAGACTCCTTCGAGACTCCTTCGGAAACGCTTCGGAAAAAGAGAACTTTTTCCGAACAAGTCTCAAACAAAATCCGAATAAGACCAAAATAAATTGCCTACGAGGTCCTGTACAAAAAAGCGAAAGTCTATCATTGCTGTATTCCAATATAAGCTTAGGAATGATACTTTTTTACCTTTTTGGTATAGTTTATGTTGCTGTTTTTAGGTTGTATCCCACAAAATTAATTACTTTTACTTTTATTCATTCCTTAAAAAACTCGAAATGCAAGAAAAACAAACAAAACCTATTACTTTATTTCAATCTCTAATTCCAGTTTTGTTATTAGTTTTCTTATTGGCTATCAATGTTTTTATATTTAAGGATGATGCTTTATCAGGAACAAATCAGTTTATTTTACTTCTTGGAGGAGCCATTGCCATGCTTGTAGGGCTGTACAATCGCGTCTCCTATGATACCATACTCACTCAAATTATCAATAACGTTCGCGATACATCCAATGCCATCTTCATCCTCTTATTGGTAGGAGCTTTATCGGGTACTTGGCTGTTAAGTGGGATCATTCCAACTATGATTTACTATGGTTTGGAAATTCTACATCCCTCTATCTATTTACCTGCTTGTTTGCTTATTACCTCTATTATTTCCATTGCGACAGGTAGCTCTTGGACTACCTCTGCAACGGTTGGTATAGCTCTAGTAGGGATTGGAAATGCCTTGGGAATGCCTTTAGGGGTTATCGGAGGAGCCGTAATTTCTGGTGCGTATTTTGGGGATAAATTATCTCCTTTATCGGATACCACGAATTTAGCTCCTGTCATGGCAGGTACCGATTTATTTACACATATTCGCTACATGCTCTATACCACTGTTCCTACTTATATCGTAACGCTAATTTTGTTTATTATTCTCGGTTTTATCTACACCGCGGATGGACAAGTAAATACTACCGAAACTTTAGAGGCTATTAGCGCTACTTTTACCATTACTCCATTCTTATTTATTGTACCTGTTGTAGTGATTGTACTGATTGTTAAAAAAGTACAACCCATTGCCGCTTTGTTAATTGGCACTTTATTAGGTGCAATTTTCGCTCTTATTTTTCAACCCAATATTGTAACAAGTGTAGCAGGTGGAACAACGTTTGATTTTTATCACGCTTACAAAGGAGTGATGCTTGCGCTAACAACTGATATCCGCATCTTATCGCCTTTAGAAAGTTTAAATGGTCTATTTGAAGCGGGAGGAATGGCTAGTATGCTTAATACAGTTTGGTTAATTCTTTGTGCTATGTTTTTTGGAGGAGCCATGGAAGCTATTGGCGCTTTACAAAAAATATCAGGAGCTCTTTTATCCATTGGCAATAGCCTATTTGGTTTATTTGCCAGTACGGTTGCAAGTTGTTTAGCCGTTAATATCACCACATCTGACCAATACTTATCGATTGTTGTACCTGGAAAAATGTTTGCGGAAGCCTATAAGCAAAAAGGCTTAGCACCCGAAAACTTAAGTAGAACCTTAGAAGATTCAGGAACTGTTACTTCTGTTCTAATTCCGTGGAATACGTGTGGCGCTTATCACGCAGGCGTTTTAGGCATTCCTACATTAACCTATTTACCGTATGCTTTTTTCAATTATCTAAGTCCATTTGTAACGTTACTCTATGCTGCTTTTGATATTAAAATTAGGCGTATTCTCAAGAAATAGTTTTTTGTGGATTGTTCTTTGGTAAGAAAGAAGCCCCCCTACTAGCTACTTACAAAACAACAAACCTCCACCTCACTCATCGATTGAGAACCTCCTCCATATAAAGTCTTTCTTTTATTCTAAACTCATGCGGAGACATTCCCATCTCTTTCCTAAAAAACTTGGAGAAATAACTCGGTGATGGAAAATGCAATTCATGGGCTATCTCAGCAATATCTCGTGTAGAATTTAGCAAGAGTAACTTAGCGTATTCTAGGATCACTTCATTGATAAATTGTTTGGCTGAACGGCCAATAATTTTTTTGATGCAGCGGTTTAAATAATTCTCGGACAAACATAATTGATTGGCATAATAGCTCACCGATTTTTCGCGAATATGGGATTCTATAACGAGCTCTTTAAATTTAAAGGCAATTTCTAAATCCCTCGAAGTAAAGGTATAATTATCGGTATAATAATTTAATCGCGACAAAATAGAGTAAAAAATGGGTACATAAATACTAGGCCGATTTTCTGGCTGTCCTAACTCACCGTATAGCAAAAGCATACTAGCTGTTAATGCCTGAACATCGTAATAGTTTAATTTGTAATACGGCATATACCTCACCTCTTCCTTTTTGTTGTGCATCAACAAATATTGGGTAAAAATATCCGATTCATAAAAAACAATAAATCCTTTAATATCTTCTGATAAATAGTGTGTGGCTGTCCATACGCCTTGCTTGACATGCAGACACTCCCCTGCTGAAATGCGATAATTCTGAAAGTTAATCAATTGTTCAAATTCGCCCTGAACAATGAAAATAACAAAACTAAAAGCCGTTCTATAGGGGCTAACTGGTTTTATGATACCTGTTAGATATTCCTCTACTTTATAAACCTGTAGTGAATTTGTATTGCTTAATATCGTAAAATCGAGATAGGGTAAGTATCTTTTTTTATAATCGTAACTAGATAAAATCATAGAAACTTCTTTCATATAAAGTACAGTAAAAAATACGCCTAAAGTTAACTAAAAAAAGAAGCAAAATTAGGCATGGCACGAAAAAGGAAAGTATTCGCATGGTATGGCTATTTGCTCCTACTTCTAGGGGGTCTACTTTTGCACAAAACTTTATCAACTATGTATTTAACGCATCAAGAAAAAGAAAAAATGCTTCTTTTATTTGCCGCTATTATAGCAAAGAGCCGAAAAGACAAAGGCTTAAAACTCAGTTATCCAGAAGCAATTGCTTATCTATCAGGTCATATTATTGAGGGAGCAAGGGAAGGTAAAACCGTGCAGAAATTGATTGAAGAATGTAATCAGTTACTTACAGCAGAAGAGGTTATGCCAGGTGTTCCAGAATTATTAGAACAAGTACAAGTGGAGGCTATGTTTGTAGATGGAACCAAACTTGTTTCACTAAATAACCCTATTCCACATGCAGCATCTGCTACACTTATACCGGGTGAATACGCTTATGCAGAAGAAGATATCACCTTATCTGAAAATAGAAAACGCATTCAGGTACAGGTAATCAATACGGCTGATCGACCGGTACAGGTAGGCTCTCATTTTCACTTTTATGAAGTCAACCCCGCTTTATCGTTTGACAGAGAACAAACTAAAGGGTATCATTTGGATATTGCCTCCGGTTTATCTGTTCGTTTTATGCCAGGGGTGGAAGAAACGATTGGTCTTGTAGAATATGGCGGAGATAAAATCATCCATGGTTTTACAGGAAAAATAAATGGTTCCCTTTAATTTATACTATTGACAAGCAAAATGAAAAAAATATCACGTAAAGAATATGCTAGCTACTTTGGTCCAACAACAGGAGATAAAATACGCTTAGCAGATACAGACCTGTGGATTCAGGTTGAAAAAGATTATACTACCTATGGGGATGAATTACTATTTGGTGGTGGAAAAGTAGTGCGAGATGGTATGGGTCAACATCCTTTAGCAACGAAAGACCAAGTACTAGATACCGTTATTTCTAATGCTATTATTCTAGACCATTGGGGTATTGTAAAAGCAGATATAGGAATTAAAAACGGGATAATTGTTGGCATTGGAAAAGCGGGAAACCCTTTGACCATGGATGGCGTATCCCCTGATATGATTGTAGGTGTTGGTACAGAATACATTGCAGGTGAAAACCTAATTGTCACAGCTGGAACAATCGATACGCATGTTCATTATATCTGTCCCCAACAGTTTGATGTAGCTTTACAAGCTGGAACAACTACTGTTGTAGGTGGTGGTACAGGACCTGCTGCTGGTACACTAGCAACCAATTGTACTTCTGGCGCATGGCATTTACAACGCATGGCGCTAGCTACTGATAAAATTCCAGTTAATTTTATCTTTTTAGCCAAAGGAAACAGCTCAAGTGCTGAAGCATTACATGAAATAGTAACTGCGGGTGCGGGTGGAATGAAAATTCACGAAGATTGGGGAAGTACACCTTATGTTCTAAATAAATGTTTAGAAGTGGCAGACGAAGCTGATATTCAGGTTTGTATTCACACGGATACTTTAAACGAGGCTGGATTTGTTGAGGATTCTTTAGCTTCTTTTAATGGTAGATCTATCCATACCTACCATACCGAAGGTGCAGGAGGAGGACATGCTCCGGATTTATTAAAGGTCGTGGAATATGACAACATTTTGCCTTCTTCTACTACGCCAACGAATCCTTTCACCATCAATACGATTGACGAGCATTTAGATATGATGATGATTTGTCATCACTTAGATAAAAATATTCCTGAGGATATCGCTTTTGCAAAATCGCGAATCAGAGAACAAACAATCGCTGCGGAAGGTATCTTACAGGATATGGGAGCTATATCGATGATGAGTTCAGATTCACAAGCGATGGGACGTATCGGAGAAGTTGTAACGCGTACTTGGCAGATTGCGGATAAAATGAAAAAAGATTTTGGTGCATTGCATCCTGATACAGTTAATGACAACTTCAGAGCCAAACGCTACGTAGCAAAATACACGATAAACCCCGCTATTACACACGGTATTTCTGAATATGTAGGTTCAGTAGAAATTGGCAAAATGGCTGATTTAGTTTTTTATAGACCTTGCGCTTTTGGTATTAAACCAGAAATGGTTCTAAAAGGAGGTATAATTGTATACGCAGGAATGGGTGACCCTAATGCTTCAATATCAACTCCTCAGCCTTATATGTATCGCCCAATGTGGGGAACATTCGGAAAAGTAGTGGGTGAGATTTCAGCCTTATTCGTTGCTCAACAAGCGATTGATTTTGGAGGATTGAAAGAATTAGGTGTAGAAAAAAATCTGCTACCTGTAAAAAATACACGCCAGGTAAAAAAATCAGATTTAATACACAATGCAGCTAGACCGCATATCGAAATGGATCATCAAACCTATGAGATTCACATTGATCAGCGTCCTGTTTCTATTCAACCTTCTCAGACTTTGCCTTTAAGTCAACTTTATTATATATAACTTACTTTCCTAAACTGACTGTTCTAGCAAACAGTCAGTTTTTTTTTAGTATATACACCCGGAAAGTGTCTTTTCTATTGCTTATACTTCAGAATAAGCGTCTCCTATTTTAAAGATTTATAACAATTTCTTAGCATACAAACTCGTTTTTTATCCCTATATTTAGACTCGTCGAAATAAGTTTTATCATCGACCTCAACTCTAAAAGCTTTTATAGACTATAAATAAAACTTATAGTAAAATAAAAAACAATAATCAAAAATAATAGCTTATCCCTAGAGGGTACACTACATTTGTAGTAGAAATAAGAAATAAAAACACATATTAACTTTTAAAAATAAACATTATGTCTTTAGTAGGTAAAAAGTTTCCAAACATTACAGTAGATGCAATTTCAGAAATGGGTGATAATTTAAGAATCAACCTTTTTGAAGAGGCAACAAAAAATAATAAAAAAGTACTTTTATTCTGGTATCCAAAAGATTTTACTTTTGTATGTCCAACTGAATTACATGCTTTCCAAGAAGCACTTCCTGAATTTGAAAAAAGAAACACACTAGTAGTTGGTGCTTCTTGTGATACAAATGAAGTTCACTTTGCTTGGTTAAATACAGCCAAAGACAACGGAGGTATCGAAGGCGTAACTTACCCTATTATTGCGGATACACAAAGAAACTTATCTTCAGTATTGGGAATTTTAGACATTGAAAGTGAAGAATACAACGAAGAGTTAGATTCAGTACAAATTGAAGGATCAAACGTTACTTATAGAGCTACTTATTTAATTGACGAAGCAGGAAAAATTTTCCATGAGTCAGTAAACGATATGCCATTAGGAAGAAACGTGAATGAATATATGAGATTAATTGATGCTTATACGCACGTTCAAACGCATGGTGAAGTATGTCCAGCAAACTGGGAAGAAGGAAAAGATGCAATGAATGCGGACAGAAAAGGTGTTGCAGCTTATTTAAGCAAACACTAATTAGTAATTAATCTAAAAAAAACAAAAAAATGCTTTTAGAATTAGACCAAGATAACTTACAAGAAATTGTAGGTCAAAATGAGAAAGTAGTTGTTCAATTTTCAGCTACTTGGTGTGGGAATTGTAGAATTATGAAGCCGAAGTTTAAAAAGCTTTCGACAGAAAAAGAGAATATTACTTTTGTTATTGTAGATGCTGAGAAATTTCCTGAATCTCGAAAACTAGCTGACGTGAGTAATCTACCTACTTTTGCTACTTTTGTAAATGGGAAATTAGTGAATCAAACGCAAACGAATAAAACAGAAGTTTTACACGAATTAGTTGGCGAAATTGCTTAATTCTAAATACAAATAGCATGAAATTACCCGTAATCAAACACCTAACTCAATTTATTGAGGATAATGACCAAGACTATATCATTGAAACACTTGAAGTATTGGAAAACCTAACAGAAGTTCCTTCCTTGAAAGATGAAGAATTAGACGTAATAGGTGAATTAATTTCCAATATGTACGGGGCACTGGAAGTTCAAAAATTAATGAAAGAAGGTGCTACGCAAAAAGAAGCGTTGAATAGCTTTATGCAAAGAGTACTTGGATCAATCGATAAATAATCTTTTTATTTTAATAAAGTGGAAAAGCTATGAAACTTTGGTTTCATAGCTTTTTTTTATTGGAATCAAACGTTCACTTTACCTATTGTGGATGTATTGGATGCTCCCCTTCTCTTTCATTTTATTCAGAACAGTAATTGAATACCCTTTTATATTCAGGGAGATTTTACGTGGATAAAGACTATAGAAAAACAGCCCGTTTTCTGTTATTTCTTATTCTAGATTAAGTCATTCTCTTTTGTTATACGTCTACCTTTGTCAAACAATAAAACGAGAAACAACCATGAAAATAACCGCATTTGCAGCAACGAATAGCACGCAATCTATCAACTTAGAATTGGTAAAAAGTGCCTTATATACTTTAGAAGGATACGAAATACAAGTATTAGATTTAAACGATTATGAAATGCCTATTTATTCTGCGGAAAGAAATAAACAAGGAATTCCTGAAAAAGCGTTAACCTTCAATCAAATTCTACAAGAAAGTGATGCTTTAATTATTGGATTAGCGGAACACAATGGAACTTTTAGTACCGCTTTTAAAAATATATTCGATTGGGGATCGCGTGCAGATAAAACCTTATTTCAACAAAAACCAATGTTTTTGCTTTCTACTTCTCCAGGACCAAGAGGTGGACAATCCGTAATGGAATCGGCAAAAACTATTTTCCCCTTTTTTGGAGGTAATATAAAAGCCCATTTTTCTTTACCTAGTTTTCAAGATAATTTTAAAAATGGCAGTATTAGCAACGATAGGCTTAAACAAGTCTTTGAAGATAGTCTAAATGAATTCAAATCAACGCTTCATCAAAACTAACAATTTTTTAATTTTTTCAACGAAGGGGTTATTTCTCAGGAGATAACCTCTTTTATTTTTAGTAGAATGGATTCTTATTTTGTTCTTAACGAATATACTGTTCAAGGGGCATTCCCTCCTTCTTTTTTGTATATTTGCACAACCTAAAAAAACACTGATTTAGTCCTACCTACTCCTTGGGCAAGGATTTAAATTTAGAGATAAAACAGTTTATACTTTCTTAACTGTAAAAAAGTTCAAAACCATGAGAAGTAATTTCTTTGTTCAATTGCTGAAGCAAGAAGGCGCTAATTTATTCCAACTGAAACACAGCGATCGCTTGTGGCACATTCCATTTATGGCTATGTTCGCGATAGGAGTTCCCTTGTTAGTAGGTTGGTATTTTGACCATTTGCAAGCGGGCTTATTGGCTTGTTTAGCGGGTTTGGTTATTTTGTATTTGCCTTCTAATCTCCCCACACCTCAACGCATGTTTATCATGCTGGTTTGTTCTTTTGGTTTTATGTTTTCCTACGTGGTTGGGGTAATTTTTAGTTTTAATTACCTTGTATCAGCGCTAGTTTTTGGTTTATTTGCAACTGCCGTACATTGGATCTCACTTTATTTTTCTATGCCTCCTCCAGGGAGTTTTTTCTTTATTATGATTGCCTCAATGGCTAGTAATACCCCTTTTGATTTTGATACAATAGCCACGCGAATTGGTTATTTTGTTTTAGGAACTATCTTTGCTTGTACCTTAGCGCTGATTTATAGTTTTAGTGTTGGACGAAAGTATACAAGCAAAACACCGGTTCGGATTATCCAACCTGTACCTATAAAAGCGCAAGTAGATTACTTTATTCGCGCACTCCTTGTAGGTGGATTTATGTTGATTTCTTTGCTTATTGGGAATGTATTGAATCTTAATAACCCCTATTGGATTCCTATTTCGTGTTTGGCCATTATGCAAGGTATATCGCTGTATCACGTCTGGCAAAGGGCTTTACATCGTATAACGGGTACTTTTATTGGAATCGGTTTATGCTGGGTCCTAATCTCAATTTCTCAGGATCCTTTGTACTTGTGTATTTGCATTATGATTTTGCAATTCATTATTGAAATTTTTATTTCTAGAAATTATACGATTGCGGTTGTTTTCATTACTGCTCTAACTGTTTTATTAGCTGAAGCAGGAAGTCCACTGATACATGCACCAAATACATTGATTCAAGTTCGTTTAACAGATATTGTTATCGGAAGTTTACTTGGCGGCCTCGGTGGTTGGCTCTTGCATAATGAATATATTAGACACCACACGGTTGATCAAATCAGAAGCACGCGAATTGTTTTAAAAAGAGGTCGAAAAAAAGCTTAATTTCAGTGTACCAAATTAAAATTATACGGTTCAATCTATGACAAAGCCTAAATCAATTTTGCTCGTATGTAAACTGTTGCCTAAAAACTTCATGGCTTTGACCTTTTTTCCTTTTATTATTTACAGAGAAGCCTCTTTTGCTACTGATCCTATTCTTGTGAATCATGAACGCATTCACCTTAAACAACAGCTAGAACTCGTCCTTATTGTTTTCTATCTTTGGTATGGAATTGAATTTCTCCTGCGTCTCTTGTACTATCGCAATAGGAGAAAAGCATATAGACAAATTTCCTTTGAACAAGAGGCGTATGCCAACGAATCTAATTTATCTTATAATGAAACACGCAAAGCTTATTCTTTTTTGAGATATGTTTTTTAAGTAAAAGGTGATAGGTAAAAGGTTTGTGATCACCTCTCATAGTTACTCCCACTTTTGCTTCTCAAAAAAATCATAATTATTGCCGTAGTTCCTACACCCATCATCAAATTCATCAAAAAGCCTTGTCTAGCATAATTTGCATAGTTAAAATAACTAGCTGCATCTTGGGTATTGGCATAATAGCCTAATTCGACTGATCGTTGAATAACCTTAGGAAAAAAATCGGGTGTAATCACATAGCTTGTTATCCATTGGGTTAGGGGGCTCAAAAGGGCAATAATTAAAGAAAGGACTACACCGGTCAACATACCTTCACTATATGTCATATCTCCTTCATAAAAGTTTTTCTTTTTATCCTTTAAAGCTAAAACCATTACAATTACAGCTGGAATAGCAAATAAATTGGTCAAATACATGTGATAATCAATGTATTTTCCGTGTAAACCGGTTACTTTTTCCAACACCATCCACAGTAATCCAACAAGCGAAAAGATAATGCCCCATTTTAATTCAATGCTACTATTTTTCATCCGTAAATTTTAAATGTAATTCTCTTTATTTTATTCTTGATTTTTGTTCCCATTTCCATGCACTAGCCAACATATCGTCTAATGTTTTCGTAGGTTTCCAACCTAAAACACGTTCAATCTTAGTTATATTTGCCCACGCTTTGTCAATATCACCAAGACGGCGTTCTACTACTTTATAGTTGATTTTTATGCCACTTACCCGTTCAAAAGAATGCACCAATTCCAATACAGAATACCCCTGTCCATTTCCTACATTAAAAGCTTCTACTTGTTGTGTGTTTTTTTGCTGTAAAAGATACTCCATGGCACGAAGATGCGCCTCTGCTAAATCTACTACATGAATATAATCGCGTACACAAGTTCCATCAGGTGTATCGTAATCCCCACCATAAATAGATAAGTATTCTCTAATTCCAATTGCTGTTTGTGTAATATAAGGTATTAAGTTGTAAGGAATCCCTAACGGAGATTCTCCTATATGTCCTGATTCATGCGCGCCAATTGGATTGAAGTAGCGCAATAAAACGGCTTGTAAAGGGTAAACTTTGGCTAAATCTGCTATAATCTCCTCTCCTACTTGTTTGGTATTTCCATAAGGAGAAAGTGCTGTTTTAATAGGCTCCTCTTCGGTTATAGGCATAGTCTCTCCTTGACCATACACCGTACAAGACGAGCTAAATAGCATCTTATTGATGTTAAAAGCTTGTAAAGCGGATAGTAAATTAATTAAAGAGAAAAAATTATTTTCGTAATACACTAAAGGTTTTGCCATACTTTCTCCAACCGCCTTAGAGGCTGCAAAATGAATGACTCCTTCAATGTCTTTATTTTTTTCAAAAAATTGAAAAACCGCTTGCTTGTCGCGCAAATCTAGTTGTGAGAATGAAGGTTTGCTTACCGTTATATTCTTTATTCCTTCTAAAACATCAATAGACGCATTCGATAAATCATCAATCACAATGACTTGATATCCTTTTTGTTGCAAAGCTACAACGGTATGAGAGCCAATAAATCCTAGTCCACCAGTTACTAGTATTTTCATATTATTTATTTAAAAAATAGGTTAATCAAAGATAACTAGATTTTTAAACGTTTTGCTTTTTAATTCTCTTCCCTTTTCAACTTCTCTAGATTCATTCCAATGCATCGGTTCTTTTTCTATACAAGCAGTAGCGAACGATTTAAAAAATCTCATTTTGCGTACACTAAATTCACTCTTAAATCCTTCATATAAAACAACCTAAATCTGTTAATTATTCAAAACAAGTAGCTCAACTACTATTCTTACTCTAACCAAAGTGTTGTCCAATTCAACAATGTGGGGAACCTCAAAGGCACAAAACCGCTCAAAACCGCTCAAAACCTCAGTAAAACCGTATGGCACGTATCTTGTATTACAATCAGTAAGATAAAAGTTTGGAAAAAACAGACCGTCTTAAACCTTTTTAGGGAATTAGGCTCCCCTTTAATTTCCACTAAACTAAAACTCATGAAAAAAACTCAAGCTCCCCAATTTGCGCATTCAGTTTCTGAATATTCGCAAAATGCAAATAAAAAGAAACGCTTTAGTCTTACAGACTATTTCGTCTTAGCGCTTACCTTTACCTTATTATTCAGTAGTGTACTCATTTTATATTATTTTCATCCCTATTTTGAAAAAATTCAATTAAAACGATTAGAAGGATGGGGAGGACAATTATTTTTTGGGTCTAGTATGTTCTTATTAGGCATCCAATTACTGTTCTTAGTCTATATTTTCTATCAATATTTTAAATATAAACCCGTAAAACCAGTTACGGATGATCAATTATTGCCCACTTGTACTGTAATTGTACCTGCTTATAATGAGGGTCGTTTGGTATATGATACTTTACTCAGTTTAGCCCAGAGTGATTTTCCAGCAGACAAATTAGAGATTATCTCTTTTGATGATGGTAGTAAAGATGACACATGGGAATGGATGCAAAAGGCAAAAGCCGTATTGGGTTCCCGAGTAGAAATTTATCAACAACCCAAAAACAAGGGAAAAAGACATGCCTTATACCGCGGATTTAAATTGGGAAAAGGAGAAGTTTTTATTACCGTTGACAGTGATTCTATTGTTAAAAAGGATACATTACGACAATTAGTTAGTCCTTTCGTAAACAACAGTTTATGTGGTGCCGTTGGTGGTAATGTACTTGTGCTCAACACACAAGATGGTATAATTCCAAAAATGCTCAATGTAAGTTTCGTATTTAGTTTTGAATTTATCCGCTCTGCTCAAAGTGCTTTAAACAGTGTTTTATGTACTCCGGGGGCTTTAGCAGCCTATCGCAGAGAAGCGGTTATGAATTGTTTGGAAGAATGGATTCATCAGACGTTTATGGGTACGCCTTCGGATATTGGAGAAGATAGAGCGATGACCAATATGATTTTAAAACAAGGTTACCACGTATTATTTCAAAAGAATGCATATGTTTTAACCAACACCCCTGAGAATTTCAAGGGATTATACAAAATGTTTATTCGTTGGGAACGCAGTAATGTACGTGAGAATATTATGATGAGTAAGTTTGCGTTTACTAAATTTAGAAAAGGGAGTACAACAGGCTCTCGTATTCTACTTTTAAATCAATGGTTAAAAGTAATTCTAGCCTATCCAATGACGATGCTAATGCTTTATTTTGTTTTAAGCTACCCGATTATGTTTATTAGCAGTGCCTTAGCAGGAATTTTAATTTTTTCGTCTATACAGGTTATTTTTTACGCTAAGAAATACAATATTAAAGACTCCTTCTGGGCATATACGTATAGTATTTTTTACACCTTTGCTTTGTTTTGGATTACACCCTATGCCATTGCAACCGCCAATAGAAGGGGTTGGTTAACCCGAACACTTCCTGTTAAATAAGCAGGTTTTCCATAAGTTGCGAAACGAGCTATAGGTCTACTATAGCTCGTTTTATTTTTACTCCTCTCTTAAGCGAATAGCTAGAATTTCTGCGGTCGCACAAAGTGTATCCCCCGCAGATAAAGTCATATCTACCCATACTTTTCTGCCTTCAATACTTCTCAATTTTCCTTTTAAAACTAAGGGCACTCCCATGGGGGTTAAGGCTTTGAAATCAACCTTTAAAGAAGCCGTTACACAGCGAACAGCAATTGGTTTTTCGAAGGCTATATTTTCAGCCAAACAAACAAATGCTGCTGCAGATCCTGTACCGTGGCAATCGAGTAATGAAGCGATTAATCCGCCATACACACTTCCTGGTAAAGCGGTATATTCTTCTTTGGGTGTAAAATAAGCTACCGTCCCCTCTTGTTCGTCAACATAGGTTTTCAACTGATGACCTGCCGGATTTAAATTTCCGCATCCATAGCAATGCGCTAAATTTTCTGGATATAAATCTTGTATTGCCTTTTGCATGCTTTGATCTTTTTTAATTCAGTAAAAAGATACGCCTTTTAAATGGCCTCTAAAAATGGGTAGGCTTCATTTCTTCGACCACGGCTTTATACAAATCATACGCACGTTGAAAATCGCCTTGTGCAACAAAATCATTGGCCTTTTCTAAAATAAGCTGTTCATTTGTTAAATTGTGTCTTACATAAGTAGTCCATTCTTCTTGAAAGAATTTTTTACTCGTTCGAAATCCAGAAATACTAACAATTCCCTCTGTATCTACATATAAATACTCAAATTCTTTTAAGTACGCTTCTGCTAAATCCCATTTTTTATCTTCTACAAAGGTGTGTAATCGATGTAAAAGTTCATGAGGATAACTCGCTTCAACAATAGAAACAACAGACTCTAAATTCCAATCTTTGTATTTTTTTTGTTCAAAGGTTCTGTGATTGGGATATAAATCCTCCCGAGTGGTATAGGTATTTTCTATGTACTTTATAAAATCCTTTTGTAAGGCCTGAGGCAGTTGGGTCAATTGATTCTTTATTTTTTGTTTTTTAAATACAGGGGTGCACGTTCCCCACACTTCAGGTTTACATTGAAAGGAAAGATGAACAACTTGCATTTGCTGATTATATAAAATAAGGTAAGACAAAGGCATAATTGCTCCATGTTTTTGACTGCAATAAAATAAAGGTATAAATACTGCCTGTTTCCACTCATAGGTCTTAAACCAAACGGCTTCACTATAAAACATAAGCATGGAAGAATCAAAACGCGGATGTTCATAGACAAAAGTAGTATCGCCTAAATCATTTTTTAATAACAAGGTGATTGCAGAAGGTAAACCAATAAATTCAAAAGCTCTTTTACTGTCATAATTATTACAAGCTGCGCTTACTTTTATATACAAACTGGTATCTCCATCTTCATCTAACCACATTTTGACAGCCGTTAATTCATCCTGATTTAATGCTTGTGCATGAGGAGCTAAGGGGTACAATAAAAAAAGCCATAAGCTCCATCTTACAAATCTATGCTTAACCCAAAAAAAATCTATCATTATCAACCCTTTTACATCAAAATACGCGTTATTAAAGAAAAAAAAAGTATAAAAATATACCATTTTTAAACTATCCTTACAATAATTACTTAAAATTACCTTATTTATTAAATAAACATCATTTTTTACCCTATACTTACACGAATAAAAAATATTTTCTCTTAAAAAGAAAACTTCCTAATCTTAATTTTCTACAATAAATGGCTTATCTTAGACGTCAATAAAAATAAGACTAAAAAAGTTACTAAATGAAAAGAAAAAAACGTATTTTAATTGTTGCCCTTCTAGCAGTGACAAGTACTGTTTTCGCACAGGGCAATACACCAACTATCAACAACCAATTCTCAACTATATTCGATACCTCTTCCAGTTATAAAAATTTTAAGCTGGTTGATCAACAAAGCCTTAGGGATCTAGAAAAAAATATAGCAGATTCTATCCAGCAATACAAAAGCAGTTTGGCAAGCAATCAAATTCTTATAAACCAAAACAAAGAAGAACTTACGCTGCTAACTACAAAACTTGAACAGGCTGAAAACGATTTAAAATCAGCAGCGAATAACGAAGAAAACTTTACGTTCCTCGGCATTTCAACCCATCAAACAACCTTTCAAGTAGTTATCTTAACACTATTTGCCTTTCTTTTTGTATTGATGGCTCTTTTTTACTTTCGCTTCAAAAAATGTCATGTGGATACCAAAGATGCAGTTCGCAAATTAAAAGAAACGGATGAAGAATTAGAAGAATTTAGAAAAACTTCTTTAGAAAGAGAACAAAAAATCCGAAGACAACTTCAAGATGAAATCAATAAAAACAAGGACAATTAATATGAAACGAATAAAAAAGTCGTAAAACATTAAATTTTACGACTTTTTTATTGTTTTTATTCCTCGTGAAAAGCTATAATTGGTACAAGGGTATGGTAACTCAATTTTTTAGTCATACTCGAAGTAAATAATTTTTCTAAGAAACTTCTGTTTCGCTTAACTGAAACTAGTATATCTATATTTTCTTTATCCAAGAAAGTAAAAATTTCTTTTTCTACGTCTTTGCCTTCTATAATTGTAAAGGTAATTGGATGTCCTTTATAGTTTTCTAACCAACTATCTACTACATCTTGTTTTATTTTATCTACATCTTCTGCAATGTGGATACACTTAATCGTTGCGTTATAGCCTTCTGCAATTTTCACTAATTTGTCTAATACTATTTTATCATTTGCATTGAATAAGGTTGAAAACGCAATGGATTCTACTCCATTAAAAATCGCATCATGGGGCACACTTAATACGGGTGCTTTTAGTGAATTGATGGCGTTAATTGTATTGGATCCCAAAAGTTTTCTGTCCCATCCAGAGTTTCCATTGGTTCCCATTACAACCAAATCAATTTCTTCTTCTTCTACTCTTTTCTTCAGAATGGTGTTTAAAAATCCTTCTTCTAAAATAAAGTGCATCGGCACATGGTCTAAATTGTTTGCTTTAGCGATATCGCGAATAAAAGGAACTTGATCTTTAAAATTCTCAAAGTTGCTTAATTCAATAGATTTATACACATCTTGTACCATCACTGGATTTGCCGTAGCTGATATTACGGGCATCTCATAGGCATGAAGTACAAAAAGAGCTGCTTTTTGGCTATCCGCCATTTTCAAAGCGTATAGTAAAGCGTTATTTGCCGTTTCGGAAAAGTCGGTTGGAAAAAGTATTTTTTTCATAATAGTGGTAATTTTGATTTCTATAAAGATATAAAATTAAGCTTGAATGTCTCGTTTATTTCAAGCAAAAAATCAGGAATAATCTACCTTTTCAAATAAAAAAAGGCTGTCCCTTAACTAAAAAACAACCCCCTCTTCTCCTATTCTATTTTACCTCTATCTTTTGGTGAATTCCAAACGTGGCTGCATAATTAACGTCCATATTCCCCTTGGTGATGGTTATCTTGTATTGCTTAGGAGCTACAGCTTGTAATTGAATATAATCGCTCATTTTTTCTATGGAGACCATATAACCTGTATTACGGGTTAGGTCCACTTGTAGCGGACTCCAATAGGAAGCAAATAGTTGGATTACTAGTTCGGGGTCTCCTGTAATTTCAACTTCTTTAATTTCTGTTAATCCATCGCCAAATGCTCCTCTAAGGTCTGGATGTTCTTCAACGGTGTAAGTGACATAGAGGTATTCATCCTTCTTAATCGATATGCCAGGGGTGTATTTATCTATAATTTTATTTCCCTTTTTTTCTTGTCCCAAGTAAGTCATTCTCTTTGTCAGCTGTAAATAAACGCCAAAACGAGAAACAACAAAATTGTAATCTAATTTTCTAAATAAGGTAAAATCCTCTACCCTGGATAATGCGCCTAACTGCCGTTCTAATTTAGCATAACCCTCTACCTCTGTGCTTCCGCTTTGTTTTGCCTTCGGATTTTTGTTTTCTACTACATTTTTTCCAAGTATTTGAATAGCCTCTCGACTAAATGTTAGTGACTTCTGATATAAACTATCTCGGTTGTAATTCTTCTTTGCTCGAATCAAATTCACTTCGAGAAGCTGATCCGCCCACTCTGCTTCATAACAACTCAAACAGACGTTATTTTCTACTTGTTTTTTGATTGATGTGGGACTATTGCGCAAGCCTTGTTTAAAGAGTTCTCCTATGGCGGGATTTTGAATCTCCTCCTTTTTATTTTTTAACTTCTCGTGATTGTTTGCTAATACTTCTTCTATTTTGACTAAAAACACCAAGCCATCTGGATTTAATTGTGCTATTTTTTCTTTGTTTTCTATAGGCATACGATAGGCTTGACCAAAAAGCATCACACTACATAAACCACAAAGTAAGAGAAGTATTTTTTTCATTTTTAGGCGTTTTATACTCAAATATACAAAGAAATAAAGCTACTTCATTCCGCGAATCTACCGCGGATTGATTGCTGAATAAATAGTATCTTTGCGTTTTATTATAGACGAATAAAATGATATTACAAGATACAATTGTCGCTTTGGCAACCCCTTCAGGTGCTGGAGCTATTGCTATTATACGGGTTTCGGGAAAAGAGGCTATTGCTTTGGTACATGGCATTTTTAAATCGATCAAAAACAAGGATTTAACCAAACAAAAGACGCATACCTTGCATTTAGGTCATGTGGTTGATGGGGAACGCATACTGGATCAGGTACTTATTTCTGTTTTTAAGGGCCCTAATTCGTATACAGGGGAAGATACGATTGAGATTTCTTGCCACGGTTCTACGTTTATTCAACAGCAAATTATTCAGCTTTGCCTGCGCAAAGGGGCGAAAATGGCTCAACCAGGTGAATTTACCATGCGCGCTTTTTTAAATGGTAAACTGGATTTATCGCAAGCAGAGGCTGTGGCTGATTTAATCGCTTCGGATAATGAGGCGAGTCACCAAATTGCCATGCAACAAATGCGCGGTGGGTTCTCCAATGAAATTGCACTTCTTCGGGAACAGTTACTCAACTTCGCTTCATTGATTGAATTGGAATTGGATTTTTCTGAGGAGGATGTGGAATTTGCGGATCGCACGCAATTCAGAGAATTAATTGAACGCATCGGGTTTGTACTGAAGCGCTTGCTGGATTCTTTTGCGGTTGGCAATGTGATTAAGAATGGGATTCCGGTTGCTATCGTTGGGGAACCTAATGTGGGGAAATCTACGCTACTCAACGCTTTACTCAATGAGGAACGCGCCATTGTTTCGGATATCGCCGGAACTACTCGCGATACCATTGAGGATGAATTGGTCATTGACGGCATCGGCTTTCGTTTTATCGATACAGCTGGTATTCGCGAGACAAAAGATGTGGTGGAAAGCATCGGTATTCAAAAGACGTTTGAAAAGATGGAAGCCGCTCAGGTTGTTATCTATTTAATTGATGGGGGACAAGTAACGCTGCAATCAATAGAACAACTTACGGTTGAACTGGAACGGCTGAAAAATAAATATCCACTTAAACCGCTGTTGGTGGTTTGCAACAAACAGGATCTTTTGAGTGAGGAACAAATTGCTTTGTTTCAATCGAAAATTGACAATCTTATGTTGATGTCTGCCAAAACAAATATCGGTATTGATGAACTGAAACAAAGGTTACTGAGCTTCGTTAATACAGGTGCGCTGCGCAACAATGAAACCATCGTAACCAATACCCGCCACTACGACTCTCTCCTCAAAGCACTAGAGGAAATCGAAAAGGTGAAATGGGGACTGCAAACGAATTTATCCGCAGATCTCATGGCTATCGATATTCGCCAAGCACTCTACTACTTCGGAGAAATCACGGGTCAAGTGACCAATGATGAGCTACTAGGGAATATTTTTGCTAATTTTTGTATCGGTAAATAACCTGTCTTTTTAATACTTTTATTTGATTTTAAATACTTTGAAAATCAAATAGTTAAGTGTTAAATGTTTTTATAAGATGTCCTTATTTTCTATATTGCGTACAACATTTGTACAACATAATTAAAAAGTGTTGTACAAATGTTGTACAAAATGAGTCTCCCTAACCTAATATAGAACATTATGAACATCACTCTTAAACAAAGAAAACTTCCTAGTGGAAGAATTAGTCTTCATATAGAATATCTCAAAGGAACTGAAGTACTTGCAAATGGAAAAAGGAAACATATCAGAGAATTCGAAAACCTCAAACTCTTCCTTCACGGCGCTCCTAATAGTCCTAAGGAAAGAAAGGAGAACAAAGAAGCACTCCAAATGGCTGAGAATATCTTAGCCATCAGACAAAGTGAAATCCTTCGAGGTAAATATGGAATCAAAAACATACATAAAGGACAACGTTGCTTCCTAGACTTCTTTCACGAAAAAATGGAAGAGAAATACGAAAGTCCTAAAAACTATGGAAACTGGGCTGCTAGTTTTCTTCACTTAAAAAAATGTATCTCTACTACTTTTACTTTTGACGAGGTAGATGATGACTTCTTAAAAAAGGTCAGACATTACTTTGATACAAAGGCCCTTACTAAAAGTAAACTTCCGCTTTCATTAAACTCAAAATACTCTTATCTCAATAAGTTTAGAGCTGCTCTTAGATTAGCTTTTGAAGAGGGCTATCTAACGATTAACTATGCCCAAAAGGTAAAGAGCTTCAAACAAGCTGAAAGTCAAAGAGAGTACCTTACGTTTAATGAGGTACAACGTCTGGTAAAAACAAATTGTAAATACGAAGTACTTAAACGTGCTTTTTTATTCTCTTGTTTAACTGGTCTACGCTGGTCGGATATTAACAAACTTGTTTGGTCTGAAGTAAGAGACGAAGATGATATTTGTAGAGTCATCTATAGACAGGAAAAAACGGAAGGTGTTGAGTATCTTTATATCTCTAAACAAGCAAGAGATCTCTTAGGAGAAAGAGAATCATTGAATCAACTCGTTTTTACTAATCTTAAATATTCTGCTATTTACAATAATGAAATTGTCCGTTGGTGTAACCGAGCGGGTATTCACAAGCATATCACCTTCCATAGTGCAAGACACACCAATGCGGTACTCCTCTTAGAGAATGGAGCAGATATTTACACAGTTTCCAAGCGCTTAGGACATCGTGAAATTAGAACTACTCAAATCTATGCTAAGATCATAGATAGTAAAATGAAAGAAGCCTCTGAGCTTATTCCGGAACTTAAGTTTGGATTTTAAACGGAAGGTTTAATTACAGATTATCATTACAATAAAGCCAAGTGGTACTTGAAAGTACTCTTGGCTTTAGTCGTTTATGATATAACTGTAGTTTGCTCTTAAATCTAAAAACAATTGACTATGGAAACTATTAAACTTATTCTTGAAAAGCTTGACTATTTAGAGCAACTCATCATTGCTAATCACAAAGAAATTCTGTCTGTAGAAGAACTAGAAAAATATACTGGTTTTAAAAAATCATATATCTATCACCTGGTTCATTACAGTAAAATTCCTTATTCTAAACCTAATGGTAAGTATTTATTCTTTCAAAAATCTGAAATTGATGAGTGGTTACTAAAAAACAAGTCTTTATCTGATGATCAAATCCAGGAAAAAGCACGTGAATATGTTTTGAAAAAAAGGAATCTTTAGAAGGTTTTTCTTGAATTAAAATGTCGGCGCAAAAAGTTATGGGTCTTTGGTGGTGAGGAGTTATAGAGAATGTAGTACATCTGAATTTTACATTTGGAAAAACATGTTAGCGTTGAATTGTAAAAAGTAGAATAGTGTAAACATAAAAAACCGATAGCGTAGGCTATCGGTTTTCAAATATATTAAAGAGGGATTTACACCCTACTCCATATGTCTTATAAATTACGGCTTTCAGACTTTTATATTTTTGAGTGTTATGAATTAGATGAGCTTTTAAGTCAAAGATTTTTAATTCATTAATACTATTTCAAATATAAAAAGTTTATCTATTATCATCTTCAAAACTATCCCAAAAATCAGCATCTAACTTTTTAATCTCAATTGTTTGTTCTACTTGCATACCAAGTCCATACTCATAAATATACTCTGCTAAATCTTTTCCGTCAATCAAAACAACTGTAGTAGCCCCATTTAAACTCTTTACGTAATCCTTAGCTCCTTGTGTAAAATACGATGTCGTTATAAACACCCCCTTATTAGATTGAGCTACAGCTAATGCCCCTACAAAACCTTGTATATCTTGTCTCCCTACTGATAACTTAGAGTTGAACCTTTTAGCTTGAATGTGAATACGTCCAAAACCAAGCACATCTTCCTTTATGACACCATCTATACCTCCATCGTTAGAAATCTGCGTTACCAATCCTGAATCTTTAACTTCACCCCCATATCCCATTTTTTGCAATAACATCACAACTAATCGTTCAAAAGATGCTGGACTCTTACTAAGAATACTTTCAATAATCTCATCATAAACAGCGTTTTTAATATTTGTAAAAGAGGCATATAACTTTTCGGAAGGTGTAGCATCTTCTTGTATTTTCGAAATTCGAAAATCATTTATCAACTCATCTCCAGAATTTTTTTTCTTTTCCCTCTTAGACATTTTATCATCTATATAATAATTTATCTTTTCAGGTGTCTTTAAAAGTTCTTTAGCCTTCATGTTAATAACATAAACTCCACGGCTGGGTTTATCTAGTAAACCAGCCATATTCAAATAGCTTAATGCCCAAGAGATACGATCATAAAAAACATGTCCATTACCTGATGGATACATTTCATTAATCTCTTCATCTGTTAATTTAAACCTCTCTGCTAAAGGCTTTTGAAACTGTTTTAATTTATACTGTTGACCATCACTTAAAATTTCAAGTATTGGTACTCTTAGTTCATCATGTTTAGGTATAGCCATTTCATTCTATTTACAAAACTAATTAGTAAAGATAACTTAGGTTTAGAAGATAACAAATAAAAAAACAACCAATCATACAGCACTATTTTATTCACCTTATTTCTTTAAGAATCCTAAGTAAATCATCTTTCTCTGAATATCCTTTAATATGAGCACTTAAGAATCCTAATTTATAAGAAACACTATTTACACTTAATCGCCAGTTAGTCAAGAATAAAACCTTCTGGATTACTTGTATTAGCTCTTTAATCCTATTCGTTTCATTTCTATCAGACAAATCTTGAGCTGAAAACTCTATAGTTAAATATCTACCAACTTGAGGTTTTTCAAATTGAACTTTAGTGAATTGTGCTTTTTCAAGTTCTTCAGATAATACCTTTTCTACTTGTGCTATATTTAATTGTTTCAATTGACTAACATCAATTTCACTATCTTGATCAAGACTAATACTTAAGTTAGTTATTGTCTCTAAATCTTCATAAAAAGTACTTGATCCTATAAAATCTGTACAATACTTTTTTCGTTCATCTTCATTGATAGGTAATATCTTTTTAACAGAACGATTTATTTCCATAGCTTCAACTTGGTCACATTGCTCACAGGTATCAATTAAAGTTAACTTACCATTTGTTTCTTTTTTAGTACTATTAAGTTTTCCTCCACAATAGCTACATAAATGTTTGGCAACATAGAACTCTCTACCATCAGCATAAATTGCTTTTTTAGGTAGATGTTTATGATTACATGAAAAAACAAATATTATCTCTGAATCATTTTCTACAAAATCAAACATATCAAATTTCATCTGTTCAAGGCAAGTATTACATCTTACATTTTTAGGTATAGGTACTGATTGAATTAATCTATCCTTTTTTTCATCTTCATAAATACGGGACTGTATAAGTTTCTCTCTTTGCCTCGCAAAATGAACAGCTGTATCTTGATACTGCATTTGAAGCTTAAAATAATCAGAATCATGCTCTGGATTCTGATTAGTTTTTATTTTTTTGTAAACTTTCTCAATTTGCAACTCTAACTCTTTAAGCTCTTCTATTGTATGTCTATCATATTGATCAATATAAAACTGATCAGATTTTCTAAATTTTTCCATACTCAGATTTCCATTTTCATCTGATTATAATCTATTTAATAGTATTATTACCATATAAAAGCACGTTTGATATTAGATATTGGATATCCTAATGAAATTCGGACAATTAGTTAAGCAGCTTTATTAATATTTATTATTTGA
>NZ_CBCPHW010000011.1:0-133491 GCF_965118575.1 Myroides odoratus | reverse complement strand
GGGTTTTATTTTTGCATTGGAGATACTCCTATCTCTAATACTTAGGGTTGTTGGTGCTAAAACGGCTTTAATACCGCCAATTACTTCAATACTTGCATCACCCGTTATATCTTTCGCTTGTGCAGTAATGGATTGAATAATTTCATTTACTACATTTTCCTCATTTAAAATAAGAGAAATATTAGTAATTACATCCGAAGTAACGTCAATTGCAGTTTCCGTATTATCTTCTGATTTGTAGGTATATTTTCCCTGTCCATTTGACGTCAAGGTCGTTACAATATTAATATCTGCTAAAGGGACAGATACGATATTATTCTTGGTATCACGGAGAAATAAAGTTTCATCCGCTAGATTGACTGCTAATTCCTCATTAATAGCCATTTGATTTAGTAAATCATCGGTTGAAGAGATTAATCGCACCCAACGACTATTAAACCAGTAATAATAGCCCGGTTTCAAATCATTCGAATCCGTTGTATTAAATACCAAAAGACTATTAGGCGTAGTGCCACTAATGTTTGAGCTATTATTTACAGCTATCAAAGGGATTCTTGGGATTAAAACACCTTTAAAGCTACCTGCTTGAGCTTCAATATCTAAAAGAGCTGATGAATTGGGGTTTGCTGTTCCAATACCCACCTGTGCGAAGGTGAAACCAGACATCATAAGTAATGCTACTGAAAGTACATTTTTTTTCATAAACAACTATTTATTCAATTATATGTATTTAAATCACGATAAAGTATATAATAATTAAACTTTATGCATCTATTTTTTAATTTTACAAATATTATACCAAAAAGCGTTTTTTTATTTATGTTACTTTTTTAAAAAAAACAACGTATTCCAAAGGAGCAAATTCCTTAAATGCCCCCTTATCTATATTTCTAAAAACCAAAGGATTACCCTCTTTTACTTTTTATTTATTCCAAAAAAATAAAAAAACAAAGAATCCAATTCAATGAATTTGTAAAAAAAAATTTAAGTAAACTACTCTTTTTTTCTTAAAATAAGATTAAAACGATATTATGTATTTGCTATTTTTACATTAACTAAATTAAAAAATAGACAAGGGAAATACGCAATACAAATACATATATTACTAATTTTTTAAAAATTAATACCTAATAATAAATTATTTTAAATAAATAATCAACTTATTTTAATTTTATTGGACTAAAGATAAACGATTTCCCTCATATTTCAGCTAAAATATTTACGCAAATTATATTTTTTTTAACGTATTATATATTTGTTAATTTTAACAAGATTATTCAACTTTTATCACCAATTATAGTCACGAAACTAGTACACTTTTCAACTAGTAAAATAATAAGTACTAATTCCTATTTTATAAAATTCAAGGCTTTCAACAAGCAAAAAAGCCTACGCCCAATATTCATGGGGTAGGCTCGGAAATTAAATTTAAATCAAACTGTTTTATTTCGCTTTTATTCTACTTAAAGTTTCTTGAGAAATATTCAAGTAAGAGGCAACAATTTTGTTGGGCAAGCGCCGAACAATTTGCGGACTTTGACTGAGTAACTGTCGATAGCGCATCCCCGCATCCATAGTAACCATCGCAAATAATCGATTGGTATTATTAATGTAAGCAAACTCTAAATACTTTCGATAGAATTTTTCCCATTGTGGCACTTGTTCAAGCAAAGCATAAAAATCGCGATGCTTAATGCTGTACACATCACTCATTTCTAGTGCTTGCATGTGTTCTTCTGCATTTTCTCCTTGGATAAAACTAACTAAAGTAGTCGCAAATTGGTTTTCAAAAGCAAAATAACGCGTACTATCTTGTCCAGCCTCATTAATATAAAAAACACGCAAACACCCCTTGCACACAAAGTACAATTTTTGAGCTTGACCTATACCCGCGTTTATTTGTTTCCCCTTGGGTACTTTTTCAAAAGTAAAAAAAGAGAGAATGGTATCTAATTCACTTTCATTTACATCGATTCGATCAGAGATATAGGTTATTAATTGTTTCATTTTATTATTTATTCACTAACAAAAGTACGATAATACACAATATCAGCGATTGTTAATACAGTCATTTTATGCGCAGTTGCAAATTCAATCGCGTCGGGTAATCGAGCCATCGTTCCATTGTCATTCATTAATTCGCATAAAACGGCTTCTGGCGGTAGTCCTGCCAATTTCATTAAATCTACACTGCCCTCTGTATGTCCATTTCGCTCTAAAACCCCTCCATTTTTTGCGCGCAAGGGAAAGATATGACCCGGTTTTACCAAATCCTCAATCTGCGCATTTTTATCACTCGCAGCGCGAACCGTTGCCAAGCGATCTGCCGCAGATAAGCCCGTGGTTACTCCCTTGGCCGCTTCTATCGTTATGGTAAAAGGCGTTTGAAACTGACTGGTATTTTCCTGAACCATATAAGGTAAGGCTAAACCATCGGCTTTTTCATTCGTCAAACACAGACATATCACTCCACTACAATATCTTATTAAAAGTGCCATATCTTGTTCGGACATTAAATGGGCCGAGAAAATAATATCTGCTTCATTCTCTCTATCTTGATCATCAAGTAATAAAACCCCTTTTCCAACCTTTAAAAAACTCATCGCTCGTTCCATTCGCTCTTGACTGCTTTTTCCGAACTCTCTTAACTTATCTTCCATTTTATATTTCTATTTATTTCATTACTTGTTCCGTCTATTTTTTTCGCTCTTGGAATACTAACAAAAGCAAACCCATAAGCAATTGGCAACCTACCACTCCACTAAAGTATTGATGTACTTGCCCTTTTTTGTATTCCTACTCTACCCTTTTAATCCTACAAAATACCGGATCACGGCAATCAAAAACATTGACCTAAGTCAAGAAAGAAGACCGTATTGAAAGAATAACTTATATCGTACTCCCCAAGCATACGGGTTAATTTAAACAGCATGAGCCCAGTAGAATACTGAGCTCATTATATGAAAAATGGGGCCTAACTTCAGCCCACTTTTTGGAAGTAAGTCTAAAGCAATTAGTCTTTTAACTCATCAATATGAAGGGTTTGAGATATTTTTTCAAGATTTAAGCTATTGGCCATAGCCGAGAATATATCATAATAGGTTTGCTTATTTTCGTACAAGGCTTCGTGAATCCCGCTTTCTACTACTTGCCCTTTTTCCATTACCACAATATGATGGGAATCAATAATTTGAGAAATGCTATGCGAAACAATAATAACCGTTCTATTTTCCTTAATAGCATCTAAACTTCGTTTTATTTGTTCGGTGGCAATGGCATCTAAACTTGCCGTTGGCTCATCCAAAAAGATAATGGCTGGGTCTTTTAAAAATAAGCGGGCAATAGCAATTCGCTGTTGCTGCCCTCCCGACAATAATCGGGCATCGGCTTCATAACCTTGAGGTAAATCAACGATTTGCTCGTGTATATAGGCTTTTTTAGCGGCTTCAATCACTTCTTCTAAAGTTGCCGTTTCATCGCCATATCGAATATTCTCCTCAATACTCCCTTGGAAAATATGGTTTTTTTGTAAAACTAAACCAATGTTCTTGCGCAGTTCTTTGGTATCATAGGCTTTTAGATCTATTCCATCCAATAAAATCTGCCCTTCATTCGGTTCATAAAATTTATCCAATAAATTGATAATGGTACTTTTTCCAGCACCACTTAGTCCTACCAAAGCGGTTGTTTGATTGGGCTCAATCACCATAGAAACCTTTTTCAAGGCTTGTGTGCCATTGGGGTAATTAAAAGATACGTTTTTCAACTCTATTCTACCTGCTATTTTTTGTGGAATATAACTTCCAGAGGTTTCTACTTCATTTGCTTCCAAAACCTCAAAAAAACTTTCAGAATAAATCATCGCATCGTTTACATCATCGTAAATACGGTGCAACTGACGAATCGGTGCGGTTACATTGCCAAACAATAAAACGTGAAACATAATAGCCCCAACACTCATTTGTCCTTTCAATACAAAGTAAGCCGTAAGCAGAATAACCACCACCAAACCAAACTGCTCCAGAAAACTTTTTACTGCATCAAACACAAAACTCATTCTGCGTGTCTGCAATTGATTTTCTGTCATATCAATTTGAATGTCTTCGTGTTTCTTTGACTCTAAAGGCTCTCTTACAAAGGATTTAATAACGGTTATGGAATTGATCAAAGAAATAATTCCATTGTTTTTATTCTCGCGGTAACTTCTCATTTTACGTCTATATCCTTTTAGTCTTTTACCTTGATATTGGCTGATATAAAAATATAAAGGAATCAAAGCTGTACTTACTAAACCAATAGTAATATTGGCCGAATAGATAATAAACAAGGCGACAAAAGCATTGGCAAATAAGGGCAAAATATCAATAAAAAAGTTTTGAACTAGGCGGGTGATACTGCTTATCCCTTGATCAATACGCGTTTGTAGTTTACCGCTATCATTTTCTTCTGAGGTGTAGAAAGCCATTTTGAAAGTTAAGATTCGCTCTACAACCAATTGCGAAATATCCCGAGACGTATAAATACGCAATTTCTCCCCAAAAAAGCGTTGACCAAACTGAATGCAGCTAAAAGCAACTTCTTTGGCTATTAAAATAACACTACACCAAAGTAATACTTGGAATCCCCAGGCCTGTGTTTCATCCTTATTTATCACTGCACTTAAGGCATCCACCAAGTGACGAAGTACCAACGCATTTACTTGAACCGCTATCGAACCAATAGCGGTTAAAAATAAGGTTCCTAGCACCAAACTTCGATACGGTTGAATAAAAGGTTTTATTTTTTTTAAAATGGTGTATAAATTCATAGAAGCAAAGATACTACTTCGCACGAGGTTTACTCCTTGATATGGGTCAATAAATTAGAGTAAATGGTTTGAGCTTTGGATTTTTGGCGTACTTTTAAAACAAAAATAAAAAATGATTATTCGCCCTGCGGTTATCGGAGATATTGAAGAACTGCAACTCTTGTATCAAAAACAATTTCTTGATTTACAGCGGTATCAGCCCTATTCTTTTAAAGCAGATTTACCTGCTTTTTCCTTTCTAAAAGAAACGATTGAAGCGGATACTTGCGACTTTATCCTCGCGATTGATCAGAATAAGATCATAGGAATGACTGCTCTTTTTATAGAAAATACTCTGCCTTATGAATGTTTTGTTTCACATCGCTATTTGAATTTTGCAGATATATACATCGAAGAAAATTACCGCAATCAAGGTATTGGCAAACAACTTATTCAGGCGGTAAAAACTTGGGCTAAAACCAAACAAGTGGATTATATAGAATTACTTGTTTTAAAACAAAACACCAAAGCTCTGCAATTGTATTTAGAGCAAGAATTTGAAGTTGTACACACCACAATGCGCTATAAACTAACGTAACTTTCTCGTTGTACTTTTCGCTAGCCAAAAACCCTTTTTGTCCTATTTTTGGAATAGACACACGCTAATTTAGTATATCGTAGTGCAAAACATAGCTTCTTAAACTTGAAAAGCGCTAGATATTTTACAACAATTAACTGAAAACGTCCGTACATTTCTGCCCCTTTTTTTTGCAATGCGATGTGTTTGGGTATATCTTTCTTCAACCTTTCTTCAACCCAACTGCAACAATCCTTGGGAAAAGGGGTGTTTTGTTGAAGAAAGGTTGACCAAAGGTTGAAGCATTGACTAATAAGCTTAAAAAGAAAGACCTACCACAACCGATAATTCTACTAATTCAGTGGATACAATCAGGTATTTATAAATAGGCACTACAAAACAATTCAGTCTTTTTATTCAGGCAACCTATTTTTAAGTTTGTCGCACTATTCCCCTCCATTTGACTCTTTTACATAAAAAAACGAGCATAAACTATTCTTTATACTCGTTTTTATTTATTTTCAATCGTTGCTGTAGGTGCTAAAAAACTACTTTTAGAGTCTCAATAACAATTTTTCGGTCTCCGTACCATCAATACCTTCATGTGAGGTATTAAAAACAACTTTACCATTCGCAATAAGCAATAGTTGCGGGGATTCATGTTGTACTTGAAATCGATCCGCTATATCCAAAGAAACCAATCGGTCCTTTTTTACATCCACCCTATAGCAATCAACTCCCGTAGGATTGGTAAAAGAGCGTTCGAAATTTTTTAGCGCCATTTTACTGATGTAACACGTTGTGCTATTTTTAAAAATAATACACGGTTTGTTTGAGGAATTCGCTATTAACTCCGATACGCTTGTTGTTTCTGTAAGTTCAATCCAGTTCATAAGACATTTTTTCAGTTAAATAAGGCAATACCAATTCATTATATGACTTTTTGACATAAATATGTACAAATATATGAAATATTTCGGACAGAAAGTCTTAAATTTAGTATTGGAATACCTCTTGTAGAAGATAAATCACAACACAAAAAATAAAGACTATGAACTTAAACAATTTTACTATAAAATCGCAAGAAGCCCTACAACGTGCACAAGTAATTGTGCAAGGCTTAGGGCAACAGCAAATCGAAAATGAGCATCTATTTAAGGCTATTTTAGAAGTAGATGAAAACGTTACACCTTTTATCTTAAAGAAGGTAAACATCAATTTAGAGGTGTTTAAATCTGCTTTAGATGCTGCTATACAACGTTTTTCAAAAGTAGAAGGCGGACAAATTGGTCTATCTCGAGATGCGTCTACTGCATTGACAGAGGCACAAGCCATTGCTACTAAAATGAAGGATGAATACGTTTCTATTGAGCATTTACTTTTAGCTATTTTTAAATCAAAAAGTACGGTTGCCCAAATGTTAAAAGACCAAGGCGTAACTGAAAAGCAATTAGAAACGGCTATTAATGAGATCCGAAATGGAGCAAGAGTTACCTCTGCCTCTGCTGAGGAAACCTATAATTCACTTAATAAATACGCGATTAACCTAACGAAATTAGCTTATGAAGGTAAGTTAGATCCAGTGATTGGACGCGATGAAGAAATTAGACGTGTTTTACAGATTTTGAGTCGTCGTACTAAAAATAACCCGATGTTAATTGGTGAACCTGGGGTTGGTAAAACAGCTATTGCCGAAGGTTTGGCGCACCGTATTGTACAACAAGATGTTCCCGAAAATCTAAAGGACAAACAAATCTTCTCTTTGGATATGGGAGCTTTAATTGCAGGAGCGAAATACAAAGGGGAATTTGAAGAACGCCTAAAATCAGTGGTTAAAGAAGTAACTACTTCAGAAGGGCAAATCATTCTGTTTATCGACGAGATCCACACGCTTGTTGGTGCAGGTGGTGGCGAAGGAGCGATGGATGCTGCTAATATTTTAAAACCAGCTTTAGCACGTGGAGAACTTCGCTCGATAGGAGCTACTACTTTGGATGAATACCAAAAGTATTTTGAAAAAGACAAAGCTTTAGAGCGTCGTTTTCAAAAGGTTATTGTAGATGAACCTGATACAGAAAGTGCAATCTCCATTCTACGTGGAATTAAAGAAAAATATGAGGCGCATCACAAAGTACGCATCAAAGATGAAGCCATTATTGCGGCAGTTAATTTATCTGAACGCTATATTACCAATCGTTTCTTACCAGATAAAGCGATTGACTTAATGGATGAGGCTGCAGCTAAACTGCGTATGGAAATCAATTCTAAACCGGAGGAATTAGATGTCTTAGATCGCAAGATTATGCAACTAGAAATTGAAATTGAAGCTATTAAGCGAGAAAATGACGAAGATAAACTAAAGGTTTTAGGATTAGAAGTTGCTAATTTGAAAGAAGATCGCAATGAGCTTTTCAGCAAATGGCAATCTGAAAAAGAAGTCGTTGATCGTGTACAAGCAATCAAACAAGAAATAGAAACGTTTAAACTGGAAGCTGAAAAAGCAGAACGCGATGGTGATTATGGAAAAGTGGCCGAATTGCGTTATGGCAAAATTAAACAAGCGCAAGAACAACTTGAACAAGCTCAGATTCAATTGGACGAAAACCAAAAGAGTCATTCTTTAATTAAGGAAGAAGTAACGAGTGAGGATATTGCAGAAGTTGTGGCAAAATGGACAGGCGTACCGGTAACTAAAATGCTGCAAAGTGAAAGAGAAAAGCTCTTACACCTCGAAGATGAACTACATCAACGCGTAGTAGGTCAAGAAGAAGCTATTGAAGCAATAAGTGATGCCGTACGCAGAAGTCGCGCGGGATTACAAGATCCGAAAAAACCAATTGGTTCATTCTTATTTTTAGGAACAACTGGGGTTGGTAAAACAGAGCTTGCTAAAGCTTTGGCTGTGTACTTATTTGATGATGAAAATGCGATGACGCGTATTGATATGAGTGAATATTCTGAACGTCATAGCATTAGTAGATTAGTGGGAGCGCCTCCAGGATATGTAGGTTATGATGAAGGGGGACAATTAACGGAAGCTGTTCGAAGAAAACCGTATTCGGTAGTGTTATTGGATGAGATTGAAAAAGCCCACCCTGATACGTTTAACATTTTACTCCAGGTATTGGATGAAGGGCGTTTAACGGATAATAAGGGTCGATTGGCGGACTTTAAGAATACAATCATCATTATGACCTCTAATATGGGTAGTCACATTATTCAAGAGAAATTTGAACAAATTACATCTGTTGAACAAGCTTCTGAAGAAGCTAAGGAAGAGGTACTAAACGTCCTCAAACAAAGTGTTCGTCCAGAGTTCTTGAATCGTATTGATGAAGTGGTGATGTTTACGCCATTAACGCAAGATAATATCCTTAAGATTGTCGATATTCAATTGCAAGGGGTAATGAAAATGCTAAGTGCACAAAACATTCATCTAGAAGCGACCAAAGAAGCGAAAGAATTTTTAGCTCGCAAAGGATTTGATCCACAATTTGGTGCTAGACCCGTAAAACGAGTGGTGCAAAGAGAAGTATTAAATAAATTGTCTAAAGAAATTTTAGCGGGTCATGTGAAGGCTGAAAGTATGATTTTACTTGACTCCTTTAATGATGAGTTGGTTTTTAGAAATAGTGATGTATGAAGCGTGAAGGAATGCTTTCTGAATTAAAAAAATTTACCCATCATTCATTTCCATCACTCGTCACCAAAAAAAAAGCAGTAAACGAAAGTTTACTGCTTTTTTTGTGATATATATCTAATTAAGATAAAGCTGCTTTTACTTGATCTGCTGCTTCTTGGAAAGCGACAGCTGATAAGATTGGCATACCTGATTGGTCAATTAATTCTTTTGCCAATTCAGCATTTGTTCCTTGCAAACGTACAATAATAGGCACTTTAATATCGTCACCCATGTTTTTGTAAGCATCTACAACTCCTTGAGCAACACGGTCACAACGAACGATTCCACCAAAGATATTGATTAAGATTGCTTTTACATTTGGATCTTTTAGGATAATACGGAAAGCAATTTCAACGCGTTTTGCATCAGCAGTTCCTCCTACGTCTAAGAAGTTAGCTGGTTCAAAACCTGCATATTTAATTAAGTCCATAGTTGCCATTGCAAGACCAGCACCGTTAACCATACATCCTACTGTTCCATCTAAATCTACATAGTTTAAACCTGCTTCTTTAGCTTCAACTTCGATTGGACGCTCTTCTGTGATGTCTCTGTATTCTGCATATACTTTTTGTCTGTATAATGCATTGTCATCGATTGTAACCTTAGCATCAACTGCTAAAATCTTATCATCTGATGTTTTTAAAACTGGGTTAATTTCGAACATAGAAGAATCACTTCCAATGTATGCATTGTATACCGAGTCAACGAATTTAACCATTTCTTTGAATGCATTCCCAGATAAACCTAGGTTAAATGCAATTCTTCTTGCTTGGAAACCTTGTAATCCTACAGCAGGATCGATTTCTTCTTTAAAAATTAAGTGTGGTGTATGTTCCGCAACTTCTTCAATATCCATTCCTCCTTCAGTAGAATACATAATCATATTTCTACCTTTAGAACGATCTAGTAATACGGACATATAGAACTCGCTAACTTCGCTTTCACCTGGATAGTAAACATCTTCAGCAACTAATACTCTATTCACATGCTTCCCTTCTGGTGGCGTTTGTGGAGTAATTAAGTCCATACCGATGATTTTTCCAGCTAGCTCTTTTACTTCATCTAAGTTCTTAGCTAACTTTACTCCTCCTCCTTTACCTCTTCCTCCTGCATGGATTTGAGCTTTTACTACATACCAACTTGTTCCAGTTTCTTCTGTAAGTTGTTTGGCTTTTTCAACAGCTTCATCTGCGTTGCTAGCTACTAACCCACGTTGTACTCTAACCCCGTAGCTAGCTAATATTTCTTTACCTTGAAATTCATGTAAATTCATAGTGTAATACGTTTAGCTTTAAAAATAAACAGATACAAAAATAATAATTAGGTTTGAATTTCCCTAATTTAATTCCGTTTATGTCCTATTTATTCTTAGATTTAAATTTATAAAATGTAAAAAAAATGTTTTCAAAATCGCCTAATTTAGAAAATATCGATGGATCCTTTTCCCTCTCTAATAATTTCTGGTTCGAATCCCGATAAATCAATAACAGTAGAGGCTTGATTATCACCATATCCTCCATCGATAATTAAATCTACCTTATTATTCCATTTTTCAAGGATAAGTTCTGGATCTGTGGTATATTCTAAAATCTCATCTTCATCGTAGATTGAAGTAGAAACAATTGGATTGCCAAGTTTGCGTACGATTTCTCTTGCAATCATATTATCAGGTACTCGGATTCCCACTGTTTTTTTCTTTCTAAATTCTTTCGGTAAATTATTATTACCTGGTAAAATAAAAGTATAAGGCCCTGGTAGGGCTTTTTTTAGGATTTTAAAGGTTGCTGTATCAATTTGCTTGATATAGTCTGAGATATTGCTTAAATCGTGGCAAACAAAAGAAAAATTAGCTTTATCCAGTTTGATTCCCTTGATACGAGCAATTCGCTCTAATGCTTTTGTATTGGTAATATCACAGCCTAAGCCATATACGGTATCCGTTGGATAAATAATCAATCCTCCATTTCTCAGTACTTCTACAACTTTATTAATTTCCTTTTCATTCGGATTATCTGGGTATATTTTTACAAATTGAGCCATATCAGTTTGATTTTTATTGTTTTATACAATTTACGCTAAAACTTGAAGCTTAGCAAATCGAAGTAATAGTTTTTTAATTCCTCCTATGTCAAAGTTTATTTCGGCTTTTCTGTCTGCGCCAACACCTTCTAAATTGAGAATTTCCCCTTGTCCGAATCGCTCGTGCATTACGCGTTGTCCAATTGTAAGACCACTATTAGAAGCATCGCCTTTACTCGATGTTGAAGCTGAAGCAACGGGTTTTAACTTGCGTATGTTACGATCTAAACCAGGTTCTTCGTTGTTTTTTAAATAAGCGGGAGGCGATCCATTAACTGGTTTCGCCAATCTCAACTTGCTTTTATCTACATCGCCAAAAATATCAGCGTCTATTTTAGGGGTATAGCGATAATTCGTTTCTACGGGTGTTAAAAACTCCAGGTATTGCTCGTCAATTTCTTGAATAAAGCGCGAAGGATCACAATCCATCAATTTTCCCCAACGGTATCTAGATTGTGCATACGTTAGATACGCTTGGTGCTCTGCACGGGTCAAAGCCACGTAGAAAAGTCTGCGTTCCTCTTCTAATTCCGTACGTGTACTGCTACTCATTGCACTAGGAAATAAATCTTCTTCCATTCCCACACAAAAGACGGTTGGAAATTCTAATCCTTTCGCCAAGTGAATCGTCATCAAGGCCACACGATCATCATCTCCTGTATCTTTATCCAAATCAGTTGCTAAGGCTACATCTTCCAAAAATTCGGATAACGAGCCTCTTGCACCATCGATTTCGCGTTGTCCTTCGATAAAATCTTTAATACCATTGAGCAATTCTTCGATATTTTCCATTCGCGTAATTCCCTCAGGTGTGGTGTCTTTACGCAATTCTTGTACTAAACCTGTTTTTTTCACCACATGCTCTACCATTTCATAGGCATCCTTCGTTTCATCAAGCGCCTGAAAGGCTTTCACCATATTGACAAAATCTGCCAATTTATTCTTGGTTCCTGCAGTAATTTTTAGGTCTATGCGATCAATATGACTCATCACTTCAAAAATAGAACGCTTGTAGTGATTCGCGGCAATGATTAACTTATCTAATGTAGTTGCGCCAATACCCCTTGCTGGGTAGTTGATAACACGCACCAAAGCCTCTTCGTCTTTAGGGTTGATAATTAAGCGTAAATAACTCAATACATCTTTAATTTCCTTGCGTTGATAGAAAGATAATCCACCGTAAATACGGTAGGGAATATCGCGTTTTCTCAAGGCATCCTCCATCGCACGCGATTGTGCATTGGTTCGATATAGAATAGCAAAATCACTGTTGTTTTTTTGATTTTGCATCTTTTCTTCAAAAATAGTTGAAGCGACAAAACGGCCTTCTTCTCCATCGGTCAAAGAACGGTGAACTTTGATTTTAGGACCAAAGTCATTCGCCGTCCAAACTACTTTTTCTAGTTTGACCTTATTCTTATCAATAATTGTATTCGCTGCTTCCACGATATTTTTTGTAGAGCGATAGTTTTGTTCTAAGCGATACATTTGCACTTTGTCAAAATCCTTCTGGAAGTTTAAAATATTATTGATATTCGCTCCGCGAAACGCATAGATACTCTGTGCATCATCACCCACGACGCAAATATTTTGAAAACGATCAGAGAGTGCACGTACAATCAAGTACTGTGAATTATTCGTATCCTGGTACTCATCTACTAAAATATAGCGAAAGCGATCTTGGTATTTCGCTAAAACAGCTGGAAAACGCGTAAGTAGTTCATTGGTTTTTAACAATAAATCATCGAAATCCATGGCTCCTGCTTTAAAGCATCGCTCTACATAATGCTCGTAAATCTCTCCGATACGCGGCCGTTTACTCATGGCATCTGCTTCTTGTAATTCCAGGTCGTTAAAGTACGCTTTTACCGTAACCAGGTTATTTTTGTAAGAAGAAATACGACTAGCGACTTCTTTCGGTTTATAGATGTCTTTGTCTAATTGCAATTCTTTGATAATCTGTGCGATTAAGCGTTGACTATCTTGTGAATCATAAATAGAAAAGTTACTTGGATACCCTAAATGATCGGCTTCTGCGCGTAATATTTTCGCAAAAACAGAGTGAAAGGTCCCCATCCAAAGATTCCTAGCTTCACTACTTCCCACAATTTGCGAAATACGATTTTTCATTTCTCGCGCTGCTTTGTTGGTGAAGGTCAAGGATAAAATATTAAATGCATCCACACCTTGGTGCATTAAATAGGCTATCCTCAAGGTCAATACTCTCGTTTTTCCAGAACCTGCGCCAGCAATCACAATCATGGGGCCATCTTTCTGTAATACAGGTGCTCTTTGAGCTTCATTAAGTTGATCTATGTAACTTTGCATAATGTCTAAAACCGTAAGAAGCCAAAATTACAACTACTATTAGTTTATAGCAAGTTTTGTTCGCATTAAAGCATTATATCTTCATCAATAGTATTACTTTTGTTGAAAATTAATTTCATGGACTTCACTTTTATTCCTACGATGATTCAATATGCGCTTCCTGCCTTAGTTGTGGCTGGTTTAGCGTATCTTTTTTTTCAAAAAATTATAGAAAAACAAACCCAAAGAGATCACTTTATTATTACCCAACTTTCTACTAAAGAATCGGGAATTGATTCTAAAGCGCTTAAATTACAGGCTTGTGAACGCTTGGTCATTTATGCCGAACGCAGTGATTTAAAAAAATTAATTTTAAGAATACAACCTTTAAGTACAGATACGCAAGCTTATGCTCATTTGTTGGTTCAACATTTAGAGCAAGAATTTGAATATAATGTTACCCAACAGCTTTATGTTTCGCAAGAATTATGGGCTATTGTGGTAGTAACCAAAAACGCCCTTATTACAACGATTCAACAAACAGCAAAACTGCCTGAGGCAACTTCTGCCTTGTTGTATCAAAATCTCTTGTTAAATGAATCGGTGAGAATCCAAAGTAAAGTGGATATTTTACTTCGAGCAATTAAAGAAGAGACGAAGTATAACTTATAGTAAATCAGTTCAATAAAATTAAAAAAGGTATGAGAAAAATTGTAATAAGCGCATGCTTGTTAGCGGGTGTTTTAGGAACTACTAACTCGGTACAGGCACAAAGTAAATTGGGCAATGTATTGGGTAGTTTATCCCAAGATCAAGTTGGAAAAGGGCTAAAAGAAGCTTTAGATAAGGGAATTCAAGAACAGGTTAGTCAATTGGCAAAACCCGATGGTTTCTTTAAGAATGAACTAGTTAAAATTATGTTGCCTGCTGAATTGCAAAAGGTGGATAAAACGCTTCGCTCTATGGGCATGGGGAGTTTGGCTGATCAAGGTCTTCAATTATTAAACCGCGCTGCTGAAGGTGCTGTTAAAGAAGCTACTCCTATTTTTGTACAAGCCATCAAGGATTTAACTTTTACAGATGCTAAAAATATTCTTTTAGGAGGTCAATCTTCGGCAACGAATTATTTGAAGGAAAAAACATCTAAACAATTAGCGGGTAAGTTCTCTCCAATCATTGAAGAGTCTTTATCTGAAGTTGGTGCTACCAAAGTATGGGAAGGTATTTTTACCAAATACAATAGCCTACCTTTAGTGTCTCCTGTAGATCCTGATCTTACAAAGTATGTTACGGAACAAACGATGGATGGGGTTTTTACGATGATTGCGGTTGAAGAAAACAACATTCGCGGTAATAAAGAGGATTCAAGATCTACGACTCTATTAAAAGATGTATTTGGCAAACAGGACCATACAGCAACCACTTCTTCTACGGCAAAGAAAACGGATACCAAGAAAACGGATACGAAGAAAGTAGACACTAAAGCAGAAAAAAAGAAAAGTTTATTGGATCTTTTTGGCAATTAACGCCAAAGAAATTAGATAACAGTAGGATAACCTAGCCTTAATAAATTATCCAAATAGAAACTAGATATTTGCAGAGTAAAATATTTAATTTCATTAAAGAAATAGGTAAGGTTAGTTGATAAAAAAGAAGGCGCACGGAAAATTCTATGCGCTTTTTTTTAATGTTATATACTTAAAAATTCTAAAAACCTCTATTTTACCTCCTTTTGTTCTTATTATTTACACAAGGAAGTAATATTTTTTAACTTTTTATTATGTTTGTTATCTTTGCCAAGATTAACGACCTATTAAAATGAAAAAGATTTACTTTCCTTTACTTTTCCTAACGACTGTTTTTTCTTCTTATGCCCAAGAGAAACTTACAACAAGCTATGACGTAAATGCCATAGAATCAAAAGCAATCAACTACCAAGAAAACAATCTAATTGAAAAAGCTATAGCCGAATATGCTAAAGTTGACGAGCTAGATACTGCGTATTTTGAAGCTCAATATCAAATAATTTCGCTATTGCTTAAGCTTGAAAAAACAGAAGAAGCAGAAAAATTATGTAAAAAGCTGATTGACCAATACGATACGGAACTTCCTTCTATTTATTTTCTGACCTATGCGACCATCAAAAGTGATCAAAAAAACTATGATGAGGCCCTATTTTATCTAGAAAAATCAAAAAACAAAGGGAGTTTAAATGTTATTACCAAGTACAACGAAGCCATTGTTTATTACAAAATAGATGAAAAACAGAAAGCTTTAGATCTTTTGAAAGAGGTGGTTACCCTTGCTCCTACGTATGGACAAGCTTATTATCTATTAGGGATTATTGCTATAGAAGATGGCAAAGCTTCCATCGGTCTTTTATCATTATTGACCTATTTATCCATTTATCCCGGTACAGAAGCCGCCGCTCAGAGTTTAAATCAGCTTAACCGAAATTTAGCCGAAATCTACACCCTTACGCCTCAGCTAAAATATTCGGAAGGAGGAGATGATTTTTCTGAATTAGACCTCATTTTAAAAAATAATCTAGCTCAACACAAAGATTATCCTTTAAAACTGGATATCGATAATCGAATTAGTAGAGTGATTCAAGCGATCTTAGTATATATGAATGAACACCAGGTACAAGGTGGTTTTTTTGAAAACAAATATTCTCCTTGGATGAAGGCCATTGTTCAACGCAATCTCATGTCTCCGTATACTTATATTTCCATGAGTTTATATGAAGATTCTTATAAAAAGCAATATAAAAAAAATGCGAAAATAATTAGCAATTATGCGGCAAATGAGTTGTATTTAAATATCTATCCCAAGTTGTATAAAGCAATCCTAGAGGGACAGATTTTTACTATTTCAAATTTGGATACAGGGTATTTTTACTATCAAGGGGATGATGGCAATCTCAATGGCTTAGCGATGCAATTCTCCCAAAACTATTACAAAGAAAGTGAAGGTTTTTTTAGTAACAACCAACTAGACGGTGAACTTAAACGCTATAACCCAAATGGTATTTTGACTAGTAGGTCCTATTACAAAGAAGATGAAATCAATGGACTTGTAACTACTTATTATTCTACGGGTAAAGTTTATTTGGAAGAAAATATGAAAGGTGATTTGAGCGATGGCCCTACTACTATTTACTACCCTATTTCTACTAAAAAGGGGGCTTTAACTTACAAAGAAGACCAACTTATAAACGAAGTTTCCTATTTTTTTCCTACAGGACAACAAGAATATAAATACAATTTAGTAGATGGAAAAAAGGAAGGTGAAATTCTAGTTTACAATGAAAAAGGCACTATCGTAAGTAGAAGTAATTACAAAAATGATAAGTCAGAAGGTTTAAGTCTAACCTATCAAATGAATGGAGACCTAAAAAGTGAGGCTTTATTTAAGGATAATGAGTATGTATACTATAAAGAATTTTTTGATAATGGACAACTTTCGTATCACTATCGGTATGAAAACACTAAATTGAAAGAAGCAGATTCATTCAGTGTTAAGGGGGAATTAGTGGGGCAAAAAAAATACAACACAGACGGTGATTTGGTAGAATCCATCATGTATGACAAAGGACAGGTCTACTTTATCGAAAAATACAAGAACAACAAAATTATAGAACGCCAAAGTATTAATCCAACAACACGACAGCTTGAAGTTACTTCCTTTAAGAATTACGGTCATTTTTACTATCCAAATGGTGTATTATATGCAGAAGGAAAAACAGTTGATGGATTATTAGAAGGGATTTGGAAGTATTATTACAATCATGGCCCTTTGTTTAACGAAACTACATACGTCAATGATATGCCAGATGGAGAAATTAAGAAATACAACTTTCTCGGTGAATTAGAAGAGCATTATTTTCTAGAAAAAGGAATGCTAACTGGTTTGTACAGTTATTATTCCAATGGAAAATTAAGCTATACTGGATTTTATAAAGAAGATCAACTACACGGACCATCTTCTTTCTATTATACTTACCCTCATTTAGATAATAAGCGATTTTACACCAATGGGGAGCGCGATGGCAAAGATATTTATTATTTACAAAGCGGAAGACCTTACCGCATAGACAAATATGAATATGGATCACTTGTACAGGTGGATTTTATCAATGAAAATAAGATAGAAACGCTGCACTTAGATCAGTATAAAGACAAAAGTACATTTACTGTTAATCAGCTGAATGTCAAAAGTATTTACACTTTAGAAAATGGAGCTTTTTATGGACCTGTCAAGCATTTGGATGTAACGGGTCAAACAGTACTTAGTTCCTTTCATTTAATCAATAATAAATATGATGGAGAGTTGCTAACTTACTATGCAAATGGTGTTTTAGATGATCGAACTACGTTTATTTTAGATAAGCGTTATGGCCCATATGAACATTTTAATCCTGATGGTAAACTAAGAACACGAGCTAATGCAATCAAGGGATTAAACTCAGGGAGCAGGATATTGTATTATCCAGAAGGTGAAAAGATACTTACTTCTAATTTTGAACTAGATTATCTAGATGGGGAAGAAATCTTATCCAACTCACAGGGTATGCCAGTACTAGTTTTAGTTTATGATTTAAATGTCTTAGTTGGTTATAAAACACTAACGGAATCCGATGAATTAAGTGATATCATTCCAATTACCTCCAATGAAACTCACGTAGAATCAAAATATAAGTCGGGTCAATTGGCTGCTCGAGTATCATTAGAAAAACAAACCCTTCACGGTGAATTAAACATCTACAATCCTAATGGAAAATCTGCCTATAGCCAGACATTTACTACTAGCAAAAAAGAAGGTATCGAAATGATCTACTACTCTACTGGTGCAATATATTCTACAACAACCTATCAAAAACAACAGCTTACCGGAGCTAAAATAATTTATGCTCTAACAGGAGAAAAACAATTCGAAATCAATTACAGCCAAGGAGAGCTTCATGGGGACTTTCATATTTTTGAAAATAATAAAATCAAACAAGCTTTTAAATATGATTCTGGTCTTTTATCTGAATAGAGTGAGCCTCCTCTGCCTTACCTTGCTCTGTACTTTTAGTATGCAGGGACAATCTCTTGCTCTTTTAACTGAAAAACACAAAGGGCACAGTGAAATTTTACTTGAACATAAACAAACGTACACGATTTCAAAAAATAAAGAGAAGTTAAAAATTACTAGAGATACCTATGAGGAATATTATTTGCTACAAAGCAATAAAAATAATTATACGCTATCGGATTACACTATTTTTTCGGAATTAAATCCACTGGTATCCTTTGATGCCTATACCTTAAGTCTACAAAATGATAAATATAAAAAAATAGCACCTAAAGGAATTAGTGAATCTGCCTATAACCGCAATTCTGTTTTCCATTCTGATATTAAAAAGAAAATGGTCAATTTTAGTGGATTAGTTCCTGGCTCGAAGCGAATCTTATCTTTTACCCATGAATTTGAAGATCCTTTCTTATTGCATCCATTTCGAATTATGTCTCATGTACCGAGTGAAAAAGTCATTTTTGAAATCATTTTAGACAAGGATATCGCCCTTGCTTTTAAAACCTTTAATACAGAAAAAACAAATATTGAATACAGGCAAGAAAGTAAACGAGGAAAAACGATACATCGTTGGACACTTTCTAATCCACCTCTCTTAAAAGTTGAAGCCAATAGTCCTGCTGCTGCTTATTTTGTTCCCTCTATCTATTTTTGGATTACGTCGTATCAGTCAAAGAATGAATCCATTAAACTCTTAGGTGAAGTTGATCAGTTATATGCTTATTATTTTAATTTTATTAAAAATTTAAATCTCGATTTAAATCAAGACTTTATTGACTTCACTGCTGATTTAACGAAAGAGGTGGATACAGAAGAAGACAAAGTAAAAATAATCTATCAATGGGTACAACAAAATATCAAATACATTGCTTTTGAAGCAGGGTACGATGGTTTTATACCCCGAAAAGCAGATTTAGTTTTTACCAGACGTTATGGTGATTGTAAAGATATGGCTAGTATTATCACTGCGATGTGTCATCTTGCAGGAGTCAATACGGTGTATATGGCTTGGGTAGGAACACGGGATATCCCCTATTCTTACTATCAACTTCCTACTCCTCAGGTTGATAATCACATGATTGCCTTTTATGATTCTGGCACCGATGGCATTTGCTTGGATGCTACGAATTCTTTTTTGCCTTTTGGAATGATTCCCCGTACTATTCAAACTAAAGAGCTTTTAATCGCTTTCGATTCTACAACGTATAAAATCCATAAACTTCCTATTACGCCAGGTGCAAAAAACAAAATTCGGACTATTGATTACTTGCAAATTGACAATTTAACCCTTACAGGTCAAGGTGAACTAAATGCATCGGGGTATTTTAAATCTATAATTAATGCTAATTTTACGTATGGCGGTAAAAAAAATAGAGACGAGATAACGGAACAGCTTGTAAATAAAGAGATTGCCAAATTAAAACTAACTAAAGTTCATGCAATCGAACACCTAGATTTATCCAACCAAGACGTATCCATCCGCTTTGATTATACCATTCCCAATGCTGTTATTGCTGCTGGAAAGGAATTGTATGTGGATTTAAACTTATATAAACCTTTTCACAAAAAAACAATTACACTACCCCGAGAGACTCCGTATGAAGTAGAACAGTTAGAACACTATGACAGTCAAGTTATTCTTGCTATTCCCCAAGGATACCGCATTAAATATCTACCTGCAAAGGAACAGATCACTACGGATTATATCGAGGCTAGCTTTGAGTTTAACGCAGTGAATCAAAGTATTGAATTACATGCCGTTGTAACCTCTAAAAAATTAATGCTCTACCCAGAAGACTTCTCTGCTTGGAATGAATCCATCAAAAAACTGAATGCCAATTACTTAGAATCTATTATTTTAGAAAAAATATGAAAAAACTTTTCTTCCTCATCACGTGCTTACTTCCTCTATTAGGCAGTGCTCAAGATTATGAATATAAAAACTTTAAATTTGATGATACCCCTTTTGAGCTTCCCAAAGAGTTAGCTTCAGAAAGTGAATTTATAATTCTACAAAGTACGCAGCTAGAATATATTAATCAAGACAATAGTTCTAAGCAAATTATGTCTTACTATATTAAAACCTATATTAATTCACAAGAAGCTATCGAGCGAAATAATAAAAAATATATTCCCATTCAACAAGGAGATCAACTGATTGAGATTAAATTAAGAGTGATACATAAGAATGGAAAAATAACCTTTTTAGATGAAAAATCGATTGAGAAAGAAATCAATACTCAAACAGGTATAGAAAACAATTACTTTCCAATAGAGGGTCTAGAAGTAGGTACTATCCTTGATATCCATTATGTTTTGATTACACCTGCAGAAATAAAAGGCAAGATTATTTACTTGCAAAATGTGTACTATGTACAAAAAAGAACCATTGAATTGATCTACCCTGATTACCTTAAATTTGTTAGTCGTTCCTACAATGGTGCTGTAGATTTGTTAGAAGATAAAGGTAAATATAAAGATAAGATTTCTTTTTATGGTGAAAACTCAAATATTCCTGCTATTGCAGATAATGAGCAGTATTCCAATTGGTTCAAAAATGCCATGCATGTCCATACTCGCTTTTACAGCAATAGCTATTCAGAAACTGTAGACCCTTTTGGAGAAAAGGAATTTACGGCAGAAATACATGCTAATTTACACCGTACTTTAGATAAAAATGAGCAAAAACAATTTCAGGATTTCTCCAAAAAAATCCAAAGGAATAAGGATGAATTAACACAAATCAGAGCAATTGAAAGTTACATAAAAACAACCATTCAACACAATTCATATCTTGAAAATACCTCACTTACTGAAATATTCAAATCCAAACAGGCAACTTTAAATGAATTAACTTTTCTATACATTAAACTCTTTGAAACTTTTGATATTCCTTATGAGCTTGTTTTTACAAGCAACCCTCATCTCGCTCCATTTGATCCCAACTTTGTCAGTTATGTAAGTCTAAGTAATTTTCTATTTTATTTTCCTAACATAAAAGCCTATTTAGATCCTGCAACTCTATATACACGTACGCCCATTATAGACTTAGCCTATCACGAGCAATATGGTTTATTTATTCAAAATAAAATTTATGCAGGGATAAAAATGGGAGTTTCAGACTTCAAAAAGATTGAATTGCCTTATTTCTATTCTAAAGATAGCGCAACTATCCATGTTGATTTAAGCAATCTAGAAAATCCGCTTGTATCTTCTCATTTAGAATTTACGGGAGAAATGGCTTCTAGTTATCAATCCTATCTCTATTTTTCATCTCCAATAGAAAGGGAAAGCATAGAGAAAGATCTTTTCGAAAGTTATACTATAGAAACTGACTTTATTTCTGCTACTACTACCCATGCAGATGTTGAACTTATTGGACTTAAACCCTTTATTTTAGATATTTCCTACAAGGCAACCGATTTACTCAAAAAAGCAGGAACTACGTTTATTTTTGAAATCGGAGCTGTTATTGGTAAACAGATGGAATTTTATTCCGATAAGCCTAGACAATTACCTATCCAACTTAGTTCCGCTCGGTCTTATAAACGTTCTATAACCTTAAAACTACCTAAGGGCTATCGAATTAAAAACGTCGAAGATTTAAATATGAAGGTCTATCTAGATCAACAGAATAAAAAATTAGCCTATTTTACGACGACCTACAAACAGGAGGAAGATATACTGCAAATCGAGAACTTAGAAGGGTATAATTTCAAAGAGCTACCTGTAAGTTATTGGGATCAATATCGAAAAGTAATTAATGCCGCCGCAGATTTTAATAAGTTATCTCTGATACTTGAAAAAAACAAGTAAGTACTGCTTAAATACACTTAGTTTAATTTTATAATAAAGAGCATAGGTAAAACCCTGTGCTCTTTTTTATTGTGTTTAAGGACAAGAGTCGCAAATAACGATATTTACTTGTAGAATATATTTGCAGTAGGAAAATACTAGAAATAAAAAATAGAATTATTCGCGATTTAATTCCACTAATCGAACGCAAAAATTCAATTGGTCTTCTTCGCTTGATTTTGCTATAATATTCGCTTCATTGCCATATTGATCAAAGAGTGAAAAATACATTTCTCCCCCCCATTCATAATACGACCACAATAAGCCTTCCCATAACTGATAAACCCAAAAACAAAGTCCATCCGCCTGGTGATTCTTAGTGACTACCTTTTTAAATTTACTCGATGTAAATTCAAATTTGAACGTAAATAGTGCGTTTTCATCTGCAACAAAAGAAGCGTCCGTGGAGATACAACATCGTTTATAAATACCGGTTTGTTTATAGTGGAACCATTTCCTTTCAATACACGAAGCATGGCGAATGGCGATTCCATCCTCTGAATTAAATTGAACGTAATACTGGGTTAATTTAGAATTAACTACACCATTCACATCTGTTTCGGTGACGGTTTGAACATCAATATTTGTTTGTACAAACTGGCGTTTAGGTACAACATAAAAAGATATATAATCAGCCAATAGCTCGCCATTGTTGTGCTCTAAAGACGTTGTATATTCGACGCGTTTCGTTTTCTCCAATCCATTGTATTTGGACCATTGTTTTATCTTCCCTCTCACACAAAGTCTAAAGGGTTTGAGAACCTGAGTAATGGAAAAATAGAATAAAGCGGAGGATTCTCCTGTACTTTGCATTTGATTGGCTTCTTTTGTAGGAGGATATACGTACAACCCCGGCTGATCGGAATACTTGATGTCTTTTTGAATTGGATTATTTTGCTCATCGACAAACTCAAGATGATCAAAAAGTTCTTTGGCCGATACCTCGATTAATTGATCCATTCGGTCGCGTGCCTCTAAACGAACCTTGATTGCAATTTGATGCTTACCATTGGCAAAAAGCGCAGCTGTTTTCTCTCCCTTTTCAGTAGTGATTTGCAATTGGGTCAAAGCGTTTATATCCTCCCAATTGTACAGATTTTTACCTACGCGATCATTATTAGAAACTACTGTATAGCCTCGAATATGTGCGTCTTTATAAATATAAGCTCGGTCTTTAATGGTTGCATGTCCATAGATCTGCACGTTATCATATACTTGGGCAAACCCTTCAATGGTGGCATAATCGTATATTTGGGCATAGGCAGAAATTACGGCATTCCCTGATACAGATGCGTTGCCATATACTTGCGCCGAGTCTTCAATAGAAGCATTGTCATAGATCTTGGCATAAGCTGTTACTAGGGCATAATCAGATACGGTAGCATTGCCATATACTAAGGCATCAGCCGTAATTTTAGCTGCGCCAGATACTTCAGCATTTTCACTAACTTTAGCGTTATCTAAAACTGATGCTTCTCCATATACTTTTGCATTATCTGCAACCCACGATTCGCCAAACTGACTTAAATTCATTTCACTTTGAATCCATCCTCCCTTTTTTCGCGTCTTTAAACACTCTATGCGCCAAAGTATACGGCCATTGTGTTCCATGGATTCATTGGTCATTCTATACTTATCCATTTCTATCGTTTTTTGGCTATTCGATTTCCTATGTCTAATTTTTTGTATTGTATTAAGGAGAAGTATATCAAGCTAGATATAGTATAAAATCTAAATATAGGTTGAAGTCTTGTATTGTATCTAAATCTTTAACACTCCTCCTTTTTAGAAACAACAGCATGAAGTTAGTAAAAAACCTACCTCAATACCCATTAGATCCGTTAAAACGTAGATCATTGGAGTAAGAACTCTAACAAAAGCATACTTTTTTAAAAAAGTGAATTTCAAATTGGCTTACAATAGCGATTTCTTTTCCCACCACCACTCCTTCTACATCCTAGGAAAAATAAGCGTTTCTATTTTCATTTTAGGTAGGAAATAACGCAAAAAAAGAGTCGTACTCAGCCTACGACTCTTTTTTTACTTTGATAGCTATTTTAACTGATAGTAGAAAGACAACAACCTCTTTTAGTCTATAAAAAAAAAGCGTTCATTACTTCGAGATTTTCGTGTTCTTAAACTATTTTAAACAAGCCTGGATACTCCAGAACTAGTCCATCTTGATCTACAGTAATGGTCGCTTCAAAATCACTCCATATATTCTTGTAATGATAGGTATTCTCAGTTAATTTGGTATACTGTTGTTGAACTAGGGTAAAATTTTCTTCCAAGGGATTAATATAAAGCACCGGAATTGTTTTCGATTCTCCAATACTTAGTTGCAAGCGATTAATAGGCAATGAATTTGTAAAAGGCGTAACAGAAATATCAATATCTAAACACGCTTTTAGATGGGGATATTCTTGTTCATCAAGCATCCATTGGTTATTTAATTTATGTCCACTCAACTGAAAATGACGTGGTCCTTCTTGACATCGAATATCAAAAAAACGCGTTTCCCAAGTAGAAGTGGCCACAATTTGATACTCAACCCCGTATATACGATTGTTTTTATTTCCGACTAGTTCACCTTTGCAATGAAAACTACCTTCTTTTTCAATACAAGTCAAATGTTCCACTGATAGTGTATCTACACCTAACCACGTTCGTTTTTTTTCCATCTAATTTAATACTATATATTTTGCAATTCTCCTGCTAATCCACTAAAAATAAAGCCTCTCTTTTTTACTTTAGTATCCTTTTCTTCTGGTGAAAGAGCCTAGCTATTGTTCAGTTGATATCGCCCTAAATTTCGGTTCATCTCCTTCCAATTCAGTTTAAATTTATCTTTTTTTTACTTATAAATCAACTATTTTTTTCGTTTTGTGATTTATGCGAAAGGTATTTCGTTTTACTACATTTTTTATATAAAAAAAGAGGATAAAACTATATTTCATCCTCTTTTTAGTATCTTTAAACTCGTGATTTAGGTTAACATTCCTCCATCTACATTCATTACTTGTCCTGTAATATAGGCAGACATATCTGATGCTAAAAACACACAAGCATTCGCTACATCTTTTGCTGTTCCACCGCGTTTTAAAGGAATCGCATCCGTCCATCCTTTTACTACGTCTTCTGCTAATTTAGCTGTCATTTCCGTTTCAATAAAACCTGGAGCAATTACGTTACAACGGATATTTCTAGATCCCAATTCTAAAGCAATTGATTTAGAGAATCCAATAACTCCCGCTTTAGAAGCTGCGTAATTTGATTGCCCTGCATTACCTTTTACTCCCACAACAGAACTCATATTGATGATAGATCCTTTTCTGTTTTTAAGCATCGTGCGTTGAACCGCTTTTGTCATATTAAAAACAGACTTCAAGTTTACTTCAATAACTGCATCAAAGTCTTGTTCAGACATTCTCATTAATAAGTTATCTTTTGTAATACCTGCATTATTAATTAAAACATCAATATTACCGAAGTCTTTTAAAACTTCTTCTACCAATTGTTCTGCGGCTACGTATTCTGCTGCATTTGATTGATATCCTTTTGCTTGAACACCTAAAGCTACAAGTTCATTTACAAGTTCGTCTGCTGCTTGTACGGATGAACTATACGTAAATGCTACATTAGCACCTTGCTCAGCAAATGCTATAGCTACACCTCTTCCAATTCCACGTGTAGCCCCAGTAATAATTGCTGTTTTTCCTTCTAATAATTTCATGAATATTCAAATTTTGTTTTGACCAATGGCAAATATAAACATTTTGTAATTTGAGTATAATTTTTTTACTGCGTTTGTACCTCTTTTCTAAAAAACATCATATATAATAGGGTTACTATAAGCAGAAAAACAAAATAATACCCGTGAGATACAAGCTCAAGATACCCCAATTTTTTATCCGTGAAACTCAACAGAATTAAGATTTGCGCTCCATAGGGTAAGACCCCTTGTACAATACAGGCAAAAATATCCAAAACAGAAGCCACATACGGGCGGTTTAGTTTGTATTCTGTAGCAATATCATTCGCTAGATTACCGACAACTAGAATCGATACTGTATTATTAGCCATACAAGTCCCTACACCCGATACAAGCGATGCTATACCAAAAACAGCTCCTTTGCTTGTGCGGATTCTCTTTTGCATGCTTGTCAAAATCCAAGCTAAGCCGCCTTGTTGTTCGATCATGCGAGCTAAACCGCCCGTTAACATTGATAATAGAAAGATTTCGGTCATCGAGTTGAATCCCAAATACGTATGATTTGCCAATCCTATCCAATCAAAATCAGCCCGTACTAAACCTATAATTCCAGCAGATAGAATACCTAAAAATAAAGCCACAAATACTTGAATCCCTAGCAGTGCTAATACAATAGTCAAAACATAAGGAATAAGCAATACATAATTGGCTTGCTCATTTAGATTCAAGGTTACCGTTGTAACGTCATTTCTCATAAATACAAGCACAAGTATCGTTAGCAAGGCGGCTGGCAGTGCGATGACAAGATTCGCTTTAAATTTATCTTTCATTTCACACCCCATGGTTTGTGTAGCCGTAATGGTCGTATCTGAAATGATTGATAGATTATCTCCAAACATTGCACCGCCAAGCAAAGCCCCACATAAGAGTCCCATAGAACTACCTGTTTTTTCTGCTAATCCTACAACAATTGGCCCTAAAGCAACAATAGTTCCAACCGAAGTTCCAATAGATAAAGATAAACAACAAGAGATAACAAAAATACCTACACCCAAATAGGCCACTGGAATATAATATAGCCCAATATTAACCATGGCTTCTACCCCGCCAATTGCTTTGGTTATTGTAGCAAATGCACCTGCTAACAAATAAATCAGACACATAGTAATGATCTTACTATCTCCACATCCTTCTATTAATGCAGTTATCCGTTGATTAATTGGCGTTTTATAAAATAAAACAAAAGCTGTAATAATTCCCAAGCTTATGGCTATAGGAGAAGGTAATTGATAAAAATTATCTAAGGCTATCCCGCAACCTAAAAATACGGCCACAAAAACGACAAAAGGGATTAAAGTGTACAATTTATTTTCTGACATATCTCTATTTTTTATACGCTAAGAACAAGTGGTAAAGATTCACCTCGTCAAAAAAAGATAGTACCAAAAACATACCTAAGTGGGTATATTCAACATTTTTTCCATGACTGGCTTATCGATTGCAGCACCTTGCTTGTTGTTGCAGGTTGCTATTTTTCTACTTGTTTTTAGAAAAATTCCTGATAATAAGTTACAAATATATACTATCTATTTAAAATTGGCAACAAAAATTAGTTTTAAAATGATTTTATTCATTTGTATAAATCTCTTTTTAAATGCTGTAAGATTCTTTAATTTTGTGGGCTTAAATAAAAATAAAATAGGAAAATGAGAAAATTACTGCTTTCAGTTGGATTGGTTACTTTAGTTGCTACGACGTCATTCGCACAAAAAGCGCCTAAAAATGCCATTGGGTTGCGTTTTGGTGGGAATTCTGGCTTAGGTACAGAAATATCTTATCAAAGAGATTTAACCCGCAACAATCGTTTAGAACTAAATCTTGGTTTTAGAGATAATGACAATTACAATGCTACAAAAGTAACTGGATTATACGAATGGGTATGGAATATTGAAGGTAACTTTGATTGGTATGTGGGTGCTGGTGCTGCTGTTGGAAATTACAGCTACAAATACAACGATCGCCTTGGTAGAAGATACAAAGACAATGGTACTTTTGGTTTGCTGACTGGTACAGTAGGTATTGAATATACGTTCGACATTCCGTTGCAAATTGCGCTTGATGCACGTCCTGAGCTATACTTAAACAATTCGTATCGCGATGGTTTATACATCGATTTTGGCGTAGCTGTACGTTATAAATTCTAATTTATTTTTTCTCTTTTCTCTTAATAACGATATATAAAAATAGCGAGACAGTGCTAAACAGGTCTCGCTTTTTTTTAATTTTTAGTGTTTGTTACAAGCGACTTCTATTTCATTTTTACTTGTGTAAAATACCAAGCTAAAAAGAATTCTATTGGCTGTATAACTTATTTTTTACTTGCCGTATTTAATGTATATCGCAGCATCTCTCTGTATTGATTTTTGAGTGGTGTAGGTTCAAGAATGAGTTCTTTTTCAAATTGGAATCCTCTCTTTTCACAAAGCGCTATACTCTTCTGGTTTTCTTTTTCAACGCTATAAATAATTTGTTGGGTTGGAATACTTGCTTCAATGATACTAACCGCCTGATTTAACAAGGCCAGACCATATCCTTTTCCTTGTTGATTCTCACTTACCCACAACCCTATTTCGACAGAATATTGATTGATATCATTGAGGGTTAAGCAACCGATAAAATCCTGGGTTTCGCTTTCAAAAGCCATCAAAACTAAACAGGTTCCCTGTTGCATTTCAAGCTGAGATTGTCGGATGTATTCCTTTACTAATACGGGATGCGCAAAAGAATCAATACTCAAATACCGACCGATAGCGGGTGTAAAGTACTTTTGTAGTATTTCTGCATCCTTAGGCTCAATTTTGCGCAAAATAAGTGCTTGCCCTTCCCATTGTTGATTTGCTGGAAATACAGTTCTCTCTTGGGGTTCTAGCATATCAATAATCATGCATATCTCTTGCATCATTCCCTTTTGAATCAAATTCAAAGTAGTCACTTTGCTGATTGCTTCTCTCGAATCGAGTAAACGATGTACTAAATGAAACCAAATTTGTTTTCCTATTTCTCTTTCGCCCAATTCTTGAACGCTAGTTTCAGAAAACTCCTGCATTACTTGTTGCGCATCAAGTGGTTCTTCTTCCCGATAGCTATTCCAATATTTTCCCATTTTTTGTAGGATAACCACCAACAAACGCAGTTGCACCTCTAGTTCAATGGGAGATTTAGGTAGAGGGAAATCCGCAAGTAGAGTTTGAAGTATACAAGGATAAACCAAGGATAGCTCCTCTCTTTGCTCTAATTCTACTAATAAACTAGACCAATTACTTTCTCCTTTTGTAATAGCAGCAAATAGCTGAGCAACTTCTCTTTCTGAATCAGATAAAAAAGGAAGATTCAAAATAGAATTAAGGTTATAAATAGGCGTATTCATCATCGTTTTTACGGGTTTTAAACGCAAAAAAGTTCAACTAAATTCCGAGAATTAAACTGAACTTTTTTGAACTGGACTTTATTTAAACGTCCTATTATTCTTATACAGGCACTTTTCTATATTGGAGCATATCCAATATTTTTTCTTCACTTATATTTCGAATAAAAGTACTGTGGTAGCTATACCCTAACTTCTCGGCTATATGAATACTGCCGTGGTTGTTCTTTTCTACATTGTAAATTAAATAATCAACGGGAATTTGATCAAAAACAAATTGCTCTAAAGCTTTAATAATTTCTGTCCCATATCCTTTTCCACTTGCACTTTCTTTAAGCCAAATTCCCAATGAGATTGACTCCTCACAAATATCGTGAATACCACAGCATCCGATAAATTCACCCGTATTGCGATCAGTCGCTAACAAAGTAATATCTTTTTGTTGTTCTAATTGACCTAAACTATACGCAACAAATCCAAAAGTATCTTCTTTTTTACCTGTAGGTATAAAGGGTAAGAACTTAGCAACTGTTGGGGTTAACTCATTAAAAATAGCATCTACGTATTGGTCATTTACGATAATAAACTTCAATCGATCACTTGAAAAGCTTAATGTTGCATCAAATTTCATAAACTGTACGGGTATTTATAGGCAAGTTGTTTTTTTTGTTTGCCTTCGCTCTTTTGGGGTACAAAGATACAAGATAATTTAAAAGTAAAAACCTCAATTTCTCCTCAAAATAGAGACTTCTTCCTTAGGATTAGATTTAAAATGAACTTCCACTCCCAAAATTAGTTTTTTTCTCTTCTTCTTTTTTTTCTTATCCCCCTCATACTTAATGCAGTAAAAAAAACTACAGTTATATCTTCTATTTTCATTTCAAATTTATTTGCATAAAATAAAAAGTAATGGTATGTTTGCTCCAGTAAAAACAAAGGATTCCTGAGTTTTTAAGGAGAGGTGCCGGAGTGGTAACGGAGCAGATTGCTAATCTGTCGACTGGTAACGGTCGCCAGGGTTCGAGTCCCTGTCTCTCCGCTTTTTCGGGGTGTAGCGTAGCCCGGTCATCGCGCCTGGTTTGGGACCAGGAGGTCGCAGGTTCGAATCCTGCCACCCCGACTTTTTCGGCATCAGAATGTGCCTAAATCCGTAAGTACCAATTACTTACGGATTTTTTTATTTTTAAATATATCATAATAATCCATTGTAAATCAATCTAAATGTGAGCTATTAGGTGAGCTATTTTTAAAAGGTAAATTAGCTCACCGAATCGAGTTTAACTAATTGTATTTCAATAAATTAAATACAATTTATTTTAGTTTAATTCAGTGCTTTTTGGTCTTGTTTGAGTACTATTCAGGTGAGTAGTTTTTTAAAACCATATCAAAACAGTTCGGTTAACATTAAAATAGATTGATATGAAAACAAAAAACACATTTGGAATACACTTCATTATACGTGTTTCTAATTCAAACAAAACAGTTCCATCCCTTATATACGCAAGGATAACGGTAAATGGACAACGAACAGAAATTTCTTTAAAACTAAAAATATCCCCTACTTCTTGGGATAACATTAAAGGAAAAGCAAAAGGAAAAAGTGAGGACACAGTTCGAATCAATGCACATATTGAGCGAGTACGTTCCCTCATTACAGATGCCTATCATCAATTAGTTCAACAAAAAAGAGTTGTCTCTATTGGAGCTGTTAAAAACATCTTTCTTGGACATGATGATACTGAATCATCACTTTTAAAGCTTATAGACTATCACAGAGAGATTGCTACAAGCAAATTAGCTTATGGTACACTAAAGAACTACTTCTCTACGGAAAAGTACCTTAAAAGCTATTTGCGTAAAGTACACAACCGAACTGACATCTATTTAAGTGAGATTAACTACAAATTTATCTTTGACTTTGAAAACTTCTTGAGAAACTGCAAACCAATTCACAAACATCAACCATTAAATAACAATGGTATTATGAAACACATTGAAAGGTTTAAAAAGTTAATCAACTTAGCTATCACCATGGAATGGATGGAGAAAGATCCCTTTACCAAATATAAACTTCAATTTGAGAAGACAGAAAGAGGACACCTAACTAAATCTGAACTTGAAATCCTTGTAAACAAAAATTTTGCTATTGAAAGATTGCAAGCTGTTCTTGATATGTTTTTGTTTAGTTGTTATACTGGTTTAGCTTATATAGACATCTTTCACTTAGCACCTCAAAATATAGCCAAAGGAAGCGATGGAAAAGATTGGATTATATCAAGTAGAGAGAAAACTAAAATACCTGTAAGGGTTCCTCTATTACCTGAAGCTTTAGAACTAATTGAAAAATACAAGGACCATCCTATTGCTTTTGCCAAAGACAAACTGTTTCCTGTTATTAGTAACCAACGAATGAATGGTTACTTAAAAGAGATTGCTATTATCTGTGAAATAGATAAGAACTTATCTTTTCACTTAGCCAGACATACCTTTGCTACAACCATTACACTAAACAATGGTGTGCCAATTGAGTCCGTGAGTAAGATGCTTGGGCATACGGCTATTAAAACAACTCAAATCTATGCTAAGGTATTAGAACATAAACTGGGTGAAGATATGAACAACTTAAGAGAAAGAAGACTTATTCAAGAAAATCACAAGTACAACTTTGAAGAGTCAAATTAAACCTCCCAAAGACAACAGAACTAAACCAACATATACAAATTGTTATTTAGGGTTAGAACTAAGCTTATAGCAGCTTAAAACAAATCAAAACTAACCCTAAATACTATTAATTATGAAAGTAGAATTTATTACAAAAGAAGACCTTGAGATTTTTAAACAAGAGATTATTACTGAGATAAGAAGGTATAGTCCTTTTAATAGAAAAAAAGACCAAGAAATAAAACAATGGATTAAAAGCTATGAAGTAAGAAAACTTCTGGGTATTTCTCCTGGTACCTTACAAAATATGAGAATAAATGGTACCATACCATTTAAAAAGATTGGCGGATTGATGTTTTATAGGTATGAGGATATTTTAAAGATGATGGAAACGAAATGAAATAAAACACCCCAACTATTGTTTGGTAGTTGGGGTGTTTTCTTAGATAGAAAGGGATTTATCGATTTCCGTATATCTTATAAATAACGATTTTAAGTCCTTTATATTATTGTGAGACAACATAAAAAGTTGAGCTTTTAAATTTTATTAAATTTATTTTCGATCTCCTTTAAACGATTAAGTAAATCATTCCAACTTAAACTATTTCCAATGATCAGGGATATACCCTACTCCGTATGTTTTATAAATTACGGATTTCAGGCTTTTGATTCTTATGTACCACAAATCATCATAAATTATTAAGTAAATAATTTTTCAGTATATTAATTCAAAATAAAAATACTTATCATATAGAAATAATTTGTTCTAAATAATATTAGCCATTCCTTAATCAATTAAAGATCTATTACTCTTTTAATTGTATTATAAAATGCCTGATAAAACGAAGAATCTTGAGCATACAATTTGTAAAGCTCTAACTCTTGCTTTCTTTGTTGAGCCATTACATCATCGAGAATTTTTTTCAATGCTAACTCTCTATTTTGGTTATCAACATTCTGTGCCACTTTCGAATCAAAATCCGGGTGTGACTGTACAGATTTACTCAGAGAAAGGAATTTAACCCTTTGATCATCTGGTGTGGCTTCCCATCCCTGAAACCATCGCTCATTAAATCCATTAATAATAGCTTCTAATTCATCTTTTTCTTCTTCTCCGTGTGCACCTCTGGCATTAGGGTTTTGAGGGCTTAACTCTGTTTCCTCATCATCAAGAGGAATGGAAACATTAAGTTTGGTTCTTTCCAATCCATAAGTTGAGAGATCCACAGATTCCAGCAACTCATCCAATAAATCAGCTTGTGAGTCTTTAACTACCATTTTGGGAATTAAAAATTTCAGAAACCAAAAAAGCTTTTCCCAAGCCAATATTTCATAAGGTAAAATTGCTGCAACCTGTCCATAAATCTTTACAAACTGCTTTGCCTTAATTTTATAATCTGCTTTTTGTTTATCATCCAAATCCAGCTCGTCGGCAAATCTTTTAGTGGCTATATCTATAATCGGACTTAACAATTGTGCATCTGTACCTTTAAAGTATTTTTCATTAAAATCATCAACTTCCGACTGTTCATAAATTCCAGAATCGTCCAGACTGTCTTTCAACTCATGTAGTACATTAATATCCGTTGCACCACTCAGGCTGGTTGCCGTATAGAAAGGGTTAAAAGATTTTTGAATATCTTCTATAGCATTAAAGAAATCTAACACGAATAAATCCTCTGTTTTTTTGTTCAATTTATTAGCAGAGCGATTTAGTCGCGACAAAGTTTGTACTGCCAGTACACCTTGCAATTTTTTATCTACATACATTACCGAAAGTTTTGGCTGGTCAAATCCTGTCAAGTATTTGTTCGCCACTACCAGCATTCTGTATTCGTCTTCGTCAAATTTATCTTTGGTTTCACTTTCCGAAAAACCATTCATTTGCGCTTCGGTGTATTTGATGCCACCAATTTCTTTTTCACCCGAAAAGGCAATCACAATTTTAAAGGGATTTCCTCGCTTATCCAATAGCTGACTCAAAGCCTGATAGTAGCGGATAGCAGATTCGATACTTTGCGTCACTACCATTGCTTTGGCTTTACCGTTGAGCTTTTTCTGATTGACTACAGCACTGGTAAAATGATCCAACATAATTTCGGCTTTGGTACCGATGGTCTGTTGGTGTTTTTCTACATAAGCTTTCAGTTTTTTCTGAGCTTTGGAAGTATCAAACAACGGATTGTCTTCAATGGATTTCTCCAATTCATAATAACTTTTGTAAGTAGTATAATTTGCCAATACATCCAGAATAAATCCTTCTTCAATCGCCTGTTTCATTGAGTACAGATGAAAAGGTTTAAACGAACCATCTTCCTGCTTTATACCAAATTTTTCTAAAGTAGCATTTTTAGGCGTAGCAGTAAAAGCAAAATAAGAAGCATTTTGCGTCATCTTTCTTACATGCATCGCTTGAAGCATCATATCCTGATAATCTTCGCTGTCCACCTCTTCGCCTTTGTTGCCAATGGCTTCATTCAGTTTATCAGCTGATGTTCCAGATTGGGAACTGTGGGCTTCGTCAATAATTACTGCAAATTGCTTATTACTCATATCGGCAATACCATCAATGATAAATGGAAATTTCTGAATCGTGGTAATGATAATTCTTTTCCCATTTTCTAAAGCTGATTTTAAATCAGAAGACTTATATGCTGGAGCTACTATGTTTTTAACTTCAGAAAACTCTTTAATATTATCTCGCAATTGTTTATCCAATAATCTACGGTCGGTTACGACAATTACTGAATCAAACAGTGGTTGGTTGACTGATTTATTGCCTGCTGCTTCATCATTTTCAGGATAAGCTTCTATTAATTGATATGCCAGCCAAGTAATTGAATTGGATTTACCCGAACCCGCACTGTGCTGAATGAGATAGGTTTTTCCTGCTCCGTTTTGTGCTGTGTCTTTCAGCAATCTACGCACTACATCTAGCTGATGATAACGAGGAAAAAACAAAGTTTTCTTGCTCAAAGCATCATTTTTTCCTCCATCAAAACGAACAAAATGCTGAATGATATTGGCAATGCTTTCTCTCTTTAAAATATCCTGCCAAAAATAGGTGGTCTTATGACCAAACGGATTGGCTGGGTTGCCTTTACCATAATTTTCTCCCAAATTAAAAGGTAAAAAGAAAGTCTTAGCGCCATCCAGTTTGGTGGTCATGTAAATTTCATCAGTATCTATAGCAAAATGAACGATACATCTTCCAAAATTTAATAGTGGTTGCGTAATATCCCGTTTAAACTTATACTGATTAATACCATGAACTTTCGCATTCTGTCCTGTCCAATGATTTTTTAGCTCAATGGTGGAAATCGGAATACCGTTGATAAAAATCACCATATCAATTTCTTCCAACGGATTAGATGCAGAATATCTTAATTGTCTAGTTACGCTGAACTGGTTTTGCTCAAAGTTATCTTTGATCTGCTGACTACTATTTTGTAATGGTTCTACATAAAACAAGGTAAAATGTGCATCATCTACAGCTAAACCTTTACGTAACAAACGCAGAATGCCGTATTTTTTGACCAATTTATCGTAGCGATCGAGAATTTTTATTTTCCAGTCGCTTTGGCGTTTAAGTTTTTCGAGTTCGTCTTTTTGAGTGTTTTCCAAAAAATTCCAAAAACGTGCTTCGTCCAAAGCATATTTGGGATTAAAATCAGCTGGATAGCCTATTTGATATCCTTGCCCACCGTAAGCTTCGGTTGGTTCTGCTACAATTCCGTTTTTTATATCTTCGGTCGAAATGCCACAAAGTGCTTTTTCTATGGCGGTTTCGAGAGCGAGTTCGTTTGTTTGACTTTTCATAACTAATTTAGGTCTTAAATTAGAGAATTTATATATTCTACGATTTCAATGCATTTAGGGTTAGATTTAATCTTTTCATCGTTCAAATAATCAGATTTTTTTATACAAACAGTATTGGATGTACCTGATATTTGTAATTGACCCACCACGCCAATTATCGATTTATCGTTATCATATTTTTGAGCTTTGCGTGCATCGTTAAAATTCGCTTGCAAATAGGAATCTGCACTATCAAAAATTGCTTCGTTGTTTAATTTCATTAAAGGCATTAAAACATCTTCAAGCTTGCCTTTATCATTATCAGCACCAGTAAAAATATAAGTTCCCAGCTTTAATCCTGATTGATCAAAGATTTCTCTGTGATTCGTAAAAGGTGTATTTCCAACAACTTCATTGATTTCATTATTTAACTCTGAAATTCTAGCGGCAATACCTTTATCATCTGCATCTAAAAAATAAACAATTCCTAAGCTGGTATCCTCAGGTAGCGAACGAATTTCATTTTCTTTCGGAATCAACATATAAAAATCAGAAAGTAATTGTTTTCTAATTTCTTTTTTTCCGTCACCTCCCAATGCGTAAAGCAGAAAAAAAGTATCCCCCTTTTTTAAAGTTGCCCCAGGCAGTAATACCTGCCGAACGGTAATTAAATTCAAATCATCAACATTGGTTTTAGTTGCTTCGTTTTTTAATAACTGACCTATTGGTGAGGGGTAATCTTTTATTTTTAAACTATCTTTAGTTTCAAAATCGTTAAATCTTAAAATTCTTGATAAAAATTCTACATCGTGTGCGCCTTCACAAAGCAACGCTATAATTTGTGTTGCCATATTATCTAATATCAATATTTATAGTTTCCACTAATTGCTTTAATTTATTTCCTTCTAAAAATTTCGCAATTAATTTCCCTTCATTTTCTGTAATAGCATATGCCATTAATTCGTCATCTGGGTATCCATTTTCAACAAAAGCATCAATACATTCTTTACTATGTGTTGATAAGAAAACCTGAACATTAAATTTAACAGCTAAACGCTGAATGAATTCTGTAAATTTTACCAATAAATTTTTATGTATTGCACTATCTAATTCATCAATACAAATGACACCATTTTTACTATACCCCATTAACAAAGCAATCTCAAATACTCTTTGCAATCCTTCGCCATACTTTGTGATATCAGTAGCAATTTCACTATTAGAAGAACTTACCATAAAACGGCTTTCATTATCAATACTTATCATTTCAATTTTTTGGATACTTAAATCTAAATTTTCTTTAATAAATAGAATAATCTCGTCAAAGTACTTTTCTTGAATAGCTTTTGCGTGTGCACGTTTTAGTAATTGTCCATCATATCTGTATGGACTACTAAATGTTGCTTGACATAAAAATTGGCTTTTTTCATAATAAAACTCAGGATCTTTATTGTCAAACAAATGAATTGTACTTGAAAATGAATCTCCGTTTACAATAGCTTCTGAAATAACACTACTTAAATAATGACTTTTGTCTATACTTTCCTGTGTTTCTGTTTTTCTAATTAATACAGAACAAGGTGTATTATTAAAATTTGCTTCAATATTTATAAGGTCAACAAAAATTTTATTAAACCATTTTGTCGGAAATTCTTGATAAAAACGCCCTCTAAAACGTTCTAGATCAATTATTGATTTAAAACTATTTAACCTTGTGAATAAATAAAAAATTTCCAATAAAGAGGTTTTTCCTATATTATTCCCTCCGGCAAAAATGTTTACACGACCTAAATTATTAATTTCTATATCTCGTAATTTCCTGTATTCAATTATGTGAATTGAGTTAAAGTGTGAATCAACTGTATTAAAATAAATCGAATCTCCTCCTTCTTTTAATTGAATCGAAGCATTTGTGGGCAATAATTTATCTAATTTGTCCCGTAATTTTCCGACCATCATAAAATCTGATTGATCCATAAATTCACTAAACTGAAAAGCTGAGTTAACTTCCTTCTGAATAATATCCAAGGCATTTCGCAACCGCGATTCTCCTACAGCATCACTCAATACAAAACCAGAAGCAATACTTCTTGATTCCTCCATTTGTTCAACAGCTTTAGGTTCATTTATAAATTTTGAAAGCTCTCTTATTTCATGACTTTTGGTAATGATAGGTTCTTTTTTCACCTCTTGTTCATTTCCTAATTCATCTTCTTCGATATACTCTTCTTGTGAAATCCAAGAAAACAGTCGTTCTTCATTTTCGAGATTTGTAGGACGCATTTCGGCATCATTCCACTCTAACCAAGTTTTCATTTTCACATTTTTGATAACCTCTTCAAAAACAGAAAACATATTTGTTTCGAATTGATCTCCATAATCGCTCTCTTTATAACGCTCAATCAAAGAAAGTATTCTTAAACTCCGTCTAAGATTATGTTTATTGATGGCTAAAGAATTACAAATTTCTTCTTCTGAAAGATGATGCTTGATTTTTAAATCTTGAATTAATTGTGCTTGATTAACAGGACTCCATTTCTTTTTCCCACTGATATGATGCAAGCCCATTGTGATAAGATGTTGAACTGGACTTTCACCTGAAATCAACACTAATTCAACACTTTTAAAATCACTTTCGGTAAGTTTACCCACATCATTTGATCTTTTATATTGATCATACAAATATTTCAATGCAGCTGTTCTTCTATTTCCTTCAATAACCAAATAATTGCCATCAGATAACTCTTTTACTTGAATTGGGTCTAATTTTAGAATACCGTTAGCTTTAAAGCTTATAATTAAGTCGGAAATATTATCTTCATTTTTACCCAATAATAAGTTTAATGTACGTTCTTGAATACGTTTATCACTAACATTTTCTTCAGCAACAGCTACATAATCTTTATTGTCAATAAATCTATAATTATTGGGATCAAGCATCAATCTATCTATATGTCGACTTATATATTTGTCCATAATATTTTTATTTTAAAGATAATTAATTTTAACCTTTCCCGTCACCACATTATCTATCAGCACCGTTTTATACTCTTTCAGCTTTTCTATTTCCTGCTCTTTCAGCGTGATGGCTTTGGCAATTTTTTCTTCTATTGCTTCTAAGTAGGTAACGATTTGGCTTTGCTCATCAACAGGCGGTATTGGAAAAGAAAAATTATTGAAATTTTCTGTCGGAAATCTCCATCTACCTAACATTGAAACACCTTGACCATTGGCATAAAAAGCTTTATTTATATAGCATTGCTGTAATAATCTTAAGAGATAGTTATTGTCAGATTCAAAAAGTATGGATTCAAAAACTCTGTAGTCAGGGCTAATTACACCATTAAACTGAGATATATCTACCCAACCTGTAAGTAAATCCATATGATTCATAGCAAACTCTCCCTTATTACAGAACTGATAATTTGAATAATCAGCAGCTATTTGTCCTTCACCACTTGAAATATTTTTAACTTTAATCCCTTTTTGTGTTATCGAAAGAATATTATACCCTTCTCTTCCAGCAATCCTTTTTAAAATTTTAAAAACATATTTTAGTCTCCTCACCTCCCAATGTTCCGGTATTTCCCCAATCCAATCCACACCGCTGTCTTTCATTGGTACGGTAGCATCCAGACCTTTGGTTACGGCTTGCTGTATCAGGATTTGTCGGCGTTCTTTCAGCAGTTCTATTTCTTTTTGGCGGATGCCAATGGTCTGGTCTATCTTGGCGGTTTTGTCATCGAGAAATTCAGCAATGGCAGTTTGCACGGGAAACGGGGGAAGAATTACAAATGTATTTCTAAAATCATTTCTATTTAAAGTCTTACGTATTGATCCAGTACCACGAGAAGAAAAACTATTTAGAATCTTAAAATTATTTGTAAAATATTTCTTAAATGAATTATTAACTAATACATCAAACTGAAATCTTAAGACGTGATATGAAAACGATACATTTTCTAAATCTTCTTTTATAAGTGCAGACAATCCTAAATCTTCGAATGTTTCACTGCTAGGAAGAAAAATTAAATCACCCTTTTTAACTAAATTCTTTTTTCTGTTAAGTTCAGGAGTTGTCACTTCCATAAAACTCATATCAGAGTTTATTTCTCTGTTTAAATTTTTATAGATATCAGTGTAATTAATAATTTTTACTTTCGATTCATTAGGAAAACTTAATTTATCAATTCCACTTGCAGTAAAGCGTCCAAGACTTGCTAATCTTCTCACTTCCCATCCCTCCGGAATTTCGCCAATCCAATCTACACCGCTGTCTTTATAGGCTTCGTATCTTTTCATCTGCTAAAAATTTAAAATTTCTGCCAACAATCCATCGCCTTCTTTTTCCAGTGCCAAAATATCTTGAGTAACTTCTTCTAAAGAACGCAATGGGGCAGGTTGGTAAAAATATTTGTTGAAGCTTAGCTCATAGCCAATCTTTACGCTGTCTAGCGCCATCCAACTTTCTTCGGCATACGGTTTTACTTCTTTCAAATAATATTCCTGTATATTGTCTTTCAGCGGAATGCTTTCACTGTCACGCAAGTCGCTTTCGGTTTCGTAAATGATATATTCGCCTTTCTTTTCGGCAGGAAAATAACCATAATACGGCAAATCTTTTTCGGTACAGCCCAAAAATGCCAATAAATCCGTTAGCTTTTGTCCGCTGAGTTTTTCAGTTTTCTTGATGACTTTCTCTGCCGTTTCATCATACCAGCTTACGGCATCGAAGATTTGTTTCTTTTCAGAAGCCGAGAGTTTGGTTTTATCTTGTTTCAACACTTCCTCAACTTTCGTTGTAAAACTATTAAAGTTGGTAAACTCGTTTGTACCTATAATTTCCATCAGGCGTACAGCAGTTTGATATGACGTTTCTTGCTTTTGCCAAGTTTCCTTTTTTAGAAAAGCTGTCAATTGTTTGGCGTTGATGTTCAGTTCTTGCTTGTCGATATAGTCGGCAATGACTTTCTTGTGCGTTTCCAATCCACTGTACACTTCCATTCCGTACTGCTCAAAAAGATATTGCGAAAACTCGGGTTGTACCTTGTCCCATTTCAACACTTCTATTTTTCCTGAAGTAAACTGTGCTTTCAATCGCTTCGGTCTTTCGATATTGATTTTATAATACCCAAAATCACTATTGTCAAAAACTTTACTTGCCAGTTTTTGTTCTCTCTCTTTCTCCATTTCACTCAACTCCAGATAGCAGTTCACAATATCGCTGATGTGCGTTTTGCTGAGTTCACAGTTTTTATTCCCCAAATTCTTGCGCAGTTTCTGGTACATTTCACTGGCGTCAATCAACTGAACTTTTCCTTTTCGTTGCGCAGGTTTATTGTTGGTTAAAATCCAGATATAGGTGGTAATACCGGTATTGTAAAAAATATTGTTCGGCAATTGGATGATCACATCCAATAAATCATTTTCTATAATATAACGACGAATATTACTTTCGCCACCACCGGCATCGCCAGTAAACAAGCTAGAACCGTTGTGTACCGAAGCAATACGGCTTCCTATTTTGTTTTTATCGGTCAAGACTTTCATCTTGTCCACCATTTCCATCAGGAACAGCAACTGTCCATCACTTGAACGGGGTACAGCATCCACATCTTCTTCTACGCCCCAGTAATTTTTTAATCTAATTTTAAAACGGTTGTCAATGACATCTTTGCCGTCTTTGATGTATTTCTGCTCACTCGACCAGCTTTTTCCGTACGGTGGATTAGAAAGCATAAAGTCAAACTTTGTGCCTGCAAATTCATCGGTTGAAAGTGTAGAACCCACTTTGATATGCTCGGGATTTTTACCCTTAATCATCATATCCGATTTACAAATGGCATAGGTTTCATCGTTTACCTCTTTTCCAAACAAGTACACATCGGTATTGGTAGCTTTGATTTCTCCCTCGGGATCGGTGATGAAATTTTCCGATTCGGTTAACATCCCACCCGTTCCACAAGCTGGGTCATAAATCGTAATCACTGATGGAATCTGGTTTTTAATCGGTTCAAAAACCATGTGCGTCATCAAATCAATCACTTCTCTTGGCGTGTAGTGTTCTCCTGCTTCTTCATTATTCTCCTCATTGAATTTACGGATCAACTCTTCAAACACATAACCCATTCCTAAATTGGTCAAAGCAGGAAGTTTTCTCCCTCCCGAATCCAGTTTTTCAAAAGGCGTCACGTTTATATCCGGTGATGTAAATTTTTCTAATACATCCAGCAATACATCTTTATTAGCCATGTGCTTGATTTGTGCACGAAGCTTAAACATATTTATGATTTCCTGTACATTGGCACTAAAACCATTCAGGTATTCTTCAAAATTTCCTAATAAAATCTGTTGACTATTGGTAGCATTGGCATGCAGGCTTTGCAATGTCCACTCGCTGGTATTGTAGAAAACATATTTAGAAGCAGCGGTCATTCCTTTGTCATCCCACTCGGTAAACTTCATCGTATTTTTCTGAAAATCTACTTCTTCTAAAACCCTTTCTTTAGTAGGTTCAAGCAAAGCGTCTAATCTTCTCAACACTACCATTGGCAAGATAACATCTCTATATTTCCCTCTCACATAAACGTCTCTTAGACAGTCATCGGCGATGCTCCAAATAAAGGAGATTAATTTATTATGTACAGCGTGGTTCACGATTATTTAAAATATTATTTTGTTGAATATAAAAATTCCTTGATCTTAATTTCTAATAGTCTAGCTTTTTTTAATCTATGGTAGCATATCATTAGCAAACCAACAAAAAATAGTGAGTACATTGTTACTAAATTCTTCCGTTAACTAACTACTAGTTCTGGATTTTTTATCAAAATGACTCTTATTATATTGATTATCAATGCTAGTTATTAGATTATCATCGGATGTTAAATATAAGGGTATTTAAATGATTGACAAACAAGAAAGCACCTCTTATTGAACTAAGTTTATTTAATTGATTATTCTTTTTAAACACAACTGATACTTTTAATACTTTATTAAACTCCTCTTGAGTTTAAGCAACAGAAAATTAAAAAGCAGTTAATTGAAGAATCATTAACTGCTTTTTAATTTTTTTATTATTTAACCTTACCTACATTTATTGGCTTTGCCTTTAAAAGCCCTAAAATCTTTATTTTCAAAACCAAATTCCTCATCCCACTTTTCTCATTAACTTCAATTAAAAGCACCTGTTTATCAGATAAAGTAAATTGATCTAACATAAAGACATTGTCTTGTTTACCTTGACTATTAATCGTTTGAAAATCACTATAACTTCTAATTGGTTTTAAAGCTACTTCTTGAACTGTAGTTCGTTTTGTAGTTCTTCTATCTTTGATTTTAAAACTAACATAGTCAACCTCGTATGGTAGATTACTTTTGTTGCTAATTGAGATGTGAAAGTATAATTTACCATCTTGGGTATAAATACTCTTTAGCCTTGCCTGTACTCCATAGCTTTTGCTTTTGATATTTAGCTTTTTCTTGTTTTTCTTAATGATAGCTTTCATAAAAATATCTGCCAAGCCTGGACTGGTAGTACCTAAATCTTTAAATAGGACTTCACTTTGCTGTTTGTTTACTTGTTTTTCAAACTTGGTTAAGTCATAGCTCAGTTGTGTTGGGTGTTCATTATAGATAACATTGAAACTATAGTACTTGCCATCGTTTGTAATAACTGTAAAGTTTGTTGGCGAGATAGCTTCTCTTACAGTTTTTAATCGAAGTACATTAGAGGTAGCTTCTACTTTACTGGCTATAATCTCACTACTTCCTAAATCCACATATTCAATACTACTTGGAAACAAAATATGAGTCGTTTTGTTTTGGGTAAGCTCAACCTTATAAGGAGTTACCTCAGCATTTGATAAGTTAATTGATTGATTGTTCTCTTGAGCGATTATTGTGTTTACAGTTAAAAAACACAATAACATATATTTAAAAATTGTTTTCATAATGATTTATTTTACTTGGTTAACGTTTATTCTTTTGGAACAAGAAACAGCTCTTGTCCTTGTTTTAATGTTACTCGTTGGGCTTTTACTTTCTTTGAAAAGTATCCTGACACCCCTTGAATAAGTCCTTTGGTTAAATCTCCTGCAATTTGGTCTGAAGCGGATTTACTCATAGATATACTTGTACCTGCTGTTTGTCCCATATTGGCAATGATTTCTTTTGAAGCGCTTATCTCCTGAAGGTCTAATACCTCTAAGCCTTTTTGTCCATAGTTATCATAACCGATAAGCTCTGTTTCTATGATGCTATTGTCGATTTTAATAGAGTTTACACTAAGCTCTAATCTACCGTTACTTACTTTGACTTTAGCAATAAGCGTACTTGTCTCAGGTAACAGAGCTCCGTTTATTACTATACTTTCTAAGAGTTTTAATTTAATATAACCTTCGTTTATAATGACCTGATCTTCTTTGATACTAACTCGTATGCTCTTTTTATGAGTTTGTGTTTTACGCTCTCCTTCTGCTGTATAAAAGGTTGGATTATTTTCAAGATTAATAGGTAAGAAATCCTGTAAACTCATCGGTTTTACAAGTGAAGAGACAATCTCTTTACTGGTTTTATCAAGTACCGTTATAGCCTGTTTTTTACTTGAAATTGTTTTGACATTTGTAGTCTCATTTGAAGGCGATAATTCAGTTTGTTTTTGACCACCTGGTAAATACTTTGCTGCCATCTGAAATGATTTTTCCATAAGCTCTAATTGACTATCAATTGTAATAGGCGTTGGAGTGTCTTTTTCTTCTAATCTTGCTTCTAACTCTTCTATTTGCTTTTTAAGGCGTTCGGTTTCTTGATTTTCTGTATTATCATAAAAACTACTCAGCACATTTTGGCTTTGCTTATAGTTCTGATAAGACCTCTCATAAGGCGTGTAAGTAGGCTCTTCGTTGTAATCTTGGTGATTATAGCTACTATTAGACTCCTCATGCGACTCATTCCAATAATCTACTAAGGAGTGCATCTGGTTCTCGTTCTCTTGTTGCTTTTGTTCCCATAGCTCTTTTTCATAGGCTTTGACCTTGTCTGTGGGCATCCCTTGTGTTATCGCTTCCGGAACTGAATCATTGTGTGTGATAAACTCTTTGTCTTTTGGTTTAAACAAAAGATACATTGCCCCTAAAAACACAATGCCCATTAAAGTAAATACAATGTGTTTTTTGTGTTTTTCAACGATGCCTTGGAATACCTTATTTTCTTTGGGTACTTTCTCTATTTGGTGGTTTTTATCTGATTGATTGTGATTCATAATTAATGGTTTTAATAATTGATTTTACCTTTTGCTTTTCAAGCAAATACTTAACAGGTCTGATATTGCTTTGTTTTTCTTGACTATCTGATGTTAGTTTAGAACTAAAGCTTGTCTTTACAATAAAAAAGCAAACAAGGCTATAGAATGTAAATACAGCAAGTAATAAAACTCGTTGCCTTTTTATTGAGAGGCTATTCCAATAGGTCTGTAGCCTACTGGAATAGCTATGTCTTAAAAGTTGTAACTTATTCATAGATTAGTTTTTTAACGTTTAACAACTTCTAAGTCTTTGTTCTCTACAACGGTAAACTTTTCAATGATAAACCCCTGAGGATTATTATCAGACCTAACCGCAGATATAAGCTGACTACTTGTTACAAGATTCCTCTTGGTGAGATTACTTGATCGTATGATATACTGGGTAGCATAGGTCATTGTCTTATAGGGATAGATATTAAAGTCTATTTTAATACTATCTACCTCAACTCGTTGTTGAATATTACCTGAAATTACTCGACTGTAGTACCCTTTTTCAAGTAAGTCTTTGTAGTAGTCAAAAGCGCTTTTATCAGCAAGGTTAAACGCTCTTTGCATATTACCTTCTATTGCTGCCTTCTCAGGTGAGAGGGTAAAGAATAGCTCATGAAAACGCCTTACGTGTTCTCTTGCCTCTACTGGTCTGTTTATACTTGCGTCTTGAGATAGGGCAAGCATAAGTGATTTACCTTTGTCAAGCACATAAATCTTCTCTCGTTGCTCTTTAGCAAAGTCATAGCTTTTGTAGATAGTAAATCCAACTACTAAAAGACAAACCGATGCAAATACAATAGCATAAAGCCGAATCTGTTTAAAACTATTTTCTATATTTCGAAGTGATTTAAATTCCATAATACCTTTATTTTTTAATTAGTTGTCCTGAAATATTACCTACTGTTGCCCCTGCTCCTGCTGTAGCCATATTACCAGTAGTAGATACAGTCTTATTCATGTTGCGCATAAAGTTTCCTGCTCCACCTGCTTGAATTACCCAACCCGTAACTGTTGGAATAGTAAAATATCCTACAATGCCGATGATCATAAAAATAACATGCGCAGTATTAGAGGTATCAGGGACAAAACTTGGATCTGAAAGCATCTGCATATCTCTTTCGATAATTAGAGATTGAATTCTAGCTAGCATTGCACTAAATAAATCGGCTACGGGAAGCCAGAGATACACACTGATATACCGTGTGAGCCATTGCAGAAGCGTAGATTCAAAACCACTCCATATTGAAATAGCAAAGGCAATTGGACCAAGTATGGACAGCACTACCAAAAAGAAAGTCCGAATGGTATCAATAACAAGAGCTGATGCTTGAAAGAGCATTTCTAATATCTCTCTAAAACCATCTCTTAGGTTTTTTTGAAAATCATATTGCCATTTCTCTAAATACATTCCTGTCATAGCAGCTAAATCAGATGGAGACCACCCAAGCTCATCAAGCTTTTTATCAAATTCTTCATCAGAAACTAAATAAGCTGTCTCAGGATTTCGGAGCATCGCTTCTTTTTCTAAAATATCTTTTTTCTGCTGTAAAGAAGCCATATCAATTACTTGACGTTCTAAAATCTGATGAGTACCTTTAACTACAGGGCTAAGCACCATGTTTAGTGTTCCAAGAACAAGGGTTGGAAAAAACATAATACACATGCCCAAAGCAAATGGTCTTAGCATCGGATACACATCAATGGGTTCTGCTCTTGCTAAGGCTTGCCATACTTTTATACCAATGTAAAAAAGAGCACCAAGACCTGCTAAGCTTTTAGCCACACCAGCCATCTGGGCTGATAGTGGCATCATATCATAATAGAGGTTCTGAAGTACCTCATGTAAATTACTATCTCCCATAACTACCAGTATTTTTGATTCGAGGTTCCATATAGATCAAGTACCCTTTGAGTATTGTTTTTCTTCTTCGATCTTAATATGCTGATGCCTATATTTTTTCTGGTATAATAACTAACCAGATTGTGATAGTCTTTTACCTCTTTGTAAACCCTATCTATAATATCCATACGCTCTTTATCATTTAAAGAAAGACTCGAGGCGCGTACAATCTGCTTGAGTTCCTTGACTAGTTCTGTGCTTTCTTGAAGTAATACTGAATATCCGTTTGCAATAGCTACAAGTTCCTGTGCAGAGAAATTTGGATCATTAAGCATCTTGCCAAAGTTCTTGACATAGAGCTCCGAAACTTCTCCAACAAGTAACACTGTCTGTTGAACCTTTCTTGCGTCCTTGACAAGGTTGTTTACTGCTTGGAGCTTGTCATAATACTCCTTGCCTTGTTTATAAACCTTTTCTACTTCTTTAAAATTTTTAATGACATTGCTAACTGTTGAAGAAGTTTGTATAATTTCATTGGCACTATTTAATATGCCTGATGCCAAATTAGTAGGATCCGTTACCACCCACTGGGCATTAGTCTGTATTGGTAGAATTAGTAGCACAGCTACCACAACTACCTGTAATAGTTTTTTCATTGTAATATGTTTTTAATCAGTTGATTATTTTATTGATTATCTACGCGGTTTTCCCCTTAAAGAAATTGGGATAAAGTATTACTGGTTGTATTCTTGTTGTTTTTCTTGTACGAGACGCTTAATAGCCATCTCTACATTACCACCTAGTTCTTTAGCCAAGTTCATAACCTGTAGTTTTTCAGTCTCTTCAGTGGTATAGGCGAGATATTCTGAATAGCTCACCTCTGTAGCGTACACGCCTGAATGCGTGCCGCCAAGACCAATCCATACTTCTTTGTAAAGACGGTTTGGATTGTTGTTTAAATTGATTGAAAGTATCTGGGCTTTTTCTTTATCAGTAAGACCTAACATTGCCTGTATATCATCAAATTTGTTCATATATTTGCGCTGATCAAGAAGTATTTTACAGTCTGAATTATTGATAATACTCTCCTTTACAATTGGAGATTGGATGATGTCATCTACCTCTTGGGTTACAATAATGGCTTCTCCAAAAAACTTTCTAACGGTCTTAAACAAATATTTCAAGTAGTCCGCCATACCCTCTTTGGCTATGGCTTTCCAAGCCTCTTCAATTAAGATTAATTTGCGCTGACCTTTAAGACGTCTCATCTTATTTATAAACACTTCCATAATGATTATAGTCACTATGGGAAAAAGAATTTTGTGATCCTTGATGCTATCAATTTCAAAGACTATAAAGCGTTTGTTAAGTAAATCAAGCTCGCTTTCTGAGTTTAAGAGATAGTCATATTCTCCTCCTTTATAGTAAGGCTCGAGCACATTTAAAAAGTTAGCTAGATCAAAGTCTTTTTCTCTAACCTGCTTCTGTTCTAACTCTGTTTTATAATCTGTTTTGATATACTCATAGAAAGTATTGAAGCTTGGTTTTACATTGCTACTTTGAAGTTTTTGAATATAGCCACTAACAGCATTTGAAAGCGCCACTTCCTCTGCTCGTGAGGGCGGCTGGTCATCCCGCTTCCAAAGCGTTAAGATCAGAGTCTTAATACTTTCTCTTTTTTCAATATCAAACACTCCATCATCGGTATAAAACGGGTTAAAGGCAATTGGGTTTTCTTCGGTATAAGTAAAATACAGCCCATCTTTCCCTTTTGTCTTTGCTTTAATTAGTTCGCATAATCCTTGATAAGAGTTCCCTGTATCAACCAAGAGAACATGAGCGTTTTGCTCATAGTATTGCCGTACCATATGATTGGTAAAAAAGCTCTTACCACTTCCCGATGGTCCCAAGATAAACTTGTTACGATTGGTGATAATTCCCTTTTTCATAGGTAAGTCCGAGATATCTAAATGAATTGGTTTACCAGTTAGTCTGTCTGCCATTTTAATTCCAAAAGGAGATAACGAGTTTTGATAGTTAGTCTCCCCCGCAAAAAAACAAAGTGCAGGTTCTATGAAAGTATAAAAGCTTTCTTCACTTGGAAAGTCAGCGCTATTTCCTGGCATACCAGCCCAGTAAAGCGTCGCAGCATCCACTGTATTGTGTCTTGGTACGCACTCCATAGAAGCGATTGCACTTCCCACGTCGTTTTTAAGCTGTTTAAGCTCACTTAGGTTATCAGACCATGCCATTACATTAAAATGAGCTTTTATAGAAGTAAGGCCTTTACTATGAGCCTCATTTAAATACTCTTCAATCCACTGTTTGTTGATCTGGTTAGCACGACTATATCTGGCAAGCGAATGCATATTCTTGGCTGACTTTTCAAACTGCTTTAAATTGTAATCACTGTCTTCTATAAACAAATACTGGTTATAGATATGATTACAATTAAGCAAGAGTCCAACAGGCGAAGCAAACGATAAAGCCATACTACTTTTATCGGTTGATAGCTTTTCATAGCGAGATAAATAAGATACCTCAGTAGGTAGATCATCTGTACTTGAAAGAGTGTGCATAGAAATGCGATTATCTCCTACTCTAACCTGATCACTACTTATGGCAATATCTTGAAGGCTTCCTCTTTGAGTTGGGTTTAGAGTCAAGTACTGCTCTAAAAGTCCGCTTTTATCTTCTGAGCCAATAATGTCTTCTTCTGTTAGTTTAGTTAAGTGAATCAGTCCACTATCATTAACTATTTTTTCAAACTGAGTAGTAGCTTCTAAAAAGCTTTGAACCGTGTCTTTATCTCTTATTTCTTTTGGAATGAGTTCCCCTCTTGTTAGCGATGAAAAATTACTCTGACTTTTGATTCGCTCCTTGGTAGTCTTTGTGATAAAGAGATAACAAGTATGATTTAAAAAGGGACGCTCATTAAAATGCCTTTCAAAGCTTCTGCTTAAATAGCTCTGCTCTGCGTCTTTAAAATCCGCCTCATAACTTTCTTTTACAAACCAATCTTGCTTGTGAATCACAGTAAACTCTGGAAGCGTTTTAATCGCTTTATGCCACACGCTGTGAATCGTTTCATATTCTTTATCTGAGATGGTAAATATCTCAGGTAAGATGACCTTATAACAAACCGTTATATCTCCTTGTTTGGAGACCATACAGTTGTTCTCTACCGAAAGAATCGGAAACATCCTTTCTAAGGTGTTTGTCTTAGCTGTATTTCTCATAGTTTCTTAGTTTTAAGTTTGTACTTAAATACCCTTTGATCTCTTTTCTTGAGATGATATACCTAGGAAAGTATTTTCTAGCCTGAAGTTTCATAAGTCCATACTGACCGTATTTCTTATTTAGTGAAAATACTTTGTAAACAAGGTAGCCTGATGAACTAAGGCCAAGAGTTAAACACACTATGTTGTTTACCCCTGCCATATACAAAACCATAACAAGTATGAGATTACCTAAGAGTCCTCCTGCAAAATAAAACAGGTACTGTGCTTTGAGCCGTAGGCTAAGTACCCAGCGCCTTATCATATTTCTATGACAGGTTTCCAAGAACTCGCCTCCGAACCGTACGTACATGTCTCCATGTATACGGCTCTCCATTAACATTTTCAGTCTATCCACCATGATGTATCTTTTTATGGCAGGGAATACAAACAGCCAATGTCTTTCTCCGACGTCCAATCATTTGGATTTCCCAAGGCTTTTTGCCTTTCAGGTCTTTGAGTTTCTTGACATGATGGATTTCCATATCTCCTGCTGAACCACATAATTCACATTTACCAGCTCTCAACCTTTCAATAAGACTGGTTCTAGAACTAATGCAGATTGTGTTTGCTAGATTATCACAATTCAATACCATAGTGGTTTTACGCTTAAAACTAGCGTTGAAGAAAACTCGCATTTTCTTTTCCCCTTTCTTATTCTCATAGAACACTACAAAATCCTTGTTACAGCGATATTTGGCTATGATTTTGCGAACAGATGTACGGTACTTATTTGCAAAAGTCTTATACATACTGTATTGCATGATGTACTTGAAAGAGTTTAGATATGAACTATTATTTGCAATAGAATAGTAGTTGGCAAAACCTCTTATTTCTGCATTATAAGCATCGAGTATTTCAAGGTCATCGTTATGGAGTACCTTTACTCTTCTTATAGGTTTCCACTTCTCTTTATTTTCAAACTGATGTATTCTCATCACTTCGTAATGGAGAAGTTTCTTCTTTACAGCTTCCATTGGCATTTCCAATACTACTTTTTTTCCATAGACCTTACTCAGTTTACCAGATTTTTTACTTCTCTTAGTCATTTCAGAGTATTTACGAACGTAGATTTCGTACCCGAGAAATTTAGCATGTTTATTACCATGTGTTATCAGTGTTTTTTCTTCTGAAAGAGAAAGTTTAAGTTTATCATAGAGAAAGTTTTTAATGTCCTCTTTGATTATCTCACTGTCTGCTTTAGACCCAATGACACCGATAATAAAATCATCTGCGTATCTCACGTATTTTATCCTTTTATAATTTTCGTCCATCTCATCTACAGAGGGTAAATGCAACCTTTCTTTCTGAATATTCTTTATTGCTTTAATTAGTTCTTTCCGAGTTTCTTCATTCTCGGTTTTCTTTAGCTTTGTTCCGAGCCACCAAATTTTCCCAGTGTAACTTTTGTACTCAAGGTTCTTTCTCCGTGTTATGCCTTTGTCAAATTTTCGGGCATATTCCTTCATATACTTGTCCAGCTTATCCAGATAGATGTTAGCCAGTATCGGACTAATTATACCTCCTTGTGGTGTTCCGCTATATGTCTTATGAAAGACCCAGTCTTCGATATATCCAGCTTTGAGAAACTTTCTTATCAACCGAATAAAGCGTTCATCAGCAATACGTTCATTTAGGATTTCTATAAGTACATCATGGTTGATGTTATCGAAAAATCCCTCTATATCGCCTTCGATGAACCATTTGGTTGCAGTAAAGTTTTTCTGTACTTGTATCAATGCAGTATGGCAACTTCGTTTAGGTCTAAAGCCGTGAGAAGTATTTTCTAAATAATCTTCATATATTGCTTCTAACATCATTCTAATTACCTCTTGCACTAATTTATCATCGAAAGATGGTATTCCGAGAGGACGTAGTTTCCCGTTTTTCTTTGGGATATATATCCTCCTCGCCGGATTTGGTTGGTATGATTCATTTTTAAGCACACCAATCAATTTTTCAATGCGTTTAAGGCTCATTCCGTCTATTGTTTTACCGTCAGAACCTTCTGTCATATTTCCAGGCTTACTTTGAATATTATTGTATGCCAACAGAAACATGTCTGCATTGTAAAGAACCCTGTAGAGCCGTTCAAACTTATACTCTGAACATTTGCTGTGCTCTGACAGACTGTTTAATACTTTTTCTGGATTTCTCATGTCTCTCACATTTTCCGTTAATTGCATTAATAATGTTAACTGCTTCCCTTCGCCATGTACGAGGCTTTCCCTCGCTCGGACTACTACGGAAGCTCCGTTACCTTGTCGGATATTCAAAAATCAAATACTTTATAGCCTTACGGCATTCCGATTTAGGTAATCCCCGTTTAGCTCTATGGTAACATAGCTTGATAGATTGTCGGATACGACTTTCGTCCTTTACTGTTTATTACAGTTGCGCTGTAACCTGTTCTGCTTCCAATTCTCAAAGGAGGAACTAAAAGTGTTACAGTATGACGCTAGTAACTACCTTCCGTCATAGTTTCGAGTTATGCCACTTGGACTATCGTTCAATCAATTCAGACTTTATCCTCATATCTATCGTTTCATCTTCTGATTCAGTCGCATATTGGTAGTTATATGACTTATCAGTTTATCGGCATGCTACACTCCCTGTCTAGTTTCCCTTTCAGATAAGCCGACTGATGATAGGCTGTCGAACACTCGCCTAATGCCTTGCTAATGGCATATTTACCAAAGAACCTTTACGGGCGCACCTTTAAATTCCACACTGGCTCCAATGCCTTTATTGATACTATACTTTTTCATAAGCGTAGTTTTAAAGGAAAAACGAGCGAAGGATTGTAGCAGCTACAATTAAAAAAATACAAGCTCCAAACCAGCTTGCAGCTGTCTTGCTTGTATCGGGATCACCACTAGAGAATTTGTTGTACACCTTTACCCCTCCAATAAGACCAACTACTGCTCCAATAGCGTAGATAAGTTTAGTGGCTGGATCAAAATAGGAAGTAACCATTTGGGTAGCTTCAGTAATTCCTGCTGCTCCGTTTCCTTGAGCTAAGAGTGGCAAGCTACTTAATACAACAAGTAGTAAAAAAAGCCTTTGTTTGATTGTTTTTGTTTTCATAAGAATGACATTTAGTAAGTTATAATCATGCCCTTTGCATGATACTTTGGTAAATGTCTTTGGAAAACGGTTTGGGGGATTGATTGTGGAAGTTTGGAGTTACTTTTGGCTTTTAGGTAGCCTTATAATTGCAGATCAATCTTTTTTTGTAGGTTTGTTCTTCACTTACTTTGTTTTAATTACAAAAAGAATCATTCTGTTTTTTAGCAACAGGTATAAGGATTGATGTAGTCATTGTAAGAGAACAAGCAACAAGTGGGATATTTATTTTTAAACTAACTGTGTAATATGTTTTATCTATTAGCAACCAAAAACGGTATTGGTTTTGAATTGTGGGGATCTTATGAAGATTTATCTTCTTTATATAATTCCTTTGATGGATTATGGAATAATGAAGAGTACTTAGATCAGCCAGATTTTAACTCAAGAGAATCTATTATAACAAGTATACTATATGAAATCCGAAAGGCTTTTCAAGGCAATAGATTAGAGCGTACAGGCACTCATTTCCATTTTAATGATACACCTTATTTTGGATGTCGAATATCTTGGATACACGGACTGTTCTTTCTGCATGCTATTCGATATAACGCACGTTACTTTAACATCAATAAACTTCAATTAGCAAATCTATTACAATTAGAATATTCGTTAGAAAAAGCAATGTATAGTTATGATCCTAATGGAGCAGCAAACTTATCTCATTACATAACAGGGGGGATTGATGCTTCTAATGATTGCTTGTATATCTATATGAGAAGGATTAACCTTGATTATTTCTTATTAAATGGAGGTAAAAAAGCCTTTAGACAATTAGCTGAACTATTAAAGAAAGCTTGTTTTGGGACATCTGAATATTTAGCATACAAGACTGAACTAGAAAAAGACGCGAAAAAATTAAATACCATAGCTCCTAACCTGGAATTGGATGATGATACATTTGATTATGATAGTGTGAAATGGTAGAGGGATAAATGTCTTTTAAGTCTACATAAGAATTTGGTAATAAACAAAGACAGTGTTTAATTTTTAAAACTAAACACTGTCTTTGTTATATAAAATCATTGATATTAAAATCTTCACTATCGAACACTTCTTCTTCCTTTTTTGGTGATTTTTCCTTTAAGGATTGATCTAATAATTTTGCTATGGTTGCAGCTGAATTAGGCATCGCCTGTTGAAGTAATTCCAATAACTCTGAACCTTCTATTTTTTGAGCTGTCTTTACTGTAGCCTCACTGATTAACTCTTGTTCAATAGACCTAACAAATCCATTAAGCTCATCCGTACTGATTCGCTCAGTAAATTCATGATCTAAAGATTGTATACTATCACTCAGTTCCTTTTCTTCCTCTTCTAAATCAATTTCATCTCCTTTAGTTAGAGATAGTGATTGCTTTAGTATGACTGGTTTACTTTCTCCTATGATACTTATAGGAACATCTTGTTTAAAGGGTAGCTCTTCTGTTTTTATTGAATTCACTTGTTGAATTGGTTTGTTTCTACTTAATAACAGAAGAACTATAATAATAACAAGACTGATTATTATTACAATTTCCATGGATTAAAAGATAGGTTTATACTTCTGGTTAAACTTTTCTACAATCGTCTGTGAAAACTCATCAAAGTGATTCTCAAGCAGATTATCTAAATAAGCATAAATAGAAACTTTGTCCTCTCCTATGACTTGAACAATACGAGTGAGTTTTTCGTGAAACTCTGGTCGGATGTAGACCGTTTTTCCATCTCTGGCTCTGGTTGATGTTTCTTTTAAAAAAGTATCAACATAATTCTCTTTGCTCTTAGTTGTTTGTACTTGAGCTGCTTTCCTAAAGTGTTTAAATTTTCTCATTATAAAATAGGTTTGAATTTGTCATTAAAATATTGGGTAATCTCTTGGCTGTAATCTTGTAGATGTTGCTTTAAAATATTGTCTAAATATGAATACAGCGTTGTTTTCTCTTCTTTAGCTAATTGCGTTATACGAAGCAGTACTTCATGATACTCTGGCCTTATATAAACCACCTTGCCAGCTCTTGTTGATGGGAAGTCATTAATCAAAAAGAGTTCTTGATATTTAGTAATTGCTACTTCTTTCTTTGGTTTCTTCTCTTTTTTCTGTGGTACTTGTTTTTGGGTTACTGGTTCTTCTTTTTCCTCTACAATAGGTTTAACTTGTTTTGCAGACTTAACTTCTATATCACCACTCATAATATTCATTAGGTAGTCTTCATCGAGTAATTCATTTTGAGTCCCCTTTTTTGATGTGTTTTGCTCTTTCATTACATGCTAGATTTAAAGATTAGTAATACGTAAAAACTCATCGGCAAACTCCGATAAATTTGTAGCCTTCATAAGACTGTTATCCGCAGGTAGTAAACTTGATCTAAATACATATCTGCCTTTAGCTTCTGTTTCTTTTCTAAAGCGTTTACTGTCTTTTATTCTCGCCTTCATAATAGGAAGGTCTAATTGTTTAATCACAGTCTCATAACTATTATATAATTCAGTCTTCTCTCTTCCATCCACTTGGTTCCAAAAAAGCCACAACTGTTGTTTAATGGAGTTTTCTTTACTTTTTGGTAATTCCGCAAAAGCTTTAGTAAAACCTAAAGTGCTCTCTACAACTAATCGATCTGCGATAATTGGACTAAAGATGTAATTCATTTGATTTAAGGTGGATAATACTCCTTTAGTGTTAGCTGTCCCAGGTAAATCAAAGAATACCACATCAAAAGTTTGATCTAATTCTTTCATAGTAGCCTCAGCAACTTCTAAGGCTTCTTCAACCTTGCATTTGATAATCGAGTATGCTTTTCTTTTTAATGTTTGAAACTGCTTAATAGCAGCTTGTTTGTAATATTCATTTTGCATGATACTATCCTTGTCACGCTCTCTCATATTAACCAAACTGTTCTGAGGAAAATCACAATCCATAACAAGAACATTATAGCCTAATCGATAATGAAGCTGACTAGCTAAGAGTGTTGTTAAAGTAGATTTACCTACTCCGCCTTTTTGTGTATAAAAGCTAATTTTTAAAGGTTGTTTTACTGTTTCCATATTGTACATTTTTAATGGTTTACGTTTTACATTATGGATAGTTGTAAGTTTTAGATCGTTTAAAACATAGCGTTTTGTTTTTACTAAGTAATACTTGATTCACTGTTTCGTTACAGTAATATTGTAAACCTTGTTTTAAATAAGCAATATTTATCAATTAACTGAGCTTATTCAAAATGATACCTCTTACTTTACAAAAACAATTTTTACTTTAAGCTTTAGCTTCTTCGTTTTTTTACAACCTTGTAAACAGGTTCTTTTAAAAAGCATAAACTGTAAAAACTGTTTTATCGTTTTCAAACTTTACGCTTTTAATTTTTTACTAAAAAATCATTATAAAAAAGCTTTAAAGCGCTATTTAAAAGACAATTGCAAAACTTACTTTACTATCTTACGACAAAGAAAGTATATATACAGATTGAAAACTTTAAATGGAATTTTATGGTTGTACTTGGCACTTTAGTGTCAAATAGTGGGTGATTTACTAATATGAAATCACTTTAGATTTTACTTTGTAAAATTGGTGTATTTACACATCGAAAGATAAGAGCAAGTTATGTTTTGAGGCACTCGAAATACAGTTCGTGCCATCAAAACGACTTGCTCTTGCAGAGGGCTGGAAAACTACTCCGAAGTCGCTAGTTTTTATTGAAACAATAGGCAAACCCAAAATATTGAGTGGTTTACGGATTTGTGTAATAGAGATTAAGAAAATTATTATATGTTTGATTTGAGAACTATTTCGCTATCCATATTTTAAAAAGCGATTATTATTTAAATAACTTCGCTAACCTTAATAAATTAGCTTATTAATCATTTAATTTACAGAAAACTAAATATATTAGCAGCATATTATCCGAATTACGGATATAGATGTCTTTACGAAACTATGCTCTATTTTATTTCGTAAAAAAAACAATGTTAGCTGATATGCTACCCAAAAATCGTATAAAAATATGGCAGAACTAAAGGAAACTGAAAAATTAATTCTCGAGAAATTATTTGAAATGCAAAGTGGCTACGTGCTCGAATTTTCAAACTCCAAGTTTCAGCAATTTATTTTCAATAATTTTAAAATAGATATATATACTCCCAAATATTCTATTTATGGAGATTCTAAAGCTAAAAGACTACGAGCATTTTGGAATATCGAAAGTAATCAAATTGTCGGAAAATTAATAAAGGAATTAGTTGCAGTCTGGGAAACAGAGAAAATATTAAAAAACAAGACAATTACTGAAAATGAGAAGATTTTACAAAGTGAAGCAAACAAAATTGCAAATAATCTATTAGGTGTTAAATCTGAACCTAAGAAAACTGAAGAAACAATTGATGATTTTCTAAATAAAGATTTTGAGGAAGTTTCATTAGAAAAATTAAAAATCGATAGTGTAGTTATTGATATATTAAATTCAAGAATTACTGAAATAAAAAACTCCATAAAATCAAAATCAGCATTATCCTGTGTAATTTTATGTGGGAGCGTTTTAGAAGGAGTTTTATTAGGGATTGCAACAAGCAAGATGAAAGAATTCAATCAGTGTGAAATTAGTCCAAAAAACAAAGACACTCAAAAAGTTTTAACATTTAATGATTGGACATTATCAAATTTTATTGATGTATGTCATAAATTAGGATATCTGGGGCTAGACGTAAAAAAATATAGTCATTCATTACGTGATTTTAGGAATTACATTCACCCGTATCAACAAATGGTATCTCGTTTTAACCCCGATATTGAAACAGCAAAGATTTCTTGGCAAGTTTTAAAAGCTGCAATAACAGACTTATCTAAAAATGTATAAATACAAGCGCATCGGCTTAGCAAAATGCGAGATTTTGGTTGGATTGGACACTATTGTTTTCTAATCGCTAAAAGCTATCTATATTCGTATTTTTTTGTAAGTTTACAAATAATTGGACAGCTTTGGCTTCGTTTGAGGCTGAATTGAACATTTGCTCAATTCAAGCCCGCACTTCCCCCAAGTCCAGTTAGCGGCAACCATTTGACCAATCTTTCACGAAAATGACCACACGAAAAAATCCCAATCATAAACTTAAGGCAAGATTATTACAAGAAGTAAATAGTAATTGTTCTTTCTGTGATTTTTCTGATGCGGGCTTATTAGAATTTCATCATATTGATAATGACAACAGTAATACAATATTTGAGAATTTAATTGCTGTTTGCCCGACTTGCCATACCAAAATAACTTATAACGAAATTTCTCAGCAAGAAGTAATAGAAACCAAACGAAATTTAATAATTGAAAATATGGAGAAAAATAACAAACAAGCCAGTACAAACTCGTTCAATATTAACTCCGAAAACATTAATAATTCTGTATTTGGAAACAATAACAATGTTACAGTAAATGTAAAAAAACAAGTTGTAAAGAAAAACAAATATGTCGAAGGGGAACTTGGTTATGACACTTTAAAGGCTAATTATGTAAGTCATTTAATTAACCGTTATAATGATTACAAAACAAACGAAGTTGGAAAAGAAAATATGAAATTTGGAATTTTTCAAGCCAGTTTGAAAAAGCATTTCAAAATTGGAACGACAAGAACATTAAATCATTTACCTGTTGAAAAATTTGACGAATTAGTAATTGTAATTCAAAGACGAATAAATGCAACAACGTTTGCTAAAAAAATGGGAAAAGAACATAAAAATTTCTCAACGTTTGACGAATATATAGAATTTCAAAAGTAATTTATGGCAACCGCTAACATTGACTTGCCAAAATGCAGGATTTTGGTTGAATTGATCGTTCTTGTTTTCTAATCCGTCAAAAGCTGTCCATATTCGTATTTTTTGTGAGTTTACAAATAATGGAACAGCTTTGGTTAGCAGCAGTCCCAACAACTTGATAATTCAAGAAAAATCCTTCATTAAAAAATAATTTGTTGCACCCTGTAACATTTTGAAAAGACTTGTATCTAAAAGGTGAATTAATAATTAACAATTTAAATTTTAGAAAGATGAACAAGTACAAAGTAACTATTATCATTTTCGTATTTACAGCATTATGTGTAAAGGTATTTGGCCAATCAACTAAATATTCTTTCGAAGTTCACAAAACAGGACAAGGAAAACAAGCCATGATTTTTATCCCAGGTTTTGCTTGTTCTGGAGAAGTTTGGAATGAAACTATTGAAAGATTTGAAAATGAATATACGTGTTATTCTTTAACAATGGCAGGTTTTGCAGGAGTTAAACCTCAAATCAATTCAAGTTTTAATAATTGGGTAATTTCTATTGCGGATTTTATTAAGGATAACAAAATTGAAAAACCAATTATCATAGGACATAGTATGGGAGGAGGTTTGGCATTAGCACTTGCTTCTGACTACCCCAATTTGATTGATAAAATAATTGTAATTGATGCACTGCCTTGTTTGTTTGCATTAACGAATCCTGCTTTTGAATCAAAGGAAAATAATGACTGTTCTACTTCTGTTAATCAATTAACCGCAATGTCTGACGAACAATTTTACCAAATGCAAAAACTATCAATTCCCCAACTTTTAGCCGATACCACTAGGCAAGAAAAAGTCGTAAGTTGGAGTGTGAAATCTGACAGGAAAACTTTTGCTGAAATGTACTGTGATTTTTCAAACACGGATTTAAGAGAGAAAATACAAAATATAAAATGCCCTAGTTTAATTTTGTTAGAATCTTATTTTGCATATATGAAACCAGCTATCGAAGAGCAATATAAAAATTTAAAAACAGCTAATTTACAATATGCAAATAAGGGACTGCACTTTATCATGTATGACGACAAAGAATGGTATTTCACGCAAATCAACAATTTTTTAGCACTGTAATAATGGAATTTGACGAGATATATAAATCGTATTGGCAAAAAATATTTCGGTTGTGTATGGGCTATGTAAACGACTTTGAATTAGCACAAGACATAGCGCAAGAAACTTTTATTATTATATGGCAACAACTTCCAAAATTCAGGAATGAATCAACTATTGGAACTTGGATTTTCAGAATTGCTTCTAATAATTGTTTACGCCAAATTGAAAAAGAAAAACGAATTATTAAAACGGATTTGCCCATACATTTAAGAGAAGAATCACAAGAATCTATTGAACCACAAATTCAACTTTTGTACCGATTTATTTCCGAGTTACCAGAAACTGATCGACTAATTATTTCATTAGAATTGGAAGATGTAAAACAAGCAGAAATAGCAAATATCATTGGTATTTCAGAAGTGAATGTAAGGGTGAAAATTCATAGGATAAAAGAAAAATTAACGCAGAGATTTAAAGAAAATGGATAATAGTACTATAGATTTTACTGCTATTTGGCAACAACAAAAAGCTGATCAACCAAACATAGATGAGCTACTGAACAAATTTAACCGATTTAAAAAAAACAAGTTAAAAAAACGTATTGTTGCTAATGTATTATTGATAACAACAATTGTATTGACTATTTTTATTTGGTACAAATATCAACCCCAATACCTTACTACAAAAATTGGAATTGTATTGGTTATTCTAGCAATGGTTATCTTTTTATCGGTTTACAATAAACAGTTTTCGAGTTTTAACACAATTGATAACACACAAACCATCAACGATTATTTAAAAAGTCTAACTGAATTAAAAACAAAACAAAAATATATCCAAACAACAATGTTGAGCTTGTACTTTATTATGCTCTCTTTAGGAATTGGCTTGTATTTGTATGAATATACTTTAATGATGACAATATTTTGGGCAATTTTTGTTTATGGTATCACATTAACTTGGATAGGCTTTAATTGGTTTTACATAAGACCCAAAACAATCAAAAAGCAACAAGTTCAATTGGACGAATTAATTAATACGTTTGAGGCTGTAAAAAAACAATTAAATAAAGGATAAAAAGGCAGCTACCACATCATAATTAGGTATTAAAGTGTTTTTCGAACTATAGTTTTAAGGTATACCATCTTGTCCCAAAAATCAAATTATAAACACTATATTTGATACTGAATCAAACGATTCCAATCATAGCCCAAAACTTTCCGAATAAGGTGCTCACCCCAATCCAAAAAAGTGAACATCCCTATTTATAAAGCATACGGGATAAAAGAGGCTAACCCTCTTTCTCCACAACATAATTAGAATAATTACCTTATAAAGGTTTCAAAACGAAACAAAAGCCTGTAAATTTAATGAGTTTACAGGCTTTTATATTTGACTTAGATAGTTATTTGTTTTAAAAGTGCTCATAATATGAATATCTAATTAGGTGCACTGTCTCAGAAAGATCTTTTTTTTCTTCTTTTGATTCTTTCCTCAAAACTCAACTCTTCATAATCTATCTCTTGGTTATTGTTTAAAAGATTAAACAATGATAAAAACTCATCATTATTAAAATTGGTAGTATCAGAATATAAATGCTCAAACATTGGATGTAACTCGTCTGATTCATTAGTATTAGCCTGTTGAGAAGGTATTAAAATTGAACGAGGATAATCTTCTATACTACTCCATTTTTGATTCAGTGTATTAGCAGATAACTCTTTACTTAAATCAGAGCCTTTATAGACACTTTTTAAGTTATGGTCGATAAAAGTTACACCATAGATACGATTGTCTTTGTTTTGAAAAATAACAACGTTTATTCCGTAATTTAAAAGTTCTCCTTTAAACTCTTGTTGTGAATTTGTTGTATTTAACGCTATCTCAATTGTATGTTTAAGATTCTCTTTATTAGGTAAAGATTTTAGTTTTTCTTTTGATGTTTTAAAGTGACTTTCAAGATTTTGATAACTTGCATTTTTTCCAAAAAGGGAAGCCTTAAAAGGATTACTTACCTTCTCTCCTATCTCATTTAAAGCAAAGTACACTAAACCGTGTTTGGTTTGTCCATTGTAGGAAGCTTCAACCTTTTCTGATCTGATATTAAATAGGGATAATAAAGCATTATAACTTGTTAAACTATCATACTTATAATACTTGGGTAGATATCGTATTACTGAGGCTATTTGAGCTTTTAAATTGTGCTTAGTATAATCAATTGGTGTAAATTGAATCTGTTTTGTTTCCTCATTTTTTTGATTTATAGAAGAGGTTAGATTAAACTTCATTTCAATTTCACGGCAAGTTTTCATTGATTTTAGATGATCGTATTTATCATTTATTTTCTTCCCCTTTAAGTCTGTGCAAACGGTAACAATGTGAATATGCTCTCTTTCTATATCCCTATGCTTATAGACAATATATGGCTGATTTTCATAGTCCATACTATCCATATAGTATTGGGCTATTTCATTTAATGTATCATCAGATAATTTATCATTGGGATTTGGATTTAAAGAAATATGCCGTACAACTTTTTCTGTCTTAGTATTTAAAAGTAAATAAGGTTCAAAGTGTTTATAAAGTTGAGCTATGTATTTTAAAGAGTTGTTGGGTTCTGGTAGATTATTTGTAAACAAAACGGAGCCCTGTCCTTTATCAACTTTTAATTGATTGTAGGACAAAGCTCCTATAAGATTACTTCCTTTACCAATTTTAGCTATCATAAGTTATAAATTAGTATTAAGGTGTTTCTCTTCAAACTCCTTGGTTAGCTTGATAATGTAATAGCAAAGTTTTGATAAATCTTTGGTATACTCTTCAAGTTTTGAAATAGAACGTTTCGCTCTATTTTCTGAGAAGTACTGGTTACAAAGTTTTACCATTTGATTATAGTTTACTCCTACTGCTCTAAATTGATTAAACAGTTTAGTTAGTAATCCGTGATATTGCAAAGCAACAACATCTACTTTGACTGTTTTAACTTGTCTATCTAAAAGCATAGAAACAAGAAAGCTTGCTTTGTTTGTCATTCCTGATGATGTAAACAAAGCAAGCAGTCTCTGGTTTTCAGATTCGGTGAGTCTGAAAACATGTCTGTATTTTTTAGGATTGGATTTTAGTTTTCTTCCTCCTTTGTTTTTAGTGGTAGTTTGTATAGTGTCCATAGTGTCTTACTTTGATTCTTGTCAAAATAAGAAATACTTATATCGCTAAACTTCTAATGGCTCTTAGAGGTCGTATTTGGAATTACATAGCAAACAATTTTGTATTAATCTACTTTGTCACAGATACCCAATCAACAAAATCACACAAACCAAGTAGTTCTTCTTGTTTTAATTGGACTACAGTATTAGCGCTACCGCCTGCTGGATAGAGTACTTGATGTTTTTTTAAAGATTCATCAAAATAGACTTTGGTTGATTCTTTTACCTTAAAAGGACAGACTCCCCCTACTTGGTGACCTACTAACTCTTCTACATCTTCATATTTAAGCATCTTGGCTTTGATACCAAAAGTATCTTTAAAAGTTTTATTATCAATTTTACTATTTCCTGATGCGACGACAAGAATAGCAGCTCCCTCTTCTGGGGAATAAAGCGTTATACTCTTTGCTATTTGGTCACTATCACAACCAATCGCAATTGCAGCTTCATCTACAGTGGCTGTACTCTCCTTAAATTCAATAAAACGATCTTCAAAGCCCTTGCTTTTTAGATAGTCTTTCACTTTTAAATGGTTCATAATAATTAATATTGGTTTTTAAAAATAGAAATTATAATACAATTGACAAATTTTAATAGTGCTGTCTTGCTATTTATCAAAGCCAAATAATACCTTATAATTCCAATTTCAAGCTTTTAGATTGATATACTGCTACTTTAAATCGTTAATCTTAATTACATTTATTATGCAATCAGAAGACGATTTAAAAGCTCTTGCTAAAATCCTAGCATTTATGCGAGCAGTAAGTATTATAGTAATGCTTATACACTTATACTGGTACTGTTATTCTTTCTTTTTAAGTATTGGAGTAACACACAATGTTGTAGATAGAATACTGGTTAACTTTAATCAAACAGCAGGACTGTTTTCACATTTACTTTATACTAAACTCTTTTGTTTAGTTTTACTCTCTTTAAGCCTGTGGGGAGGCAAAGGCGTAAAACATGAAAAGATAACAGTCGCTAAAATAATTGGTGTTTTTACAGTTGGTTTTTGTCTGTTCTTTTTCAATTTCTTTTTACTTGATTTTGGATATTATTGGAGTGTTATGCTGTATATAGCAACTACGTTCTTGGGCTATATCTTACTTTTAGTATCTGGTGCTTGGATTAGCAGACTCCTAAACGATAACCTCATGCAAGACGTGTTTAATTTCGAAAATGAGAGTTTTATGCAAGAAACTCGTCTTATTGAAAATGAATACTCTGTTAACCTTCCTTCAAGGTTCTATTACAAAGGAAAATGGAATAGTGGTTGGATAAACATCGTTAATCCTTTTAGAGCAACTATCGTACTTGGTACTCCAGGTTCTGGTAAATCCTATGCAGTGGTAAATAACTTTATCAAACAACAAATTGAAAAAGGATTCTCTATGTATATCTACGATTTTAAGTTTGATGATTTATCGACCATCGCATATAATCATCTATTACTTCACAAAGAAAAATACGCTATTGCACCTAAGTTCTATGTGATAAATTTTGATGATCCAAGTCGTAGTCATCGTTGTAATCCGATTAATCCATCGTTTATGACTGATATATCTGATGCTTATGAATCGGCCTATACCATCATGCTTAACCTTAACCGCTCATGGATACAAAAACAAGGTGACTTTTTTGTAGAATCTCCAATCATACTCTTAGCAGCTATTATATGGTTTTTGAAGATTTACCAAAATGGAAAATATTGTACGTTCCCTCATGCTATTGAGCTTTTAAATAAAAAGTATGCTGATGTATTTACTATCCTTACCTCCTATTCAGATTTAGAGAACTACCTCTCTCCTTTTATGGACGCATGGGAAGGTGGAGCACAAGACCAATTACAAGGGCAAATAGCTTCTGCTAAAATACCACTGTCTCGTATGATATCACCATCGCTATACTGGGTAATGACAGGAGACGATTTTTCTTTGGATATTAATAATCCAGCAGCACCTAAAATACTATGTGTTGGCAACAACCCTGATCGTCAAAACATTTACTCTGCTGCCCTTGGGCTTTATAACTCACGTATTGTAAAACTAATCAATAAAAAAGGTCAACTTAAAAGTTCAGTAATTATTGATGAATTACCTACTATCTATTTTAGAGGACTTGATAACCTTATTGCTACTGCTCGTAGTAATAAAGTAGCGGTGTGTTTAGGGTTTCAAGATTTCTCACAGCTTAATAGAGATTACGGAGATAAAGAAAGTAAAGTAATTCAAAACACAGTTGGTAATATCTTCTCAGGTCAAGTTGTTGGAGATACAGCTAAAGCACTATCAGAACGCTTTGGTAAAATACTTCAAAAACGTCAAAGTATATCCATTAATAGAAACGACCGTTCTACTTCCTTCTCTACTCAGCTTGATACGCTTATCCCAGCCTCTAAGATATCAACCCTTACCCAAGGAATGTTTGTTGGGGCTGTCTCTGATAATTTTGATGAGCGTATAGAGCAAAAGATATTTCACTCTGAAATAGTGGTTGATAATGAAAAGGTATCTAAAGAAATGAAAGCTTATCAAAAGATACCTCAGATAACATCGTTCTTAGATGCTAAGGGTAATAATACCTTAAACGAGACGATTCAAGCCAATTACAGACAAGTTAAACTAGATGTTGAATCAATAATTGAATCAGAATTAAAACGCATTGAGAACAATCCTGAATTAGCTCATTTGATTAATAAGAAGAAGTAAACTTATCTTCTAGTCCTTCAGGCTAATAGTGGTTTTATTTTTTATCAATTCTCTCACTAAGCAAGGTAATGCTCCGCGGTTCGCCTTCAAAAAATTCCCCCATAAATGCTTGACCTTGTCTTCACTTTATTGCGTTGCTTTTTGAGCTTGCTTAAGCATTACCTGTAGCTGCTCCATAATTAATTTAAAAATATAATATTATGGAATCTACAGTTTTAAACAGCAATTGGTTAGTGGCATCAGAGATAGAATTAATCTACAAGTCTAAAGTTAAAGCATCACAAAGACCTAGAATTGAATCTTCTTACTCCGCTTTTGAAATAGCTTTAAAAGCATGGGATGAAAATAAGATTGAACTATTAGAACAATTTAAAGTACTTATGCTTTCAAATAATAATAGAGTACTTGGTGTACTTGAGATATCATCTGGTGGTATAACTGGAACAGTCGTTGATCTTAGATTGATATTTGCTGCTCTTTTAAAATCTAAAAGCACAGCTTTTATCTTAGTACATAATCATCCTTCTGGAAAATTACAACCAAGTGATGCTGATAAGCACATCACTGCTAAAATTAAACAAGCAAGTCAAATACTTGATATTGCTCTTTTAGATCATTTGATAATAACACCTGAGAGTTATTACTCTTTTGCAGATGAAGGCGTCTTATGACGCCTTCATTTTAATTTAGTTCTCGTTTCTTATAATATCGTTCTTAATTTCAGTCAGCTCATCACAAATAACTAAACATTCTCGTGTCTCATCTAAAACTATTCTATTAATATACCATTTAAAGAAATACACCGCTACAAAAAGAGTAAGACCTAAGAAAACTACATTTAACAACGAAGTATTACTACTTACCTCTTTTATGTACAAAGTCCAAATACCTCCCATGAAAAAAACTATAATTTTACTATTTGAGCTAATAGTATCTTTAAAATTAGTTTTTTTTCTATCAACAAGAGATAGCAGGTGTTTTAAATCAGCTTCAAGTATAACAATGTTTTTACCTTCATTATCTTTTTGTAAAATCTCTTTTGCAATTAAATTATTCTTAAAGTTAACTTGTTCATCTTTCTTCATACTTTGGGTTCTCCAATCTCCTTTTAGGATATTCTTCAAATTTTCCATTTTACTATCTCGAAATACTTTAATTGCTTTGAGTATATCAAACATACAGAGAGAAATATAAACTGAAGAAAATAAACTAATAACAAATATTAAAAGTTGAAAAGACCATAAATCCCTTGGAAATAAAAGTATTACTATCAGAATGCCTGAAATTCCACCTATGATTCCACCTCCTTTAAAATAGAGTGTTTTATTCTTTATTTCTAAATCAGTTAATACAGTGTTTCTTGATCTAGCTTTAACATAACACTCCTTGTACTCATGAAACAATAATCCTTTATTCATTATTTTAAATTTAAAATTAACTACAAACATAAGAAGTATTAAAATTTAGACAGGATTAGTCAATACCCTCCTTAGGCACTGTTATTTCAATAGGCAAAGTTTTTTAGCTTTTTAGCTCTTGCAAGTTCAAGTCCTCTGGATTACCACAATAAATCTTCCTCATTCTATGAGCGTATTTATCTTGTAAAACATGCTCTTAGCTAAAAACCAAAACATAAGTGCCATGAAATTAACCAGACCCTAAGGTCATAATACTATTTATCATGGAAAATTTAATGCACTCAAAAGTTTATGTTGGTACTTATGCTAAGTATAACAATGGTTCAATTAAAGGAGATTGGATTGAGCTAAGTAACTTTAGCTCTATAGAAGAATTTTATGAATTCTGCTCAGAGCTACACGCTGATGAAACAGATCCTGAATTTATGTTTCAAGACTGGGAAAATATTCCATCTGAGTTAATATCAGAAAGTAACCTTTCAGAAAACATCTTTTCAATCATTGAAAAAGTATCAGATTTGCAGTATAATACTTTAGAAGCTTTTTCAGCTTGGGTAAGCATAGGTAATCATGATATTGAATCTGATGATATAGATTCGTTATTTGAATCATTTGAAGATGATTATCAAGGATATTATAACAGTGAAGAAGATTTCGCTTATCAAATCATTGATGAGTGTTACGATTTATCTGATTTTGTAAAATCATACTTTGATTATGAAAGCTTTGCTAGAGATCTTTTTATGAGTGATTATACTTATGAAAATGGTCATGTATTTAGAAATAACTAATTGATTGTTTTTCAATTAATTTTTAAAACAAGAAGTTATCTGAATCAGATAACTTCTTGTTTTACTTTATTAGTTTTAAACAGATGGATTTAAAATTTATTTACTTTTGTTTCTTCATTACTTAGTCAACTAAAGTAAGTATAGCTAAGTCTATGCTTATTATCTTACTAAGCAGTAATACAAAAAATATGAAAAGAATTAAACAATTAGGTGTCTTAGCCTTAACGACTTTACTTTTAGCTTCTTGTTCTTTACATGTAAAATCACATGGAAATAACGATATGCCTCCTGGACAAATGAAAAAAGTAACAGGATCAAAGTCAGCTAAACCTTATGCTTCAGGGCAACAGAAAAAACATGCTAAAAAGCATAAAAACTAATAGATATATAACAAAAGGAGTTACCTGATTTTTAGATAACTCCTTTTGCTTTATTTAATTTTAGTTACTTGTTTTTAAACTCAAACCCAGTAGTACAATCTTCTTTTAAGATAAGGTAAGCATCAAACTTTTTCCCTGCTTTACTTGTCAATCCTTTTAGGAGTTTGGTTTTGCTTTGTTGTATTAGGTCAGTGATATCATCAATAGTTAGTTTTACTCCACATACCTCCCTAAATAGTATCCAATTACAGTCAGGTTCTAAACATTTCACTACCTTTTCTCTTAGTTGAAGTGTATGCCCTTTACACTTAGGACAAGATAGATGATCTGTTTCAGTGATTGGTTTAGTAGCTAAAAGCTCTGCTGTTATCTCCGTAGTATAAGCCTCAATTTGCCTATGGAAATCTTCCATATTGGTTTTATTCTCTTCAATTTCTTTAAAAGCAGATTCCCACTTAGCGGTTAATAGTACATCTGAGATAATTTTATCCTTGACTATTTCATATACTTTGAGTCCTTTTTCTGTTGGAACAAGCGACTTAGCTTTTCTTATGATGTAGTCTCTTTTTAAAAGCGTTTCGATAATAGAAGCCCTTGTAGCTGCTGTTCCGATTCCAACTTCTTTAATAATACTCTGAAGTGATTTATCTTCTACTTCTTTAGATGCGTTTTCCATAGCTGATAAAAGTGAACTCTCTGTATATAAAGCTTTTGGTCTTGTTGATTTTTCAAGAGCAATTGATTCTTTAATTTTTAGATTCTCGCCTTGTTGTAAATCAGGTAAATCTATTACTACCTCATCAGTAGTAGAAAGTTCTTTTCTTACCTCTCTCCATCCAAGTTCTATTATTGAAGAAGACTTAAAACTAAACTCATAATACAAACTACTTAAGGTTACCTCTGTTTGCTTTTTTACACAAGGTTCAAATACTGTTTCCCATACTCTTTGAGCAATCAAATGATAAATGCTCTCTTCTTTAGCGTTAATCGCTGAAGGAAGTCTATCTGTGGTTAATAGTCCATGGTGATCTGTAACCTTTACATCATTTACTATCTTCTTATTAAGCCTTGCCATCTTTAGTTTTAGAAGCAGGTTACTATATCTACTATCATCTGAAAGAACCTTTAATAAGTTAGGAACCTCAGCCCATAAATCCTCTGGAATGTATTTACTCGAAGTTCTTGGATACGTGATAAACTTCTTTTCGTACAGGCTCTGAGCAATGCTGAGAGTCTCATCTGCTGAGAACCCAAAGAGTTCATTGGCTCTTTTTTGAAGTGAGGTTAAATCAAAAAGAAATGGGGACTCTTCTCTTATTGTTTTGGTTTCTACTTTTTGTATTTTAACCTCACTTTGTTTGTCAAAGAGTTTTAAAGCTTGTTCTGCTTTTTGTTTATCTTCCCATTTATCAGTTGAGAGCGATTTAAATAGTATACCGTCTTTTTGATGAATAAGTTCTATTTGATAGTACAGTTGCTTCTTAAAAAAAGTATTCTCTAAATACCGTTTACAGATAAGACTGAGGGTTGGTGTTTGTACTCTACCGAGAGAATACACCGAATCATTCATTGAAACAGTAAGTGCTTGAGAAGCGTTTATACCAACAAGCCAATCTGCTCTACTTCTACTGTGACCTGCTCTAAAAAGTCCATCGAATTCGCTTCCTTCTCTAAGATTTTGTAAGCCTTCTTTAATAGCTTTTTCAGTTAGTGAACTAATCCAAAGTCTTTTAAAAGGTTTATTACAGTTTAGGTATTGAAAAATATATCTTGCGATAAGTTCTCCTTCCCTACCTGCATCAGTGGCTACAATAATCTCAGAGCATGCTTTAAACAGTTTATCAATAATTTTAAGCTGTTTTAAAGCTCCTGGATCAGGAGTGTATTTGTTTGCTTTTTTGATCTTTCTTGGAAGCAACAAATAAGATCTTGGTAAGATTGGCAAAGCTTCTCTTTTAAAACCTTGAAACCCATAATCCTCTGGCATAGCTAGTGATACTAAGTGACCAATAGCCCAAGTAACACAGTATCCATTTCCTTCGATAAAGCCATCTTTTTTTGCTTTAGCTCCAACAAGCATAGCTATCTCCCTAGCCACACTTGGTTTTTCTGCAAGAATTACAATCATAGTCTTTAGCTTTACATTTTACGTCCTTTGCTTTTCTTTGGCTCATCCGCTTGTTTTTCTGCTTGTGATTGCGCCTTTGATTGTTCTTGTTTATTTGGATTTTGAAATGAGAAATCCGCCTGCTTGGTTTCTTTGTTATATGTCACATACCCTTGATAAGGATTACCTCGTTTATCAATCAAATCCTTAATGTAAATTGGCTTACCTTCCAATAAATCGCTTTGCTGTTTTTTAGTGAGTTCTTTACCTCTAAAGGTTTTTAAATCATCAGATATCTGAGATTGGTTTTGTGTTTGATTCTGACTTTGTTTATTGGTATTGTCAAACAAAAACTCAATATGCCCCTTAGCAGCATTAAACTGAATTTCTGCATTAAAAAGATTTCCCTTGGCAGAGGTCATGCCCTCTACAAGTAGCGGTTTACCATCTTTTAAAGTTTGAAGCTGCTCTTCACTTAAGACAATCCCTTTTACCTCTTGTGGTAGTTGCATTTTTTCAACTCTTGTTACTACAAGGTTATTAGTTAGTCTATCAACGCTCACTACCGATGGTATCTTCTCCTTAGTTGTTGGATGGACAAGATCCACTACCCTACCCATATTTCCTGTTTTTAAAAGATTGTGCTTGTCTTGTTTGGAAAACTCATGTCCATAAAGAGGTACGTTTAAATTAGGGTATTTCTTTACTCCTTCAAGAGCCATAACTACCTTGCCTTCTTCGTTTTTCTGTAGTGAGAGTCTAGCATCCAAAGAAAACACAGCTGAACCTAAGTCAAGATTTACAGCCACTAAATCCTTTGTTTTATAACCTTGCAAGAGCGGTTCTAATAAATCCATTTCTTGAAGTTTTTCTTTTGATAGGCCAAGTCTTGATAGTGAATCCCAATCAACGTCCTTAATATCAAACTTATTGGAATTGTACTGCCCCTCTTCTTTTGTTGGTTCAGCTACTTCGTTTTCTTTCTTTGGTTCCTTACCTACTTCTGTTATTTGGTGCTTTAAAAACAGCTCGTGAGTAGGTCCTGATTGATTAAGTTCCTTCTGCATTTGATTAGCCATCTTAATGGTCAAAAGCTCTGGAACTCTAAAAAAAGTAAACTGAGTTGGGTTTTTAAGTTGGCTGAAAAAATTAGAAAAGAAGTTGGAAAAGAAATCCCCATTACGATCAACTTTTAAAAATTGATTTTGATTCTTTTTAGTAGCTGGCACTGTTTCAAGTTTACCATCTTTATCTAATCCCTTTACTACTTGAATCTTATTCTTTGTTTTGTCATTGACAAGAAGCACATCATGCTCTACTTGTCTTTCTGTGGTTTCTGTACTCATAATACATAGTCTTAAATGATTAAAAACTTAAAACTAAAGCCAAGAGAGCCTGGTTAGTAAATAGTACGCTTTAAAGGTTACTCTTGGCTTTTAGCTACTATTTACTTCTTGCGTACAGGATGTTTAAAACATTCTCTGATAAACTGATTGACATCAGAACGTTTGTAGTAGAGTTTACCACTAATTGTATAATAAGGGAGTTTACCGTCTGAGCGGTAACGTTGTAAGGAACGAGGGCTTATTTTAAAAAGTGCCATTACATCTTGACTGTCTAAAAGCTCTTCTCCGTCTACAGTTTGAGTTTTTATAGGGAGGTCTTTTATATGTTCAGATAGGTGATCGAAGCGCGTCATAATACGCTCCATCCATAAAAGGAACTCTGTGCGATCTATATTCATAATGTTAGAATTTAATAGGTTAATTAAACTTGTTAGCTAACATTACAAATGTGCAGAGCTTGGTAGAATAAATCTGCCAAGCTCTGCCAATGGGCAGGTATTCTTTATTATATAAAAACTAAATATCAACATAATACAAGTAACACAATACCACAAACATTTACAAAACAGAGGTTAAAATCTTAAAAAAAGTCAATATTTTCTTACTAAATTTGTAAAAATCAAATTATGAAATACTTTAATCAATATAAAAATCTATTCCTTATAACGTTAATTCTAATATTTTTTTGGAACTTTTTTATTCCAAATTATCAGAAATATATAGTTGATACTATTTTAGTACATTTCAATCAATCCAAAATCTCAGATATTATAGTATTTACTGTTATTCTTCTTTCATTTTTTTGGATATATTCAAAATTAAAAATCAGATTTTATTTAAAGAATAGTTATATAGTCTACTCCTTTTTTTTATTAATTACTTGTGCCTATATACGCCTTAACTATGAAAGTTCGTTATTAGAAATGTATTATCTCCCAAAAATAAAGTATTTCGATGTGCTTTTTATTTTAGTGATAATACCTATAATTTTACTTTTAGGATTTTGGGGTCATAATAAACACTCAAAAAGTGAAAAGTCTGATTTCTTTGATGATAGCCCTATTAATAATCCTGATGAAGATATTTTAAATAGAAGACAAAAAGCAATCCAAGTATCACGATTAATAAAAGGCAACAAATCTAAAACTTCTTTAGCCATAGGAATTGTTGGAGAATGGGGAAATGGAAAAACTTCTTTTATGGGCTTTGTTGAAAAATCTTTCAAGGATGATAATAAGTATATTATTGTTCACTTTAATAGTTGGCTAAATATTTCTATCAATTCAATTATTAATGATTTTTTTAATACTGTTGAAAAAGAAATAAGCATTTATAGTCTTGATATTTCAAAGGAAATAAAAAAATATGGCAATAACGTCTTATCTATAAATAAAAACTCCGTAACAGAAACATTACTAAATGCTATTAAAGTGATTCCAGACAATAGTTTATCTGAGGATTTTAATACTCTTAATAACCTATTAAATAAATTAGATAAAAAAGTAATTGTATTTTTTGATGATTTAGATCGATTGCAGCCAAATGAAGTTTTTGAAGTTTTGAAATTAATTCGAAACACAGCCTCATTTGATGTATTTAATTATGTTGTTGGATATGATAAAGCCTATTTAAATGAAGCTCTGGAGAAATATAATATTCCCTTTTCAAATAAATATTATGAGAAAATTTTTTTGAAGGAATTTCCTTTACCCCCAATTACACAGGGACAAATTAATAATTTTATTAAAGAAAAAATATTACAAATTATTCCTGAAAGACAACATGAGATACAAGTCTTTTTTAAATATATAGATACCTTTATTCTATATAATGATGAAAATGTTTTCAAATCCATAAACAACATACGAAATGCAAAAAGATTTTTAAACGAGTTTAAAATCAGTATCGAAAAAGTGAAAGATGATATTTACTTAGAAGATTTTATATTGATAAAACTTTTAAAATTTTCATACTATGATGTATATAGGTTACTTTTTAATAAAGAAGCATATATTGAGGTCAACAATGACAAATTTATAGGAAATTATAAGTATACACATTTTACCTTACGAAAGAAAGAGGGAAAAGACAATTCCTTTGCTTTCTTTGGTAGAGTGATTGAAAGTTCATTATTAAAAGAGGATATTACTGCATTGAAAATCTTTAGTGAAGAAGATCTAAACATTATAAGCCTAATTTGTGAAAAAATTTTTAATCCTAGCACTGGGACAAATAATATAGACCATAATTCATTAATATACGGACATAATTACTATCGTTATTTTGAAGATGAAATCAGCGATTCAGAAATTACAAATGCCGAATTTAATGTTTTTATGAAAGCATCATATCAAGAGAAAAAGAATATTGTTGATAAAGCCTATATACAAGACAGATTAAGCGGATTACTTTTATTCATCTATAAAATACAGATTCACAAAGACATAAAATCCAAAACAGAGTATGAAAATTTCATTAGAATTCTTTTCTATATTGCTAATTTAAAATCTGTTTCAGAATATTTAAATTATTACAGTATTGATTTCGATTTTTTAGATATTAACATAAGTAATTACCAGAACGAACTTATAAAAAAGTCTTGGTATAAAGATGAGAGCGAAATTAAACTTTTTTTTCGATCAATATTTTATGAAGATAAGGAGTACTATTACTTTGAAACTGATTTTGTAAAACATTTATATGATAAACATGGCACACATTCTGATTTCAATATTCCCTTTAGTAAACATGAAATTGAAAAGTATTTAATTTATTGCTTTGAAAATGACTCAAAGTCAATTATTAGCATAGACAAAAATTTTTGGCATTGTTATAGACTATGTTTTGTTAAAGGTTGGCAACAAGAAGGTCCTAACTTATGGAAACCTACTCAAAAAATTATTGAAGAAAACAAGTGTAAACTACTATATAAAATTATACCAAAACTGTATAAGGAGTTTTTAATCTATTGTGTGACAACTCCTCCAGATTTATTTGGAATAGATAGAGATTCACTAAAACTTGGATTACCAAGTGATCTTCCCCAAAAATTACTTGGTTCACACGACGAGTTTATAAAATATCTTGAGTCGGATACTTTTAAAGATAAACTAGAGCAACCTTATGAATTTTTAGACGAATTTTTAGTATTTGCCAAAGAAGTAAATAAAGCAGGGCAATTTATTGAGTTTGATTTCACCTATCCTCCTGTTTTAAAAAAATTAAACACTCTAAAAATGAATTTTATTAAATAAACTAAAATTATATTTAACCTATGATTAAAATTCAACTTATTGATATATAATTATTTAATATTATAATTCAATGGGTTAATTAAATTTGTTAGCTAACATTACAAAAGAATAAAGCTTGGCAAGATAAATCTGCCAAGCTCTATCAATATGTATTTTTTATCGTAGTAATCAGATAACAACAAAATTAAAAAATACATATATAATTAAAAATGGTTAATCTGAGTGAATAGTAGTTCAAAATAATTCGCTCTCATCTCACTTGAAGATTGAATCACTGAAAATTTTGCTATACTTGATTTTATCTTTTTTAGATTATCTTCAATTCGTTCATTAGAAGAATTATTAGAAAATGCCATCACATATTTTATATTCTTATCAAATAATGACACAAATTCTTCAAACGTCATCATTTCATCGTTATGATTTTTCTTTTCTAATGCTTTATAGCATCTTTTTAAATATTCTTTATCTTTACTTGATCTAGCTTCTTCCACTCTTCTAGCAGATAGAATCAATTGATTATACAATTCTCTCATTGATGAATCAAATCCTCTTTTAACATGTATTAAATACACGTTTTGATTATCATATTTTAAAATATCACATAACTCTATTCCTTCTATTGCAATTGTATCAAATACAAGATATCCTTCTAAATCTTTATAAAGTAAATTATATTTTTTTTCAGTATTATTGACTGCTAAATCCCATTTCTTAGTTATTAAAGAATTGGGGGCTTTATAATTTTTTAAAATTCTTTCACAATTACTATTTAGGTCCTTTAAAAAAGAGTCTTGTAAGAAATACCAATTGTTATCTAACAAAAAAAAGGGGTTATCATCTATTTCTAGCTCAGTATTAAAATGATGAATAAACATATCAGAGGTTAAATATTTCTTATTATCATTTTTATAGCTCCTAACCCGCACACCTAACAGAAAGAATTTAAATTGATCATATGTAATATTTTCTGAAAATTTATCAATTGCTCTAACTATAACTTCATAATATATCCTACCTCGATCATTGAGAGTCTTGAAGCAGTGTTGTTTTTTATCTTCAGCTTTTTCAAGTAATTCGAAATAATCTGCTTCATAAAACTGTTCTAATTTACTTGAATGACAAAATTCGAAATAAAATTTATCTAATGGACTAATAGTCGATTTATAAGTATCTACCCTATCTTTATATATTCTTTTAATCAGAGATTCTTTAAGTGTAGTCTCTATATAATTACTATCAACAACCTTTTCATATGTAGACAAATAGTTACTTTTTTCTAACTCCTCTATATATTTTACTTCTTTAACAATTCGCTTCAATTGTTCGAAAGTTATTATTTTTCTAAATTTCAACGAATTAGAAACCTCAATTTGAACTTTAGAATTTGCTTTTTCTTCATTAAGAAAACCAAAATAGTCATTTTGGTCACTTAATTTTAAACTTATTTCCGTTGGCAAGGTTCCAAATTTGATATGATCTATTAACTTAAAATTATTTTTATAATAATTTGAAGTCGCAGCTATCTTCCCTGTTATACTTCTCGTTCTTATTGACAACAATTCATCATCCTCTGGATTCAAAATCCTTGAGTATATTTCAATACCAAAATTATCTACTAAATATGGTTGAATTATTCTAAATGAACTTCCGCCTATTATACAGTATAATTGTTCTTGAAATTCAATAAATAGTAATAAAGATATTTTAGCCTCTTTAAAATCCGTTTGACTTATAAAATTTTTTGGTAAAAAATCCTTCCACTTAGAATGCTCATCTTCTGTTTTAAACACATATAAGAAAAACCATAAATCATCTTCTGTATTAACAATATAATCATTTTCTTCTAATTTAAAACCTACATTATATCTAAACATAGAACTTTTTATCAATCCTATACACAGGCTCTCGGTATCCTTATAATTAACAAGCTGACGATGATTTTTATCTATTTTATAAACTTTCGGATTTACTTTCATACTTTTTTTCAAAATTTGAATGCTAAAAAATAATTATACTTTATTAATATCAAAAAATACAATTAAATTTCTAATATTTATTCATTAAATCAATAAATTCGATATCGAGTGCTTTACAAATACGCAATATCGTTGAAAAATAAAAATCTTCTTTTCCATTTTCAAGATCACTAATTTTAGAGCGGTCAACTTTTGGAATAGTCATTTCTGCTAGCTCTTCTTGCTTAATGTTTAATTCAATTCTTCTTTTTTTTATTTTAATACCTAATGCTTTATAATCATTTTCAAATGTTCTTATCATATTTTTTGTGGTTTTATTGCCACATACAAATATTATTTGTATGTTTGATTATTCTATTGACATAACCTTTAAACAAAAGGTTTAACGATGTTTTCTTGTGCCGAAAATCCTACAAGTGCCAGCAAGAGAATCGTGATGTCGCTCCATGCAAAAAAGTTTCATACTTTTGTAACTGCACTGGGGCGGTTCTCACGTATACTTTTAATGGCAAAGGGAGTAGGATTCCTCGGCTTAAAAGTGTGAGCCGCTCCTTGCTTTTATACAAGGTTTGATTATCATACTGTAAAAACATCGTTCATATAATTTATGTGAGCGATTTTTGATTTTAATACTTCGCTAATGCGATTCTTAGAAGAAAAAGAATTGTGATTGGATGATAGTTTGAAATTTGAATTGTTCTCATACAAAAAGCGACAATGGAAAAAAGAAAATTATTTCTTAATTCATTGTACTAGGCCTTAACTTAAAAACATTAAATGTTTGTGTTAAGATTGTTTTTTTCTTTAAAAGATTCGCACTCTAAAAGTAAAAACTTTCTTAAGACTTTCCAAAGAGAAAGCTGTCAAGCAGGTGTTTATTTTAGTAAAAGGTGACAAATTGAGATAGTTCAATACAAGGTACTGAACTATCCAAGAGAATTAAAGCATTGTAATCCATTGAAATGTATATGTTTTACTTTGCTTCAAAATACTACAGACTTCTAATCAATACCGTCTCCCAATTAGGTATATAGAGGTTTAAAACAAAGGTGGATTTGTTTAGTGTTCGTTGTATTAATGAATGCTTACAATACCTTATCTATCCTTAATGGACTTATCGAATGTTCTATTCGAGATTTTTTCAATTATTACATTTTATTAAACAACAAACAAGTAGTAACTAAACTCACATTTAGCCTATGATTAAACTTTAGTTTAACTAAATCTTATCGATGTAGATTGATTTGACATTAACTCTTTAATGTTAGATGGCTACCCTTTTACCTATTTAGTTAGAGTTATAACACATTTTACGCTAGGTCTAAAAACAGTTTTTAGATGCGTACAGGATAACTATTGCCTTTATCACACATAAATATAGCTCGTTCATCCATTCGGCTAAAAGGCAATAAAGATTAGTTAGTAAGGAAAAAAGCTATGAAATAAGTCTCTCCTACTGTGCTATTTATTAATCACCCTTTAAAACTATTAATTATGGAGAAAAACCGCTTGCTATAGGGCTTTAGCCTAGGTGGTTAATTATAGGCTTAGTCCTTAGTAGGCATTTAAACAAACAAAAACAGTATGGCTTAAAGGGATTTTAGGTCGTGCTAAAAGTCCATGACTATCTCCTTGCTCTGGTTTGCATCTTGGGAGACGTGCTTTAGAGCTTGGAGATAGTTTTATAAAATATGTATGAATTAAATATTACCCATTAACTAACCTTTTGATATAGGCTTATTTAAGTACACGGCAATAAGAATCTTAATGATTTAAAAGCATTTATATCAAAATCAATTATAAATATTATGAAAACTCAATTTTTAACCTTTTTTGGTTCTAGGAAGGCTATACCGCTAATCTTTTTGGTTAGTTTATTTAGCAGTCCAATCTATGCCGTATCAAATGATAAACATTTATCTTTTAGTGTATCTGACTTGTTACAAGATACAAAACAAAAACCAACTATAAAACTCTCAGGAACGGTAAAAGATTCCTTTGGTGCTCTTGGGGGTGTTATAGTGACAGTTGGAACTACAGTAGTTACAACTGATTTAGATGGAAAATACACCACCTATATTACCTCTGGTGATAAGATAACCTTTTCAATGATAGGCTATAAAGATCAGTCTATTGTTTTTGTAGGTGGTAATGTTCTTAATATTACCCTTAGTGAAGATAATAATACACTTGACGAGATAGTGGTTAATGCTGGATATTATACCGTTAAAGATCGTGAGCGTACAGGTAGTATTGCTAAAATTAAGCAAACAGATATTGAGAAAACACCTGTTAAAGACTTTATAGGAACTTTACAAGGTAGAGTAACGGGAGTACAAGTTTCTCAAAAATCTGGTGTACCTGGTAGTGGCTACTCAATAAAGATAAGAGGAAATAATAGTCTTAGATCTTCTGCAAATAATCCATTATACATAATAGATGGGATACCTATACCCTCAGATAATATGAGTAGCTCAATAATCTCAGGAGGATCTATTCCTCAAGGGGGAATTTCACCGCTAAACAATATTAATTTAGAAGATATTGAAAGTATAGAAATACTTAAAGATGCTGATGCTACTTCTATTTATGGCTCTCGAGGAGCTAATGGAGTAGTCCTGATAACAACTAGACAAAACAAGGAAAGAGGTACACATTTTACACTTAATAGTTCTACAGGTGTAGGACACACAATTAATCGGATGAAAATGATGAATACACAAGAGTATTTATCTATGCGAGAAACAGCATTTACTAATGATAATATACTAGACTATCCAGTAGATGCATATGATGTAAATGGCGTTTGGGATAAAAATAGATATACAAATTGGAGAAAGGAGCTACTTGGTGAAACAGCTCATTTTAATCGGGTACACCTAAAGGTAACTGGTGGAAATGCAAACACCCGATTCTTAATCAGTACGACAACAAAACAAGAATCTTCTGTTTTTAAAGCTAATACTCTTTATAAGCAACTAAGCTTTTTTTCCTCTATGAATCATACATCAAAAGATGAACGATTTAAATTATTATTTTCAACTTCTTATTCAAAAAATGATAATAAACTTCCCTCTATTGATTTAACTAAACAAGCATATTCACTTAGTCCTAATGCTCCTAAATTATACAATGCTGATGGTACTCTTAATTGGGAAGATGGTACTTGGGAAAATCCATTAGCAAGAACCAATAGCATATACAAAAATAAAACTCAAAGCTTTACAATTGGTGGTGACCTAAGCTATCAATTATCTCCAAGTATTACTGCAAAAATTAATATTGGTTACATAAATTACAATAACTATGAAATCAATACATTACCCTCAACCATATATAATCCTAAATATGGTAGAACAAGTACTAATTCTTCATTATATCTAAACCAAGGTAATACAAATACACTAATTACAGAGCCACAAATTTCTTGGAACAAAGGCTGGGGTATTCACAATATACAGGTACTATTAGGAGGTAGTTTTCAACAGCAAAACACAGATATACTAAATCTAACTGCCAGCAATTTTATTAGTAATAGTCTAATTGAAAGTATAGGGGCAGCTAATAGTATAAGAGTAAACTCTCATTTATTAAATCAATACAGATATCAAGCTTTCTTTTCAAGAATAAATTATCAATTTAAAAATCAAGGTTTCATTAACTTAACTGCCCGAAGAGATGGTTCAAGTCGTTTTGGAGATAATAATCGTTTTGCAAATTTTGGAGCAATTGGGGCTGCTTGGATTCTGATTAACAATCAAAATATTAAGGCTTCAGATATTATAAACTTTGCTAAAATAAGAGCTAGTTATGGAACAACTGGTAGTGATCAAATTGGAGATTATCAATATCTAGATACCTACTCAGTAAACTCTAATAGTTTAGCCTATTACGATGGTAGTGTAGCCATACAACCCAGTAGATTATACAATCCAAGCTTTGGCTGGGAGATCAATAGAAAGTTTGAAGTTGCATTAGATCTAAACTTTTTTAATGATAAAATAGTTCTAAACACCGCTTGGTATAAAAACACTTCATCAAATCAGTTAGTTGGTTTGCCTTTGGCTGCAACAACAGGTTTTAATACAATTCAAGCAAATCTAGATGCGAAGGTTCAAAACACAGGACTCGAAATAGACCTTATTGGTAAGATTATAGATACAAAAGATTGGAAATGGTCAAGTTCTTTTAATGTCTCTTTTGAACAAAACAAACTCTTAAAATTTCCAAACTTAGAATCTTCTCCTTATGCAAACCAATATGTGATTGGTAAATCTACTCAAATACAAAAAATGTATCACTATCAAGGAGTTGATCCAGTTACAGGTCAATATAAGTTCAAAGATTTTAATGAGGATGGAAAACTAACCTATACAGATGATAGAGAATCACTTATTGATTTAAATCCAAAATACTATGGTGGAATTACCAATAATATAAGCTACAAAAACTGGTCTTTAAGTTTCTTATTCACCTTTAGCAAGCAAACCTCAATCTTATATAATCTAACAAATGGTGTTGCTGGGGATATGATTAATCAACCGAAAATGATGAAAAACAACTTTGATCAATCTCCATCTAATGATTTTCAAAAATACACCTCTGGTCGAGACTCCAAACTTACTGAAGCCTATTATGATTACTTTATTGAAAGTGACTATTTGGCTCAAAACTCAAGTTTTATTAAACTCAAGAGCCTTGAATTTTCATATATGATTCCTAAAATTCTAAATAATAACATGCAGGGGAAAATCTATTTTCAAGGATACAATCTATTAACTATCTCCCCCTTTAAAGGAATTGATCCTGAAACATCCAACTTTAATTTTTTGCCTCCAACAAGAACCTTCACAATTGGAGCTGAACTAAATTTTTAAGAATTATGAAACATTTAATCAATATAGCTATAAGTATAATTATTCTTGCATTACTATCTAACTGCCAAGATTATACTGAAATTGATTTACCTAAAAATCAATTAACAAGACCCGTTGTATTTGAAGATCAACAAACTGCAACAAGTGCTTTAAATTTTATTTATTCACAAATAAGAGAATATAGTTTAATGGGAGGAAATTCATTAAGTGCCACTCAAATCTGTTCAATATATGCGGATGATCTAACTTATAACAGTAGTTCGGTAAATGATTACTCGAATCTATTTAACTACAATATAACTGCCAATACAAACATTTTCTACTCTATTTGGTCTAGAAACTATAGTATACTTTACTCTATAAACTCCTTTATTGAAGGAATTGAAAAGTCTTCAAAACTTGAAAATAGTTATAAAAATCAAGTATATGCAGAAGCCTTAACCTTAAGAGCATTTTTACATTTTAATTTGACCAATCTTTTTGGAGATATTCCCTATATAACAACTACAGATTATACCCTCAATAATAAAGTTTCACGAACTAACCAAGAGCAAGTATACAGACTATTAACTCAAGATTTATTGCAAGCTGAGCAATTGCTCTTTGAAACCTATCCTACCCAATTAAAAACACGCATCAATAAGTCTAGTGCTCAAGCACTACTGGCTAGAGTTTACTTATTTCAGCAAAATTGGACAGAAGCTATCTCTTGGGCTACAAAGGTCATTAATGCAAACTCCTTGTATCAACTAGAAACAATAGACAAGCTCTTTTTAAAAGAAAGTAGCTCAACAATCTGGCAATTACAATCAGGTAATACGGGAAATAATACACTAGAGGCGATGTCTTTTATTTTGGAAACACCACCAGTAACCTACTTAATATCAGAAAATTTAATTAACAGCTTTTCTTCCAGTGATCAAAGGTTGAAACTTTGGACAAAAGACATTGGCAATTTCAAAATTCCCTACAAATATAGAGCTAAAGGAAACACTACTACCTCTAAAGAGTATACCATTGTTTTAAGACTTGAAGAACTCTATTTAATTCGAGCTGAAGCTTATGCTAAAAGCAATCAAACACTAGATCTTGCTTTACAAGACTTGAACACCGTTCATTTAAAGTCTGATACACAAAAAATCACTTTAACTAATCAAACTGATATTCAAGAAGCAATTTTTAAAGAAAAGCAACTAGAGTTCTTCTCTGAACAAGGACACAGATGGTTTGACCTAATAAGAACAAATCAAGTAGATGCCATATTAAGTAAAAACAAACATAACTGGAAAACTAATAATAAACTTTTCCCTATCCCCTTAAAAGAAATAAGTATTAACCCTAATCTATTACCTCAAAATGAAGGCTATTAATCCACTTCTAATACTGGTTTTTACATTTTCAATACTTGCTTATTCACAAGAGCCTAAACAAATTCAAATAACTGATTATAGGCTTTGGAGCAATCTTTTAAATTATGATATCTCCTCTAATGAAAAATGGTTTTATTGGAACATCAATTACCCCAATATAACAGATACCCTTTTTATTAAAAACACAGATGATAATAAAATCCAAGCCTTTAGAAACAGTCAACTAATAGCGTTTGATGCACAACAAAAATTTGCTTTAATTCAAAATGACAACGCTCAAACCTATTATACAAATCTAGAGGATCGAAAAGTGCAAATTTTGCAAGGAGAAGATGCTAAATTTATTTTTGATGACCAGTTCATAGTTACTACCAATCAAGCAAAGAAAACAATTTCTCTATTTAATAGAAGTAGTAATCAAGTAAGTCTAACTGCATCCTTAGAAGAGTTGTTTGTAAGTGCACAAAAAAATATACTAATATGGATAACATCTGATAATAGTATACAAATAGCACAAATGATAAAGGATAAATTAGCGATTAAAACTATTTGTCAAGCAGGTGGATTAAAACGAAAAAGACTAACTATGAATAGTCAAAATTCGATGCTAGCATTTTTAGAAGAAGACAATGAATCTTATGGGACTTTAAAGTCTCATAGGATTCATATCTTAGATTTACAAAAGTTGACTAATAGTACAATCGATTTAAAATCCTTCAAAGAATTTGAACAATACTTCATTGTTGACCATTTGAATTACAAATCACTTCAATTTAATGAACAAAGTAATTCTCTGTTATTTACAATTCAAAAGAAAACAAACAAATCTGTGCAAACAAACCAGGTTCAAGTCTGGCATGCTAACGATACCATAGAATACCCAAGAAAAAAGATATTGAACCCTGAAAACATTCCCATACTATCAAGCTACCATTTAAAACAAGAACATATTAATATTCTAAGTCAACCTAGTTCCATACAAACAATAATTCTTAATAACTCTAATTTTGCCTTACAGTACTATCAAAATCAATTTGATAGTAAATACAGTAGATTAGGTAGTAGCGATATATATATACTGGATATAGAAAATCAAACAAAACACTTACTTGTCAATCGTTTTCCAATAAATAACTTAAGTAAAAATCTGAATTTATCTCCAAATAATCAATACCTGTCTTATTACTGGCAAGACAATTGGTATATCTATAATACAGAAACTCAAGCAACAACTAAAATCCCTATTAACAAATTTGATTCCTTCACTGCAGCAAACCAATACAAACCTGATAATAGCTTATTACTAGATTATGCTATATGGACTACAGACAACACACTCTTGTTAACAGGAAATCAGTTTTACTGGTTATATAATCCTAAAACAAGTAAAATTCAGAAAGTTGTTTCTAGAAAACATCAAAATTATACTTTGACAATCAAACAATTTGCTAATCATCTAAAATATAGTAATAACTTCTATTTGACATATCAGCCTACAATTGATATAAAACAAGGATTCTATTTTACAGGTATCAATAAAGACTTTTACCACTCACTCTTTACCTATAAAAATAATCAGCTTACAAAAATACTTGAAACACCACATAAGCTAGTTGATTTTAAAAAGATTAGTTCTAATAGCGTACTCTATAGGATACAAGACAGTAATCTTGCTCCTGAGATCTATCTTAAAAATAAAAAGCACAATAATAGATTACTACAAACCAATACTTTTCAAAAAGACTTTACTTATCCTAGAAAAGAAATTATTTACTATACCAACTCTCAAGGTGATAGCCTAAAAGGTCTCTTACTGTACCCTACTGTTTTTAATAAAGATAAAAAGTATCCTATGATAACTCATGTCTATGAAAAACAAGTAAACTTTGAATACCAAGCTTATCACATACCCACTCTGTATAATCCTAATGGGTTTAACTCCATTAATTATACTTCTAATGGATACTTTGTCTTTTTTCCTGATGTAACCTATGAAATTGGTAATGTTGGTCAATCAGCTTTTGACTGTGTAATCTCTGCTATAAAAGCATTAGAAGTAAAGGACTACATTGACTTTAATAACCTTGGTCTAATTGGTCATTCCTTTGGTGGCTATCAAGTTAATTTTATAGCCACACAAACAAATATATTCCATGCTATTGTATCTGGTGCAGCTAACTTTGATATCATATTTGCTTCTCTTACTTTAGATAACAACAATACTTATACTAATCAAACTTGGAGGTATTTAAACTATCAAATGAGAATGGGCACCAGCGCTCAAGATAACTACTTAGGTTATCTCAACAACTCTCCTATTTTCTTTGTCAACAACATCAATTCCAACGTATTATCCTGGACTGGAGAAAATGATTATTCAGTCAATAAACAACAAAGCATTGCTTTTCATCTCGCTATGAGAAATTTAGACAAACAACATACTTTACTAATTTATCCCAATGAAGGACATATTCTAACTATACCAGAACATCAAAAAGACCTATCAAATAGAATAATGTCCTTTTTTGAGAAAAACTTAAAAAAATAGCGTTGGATTTCTCCAACGCTTTTATTATTAATTAGCTACTTTTTTGAATAACGGTAACACACATTGTGTATCAGATTCCCATAAATATAGATCATGAGTTCCGTCCTTACACATTTGTACATTTTCAGTTAGAGAACAAGTAATATTTGTATTTGTACAAATATTATTTATTTCTCTATATCCATCTCTATCGTTAGGATCAGCTTTTGTATCAATATTACTTGCAAAAGCACCTACAATTGCAATAGCAAATGCTGCTACTGGCATTACTACATTTTTAATGGTTGGTTTCATAATAAATAAATTTGATTAATGACCTACTCTATTCTTACAGGTTTTTCAGTCTTTCCCCCTGTCCTTGGCCATGGAATATTATTTAAATCGATCAAGATTTAATTCATACTTTCTAATATAGGTGTCAAAAACAACAAATAAATACTGATCGTTAAATATGAATTCAACTAGTTTGTTATTTTTTCTATTTGGAATTACAAAACTAAACTGGTAGCTAGAATCCCTCAAATCATAAACATCAATCACAGAAGTATTTCTCCAATTAATTTTAGCCTCATTCTTCCCTTTTAAATTTGAATTAATTAATAAATAGTTACCAAATGTAGCTGTTCCCATATTTGTTGTAAGTGGAGGGGTTAGCATCTGTTTTTCTTGTTGCAAAGAGGAAATTGTTATTTGAGCTTTACTAATGGTATCTATTGTTTTCCCAGCATATTCTAAGGTTAATGTTGGCTTAATAACCAAATATTCATTTCTATAAAAATAAGTGTATATAACTCTATTCAATTCCTGATTGTATAATAAAGTACCATCGGTATCAAAAACTCCATCTATTTGTTTAGTAAGTAAACTATCGTTTAGATCAATACTCGATTTTTCAAGATCAATAAGCCCTAAAACATCTACCCCTTTTGATTTACTTCTGGCCCTAATAATTATACTATTCTTGGCTATAGGTTGAGATAAAGAAAAGTAATACTTTGAAGATTGTCTCTCTAGTTTTTTCGATTTTAATCTACCTTTATAAATGAAAGGGACTACTCCATCTGTTAAGTAAACTAGAGAATCTATTATATGCAATCTTGTTTTATAATAAGTTTTTTCATTACCCTCTAATTGTAATGAACTAGAAACTAATGTATCTAAGTTCGTAGATAAACTGCCTAAAAAAAGAGGTGCTGTACTATTTCCAAGATAAATACTATCATTTTGTAGTCCAATCAGATAATATGAATTTAATTCCAAATCGTATTCATTTACATAGTTGAGTGCATAGGAAGCAAATTTTCTGATAAATGGATTTTCTTTTTTTATGATGTGTTCTGAAGAGAGAAACAGTAGAATAACGATACCTATGCTTAGTATAGTTAGTAATATAGAAGATATAATAAAACGATTTTTGTTTGTTTTATTATTCTCTTTATCATTTTCTTGAAAGTAGATGGCTAATAATCCCAAAATACATACGATGATATTAAACCATAGATGCTCTGTCCATCCCATCTTTTCAAGTATGCCTCCACAAGAGCAAGGAATAAAGTCGCTGTAGTTTAATATCAAATAGATATAAATAGTAAAAGCTACCATTAATCCGTAACTAAGATACAATCCTAAAGTCTTAGTCTGTTTTAATGTTAGGAACAAAGCGATAACAAGTTCAACAATAATAACCAAATAAGCTATTGTAGTAGCGTAAGCGCTTAATAGTGGGGACTGAGTCAGTTGAACTTGAAACGCTTCAAAAGTGATGAGTTTGCTTATAGCTGCATAAACAAAAAGTAATACAAAGAAATATTGTACAATAAGTGAGAATTTGGCTTTCATAGTATTGGCATTTTGGGATATCCAAACCTACAAATAGCTAAATACCAAAACAATACGTGTTTTTACCTAATTTTTAATATACTTTAGTATGATATCTTCTGAAAGCTCTTCTTTCACCAAAATATTAGGTTCAACACCTATTTGATCAAGTACTTTTCCTTGACTTGTTACATACATTGCAGTGGGTAAAAAAAGTGTATAACCATCTCTGATTTTAAATTCCTCTGCATTTAGCATCTTACCAGCTGATTTCTCACCAATTATTAAAGCCATTTTATTTTCTTTAAAACCTTGTAAAATAGGCTCACAAGTACTTGCTGTTTTTTCATTGACCAAAAAATAGAGTTTTTGATAAGGTATTGTATTTTTAGCTTCAACCTTTAAAACGATGCCTTCTTTTTCTGAAATTCCCTTTAAGAGCAACTCATAGTTTGCTTTGCTAAAAACATCATATCGATTCAGTTCTTGCTTTGTTGGTAAACTTTTTTTTGTATTGTAGTATTTTCTTGTAAGAAACACCCCTCCTACTATATCCTGTTTCACAAGTCGTTCTGCGAAAGTCATTCCTGCCTCAATACTTCCTCCGGAATTATCTCTTAAATCAATTACAAGGTTTTTAAACTGCTTTTGAGCTACTTGATCTAAAACCTTATTCATATCTTCTGAAGTTCCTGAAAAAGAGCCTATTTTCACATAATACGTATCACTATCTAAGAATTTATGTGGAAAATCTGTAGTTTGAGATTTTATATATTTATCCCAATCTTCCCACGCAATAAAAGCACTGTAGTGTGAAAAACCTAAATCATTGCTGAAATAATAAAACCCCATTAAAAATTCTAAATCATCTCTGAATTTCTCACAAGAATTGTCCATCTGTTTTTTAAAAGTCTGCCATTTCTTGGAATCTAAAACAGATCTATTATATATCTTATCTTGAGTTATTTTTTCTATATCCTTCCAAATTGCTTTATAATCTTTCTTTTTAATCTTTAGATTCAAATCTGAATTAAATAAACCAACTGTTTCTTTTTTTCCATTGAGTAACTTCCCTTCTATCCTATCATTTGTTTTAATAGCTCTAAAATAGAAATTACCAAACATTGTGGTCATAACTCCTTTTAAAGAGTCCCCCTTAATCTCTCCCTTTTGAATCTTTATTAAACTCCCTCCCTCTAACTTTTTATTAAACAAACGAGCCACACCTGCTTTCATTCCCCCTAAAATAAGTTTATCACTTCCTTTTGGGCTCTCAGCAAAAAAAGTATTCTCTTGTTTATTAAATGAAAAATCGAAATGGGTTTGTACAACACCGATATCTTTCATTTTTAACGTTGTAGGCCACTCTTGTGGTACATTAGCCTTTGTACATCCTGTAATTGATGAGAAAAAAAGTAAAAAAAGACTTCTCATATAGATTTTAAATTTCATAATTGGTTTACTTTAGTATGATTTGGTTTTCTAATAGGTCATCGATTGCTTTTTGTTGATACGTAATATTATCAATACAATAACTATCCATGATTTTTATTTTGTTGTTTTGAATATAGGTTAATAATGTGAAGAGCTCTTTTGACATTTCAATACTTACTAAGGTTAATTTATCAAATAGTACATTAACCGAATTGAATTTTAAAATATGGTAACGCTGAAAATTAAATGACAAAGAATTCTCTCTTGGTTTTAAATCTTTGTTTTCTATTGCTTCTTGAGGTAAAAACTTTTCTAAATATAGCCATCCTTCCCACTGCGAAGGAGACCTCTTGATATAATGCTCCAAGATCAAAAACAGTTTTTTAGTTGTCTGTTTTATGTAAGATGTAGAATCTTGATCTACTTGTAAAATTGGCGCTTTAAATATCAACTTTATTTTTCCCCAGTCCTCTCTTGGAGCAACAACTGGAATAATTGGCAATTCAAAACGAGAAGAAATATAGGCTATTCCTTTTCTTGCCAGTATAATCCTATCTAAAAATACAACCTCTTCTAAATTCTTATTATCGCGAAGTGGTACACCTGAATTTCCATCGATATAAAAAACTAAAGAATATCCTCTTTTTATATAGTCTCTAATCTGCAAAATTGAATTTCTGTTCTCTGCATTTATGATTTGAAAATCAAAATTGAAAACTCCTTTATTTATTTGATTATTTAGTTTTTCTATATCCAGGTAGGTTTCATCACCTTGTTTTTCAATATATTGCTTATCTGTAATTAAGACAAAAGGTATTTGTTTTGAAATTAAGTGCATATTAAGTATTCGATAAGAACCGACATGATATGTACAATAGATTGTCGATTGCTTATTATCTAACAGCTCTTTACTATTTTGATCATATACTACATCCATTGTATCTAATAGCTCTACATATTTTTGATCAAAACTTGCCCAACTTTGAAAATACTTAACCTCTCTTGCAAAGTTCTCATGACTTTCTACAGTAAAAGAAATTTTATTTAAATTCTGATCAATCTGATAGAAGTATTGCATTAATGTGGGATTACTTTTAAAATCAGTCTCCATAAAGTATGAACGTGCACCTATAACCCACTCGTAATAACTATAAGGCAACTTAAATTCTGATATATTTTTGTCCATCTTAATTTTTGTATTTGTTATTTACTGTTCTAGTTAGTAGGTGTACTATTAGTTGTAATACTATATCTCCTGTTACACCTGTTTGATCTCTTTGTGGATCAACTTCAACAAGATCTATACCTACTATATTTAATCTTTTAAATAAGATATCAAGCATGTATATAACCTTATTAAAGGAAAGTCCATTGCTAATTGGATCAGAAACACCTGCTAATAAATTAGGATCAAATACGTCAACATCAAAAGTTAGATAATAAGACAAATCAGTATCAATAGCACTTAACCAATCATTGCTCTGTTGAATCTGAAAAGAAGTAAAAAGTACGTGTTTCTTATTTAATTCTCCTGTTAGTTGACAACCTTTCAAACCTCTGGGACCAAGTGTAATTACCTGTTTTACTCTGTCAAGTTCTAATACCTTCGTTAAAAAGTTACCATGATGATTTACCGTAATATCTCCATAGAACTCATCAATTTCACTAAAATAAGTATCTGAATGTGCATCAAAATGAATTACTCCTATATCATTACTATCGCTAATTACCTTGATAATCGGATAACTTATCGAATGATCTCCACCTATTGAAAAAGGGGTATTTTTATTCTCTACCAAATGACTAATCAACTTATCTATTTTGCAAAAATAATTACTTGGTGACTCTGTCAAATAATAAAACAAATCTCCAATATCCATTGTATTGTCAATCAATGTTTCTTTATTAGATTCTAATAACTCCTTATCCAACCCTAATAATTGTCCCAACAGATTTATATTTAAATGTGCCAAATTAAATCGAGATGAAATTGTTCTTAAATAAGAAGGTGCTTTTTCTATACTCAATGAATTAATGTTTCCCATAGCATAGGGAATTCCTAACAAGCATATTTTATTTCTTACTTCTTTATATTCTTGTGCTTGAAGACCAAAATAATTTTGATTGTAAAGACGCATCAATGGTTCTACATTATACTCGTGCTTTAAAACAATTATCTGATTGTTAAGTAAAAAACTCCAAAAAGATTTCTTCTCTTCTATTGTACTGATATTGATACTACAAAACTCTTCATAAGTAAAATCTACCTTTTTAAAAGCATTAATTATCGAGTATGATTCAAAGTTTAAAGCACATCTTTTGAGAGTTATCTTATTTTCGACAATAACTTCCTTCTCTAAAACTTGAAAACTGACACATTTTGCTACTATATATACCATCTTTAAAAACAAAGATTCCTCCAAAGAATCATTATTACAATACCATCTTTGGAGGAATAATTAACAATTAGTTTTCAATTCTAAATTGCAATCTGAATGACTGTGCCACATCTCCAACTTTTGGATTCATGGGCTCTAATGTTTGAATTGTTTTTAACTCAACATCTACATCATTACCATTACATCTATTACTACATCTAGCAGTTTCTTTCTGTAATGCTTCTGCATCATTGAAATCTAAAGTCGCAAGCCTTTGTTGAAAATCTTGAAACGATAATTTGTTGCTTGCTAATTCCTCTGAGAATGAACCTACAACTAAATTCTCTCCTGTAACATTTTTAAGTGTTTTCATAAAAATAGTTTTGATTGGTTAATGATATTAAACATGGCCAAACTACTACATGGTAAACACTTAAAAAATACGTGTTTTTACGTATTGATAGTAGATACACTACTAAAACAAATCATCCTCAGTAATATAGTGTCTAGTGATGGCAAAGATGATTACACCAATGAAATTACTTGCACCTGTCTTTTGCATGAGTATTTCCTTATGTTTTTCGATAGTACGAATACTAACGTTTAACTTTTTTGCAATCTCTCTACCACTGTATTGATTGGCAAATAGTCTAATAATCTCTACTTCTTTATCTGTGATAGTAACATCTTTGGTCTGCTGTTGAGTCTGTAAATGTTTTACTAGTTCTCTGATTTGTTTATCATAATATACACCTCCGTTAAAAACAGAATGTATCGCTTTTTCTAACTGAGCAATCTCAATATTCTTAGTTAAATACCCTGATATATTATACCTAAGCATCCTTTCAATACTATAGGAATCATTAAAGCTACTAAGTATAAGAACTCTTAAATCAGGATATTTTTCATTTAATCGATGCGCAATTTGGAAACCATCCATAACAGGCATCTGAATATCTAAAAATAAAATATCTACCTTTTTAGACTTCAGGGATTCAAATAATTCAATGCCATTGGCGCATTGAAAAACTACTTCTATGCCCTCTACTTGAGAAAGAAGAAAAGAAAAGCTTTTTCTAAAAAGCTTATGATCGTCTATTATACCTATTTTAATTATCATCTTGCCTTTTTATTTTTAATTGAATACTATTATTACAATCATTAGATTGATTAATAAACTCAGCCTTTATTTGCTGTATCCTTGTCTTAATATTACTTAGTCCTAAACCTACATCTTGTCTTTTTAAATCAGCATTAAAATCATATTTTATTCCATCGTCTTTGATTGATAATATCATGTGCTGCGGATGCCATTTCAAAGAAACCTCTGCATAAGTAGCCTGACTGTGTTTTATAATATTCTGTATCAACTCTTGCACGATTCGATAAATCTCTAATCGCTCAAGTTCACTAAGATTAAACGTCTGATTATCCGAGGTAAAAGTTATATCTATAGAAGTAACTCTAGATATTCTAACTAAATAACTACTTAGGATTAAGTTAATTGGATTATCCTTGATAAGTGGTGGTGATAGATTATAACTAATTCTCAATACCTCGTCATAACATTGAGAAACACTTTCTTGAATATCTATAATAGTTGTAGCAACCAAATCCTTATCTTTTATTAATTTAAGAACACTAACAAAGTTTTTCAAAGTAGCTAAATCACCACAAAGTCCATCGTGTAATTCTTTAGCAATTCTAGCTCTTTCCTTATGCTCTACTAATAAATTTGTTCGGAGCTGTTCGGCAAGCTGTTCATTGCGGTATTTATTTAAATTCTTCTGATAGATGATAACTAAAATTACCACCATCATACAAAGTGAGATCATAATAAAGGTTCCCAGCCAAAAAAGTATTTTTAATTCATTTTCCATACGCCTATAGATAATAAAATTCTTAAAATTAAACTGGCAATAATATTGACAAGCCAATAATCGTAAAAAAACAATTCACTCTTATACAAATAATTAGATAATACGAACAAAGAAATTGTTGTACTATAATAGAAGAAAAGTCCCATAACAATAAAAAAAGTACTTTCTTGATATAATCGCATAATTAGCTTTTGATCAAATACTTGCTTCACCCAAAGAAAGCTACAACTAATAACAAATAAAGTCATATAGGATTTATTTAAACTCTTCGACACTAGAATCATTTCATTATTTAAATAGATAAATGATAAAATGTAAACTACTAGAAAAAGACCTAAGCCAATTATAAAAAACCACCTAGGTCTCTGCGTAATTAAATTCTTAAAGAGATAAAATACAGCCAGGAATTCAAACAAGGAGTGTATCTGATACCAATGCGTCACTTTCATCTGAAGTTGAATAATTACAACATATTCATAGATAGACGAAAATGCAATTAATGTTATAATTGGTATAATGGCTTTATTACATACAATATCCTTTCTCATAACAAGAAAAAGTAGCATTGGAATCCCTCCTGCAATTAAGGCTATATATAATATCAGGCTGTATATCACTCTATTTTTCTAACTAATTGACTTTTCTTTGGACATAAATGCGGACAAGTCACTAATTCATCAAGCATGATTCCACTAGTTAAATCTTCTCCACTTTCATCAACTCCAACTAAAACAACATTACTTTGATTTGTTTTCACATTTAGACCAGGATAAACACGTAATCCTACACATCCTTTTTGCTCTAATAACTCATCTAACTTATCAAGTCCAACAAAATAACTATTCGGTTTTTCACTGTTTTGTTCTTGATATGAATACGTCAGCTCAACTGCCTTTTCAAGGCTAATTACCGTGCCTGAATTTTTGTTAATTTCCATAAAACTAAACATTTAAAAGTTAATAATGTAAATGTTTATAATTTTCAAATAATAAACAATACGTGTTTTCCGCATATTTACCGTGTTTTTACGTATTGATTTTAAAAGTAGCATTGCTTTATTTTAATAGGGCAATAAAATCAGAAAAAAAGCAGGGTTAAACGTGTCAATAATTAACCAATCAAAACTCAATAATTATGACACAAAATGCTCTTTACACAAGTGTATTCAAAACAATTGAATCAAAGGAAATTGAACTAAACTTACTTGACTCAACTTCTATTTCAAAGGCTTATGAAATGATTCAATTTTTAAGATTACTACTTATAAATCTAAAACAAGAAATACTTCAAGTGGGGTTCAAAAATCAAATAGACGAAATTGATTTTTTTAAAGTAATTAAGCCTCAAGTCTTAGGTAAACTAATCTTTTACAACAAACTCTATTCTATAGAAACAAGTTGCCCAATAGATATTGTTGTTAAGAATAAATACTATCATAAACATCTGGAAGAATTAAACCTTGAGTATAAGAAGTATTTTGCTCACAATGAATTTTATAAATACTATAATGCAAATAGAACAGATAAAGACATCGAGTACTTTACCCTTGGTAAAACAGATTTACTCATCGGTATAAACAGTTTTATCTTTGAAATAGATGCTCTTTTCTCCACCTATTATGATTATAAAATAGCTCGTATAATAGCTCATGACTTACTTCAGAATTATCTTCATGAGAAAATACAAGAATATGATATTGGCAACAATTCAATATCTTCATCTAACTTAGTATGGTCAGAGTCTCAAAACGCTCTTATAGAACTTATCTACGCACTTTATCTATCAGGGTCAATTAACAATGGGAAAGGGGAAATACGGAAGATAGCGGTGTTGTTTCAGCAGGTATTTGGTATAAAGCTCTTGGATATACATCATGCTTTTCATAGAATGAAAACAAGAGCTAAATCCAAAACGTGTTATTTAGATAAATTAAAGGAAGTATTAGAGGAGTATATGGATAAAGAGAGTTGAAATTAATATCTTTAATACTTTCCTTTGTAACTTATAATACTTAGTAAATCACAATGAATAATCTCCTTAGGACACAAATAGAGCAAGTAATTTCCCTTACAGACAAGGAGTTTGATTTTATCTTGTCTTATTTTGTGTTTAAAAAATATAAGAAACATCAATTTTTAATTCAAGAAGGAGAACCTGTCCCCTATCTGTTCTTTATTGATACAGGTCTATTAAAACTTGTTTTTACTGACAATAATGCTAAAGAGCATATTGTAGACTTTGCAATGGAAGGTTGGTGGGAAACGGATCTAAAAGCATTCTACAGCCAATCTCTAGCAAGCATGAGTTTAGAATGTATTGAAGATACGCTTGTCTATGCTTTAGATTTAGATGGATATAATAAACTAAGAAAAGAACTTCCTGTAATAAATGAATTCTTTTTAGATAAAGCGCACAAGGGATTTATTGCAGGGCAGCAGCGTATTTTATCCATGATGAAAAACAATACTACAGAGCGGTTCTTTGAACTCCAAGAACGCTTTCCTGGTATTATGCAGCGCGTTCTAAAATCTCTATTAGCTGCTTATCTTGGAGTTTCTAGAGAAACACTAAGCCGATTAGATTTAAAGTGATCTACCTCACTTTTTATTTGTGATATAGCTCAACTGCTGATTTAAGTGTTTAGTTGCAAATTTGCGCTATAACTTAAAATAAGAATGCAAGATGATAAAAATAGCTATTAATCCTTGGCAATGGCAATCTCAGCGCAACTACGCTCAAGCAATAGAAGTAAAAAATGCTCAAAGTACATTATACTGCTCTGGTCAAGTAGCCATTGACACTAATGGAGTTTCAAGTAATGCTGATATGAAAACTCAGCTTCTACTCTCTATTAAAAACTTAGAAAAGGTAATTAAAACAGCAAATTACTCCCTTGAAGGCATTGTTAGATTAAATATCTATACTACTTCTACCACTGAGCTTATGCAACACTTTCCTATTTTACAAGTGTGGCTTGTTAAGCATAAAATCGAACAAGCAACAACAGTACTTGAGGTAAAAGGATTATTTGAAAATCTAACAGTAGAACTTGAAGCTACAGTTGTAAAATAATGCATAAAAGCAACAACTAAATACCTAACAATAGGAAATTTTGTATCCTACTGTTAGGTATTTAATTACAACAGTTTGGTAAATTACAGGATAAAATCTATTTGATAATATTTTGGATGTACAGCAAGATTAAGAATAGTGAAAAAGGTGCTTAGCTTTAGGGTTAAGCACCTTTTAATTTACATTTAGGTAACCTTTGAATATTGAATTATCATTAGCTTTACACTTGTTCAGATAACGCAATAACTTTGAACACATCTATTGCAGTAAAAACTAAAATTAAGAAGCAATATGCCAAAAAAAGTAAGCTTAAAAGAAATAGCCAAAGTCTTTACAAAATTAGGGATTATTGGTTTTGGAGGCCCTGCAGCTCATATTGCGATGATGAGAGAGGAAGTAGTTGTAAAAAGAAAATGGATGGATGAACAACACTTTTTAGATCTGCTTGGTGCTACTAATTTAATTCCTGGTCCTAACAGTACAGAAATGGCCATTCACATTGGCTATGACAAAGCAGGTTGGAAAGGTCTTATAATTGCCGGGCTATGTTTTATTCTTCCCGCTGTTTTTCTAACGGGTGTATTGGCTTATTTTTATAAAAATTATGGAGAATTACCACAAGTTCAACCATTTATCTATGGAATTAAACCTGCCATTATTGCTATTATCCTTGGAGCTGTATTTCCACTAGCCAGAAAATCAATTAAATCCTTATTCTTAGCCTTTATAGGACTTATTGTCTTAGTAGCTTCTTTATTTGGGACTAATGAGATCATTTTAATGTTTGGAGCTGGATTTTTAGCTTATGTAGTTTTTTATATTAATACTACAAAGCGAAGTACCTTACAAAGCTTGATTGCATTACCTCTCATACTTAGCATACAAAGTACGTTTTTCACTACAACCAATCGACAGTTATTTTGGATTTTTCTAAAAATAGGTGCTATACTTTATGGTAGTGGTTATGTTCTATTTGCCTTTTTAGATACAGAACTAGTACAAAAAGGATTGCTAACAAGGGAACAACTGATGGATGCTATTGCTGTAGGTCAATTCACTCCTGGACCTGTTTTCTCTTCCGTTACTTTTATTGGTTTTCAAATTAATGGTTTATCCGGAGCAATTCTTTCAACTATTGCAATTTTTTTACCATCCTTTATTCTAGTAGCCTTACTAAATCCATTGATGAAAAAACTTCGCAACTCAAAAGGATTATCTGTCTTTTTAGATGCGGTGAATGTTGCCTCTGTCGCCTTGATTATCGCTGTTTGTATAACGATGACACGAGATGTGTTGCTGAATTGGCAAACCCTTGTTATTACCCTACTTAGTGGTATACTCGTTTTTAAATTTAAAAAAGTAAATAGTGCTTTTATTGTTTTAGTAGGAGCTTTGTTGGGGTATATACTCTACTAATCAAAATAATAAATAACTTTATTAAAAATCTTATAATCATAAACTTACATAATTAAATAGCTTAATGTATATCTATTTCATCAAATACTGTTGATTAAAGTAGTTTCTCTTAAGCTATTGATGATGATTTCTACTAAAAAAAATTATTCAGTTACTTGTTTGTAAAATATTTGTTTAAATCCATTAGACACTGCCGCGATGCTATGCAGAAATATCTTGAGAATTTTCATACTATCAAATAAAAATTAAAAAAGTCTTCAGAATACAATAAAAAAGCAATAAGTTTGTAACTTATGAAAAAAACAGTAAAAATATCTTCTCAAATTACTCCGCCTTGATCTTAGGCTAATAGTTTTTTTATCCAATTATTTCCTTTGGCACTTTTGTCATGGACTTATCTTATATATACTTATAAAAGTACATATATCATATCTATTATTGCTTGTAATTAAAATTACAAAGCGTCATACTTATTTAATTTTTTTCTATGAAGCAACTAATCAATTTATTTGATTTTAGTCAACCAATCAATTACAAAAATGAGATATTGGCTGGTTTAGCGGTATCTATGACTATGATACCTGAATCCTTATCTTTTGCTATACTAGCAGGTCTATCACCATTGACAGGTTTATATGCTGCTTTTTTAATGGGACTTGTAACAGCAATATTAGGAGGAAGGCCTGGTATGGTCTCAGGAGGAGCTGGAGCAACTGTTGTAGTACTTATTGCTCTTGCAGCTAGTTATGGAACAGAATACCTCTTTGCTGCTGTTGTATTAGCAGGACTTTTACAACTACTTGTGGGAGTATTAAAACTCGGTAAATACATTCGGTTAATTCCTTCCTCTGTAATGTATGGATTTTTAAATGGATTAGCAATTATCATTTTTATGTCACAAATTGTTCAATTTAAAATTACTACAAATGGAGTTGAAAATTGGTTAGAAGGTTCAGCCTTATATCTTATGATTGGATTAACTTTACTTACAATTACAATAGTAATTTTACTTCCTAAAGTAACAAAAGTAATACCATCTTCTCTTGCAGCTATTATTGTTGTTTTTGCACTTGTTTACTTTTTTAATATTGATACTAAAAAAGTAATTGATATTGCCTCTGTAGGAGGTTCCTTACCTACTTTCCATATTCCAAATATTCCCTTTACCTTTGAAACTTTAAAAATCATATTCCCTTACTCTATTGTTATGGCAGGAGTTGGGCTTATTGAGAGTTTACTTACACTTAATATGGTTGATGAAATTACGAATACAAGAGGACATTCAAATAGAGAAGCAACTGCCCAAGGTATTGCTAATATTACGAATGGATTTTTTGGTGGTATGGGAGGTTGTGCTATGGTTGCACAATCCCTAGTAAATATAGGTGCTGGGGGAAGAACAAGACTCTCTGCTCTTGTAGGAGCATGTTCTATACTATTAATAATTTTAGTTGCAGGTCCTGTAATTGAGCAAATACCTATGGCTGCATTAGTTGGAGTAATGATGATGGTAGCCATTGGAACTTTTGAATGGGCTAGTTTTAAAATAATAAATAAAATGCCTCGCCACGATATCTTTGTTATTATCCTAGTAGCGAGTATAACAGTTATATTGCATAATTTAGCATTAGCTGTATTAATAGGAGTTATTGTTTCTGCTCTTGTTTTTGCGTGGGAAAGCGCTAAACGAATAAGAGCTAGAAAATATATCGATAAAAATGGAATAAAACATTATGAAATATATGGACCTTTATTTTTTGGTTCAACTACAATATTTCTTGAAAAATTTGATATAGAGAATGATCCTGATCAGATTATTATTGATTTCAAGGAAAGTCGAATTACAGATATGTCTGCAATAGAAACAATTAATAAACTTACTGAAAAATATGCTAAAGCTAATAAACAAGTTCATTTAAAACATTTAAGTTTATCCTGTAGAAGATTAATCAAAAATGCACAAGGAGTTGTTGATATAAGTATCCTCGATACCGATTATAAGCAATACAATTCCTAATATTTTACTAGAGCATACTATATCTCATGTATAAAAAACAAATACAAGCCAAATAGTTAAATTTAAAAGAATATAACTAAACTTTCCTTATTGAGTTTTATTTTCTGTTACACAAGGCTATAAATCCCAAAAGGTTTTGGAAACTAAATTTACTTTAACGTATAGTTTTAATTATAATCTGAGACCAACAAAAGCATCACACTTAAATTAGTATATCATTCTAATTCAGTGTGATGTTTTTAAAAAGTACTTCTTTATTCAACCTTTTCCATCCAAGGTATTACAACAAAATTACCTTTAGAAAGTTCATTGACTTTATTAATCCATTGTACTTCCGTTTTTGCTTTATCTTTTAAAAAAGTACTTGTTGTATCTGTGAGATATAAACTTGAGTTTATTACCCACCATTTATTGTGTATACCTGCTCTTGCAAGATCTTCTTGTAAGCGTTGTGCTTCAAATACAGGTGTTGTTTCTGGTAACGTAACAATAACTACTTCTGTTTCTTGTTCATTTCTTAAACGTGGTAATAAATTCTGAACAGCCTCGCTAATATCTCCTTGTGTACGCTCTACTTCTTTGTGATAACTTTGAGTTGAATCTAATAACAATAAAGTATGACCTGTTGGTGCTGTATCGATAACAATTACTTCATGATCTGCTATAGCTACAATCTCAGCAAAAGCGTTAAAAACAGCTATTTCCTGTGTACAAGGAGAGCGTAAATCTTCCTCAATATAACTTAAATCACTGTTTCCCATAGTTAGTCTTGCCTTAGCTAAAACTTTCTCCTTATAGGCTTCTAACACCTTCTTCTCATCAATATGACTAACAGTAAGCCCTTCTACCTTTGTATTTACATACTCTAAGTGATTGGCTGGATCTGTTGTACTTAGGTGAACCTTAACTCCTTTTTTAACCAGTCCTCTAGCGATTCGAGCAGCTATTGTTGTTTTCCCTACACCTCCTTTACCCATCGTGAAAACCACTTTTTTCTTAGATATAAAAAGGTCTTCTATCAATACATCAATATCTTGTAACTCGTTTTTGTCTAAGCTATTTTCAGTCAAAATTGCACTTGTATTAGAAATAAGCATATTTCTAATATTATCAATTCCAGTCATATTATACGATCTTAATGGAACATAATAGGTTGGAATATCAAGAAGCTTTTTAGTTCTATTTTCTAAAGCATTTTGCTGGCGTTTATACAACTTACTTGAAATAGAATCATTCTGATCAAAATTCTCTAGCACTCCATTGATAATTAAACGCTGAGATTGTATATCTAAATCAAGTAACTCCTTATATGAACGCTCAACTTCTTTTAATGGTGTTTCATCTGGACGACTTACCAAAAATAAAGTTGTATTATTTTTATCACTCAATGTTTTCACTGCCTGCTCATATACTACTTTACGATCACCTAATCCCGACAATTGCCCAAGACAAGAAACACCTGTTGTATTTTCATCAATAAAGGTATTCCATGCTGCTGGTAGTTGTAACATTCTAAGTGTATGTCCAGTTGGTGCTGTATCAAACACAATATGGTCATATAAATCGTGTTTCTCTTTATTTGTAATTACATCTGCAAATTCATTGAAAGCAGCAATCTCCACTGTACATGATCCTGATAGTTGCTCTTCCATATTAAATAAAACAGCCTCTGGTAACTTTCCTCGATAAGGTCCTATTATGGATTCTTTATATTCTAAAGCTGCTTGCTCTGGGTTTAAATTCAAAATAGAAAGAGTGGGAATATCTTTTAACTTAGTCACTTTATTGCTCAAAGGTATATCAAATACATCCTGCAAATTTGATGCAGGGTCTGTACTAATAAGTAATATATTTTTCCCACTGTCTGCCAAGTTTAAGGAAGTAGCACATGCTATTGATGTTTTTCCTACTCCTCCTTTACCTGTAAAGAAAATATATTTTGTAAATCCTTCATTAGAGGGATTATATAGTTTAAAATTACTCATAACTACTATTTTTTTATTCAATACAATTCCTGTTCGACATACAATTAGGTATGCCGAACTAAACTGAAATTGAAAATTGGGTTAGATTATTTTGTAACAATCAAATCAGATTCTGACACTTCAAGCCATTCTGAAATTTGCTTATTACTTGGATATGATTTGGTAAGAACAATTACTCCATTTAAGGTAGTAATAGGAAAATTATCGATAGACTCTTTTTGGATAAAGTCATTAACTACTTTAGTATCTACATAAACTTGAGGATTGTCACGTAAATTAAATCGCTCAATTAAAATGCCTTTTTTCTTTAAGCTTTCTATTACAACAGCAATACGCATTAATTCAGGATCAATATTAACCCCACAAAGCCCTGTTGGACAACATAAAGCTGGATCGTAAATCTTTACTTCATTTTTCATATCTGATGTTTTTTAATTAATTCTTTTACTTCTTCTTTTGATGGAACATACCCCTTAACAGTAACTTCTCCATTAATAACCAAAGCAGGTAAAGACATAATGTTATATTTTACAATCTCTATAATATCATCCTGCTTTGTAACTTTGATATCAGAACCTACTTCTTTTACTACAGATTCTACGGTTTCTAAAGTTACCTTACACTTGGCACAACCTGTACCTAAAACTATTATTTCCATATCTATTTTTTTATAAATTCACATATATATAATAAACACCTACAACAATAAAAACAGCAGATATAATACGTCTGAACCATATTTCAAAACTCTTCATCTTATTGTAAAAATGCCCTACATTAGATATACTGTAAGCAAGTAAAAAAGCTATGATGATTACAGGTAACCCCGTTGCTAAAGCAAAAACTGGTGCTAATAATAATCCTGAAGCACTCGCCATAATTAAAGGAATCATCACTCCAAAAAACAATACTCCACTGTAAGGACAAAACGCTAAAGCAAATAAAACACCAAGTAAAAAAGCATTGAAGTAATTCTTCTTAAAGTTCTTTTGATTTACCTTCTGACTTAGTGATCCTACTCCTGGTATATTTAATTTAATAATATCAAGCATTAAAATACCGATAAGGATTAATCCAATCCCCAAATAAACACCACTTACATTTTGCAATAGTTTTGCTATTTGAAACTTACTTGCTCCAAAATAGAAAATAACACCTAATACAGTATAAGTAAATGCACGACCTAAGGTGTAAAACAGTCCATTAAATAATACTTTACGCTTAACTGTAATATCTTTACTTAAATAAGCTGTGGCTGTGATATTAGTCGCCAAAGGACAAGGACTAATAGCTGTCATCAGTCCCAACAAAAACGCAGTTACTATTGGAATATCAGAACTGTCTACTAATTGTTGTAGTAATTCCATCTAACATTAAAGTTTTTTATTAACTTGTTCAACTATAAGCTCTTCTAATACCTTTGGTGTTGTTAGTGCTGTTGCAAAAGCATCTTCTGTTAGATTAATTGAATCATCGCCCTTTGCAATAATAAGTGCATTCCAAGTCACCTCATATTTCTCTACTAAATCACTATACTGCTTTTCACTTGTATCTACTTCAATAAACTTCACTAACTCATTACTAGCAAAAGCTCCTTCTACAGTTTTCTTCGTTAAGTCTCCAACTGCTAAACAAGTTTTACAACGTTGTTTTCCATGGAAATAATAAACATAAACCATTGTATTATCCGATTTTTCTTGTATAGTCTGTTCTTGATCTAATGCTTCTATACTCGACTCGACTAACGCATCTTGTTCTTGTGTGTTTTTCTTGTCTGAACATGAACTAGTAACTAAAGCCGACATACAGATAAGGCTTAAAAAAGTTGTTTTCATAAGTAATAATTTTGATGTTATTTAAATCTTTAGTTTCACTAAATGTTAATGTTCGTAATTCGTAAAACTACGAACATTGAAGGCAAATTTTTTTATGAGCACTCAGAAGGCTTTTTAATATCTTCAAAAAACTCATTTAATAGTTGCTTAGCAATTTGCCAATTCTCTTTATTAATACAATACTTTACTGTAGGTAAATTAATCGTTCCTTGAATCAAGCCAGCCTCTCTTAATTCTTTTAAATGTTGAGACAATGTACTTTTTGCTACAGGTAATACCTCTGACATATCTCCATGAAAACAACATTCCTGAGAAGCAAGCATCTCTAAAATAGCTACTCGTATAGGATGAGATAAAGCCTTCGTTATTCTTGCTATCTCTACTTGTTTTTCTGTTAAGTCTCTTTTCAACATACCCTTATCCTTTATCAAATTAATCTGTTCGTAAATATACGAACAATTTATCTAAAGTTGTTCTTACAACTTTAAAAAATCTACAACTTCTTCCACTGTACTCCTAGCAGACCTACCAACTCCAATCAATGTTGCAGAAGCAAAACCAGTCCAATCACCATACCCTACAAGCCACAAACCATTAATTCCTTCAACTTTGCTGTTACCATTGGTATTCACTCTGCCATCTGGTTGAAGTATCCCCAAAGGTTCTAAATGTTTTAATGCAGGTTTAAATCCTGTGCACCAAATAACAACATCAAAATTTTCTTCTTCTCCACTTTTCCAGACAACACTAGTTTCTGTAAAACGTTCAATCTCTCCTTTGCTATTTAAAACACCTCTAGCTCTAGCATCCACAACAGGGGGAACCATAACAATACTTCTTACATTATATTTTGCTTGTACCTGATCATTGCCCGCCTTTTGCTCATTATATTTTTGCGTTGCCACATCGAAAAGAACTCTACCATCCACATCGTCAGGCAAAAAAGCTGGTACTCCTATTGTTGACCAAGTAACAGCCGTATACTTTGAAACTTCTGCTAATATTTGAGCTCCAGAATTACCTCCACCAATCACCAATACTTTTTTTCCTATAAAATCTAAAGCATTTTTATAATAGGCAGAATGTAATTGTTCATTTCTAAACTGATTTAAACCTTTAAAGACAGGAACAAAAGGACTCGCCCATGTTCCTGTAGCAGATATTACTGTTTTTGCTTTAAAATCGCCAATCGAAGTTTTTAAAGTAAATCCTCCCTCCTGTTTTAAAACTGCTATAACCTGAACAGATCTTTTTACAGGGAGTTCATATTTAGACTGATAATCATCCATGTAGGAAATAACCTCGTCTCGAACAGGGTAATAGTTTTCTGATTTAGGAAACATAAAGCCTGGTAAAGAGCTAAACTCAGCAGGAGAAAACAAAGACAATGAATCCCATCCGTGAATCCAAGCTCCTCCTGGTTGAGCTTGCTGGTCTAAAATCAAATACTTTATTTGTGTTCTTCTTAAATAAAACCCACAAGCCAAAGCACTTTGACCCCCACCAATAAGGATTAAATCATACTCATTTTGATCAACTTTATTATCATTTACAAAACTTTCCATAAAGGCTATATTTTACTTTGAATAATACTTCTTTTTCATCCATAAACTTACTCGTACAAGTAGAATCAGTACAGGAACTTCAACTAAAGGTCCGATAACTCCTACAAAAGCTTGAGGAGAATGTATCCCAAATACAGCAATTGCAACAGCAATCGCTAATTCAAAATTATTACCTGAGGCAGTAAAAGAAATAGCAGCATTTTTATCATAATCCACATTCATTGACTTGTTTAAAAAGAAACTAACAAAGAACATCAATACAAAATAGATAACAAGTGGAATAGCAACCTTAACTACCTGCATAGGTAACTGAACAATTTGTTCTCCTTTTAAGCTAAACATAAGCACAATGGTAAACAGTAAAGCATATAAAGTAAAGGGTGATATAAAAGGGATAAACTTACGCTTAAACCAATCTTCTCCTTTTAGTTTAATTAGGTACTTATGACTTAAAAAACCTGCCAAAAATGGAATTCCTAAATAAATAAGCACACTTTGTACAACATCGCTCATCTTAATTGAAATAGCATAATCGGCAAACCCAAAATAAGAAGGTAATACATTGATAAAAAGCCAAACAAAAAAGCTATAAAACAGTACTTGAAAAACACTATTTAATGCAATCAGTAAGGCTGCATATTCTCTATTACCCTTTGCTAAATCATTCCATACAATCACCATTGCAATACATCTTGCTAAACCAATAAGGATTAATCCTACCATATAGTCAGGTTCATCACGCATGAAAATAATAGCAAGAACAAACATTAAAACAGGTCCTACAATCCAGTTTAAGAAAAGAGATAAGCTTAAGACTTTCTTATCCTTAAAAGCCAGTGGTAATAGATTATAATCAACCTTAGCCAGTGGCGGGTACATCATGATGATTAGCCCTATGGCCAACGGAATATTGGTCGTCCCAATAGATAGTTTATCCATCACATTAGAAACACTTGGAAATACATTTCCTAAGAGAACACCAATCCCCATTGCCAAGAAAATCCAAAGGGTTAAGTATCGATCTAAAAATTTCATTCTAACTTGCATGACTTATTTTTTAATTTGTGACACGATGTAAAACATTTCACTTGCAATTTCAAGGCTTCGATTAAAATATCCTTCTTGTTGGTTCTCTGTTCCATCAAACTCTTTTGGATCCTCGAATGTAATAGGTATTCTTCGCTCAGCACCTGCTATAAAAGGACAACCTCCATCAGCCTGTGAACAAGTCATTACAGCTGCAAAATCGCTACTTGGATTAAAAACTGCATCGTACTTCTTAGAAAAACCAATAATAGGAACTTCATTATCGCCATACTTTATCGCATAAATAGGATTCTCTCCTTCTGCAATTTTAAATACGTTAAATCCTTGTTCTTTCAGAACGGTAGCAACCATTGGATACATCGCTGTTTGCTCAGTTCCGCCAGAATAACAACTAACTTTGGGAATTGCATAATAACTTGCTGCTACTTGCATCCAAATCTGAGCTAAATGACTTCTTCTTGAATTATGTGTACATATAAAATTGATTCGAATTGGAGATTTTGAACCAACCTTAGATTGAATATAAGTCACCAAGGGAGCCAAAACTTCTTTTCTACTATCACTTATCACTTGTGATTCAAGCATAGTGCAAATTGTAGTTGATAATGTTTTATACATCTTTTACTTTTTTAAGATTAACAACATCCAGAGTTAGGATCACAACAATTAGTTTGGGTTACCTGATTACTTGGTGTAATTCCACAAGCATCTTCAGCCAAACAAGCAGTCAACGTATTTTTTAAAAGAAAGTGAGTTCCATTAAATGCTAAGAAATACTTTCCTATTGTTTCTTTACCTTGAACTTCTACTTCAATCTCCGCATCAACAATACCTAATTTTGTTTCTGACAACCTGATAATATTTAATAATTTACCTGCTTTTAAACGGTGCTGATAATCATCTGCATTCCACAATTGGAAGCTTACCTTAACCTCTTCTCTTATTGTCCCTCCACAGTCAATAAACTTTTTTGTTACTTGACCTACTTCTGTTACATGGAAGTGTTCTGCTACAAACGTTCCATCTTCAAATTGAAAATCTACTCGATCTAAATTTGCTAAAACCGCTTTTACTTCTGATAATTTCATATTTTAACTGTTTTAAATTACTTTAATATCGCAATATTACGATTGGTTTAATTAAAAAATATTAACAGCAATCCTTTGATTGTATATTTTGAGCGAAGAAGAATTCAAACTCCTTGAAGAATTCATTCCAAACTACGTCGTCAATACAATAACAAACGGATTTACCATCAATTGTTCCTTTTATAAGTCCACTATTCTTAAGCTCTTTTAAGTGTTGTGAAATAGTCGCTTGAGCCAATCCAAGTTCTTCTACCAAATCATTGCAAATACAAGCATCTTGATTGATAATATACTGAAGAATGGCAAGTCTTGCTGGATGCCCTAAAACCTTAAACATAAGCGATAACCTATTCTTTTTATCACTAAATAATTCTGATTTTGTTACTCCCATTGTTTTACACTTAATTATATATCGCAATATTACGATGAATATTTAAACTATGCAAATTTAATTATTATTTATAGCAAATACGATAATATATTATTCTGTAATGTGATTAGACTTCATAAACTTTGAAAAGAAAATACTCACTTCATACAATAAAACTAATGGTATAACCAAAATAACTTGACTCAATACATCTGGAGGTGTAATAATTGCTGATGCAACTAAAATCAAAACATAAGCATATCTGCGGTAACCTTTGAGTGTATCTGTTGATAAAATTCCCATCTTGTATAATACTAGAATGACAACTGGCAAAACAAACACAATACCTGATGCTAGTATGGTGGTTCTAACAAGAGAAATATATGAGGTAAGATCGATTTGATTGGCAACAATACTACTAATCTCTATATTCATAAAAAAATGAATAGATAAAGGAACTATAATAAAATATCCAAACAAGACACCTATAAAAAATAAAAGACTTGTGATTGTTACAAATACAATACTGTATCTTGTCTTACTATTATATAATTTAGGGTGTACAAGTTTCCAAATTTGATACAAAATCCAAGGAAATGAAGCTATTAGTCCAAAGGTAAAACTAGTCCAAATCATAATCATTAACTGACCATCCATTTTTCGATTTTGAATATCAAAATCAATCCCTTCCATATACAATGATGAACTCAAATTAAAAAAATCTATCAAAGAACGATGCCAAATATAAATAGGAAAATTAGGGTTCTTAGGAGCAAATAATATTTGCTCAAAAATAAAGTTAGTATATAAAAACGCTATGCTACTACATAAAACAATTCCAATAAAACACTTGATTAAAAAACTTCTTAAAAGTCCAACAAAATTTAAAAATGTCTTTTTCTTAATACCTCTATCCATATCTTATTATAAAATGCTAAACTACTGCTATTTTAATTATTTAATATCCAAATTAGGGCTTGTTTTTTAGTTGCTCTAAATATAGTTGTATGTCCTTCATTTGGCTCATCTACATAGTGCCACACTAAATTTTTATTTTCATTTTCTGCTAAAATAGTAGCTAACTTATTTGTATAGGGAGAAATATCAGCAGCATTCGATCCTGCAAACCAAAGCTTTCTTTTTACCGCACTATTTTGATCTAAACTAGCTTTTGCGGTTCTAACTAAATAATGATTATTCCACCATAATGAAGGGTCAAAGGCGATATAGTTTGCAAACATGGCGGGTTCAACAAAAAAGGTTTCCATCACAAACAAACCTGAAGCAGATTCTCCTAATATCGTTTTTTCTTCTTTGGTTCTATATCTTTTATCGATTTCCTTAAATAACTCTTCTTTAATAAAGGCTCTAAACTGATTAGAACCTCCTACCTCGGGTGCAATTTCTTTATCTTTTGCAACAGTTGTAAATCCTGTCAAATCTCTTCTTCTTTGTGTATTTTCAATTCCTACTAAGATTACAGCAGGAATTTTTTGCTCATTTATAAGCTCTTCTATGGTAGTAGCGATATGAGAAAAATCCTCTTCTATTCCTCCATCAGCCATATAGATTACAGGCAAAGAATCCTGAGTACTCTCATAATTTTTTGGTGTCCATACATTAATAGTTCTTTCTTCTTTTAATTGATTTGATTCTAGTTTAAAAGTATCATGTTTAGGCACTACATCCTGAATTATACTCTTATTACCACAACTTGCTAATAAAATGGTATAGCATAAACTTAACAAAAACATAATTTTAAATTTCATTTTAGCGTATTTTTTTGATTCACAAAACTATTTCAATAAAAAACAGTAATTGATACTATTAATCTATTAATTTTACTATTTTGAATATGAGAAATCTCAATCTTTATTTTTACTACTGTAATTCTAAATTAGATAAAAATAATTTTATTCAATATTAGAGATTTACAGCATTAAACTAGTTCTCCTTATTTACTAGTTGTCTTTAAAAGGAGAAAGTCTTTTTGGGCTTTCCCTTTTTTACGACTATTGATATTAACTAAATCAAAAATTAAAAGTCAGACTAAAAATTTTATACAAAGAATCCTTATATTCTTATAACTTGCTTTCTAAATACTCTCTAATCACTAAATCAGTAAAGAAACCACTATGATGTCCTCCCCAACAAGCTGTCAAAGTAAAAGTTTTTCCTGTAAGGTCTAATTTTTTATTTTCTTCAGCTCCTTCGTTTACAATACAGTTTACTTCAATCTTATCAATTGACTCTTGTACTGCTTCTTTTCCAAAATTGTCTTTACAAACTTCTTTCATTGCATCCATTAAGCGTTGTAAACATACACTTGGTACAAACTTAATATGTTCTAATTCAAAAGTATCCCAATTAATTTGAATAGGTAATTCTTTACCTACAATTGCGTTCAATTCTTTTTGATATTCAGTTACATATTGCTCCTCTATAGCTGTATAAGCTCTTTTTTCTTGTAATCCCATGATTTATATTATTACTATTATTAACATTTCAAAGGTCTTATCTTTGCTATTGGTTTCATAGACCTAAATTCGGTAATTGCGCTTATCACGGAATTCCGTGATATGAAAATTTCCAAAAGTATCTTACCTTGTATTCAAACTTTACAAAAAATGCTAAAAACACTTTTAATAATTGGGTTTTGTTTTCTATCACTAACACTAGCTGTAAATAATCTATCTCTCATTATGGGAGGTATGAGAAAGAAAAAAGCAAATCGTTTAATACAAGAATATCTTGAACATGAATTCAAGGGGCAATTAAAAGCAGTTGAAATTAGACGCTTTTTTAATGCCTCTAATATGAATCCCAATATGTTTTCGGTTATTATCTACGATCATCAATTAGCACAAGTAAGATGGGTTTTATTCTTTGACGCCAAGATTTTAAAAAATGAAAACAGAATTGAACAAGGTGTTTCCTATGCTAAACCAGTAAAAGAACAATACCAAGATGCCTTAGCTGACTACTATACCAAAGAAGATATAAAACTAAAAATGATTGATTTAGATTGTCGTATTGACATTAGTTATGATTCATTAACCATGACATATCTTTTTAACCCAAATCCCAATGAGCTGAAAACGAAAACTAAAAAACTCTTATACTTACTAAATCAACAAAAGGACGCACTAAAAATCAATAGTATTTTCACAATTACTATCCATCTTCCAACCTATAATGAGGATATTTTTATGATTGTTATACATAGCATAGAGGACTCATGGCAGGTCAAAGAATGCTTACTAAAACAAGAAACTAATTATTTCAAAACTTTACAAGAAAAATTGCTGCCGAAGCGTATGGATTATTTAGCGGGATTAGACCACCTCTACAGTTCCCATGATTTTTCTTTATTATATGTAGATACAGCTTGTTTCACTAAAGGTGTGTGGGTGCATCTGTTAATCGATACAAAAGAAGTAGAACAAGAAAAAAACAACTATCACAAGACTCCTGTAACAGCTGCTTTATTAGAAACGATTAGTCTTACCAACAAAGTAGTCACTCATCGAGAAATCGTACCGATTACTGAACCAAATTCATTTATTTCTATTTTAGAAGAGATTAAACCGCTATTAGCAATAAAGTATACCTTTTAATTATTCACTAATCAAATAGTCCTGATTCAATAGCAAACTTTACCGCTCCTGTAGTTGTCTTAGACCCTGTTTTCAACAAGATATTCTTGCGATGTGTCTCCACCGTATTAACTGATATAAACAGTTTCTCAGAAATTTCTTTAGAAGTCATTTCTTCTGATAAAAGTGCTAGAACTTCTTTCTCCCGTTGAGTCAATTCAATATCTTGATACTTCTTTTTATCAAATACACTTTCCATATAGCGCTGTTTAATAACTTCTGAGAAATATTGCTTGTCATTGATTAATTCCCTTACAGCAACTTGTAACTCCTGCTTATTTGTAAATTTAGGTACAAAACCATCTGCTCCTTTTTGGATTACCTTATGAACAACGCGAGGATTATCAAGCATACTCAAAATTAGAACCTTGACATCTGATTGATTACTCTTTACCCTAGTTAATAACTCTACTCCATCCATCTTGGGCATATTCAAATCGGTAATGACTAGTTGTATGTCAAATTGCTCTAATAAACGTAATACTTGTGTTCCTTCTGTTGCTAAATGCACTTGTTTTACTTCCTCCATATCAAGTAATATAGTGTTTAACCCCTCTAAGAACATCAAATGATCATCTGCTATGATTATATTTACTCTACTCATTACTTATTTATTTAAAGGTATATTAATTGTTATGGAAGTCCCATATTTAACATTACTATCTATTTCTATACTTCCTTTGAGTTTTTCTAAACGCTCTCTTATATTGCGCAGTCCTATCCCTTGTTTCTTAACATTGGCAAACCCAACGCCATTATCATGAATAAGAATATTGAGGTGGTCATCGTGTTTGGTCAATTGTACCTCAGCACTTGAAGCCTTAGCATGCTTAACGATATTATTGACCAACTCTTGAACGATGCGATATGCACCAGCCAATACATCATCTGTCAACTTATTAATTTCTGTCTCTGGAAAAAAATAAGCTTTAATTGTCAAATTATTTTTCTGACTTACAGTATCGACGTATTCTTTCAAAAAACTACTAAATCCAATTGAAGAGAAAGCCAGTGGATGCAATTGATGCGATAGCAAACGCAGATCCTTACACGCATTGTTAATTGCTTCTTGCAAACGCTTAGTTTGTTCTCCCGTATCTTGCTGAGAGAAATGATGTTCAAAAGCAATCTTAATTCCTGCTAAATCACTTCCTATTCCATCGTGTAATTCTCGTGCTAATCGAGCTCTTTCTTCCTCTTGTCCTTTCTGATAGCGCTCGATCATAGAAATTTTATGATCTTTAACCATCTCATTAATCTTGTGATTCGCATTTTTCTCAACCTCCACCTGTAATTGTCTTTGTACTTTCAAACGTTGTAGATAAAAATACATCACAATAATAAAGAGAATTGACACCAAAATAAAACCAATGATAAAAGTATTACGAAGTTGTTTCTGACGAATGACAGCTTGCTCTACTTCTCTAAGCTCTACTTCTTTTAATTCTTGCTCCTTCTCCAGCAACTCTATTTTAGTTTCCTTTAATTCTGTTTCATATTGTTGTTGCAGATCTGCTAAATGCTTCTCTTTCTCAATACTATTAAATTTTGTATTATCGATTATACTTCGATATAAATAATTATATGCTTTTTCATATTGTTTTTGATCTGCATATAGGGAACCTAAATTCAAAAAAAAGTTAGTATTATAGGCTAATATAGAACGTTCTTCAGTAATACTCAATGCTCTCTCAAAATACTTAATTGCTTTCTTTGTATTCCCTACTTTACTCTCACACACTCCTAAATCATTCAATACGATAGCCATATCAGTGACATAATTTAACTCTTCAAGAAGCTTATAAGTATTCTCCAAGTGAGGTATAGCCTCTTTAAACTTATGCTGTTCTACTAATAGTTGAGCAAGGTTAATTTTAACATAGGCCTCAACTGTTTTATTTCCTTCCTCTTGACGAAACTTTAATACAGTCATATAATGCTCCTTAGCTTGATCAAACTTACGCTGCTCTTTCAAAATATTTGCGTAGTTAAACAATGTAGTCAATACCCCATCGGTATCCTCAATAGATTTATACAAATCATTCGCTCTTTTCAAGCTCTCTATAGCCTTATCATATTCATCCTTTTGTATATATAGTGTAGCAACATTCTGATACGCATTTGCCTCTTGAAGTACATCGTCTACAGCTCTAGCTTTTTCAATACATATCATAAAGCTCTCCATTGCCTTGGAGTATAACGATAAATTCTTATAACTAAGTGCTAATAGATTATAAGCAGCAGGTAAACCTTGCTCCATTTTTAATTTCTCTAAGGATTCAATAGTCTTCAATGCATATTCTATAGACTTCTTATAATCTCCATTAATAGAATTCAAATTTCCTAAAGAATAATAAGCACGAGCTTTTTCCTTCTCTAAGTTATGCTTTTCACTTAAAGCTAACCAAGCAAATGCGGCTTTTCTAGCTTCAAGTGGTTTGGAATATACATTCTGGGAATACACTTTCGATAATGAGTCAATAGTAACTCTCACTGGTTGCTGTGCAATACCCTTTGTGAAAATAAAAAAGATTACTAATTGAAAAATTAAAGTTACTCTACTATCACGATTAGATAAATTCAAAACAATTTTGTATTAATTTCTTATTATTTGCCGCATTCTTTTTAACTAAAATAGCAAAATAAAGCGACAAAAAAACATATGCTTCTGAGGCTTTATAGAAGACAAAACTACAATTTTTAACCTTTAAAAAAATGAAAGTTTACTAGAAATAAAAACTCCAAAAACATCTTCTTTTTAATTCTCAACAACGAAAAACACAGGATAAAACCACAAAAAATACTAAATATTATGTATATTCGAAACAAAAACAATAAAACTATATTTTTAATACATAAAAACAAAAATTATGTCTAAATTTCCTAGAATACGTACAACCTTGAGTAAAGGTGTTATTCTACCAAGTTTAATTTTTATTATTGGAGTCAGTTTACTTGCTGCAATTTTTCCACAGATAACTAATGAGCTATTAAACGTAATCAAAACATTCATCTTTGTTAACCTCAATTGGATATATGTATGGTCTGTAACTATATTTATTATCTTCTTGATTTATTTAATGGCCAGTAAATACGGTAATATTCGCTTAGGAAGAAATAATAGTAAACCCGATTATTCCTTCTTTTCATGGATATCAATGTTATTCGCTGCTGGTATGGGGATTGGGCTAATGTACTTCAGTGTTGCTGAGCCGATCCAACACTATTCAAATGAAGTTTTCAGTAACAATACCGCACTACAACGCGCACAAGATGCACAGATGTACACCTTCTTTCACTGGGGAATACACGCATGGGCTATTTATGCTATTGTTGGTCTAGCACTATCTTATTTTGCTTATAGATATCGTTTACCGCTATCTCTAAGAAGTTGTTTTTATCCTCTTTTAAAAGATAAAATAAAAGGTAAATGGGGAAATATGATTGACGTATTTGCCTTGTGTAGTACCTTCTTTGGTATTACAACAACATTAGGTTTTGGTGTTGTACAGATTAACTCTGGACTTCAAACCTTAAATATTTTACCTGAAAACAGCTTTATCTATCAAGTACTTATTGTAGCTGTATTAGTATCTCTATCTATTATCTCTGCTGTTAGTGGATTAGACAAAGGTGTAAAACTACTAAGTAGTATCAATATCATTGCTGTAGTCGTATTGCTTGTTTTCGTACTCGCTTTAGGTCCTACCGTTTATTTAATTGGAAGCTTTACAGAAGGTATTGGTAATTATATATCAAACTTCTTTACCATGACTTTTAGTACACACTCCTTTAATGATAAAACACAACCCTGGTTTTATGACTGGACTATCTTATACTGGGCATGGTGGATCTCATGGTCTCCATATGTTGGATTATTTATTGCTAAAATCTCTAAAGGACGTACTATTCGTGAATATATTGCTGCAGTATTATTACTACCGACACTATTCAACTTTATTTGGATGTCTGTATTCGGGAATAGTGCCATTTGGTTTGATATGAATGTAGCTGATGGTGCATTGAGTACTATTGCTAACAACCCAGATGCGTTAATGTTTGAGTTTTTAGCGTACTTACCTCTAAGTTCAATTACTAGCTTCTTAACTATATCAATTATCATCATATTTTTTGTTACTTCTGCAGACTCAGGAATGTTTGTAATGAACAGTATATCAACCAAGAATGCTAGAATATCCCCTAAATGGCAAACTATTGGATGGGGAGTATTACTAGCTGTATTAGCTTTGTTATTGTTAAACGCAGGTGGATTAGGTGCATTACAAAGCATGACCTTAATTACAGCTCTTCCATTCTCTATTATAATGCTATTATTTATCGTAAGCTTGATCAAAGCACTAGTTATCGATAAAAAATATTATGAAACTGACTTTTCTACTACAACGGTTACGTGGTCAGGAGATTCATGGAAAGAGCGATTAAAACAAATTGTATCCTTTGACGATAAAGAATCTGTACACAAATTTATTGATACGACAGTCAAAGAAGCCTTTAAAGAGCTAGAAACCGAATTTGCTAAAAATAATATTGATGCTGTTATCAATACTTATGAAGGTCCTTATCGACTAGAAATTGAGATTAAACACGACTTGGTAAATAACTTTATTTACGGTGTCAAAACAGAGTCTAAAATGGTTTCTGATTACTTATTATCAGAAGAAAACTTACCTGATATTAACGATAATAAAACCTTTTATCCAAAAGCTTATTTTGGTGATTATAGACAAGGTTATGATGTTCACATCTTTACTAAAAATGAGCTAATTTCTGACGTATTAAAACACTATGAACGATTCCTTGAAATTATATCTGAAGAGAAAAATGAAATGTTTATCAGTAGTGATTCCAATCATCGTTTAAGATAATATATTACTAGTCAACTTATTCTAGTATCAAAAAAGAACCATATTAGTTTAAAGTTAATATGGTTCTTTTTATATATTACAAATCAATGAACTGAGTATTTGGATGAAAGCGTTTCCAAGAAAACCAATACTCATCAGACAGCCGGATGAGAACTAAATTCTGCTTTTTGTCTCCCGAGAGATACTTTCCATTCAAATCCCAACGTTGAAAACCATTATCTGCTGTAATACATCTAGCTGATAAATCTAACGCTAAATCCTGCTTGTGATCCCATCTAAAAGCAATTACATTGTTTTGGTGAGCTACTAAAAAGAAATTAGCTGTTTCATTTACAACTAATCCTTGATTTAATATAGTTTGTTTTAAATAGACTACGTTTACATTATTTATCTTATCTACGATACCTATAACCCGTGTTCTAGCAGCAAAAGTCTTATCCCTGTTTTTACTAGATAATCCTGGTGTGAATTCTGAAACGACAATGCGTTTCCACAATCCTTTAATTGGAAGTTCAAAAGGTTTTAGATCACCTTCTTTCAATACTGGTAAAACAGGGGTTTCAAACATTTTCTTTACTTCCCTCCAAGTCACTATCTGAAAAGGAATAGCAATCAGTTCACTAGGGTGTAATTTCCCTACAAGTGATTCGAAGTTAGCCTGCTGAAAAAAGGTTCCTGTCTTGCGATCAGAGACAATCATATTGGCATGTTTAAACGAGCTAACATATAAAGGTCCTATAGCGGTAACATCAAAAGGAATAATACTTCTACACATTGCACAATAAGTCAATGACACCATCTTAGAACCAAACCAATCATTGATAATATGGTAGTGAATAACATAATCTAAAGGATAACACTTTACCACTCCATTGTATTCTATCACAGCTAACTCACTGTCATCGGGTAGTAAATCACCTGTTGTTACCTCTATAATATCTGGAAAATCTACTGCAATAAACATGCGTTCTTGCGTTAATCGATAAGCCAGAAACACTCCTAAAATTGCCAATATAAGAGAAAAATACCCTATCCAAGACCACTGGTCTAACCAAAAAAATGTCAATCCCCAAACTACTAATAAAACTACTATTGCTAATGGTAAACGTACCCTATTCATATAATATACCAAGCGAACAGGCACAAACTCTAACATTGTCATATAAACACCTGACATACCTATTAATATAGATAAAACACTCAAGCAAACTAAAACTGCTGTTTCCATCTTTCTCTTTTTTACATATGACAATTTACTTCATTTTAACAATATATTTTTCTCATTAGTAACAAAAAAAGAAAGCCCCCTACTCAAAAAATAAGTAAGGAGCTCTTTGATATGTTTTTAATTACTAAATTACTCTTTAGTATATACAGCTGGCTGGTATGTATTCACTACTAAAACAGTATCTACTTGTAATCGAGCTTTTAACCAATTCGTGATACGTATCTTCTCCGAATTTATAGGTACAACACTATCTTTATACATTAACACCCAATCAACTTGACTAGTTGTATCGGTTAGATTTCGCTCTACTTTACCTAAAGATACTTGTTCAAGTGATGGGAACAATACTCCGATCTCTCTCACCAAACCAGGCTCGCTCACTTTGTACTTAGCTAACTCGCGCTTTAAATCATTAATAATAACGTCTTTCTCGGATAGGTTACTATTTTGTTTATTGATTTCCTTCATGATTTCAGACTTGATATCTTGCTCATCTTGCTTGAAGGTCAAAGCTACATTATCTATTCCTTTTTCCTGTAGAAGTCGGTTATACATCTCTATATTCTCTTTAGACAATTTCTTATCCAAAAAGGCTAACTCTACCTTACGTGGCGAGGTATTATAATTAATTTTTTTATAGATAACTGTTACCCCTCTAGCAGTAAACTCTGTATTGATAAACTCCTCAACAGTCTTGGTAAATTTCTTCTCATTGAATAGATTATAGGCCAAGTAAAAACTTGGTATAATCAACACTAAAATCAATAAACTAATACCGTATCGCATACGTTTCTCCTTTTTTGTATCTAGTGCAGTCGCTGTAGGATATTTCAAGTATTTAATTACTAAGAACGTCGCTATACAAATAAAGAAACAGTTAATCATATACAGATAAAATGCTCCTAAAAAATAACTAAAATTAAAAGTTGCTAAACCATATCCTGCAGTACATAAAGGAGGCATCAAGGCTGTAGCAATCGCTACTCCTGGAATAGGATTTCCTTTCTCTACTCGAGTAATTGAAATCACTCCCACTAATCCACCAAAAAAAGCAATCAACACATCATAAATCGTCGGTGCAGTACGAGCAAGTAATTCTGATTGTACATCTTTAAATGGGCTTAAATAAAAATAAACTGAAGATACAACCAAACTTACAATTGTAGCTACAACCAAGCTTTTAATAGAAATCTTCAGTAATAAAAAGTTATAGGTACCAAGTGCAAAACCAGCTCCTACAATTGGTCCCATCAATGGTGAGATCAACATAGCTCCAATTACCACCGCTGTAGAATTTACATTTAATCCGATCGACGCAATGATAATTGCACATGCCAAAATCCAAAGATTTGATCCTTTAAAAGCAATATTTGCTACTATATTTTCAAGGACTTTTTCGCCCTTCTCCTCACCTTTGTGAAGATTGATGTAATCAAAAAACTTACTAGTCATTTAAAACATTATTTCGTTGACTTACTCAATACCATATAGCCTAGTACACCACCAATGATGGATGCTACAAAAATACCTATCTTCGCTTGAGTCATGTACTCCTCATTAGTAAATGCTAACGAAGTTACAAACAAAGACATTGTGAATCCAATAGAAGCTAGCAAACCTAATCCTAATAGATTTTTCACATTCATTCCTTCAGGAAAAGGAGCTACTTTTAATTTCACTAAAAGCACTGTAAATCCAACTACTCCAACTACTTTTCCTACTAATAAGCCAAGAGCTACACCAAGAGCTACATTAGTACTAAACAAGTGCCCCATATCAATATCTAAAGATACCCCAGCATTAGCTAAAGCGAATATAGGGATAATTAGATAGGTTACCATCGGATGCATCATATGTTCTAAACGCTGTAATGGAGGAGTAGCTGCACTACTTGTATGCTCAATCTCTTCTAAGATATGCAATTGTTCGTTTGTTAATGTCGGAATTTTATCATTGGGATCAATGCCTCTAAACCTATCTAACAAACCTTGCATCTTATCGCCATATACTTTCTCGCTAATTCTCACATTTGCAGGAATTGTAAAAGCAGCTAATACTGCTGCAATTGTCGCATGTACTCCTGAAAGCAAAAATGCTGTCCAAACTCCACCAATACCCAAGATTGCATAAAACATAATATTTCTAACTCCCATTTTATTTCCCAAATACATCACTAATAAAATAGCAGCACCAATGATTAAATGTAACATAGAAATCTCAGAGGTATAAAAGAATGCAATCACAAGTACCGCTCCTAAGTCATCTACAATCGCCAATGCAGTTAAGAAAACCTTTAATGTCAAGGGTATACGACTACCCAATAAATACAAGACGCCCAAGGCAAAAGCAATATCTGTTGCCATCGGAATTCCCCATCCATTAGACATCTCTCCATTTGGGTTTAGAAAAAAATAAATACCCGCAGGAACAATCATTCCTCCTAATGCAGCTCCAATAGGAAGCATTGCTTTACGTGGGTTTGATAATTCTCCAGCTACAATCTCTCTTTTTAACTCTAGCCCTACAACAAAGAAAAAGATAGCCATTAACCCATCATTAATCCAGTGGTGAATACTATATTCAAAGAAGCTATTGCCTGCCCATTGAAAACCAAATTTATACTCTAATATGTGATGGTACTGTTCTTTAAATGATGTATTTGCTAATATTAACGCTATAATCACACTTATACCTAGAACGATCCCTCCAGATTTTTCTTGTTGCATAAATCGCTGTATCGGTGATACCATCCTCTCAATAGGTGTTTTGTCCAATTGCCTCATAAAAATAACTCTTCTTTTTTTAATGTTATACATAGTTTACAAACTCAAAAATAGAAAATTAATTTTGTTAGCTACTATACGACAGTTATTTCTATGAATTCTTATCCTTATTTAACTTTTATAAGATTTTTACTACAATAAAATATAATTAAGGAAAATCTTAGTATAAAACATCATTCTACTAATTTCTGTGCTTTTTCTTCAAAAAAGTCTTTTAAATGCTTTTGTCCATATTTAGGTGCTACATTATCCATGGCCATTGCAGTTAAGAAAAATTCATAAGGACCATATCTTTTTGATGTTGTAAACAAACGAAGTGCTTTTATAATAAGAACACGCAAAAAATCAGGACAACAAGTAATTTTTCTTTTTTTTCCTAAAGTATCTAGTGCTAATTGCGCTAATTCTTTTTGACTAAAAACATCGGGGCCTCCTACTGCGCATTCTTTATTGATTCCTTGCATTTGTTCAATACAAAACTGCGCTAAGTCTTCACCGTCAATTGGATTAAGTTTCTTCTCTCCTTTACCAAATAAATAAACTCGACCTGACTTAGCCATCATTAAGAAATCAAGCATATCCGAAAAGAAGCCATTAGGACGAATAATTCGATAATCCAATCCAGAAACCTTTAATTGATCTACAAATCCCTCTTTTGCTTGAAAAATTTTTAAATGTTTTAATTGATTTCCATGAATGGCCGAAACATATAAAAAACGCTTTACTTTCGTCTTTACTGCTTCTTGAAGAAGATTCATATTCCCTTGGTAATCCACATCCATATAACTTAACCCTTCCTTCTGCCTGGTAATTCCCACAGTAGAAAACACCCAATCTATAGTTAATGTACACCCTTTTATTGTTTCAGATCTAGTTATTTCACCTATAAAAATTTCATCTGCCAAAAGCACCTTTTCTTTTTGATTTTCAGATCGAATTAAGACACGGACCCAATAACCATTTCGTTTCAATTCTCTTACTATATAACCTCCTAAATATCCCGTAGCTCCTGCTACTAATACTCTTATTTGTTGATTTATCATAATACTTACAAATTACTACTATAACAAAACTACAGTATATAGAATACAAAAACCCTTGACAATCGTCAAGAAATTACCCTTTAACTACACGTTGTTTGATTCTACTTAATGTCTCAGGAGAAACACCTAAATACGTTGCAATATGGTGTTGAGGTACACGAAGAAATAAATCACCTTGATTAGCAAGCAAATCAACATATCTTTGCTCTGCAGATTTTGTAACAAATGATGCTATCAAACGTTGAGCAGTTAATAATTCATTTTCTACTGCGATACGAGCTATTTGTTCAAAAGTAATAGATTGCTTTAAAAGCTGTTCAATTGAGGATTTTGAAATAATAGCTAAAATCGTAGGTTCTAATGCTTCATAATTTTCTTGCGCAGGTCTATTAAACGTATAACTATCCCCCACACAGATAAACTGTCCTTCTGTATAAAAGAAAGCAGTTTTATCAACCCCTCCAACATTATAAAACAAACGGACACAACCTTCTAATACAAAATAAATAGCATCTGCGATATCTCCTTCTTGAAATATAACAGCGTTTTTATTATAAGAACGAAGTTTAACAGCGCTTTTTAAAAAAGTTTGCTCCTTCAAAGTTAGCGGCATATAAAGCTGGATAGAATCAACTAGTTTAGTAATCATACATCAATAGTATTATTAAAACAACAAAAATATAAGTCTAGCAATGATATAAAAAAATATTAATATCCTCTCTAAAAAATCGGTTAAAACGTTCTATATATCCATTGTGCATTAGTCTACCAGGCTGGGTATATTTAATTTCTATAAAATTCTTCTCACACCAGTTTACAAAGGTTTTAGAGGTAAACTCAGGACCGTTATCGCATCTAATGTACTTCGATACCTATTGTTTTTAATGTTTCTATTGATAACCTATATTACTCTAATAGATACTTTGCCCTTTCTATTTTATCTGCTGAGCTTAGAACTTTTTTGACAGAATATCTTTAAACACCTTATTGTCTAAACTAACATCAGCATACATCTACTTGAGCTTGCGATTTTCTTCTTCAAGTTCTTTTAAACGTTTCAGCTCTTGTTTTCCACTCCACCATACTTCTTTCTCCAATGGAAAAACGTGCGCCTATCAATACCTAACTCTCAAAAGATTTCGCTTACTGATCTTCCCTGTTCATTTTCTTTGATAGCTTTAATTATTTGGCTCTCACTAAAATTACTTGTTTTTATACTTGACAGTTTTATTTAAAGTTAATAATTTCGAATTAACTACTGTCCGATTTTTAGGGAAGTCTACACTTTTTGGAAATTCCAAATATCACTCGACTTTTAGATCCTCAAAATAAATAATTTTCACTATCTTTACTTTACTCACTTTTTAAGGCGTGAGCTATTAGGTGAGTTGGTTTTTCTTAAACAAGACAATTTATTGATTTAAAGATATTTACGAGGGTTGGTTCGAATCCTGCCACCCCGACTTATAGAGCATTAAATTGCTACTAAATCCGTAAATATTAAGTATTTACGGATTTTTTTTTGAATATATCATAAAAATCCCTTGTAAAGTTGTTATATTGTATTGCGTGATATATTCATCAAGGTCAAAATCTAGACCTTGATGAATAAAAATTTAATAAGAAAGTGTTAAGCCAAATCCCCAACCCATATCACTGTCATAATGAGTCGAAAGAGCCGAGTTTTTAGTTAAAATGTATTTAAAACCTCCCATATATTCTTTGTCTGTATTCACAGAAAATGCTCCTCTCAATCGGGGGGTTAACGGGATATCTTCCCTTCGCAGCTGCAAACGAACAATACCATCCGTAAAAACCTCCGCTTGAAAATCTACTAGCATGGGCAGGGTATATACAAAACCAACACTGACTTTCGCCCTATTGTTTTTTGTATTCTTTTGTCCAAATATGTTTTTTTCAATTTCATGGTGTCCAAACTCTCTGTACCGCCAATCGAATCCGACAAAAGGCATAAACCATTGCATATTCCCAATGTATCTTCCAATATGTGTTTCGGTTTCGTATCCATGTTTATCATTGTAACCTAATCTCCATTCTGTTCCGAAGCTCCATCTTGTGTTTTGCAACATCACCTGTCCATCATTACCATTGGTAGCGAAGTCATTTTCCGCCATCACGTGCAATTCATTGCTTTCTCTTTGAAGCTTTTTATACGCATATTTCTTATCTGGTAGCTCCGGATTTTGATAGTCACCGACTTCGAATACCCTATTCATCCCTGCCATCATATGATATAAAATGTGGCAATGAAAGAACCAATCACCTTCTGTGTTCGCAGCAAATTCTATGGTATCCTTTTCCATTGGCATGATATCAATTACATTTTTCAACGGCGATTGAACTCCATGGCTATTTAAGACCCTAAAATCAAATCCGTGAAGGTGCATAGGATGACGCATCATCGAATTATTGACGATGGTTATCCGAAGTATTTCACCCTTTTTTACCGGAATTTTATCTACCTCAGAAAGCACTTTATTATCCAGACTCCATACATATCTGTTCATGTTGCCTGTCAAAGTGAAAGTGAGTTCTCTTATCGGCTGGTCTTTGGGCAATTCAGTATTGTATGGTGATTTGAGCATGTCATAATTTAAGGTTACGATATCAGCATTCCCCATATCATGAGCGGAATGATCCATGGTTTCATCCATTTGCATCTTATTCTCTTCTTGATTACCGATGATTTCTGGATACATCACGGCATTCATATCCATTTTCTGAAGGCTCATGTTCATTCCCATATCTTTCATATCACCATTCATTTTCATCATATCGTTCATCATCTTCATCCCTTCGAAGTATTTTAGATTTGGTAGTGGTGGATGCACTTGCTTAGCACCTTCTCCGATAAAAATTGAGGTTGATTTTGTACGATCCTCCGGTGTCACCAGAAGTTCATATGAAACATCTTTTTGTGGGATAGTTACTACTATATCATACGTTTCCGAAACACCTATGATCAACCTATCAACTTCAACAGGTTCGACATCATTACCGTCATTGGCAACCACCGTAAATTTCCCTCCCGCATAATTCAGCCAAAAATACGATGAGGCACCTCCGTTGGCTATTCTCAATCTTACTTTATCACCAGCTTTAAATTGAGAAAGTTGTTGCCCATCTGCTCCATTGATCATAAATTCATCATAATATACATCACTAACATCCATAGCAAGCATACGCTTCCATTCATTCGTTACTTTAGTCTTGAAATGTCCTTCTTTTATAGCCTCCAAATAGCTTTGCGTTGTTCCCTTTTTGATAGCGAACCAGTCATTAGCATTATGCAGCATTCTATGGACATTATTGGGGTTTAAGTTGGTCCACTCACTTAGGATTAAAGGTATAGCTGGGAGATCATCGATCCCCTTTCTAAAAGTTGGATCATCCTGACGCTTTTTCATTATAAACGAACCATACATACCGATCTGTTCCTGTAACCCCGAATGGGAATGATACCAATGGGTTCCTGACTGAATTATAGGAAAACTATAGGTGTATGTTGAATGAGGTTTGATCGGCTTCTGCGTAAGCCATGGTACGCCATCCTCTCCGTTCGGTAACATAACACCATGCCAATGCAAAGAAGTTACTTCATCCATCATATTGTGCACCACAATTTCAGCCGTATCACCCTCAGTGAACGTGAGTGTAGGCATTGGAATTTGTCCATTAACTGCAATGGCTCTTTTCGGTTTCCCTCCATAATTTACGACTGTATCCTTTACATAAAGATCATACCTTACTACTTTTCCTCCCTTGATATTCTTTTTCGGAAGAACAGGAATGACCTTTTGGTCTTGTACTTCTGGTAAATGCCCTGTTTGAGCATAAACACCTATGTGTATCAACATTAATACTGATAACAATGTGTATATTTTAGTTTTCATTTGAATATGTTTTACTAATCCTTAATAAACCATTTAACTTAATCTGTGTTTCATTTATTTCTTCTGCATAAATTAGCAGACTCCTTAATAACATCAGGTATTCTTCTTTCGTCAATACCGAGATTCCTTAATACATCGGCATTTAGGCTTTTGCAAAGAACGACACCTATTTCCAGTAACTTGTGTTTCTCTTTTTGTAACAACGACACTATAGCCGTAACCGGATGTAATCCCAGTTTGTCAATTCTGTCTTTCAGACCATCATTAAGTGGAAAATCCCAGGACATCATCTTTAAATTCGAACAGGTACCATAAGTAATAGCATCGGTAGAAAATCTAGTGTTGGTAACTAGCCACCCAAAAAACTTCCTTAACAAATTAGTACTTACCTCTTTCCAATTATCCTCTACATCCCAAAACCTTGCCCGAACATATAGTGAGTGCTGTATACTACAGTATATCTTGCTTGTCGAGTGAAATTTACATTCCATCATATTCAATTCCGATATATTTTCTGCAATTACATCTATCTCATGATCCACACAATTTCCTGACACGGTAATACCTGTTTTCACAGAATATCCTTCTGCTAAAAAAAGTGCCCCTACCTATTGGCTCAAATGGAAATCCAGACGGACCTAGTGCAAAAATTGCCTTTTTAAGGTTGTATCTTCCGGCCAAAGCCTTATTTACTTTCTTAAGAGACTGGAATACAATTTTATAGATTTCCCCTGTAGGGATTCCAACATAAATAATTTTATATACTTGCTGTAAATAGAGGTAATATCCCCTTCTTCAGCACCTACTTTGCGCAGAACCTTTATTATCCTATTCGGATCAAAAGGCACGATTCTTCCGTCACTTTTGGTTACCCTTATTTGTGGTTTGGTATTTTCCATTTGAGCTATAAGTTTAATTTTCTATTTCTTATTCAGCCTTAATAAGGTTGCATTGAAAGCAACGACGATGGTACTAACACTCATCAAAACTGCTCCCATAGCTGGGCTCAAGACAAAATGTGGATATAATACACCTGCGGCTAGCGGAATGGCAACTATATTATAACCGACTGCCCATATCAAATTTTGTATCATTTTCCTATAGGTTCGCTTTCCAAAATCTATCAATTTTACAACATCTCTTGGGTCACTATTTACCAGAATAATATCTGCTGTTTCAGCTGCCACATCCGTTCCGGAACCCATGGCAATCCCAACATCGGCTTGTGCCAATGCAGGGGCATCATTTACGCCATCCCCTGTCATAACTACAATCTCACCCTTTGCTTGATATTCCTTTACAGTTTCTTGTTTATTATGCGGCAAGACATTTGCCAAGAATCCATCCATTCCCAAATTGTTGGAAACCGATGCGGCGATTTTCTCATTATCTCCAGTTAAAAGAAATGATTTTATTCCCATTTCTTTAAGTTGGCGGATGGCTTCTTGAGAGCCTTCTCTTATACTATCCGCCAAAGTGATAATACCAACTACATTCCCCTCGATTAATACATAGTTTATAGTTTCTATATCCTGATCAATCGTTGATGGGGTGGCCGGGATTTCTATTTTATTTGCTGTAAAATAATTTGGTCCCGCAGCAACTACCTCTTTTTTGTTTACCAGTCCTTTAACCCCCATCCCTTGCATGTATTGAAAGTTCTCCGATTTCCATAATGGAAGTCCCTTTTCTTTAAGAAGTTTTAGCATCCCCTTTGCAATATGGTGCTCAGAATTTTGCTGTACAGCAGCAGCGTACTGGATAATCTCTTCTTCGGTAAAACTATCTAAAGCAATAACTCTTTGTACTGCATGAGAACCCTCGGTCAGTGTTCCAGTCTTATCAAAAATAACTGTCGTTAAATTGCGAGTAACCTCAAATGCTGTCCGATTCCGAATAAGTAACCCATTGGTCGCAGATAGTGTGGTAGAAATAGCAACCACTAGAGGAATCGCTACCCCCAATGCATGAGGACACGCAGTGACCATAACAGTAACCATTCTTTCCAATGCAAAGGCTAAATCTCCATTTATGTTATACCAATACCCAAATGTTGCGACACCGACCCCGATCGCAACGAAAGTAAGCCATTTGGCAACCTTATCTGCAAGGTTTTGCGTGCTCGATTTTGCATTTTGAGCATCTTGTACAAGATTGATTACCTTATTAAGATAAGTGTCTTTCCCAACTCCTGTAGCTTTGACTTTCAACGCTCCATCTCCATTTATAGCTCCAGCTATAACCTTTGATTTTATTTCTTTCTTTACTGGAACACTTTCCCCGGTAAGCATACTCTCATTTACATATGAGACCCCATCAATGACCTTACCATCTGCAGGGATTTTCTCTCCGGGTCTGATAATGACAATATCATTGTTAACTAACTCCCCCAGTTTTATTTTAAAGGCCTCCCCATCTCTTTCTACTGTCACTTCATTTGGTAAGAGAGCCACCAAGGTTTGAAGTGCTCTGGAAGCAGCCATTTGAGAACGCATCTCTAACCAATGTCCGAGCAGCATAATTACGATTAGTGTTGCCAACTCCCAAAAGAAATCCATTCCTTGAAGACCAAACACCACTGCCGAAGAATAGAAGTAAGCTACTGAAATAGCGATGGCCACTAAGGTCATCATCCCAATGGCTTTCGCCCTGATTTCCCCAACGATGCCTTTTAAGAAGGGCATACCTCCATACAGATAAATTAACGTTCCAAGAGCAAACAGCATGTACTTGTCTCCAGCAAAACCAAATTGGAATCCAAACCATTCTTGGATCATAGGCGAAAGAACAAGAATGGGTACAGTAATGATTAAACTGATCCAAAATCTTTTTAGAAAATCATGTGTATGATGACCTTCATGTTTATCGTGTTGGTGCCCTAAATGGTCGTGACTATCTGTTTTTCCAAAAGGAACTAAGTCCATTCCACATAAAGGGCATTTCCCAGGCTCATCTTTAAGTATCTGGGAGTGCATTGGGCATGTATATTTTCTCATAATAACAATTTATGATTAATTTATTTATGAATTATTAACTTATAACACTCAAAATCTGCCTTTTCGGCTAATATTCTAAATCACTGATTTTCTATCAACGAATTAAAGTAATCCAATAACAGTTGTTTATCCTCCGCACTCAAACGAGCCCCCTCGTGCATCCATAGATAAGAGTCCAATGGCATCTTATCTTGTTCGATTTGCTTGGTAATTTGCGTAAATCTTGAATTGAGTTTCCTAGAGCCATCAGGTGGTAATTCGTCAAAATTCAACTTTTCCTTTCCTTCTTTAATGTGTTTATCCAGCATCCAAGCCATGGGTTGAATCTCACTGTACCAAGGGTACTTCGTGTTATTACTATGGCAGTCATAGCAAGAAACAGCCAAAATAGCGTTGACCTGTTCACTAACTTGAAAGGTATCGACAAAAGTCTTTCCTGCCGGAGTGAGCGATATATTCTTTTGAGGTCTTACTAACTGAATTAATAATAAAACAGCTAGCAAAACCATAATGATTAGTTTTGATTTAGAAATTGTATTTTTTGTTCTTATGCTTTCCATAGCGAACTAATTAGATTATTAATGTTTAGCGATCTTACGAACAACAACTTGGCAAATCATCATAAACTGCTTTAAGTGCTTTGTCAAATTCTGTATCATGACCAACGTTAGCAATAGTTTGACTTATTTTGCTCTTTGAGGTTGCTTTTGAATCCAAATCCAAATGGATAACTTTGGCCTCCACATTCCATTTTGCAGAAATAACGACTTTGACACCTTTGGCTGCTTTCGCAATCCGACTTTGACACATCTCACAGTTTCCAGAAACTTGAAACATATCGTGTACCTTATCGGCGATATCGAATTCATTCCCCGCTGAATCATCGTTGTTCATCATGTTAATCTTCCCTTCCAACTGTGCGCTGGCATCGACAACGAATGTTCTTTAAGTAACGATTTCTTCACCATTTTCCAATCCCGATATCAAAATTGCTATTTTGAATAGCGGACATGATGTCCATGACGGACACATAGGCACGCATAACGTCAGGATAAATATCGACTTGGTATTCCTTCACAAATCCTCCAATGGAGGCCACTTCAGAAACCCCTTCTGATGCTGCTAAATTATACTTAGCGTAAAAATCATGAACTGTGCGCAGTTCATCTGGATCCCAGCCGCCAGTTGGTTCACCTGTTTCAGGATTACGTACCTTTAAGGTGTACCAAAACACCTGACCCACTGCCATAGCATCTGGTCCTAACGAAGGAATTACTCCGGTTAAAAGGGCACCTGCAAGTAATGAATTTAGTTTTTCTAAAATTCGCGAACGGCTCTAACAAAATTCAACATCCTCCTCGAATATAATATAGAGAAAGGACATCCCAAACATGGAGCTGCCTCGAATTGTTTTTACCCCGGGAATTCTCAGAAGATATGTAGTAAGTGGATAAGTAATCTGTTCTTGGAGATCTTTGCGAGATCTTCCCATCCATTCTGTCGCTACTATTTGCTGATTTTTATCTATATCCGGAATAGCATCTTAAGGAACTGGGTCACTTGGCAAAAGGTTCTGATGCCAATTAAAGGGTGCGGTTATCAGCCCCCAAGTGACTACTATAATCAACAATAGAATTGAACTAATTCTATTGTTTAGAAAGTATTTAATACTATTATTAAACATATATACAGTTTTATATATTAATTTTCAGCATACAGACTTTCACTTTATTTAAATCTGCATGCTGAAACATCTTTAATCTTACTTTAACTCTTCTTGAATCTCTCCACAGGTAAGTTTGTTTGCTCCGTAGTAAGGGTTCTTAATCTCTTTACTGTCACTTAACCAATAAGCACCTTTATTGTTATTATACATCGAGCAATAAACCTTATACAAAGTTTTTTTAGTACCAAATTCCTTTGCTATATCATAAAAATCCTTGCTCATTGTCACCAAATGTTCACGCTGGTGAGCGATATTGCCAATATTATCAGCAATATGTTCCGCATGTTCTTTAATGTCTTCGGCAATATCCTGATAGGTCGCCTTGTCTTCGGCGCTAAAACTGTCTGTTTTGACTTTTGAAAGAGCTTCTAGCATTCCTTTAGAAGCATTGGCTGCTTCTTTATCATTATCTGACGATAATGCAAATGTGAGATGCTCGTAGTGAGAAAACAATTCAGAAAAATCTCCGTGCTCCGTGGATTCCGCACTATTGGTTGAAGGCACTGTTTCAGCAGCTTGATTCGAAGATTGCTCTGTGCTTGCTGCTTCTTTCGCTGGATTTCCGTTACAAGCTGCTAATACCAGTACTGAAGAGGCGATTAAGCCTAAAAATAAATGTTTCATTGTCATGATTTTTATTAATTGTTAAAACTGTTGTATGTAATTTATATATGTTGCTTTATTTTCAAAGAGGACGCCTTGGCATGATTACCTGTAACGGCTATCATTGCGGTCGCTATCTCTTCCTGTTTTTTTGAACGATTATTGGGTACTATGTCGTTTTGCTGAATGCTTTATGATCGCTTTCCATTACAGACTGCTCCACAATTTTACGACCGCTTTAGAGTTTCCATTGCAAACAATCCGTGCTTGCTTGCAATGGAAACAACTATAGAAAATGTGACTTCACACCTAATGCAATTGCTATTTAATAGTTTCAGTCACACTTCCACAAGTCAGCATCTTATTGCCATAATAAGGGTTTTTGATTGCTGACTGTTTACTTAACCAGTTTGCTCCCTTGCCATTGTTGAACATTGGACAATGTTGGTAATAAACTGGTACAGCTTGTTTAGATACTTTTGTCAGTTCATATATACTTTTGGAAAGTAAGTCAAAGGCTTCTCTTTGTTTTGAAACGTCTTTGGATTTTGAAATAGCCTCTGCACTACCGGTCAAATCTTTCGCTACTTTCATCCATACATTATGCTCTTCTGTGGAAAGCTTGCCCATGTCCACGGCTTTAATAGCCGTAACCATACTTTTGGCATTTGTAGCTGCCATATCCGCATCATTGCTTATCAGCGCATCTTTGATGGAAAAATAGTTGTCGGAAATAGTTGTAAGTGGAGAGACGTTTTGAGCCACTTCATTTGCAGGTTTGATTTTGGCAAACCCATTTAAACTTGATAGTAATACAGTAGTTACCATCAATATTTTTGATATTGATTTCATCTGGTTGATTTTTTTAAATAATAAAATAAGGTATTATCGAAATCTAGTTCAGCTTTCGACAAGACGCACTTTTGGCTAGTAAGCCCTTAGTTTAACCTATTTTAGGTGGTTGCCAGATGGAATGAAACCCTGAAGAATAATAGGGTTGTTTATATAATGGGAATGATTTTTTGTCACCAAAAAGAAATATTTCCTGAGAATCTTTAATATCGTGTATCAAATATGTAGGAGAAGAACTTTGACAATAATTCTGACAGCAATTTCCCGAACAATCGGTATCTGCTCCTGTCTTATCTTTACAGCAATCTTTTTCACAAGTACTTAGGTGATTACTGTGATGCGAATCGTCATAACAAGATTTATCTTTTTTAATGACTTCGGTGGTATGAGATGAGCATGCCAAGGCTTCTCCCGGGATTAGAAAAAATCCCAGTAAGCTTATACTTAACAATATCTTCAGCATATTAGACATATACACTAGTTATAATAAACTTCATCTCATTGCAAACTTAGACTATTTTTTGTAAACCGTATCGTTTTTGCCAAAAAAGTAATGTTAGGCACAACAATTATATTATTATGTCCACCAAAGATTGCTTTTCTATTGAACTTTAGGAATATCAGGAATTGGTGAGTTCTATTTTAAAACCTGCCTGTTCCACTATGTCGATCACCTCTTGTTCAGTTACGTCATCGGATGTAATGGTTAGCACCTTATCCTTGCTGTCTGTATCAACTTTCCAATGAAAAACTTTATTAGCTTCGTCCAAATGAGGTTTTATAGATGCAATACAATGGCATGGAGACAGTTCGGTTACCTTTTTGAACTGGTTACTTAAATAGGCTACGCTTGAATACTTCAGGCAGAAAGCAATTTGACTCAAAGTCAATTCGTCATAGACGAGTAATTCTTTTACCTTTTCAATCTTCTCGGCGATAAAGTATTTTTCAATGGTAGTAACTTCTAATTCCGAAAACAGGTTCGATAAATAATTGTAGTCGTGGTGCAGTTTATTACTCAATACATCCGAAAGATTGGTTTTGGCATCCTTATCCTGATAATGAACTAGCTAAATGATCAAATTTCTTGACACTTATATATTTAGATGTACTAACATATTTAAAAAAAAACCACTTCTATTTCTTCTTTGGTCAATAACTTATGAGCTTTTTGAGTAAAACTTGCTCTAAAGCTCTCTGAATTATCCAGTACTTCTTTTCCTTTTTTAGTTATACTTAAATAAAAAGTACGTCAATCTTCTTTGGATTGTGTTTGCTTTACAAAGTCTTGCTCAATTAAAAATTTAATCTGCCTAGAAATAGCTCGCGCACTAACTTTAAAATCATTGGCTATCTGCTTACCTGTTCTGTTTCCATGGTGTGGTAGATATTCAGGATCAATCCTAAAAGTTGTGTTTATGCAAAAAATTTAGTCAATCTGTATAGAAAGAATTCAATATCTCTAACCCCGTTATACATCATTCTAAAGTATTTAATTTTGGTATTGCAAGATTCAGCAGAAACATTTGTTTTGTCTTTCAGAGCCTAATCTTTCCTCTGCTAACATTTAAAG
>NZ_CBCPHW010000010.1:0-144854 GCF_965118575.1 Myroides odoratus | reverse complement strand
GATATCAGGTTCAACAGCGGTTGGGTCAAATACAGTCTGTCCGAGGTGTACAGCCCCAATAACTGCCTTGCAATTGCTAGAAATTTTTCCCACTGCCCTGCCATCAGATTTAGAAATAGTAGCTAAAACCTATACCACTTATATGCAAAAAATGAAGATGGATACTTGTTGGAACAAAGCACATTTTTTTACGCAAACGAAGGTTGAAACAGGAGGTTCTTTAAAATTTAGAGAAGGCGAAGATTTATCTTATAAAACCAAAGAACGATTGATACATGTTTTCTGGGATCGGTTTTTATTACTTGACGACAAACAAATTCCAATCGTCAATTCAAAAGCTTTGTATAAAGATCATTTAAATAGGGAATACAAAAACAAAGAGGCTTACGAAAAAGTAATAGAAATCTTTGATACCCCACTCAAAGATAACCAACGAGCAAAAAGCATAGCCAATTATGTCTATGCAGATAGCAATGACCAACGGAAGAGGCATAATCTAGGAAATACAGAAGTTGGGGATGGCTGGCGATTCCGAGGACGAGCTTTGCCTCAAGTGACAGGGCGAGCGAATTATACAAACATCCAAAATGAGTTAAGAAAATATGACAGTACCTTGGATATTCTTACCGATAAAGGGTTAGCCGAACTAAATAAAAAAGCCGATTTACTCGTTTTGTTTTCAATGTTGCATTGGAAAAATATCATATTGAATGAATATTCCAATCTTGAAGACCAGGCAACGGAGATTAGTATAAAAATAGGAGGCAATATGGCGTATAAAGAGAAAGTGAACGTATTTAATTCAGAGGTCTCTAAAAAGTTTCAAACCCAAGCATGCACGTTTAGTTATTTTTCAGATCAAGGGGATGGTGTGTTGGAACTGATGCGAAGGTTTGTGGAACAAGGTTGGACTTATAGCCAAAAAGGGTCTAGAAAAGGAGTGAAATACAAAGACATTATTGGGGTAGATTGCTCTGAAGTTGTGGCGCTGTATTTATACCATTTGGGTATTGTAAATGAACCCATTGCCCTACATACAGGTGTAATGACGACAGAATCTGCTTTTAGAAAAGCAGTTGGTAAAACAAACGCAGATGTTTGTACACTCGATCATGTAGAAGGAAAAAACGGAGTATTCGATCCAAATTTTGAACCTCAACGCGGGGATGTATTTGTCTGGCGAAGAGATAAAGGAGACGGCCATACAGGGATTGTTTATGCTTATGATAAAAAAACGAAAATAGTAACGATACTTGAGGCTATTACGAGTAGTGCGGATATGAGTACCTATGTTGCTACTAAATATCCTTATTTAAGCGATAAAGAAAAGATTAAAAAAGAAAAAAGTGGAAATGAAAAAAATAAAACGAGAATTTCTTATTATCAATTAAAGGGGAGTGCTTTAGAAAAACATGAGGGTTGGAAAGGGTATTTTCGCCCAAAGCAGTATAAAAGAAAACTATAAATTATGATAGAAAAAATAGCATACTCTTTATTCGTCTGTTGTGTAATACTTGGATGTAAAGGTCAACCAAAAGAAATAGAAAAACCAAAAACCAAAGAGCAAGTAGAACAAAAAAAAAGGCATTGGTGGGAACTTCCCCAATATGTCGCTAAAGATGATTCAACATTTAGAGAAGTTATGAAAGGTAGAGAGGAGAAATATCAACAAGCGTTGCGTAAAATATATACTGCGGGATTAGGAGGTCCTCCAGATTACGGATTTAATGAATCAGACTATAGTTTAAATGAAATGAATTTAATTGATGAATTATATTATGAAGGATTAAAGGTACATGGTTTTCAACCACCAAGTGAAGAAATTTTTGCCAAGCGAATCAAAGAAATCTTTGACGTAGATATTGAAGCGGATTATACGGCGAATCCAAGAGTAGTAAAACAAGGGCAATTTCTAATTTTAATTAGTAAACTTTACATCAACGACCTATATGAAAAGGTTCCAATGCTGAGGTTTAAGGAAGGTAATTTTATCATAGATTTAAAAAATAAACATATTCTAGATTGGTTTTTAATTGGAGAGAAAAATGATGATTATAATGAAACTTACTATGATTTTGAAGTAGGAGGAAGGGATGTATCATTTCAAAACTATATTTTTTACGATAGTGAAGCAGGTTTAAATGCGATTTATACAAATTACCTTCAAGACTTGATTAAATACGCGAACTACGACAACTTCCCTTCAGCCTATGACAATGTATTTAAAAAAATCCAGAGAGATTGCATGCAAGAATACAAAGAAGCAAGTGCCCGTACCCGCGAAGGTTGGGATTACCGCATGTATGATCGCTTGTTTTTTAGCAGAGGCTTTGATGGCAAGCTCAAAGTCAAGAAAAAAATGCTAGCGGCAGCAGTAGAATTAGCCCAAGAAGAGGAAGCTTATATCCAAGTTCCCTTGGGTTACTATTTCATTCAAATGACCACCGATTATATTGCCAATGAATATGCGGCAGCTGATGGAGAAGTAAATAATTACTTCAAGGAATGTGAACCCTACTATACCCCAGAAGAACGCGCCATGATTTGGGTGTATACCGCCTTATTAGAATTAAATATTCCCCCAAAATCCAACCGTCAGACCCCCTATGACTTTATTAGTTTAGCCACTCAATATCCCAACTTGTACGAAGTAGCCAAAACCCATGATTTCTTTGGAGAAGATATGCAGGAAGTTTTGGATTACCTGCAATAACAAAGCAGCTACCTCAAGATTGAAGTAGCTGCTTTTGTATTTCTAATTGGATAGGCAATCCTAGTTTATTTATTTGTATTAGGTTCCCATTTCTATTTCATCCCAGTTTGAGTTTCCATCGAGAAGCCACTCCAAGGCACGACGACGTTCATAGACAATGCCTTCATTAATGACAGCCTCTTTTTCTTGTAAACGTTCATCCACACAATACCAGTGCAGGCGGAAGTAATAATCTAACATGGTATATAATTCCTCTGCTGTATGCATCGTTTTGATTTGATTCAAGATAGCATTGTCTTCTCCTTCTTCCAAATTCGGAAGCATAGAAGCCATGGACTCCTCATTCCATTGCGTTTCATCCAAATCGGGAATCATTTGAGTCGCCCACATCAAAGCCCATAAGCCTTCCAGATACCAACGCAGAGTATTGATTTCATATTGATCTAGATCTGCTTGAGTTTTTCCTAGAATTTCTCTTTCCCAATCCGATAAATAAACAGTCAATTGGTTGTCTTCAATCCATTGTTGAACGGTAGCTACAGGCGCATCAAATGAAATGTTAATCAAAGCATTCATCACTGACATACGGCCAATGAGTTCCTCTTGACTGCGCAAGTTTGGATCTTCCATAATTGGCAACCAATCAATACAGCGGTATTTTTTTGCTGTAATACGCGCAATATTCGCTTCTTTAATTGTCAAGCGTTGTTCTTCTTTTAAGGTCATGGTCCTTGTTTTTTGTAAAGGTAAATGAAATTAAGGATGTTTTGTTTGTATATTTTCTTCAAATGCATCCATGATTTTTGAATACCGTTCCACATGTAAATCATGGCCCATATTGTCAATCAATACAAGTTTCGAATGTGCAATAGATGCATGTAAATCTAAGGCGTGCTCTTTCGGAAAGACGGGGTCAATTGTTCCGTGGATAAGTAAGGTCGGACAACTGATTTGCTTTGTTATTTCGGGTGCATAAGGAGTGAATCCTATTGCTATAATGTGCATGAGCGTATTGTTGGGCTTTTTGTTGCGTTGATAATCCTCCTCAATTAAATCGATTTCTTCCTGTTCAAGAAAGGGTAAATCGGTGCTTGAAATGCGTTTGATAAAAGCCAATCTCTTCCTGAGGTGCTTGTTTTTATCTCGTTGGTAAGAAGGCAACGGAGCCATCATTTGTTGCATCACATCGGGCATTGTTGGCGGCAAGGAAGGATGAAGGGAGGTAGACATAATAACCGTTAATGACAACGTTCGCTCTTTGTATGTGCTCGCTATAATTTGTCCAACAATTCCACCCATCGAGCGCCCTATGATATGCGCTTTTTCTATTTGGAGCTGGTCTAATAACGCTACCGCATCCGCTGCTAAATCGTACAAGGAATAAAAAGGAGCTTCTATTTTTCCTTTGCCAAGTACTTCCATTACCTCAGCGATATCCGTGGGCACATGCTTCGCAAAGGTCGAGCATCCCGTATCTCTGTGGTCGTAGCGGATTACATAAAACCCGCGTTGAGCAAGCTGATTGCAAAAAGAAGAAGTCCAACGGGTCATGGCTGTACCCAAACCACCAAGTAGCAAGACGCAGGGATGAAGCCGTTCCCCAAATGTTTGATAACAGAGGGATATTTGTTTCGTTTGTATTGTTTTCATAGTAGTCATGCCTGCGTTTTAAGTTAAAAAGAGCTACTCTCTCCATCAATTTGCTTGAATAATTCTGTGATTGCTTGTAGTTGATTCGCCTTAAGTTTTGGAAGAAGATCTTGAGCTAGGCCTTCTGCCGTTACTTTCGCTTCTTCATATACGCGTTGTCCCGTTGTTGTCAGCACTACATAACTAACCCGGGCATCTCTGGCATTGCTTTCTCGACCTACCAAGCCATTTTTTTCTAAGGGACTTAAAAGACGCGTTACGCCTGAAGGAGTTAAGCCAATGCGATGGGCTAAGTCAATTCTCCGCATTCGATGTTCTTGACCCGCAGCGAGGAGATGCAATAACATAAAATCGGTATAACTCAGACCGTGTATACTCAAACGATCAAATTTTCTTTGCAGAATAGATTGCGTTTTTGTAAGGTTAAATAACAATTTTAAAGCTTCGTTAATCATGTGATAAATGTTTGATTAGTCAAGTACTTTTCAAAAGTAAATAGAAATAATAAATGCACAAAGCAATACCTGTGAAATTTATCTTATAGGTATTGTATGTTTTTGACAGACCTAGGATTTGGTTGCGCTAAAAGTGTAACCGATGTTGTTCTTTCAACTTGAGATTGCGAAAAAATAAACCATTTTCTTGTCTATTTAAAAAAAATAAATATCTTTGTATCGTAATATTGCGATGATAAGTACAGGTAAGAAACTATGGGAATCACAAAATCAGAATTATTTAGCGAAAAGAAAAATCGTTTAGCTACGCAGTTTAAGGTTTTAGGAAATCCGGCTCGGTTGGCTATTTTACAATATGTAATTAATCAAAAAACGTGTATTTGCACGGATTTAGTGGAGGAATTGGGATTAGCACAAGCAACGATTTCTCAACACTTAAAAGAGTTAAAAAACATCGGACTATTAAAGGGAACCGTAGAAGGAAAATCGGTTTGTTATTGTATCGATGAAGACGTTTGGAAAGAATTCGCCAGTGAATTTAGTGCGTTTTTTGGACAATCTATTCCCAAAGAGGAATGCTGTTAAGCCCTTTTTTTAAAGTAACGTATCGTAATATTGCGATTATAATATAAAAGATAAAAAGATGAAACTATCAGAAGTAAAAGACGTATTAGTCGGTTTGGAAAAAGTAGATTTTCAATTGGAAGATGGCACTTTTGTACCAGAACATTTTCACGTGACAGAAGTAGGTCAAGTAGAAAAAAAATACATTGACTGTGGGGGGGTGATTCGCGCCGAAAAGAAAGTGAGTTTTCAGTTGTGGAATGCCAACGATTACGAACATCGATTAAAAGCGGGAAAACTGCTTAATATTATTCATTTATCCGAAAGTAAACTCGGTATTGAGGATGGAGAAGTAGAAGTAGAATTTCAAGGAAAAACAACCATAGGAAAATACAATCTAGCATTTAATGGCGAACATTTTATACTGGTTCATACACTAACGGCTTGTTTAGCTGAGGATGCATGTGGAATTCAACCAGGAGAGTTGCCAAATACGAGTGCTACTTCTTGCGAACCAGGAGGTGGGTGTTGTTAAGATGTATCCAGAATTAGTAGCAACAATAGCATCTTTTCAAATAGGAATGGATTTAAAGGAGGAAAGAAAAGATATATTATTGGGTTTAGCCCAATCCATTGACCGAGAAAGGAAAGCCCAGCAGTCCGTCAATCTGATGTTTATTTGTACACATAACTCTAGACGAAGTCAATTTGCACAAATATGGGCTCAGGCAGCGGTGGCCTATTATGAGTTGGATAATATCCTATGTTATTCTGGTGGAACAGAAGAAACTGTGCTTTTTGAAGGGGTAGTAGAAACTTTACAACACCAAGGTTTTTTTATTGGAGTTGTTGCACAGGGTGCAAATCCTATTTATAGTATTAAGTATGAACCGAATGGTGTACCTATACTTGGTTTTTCAAAACGGTATACTAGTTTTTTCCATCCCGCAGATCAATTTATAGCAATTATGACTTGCTCACAAGCAACCGATGCATGTCCTTTTGTATCAGGAGCGAAGCAAAGTATAGCTTTAGCATACGAAGATCCACAGGTATTTGATGGGCAATATGAACAAAAAGCAATGTATAGTAAGAAGAGTCTCGAAATAGCAAAAGAGATATTTTATGTTTTTGCTCAATTAAAAAAATAAAAATGCAAACAAGCATGAAACTTCTAGATAGATATTTAACCCTTTGGATTTTTATAGCCATGGGACTAGGTATTTTGTTGGGTAACTTTTTCCCTGATCTACCTTTGGCAATCGATAAGTTAAGGATAGGTAGTACTAATATTCCTTTAGCTATTGGATTAATTATCATGATGTACCCTCCTTTAGCTAAAGTAAATTACACGCTATTACCTCGGGCATTTAAAGATACAAAAGTATTGAGTCTTTCCTTAGTTTTGAATTGGATCATAGGCCCTATTTTGATGTTTAGTTTAGCGCTCCTGTTTTTGCGCAATCAGCCTGATTTAATGGTAGGTGTTATTTTAATTGGTTTGGCTCGCTGTATTGCCATGGTTATTGTATGGAATGATTTAGCTCAGGGAAATAGAGAATATGCGGCCTTACTTATTGCATTGAATAGTCTATTTCAGCTGTTGTTTTACAGCGTATTAGTTTGGTTGTTTGTCCAGGTTCTACCGGCTTATTTTGGGGTGCATACGTATCGTATTTCTATTGATATGAAGGAGGTTATACACAGTGTTGCAGTCTATTTGGGAATTCCTTTTTTAGCTGGTTTTCTAAGTCATAAATATCTTTTGAAATACAAAGGAGAGGTGTGGTATAATCGAAAATACCTTCCTTTTATCGCTCCATTTACGCTTTGCGCTTTATTGTTTACGATTGTATTCATGTTCAGTCTAAAAGGAGAACAAATTGTACAATTACCTAACCAAGTACTGCAAGTAGCTGTTCCTTTGGTTATTTATTTTGTACTGATGTTTTTTATTAGTTTTTTTATAAATAAGGCTATGGGGGTACCTTACGACAAAAATGCAGCCATCGCTTTTACAGCAACGGGAAATAATTTTGAACTAGCTATTGCTGTGGCCATCGCTGTATTTGGTATTCACTCTCCTCAAGCCTTTGTGGGGGTTATAGGTCCTTTGATTGAAGTGCCAATTTTAATTCTATTAGTTCGCGCGAGTTTGGCATTGAAAAAAAGGTATTAACCTCTAAATAGTTTTGTTTGGCGTTGTCAACGCATTGTTTGTGCTTTGCTAAAGGGAAATATTCAGCATCTGATTTTTAAAGTAATCGCTGCCGATTTACTTTTCTCATCGATGAGGTTACTAGTCTTTGAGTATTTGTGTAGGATTTAGATACACTTTTAATTTCCTCCTTCTTTATTTGCTTTGAAATAGAGAAGGAGGAAATTTAGTTTTAAGACTGTGCCCAGTAAAATTCACAGTTGTCATTAAATTCATTTTCACCCACCTGAAAGAGTACGAGTTTATCCGAGGCTATTACTTCTTCAATTTCTTCTTTACTTAATTGGCAATGCGTAAAAACACCAAAGGTTTTATCGTACATTCGTTTACAATTAAAATAAAAGATTAAAGTTAAGTAGTAAAAGTACAAATGAGTGCATCGATTAGTAAAAAAACACGCTGGACAACCTTCTTGTTCCATAGTGTACGCTTTCTCGCTTTAGGGTATATTCAGGCAATTATTGCTATGCGTTCACTGAAAGATCAACCTTCAAGTAACCTTTCTTTTGCGTTTTATACGGATGTGTTTTTTGCCGTAGGGATTACGACGGTGCTTTATCTTTTTGTTTTTCTATTCCTTCAACGCATCAAACAAATACCGATACAGCTTATTGTTCACGGTATTTTTGTGTGCTTGCTGTGGTTCTGGATCGATTGGAGCATCTTCGAAGATCGAGAAGCCGGTTGGAGTACCTATACAACCCTAGAATCATTACACGCCACTTGGGGCTTTAGTTTTTGGTGGATTATAGGCGGTTGTGCGCTGTTTTTATGGGGGAGTTGGAGAGATAAAAAATAGCCAATTAAACCCGATTTTAAGAGAGGGTGTGTTTAATTCGTTGATACAAATAGATGATATTGACTCGTGCTATTTCTCTTTTCCTGTATAGAGACCCAAATACTCCAAAAGTGAATGCGTTCAATATTCCACGTAGAGGGAAGCGTAAAATGAAGCCGCCCAAGCTGACGTTCCCCTGCATTTCTAATTTCATAAAATTCATCTCGCTCATCCTGATATGCAATGAGCATCAATTGATCCTCTGCTTGAGCGAGAATATTAACCAAATGCGTGTCCCAAGAAAGAACAAAAGTATGCCCTTCTACGTGCTTATACTCCTGCATAGGCGCAGCAGGCAACGTACCAATCGCTAATAAAACCCGATCGATGATAATACAAGGCGTATGGTCGATAAATTCAATTCCTTGTTTCATCAACAGTGAGATGAGTTGTTCTTTACCCGTCACTTGCTTGTCATTCCGTACTAGTTCAGGATAATAAAGCGTAGCAATAGTTCGAACTTTGTTTACAAAGCTGGAAGCCAAACTCAGTTTATCGCGTTGGGCTTGTTGCGCCGGTGAAGTGTGTTGATGGGGCTTTTGAGGTTTCGCTCGCAAAAAGTCTCTCCCTCTCCATTGAAAACCTACAACATTCCCTATTTTTCCAGTTACTCCCCCAAAAATTCCCTTTTTAATTTCTGCCATTTCTTATCTTTTTAGTTTAACAAGATAGGGAGAAGAATGAAAAATAAAATTCATTTATCAAAGACCAAAAAGGAAAAGACAGATAAAAATCAAAGGGTTTATAAGAATAAAAATTATTCAAATTAACCATTCAACTTGCTTTTGCGACCCATAACGTAATACGACGCCTTAACCTTTCGTTGGGGTTAACTAGGGGATTCCTTAAAGAATCCTTGGACAATACCTGAAACTCGCTTCGACAAAATAGGGCTTGGCCCTTGTAAAGTCAAGGAATTGTTGAAGGATACTCGAAGGTGGGTGGGGGATGATGTAATAGAATATGAGATTAATATACTTTTATCTGATAATTTTTGAAAGTTATTTAATAAAGTATTTATTTACTTATTTTTTCTGTATAAAGGCACTTGGAAATTGGGTATTTTAATTTAACGTCATTTCAATAATCTTCTTAAGAAAATTAAATTGTAAGATGGGTTAACTTCATCTAGTCAATCATTATAAAACTGTGTTTTTTCAAATTTTTGGTGAATAAGATTAATTAGTTTGTACTTAATAAAATTTAAATATGAGTTTTTTAAACAAAAAGTTTTTTGCACTTCATTTTATATCATTTCATGTATTAGTTTCTATTCCGTATTTTTGTTTCTTTTAGATAAAGAAAGTAAATTAAAATGATAGAGGATAAACGAGTTTCGTTGAAAGATATTAGAAGTAATAAGAAAATAGTTATACCAGATATAGCTATTAAAGAAGCTGTTATAAGTCATTATTATAATGACTGTGATGAGAATAATTCGTATAAATCTCATGCATTGTCATTTGAAAAAGAAATTATAAATGATTATTTAGTAGCATCAGACTTAGATTGTACAGTTAAAGATACTTCTTTACAATATTCCTTATTTGTAGAAAATAAAGCACCATTTAAAAGTCCACAAAATGATAATTTTAAATTTATAGATCTTTTTGCAGGTATTGGAGGAATTAGGATGGCATTTCAAAATGTAGGAGGTAAATGTGTTTTTAGTAGTGAATTAGATACATATGCACAGCTTACTTATTACACTAATTATGGTGAAATTCCATTTGGGGATATTACAAAGGAGGATGTAAAGCAATATATTCCTAATGATTTTGATATATTATGTGCGGGTTTTCCTTGTCAAGCTTTTTCGATAGCAGGAAAGAGAGGTGGATTTGAAGATACTAGAGGAACTTTATTTTTTGATGTTGCTGAGATTATTCAAAGAAAGCAACCTAAAGCCTTTTTTTTAGAAAATGTAAAAGGGCTAAAAAGTCATGATCAAGGTAAAACTTTAGCTACAATACTTCATACTTTAAGAGAAGATTTAGGTTATTTTGTACCAGAACCTCAAGTATTAAATGCAAAAGATTTTGGTGTACCGCAAAATAGAGAACGTATTTTTATAGTTGGTTTTAGGAAAGATTTGAATATAGCTTCTTTTGAATATCCTAAACCTCTTAATATATCAGTTTCTATTGCTGATATATTAGAAGATAAGGTTGTCCCAACAAAGTATTATTTATCAACGCAGTATTTATCAACCTTAGAAGACCATAAATCTCGTCATGCAAGTAAAGGAAATGGATTTGGTTATGAAATTATAAAAGATTCAGGAATCGCAAATGCAATAGTTGTTGGAGGAATGGGACGTGAGCGTAATTTAGTAAAAGACTTTAGAATTACTGATTTTACACCTACAACACATATAAAAGGAGTAGTAAATAGAGAGGGAATTCGAAAAATGACCCCAAGAGAATGGGCAAGATTACAAGGATTTCCTGATAGTTTTATTATTCCTGTTTCTGATGCAGCAGCTTATAAACAATTTGGAAATTCAGTTGCAATTCCTGCTGTTCAAGCTACAGCGATGGAAATCATTAATTTAATAAAAAAGAGTTTATGATAAAAGGGAATAAAGGAGAGTGGAGTGAGGTTTATGCATTATTTAAAATGTTAAGTGATAAAAAACTTACAGTTGGCGATAGTGAACTGAATCAGATTACGAATTTAGTATATCCTATTATAAGTGTTTTAAGAGCTGAAGGAGATGGTGTTATAGATTTTAGTTATGATAAAAATATTGTTTTAATTAATAATAAAAAGGAAGAATTTAGAATAGAAATTTTAGAATTTGAGCATTATGCAAGGTTGTTACTGCAAATTTTGAAAAGTAATGTGACTGGTGTCTTCGCAATAAATGTAATAGAATCCTTTTTAAATTCATTCTCTTGTTTTTCCATAAAAGCTAAATCAACATTAAAAAGTGATATTCAGGTTGTAATACATGATTATCATACAGGAATAACGCCAACGTTAGGATTTAGTATAAAGTCAAAATTAGGAGGAGCATCCACGTTATTAAATGCTGGAAAAACAACAAATTTTGTATTTAAAGTAGTTGATTTTAAAGATGATGATAATATTATTGAGTCAGTTAATTCTATTACTAGTAAAAATAAGATACAAGATAGAATTAGTTATATTGAGGAGAATGGAGGGAAATTTTTATTTTCCAAAATGGAAAACTCAATTTTTTATAATAATTTAGTTCTTATCGATAGTGGTTTACCAATAATTGTAGCTAATGCTTTATTGATTTATTTTACTACGAAATTGAGCCGTTTAGCTGACATAGCAAAAATAGTAGATGAGTTGAATCCTTTGTTTTTTGATATAGATCAAGGACATCCTTTTTATGTCTATAAAATTAAAAAAATGCTGACTGATATAGCATTAGGCATGATGCCTTCTAAAGTATGGGATGGTAAGTACGATGCTACAGGTGGATATCTAGTTGTAAAAGAAGATGGAGATTTGTTGTGTTATCATATTTATAATAAAAGTGAATTTGAGGATTATTTATTTTCAAATACAAGATTTGAGACGGCAAGTAGTTCTCGACACGATTTTGGATTGTTATATAAGGAAAATGGTAAGTTGTTTTTTAAACTAAATCTTCAGATTCGATTTTTATAATTGATTAATTATTTCGAGTAGAAGATATTAGTTAATTATTTTTAATAAAGTGTTACTAGACTTTTATTTGTTGACATACGCTATAATATCTCTGAGTTGTTGAGGATGTCTAATATAAAATTATAGTTCTCATGTGCTACTAAGTACTAAAAAAAATTAAGAAATCAATAGAAAAGATGTTTTGAAAGAAACAAAGTTTTTTATGCCTAATTCAAAAGTTCCAATCGTTCATTTTAAATTTCAATTAGAGCAACCAGTTATAGATGAATTATATGATTATATTACATCAAGAGTAATAAAAGAGACCAAAGAATAAGAATTACAAATAGACGATATCATCTAAAGGCAGAGGATTGAGAAACTAACCCCTTATGCATTAAATAGAACATATGCTACATTTAAAGTAAACAACCAACCATGAAATACCACCTGTTTATTTTTCTATTCTTGTTTTTGGGACAAGTAACCCAAGCCCAAACACTCCTAGCTGCACCCCAATTGACTGCTTCACAAAAAGCTGAGCAAGACCGTATTATAGCAACCTATGCCACCAATAAAGCCCATCACTACAATTACAACCTAGAGATGAATAAGTGGCAAGCAGCTTTAGATGAAGGTTTAGCTCAAGATTCGACTATTGCCTATTTGTGGCAACAAAAAGCCATGCCTTATTTCAAGAGCAGAAAATACGAAGTAGGGATGGCCTATTTAGACAAAGCCGTACAGTACGATTCCAAGCGGTATTTGCCCTATCGCGCCTTTATCAAATGTATCTTTTCAAAAACCTACCGCGAGGCCATTCGCGATTTCGAAACCTGTTTAGCCCAAGGGGGGGATAGCTATGAAATGGATCATACCTATACTTTTTACCTTGGACTTTCCCATTTACAGCTCAATGAATTCGACAAAGCCGAAGCCTATTTATTACAAGCAGTGGCTCGACAACGAGAAATATTTCCAGAAGTACATCACCTTGATTTGTTTTATTTGGGAATCGTTTGCTATGAACAAGAGCGCTACCACGAAGCCATAGTCTATTTTGACCAAGCGATAGCGGGTTATAAAGAATTTTCTGAGGCCTATTATTACAAAGCACTGTGTCAACTAAAAGAACAAGATGAAGCATCCGCCAAGCAGGCTTTTGCTCTTTACAGGGACTACAGTCAAAAAGGATTTTTTATGGATGAAGCCAATGCCATTTATGAATTGTATCCCTATCAGTTGAGTAAATAAGCGACAAAGTAAAATATTGCAAATTATTCCCTGTATAAAAACTAGAATAATTTTTACCTTTACAGTAAACCGATGCATATGAAAAAACTACTCACCCTAGCCTTGATCAGTTTGTTAAGTATAGCTTGTAAGCAAGGCAAACAACAAGAAATATCCTCATCTAATGCCGTAACAATCGCGAAAATAGATGTGGCGAAAGCCTTTGGAACCAGTGAAACACTCAAAAAAATAAGTAGTGAACTCTTAGTTCCCATGGAAATTGTTGAACCCAATTCAATGCTTGTAACAAACAAATACGGACTAGAGTTTGGCGGAAATTGTTATGCTTGTGATGTAGCAAATATCCTGATAGACGGTGAGATGATTACTTTGATGAATGCCTGCGACCTACACAGTCAAATATCCTATACCATTGAATCGGTAGAAGAAAAAGACAAGCAAATTAGTATCCATACGAAGTCTCATACTTTTGTATTTGAACAAGTGGAAGACTATCCGATGTACAGCCTCAAAGTAGTAGGGGATGAAATTGATGAATCGATGTTTAGAGAAGCCTCTTTTTATACCCTGCGCAGTTTATTAGAAACTTTTGAAGTACATAATTGCGGTGATTTTGAAGGATAAAAAGAAGAAATAAAAACGACAATGATAAAGTATAGCTATACCATTCTATATGTAAAACAGGTAGAAACAACCGTGAAATTTTACGAAAGTGCTTTTGGATTTCAGAGAAAATTCATCACCCCTGAAAAGGATTATGCCGAATTGATGTCGGGAGAAACGGCAATTGCTTTTGCCTCAGAAGAACTAGCTCAGTCTAATTTATCCCGGGGCTTTACAGTAGTGAATAAAGAGCGTACCTTTGGTATAGAACTCGGTTTTGTAGTGGACGATGTAGAACAAGCAGTAACCCGTGTGCTAGAAGCAGGCGGACAATTGTACGAAGCGATTCAAATGAAACCGTGGGGTCAATCTGTAGCCTATGTTACAGACTGCGATGGTTTTTTGATTGAATTGTGTACTGCGATGGCCTAAAAAAAAGCATAAAAAAGCAAGCCCAACTTGGAGCTAAAAGAAGAAATTGTGAGGATCGCTCATCACAATTTTTCTAAACGGTTCTATGACTATTGTGGGCCTATTCTGGTTGATCGTCCTCTTCCTCGTTCTTTTTCGAGCTACCTCCCATGAATAAAAAGATGGCTACAACAAGTCCTACACATACTAATCCAAAGATAATGATCATAAATGTGCCATTAGCAAAATTGTACAGTGGTAAATTCATTAAGTTCATAATACGTGTTTATTTATGTTATCTTGCACTAATTTATGAAAAATAATAATAATACAGTATGATAAATGTCAGGATATTAGGATGAATAACGAAAAACGCTCCTTTTTTGAAGGAGCGCTTGTTTTTTTATAGCTTATCTAAGGTATTTCCTATGGGAAGATTCATCCTTTTGGTGAGAGAAGAAAGCTCTTTCAAACTAAAACTTCCCGTTAGTAGAACTAAAATCGTTTCTTTAGAAGGATCAACACTATCATTAATCATAACTAGCTCAGAAATATTTTGATTCGTTCCTGCTTTGTCGATATAAATGATAATTTTAGAATCATTGTCTTTCTTATTGATGAGCTCTTTTAGATTTTTAGCCTGTACGTATTGATCAACAGTTGCAAGCATCTCTTTTTTCAAATCAGGTGTTTTGGTATTAAAAACACGTAAGCTGGTCAGTTTTTTGATTAAATCAAAATAGAGTTTTTCTTCTACATTAGTTGCTTCTACTTTTACATTGGCCATCATTTCAAACATCTTCTTGTTGACGATTACACTGCTGATGTTTTTGTTTTTCTCAAAGTTTGAAAAAGTGTCTTGACCAAACATTAAATTCACCGAGCTAAAAGCTAGGAAAAGGAATAAATAAGGTAGGATTCGTTTCATAAGATTCTAATTAGTTGTATCGCTGGTATTTAATGCCTTTGAAACCTCTGTTAAGATGGTCTTACACTCTTGGTAAGCCACTTCAGGATTGGAAAAAGTACCCAAATTAGTTTCAGGAGTTGGAGTAGTAGGTTGAACCGTATTGAGGTATTGAGTTTGTATAAACAATACAAGTAAACTAACCACTATAATACCGCCAATGAAGTAGGTAAAATGCTTTTTATTCTTCATTATTCTTGCGAACTAAATTAATATTATAGTAAAAATAAGAAAATTAATTGAACAATTGGCGACTTTCCTTGAGATAATAAGAAGATTAGTGTGTAAAAAAAAAGAGTCCAATAGGACTCTTTCAATTATTTTTTAAAGTTAGCGTAGAAATTATTAGTTAAAATTCCCGCCTTGAAACTCTTGAGCTTTTTGCCATTTTGGTAAACCGATACAATACTCGGATCCATCTTATCTCCTGCATCTCCCACATACATCACTTGGTTGATTACATTGAAACCATAAAAAGTAGACCCTTCTATGTATTCTTTTTCTGGAATGGTAAGCGCCGTAGCCACTTGCACATTAACATCATTAGGTCTCCAATTGTAAACAGAATTTTTACTTGTATAGTACAAATCATTATTGTCTACACGCAAATTGCTTGCTCCTACGTTTTTCGTTGAAGAAAACGTAGTTACAATAGCATCCGTATGTGCATCTATTTTATAGAAAAAAGATCTTTCTGGAGTGCTTGAAATTGCAAAAACAAAATCACCCAAAGTTGTAATCCCTTGCAATCCTTTTTCTAAAGAAATCGTCTTTGTAAGGTTATAATCCGCATCAATAACGACAATGTCGCTCTTTGTTGCTGAGGTCATTTTTTGTACATATAATTTAGTATTCCAAGCCAAAATTTGTCCTACCGGAGCATTCATTTTTAACTCGGTTACTAATTTGTTATTCGCATCATAAACCGTAACTGATTGCCCCTCTGAATTGGTAACATACATTTTGTTGTTTGCAAATGCAATATACATCGGTTGACTTAATCCTTCTGTGATTGTCCCTTCGTGTTTGAAGGTATAGCGGTTAAATATCTCAATCTTGTTAGATCCTTTCAATACAACATACGCTTTATTGTCTTTAAATGCCATACTTTGTGCTATATCACCAAGAATTTTATCTCTCGTTTTAGCCAAATTACCATGATAGATATCATACGTAAAACTTGAAAATCCTACGGATGCATCATTACTTTGAAAACCTCCCTCATTTAATATGATTAGACCTGTGTCAAGATTTGGAGCTTGTGGTTTTTCTACAAAAGGATCATCTGATGTACTACAAGATGTTGAAAGTATTGATAATGATAGTGCTAGAAATAAAAGTTTTTTCATATTTAGTTGCATAGTATTAGTATTACACAAAAGTGAAAGTTTAATAAAATGTTAATTTTTATCTTTTTCAAAATTAGTTTTTATTCTGAAATAAACAAGAACTAAACCATAAAATTTATACGCGGTGGGATTAATTAACTATAGATTGTATTAATAGCTATATGGAAGAGTGACAAATTACGCTAAACCTATCGTATTAGCACTTTTATAACAAATCAAGCACGGCGTAGAAACCAGGTCTTTTTCTAACGCAAAAAAGAGTGTTCTAGTATAAAAAAAAGAAAGAGGTGAATGGAAAAAGCAAGATTTAACAGCTCTTAGCTTTTAGTATGAACAGAACAAAACGCAAACGTAAAATTATAAAGTAGTACCTTTTATACTTTTTACTTCGGAATGTTCCGAACTAAAAATACATTAATGAAGATAAAACAAATCATTTTGTTTCAATAATAGTTGAAAACGTTCAAAAAATAACTGATTTCGCAAAAGTGAAATAAACGTAAAAATGAGGGTTTGAAGAGAGGAGGTGATACTTAAATTTTGGTAAAAAGTATTAAAAAGTGTTTTTAATGAAAAAAAGGATTGCTTTTGAAAGTTTAAAGAGAATTGAATTCTTAATTTTCGAGATTAAATGTAAATAAATAGAGAAGGTGTAATAGGTGTTTACGAATTATTTTTATCGTAAGTTGTTGATTTTTAGCTCATTGTGTTTTTGTAGAAATAAGGTTGGTTTCCTGATAAGGTGGTAACTTGCCTGTTAACTAAAAACGATTTACGCCATGACTCAACGAAAGGGAAAGCGCATTATACATCCCTTATATCAAAATCAGCGCGAGGAATTAATCCAACTTATTGAAGCCTATGACGAATTAACTACTTATATTTTTAAAGGTAATAGAAACACGATAAAAGGGGCGACCTTATCAACCGGACAACAAGTAGCTATTAAATCTTTTAAAATCCCCAACGAATTTAATAAACGGGTCTATAAATTTTTTAGAAAACCAAAAGGATTGCGCTCATTTGAGCATGCTGAAAAATTAAAAGAACTGGGAGTCGCTAATCCACAAGCGGTAGCGTATTTTGAATTTAGCACCACCACAACAATTCGAGAGACCTATTATATTGCTGAATTTGTGGATACAGAAATAACTTACCGTGATTTGATTACGCAAAAAAATTATCCAGATCGCGATGTTATTTTGGAAGCTTTTGTTCGATTTTCCTACAACTTACATGAAAAGGGAATTCAGTTTTTAGATCATTCACCGGGTAATACCCTAATTGAGAAACAACAAGATGGGACGTATAAGTTTTATTTGGTGGACATCAATCGGATGAAATTTGACCAAAATCTGTCATTTGCTAATCGAATGAAAAACTTAGCGCATCTAACAACGAATATTCATGATATTGAAAAGATGGCAGAGCATTACGCTCTTTTGATTGGAAGAAGTTCAAAAGAAGTGTTTATTCGTTTATGGCTAGAGACCATTAAATTTCAATTCCGATTCTATAAAAAGAAAGATTTGAAATTTAGAATGAAGAAGTTTTATTTTAATTAATATTTTTGGGTAAAAAGCTATTGTTCCACACGGAAGAATAGCTTTTTTGATTTGCTATAGGAGAGTCTTGCACTGAGTAAGATTGTGCAGATATCTGTAGAAGCGATTATTGAATCGGAGAAATAAGTTTATTTTTGTATGGTAAATACATGAATAGATGAAAAAACTAGCTTTCTATTTTTTAGGATGTACCTTGGTATTGTTGTTAGGGGCTTGTAAAAAGCAAGTAAAAGAAGAAATAGAACAACAAAGCCAACAGGCACTAATTACCTATGCAAAAGGCTTTACGCTTAAGGCTTATCCCGATATTTACGTGGTGCAAGTCATGCAACCTTGGGCAAATGCCAAAGAGCGTTTTACCTATGTATTGAAAAGAGAAAAGGCACAGGTTCCCGATTCACTAAAAGCCTATCCGCAAATTCAAATTCCCATTCAATCGATAGCTTGTACATCGACCACACATATTCCTGCATTAACTATTTTAAACGAAGTTGCTTCTTTAACTGGTTTTGCTGGATTAACCTATGTTTCAAGTGAAGCCGTTAGAGATCAAATCACAAAAGGAACCATCCAAGAGCTTGGACAAAATGAAGCCCTGAATGTGGAAGTAATTTTGGATTTACAACCTTCTTTGTTAATGGCTTTTGCCATGGATCATGGAAATAAAGCCCTGCAAACCATTGCCAATGCGGGAATTCCTGTTTTATACAATGGCGATTGGACAGAACAAACCCCTTTGGGAAAAGCAGAGTGGATTAAACTGTTTGGAGTTTTATATGATAAAGAAGCCGAGGCAAATCAATTTTTTGAGCAAATAGTCGAAGATTATACGGCAACGTTACAACTAGTCGAAAAGGCGAAAAAAGCCCCTACTGTGCTCAGTGGTGTAATGTATGCCGATATGTGGTATCTGCCAGAAGGAAATAGTTGGGCCGCTATTTATTTTAAAGATGCGCAAGCCAATTATTTATGGAAAGAAACACAAGGTGTAGGAAGTTTAGCCTTATCTTTTGAAAGCGTATTGGAAAAAGCACAAAAGGCTGACTTTTGGATTAATCCAGGGCATTACGAATCTTTGAATGACTTAGCAGAAGCTAATCCACATTACAAAGAGTTTGATGCTTTTAAAAATAAAAAAGTATATTCCTTTGCGCCAACGCAAGGGGCTACAGGTGGAACTTTGTTTTATGAATTAGGACCCGTAAGACCGGATCTGGTGTTGAAGGATTTGATTAAAATATTCCATCCGCATCTGTTGCCGGAATATCAACTCTACTTTTACCAACAACTCCATTAAGTATGATACAAAAAGTAGGATGGGGACTAGGAACTTTAGGTGTATTAGTTCTAGTGGTATTGAATCTCTCTTGGGGAAGTGTAAAAATTCCCTTTGCCGATGTATTGGCTATTCTTACCGGACAGGAAGACGTAAAACCCGCCTGGACGTATATTGTTCTGCAGTATCGTTTACCGAAAGCGATAGTTGCCATTCTTGTTGGTATAGCTTTGTCAATTAGCGGGTTGTTGATGCAAACCCTATTTCGAAATCCCATGGCCGAATCCTATGTATTGGGAATTAGTGCTGGCGCGGGATTAGGCGTAGCTCTTGTGCTTATGGGAAGTGCGGTACTACCCTCTTTTTTAGCGCCTTATCTGATGTCCAGTTATACCTTGGTTTTAGTTTCTATTTTGGGGAGTATTGTGCTCTTGCTTTTGGTTTTGGCTGTTTCTACGAAAGTAAAAAGCTCCGTTACGGTGCTCTTGGTCGGGTTAATGATTGGGAGTTTTGCCAATGCCATTATTTCTATCTTAACCTACTTCAGTCAAGCGGAACAATTAAAAAAATATACCTTATGGATGGCGGGAAGTCTAGGGAATTTGACGCAAGAAATGATTGCTATCTTTTTTGCTGTTGTTGCGATAGGCGTTGTTCTCACTTTATTTTTAACTAAAAAACTGGATGCTTTGCTTTTGGGAGATACTTATGCAGCCTCATTGGGTATTCAGGTAAAACCAACGCGAAATTGGGTAATTATAACCGCCAGTTTACTTGCAGGAGGAGCAACTGCTTTTGTTGGACCCATTGTTTTTGTGGGGTTAGCTGTACCCCATATCGCTCGATTACTCTTGAAAAAAAATACCCATAAAGCGTTGATGCTAGCTTGTATTTTGATAGGAAGTGCGGTTTTATTACTTTGCGATATCCTAACACAAGTGATGGGAGACCGGGTATTGCCAATTAATGCAATCACAGCCTTGTTTGGTGCACCTATAGTTATTGCACTCTTGTTTAAATATCGCGTTTTTTAGAAAATAGAAAAATAGATAAAAACTAGGGCAAATGACTACTTTTAAATTATCTTTGCAAGCTGTAAATAGATAATATGAAGTTCGAATTATTACATACTGATGTTCAGTCGCGTGCACGTGCTGGAAAAATTACTACGGATCACGGTGTAATTGAAACACCTATTTTTATGCCTGTTGGAACTGTTGCAACAGTAAAAGGAGTGCATCAAAAAGAATTAAAAGAGGAAATTAACCCCGATATTATCTTGGGGAATACTTACCATCTATACCTACGTCCAAAAGTAGAAATTTTGAAGCAAGCAGGTGGTTTGCATAAATTTATGAATTGGGATCGCAATATTTTAACCGATAGTGGAGGATTTCAAGTATACTCTCTTTCTGCGAATAGAAAAATCAAAGAAGAAGGTGTAAAGTTCAAATCTCATATTGATGGATCATATCATTTCTTTTCACCAGAAAATGTAATGGAAACCCAACGTGCAATTGGTGCGGATATCATCATGGCTTTTGATGAATGTACACCCTATCCTTGTGATTATAACTATGCGAAACGATCGATGCATATGACGCATAGATGGTTAGATCGTTGTATCAGTCATTTACCCAAAACACCTGAATTATACGGATATTCACAAACGTTGTTCCCTATTGTTCAAGGAAGTACATACAAAGACTTACGTCAACAATCAGCGGAATATATTGCCAATGCAGGAGCAGAAGGCAATGCGATTGGTGGATTATCAGTAGGAGAACCTGCAGAGGAAATGTATGCCATGACGGATGTGGTAACTTCGATTTTACCTCTTGACAAACCGAGATACTTAATGGGAGTAGGAACACCAATTAATATATTGGAAAATATTGCGTTAGGTATTGATATGTTTGACTGTGTTATGCCAACGCGTAATGCTAGAAATGGAATGTTGTTTACCGCGAATGGAACAATTAACATGAAAAATAAAAAATGGGAAAATGATTTTTCTCCCATTGATGAAATGGGACATACCTGGGTAGATACAGCCTATTCTAAAGCCTATTTACGTCACTTGTTTGCAGCTAATGAAGCTTTGGGAAAACAAATTGCTTCTATTCACAATTTAGGATTCTATATGTGGTTGGTGCGCGAAGCACGTCAACAAATTTTAGCAGGAACATTTACCACTTGGAAAAACAAGATGGTTAAACAATTAGGAGAAAGATTGTAAAATATAATAACGTTCAAATAGCAAAAGTACGATAGAGATGAAGATTATAGATTGGTATATTTTAAAGCGATATTTGGTCAATTTTTTTGTGATGCTTTTGCTATTTGTACCTATTGGTATCGTTATTGACGTCTCAGAAAAAATCAATAAAATCTTAGAAAATAAGGTGCCTTTGCAAGCAACTATATGGTATTATTTGAATTTTACCGTATATTTTGCCAATATGTTGTTTCCTATATTTTTGTTTATTTCCATTATTTGGTTTACCTCCAAATTGGCTAATAATACAGAAATTGTAGCTATTTTAAGCTCAGGAATCTCTTTTACGCGTTTTTTACGCCCTTATATTATTGGCGCAACCCTTATTTCTCTTTTGGCCTTAGCGATGTCAATGTATATTGTACCTAGAGCTAGTGCTGGATATAATGATTTTCGATATAAATACCTCAAACGAGATGAAGTAAGAGAAAGCCAGAATGTATTCAAGCAGATTAACGCCAATGAATTTATATTTGTCAGTAATTTTAATTACGGTAGCAATGCTGGGTATAATTTTACTCTAGAAGAGTTTGAAGGGAATGCGTTAGTTTCAAAAATTGAAGCCAAGCGAATCGAGTGGAATGCAGAAACGAAAATGTATACCCTTTTCGATTATACCAAACGCCAATTAGGTGAAAATGGAGATATCTTGGAATTTGCAGATTCAAAAGAACTGCATTTAGAATTTGATATTGATGATTTGAGCCCTGTGGTATATGCTGCGGAAACCATGACATTAGGACAATTAAAGCGTTTTATTGAAAAAGAACGAATGCGTGGATCTTCAAATATTAACGTGCATTTAGTTGTTTTATACAAAAAATATAGTGTTCCTATTTCGGCCTTTATTTTAACCATTATCGCGGTATCCGTATCTTCTATGAAACGAAGAGGAGGGATGGGAGTCAACTTAGCCATCGGTATTGCCTTAGCTTTTATCTATGTTTTCTTTGACAAAATATTTAGTGTATTAGCAGAAGCATCAAGTATGTCACCTTTAGTCGCTGTATGGATACCGAATGTCACTTTTTCAATTTTAGCTATATTTTTATTACGAAATGCTCGCAGATAATGTTAAGAGTAATCTCTTGTTACACCTCATCGTTTTTGTTTGGGGTTTTACCGCAATTTTAGGAAATTTAATCACCTTAGAGGCACTGCCACTGGTATGGTATCGCATTGTAATTGCAGTGGTTACCCTACTGTTGTTATTTGCCTTTAAACGACAAACGCTAAAAGAAAGTAAAAGCAATATTACCAAGTTTTTGGCAGCGGGAATTATTATTGCCCTGCATTGGTTGACTTTCTTTTGGGCTATTAAAGTATCGAATGTATCAGTTACCTTAGCTTGCTTGTCAACAGGGGCTTTTTTTACTTCTATTCTGGAACCTATTTTCTATAAACGCAAGGTTATTGCCTATGAGGTTTTCTTTGGATTTATAGTTGTTTGTGCACTAGGACTTATTTTTAGCGTGAGTACAGACTATGTAGAAGGTATTATGTTAGCCTTGTCAGCAGCCTGTTTATCTGCTGTATTTTCGATTATTAATGGCAAGTTAGCGCAACATTCTTCCGCTTCTAGAATTACTTTTTATGAAATGGTTGGTGGATTGCTAATCCTTTCTTTATATTTGTTAGTTAGTGGAGGTTTTACGGCTGAATTTTTTACCATAACAACCCAAGATTGGATCTGGTTGTTGGTTTTAGGTACGTTCTGTACGGCCTTTGCTTTCATTGGATCGGTCTATGTAATGAAATTTATTACGCCTTTTACCGTCATGCTAACTATTAATTTAGAACCTGTTTACGGTATTCTGTTAGCGATACTTATATTCAAAGACAGTGAAAAAATGAGCCCTGAATTTTATGTCGGTGCTCTGTTAATATTGAGTACAGTTGTACTCAATGCGATTGTTAAAAACAGGAAAAAGATAAAAGTTGACAAAATATAGTATGTCTATTAACGGAATATTTTATCTTTGTCCCTAGTAATTGAAACTAAAAATTATTCATAAATGGAATATTTAGATTTTGAGCTTCCTATTAAAGATCTTGAGGAGCAGTTAAAAAAATGTGCGATAATCGGTGAAGAATCCGATGTCGATGTATCTACAACTTGCTCACAAATCGAGAAAAAATTAGAAGAAACAAAGAAAAACATATATAAGAATTTGACTCCTTGGCAACGCGTTCAATTGTCAAGACATCCAAATAGACCCTATACAGTAGATTATATTAAGGCGCTTTGTGGAGATACATTTTTAGAATTATTTGGTGATAGAAATGTAAAAGACGATAAAGCAATGATCGGTGGTTTAGGTAAAATTGGAGATCAAAGTTTTATGTTTGTAGGACAGCAAAAAGGATTCAACACAAAGACCAGACAGTTTAGAAACTTCGGGATGGCTAATCCAGAAGGTTATAGAAAAGCTTTGCGTTTAATGCAAATGGCTGAGAAATTCAATATTCCAATTGTTACGTTGATTGATACACCAGGTGCTTATCCAGGATTAGAAGCGGAGGAAAGAGGACAAGGAGAAGCAATTGCACGAAATATTTTCGAAATGTTTCGTATTAAAGTGCCTATTATCTGTATTATTATTGGTGAAGGTGCTTCAGGTGGTGCATTGGGTATTGGTGTAGGTGACCGTGTAACAATGTTAGAAAATACATGGTATTCTGTAATTTCACCAGAATCTTGTTCTTCCATCTTATGGAGAAGCTGGGAATATAAAGAACAAGCGGCAGATGCCTTAAAATTGACTTCTTATGATATGAAAAAAAATAAGTTAGTTGATGATATTATTACAGAACCATTAGGAGGAGCACACTCGGACAGAGAAGCTACTTTTGAATCTGTGAAAAAATATATCGAAAGTACATATAAAGAGTTAGCAAAAACACCAGTTGATAAGTTACTAGAACAACGTATGGAAAAGTACTTTGAAATGGGAGAATATAAAAGCTAAATAATAAAAGATAGAATAACAAAATCCGAGTATTTACTCGGATTTTTTGTTCTCTATTAGTTCTGAAATCAAATAAAAAACTAGTATTTTTATTGTTTATAAAGTTAATAGGGTAATAGAGTATAAAAAGAACTATTTTTGCACTATGGAAAAAGCAAAAGATATACGAACACAAATGAATACTTTTTCTAAAGAGGTTATTGCTTTAGAACAGGGGAAAATACCACCTCAAGTTGTTGATTTTGAGGAAGCTGTTCTAGGTGCAATGATGATTGATAAAAAGGGGATTGACGAAGTAATAGATATTCTTCAACCCGAAGCTTTTTACAAAGAAGGGCACAAGTATATTTTTGAAGCTATTGATCAGTTATTCGTGGGGAGTCAACCCATCGATTTATTGACTGTTTCTGCGCAACTTAGAAAAAATGCCCGATTAGATATTGCGGGTGGCGATGCTTATTTGGTTGGCTTGACCCAAAAGATTAGTTCCTCCGCACATATTGAGTTTCACTCTCGTGTAATTCTTCAAAAGTTTATTCAACGAAGTTTAATTCGCATCTCGAATGAAATTATTCACGATGCTTATGATGAAACAACCGATGTTTTTGATTTATTAGATAAAGCAGAAGCGAAGTTGTATGAAGTAACGCAGGGTAATATCAAAAAGAGCTCTGAAACAGCACAAAGTTTGGTGGCTCAAGCCAAAAAACGCATTGAAGAAATTAGTACAAAAGAAGGATTAAGTGGATTAGCCACTGGTTTTCATAAGTTGGATGAATTAACTTCGGGATGGCAACCTAGTGATTTAATTATTATAGCAGCTCGTCCAGGTATGGGTAAAACGGCCTTTGTATTATCAATGGCTCGTAATATTGCTATTAATGCTGGTGCAGGTGTAGCTATGTTCTCGTTGGAGATGTCTTCGGTTCAGTTGATTACCCGTTTGATTTCTTCTGAAACAGGATTGTCTTCAGAAAAATTGCGTACAGGACGATTGGAAAAACACGAATGGGAACAGTTAAACGTAAAAGTGAAAGACTTAGAGCGTGCTCCCTTGTTTATTGATGATACCCCATCGTTATCCATTTTTGATTTACGTGCCAAAGCACGCCGTTTGGCCTCGCAATATGGTATTAAGCTGATTGTAATCGATTATCTTCAGTTGATGACCGCAGGAGGTAACCAAAAAGGAGGTGGAAATCGTGAGCAAGAAATTTCTACTATTTCTCGAAATTTAAAAGCCTTGGCTAAAGAACTAAATGTTCCTGTTATTGCCCTATCGCAGTTATCGCGTGCAGTGGAAACAAGGGGAACGTCTAAAAGGCCTTTATTATCCGATTTAAGGGAGTCTGGAGCGATTGAGCAGGATGCGGATATCGTATCGTTTATTTATCGTCCAGAGTACTATAAAATCGAGGAATGGGACGATGAGTTTAGATCGCCGACAGCTGGAGAAGCAGAATTTATTATAGCTAAACACAGAAATGGTGGTTTAGATAATATTCGATTGAAATTCTTGGGTATGTACGGTAAATTTGACAATTTAGATGAAGATGCCTTGCGATTAGAAGGCGGTATAGGTGGAGGTGAAGGCTTTTATTCTTCTTCATTAAATGAAGGGATGGGAGCTAATATGACGCAGAATTTACCTCCAGCAAGAGATGTTTTTAATGATGATGATGTTCCTTTTTAGTGAAGAGGAATGAGTGAAGGGTTATGGGATAAAACTTATTCTTTTAGATAAAAGTAAAGATATAAATGAAGCGCATTGGTTTAAATTATAACTCACAAAACGAAATAATTTAACCGTTTTAGAAGAAACAAAAAAAGCGAAAGAAGTATATTCTTTCGCTTTTTTTGTTTTTCAGTTCACCACTTAAACTATTTCGTTAGTAAGCTAGTGTTGTACTTCGTTTTTATCTTTAAGTCTCTTTAAAATAAGAAAAATTTACTTTTCACCCCTTTTTCATTACCCATCACCCTTTACCAATCTACTAGAAGCAAATTCCCAATTGAGATGGGGAAGTAGTGCCTTAATATATTTTTCCTTGTCGTTTTTGTAGGAGGATAAATACGCATGTTCCCATAAATCGATAACCAAGATAGGACGACCGAGTCGCAACGTAATTGGATTGCCATTCTTTTCCGTAGTTACTAAGGATAAATGATTATTGTGATCTAACACAAGCCATAACCACCCAGAACCTTCGAAGGCTACAGCGAGTTTTGTTATCTCTGCTTTTAAGTTGTTATAAGACCCAAAACTAGTCGTAATCAAGGTTGATAAACCAGCACTTGGATTGGTCGTTGTATTTTTGTTGATAGACTTCCAAAAGAAATTGTGGTTGTAGTAGGCACCTGCTAAATTGTCTATTTCAGCCTGTGCAGGAGTTACTTTAGACAAAATACCCGTTAAGCTATCCGATACAAAAGGCGTATTGTGAATAGCTGTATTTAAGCGATTAGCATAGTCCAAGTGTATATCTCCATAATGTAAAGCTAAATCTTCAGGTGTGAATAAATCACTCACTTCTTCATATTGAAAAGAGAGCGGATTCATTTCAAAAGGGCCTTGTTTTGTTTTTACTTTATCTTGACCGAGAATTGATTTTTTCTCAACTACAAACTCTTCCCTTTTTGGAATTTCAACTTCAAAATGTTCATTCTTTTTGCCACATGATGCTGCTAAAACGACAAGAAAGTAAAACGAGAGGTTCAACAACTTGGTGTTTTTCATACTTTGTTTAAAATAGATCGGGCAATTTTGATATATTCTGCTTTGGCTTCTTCTCTGGATAAATGACTAACTTGAGTCCATGCATTGAATTTAAAAGCTTTTTTCAAATCATGGGACATATGTTCAAAATCCTGATGACTCATACCATTGGTTGCTTGTTTGTAATACGCATAAATCCGGAGCATAATATCTGGAGCCAAATTTCGTGCTTCTTTTGAAATTCGCTCGTATGCTTCTAAAAAGTCTTTATCTAGTTGCTCGTTCATTATTGTTTTTTTGCAATTACCGTTTTATTACCAATCGCTTTTTGGTTCAGAACTACATCAACTGGAGTTCCTAGCGGTAAATATAAATCTACTCTAGATCCAAATTTTATAAAACCAGCGTCTGTTCCTTGAATGGCTTGCATACCTGGTTTTGCATAATTGATAATACGTTTAGCTACTGCACCTGCAATTTGACGATACATTACTTCTCCAAAAACTGAATTTTCAATGACAATAGTTGTTCTTTCGTTTTCTTCACTTGCTTTTGGATGCCACGCAACTAAGTATTTTCCAGCATGGTATTGACTGTATTTAATCAAACCACTTAGGCCATAACGGGTAACGTGTACATTGAGGGGAGACATAAAGATAGAAACCATTAAACGGTTGTCTTTAAAATACTCCGGTTCATAAACTTCTTCGATTACAACTACTTTCCCATCGACAGGAGCCACAATAACAGCATCATTTGGTGTTATTGACCTGTTGGGATTCCTGAAAAATTGCAATACTAAAATTAGCAGTGCTAGAATAATAGATGACAAAGTCATTCTTAACCAATCAATCGTTATGAAATAATCAAAAACTACAATAATGATTACAGCGACTACTAACGAGAAAAAAATAATTTTAGTTCCTTCTTTATGAAACATGAGTTATAAAATTTGAAAAATGATATACAAAAAGGGTGAGATAAATAAGATGCTATCTAGGCGATCTAAGATACCTCCGTGTCCTGGCATTATTTTGCCACTATCTTTTACACCAGCTTCTCTTTTGAAATGAGATTCAACTAAATCACCAAGTGTACCAAATAATCCCACAAAAATAGCACTTGCAATCCAAATATACACATTTAATAGTGTAAAAAAGTGATTTAATACAAGAGAGGCTATAATTGCAAATACAATTCCTCCTAGTAAACCTTCAATTGTTTTTTTTGGAGAGATGCGTTCAAATAACTTGTGTTTCCCCCACTTTTTCCCAACTATATAGGCAAAAGTGTCGTTGGTCCATACTAAAATCAAAATTCCAATAACGATTTGCGGTTGGTATCCATCTGCCGTATAAGGCAAGTGTAAAAAAGCAGTAAATGTACCAAGGATATAGCCTAAAAATAGAAGTAACTTAACAGGAAGGCTTCGATTGGGTTTTCGCGTGGTGAATAATTCAGCTGTTATAGCTAATAGAATCAGAAAAGTTGCGATTACAAAAGCAGTAATAGAAATCGTTATTGCATTTTGAAAAAGGGCTACTAAGGCAATTGCACTAATCCCAACGCAAAAAAACGGGGATAATTTAATTAATTTAGCAAACTCATAAGCCGCTACTAACAGAAAGAACCCAAAGAGTATTTTGAAAGTGAGCGCATCATATAACGTTGCACTTAGTAGTAGAACAATATAGATTATTCCGGATATTGTTCTTTTAACAGTTTCAGACATAGTTTAGAGATCTTCTAATAAGAGTAAATATAAGTTTTTAGGAGATCTGCCATAACTTAAGAAATCTTGATTGGCAGAAGGTTTGAAGCAGTTTATTGCGGTAATATTAGTTGGCAATTTGCTGCTGTATTTTTTTTTGATCTCACGAAGGCCATCGCTTTTTGTACGCGTAATTTGACTGGTTGCAGCAATGATAATTACATTGTCTGGAATTTCATGAGCCTTGTTGTCTTTTAATTGCTTGTCGCAAAATAAGATAGCGCCATCATCTGCAATTAAGCTTTCACATGAAGCTACAAAAAATACGGGTTGCTTGGTTTTGATATAATCAATGTTATTATCTTTTAGCAGGGAGTGGAATTGAATTTCATGGGTTAAGGCTTCTTTTTCAAACCAATCATTTTCTACTAAGACACTGATAAACGTTTCGTGTAATTCTTTTTGGGTATCACAATACAAAAACTTGCCCCCGTTATTCTTAAAGTTAACAGTGAATAGGTCATCAACAGGCATAACAGTTTCAGGAAGATATTGACTTTTGTCGTCTTCAGCCTCTTCGTCATTGTGTTTTGACATAAATCCGCTAATTAACTTCTTTAGAAAGCTCATGGGCTAAGTGTCGTGATATGATGTTTTTATTATTTTCAAAGATAAAAAAAAATCTTAACTTAAATTAGTCTTTAAGTTAAGATTTTTAGGTAGATTCTTATCTAATGCTTTATTAAGCTATTGTTTCTTCGATATCCGATTGAGGTTGACTTAGGTTCTCTTCTGTTTTTGGTTTATCAAAAGGTCTTTGACCAAAGATAGTTTCTAAATCTTGTTGAAAAATAACCTCTTTTTCACAAAGTAAGTCTGCCAGTTGGATTAATTCAGCTTTGTGTTGCGTTAGAATAACTTGCGCTCTTTCATATTGACCTTCAATTAATTTTGAAATCTCTTGGTCAATCACTTTAGCTGTATCTTCAGAATAAGGTTTGCTAAAGTTGTACTCATTTTGCCCAGATGAATCATAGTAGGTAATGTTTCCAAGCCTTTCATTTAAACCGTATACGGTTACCATGGCTCTTGCTTGTTTCGCTACTTTTTCTAGGTCGCTTAAGGCTCCAGTAGAAATCTTGTCAAAGACAATTTTTTCAGCAGCACGTCCACCCATTGTAGCACACATTTCATCTAACATTTGTTCGGTTCGTACAATTTGTCGCTCTGCAGGCAAATACCAAGCTGCACCCAAACTTTGTCCGCGAGGAACAATCGTTACTTTTACTAAAGGAGCAGCATGTTCACACATCCAGCTTACCGTTGCATGTCCAGCTTCATGTATAGCAATTGCGTACTTTTCTTCTGGAGTAATGATTTTATTTTTCTTTTCAAGACCTCCAATGATACGATCTACTGCATCTAAGAAGTCTTGCATGTCTACTTCTTTCTTGTCTTTACGAGCCGCGGTTAAAGCTGCCTCGTTACAAACGTTAGCAATATCTGCTCCTGAGAAACCAGGTGTTTGTTTGGCTAAGAAGTCAATGTCTAAATTGTCAACGTGTTTAATCGAGCGTAAGTGAACATTAAAAATAGCTTCTCTTTCATTTACGTCTGGAAGATCTACATAAATCTGTCTGTCAAAACGACCAGCACGTAAAAGTGCTTTATCTAAAATCTCTGCACGATTTGTCGCTGCTAATACAATAACATTAGTATGAGAACCAAAACCGTCCATTTCAGTTAATAACTGATTTAACGTGTTTTCTCTTTCGTCATTTGATCCAGAAAAATTACTTTTTCCACGAGCTCTACCAACTGCATCAATCTCATCAATGAAAATAATCGCAGGTGATTTCTCTTTGGCTTGTTTAAACAAATCACGTACACGAGATGCACCAACTCCTACGAACATTTCAACGAAATCAGATCCAGATAAAGAAAAGAAAGGTACTTTTGCTTCACCAGCGACTGCTTTGGCTAATAAGGTTTTACCGGTTCCTGGAGGACCTACTAAAAGGGCTCCTTTGGGAATTTTTCCACCAATAGAAGTGTATTTTTCTGGGTTCTTTAAGAACTCAACAATCTCAACAATTTCTTCTTTTGCTCCTTCTAAACCAGCAACATCACTAAAGGTTACTTTGACGTCGTTTTTCTCATCAAAAAGTTTAGCTTTTGATTTTCCAATAGAGAAAATCTGTCCGCCGCCGCCACCGCCACCGCCACCAGTCATTCTTCGCATCATGAACAGCCAAAAACCAATGATAATGATGATAGGAAGGAAACTGATAAAATAATCACCCCAGTTGCTTTCCGCTTCAGATTTATATTCAGGAAGTTTGCCTTCTCCAGCAGCCTCATCTAATTTCTTTTGGAAAATTTCAGAGTTGCCGATTTCTGTTACAAACTGTGGACCTGTGCTTTCTTTACCAAGGATTGATTTTCTTTGTAATTCTTCAAAATCTTTACTTTGTAAAGCTTCTTTTGTCAAATATACTTTAGCAACAGAACGGTTAAATTCTACTTTCTCTACTTTACCTTCTTTAAGGTAGTCGAAAAATTTGGATAAACTCAGTTGTTTTGAGTCACCAACACCGCTTCCGTTGGATAAAAAGTTTATAACCAATACAATGACCACAATACTCGCGTACAATATCCACGGGCTAAATTTGGGTTTGTTTTGGTTTGGTTTTATGTTTCCCGCCATGAAGAATAAATTTTAAAGTTTAGTATTGGCTGTTGATATTCGTAATCTTTGCGTCTCCCCACAAGCTTTCTAAGTTGTAAAACTCGCGAATTGATTTTTGAAATACATGTACTACAACATTTACGTAGTCCATTAAAATCCATTCCGCATTAATTTCACCTTCAACATGCCAAGGTTTGTCGTGTAATGCTTTAGATACAATTTTTTGAACAGAACCTGAAATCGCATTCACTTGCGTATTTGAGTTTCCATCACATATAATAAAGTAATCACAAGGTGTATTAGCTATTTCTCTTAAATCTAAAATCGTCGTATTTTCCCCTTTTACAGCTTCAATTCCTTTGATAATATTAGCAATCAATTCGTCGTTGTTGATAGTTTTGTTTGTCATTTATTGATTTTATCTAAATTTCTTCAAGTTAACAAAAATATGTTTCCTAATTTTGGGTTCAAATATAGTGAATCGCTTCTGATTAGACTACAATAATTTTATATGAATATTATCAAACTCGATGCCACTGCATCGACAAATACGTATTTAAGACAGATGTTAACAACTTGCGATTTGGAAAACTTCACTACAATTGTGACTGAAAATCAATTTGCAGGGAAAGGACAGCGAGGAGAAAATTGGATTTCTGAAGCAGGTAGTAATCTGACATTTAGTGTGTTGTTAAAAAATAAGCCCCATACGATACAGTCTATATTTGATCTAAATATTATGGTTGCTTTATGCGTGGCACGCACGTTAAAAAAAATACTGAATCTGCCATTTTTTATCAAATGGCCCAATGACATTTTGTCTTATAACAAGAAGATTTGCGGTATTTTAATTGAAAATGTCATTAAAGCGAGTGGTGAAGTAGTCTCTATTGTGGGGATTGGAGTCAATGTGAATCAACAGATGTTTACGCAAATGAGCAAAGCCAGTTCTTTGGCAGTTTTAACTGGGGAAATCTGGGATAAAGACGTGCTTTTGCAAGAATTTCTGAAAGAATTGACTTTGGGCTATGAAGCCTTGTGTCAGGGTGAAACGCCCGCTTTATGGAAAGGATTTAAGGAGCTTTTATACCGAAAGAACGTTGTGTCCGTATTTGAATTGCCAGAAGGACAGCGTTTTAATGGGATAATAAGAGATGTGACAGCCAACGGCAAGTTAGTGGTTGAAACAGAAGAGCAGAAGAGGTTGGAGTTTGCCCTAAAAGAAGTACGCTTGCTCTATTAGTTCAAAATAAGGGTAACCCTTACTTTGAACGGATAGCTGTTTTTATTTTTTGTAGTCAATAGAAATGGAGTTGATGCAATATCGATGTCCTGTTGTTTCTGGAGGACCATCAGGAAAAACATGACCTAGATGCCCTTGGCAGTTAGAACAAACGACTTCCACACGTACCATTCCATGTGATATATCTTTGATGTATTCAATACTTCCTTCGCGGGCTTGGTCAAAAGAAGGCCAACCACAAGAAGAATCGAATTTGGTATTTGAATCGAATAAAAGTTGTCCGCAGCCTGCACAAGCATAATGTCCAGCTTCATAAAAATCGTTGTATTCTCCAGTAAAAGGACGTTCTGTTCCCTTTTCTCGCAAGACATAAAATTGATCTGGTGTAAGTATTTCCTTCCACTCTTGCGCTGTTGTGTGTTTGTCTTTCTTCATCGGTTTTGCTGGGAATGAATTAGTTGTGTTCTTGTGTAAAATCTCTAATGCGTTCAATTACCTTTTTATCCCCTAAAATTTTGCGATGCCCCAATCCTTCTGTCACCATGAGTTGACTATTAGGTGCGTGTTTCTTAATCTGATACGCTGCTTTAATTGGAACATCAACATCGTCTTGGTCGTGAATAATTAAGAGGGGAATCTCAATTTGTTCAGCGGCAGTATGTACACAATAGCTGTCCATAGTACGATTGAATTGTTGTTCAAAGCGCGTTTTGATGATTTCCGCAATTCTCGCTTTTAATTGTAGTTGATTCACAAAATCTTCAATCACATCCTGAACAATATCTCCACTGCCAATGATAATTGCTTTTTTAGCTTTTAATCCATCTCGCAAGGCATTCATTGCGGTCATACCTCCTAGTGAGTGACCCACAATCAAATCGAAAGGGCCAAATTGCTTTTCTATTTCGAAAGTTGAAGCAATAAATTCGGTTAGATTTGTTTTTGTTTTAGGGGAAAAACCATGTCCAGGCGCATCAAAGCTCACAACGTCATACCCTTGTCGAATTAAGATGTTTGCAATAGTAACCAATTGAGTTCCTCTACCATTCCACCCATGAATTAATAAGGCTTTTTTAGTTGCTTTGGTGTTGATGCCATATTCATAAACAACCACATCTTTTTTAAGGGTAGGAATATATAATTTACTTCGCTTACTTTTTGTAAGCATTTCTTTTTCTCTTTTGGGCGTTTTAAACTTGATAGGAGTTATAAAGAGATTCTGTGCAAATCTAGCGGCTAAGGACAAGGAAAAAAACTGCAATAGTTTTCCTGTCCAGATAATAGATTTAGGTATTTCTAAGGAATGTTTTGCTTTTTTAGAAGGATCCTGCATAGTTTAAAAACATTTCTAGCAAAAGTACAAAATATATAGTGTGCAACTAAAAGTTTTCAATCAATGTTTGGATAAATATAGGGATTATAATTATTTTTTTGGCAGGAATTGCTTTTGTTGCAATACGCAAGAGAAATGCAATTGTATTGCTTATTTTTTAAAAACCAAATAAAATACTTGTTAAACATAAAGGAATAGTTTTATTTTTGAAGAAAAAAAAGAATGAGAAAATTAATTTTATCCTTGGGAATTATTTTTTTGCTAAGTGGTTGTAAAACAAATCCATTTAGTGGAAAAAGTACAATGGCTCTTGTTTCAGATGCCTCTTTATTTCCATCTTCTTTTCAGCAGTATGGCGACTTTTTGAAAGAACACAAAGTGATTAAAGGAACAAAAGATGCCAAGCGAATTGAAGATATTGGATATAAAATACGCATTGCAGCTGAAAAATGGTTAACAGCGAATGGGTATCCAAAATATTTAGACGATTACCGTTGGGAGTACAATTTAGTAGATGATAAAGAGGTAAATGCCTGGTGTATGCCAGGAGGAAAGATTGTGTTTTTTACAGGAATCCTACCGATTTGTCAAACCGATGCGGGAATTGCAACGGTAATGGGACATGAGGTTTCCCATGCTTTAGCTAATCACGGACAACAGCGAATGAGTGCTGCCATGTTGCAACAAGCGGCGGCTATGGGATTGGATGCGGCAACTGCTAGTAGTAAAGAAACAACCAAACAAGCCTTGGGTATGGCTTTTGGTTTGGGTAGTCAATATGGGGTGATGCTGCCTTTTAGTAGAAGTAATGAAAGTGAAGCGGATAAAATCGGACTAACACTTATGGCTATTGCGGGTTATAATCCGGATGAATCGGTTGCTTTTTGGAGTCGTATGGCTGCCAATAGCGGTGGCGGTGGTGGTTCTTCTTTCATGAGTACCCACCCTTCAAACCAACAGCGTATTGACGATTTGAAAAAGTTAATTCCAGCTGCTAAAGCGGAAGCTGCAAAATTTGGAGTAACGTTTTAAAATAATATAGGAAAAAGCGATCTATAACAGATTGCTTTTTCTATTTTAGTAGCTTATTTAGATCATTAAAAATGAAAAAATTCGAAAAAGGAAATGCGAAACTATTAAATGCATGGGCTTTTTATGATTGGGCAAATTCTGTATATCCCCTTGTAATCTCTTCCTCTATTTTTCCTTTGTATTACGGGATGCTATTTCGCGCAAGAGAAATAAATAGCTATTCTTTTTTTGGACTTGAAATGAATAGTGAAAGCATCATTAGTTATTGTACTGCGATAGGCTTTTTAGTTATTGCCTTGCTTTCGCCTTTGCTTTCTGGAATTGCTGATTACTTAGGAACAAAAAAGTTTTTTATGAAACTTTTTTGTGGAATCGGTTCTTTATCGTGTATGCTATTATACTTTTTTAGCCTAGATTATTTTGGACTAAGCCTGCTCATTTATACTCTGGGATTAATTGGTTTTTGGGGTAGTTTGGTGTTTTATAATTCGTATTTACCTGATATTGCCTATGAAAATCAACAAGATCAGGTCAGTGCCAAAGGCTATGCTTTAGGCTATATTGGAAGTGTCGTTTTATTAATTTTAAACTTGGCTTTAATAATGAATGCCGAAAAACTGGGATTTGAAGGTGGTATGCAAGCCATGCGCTTTTCTTTTATCTTAGTTGGCATTTGGTGGCTTGTCTTTAGCCAAATTACATTTCGTAGATTACCCGATTTTAAGAATGATAAGAAATTAGCGAAAGGTATTGTATTCAAAGGATTCAGAGAACTGAAAAAAGTAGTTGAAGTGCTCAAAGAGCAAACGGTACTAAAACGCTATTTAGTTGCGTTTTTTGTCTATAGTATGGCGGTACAGACGGTTATGATTATTGCCGCTTTCTTTGGGGAAAAGGAAATCGCTTGGGCAGATGATGATCAACGGAGTATGGGACTCATTGTAAGTATTATGTTGATTCAGCTTATCGCTATTCTAGGGGCTTTTGCAACCTCTAGTCTATCTAAGCGTATCGGTAATATTTATACCTTGTGTATTTTGAATGTGCTGTGGGTTTTTATTTGTGGATATGCTTATACCATTAGTACACCCAATGAATTTTACGTGGCCGCTGCTTTTGTTGGACTGGTTATGGGAGGTATTCAATCCCTGTCTCGCTCTACGTATGCCAAGTTATTGCCGCAAACTACAGAAACAACCTCCTTTTTTAGCTTCTATGATGTGACTGAAAAAATTGGAATCGTTGTAGGGATGTCTATTTATGGACTAATTAGCGATCTAACTGGGAAAATGCAAAATGCAATTTTATTTCTGATTCTATTCTTTATTGTTGGTTTTTTCTTATTATTGCGTGTAAAAGAGAATAAGAATTCGAATGGATAATTTTTGTTAATTTTTTTTTGTTAAAAAATATTTAAAATCTATTAAAATATATATATTTGAATTTGTAATTAGAATATAAAATTATGAAGAAATTTTTTTCAATATTGATTGGTGCAAGTTTGTTAGTTGGAGTCTCGTCATGTAATAATTCAGATGACGATTCTTTTATAGATCCGTCTTTTAAAGGACCGACCTATTTTACACTTACTACGCCCGATACAACGTTTACGAAAACACAAAATTTTCAGGCATTTTTAGATGAAAATGGTGAATTCCAGTTGTATATTGATGATTTGATGTTTGGCCAATTCTTTGATATGAAAATATTGAAATTTCAACAAGGAAATTTCCCAACCAATGTTAATACAATCGATTATACGTATCAATCAGGTGATTTGAGCTTTGATTTCTTTACTTCAACTGATATACAAGATCCTAGAAGAAATAATGGAATGATTAAAATTACCAAAATTGACAGAGAAGACATGTTGGTAAGCGGTTCATTCAATACTTTATTAATGCCATCACCACTGAATCAATTTTTGAATCGCTCTTTTAAAGTATCCGGAGAGTTTAAAAATGTTCCCTATACGCGAATTGGTACGAATGAAACAGGTTTTATTTATGCTACGCTTGATGGTACTAATATAAAAGATTTAGATGTTATCTCTAACCCTCTTGGGGATGTTGTAAATAAGAAAATTGTAATCAAAGCAAAGAGTAAAACAATGCGTAAGAGAGCAATGACTATTACTTTTGACAAAGATTTAGCTAAAGGGAATTACGGTTATGAGCAGATACAAGCTCAATATACCTCAGAAAATGGTGTAGTCTACTATTCAAATGATAAAGACAAGGAATTAACGGGTAGTTATTTTAAACTGGAAGATATTAGTGCATTAAGTAGCCAAAATACAAGAATTTACAGTGGAAAGTTTACCTTTAAAATGAAATCAAAAGAAGGTGATATTATTACTTTACAATTTGGTGATTTTAAAGCTACTTTATCTATGAAAGAGATTATTTCTACACCAAACCCTGATCCAGGAACTGGTATTCCTGAATTGTAATTTGATAAGTAAAAGAACTGACATAAAACCTTGCATAAAGCAAGGTTTTTTTATGGCATAAAGATTGAACTATTAGTGTAGTATGAAACTAATTTGTAGTTAATGATATTGATTGTTAAGGGATTGAGTTTTAATCACTAACTCTTTATTTTAGGCTACTGACAAAATGACGTGATATTTATAATATGGCAAACCAAAAAATAATAACATTAGATAATTTAATGCTGGACGATTTCTTAGACGGTGATTCTGAATTTATTCCGCTCTTAAGTCAAGAAGATGAAGAAGAAATGAATAACGAAGAACTACCGGATGAATTGGCAATTCTACCTTTGCGCAATATGGTTTTGTTTCCAGGAGTTGTTATTCCTATAACAGCAGGAAGAGATAAGTCTATTAAATTGATCGAAGCAGCGAACAAAAAAGGGAAAAGTATTGGCGTTGTTGCTCAAATTGACGAAGAAATAGAAAACCCAGGTTTAGATGATATTCATAAACAAGGAACTGTAGCGCGAATTATAAAAGTATTGAAATTGCCAGATGGCAATATTACCGTAATTCTTCAAGGTAAAAAACGCTTTGAAATAGTTGAATTAATTACTGAAACCCCTTATTTAAGAGCAAAGGTAAAAGAATGTGATGAGACGCGTCCTCAAGAGGATGATCAAGAGTTTTTAGCGGTTGTTGATTCCATCAAGGAGATTGCAGTTGAAATTATTAAAGAGAATCCAAATATTCCTTCAGAGGCTTCTTTTGCTGTGAAGAATATTGAAAGCAATTCCTTTTTAATCAATTTTGTTTCTTCTAATCTGAATTTACCCGTAGGAGATAAGCAGAAATTATTGCGTATCAATGATTTGAAGGAACGCGCGTATGAAACCTTGCGTTTGATGAATGTGGAACTACAAAAGTTACAATTAAAAAACACCATCCAAACCAAAGTTCGCATTGATTTAGATCAACAGCAAAAAGAATATTTTCTTCATCAACAAATGAAAACCATCCAAGAAGAATTGGGCGGATTTTCCAATGAAGAAGAATTTGACGAAATGCGCAAAAAGGGCAAAGAGAAAAAGTGGACGAAAGAAGTACGTGAGCGTTTTGACAAAGAGCTGATGAAATGGCAACGCATGAATCCACAAGTTGCTGAGTTTGGTATTCAACGCAACTACTTGGAACTTTTATTAGAATTACCTTGGAAAAAATATTCGGAAGATAAATTTGATTTAAAGCGTTCTCAAAAGATTCTAGATAAAGACCATTACGGTATTGAAGAGGTAAAGAAAAGAGTTTTGGAGCATATGGCAGTTTTAAAATTGCGCAATGATTTAAAAGCTCCCATTTTGTGTTTATATGGCCCTCCAGGGGTTGGAAAAACATCCATAGGTAAATCTATAGCTAAAGCTCTAGGAAGAGAATATGTGCGTATTTCATTAGGCGGATTACGCGATGAAGCGGAAATAAGAGGACACAGAAAAACATACATCGGTGCTATGCCAGGGCGTATTATTCAAAGTCTGAAAAAAGCAGGTACATCCAACCCTGTTTTCTTATTGGATGAAATCGATAAACTCTCTATAAGTAACACGGGCGATCCTTCTTCTGCTTTGTTGGAGGTCTTGGATCCAGAACAAAACAGCGAATTTTATGACAACTTCCTTGAAATGGGGTATGACTTGTCGAAAGTAATGTTTATCGCTACTTCAAACAGTTTATCAACCATTCAACCCGCTCTAAGAGATCGTATGGAAATCATCGAGATGACTGGCTATACAATTGAGGAAAAAGTAGAAATTGGAAGACAACATTTATTGACTAAACAATTAGAAGAACACGGATTAACCAGTAAAAATTTAAGTATAGGCAAAAAACAAATGGAGTTTATTGTCACACATTATACACGTGAATCGGGTGTTCGTGGCTTGAGTAAACAATTGGCACATGTAGCTAGAGGAATTGCAAAAAGTATCGTCTTAGAAGAAGAATTTACCCCTAAAGTAACGGAAGAAGATATCCGAAAAATTTTGGGAACTCCGCGATTTGAAGCCGATAAATACGAGAATAACGATGTAGCAGGTGTAGTAACTGGCTTAGCATGGACAAGTGTTGGTGGAGATATTTTATATATTGAATCAATTATATCCAAAGGAAAAGGTGGCTTGAGTATTACAGGAAATCTGGGTACAGTAATGAAAGAATCCGCAACGATTGCCCTAGAGTATATTAAAGCACATGCAGATGAATTCGGGATCGAATCAGAAGTATTTGAACACTATAAGATTCACATTCACGTACCAGAAGGTGCTACTCCAAAAGATGGACCAAGTGCTGGTATTACGATGTTGACATCTATGGTTTCGTCCTTTACACAACGCAAAGTAAGAAAAAACTTAGCCATGACAGGAGAAATTACCTTGAGAGGTAAAGTTTTACCTGTTGGTGGGATTAAAGAAAAAATTCTTGCAGCCAAACGCGCCAATATTAAAGAGATTATCTTGTGTAAAGAAAATAGAAAAGATATCGAAGAAATTAAAGATGACTATGTAAAAGGACTTACCTTCCATTATGTGGATCGTATGGAAGAAGTTTTGAAGATAGCTTTACTTGAGGAGAAAGTTAAAAATGCAAAAGATTTCAAAGTAGAAAAACCGTAATACATACAAAGGGAGAGGTAAGCCTTTGAAAAAATAAGAGTAAAAAGCAGTAGTGAAAATTAGTTTACTACTGCTTTTTTTTTGAATTTCGTTTTTGAATGAATAGGGATGCTTTTTTTCTTACAAAAAAAAGGTTGTATTACTAGGACGCAGCTTCCTTTTTTGTAATTGTTTTTGAAAATGTAATATATTAGCAACGTAATACAAACTGCGAATGAGGAATTCAATACTAGGAATAGGTTTACTCTTATTCTACTTGCTATCGTGTAAAACTTATAGTCAAGTAGGTGCTGACTATACCTATCAATTTTTGAATTTACCCGTTGCCCCTCTGCAAGCTTCCTTAGGAGGAAAGAACTTTGCTTTTTCGAAAGAGGTGAGTCAAGGATTTTGGAATCCGGCCGTGATTAATGAAGAAATGGACAATCAGTTGGCGTTGAGCTTTAGTAAAGTGTATGGCGTAGCCAATTATGGTTCCTTAGCCTATTCAAAAACCTTTCGCTCCAAGCGCAATCTATTTGTGGGTGTAAACTTTATTAATTATGGTGATTTGGAAGGATATGATGAGTTTGGAAGTTATACAGGGAGTTTTAAAGGGAATGAAGTTGCTGTATCCTTAGGGTCTTCCTATCAAATTGAACAATCGAATTGGTCCGTAGGAACGCAGGTGAAATTTGTATTTTCATCCATGGAATCGTACCAATCCATCGGGGCTGCAATTGACCTTGGTTTGCTGTATAAAGATGAAATTGAGCAATGGGATTTTGCACTAACGGCCCGAAATATGGGAGCTCAAATAAAAACATATGCAGATTATCGAGAAAAATTACCATTAGATGTCGCAATTTCCGTTTCGAAAGAATTAGAAAACGTACCTTTGCGTTGGCACATTACAATAGATAATTTACAACAATGGGATTTGTCCTTTTCAAACCCTAATAGGGGTTCTATGTCTATAGACGAAGAATTCAAAGAAGAAAAGGTCAGTTTTTTTAATAATGCTTTGCGGCATTTTATTGTTGGAGTAGAATTGTTCCCTCAAAAGAAGTTCCAAATTCGATTGGGGTATAACTTTAGAAAAGGAGAAGAATTGCGAATTGTGGATCAAAGGCATTTTGCAGGTATTACTGCAGGAGTGGGTTTGCAACTCAAGCGCTTTAAAATTGACTATTCGTATGCACGCCAAACCACAGCAGCAAGCACAAGTATGTTTGGTGTGAGTATTGATATGAATTAATTGTAAATTTTTCAAATTTGAAAAAGATAACTATAGCGATTGACGGTTTTTCCTCTACAGGAAAAAGTACGTTAGCAAAAGCATTGGCCAAGTCATTAGGTTATATCTATATTGATACAGGTGCCATGTATCGCGCAGTGACACTTTTTGCCATGCGCAAAGGGCTGATTTCATCCAAAAACTTTGATCAATCAAGGTTGATAGAGCAGCTAGATACCATCGATGTACACTTTGAATACAATGTATCGAAAGGATATGCTGATATTTATTTAGGACAAGAGAATGTAGAAGACTTAATTCGAACCCTTGAAGTTTCACAATTTGTCAGCCAAATTGCAGAAGTTTCTGAAGTGAGAAAAAAATTAGTGGAACAACAACAAATTCTCGGCAGATCCAAAGGTGTTGTTATGGATGGTAGGGATATTGGAACGGTTGTTTTTCCAGATGCAGAATTGAAAGTTTTTATGACAGCTTCTCCTGAAATTCGCGCCGAAAGACGCTTCAAAGAACTGCAAGAAAAAAACAGTCAAGTGGTGTATGATGAAGTATTTCGCAATGTGGTAGAGCGTGATCAGATAGACACATCAAGAAAAGATTCTCCCCTAGTAAAAGCTACCGATGCAATAGAGGTAGATAATTCCAATCTATCCAGAGAGGAACAGTTTAATTTGATCCTTCAATTAGTAAAAGAAAGAATTTAATCATACACCTATGGAAATAGCTCATTTGCCTCACACAGAAGTAGCTCTATTTCCATAACTCTACACAAGAATAATTATGAATGTAAAGCTAAAATTAACGTTTATGAACTTCCTTGAATTTGCAGTTTGGGGAGCTTATTTAACGTCCATGGGTAATTATTTAGGATCTATAGGATTAGGACCTAAAATTGGTTCATTTTATGCCATGCAAGGGGTTGTGTCTATTTTTATGCCTGCTATTATGGGAATCGTAGCTGATAGATGGATTCCTGTACAGCGTTTATTGGGAATTAATCACCTGTTAGCAGCGATTTTTATGTTTGCAACTGGATATTATGGCTATGTGTCAGGAAGTAATGTAGATTTTACAACCATATTTACGTTATATAGCCTTAGTGTTGCTTTTTTTATGCCAACGATTGCACTGTCAAATTCCACAGCTTATACGGTTTTAAAGCAAAATCAATTGGATGTGATTAAAGCTTTTCCGCCTATACGTACCTTTGGTACGATTGGTTTTATTATAGCGATGCTATTTGTAAACTTTTTTGGCTATACCGATGGAATAGTAGGATTTGATTTTAGCAGCAGTGCTAATTTTGTGAGTTTTCAACAAGACTATCACCAGTTTTACGTATCGGGATTTTTAGGTGTGATCTTATTTTTATATAGTTTTGCGTTGCCTCATTGCCCTGTTAATAAATCAGATCAAAAACGCACATTGGCCGATGCATTTGGCTTAAAGGCATTTGCCCTATTCAAGCAAAAAAAGATGGCTATTTTCTTTATCTTTTCAATGCTATTGGGAGTATCTCTTCAAATTACAAATGGATATGCCAATCCTTTCATTACAACTTTTAAAAATATTCCTGAATATGCAAGTACATGGGGAGCAAGTAATGCCAATGCATTAATTTCATTGTCTCAAATTTCAGAGACACTTTGTATTTTGTTGATTCCTTTCTTCTTAAAGCGATTTGGAATAAAAGTTGTCATGCTAATGTCGATGGTTGCTTGGGTCTTGCGCTTTGGCTTATTCGGCTTAGGAGATCCAGGAAATGGCGTTTGGATGTTTATTTTGTCTATGATTGTGTACGGAATCGCCTTTGATTTCTTTAATGTATCCGGTTCTTTATATGTAGACAATGAAACAAGTGAAGATATTCGCTCTTCCGCACAAGGTGTATTTATGATGATGACAAACGGTTTTGGCGCTACTATAGGTATGTTCTTAGCTCAAGCGGTTGTGAATCACTATGTATATAGCCAAGATGATTTACTACTGCAAGTAGAAGGATGGAGACATTCGTGGATTATTTTCTCCTTATTTTCATTAATAGTAACCATTCTGTTTGCTATTGTTTTCAAATACAAACACAAACCAGAAGATGTGAAGTCTATTTCTCATTAAAAGAAGGTAATATAAAATATAAAAGGGAGGTTTCAGCGTGCTGAAACCTCCCTTTTTTTGTTTTTTTACTTGTCTTTTCCTATTTCATAAGGAGGTATAAATATATATTTTTATCCTATAAAAACATAGATTATAATGCACTAAATGTTTATAAAAGCAGTTACTAACGATCGACGCTATTTATCCCTATTTTTTCATTGAAGATATCAACAGTAAATTATTGTATAGGAAGAGTGATCGCATATCGAATTTAGAGGAGAGGATTTTGTACTAAACCCCAATCGAGTGTTGACAAAGAATGAAAATAGTATTTTTTGTACTATCAATAAGTAAGACTACGCTCTTGCTAAAAATGAGATAAAAGCAAATATAAATTTTATTTTGTATCTATATAAAGCAGTAGCGAATCATTCGGTACTGCTTTTTTTGTAGGCAGTTCAATACGTCAATGACATTGTCTCCACTCGTATAGCATTAAAAATAAACAGTAGATTATTCATCCGTATTTTGCTGTAACTTAGTAGTCAAACTAGAGCGGCTCTGATTGTAGGAGGGGGATTATCAGGAGGGGTTTCTTCTACCATTGCAGGTGGGTGATGTTCGGAAAGGAATACGTCAAGGTTTGGGAGGACCTGTATTTGCAGCTGCTAGAAAAACAGGATTAAACTATATAAAAGTTGAAGCAAATACAACGAATTTAGGTTTTCCTGGTAGTTCCGTAGAATTATTCAATTCAAGTATCTGTAGAATGACAATTGATTATAAATTTGATTGAAAAATTTTGAAAAATGGATGAAATAAAAGAATTATTAGAATTTATGATTAGCCGTAAGGATAGAAATGGAGCTTTTTCCACCTTAATAAAATTACCTAATGGAGTACAAAAGTATAGTAGTTTAAATTATAGACTCTGTGACCTACTAGCTACTATTTATGATAAAGAAGAAGATAAACTAGATTGGTTGAAACGAGAATTTAATCAGTTTAAGGATACAACTTTAAATATTTTTTTTGATGAAGATGAGGCATTTAATGTTTTATATGCTCAGTCGGACTTTAAATTTGATTCAATTCCCTATTATTTTGAACACAAAAAATACAAGAATTGTTTTGATATAGCTTCGTTTATTGTCAATCTTTTTCATGAAACAGATACGCTAATCGGCAAGGCACGGATAATTAGTTTGATGTGTTGTTCTACCGCTATGTTTACAGCATTAAAAAAGAATCAAGATACATTAGATTTAATCTTGTTGGTGGCAGAATCTTTTTACAAATTAGATATTGCCAACGGAACCTTTATGAGTGATGTAAATTATTATATCACTTTTGAATGTACAAAAGAAGAGATTGAGTGGATGAAAAAGGCTTCACCTATCTATTTTACTAGTTTTTATGATCAAAAGCGTTCAATAGACGATTAAATCATTGTATTGTTAGAATACAACAGATAAGTTAAAGCGAAAGCAGTAGAAGAATTACTTTCTACTGCTTTTTGCGTTATTAGGTATTCCCTTATCAAATTGAATTTGATTGATATTTTCAACTTTTGCAACAGGGCTACTTCTAATAAACAATACGTTTGTTATATAAAAGAAGTACAATCTAATTTTTAGTAACTTGTAGGGCAATTCCGAATTCAAACAGTAATTATTGCAGAAGGTGATATTTCCTCTACCATTGCAGGTGGTGATTTCTGGAAAGGAATGCGACAAGGGTTGATTGTTAGTGGATTGAATCATGCCATGCATATGGTTGTAGATGAAATAAAAGAAAATAATCTTGTTAATAAGTCTTTAGAAAGAGAAAAATTAAATCCAAACGATCCTAGTGGGGTAACAACAGGGGCAAAAGCGAAAACGTTTATGGAAAGACTTTTTCCTATTCTATCTAAGTTAGGACACAATCCTTCATATGATTTGGTAGATTTTGATAATCCAGGTAAAGGAGGTGAAAGCCCTCGAAAATATGCTACAAGAATGTTAAAAGGAGAATTAATAGATTTAAGTCCAACGGTGGATCAACAGAATATTTTACTATCTAATAGTGTTACAACGACTAATTTCCTTTTAGCAAAAATAGGAGTACATGAATTAATACATAGAGTTCATTTAACGACAGGTGTTTATCGTAATTGGGCCCTTAAGTATATAAACGATGAGGCAGCTCATGTTCTTTCCGAAATTGATGCTTATGAAACTTCAGGCGAATTACCACAAAATAATAATACCTATAAAAATTATATAGAACAAGCAAAACTAAACGGATGGGAAAGATAATTTTATTTATAAGTTTGTTTTCGTTTACCTTAGGTTTAAGCCAAAATAAGAAAGCAAAAGTCTATTTTGAGATTGCGCAAAAAGAAGTACGCGATAGTACTTGGTTACGAGTGAAATTAGTGAATAATTCTAAAGATAATATATGGATTGCACTAGATACAGTTGCTGAAAATCAAAATCGAAATTTTCTATGTACTGATTCATTTTATAAAGGTTTAGAAATGAGAGAGGATTTAGCAGGCCACTTAAAAGAAGAACCAAGTTATGCTGGGATGTTAGTATCTGCCCAAAACTTCGATTGTATTGACGATAGGGAACGTAACATAAAAAATAAGAACAACCTTATTTTAGTAAAGAAAGGAGAAAAAACTGTTTTTGCTTACTTCTTTACACTAAAGAAAATGCAAAGAGCGAATCCTGGTTACTATAGAGAGTATACAATAGAGGATATTGTAAAAAAAGAAGGATATGTTACTTTAAGCTTAATTTATTCGATGAGTAGTCAATGGATTGAGCATTATATTAAGAAAGAACTTCTTCAAGAACTTTCAGATGAACACTATGTTCCTTTTATAGATAAGATAGAATCAAATAAGATTAAATTTGTTTATTGATAGAAATACCAAAACGTTTCTTTGCAATACATTTAAAAGCATTAAGATAAAATAATAGTTAAAGTGAAAGCAGTAGAAAGTAAATCTTCTACTGCTTTTTACGTTATTAGGTATTCCCTAATCAAATTGAATTTGATTAGGGTTTTCACCTTTTGCAACAGGGCTACTTCCAGTAAACAATACCTTTGTTACATAATAGAAGCTTAATCTAATTTTTAGTAACTTGCTATGTAATTCCAAACCAAAGCGACTATGATTGCAGACGAGGGATTATCTGAAGAGGCTTCTTCTATCATTGATAGAAGATAATTTTCGAGTGATGCTTCAACTACAAGAGTGGAATTGGGTGAAACGCTTATGAGTGTAAGATTAAAAAATACGGGATTTCTAGGAAGAAGACTCCAATCAATGGGGAAATTTTATTTAATTGCGGGTAAATTCAGTTCTTTATTGGATAACAAATTTAATATGATAAATGCGATAGGGCATGAGTATAGACACTATTTAGATAATCTTCAATATAAGTCTCTGAAAAATAATGGATTTGAAAACAAAAACATACAAGATTATTCTAGAGGTCAAAGAGAATTAAGAGCTATTCAATATCAAAGATCTCTATACTCATGGCAATTCACAACAGATGATTTTAAAGATAATATGCTTCGATATGAAAATAAAAATAAATCATTGTAAGTTTTCCCCTCAGAAGCTTGCATTACTAATCATTGTATTATTTACATTAATAAGCTGCAAAGAAGATTTTAAGGTTTACTCCCTTATATTAAATCCCATAGAGATAAATAACTTAGAAAATAGCCAGTATATTAATGAAATTGACTTTAGATACCTTAAAGAACAAAACAGTATTTTTAATAAACTCATTTTCACTTTGAAACCTCTAGATTCTATATTTACAAATAATCAAACGAATTATAAGTTAGATCGCCAAAAAGATGTTGATATATGGATATCATATAAAGATAAAAAATATAAGTCTTTTCAAAAATTTTTATCAATATACGAAATGTATGAAGGACGTTCTTTTACAGTAGAATGTGGTATGGAGGTCCTGGATAAAGAAAGTGAGCTTTATTCTTTTTTTGAACAATTCGATCAATACAATAGGAAGGAAAGAATTGAATTATTAAAACAAGAATTACCAAAAATTAAATTGTATGTCAGTTTAGGAGATGAAATTGTAGAATTGGAGGTAACAAGTAAAACAAAAGCAGTCTATACTAAAGTCCCGAATCATATGAAAAACATTATAAGTATCACGTACGACTAAAACTCATTATTGGACAAAAAAGCAGTAGAGAAATATTTCCTACTGCTTTTTTCGTTCTAAGGTATTCCGTAATTAAATTACATTTAATGGGTTGGTGTTTTTACCTTTTGCAGGAGGCCAATCACTTCCAGTAAACAATACCTTTGTTACATAATATAAGCTTCATCTAAATTTTAGTAACTTGCTATGTAATTCCAAACCAGAGCGACTATGATTGGCGGTGGTGGATTATCCGATGGTATTTCTTCTACTATTGCAGGGGGGTATTTCGGGAAAGGTATGCAACAACGGCTTATTGTTAGTGGATTGAATCATTCAATGCATATGGTTTTAGATAAAATAAAAGAAAATAATCTTGTTCATCAGGCTTTAGATAGAGAAAAGTTAAATCCGAGAATCCTAGTGGGGTAACAACAGGGGAGGAAGCGAAAACGTTTATGGAAAGACTTTTTCCTCTTTTATCGAAGTTAGGACATAATCCTTCGTATGATATTGTTGAATTTATAGACCCTAATCGTGAAGGAGAATCACCATGGAAATATGCGTCAATAGGAGACGATACGCCTGGAGAATTAAGTTGTTTTAGACCAACTGCTGAGCAAAGTAATATTAGGTTGTCAAAAAATAGTACATCTACTAATTTGAATTTAGCGAGAGTTGGTGCGCATGAACTGATACATAGAGTTCACTTAACAACTGGAGTCTTTGCAAATTGGGCATATAAATATAAAAATACTCATGCCGCAACAGTCCTATCTGAGATTGATGCATATCATTCTACTGGTGAACAATCGCAATTTAATAGTACATATAAAGGTTTTATAAATGAAGCAAAATTAAACGGATGGGAAAGATAATTTTACTTATTGGCCTGTTTTCACTTACAATTGGTTTAAGTCAAAACAAGAAATCGAGTGTATATTTTGAAATACTGGAAGAAGAAATACGTGATAGTACTTGGTTAGAAATAAAGTTAGTGAATAATTCGAATCAGAATATTTGGATTGCGTTGGATACGATATCGGAAAACCAGACTAGGTTACAGTTCTGTAAAACTGAACTATGCGGTGGTATTAAAATACGAGAAAATTTAAAAAGTCAGGAAAAAGATACTCCAATTTATACGATAGTGTCTACGTCAGCTCATGATTTAGAATACTTTAATCAAATAAATGGAAGTATACAAGATAAAGATAGAATTGTTTTAATTCCAAAAAACAAGATACTAGTAATTCCATACTTTTTTACACTTAAAAAAGTACAAGAATTAAATAACCAAAGTTTTATTGAGTATGACTTAAGTGAGACAAAACATAAACAAAGTAAAATTACTTTTGACATCAATTATATTATGTCTAAAAAATGGATGGATAAATATGTGGGGAAAGAACTTTTACTTGAACTTAAAAGCAAAAAATACAGCCCTTATAATGAATATATTCGGTCAAATACGGTAAAGTTTGTCTATTGATAGGAATTAAATGCTAGTGATACAAAAAGAACTAAAATAATTGAATGATAATTAAAAAAGCAGTAGCGAACCATTTCCTGCTGCTTTTTGATTTTAGGAAGAGACCTCATCAATAAAGAAGGAATTCTTGTATAGTTACGAGACATTACAAAAAGATAACACCCAATATCCATTCTTATTTTGCCGTAAATTAGCAATCAAACTAAAGCAGTTAGGATTGCTGGTGGTGGATTATCAGGTGGTATTTCTTCTACTATTGCTGGTGGTGATTTCTGGAAGGGAATGCGACAAGGGTTGATTGTTAGTGGATTGAATCATGCGATGCATATGGGTGTAGGAGAAATTAAAAAAGCACGTATAGATAAGCGATTAGATGATCATGGATATAAGCCAAATGACCCTGCAGAAGATTTGTATAGAGATCATAGTAAGATAAATGGTTTTGCAGAAAAAGTTATCCCTGAATATTATGAAGCTGCCCAAAAACCTGATTTTATTGTTGATAATGATATTGAAAGTGATGCCGGTCAATCATCTGTAGGAAAAGTAAAGATAAGGTATACAGAAAATGGAGATTATTTTCTTACTGATGGAAAAGTTCGACTTCGCTCTACCGTATTTAATACATATAGAGGTTTAACTTTAACCATGATACATGAATTAAGTCATGTTATAGATGTTGTATCTGGATTCAGATCAGTATGGCATAAAAAATATGGAGTTGAGGCTTCTTACAATATGTCTGAAGTAAAGGCATATCAATTAGAAATAGAGTGGGGAAATAGTTACATAAATTCAAACCCAATATATTTAAATCATTTAAATGCAGTTAACAGTAATAATTAGCAATTTTAAATTTTATTCTAAACATGCAAAATACTAAATTTAAAACAACAGCATTATGCTATTTACTCTTATTTTTTATCCCTTTCTCTTATGGGCAAAGTCCTAAAAAAGCGGACATAATCCTAACAATTCTAAAGGACTCTATAGAGAATAATAGTATTGTAACTGTTGAGTTTTTTAATCACAGTAATCAGAATTATTATCTGCCTTTGGATACTTCGATGAATCGATATTTGGGATTTAATAGCTATTATGAAGCAAAAGAGCATTTTTCCTTAAAAGAAATTTGGTATGATGAAGAAATGAATCGCGGTAATTTTAGAGGTTCAGATACCTCAGATTGTATGGATGTACAACAAAGTGTATTTAGTGGTAAATTAATAAGAAAAAAAGAAGAATTTAAAAATGTCGATATTTTATTCCTAGAGTCTAATACTTCTGTAAGATTGCAAATACCTATACAATTTATTAAACGTGAGTTTTACTCCTGTTCCTTATTTTATCAGAGTACAGATAGTTTATTTACTTACTTTCAGCTCAATTACCAAGTATCCAAAGAAAAAATGGAGCAATTGAGAGAAAAAGACACTATGTATAATAGATCAAATTTAGAGAATAAAGGTTATGTATTATATACATACGAGATACAAAGTAATATTGTTCCTCTAAAAATTTCTAAAGCGATGAGAGCGTTTATGAATGATCCTTTTTTTGGTAAGGAATTTTTAGAGATTGAAAAGGAATAAAATTGTAGACGATAAATTTAAAAAGCAGTAGTAAACAAATTACTACTGCTTTTTCCTTTATAAGCAAGTTGTTCAGAATAAATCTATTTAATTCGCAAATGCTTTCAACTTTTGTAAAGTATATGTGGAGTAGAAGTATTTGTAAACTCGTTTAAAAACTTTTTAAGTAAACTGCTATTTAGCGTATCTTGTAGAACGCTAGTCAAACTAGAGCGGCTCTGATTGCAGGAGGTGGAATATCAGGTGGTATTTCTTCTACTATTGCAGGTGGTGATTTCTGGAAAGGCATGCAACAAGGGCTTATTGTTAGTGGATTGAATCATGCCATGCATATGGGGCTTGATAATGGATATGATCAAGAAGGAAATAAATCAAAACCAACGAATAATACAACATTAAGCGAAATAGTTATTCCAATTGGTACAGTTACCCTGGATGCAGTAGTAACCTTATTTGCTACCTCTGTTTTTGTTCTAGCTATAGTTGGATCTTTAGTAAAAGGAGATAGTGATCCAGGTATTAGTATGCCTATGTATAGAGCCATGAGTTTTGAAGAATATAACGCAACTGGTGGTAAATTAATAGATTTAAAAAAGAAAGGAGAAGGACCACATGTTGCAATAAATTCTGATTATCCACTATCACTCGGTAATAGATTAAATAAAGATGCTTTAAATAGCGGTGCAACAAAACCATACGATATAATTGTTGAATATCAAATTTATATTGATGCTTACAACGCATTTTTTGCAAGCCCATATAAATATATTGCAGATGGTATTACATTAGGAGGCCCAGTTTTAATGGCGCAAGACTAGCGGGCTTAAACTATATTAAATATGAAGGAGGATTTACTAATGTTGGCTTTCCTGGCAGTTCAGTTTATCTTTTTAATAGCAAAATTAGAACGCAAAAAATTTGGCATAAATTCTAAATTATGAATGAAGTAAAAAAAATGCTAATCTTAATTAGTGGACGAACAGAGGTTAACAGTGCTTTTCAAGGCTTGATTATGTCACCTAAAGGTCCTCAAAAGTATGCCATATTACACAAGAAACTATGTGACTTTTTTATCTCAATATATGATAAGGAAGTAAACAAATTTGAATGGTTTAAAAGGGAATTGAGTCAATTAGAGAATGCTTCTTTGAAAGTATTTCTCAATGAGGATGAAGAATTTAATGCGCTCTATGCTAATTCGCATTTCAAGTTTGATGCCATTCCTGTATATTTCAATTATAAAGGATATAAAAATTATTTTGATTTAGCTTTATTTATCAAAATGATGTTTAATAGAGGTGATAGTGCACTTAAAGTTGCACTAGTTCATTTTATGTGTTGTTCTAGTACCATATTTACATCATTAAAAAAGAATCAAGATACACTTGATTTAATTTTGTTAATTGTCGAATACTTTTACAAATTGGATATGGCTGACAGTACCTTTATCATTGAAGTGAATGATTATTTAACTTCTGAATGTACAAAAGAAGAGATAGAGTGGATGAAAAAGGCTTCTCCTATCTATTTTACTAGTTTTTATGATCAAAAGCGTTCAATAGACGATTAAATCATTGTATCGTTAGTATACAACAGATAAGTTAAAGCGAAAGCAGTAGTAACCTTATCTGCTACCTCTGTTTTTGTTCTAGTTATAGTTGGATCTTTAGTAAAAGGAGATAGTGATCCAGATATTAGTGAACGGTTATATAGAGCTATGAGCTATGAATAATATAATTTGAATAAAGGCAGATTGGTAGATTTGAAAAAAAGTGGTGAAGGACCACATGTGGCAAAAGATTTTAGATATTCTTTGTCTTTAGGAAATCGACTTAACAAAAATGCTCTTAAAAATGGGACAGTGAGACCTTATGATATAATTGTTAAATACGAAATCTATAATGATTATTATGAAGTGTTTACATCATCTCCACATGTTTTTATAGCTGGAAGTGGTTTGGGAGGGCCTGTATTTGCAGCTGCTAGAAAAGCAGGATTAAACTATATAAAAGTTGAAGCTGGTTATAGAAATCTTGGTTTTCCAGGTTCATCTGTAAATCTTTTTAACAATAGTATTAGAAAACAACAAATTCGGCATAGATTTGAATAAATAATAATGAAAGAAATAAAAGAACTATTGATGTTAATCACTCGTTTAGAGCATGATACTACATTTGCGAAAAACCTGTTTATGTCTCCTAATGGGGCTCGAAAAAACAGAATATTTTATATGAAATTATCAAGTTTATTAAGTAATATATATGATAAAGAACAAGATAAATTAGATTGGTTAAAACGAGAATTTAGACAACTAAAAGACAGAAATTCAGATATATTCCAAAATGAAGATAAGGAATTTAATGTTTTATATGCCCAATCGGGCTTTAAATTTAATTCCATTCCCTATTATTTTGAACGCAAAAAATACAAGAATTGCTTTGATATAGCTTCGTTTATTGTCAACCTTTTTCATGAAACAGATGTGCTAATTGATAAGGCACGGATAATTAGTTTGATGTGTTGTTCTACCGCTATGTTTACAGCATTAAAAAAGAATCAAGATACATTAGATTTAATCTTGTTGGTGGCAGAATATTTTTACAAATTAGATATTGCCAACGGAACCTTTATGAGTGATGTAAATTATTATATCACATTTGAATGTACGAAAGAAGAAATTGAGTGGATGAAAAAGGCTTCACCTATCTATTTTATTAGTTTTTATAATCAAAAGCGTTCAATAGACGATTAAATCATTGTATTGTTAGAATACAGCAGATAAGTTAAAGTGAAAGCAGTAGAACGTAAATCGTCTACTGCTTTTTCGTTCTAAGATATTTCATCATCAAATAGAATTTAATAGTTTTTTTTACATTTTGCAGCAGGCTAACTACTTCCAATAAACAATACGTTTGTTATATAAAAGAAGTACAATCTAATTTTTAGTAACTTGCTATGTAATTCCAAACCAGAGCGACTATGATTGGCGGTGATGGATTATCCGGTGGTATTTCTTCTACGATTGCTGGTGGTGATTTTTGGAAAGGAATGCGACAAGGGCTTATTGTTAGTGGATTGAATCATGCCATGCATATGGTTATTGAAGGAGATAAAGTGAAAAATGCATTAAAAAAAGCTGATTTAGATCCATTTACTGATTTTACAAAATTACCTTCAGAAGAATGGACTAAGGAATTTGCTGAAAAAGTTTTTCCTGAGTTGTCAATAGAAGCAGGAAATCCTAATTATTCCATAAAAGACCAACTAACCGATGAGAATGGAAGATCTGTTAATGGAAAATCACATTACAGTTATAAGGAGGTGAATGGTAAATATACGATTACTTCAAAAAATGTAATTTCATTATCGAAAAATGTATTTTTATCTTATTATTCACTAGCTAGTACCATGGGGCATGAATTAATACATATGACACATTATTATTCTGGAGTGTATCAAACATGGGCTAATAAATATACTCAAGACGGAGCACGAGCAATTAGTGAAATTTTCGCTCATGATTTTAATAAAGGAGGATTTCTTTATAATGCTCAAGAACATAATAAATATATAAACCTTGCAAAAGATAACAAATGGAATTATTAATAAAGAAGACAATAACAATTATGCTAAAACTAGTATTTCTTATTTTATTATTTCAAATTAAAGTATATGCACAAGATAAAATTATAGCTGAGATATTAAATACAACAGTTAAAGACGGTGATACGCTTAAAATAAGAGTCAGTAATCAAACGAACCAAGCGATTTTTCTTCCTTGGGAGGTATCAGTACTCTCTTATAAAATGTTAATGGAAGACTTTTTTAGAACATCTGTATTTATACCTAAAATATCATTAAAAGATATTGACACTAATGAATTGGTTCCTTTTTCAGGTGAAGGAACTTCAATGTCTGGAGGTTTCGTCAGTTTTGATGAATGGACAACGCTATTAGACAATAGAAAAGTAGAAGATTTTATATTACTAAAAAGTGGTGAAGAAAAAGAAATAACAATTCCATTTAAATTATGTTGGTCTACAGATGCAGATAATTTCTACATGTATAGTATTAGTCAGAATAATTATAATTTGATTTTAACCTATCATTTAGACCAAGAATTAATGAAAAAATTCATTAATACGGAAGTCTTACAACAACTAAAAAAGAAGGGATATGTTCCTTTTTTTGAAAAAATAGAATCAAATCAAATACCTCTTATTATTGATTAGTCTATTTTTTGGGTAGTAAAAAATAAATGCAGAAGAAAAGTAGTAGAGAACAAACTCTCTACTACTTTTATTAAATAAGATTGATTTAATGAGTTTATCCTTTTCATCTTTTGCAAAGTATACTTCATCTTGTAAAATCAGAAGTAGTTTAAAGATTTTTTTAATAACTTGCTACTCAGTTAACTTCTTAAGCGATAATCCAACTAAAGTAGTACAGATTGCTGGTGGTGATTTCTGGAAGGGAATGCGACAAGGGTTAATTGTTAGTGGTTTGAATCATGCTATGCATATGGGGGTAGATGAGTTGGAGCAAGAGGGGGCCAAAAAGAAAACATACAATGAAAAAACTCCGGAAGAACGAGATTATTCCTATATAAAAGAAACCTTGTTGCCAGCAAGTGAATTTACAATTGAGGCAGCAATGTTCTTAGAAGGAGCCAAAGGATTATGGGGCCTAGCTACTGTTATGAAAAATGGCAGGAAATCACTAGGAATGTCTTCTTCATTATCTAGTAAAGTAGATTTTACAGTGAATCCGGGTAAATTTGATTATTTTTTTGGTAAAAATTGTAACAGGAAGCGAGCATAATATTTCTAGATCTGCTCAAAATTTGAAAGATTTACAAACACTCGGTATTAAAACAGAAACTCAGTTAGCAAAGGTTTTTACAAATGCTTTTAATAATGGAACATATATTAAGACTCAAACGAGTCAATATGGCACAACAATAACTAAAAATATAATGGTAAATAAAGGAGGAAGTATTGATGTAGGCTTTTTTTACAAAGATGGGAATATGATGAGTCAGCCATCAGTTGTAACAATTATTCCAAAAATATTTAAACAATGATTATGGTATCAAGTATAGATAGGATTACTAAAGAAAAATATCAAGCGCTTAAATTAAAAAATCTCTTTGAAGAAAAAATAACTGATAGAGCTTTTGCTACAATTCTAATTAATAATGTAGTATACAAATTTGCATGGGGAAGTGATATTGTTAAACCTGTAATAAAGATTATAAATAATCAATATTGTACGATAGGGATAGATCTTGAATTTATTGTTATTAATATGATTGAAAATACTGTTATTGATAGAGTAAAACTTAATTTTTTCTATTATGATACTCAAGTATTCAATAATTTTCTTTTCGTTATAACAGAACTTCAAATTCTAAAAATGAGTAAACAATCCTTTAAAATTATTGATAAAATAGACTTGCCAGATATATTTGAATCTTTCGATGTCACTGATCAAGGTGTTTTGGTCACATGTTTTAATGATTATGAAGTGTTAATTCAAATTTAAGTTTGTATTTTCTTTATAAGAGTTGGTATATGATGGTGTTTCTATTTAAAATAGAATATGTTTATAAAAAAAGAGGAGTTTTACTCCTCTTTTTTTACTTCGCTCATCACCCATCACTAATTTCCAATCATCTTCTTCGGATCCACCCAAAGATCAAAATCTTCTGGAGTGACATAGCCCAAGCGAACCGCTTCTTCTTTTAACGTTGTGCCATTGGCATGTGCCGTTTGTGCAATTTCTGCCGCTTTGTAGTAACCAATTTTGGTATTTAATGCCGTAACTAACATCAACGAGTTATCCACCAATTCTTGGATGCGTTTGTGGTTGGGTTCGATGCCTTGCGCACAATGCGCATCAAAAGACACACAAGCATCCCCTAATAATTTAGCCGATTGAATAAAGTTAGCCGCCATTACCGGTTTGAAAACATTCAATTCATAATGTCCTTGTGTGCCACTAAAAGAAATGGTAACATCATTACCCAGTACTTGTGCGGCAACCATCGTTAGTGCCTCACATTGCGTTGGATTTACTTTACCAGGCATAATAGAGGACCCTGGTTCATTAGCAGGAATGATAATTTCACCAATTCCCGAACGCGGACCAGAAGCTAGCATACGAACATCATTGGCAATTTTGTATAAGGATACAGCCAATTGTTTCAATGCGCCATGCGTTTCTACAATCGCATCATGCGCAGCTAGCGCTTCAAATTTATTTGGAGCCGTAACAAAAGGCAGTTTCGTAAAATCGGCAATATGCTTGGCAACCACTACATCGTAAGTAGCAGGTGTATTTAATCTCGTTCCTACCGCAGTACCCCCTAAAGCCAATTCCGCTAAGTGAGGTAATGTATTGTGTAGCGCTTTTAAACCATGTTCCAATTGAGCAACATAACCCGAAATCTCTTGACCAAGTGTAAGAGGAGTCGCATCCATTAAATGCGTACGTCCAATTTTAACGATATCCTTATATGCGGTAGCTTTTGCAGCTAATGTATTTTTTAATTGTGTTACCCCTGGAATTGTTGATTCAATGACCGCTTTATAAGCCGCAATATGCATGGCAGTAGGATAGGTGTCATTCGAAGATTGCGATTGGTTGACATCGTCATTCGCTTTTAATACCGCTTCGCCTTCACCAATAGCAAATCCAGCTAAAACTTGCGCGCGATTGGCAATGACTTCATTGACATTCATGTTGGATTGCGTTCCTGATCCCGTTTGCCAAATAACCAGAGGAAACTGATCTTTTAATTGACCTGCAATAATTTCATCACATACGGCAGCAATGGCATCCCTCTTTTCTTGACTTAAAACGTTTAAATCGAAATTTGCATAAGCAGCCGCCTTTTTTAAATAAGCAAAAGCTTCAATAATTTCATGTGGCATAGAAGCTTCTGGGCCAATTTTAAAATTATTTCTTGAGCGTTCTGTTTGCGCCCCCCAATACTTGTCTTTCGGTACGTTTACTTCTCCGATGGTGTCTTTTTCTATTCTATATTCCATGAGGTGATTTGTATTTAAAATGAGCTTAAAGATACAAATTATTTAGTTTGATTCTAAAGAAGAGATGAAATAAAAGAGCTGTATTGTCAAATCAAGAAAAGAGTGTATATTTGAGTCGTATACAAAAAAATCCGGAATAAAATGTTTGAATTTCAACAGTATTTAGGTTTCATCGTGGCCATGACCGTTATTACAATGGCATTTTGGCTTTTAATATTCTTGATTGGCTTCGCTTGCTATTGGGCAACGGGAGGCGCAATGGAGCTTTTAAAAGAGAAGAAAGCTAAAAAACAGCAGTTAGAAGAAAGTCAAATGTAAAATTTGATTTTTACGAAATAAAAGAGGTTATGCACAGCATAGCCTCTTTTTTTATTGGGGTGGGTGAAGGATTATGAGTTATGGGTTGAATACTGAAAAAGAAGTTCTTCTTATAAAAGCAAATCTCAAACGGACGTTAGCCTAATAAGGAGTGTCAATTATTTGAAAAAAAGGCAAGAACAAAAGGTGTTTTTGTTTCTTTTCTACCCCTTAAAAAAGAAAGTAATTTTTGATGCTGTTTTTAGATTGTCAGAACCGACTTTATACTAATAGCCACATTGCGGTCGCTGTGCAGTTTACAGAGATACTTTGTAAAAAGAAGATCTGCCTATAAAAGCGAATCTCAAACGGACGTTAGCCCAATAAGGAGTGTCAATTATTTGAAAAAACGGCAAGAACAAAAGGTGTTTGAGCGCAGCGAGTTCTTTTGTTCTCCGTTTTGAGCATTAAATTGACCCTTATTTGGGTCAGTCCAAGGTGTTTTTGTTTCTTTTCTACCCCTTAAAAAAGAAAGTAATTTTTGATGCTGTTTTTAGATTACCAGAACCGACTTTATACTAATAGCCACATTGCGGTCGATATGCAGTTTACAGTGATACTTTCTAAAAAGAAGATCTGCCTACAAAAGCGAATCTCAAACGGACGTTAGCCCAATAAGGAGTGTCAATTATTTGAAAAAACGGCAAGAACAAAAGGTGTTTGAGCGCAGCGAGTTCTTTTGTTCTCCGTTTTAAGAATAAAATTGACCCTTATTTGGGTCAGTCCAAGGGGTTTTTGTTTCTTTTCTACCCCTTAAAAAAGAACGTAATTTTTGATTGTCAGAACCAACTTTACACGAACATCAACACTGTGTACGTCTATGCTGACGCAGGAAGCATCCCATTGGTTATTCAGCTTTGTTATTAAAAAACAGAAAGAGAAATGGATTTTGGAGTGAATATCTCTCATATAAGATTGACTGAAAAGAAAATTCCCCCTATCGAAAGTAGATAACCTTTACCTAAAATTACAGCCCATAAGTTAACATAAGGCAAGGAATACTCATACAATCATAATAATAGAGCAACATAGAATTGTAGGGGTGGCAGTAAGTTTGCCTCAAACTATTCAATATTAGTATTATGAGAATAAAGTACTTATTTTTTCTTTTTATGCTTTGTTTTGCTGTACCCTTACACGCGCAAAATAAGGATCAAAAAAGCGGTATTGTATCAGGAAGAGTCATTGACGCTTCAGATAAAAGTTCACTTCCAGGTGCAGCCGTATTGTTAAACAAAGGAAAACAATATACCATTAGTAATACCAATGGTTATTTTGAGTTTTTAAATATACCAATGGGTTCATATACCCTATCGGTTAGTTATATGGGATATGCTCCTGTAGAACACGAAGTGGAGGTCGTTGCTGGACAAAATACAGTAGTGAATTTGAGTTTGTCTACCGATATTCAAACTTTAGAGGGAATTGTAATTGTGGGAGATCGCTTAAAAGGGCAAGCAAAGGCATTGAATCAACAGATGAATAAAGAAAATGTATCCAATGTTATTTCTGCCGATCAAGTAGGACGTTTTCCAGATTCTAATATTGGAGATGCTTTAAAACGCGTACCGGGTATTACCATGCAAAATGACCAAGGCGAAGCCCGTAATATTGTAATACGAGGATTAGCCTCAAATTTAAATTCAGTTACCTTAAACGGAGATCGTATTCCTTCAGCAGAAGGAGATAACCGAAATGTTCAGATGGATTTAATTCCTTCGGATATGATTTCATCTATAGAAGTCAATAAAACCCTAACCCCGGATATGGATGCAGATGCGATTGGTGGATCGGTAGATTTGATTACCCGTGCTTCTCCTTATGGGGAGCGAATTTCTGCAACTCTTGCAGGCGGTTATAATCCAATTCGAGAGAAAGGCAATTACATCGGTAGTTTTGTCTATGGCAATCGATTTTTAGATTCTAAATTCGGTATGATCTTAAGTGGATCCTATAACAGCAATAATTTTGGATCTGATAATGTAGAAGCAGTTTGGGCTAAAGATGAGCATGGCAATGTATACATCAATCAATATGATATCCGTAAATATGATGTACAACGCGTACGTCGCAGTTTTTCAGGGGCTTTTGATTATAAAATCAATGAGAACCATACCATTTATGCGAGTGCGATGTACAATTGGAGAGATGATAGAGAAAATCGCTATCGCGTGCGTTACAGAGGGATAACACCAGAATACGATGCCGATAATGCTATTATAGGGTACAAAGGAGATATCCGCAGAGAAACAAAAGGAGGCGTTGATAACAACCGCAATAAGAATACGCGTTTAGAAGATCAGCGCGTTCAAAATTACGCTTTAAGTGGAACACATTTATGGTCAAGTAGTTTAGATATGGACTGGTCGATGAACTATGCGCGTGCATCAGAAGATCGCCCAGGAGAGCGTTATTTGGACTTTCAAAATAAAAAAGTTGCTATTCAAGAGGATTTATCTAATGGAGATTATCCGTTGCTAACAGCGGTAAAAGATACACCTGAAAATTTCAGTTTTAGAAAACTAACTGAAAATGATAACTTTACGAAAGACAGTGAATTTGGGGCGAAATTAAATTTTAGAATACCCTTTTCAGTAATTGAAGATCAAAAAGGACGTTTGCGTTTTGGTGGACGTTTGCGTCTCAAAGATAAAAAACGCGACAATATGTTCTATGAATTTAAACCCGTTGGAACGAATGCCATAGGAAAATTAGTAGATGTTCCTTCTAGTTTTTACGATGGTAAAGACTTTCAAGCTGGGAGTCGTTATGTACCCGGTTATTTTGCTTCCAATGCTTACTTAGGAGGATTGGATTTACACAGGGCAAGTCAGTTTGAGAAAAAAGAAGTACCCGCAGAATATCTAGCGTTAAACTACAAGGCGAAAGAAAAAATATATGCCGGTTATATTCGTTGGGACCAAGATTTTAATGAAAACTTATCCATGATTGTCGGTGCTCGTATTGAACATACAAGCATTGATTATACAGGAAATTATCTTGTAGATGAAAGTGACCTAATTGGCGAAGTAAATAACACAAATAGTTATACCAATGTAATGCCGAGTTTGACGTTTAAATACCAAACCGCAACGGATTGGATTTATAGAGCCGCTTTTACAACGGCATTAGCTAGACCCGATTATTATGCTTTAGCGCCTTATATCAATGTTGCCTCTCAGGAAAATACAATCGCAGCAGGGAATCCCGATTTAAAAGCAACCTATGCGTATAATTTTGATTTAATGGCTGAAAAATATTTTCAATCCGTGGGAATGTTCTCTGCGGGTGTGTTTTACAAAAACTTAAATGACTTTATTTATACCTACCGCTCAGACTCTTTTTCGCAAGATAACTTTAAGAGTGAATTCCCAGATCAGGTGAACCCAATTCAAGCAGGAGAAACGTGGAAATTTACGCAACAACGCAATGGAGACCAAGTTAATTTGTTTGGGGTTGAGGTTGCTTTTCAAAGGCAATTGGACTTTATTCCGGGTAAATTCTGGAAAGGCTTAGGTGTTTATGTCAACTATACTTATACCCATTCTCAAGCAAAGGGAATTACAAATGCAAATGGAGAAATTAGAAAAAATATGGAATTACCAGGAGCGGCTCCTCATATGTTTAACGGGTCATTATCCTGGGAAAATGAACGATTTTCTGCTCGTGTTTCTGTAAATTATGCCTCTGATTATTTAGATGCTCTAGGCGGAAGTAGTTTTGAAGATAGTTACTATGACAAACAATTATTTTTAGATGCCAATGCCTCTTATAAAATCACACGTTATTTAAGCGTTTTTGCTGAAGCTACTAATTTGACGAATCAACCCTTGAGATACTACCAAGGCGTTAGTAATCGCGTTATGCAAATGGAGTATTACCAACCTAAATTTACATTGGGAATTAAATTTGATTTATAACAGAAGTTTACAATAGAAAAAGTACAGCAACTAAATAGTTGCTGTACTTTTTTAAAACACAAAGCATGAAAAAGATACTATACAGCCTACTTTTGGCTTGTTCACCTTGGTTTGTTCACGCACAAACCCCTTTTGAAAACGAAAAAATCACGGGATACTCAGGGCGTAATATCCCAAGTTTAGCCTATAAAAAAGACAGTTTTAATTTCGTCGTACTAGGTGATTTCGGGCGAGTGGGGGATTACTATCAAAAAGAAGTTGCTCGGGAAATGGGAAATGCCATGGTTGTTTTAGATGGTGAATTTGTCGTATCAGTAGGGGATAATTTTTATCCAAACGGGGTTGCGAGTACACAAGATTACCATTGGATAGCATCGTTTGAAACGATCTATACCAATCCATCCCTATATGCCAATTGGTATGTAGCCCTAGGCAATCACGATTATTTAGGCAATGTTCAAGCTCAACTGGACTATACGAATATTAGCAGACGTTGGAATATGCCAGAACGCTATTACAGTGAGGTTTTTACCTTAGAAAATGGTAAAAAACTCTTGTTGGTTGTTATGGATACCAATCCGTTTATTGACGGCTATCAAAAGAGCAACAAATACAGCGATTTAACCGAACAAGATACAGCCAAGCAAATGCAGTGGTTAGAAGAAACCCTCGGACAAGCAGCGGAGGATATCCAGTGGAAAATTGTAGTCGGTCACCATCCGATGTACAGTGGAGGGAAGCGCAAAAACAATAAAGATACCCAAGGATTTGAACAAAAGTTTGCTGCCTTCTTTGACCGCCATAAAGTGGATGCCTATATTTGTGGACATGAACATGATTTGCAAATTATAAAACCTAAAAATAGATATACAACACAATTCTTATCGGGTGCGGCAAGTGAAGTGCGCCCTTCAGGAACCATGGAGCACACTATTTTTGCTGCAGCAGAACCTGGATTTATGACTTTTTCAATTGCTGCAAACGAATTGACCGTTCAAGTGGTAAAAGCAAAAGACGATAAAGCGGAAGTAATCTATACACACACCATTAAACAAAAAAATAATGCATACTAAATTTTTATATCTCGTACTAAGTTGTGTTGTACTAACGGCTTGTAAAGACCAATTAGCACCCGTTTCTCCCGATGCAATTCAACCTGTGGTTGTAACTGAACAAACCGTTTTTGATACCGATGATCCCGCCATTTGGGTGAATAAAAAAGACGCAACTAAAAGTTTGATTATTGGCACAGATAAAGAAAAGGGAGGGGGACTTTACGCGTTTGATTTACAGGGGAAAATTGTCAGCAAGTATGTGGATATGGCACGTCCAAACAATGTGGATATTGCCTATGATTTCCCCTACCAAAATCAATTCATTGATGTTGCTGTTGTAACTGAAAGAAAGGCGAATAAAATTAGAATCTTCAAATTACCTGAATTGACCCCTATTGACGACGGTGGATTGACGGTTTTTGAAGGAGAGAAAACAGAAGGATTCAATGAGCCTATGGGAATTGCCTTATATGAGAAGACAGCAGCTGAGTCGAAAGTATTCTATGCTATTGTAGGTAGAAAAAACGGACCTTCTACGGATTATTTATGGCAGTATGCGTATGCAACGAATGAACAAGGGAAAATAGAATTGCAATTGGCTCGAAAATTTGGTACCTATAGCGGAAAGAAAGAAATTGAAGCGATTGCCGTGGATAAAGAATTGGGATATATCTATTATTCAGATGAAACAGCCGGTGTTCGCAAGTATTATGCAGATCCTGAAAAAGGAAATGATGAGCTTGCCTTTTTTGCCCAAAAAGAGGCCAAAAGAGACCATGAAGGGATTGCAATCTACAAAAAAGAGGCAACAACAGGATATATTATCGTTTCAAATCAACAGGATAATTCTATCCTAATCTATCCGAGAGAAGGAGAAACAGCTAATCCTCACAAACATCAGCTATTGGCTACAATTCCTGTGGCAGCTATAGAATGCGATGGTCTGGAAGCGACTTCTTTAGTGTTAGATCCTCAATTTCCACAAGGTATGTTGGTGATGATGAGCAATGGAAAAGTATTTCAGTATTACGATTGGATGCGAATTCAAGAAAAAATTGATCAAGCTAAAAAATAAACCTAAAAAAGACATCGCATAGATGTCTTTTTTTAGGTTAGAAATACTAGGATGTTCAAACGGTAGACGATATATTTATTTGGATTTCTTACTTCTTTTCTTTTGGGTAAAATAAATCGTAATAGGCAAGGTAATGAAGAGTATAAGTAACAGGTCATAATCCAGCTGTATTAGATTGTAATTCTTTAATAGGAGAAGACAAATCAAGGCTAAAAAAGCAGCGAGAAAAAAATATTTGATTTTCATATGACGTTTTTGTTAGGTGTAAGTACTACCGAGATAAATATAAGTAATAAATAATGAAATAAAATAAGGTACTGAGCATAGCATATGCGGGTATAGAAAATGAAAGGATATAGAAGACTTTTTTAGGTGATTAGTAAGAGGGAAGTGTATAGATATAAAATTTAATTCAAAGGAAGGCGAAAGTAATCGTCTTCCTTTTTGTATCTTTAGGAGATATCAAAAATAAAATCACTATGAATTATACAGAAAAAATGTTGCCGCCAACGGCATTAAAAGATAAAGTTGTTATTGTAACCGGTGGAGGAAGTGGATTAGGTAAGTCGATGTCTGCTTATTTCATGGAAATTGGGGCCAAAGTAGTTATTACCTCTCGCGATTTAGAGAAACTCAAAAAAACAGCACAAGAATTAGAAGAACAAACAGGAGGGATGTGTTTTCCTGTAAGTTGTGATGTGAGACATTACGATCAAGTCGAACAAATGCTACAAGCGGTATTGGACAAATGGGGAAAAGTTGATGTGTTGCTCAATAATGCGGCAGGTAATTTTATTTCTCCTACGGAGCGATTGTCTTCAAATGCTTTTGATACCATTGTGGATATTGTTTTAAAGGGAACTAAAAACTGTACGTTGGTTTTAGGGAAGCATTGGATTGAGCAAAAACAAAAAAATACGATTGTTTTAAATATAACCACAACCTATGCTTGGACGGGATCTGCGTATGTAGTGCCTTCTGCGGTGGCAAAAGCAGGTGTTTTGGCCATGACCCGAAGTTTAGCTGTAGAATGGGCTAAATATGGCATGCGCTTTAATGCCATTGCTCCTGGGCCATTTCCTACAAAAGGAGCTTGGGATCGCTTATTACCCGGAGAGTTAAGAGAAAAATTTGATTTAACTAAAAAAATCCCTTTGCGCCGAGTAGGCGAACATCAAGAGCTGGCCAATTTAGCAGCTTATTTGATTTCTGATTTTTCTAGCTTTATCAATGGTGAAGTCGTTACAATTGACGGTGGTGAATGGCTACAAGGTGCCGGAGAATTTAATATGCTCGATCAAATCCCTGAAGCCATGTGGGATATGTTGGAAGCGAATGCACGTAAAAAATAAAGAGATTAAAGGGATATTCTTTTGTTTTATACTAGATTATCCCTTTTTTAATGAACGCTTACCAATTGAGAATGTTAATAAAATAGATTTTATATGCAGATAAATAATCGTATTTTTACCACTCAAAAAATATCTGACTTAAGAAAATGGGGAAAATTATAGCTGTTGCAAATCAGAAGGGTGGAGTAGGTAAGACTACTACTTCTGTTAATCTAGCTGCTTCTTTAGGAGCGCTTGAAAAAAAGGTATTGTTAATTGATGCCGACCCTCAGGCAAACGCTTCTTCAGGTCTAGGTGTGGATGTAGATAATGTTGAAATAGGGACGTATGAAGTCCTTGAACACAGTTGTTCACCTGCAGATGCAGTGGTTGATTGTACTGCCCCAAATGTATATCTAATTCCAGCACATATTGATTTGGTGGCTATTGAAATTGAATTAGTAGATAAAAAAAACAGAGAGTATATGCTCAAAGAAGCCTTGCAATCAATTAAAGATAAATACGACTATATTATCATTGATTGCGCTCCTTCTTTAGGCTTGCTAACGCTGAATGCTTTAACAGCAGCAGATTCTGTGATTATTCCTATTCAATGTGAATATTTTGCCCTAGAAGGATTAGGCAAATTGTTGAATACAATCAAAAGTGTTCAACGCATTCACAACCCGAAATTAGATATTGAAGGCTTATTACTAACGATGTATGATTCGCGTTTACGCTTGTCGAATCAAGTAGTGGAAGAGGTACAAAAACACTTTAATGAGATGGTTTTTGATACTATTATTCAACGCAATGTCAAATTAAGTGAAGCACCGAGTTTCGGTGAAAGTATCATAAATTACGATGCAACAAGTAAAGGTGCTACAAATTATATTAATTTAGCCGAGGAAATAGTAAAAAAGAATCATTAAAATAGCAGAGCAAAGATAAACTATGGCAAAAGCAATAAAGAAACAAGCTTTAGGAAGGGGATTGTCAGCCTTGTTAAAAGATCCTGACAATGATATCAAGTCAATTGATGATACGAATGCCGATAAAGTCGTTGGTAATATCATTGAACTTGATTTAGAATCTATTGAAATAAATCCTTTTCAGCCTCGTACCAATTTTAATGAAGAAGCCTTACAAGAATTAGCGAGTAGCATTCGTGAATTGGGTGTTATTCAGCCTATTACGGTTCGAAAAGTTGATTTTAATAAATATCAGTTAATTTCAGGAGAAAGAAGGTTAAGAGCTTCTAAAATTGCTGGATTATCAACGGTTCCTGCTTATATTCGCATCGCAAACGATAATGATTCGCTTGTAATGGCTTTGGTTGAGAATATTCAACGTCATGATTTAGACCCTATTGAAATTGCAATGTCGTACCAGCGTTTGATGGAAGAAATAAGTCTTACCCAAGAACAAGTAAGTGATCGCGTAGGGAAAAAACGCTCTACGATTGCTAATTATCTTCGCTTGTTGAGGTTGGATCCAATTATCCAAACGGGAATTCGAGATAGTTTTATTACGATGGGACATGGAAGAGCTATTATTACCATTGAAGATTTAGACGTACAAACCGATATTTATCAAAAAATCATTACTGAAAATTTATCTGTTCGAGATACGGAAGCTTTAGTGAAAAAGTATCAAGAAGGGGATAAAAAAGAGGTGAATATTAAAGCACAGCCTAAAATTCAACCTACTGTACCAGAGAATTACAGACAATCTTTTGGCAAATTCTTTGGAGCAAAGGTCGATATTAAAGCAAACCAGAATGGAAAAGGAAAAATTACAATTCCCTTTTATTCAGATGAAGATTTAGAGCGTATTATCAAACTTTTAGAAAAGTAGTGAGAAGTAAAGTTTTATTGATACTTATTTTTAGTACGCTTTTTCAGGTAGCAAGTTTTGCTCAAGAAGAAGGGGTACATGAAAAAGAGAGTAAAAAAGAAAAAAGAAAAAAAGAGGCTGAATATAAACCCCTTGATGCTGTCGCACCCTCCCGTGCCGCATTCTATACTACAATAGTTCCCGGTTTAGGGCAGATTTATAACAAAAAATATTGGAAAGTTCCTCTGGTTTATGCCGGAATAGGAATTCCAGTATACTTTTGGGCAGATAACCAACGCAATTATGATCGGTACCGAAACGAATATAAAAATAGATTGCAAGGGAAAATCGATCAAACCGACGAAACACTTGCCGGTTTGGATGAGCAACGTTTGTTAGATGGACAAAATTTTTACCGTAAAAACAGGGATTTATCTATTGTTATTGCCGTTGGATTTTATGTATTAAGTATTGTTGATGCCAATGTTGATGCGCATTTGATGCAATTCAATGTCAATGAAAACTTGACTATTAAACCCGTAATTGAATTCGACCAAAAGAGCTTGGCTCAACAACAGCAATATCAATATGCGATAAATATTCAATATCGTTTTTAATCCATATTTAACTTATGAAAATTGCATTACTTGGCTATGGAAAAATGGGGAAAATCATTGAAAGAATAGCCCTAGAAAGAGGGCATACCATTGTTTATACCAAACAGAGAAGTCAAACTACAGGGGAATTAGAAAAGGCGGATGTCGCTATTGATTTTAGCGTGCCATCAATCGCTGTAGATAACATAAAAGAGGCAATAAATTCCAATGTTCCAGTAGTATGTGGAACAACCGGATGGTTGGAGCAATACAAGGAAGTTGTTGATTTTTGCAAAACCAAGGATAGTGCTTTTTTATACGGATCCAATTTTAGTTTAGGCGTTAATCTATTTTTTGAATTGAATAACTACCTTGCTGAAATGATGCAGAAGCTAGAGCAATATAAGGTTTCAATGCAGGAAATTCACCATACAGAAAAGTTGGATGCACCGAGTGGAACTGCAATTACCTTGGCAGAAGGAATTATGGCTCATTCAAAGTACGAAAGTTGGACACTTGATTCCAATACCACGGCCAACCAAATACATATCGATGCGGTAAGAAAAGATAAGGTTCCAGGTACACACACGGTATGTTATGATTCTGGCATCGATCAAATTGAAATCAAACACACCGCGCACAATCGCGAAGGATTCGCTTTAGGAGCAGTGATTGCTGCGGAGTGGATTAAAGATAAAAAAGGAATTTTCTCCATGAAAGATGTACTTAATTTGAAAAAATAAGTAAATTGAGATTTAAAATATAAAGAGTATGACGATAACACAATGGTTGATTTTTTTCTTGCTGATTCAAGTAGTTCACTTTATAGGAACTTGGAAATTATATGTAAAAGCAGGTAGAAAAGCTTGGGAAGCTGCTGTTCCAGTATATAACGGGGTAGTATTAATGAAGATTATTAACCGACCTTGGTGGTGGGTAATTTTATTGTTTATTCCAATTGTAAACTTAATTATGTTCCCTGTAGTGTGGGTTGAAATATTAAGAAGTTTTGGAAAAAAATCTACCTTCGATACGATCTTAGGCGTAGTAACTTTAGGCTTGTATGTAGCCTTTATTAATTACGTTGGAGAGGTGAAATACAGAGCAAACCGATCCATAAAACCAGAAACGGAAACAGGAGAATTTGTAAGTTCGATTTTATTTGCCGTGGTTGTAGCTACAGTCATTCATACCTATGCGATTCAACCGTATACGATTCCTACGTCTTCGTTGGAAAAAACCTTATTAGTAGGAGATTTTTTATTTGTGAGTAAATTCCACTATGGAGCGAGAACACCCATGACTACAATTGCCTTGCCTATGGTACATGATACCATTCCCTTAACTTCTCGTAAATCATACCTAAGTAAACCGCATTTACCATATTTTAGATTACCAGGTTTCCAAAAAGTACAACACAATGATATTGTTGTGTTTAACTGGCCGGTAGATACGATATATAAATTCGGTGATCCAGTGAAGAGACCAGGTGTTATTAAACCAATTGACAAGAAAACAAATTATGTGAAACGCGCCGTTGGTTTACCAGGAGAAAATCTTTCCGTAAAAGACGGAGTGGTATTTATCAATGATAAAGAATTACAGCTAAATGATCGAGCTAAAGTTCAGTATAGCTATTTAATTCAAACAGATGGTAGCCTGGATTTAAGAGCGATTATTCAGAATAGAAAAATTAGCGATTATGTGACCTATGTCAATCAACCGCAATATGCTGTTTTCTTTCAATCACTTACAGATGACGATGTTGCTTATTTAAAAACATTTAGCGCGGTTAAAGGGGTGCAAAGAAGTCCAGATATGAGTAATTTGTTTCAGTATAGTGCGCCAAAAGGATATATTTTTCCACATAATAAAGAAGATTGGACAGAAATTAATTTAGGGCCAATTCACATACCAGCTAAAGGAGAAACAATTGCGTTGACTGCTGATAATTTACCGATGTATAAACGCGCCATACGCGTATATGAAGGCAATGAATTAGAAGTGAAAGACGGACAGATTTACATCAATAACCAACCCACAGATCAGTATACATTCAAACAGAATTATTACTTCATGATGGGAGATAATCGAAATAATTCGGAAGATAGTAGAATGTGGGGCTTCGTACCAGAAGACCACATTGTGGGAAAACCGGTTTTTGTATGGATGAGTTTGGATCAAGCTATTCCGTGGTCGAAAGCCTTTGATAAAATACGCTGGGATCGCATGTTTATTACTGTAAACGGCAATGGAGAACAAGTATCTTATTTTCCGTACTTCGTCGTTATTTTAGTAGGTTGGGGTAGTTATAGTTTCTACAAAAAAAGAAAAAATAAAAAGAATTCTAAGTTTTAGTAATGACCAATACAATTGTACTGCATCCGACTTATTTTCCTTCAATTAGTCACTATGTAGCGATGGCACAAGCGGAAAATCTAATCTTTGAAACCGAAGATAATTTTCAAAAGCAAACCAATAGAAATAGAATGTATATTCACAATGCGAATGGCATTCAAATGTTGAATATACCGATTAAACACACAAGAGAAGGAGGAGATAGTTTAAAATTTAAAGAGGTTGAAATTGAATATGCTTTTGGCTGGCAGAAACAGCATTTTAAGAGCTTAGAAGCCGCTTATCGAACCTCACCCTATTTTGAGTATTTTGAAGATGATATACGTCCTATTTTCGAAAAACACTATACGTATATGCTAGATTTAAATCTGGCCATTCACGAAGTTATAACCGCTTGTTTAGGCGTTACGTGGAAGTATGAAAAAACAGAATCCTATGTGAAAGAAGTTCCAAACTCAATGCTAGACTTTAGAGGATTAGCAAATGGAAAGAAAGATGGGAATCAGTTTGAAACCTATACGCAAGTATTTGATGATAAAAATGGATTTTTAAACAACCTCAGTATTTTGGATTTGTTATTTAACGAAGGAAGAAATGCAGTTGATTATTTGAAAAACCAACAATTGAAATAAAACAGAAAAACCACTTTGTAACTACAAAGTGGTTTTTTTTATAAAATTTAAAGGTCTGGTGAACATTTACTCATCACTCATCACTATTTAGTAGCTGGATTTTCGTGTAATTTTAGCTCAAATATTAAATCAGCATTTGGAGGAATTGGACCTACTCCGCGCTCGCCATAGGCTAAATGAGAAGGGATAAAGATAAGCGCTGTATCGCCAAAACTCATTTGTTCAATACCTTCAATAAATCCAGGGATTAATCCTGTTTTAGCACCAAATTTAAAAGGAATAGGTTGGTACCCATTCATGTCTGCTCTGCGTTGATCAAACATATTAAATTCTTTGGATACAGTTTCAATACTTGAATCGAACAAAAGTCCATTTTCAAAGAATCCAGCATAATCAACATATACCTCTTGACTGATTGCTGGTTTTTTTCCTGTTCCTTTTTCTGTGATAACATAAGCTAAACCTGAATCAAGAACGGTTGCTTTGCTCTTTAAATCAGTGAACTTAGAAGCGTATTTTTGCTTTGCCCCAGCTACAAGATCTTCTTTTTCTTTTTTAGCTTTAGCTTCTTCTTCAAAATAAGTTTTGAATACTTTAACCGCATCGAATTTCTTTGCGTTTTTTCCTTGACGGATAATTTTTACGCTTTCAATAACATCGCTTTCTGTGATACTATTTACAACGTCCATTCCTTTTATTGTATACCCAAACACAGAATGTCTATTATCTAAAAAAGGCGTTGGTTTGTGGGTAATGAAAAACTGACTTCCATTTGTAAAAGGCCCGCTATTAGCCATAGAAAGAGTACCTTCTTTGTCGTGCATTAATTCAGGAGAAAACTCATCTTTAAATACATAACCTGGTCCGCCAGAACCTGTACCGGTTGGGTCTCCAGCTTGAATAACAAAGTCATTCACTACACGGTGAAATTTTATCCCATCAAAGTACTGTTTTCCTTTGTATTGTTCATCCACAAACGGATTCTTTCCCTCTGCTAAACTCACAAAGTTAGCTACTGTTATAGGCGCTTTTTCGTATGCTAATTCAACGATGATATTGCCTTTGCTTGTTTTAATATCTGCATACAACCCATCTGGTAAATCAGATTTTTGTGTTGTACAAGACGATATTAAAGCAACTAAACTTAAAATTAAACTCGTCATTTTTTTCATTTTTATGGATTAGATTTTGTGATTGATTCTAAAGAAACGATTACGATTAAGGGTTGATTCTTTGCAATGCCCTTTTGATCTCCTAGGTAACTATAGGCGAGGGCTGAAGGCGTTAAGATTTTAATGCTTTCCTTAGGCTTTAATAGCTTTAAACTGCTTTTTAAAACCGGTAAGATATCTTCTTCATCTACCTTATAGGTCAATGGACCGATGTCCTTTTGTGCATAAATAATACTGTCATTTACACTGTGTATTTCATAGGTATACGTGACAATATCGCTTTTTTGAGGTTTTATGGAATCTTTTACTTCTCTTTTTAGATAGGTAAACCAAAAACCAGTATTGGAGTGGATATACGTGTTTGCTTTCTCTTTTTCTCTGTATTTTGTAAAAATATCTTCCTCACTTTCTCTCAATTCGATATTGCGATCAATAGAAAGTTTCGTTTCTAGTGATTTAGATTGAGAAATAGGTTTTCTAGCCTCTTGTTTATTCTGACAACTAGTCAAAATAAAAACACAAGAAAAAAAGATAAAATAAAAAGGAGATTTACGCATAAAAATCTTGTTTATGGTTCGTTACAATTTCGATATAGCGTTGAATTGTCTCTTCAAGGGATAGTATTGATTTTCCACCTGCGGCATTGATATGTCCTCCGCCTTCAAAATAGGTACGTGCCAGTTGATTGACATCTAAATTACCCGAAGAACGGAAAGAAATTTTGATGATACCTTCCTCTTTGCGTTCAATGAAAAAAGCCGTTAAATCTATACCACTTATAGAAAGGCCATAATTCACTAAACCTTCTGTATCTCCTTTTTGATGGGTAAATTCATGTAGTTCTTCCTCACTTAAAAAGAGATAGGAGGATTGTGTTTGCGGAATTAAGCGCAGGTTTTGCAAAGCCCTACCCATCAACTGTAAACGGTTAAATGAGCTGTTGTCAAAAAGCGAATGATGAATCTGAGGATTATCAATTCCTTTGTCAATTAAAGCGGCAACAACCTGATGTGTTTTTGCAGTAGTTTTAGGGAATCTGAAAGAGCCAGAATCCGTTACAATCCCTGTGTAAATACAAGTTGCTGCATTTTTGTCTACTAAATCAGTCAAGTTCATTTGTTCGAGTAGCGAATACAATAATTCACAAGTAGAGCCAAAAGAGGTATCAGAAAAAGTTAGTTTCGCATAGTCACCAGGCATTTGGTGGTGATCAATCATAACGAAATCATTGGGTAAGCTTTGCAAAAAAGCCCCCATTTCATCACCTGTACGAGATAAGATATTAAAATCTAGCGTAAAAATCACATCGCTATTCTTTAGGATATGTTGTCCCGCAGATTTATTGAAATCATAAATTTTAATATGTTCTGTTCCTGGCATCCAGGCCAAAAAGTTTGGAAATTCATTCGGAGAAATAACATCTACCTTATGACCGATTTGCTTTAATACATGATATAAACCTAAACAAGAGCCAATAGCATCTCCATCGGGATTGCGATGGGGGATAATAGAAATGCTCTTAGTTGGTAAACTAATTAGTTGTTTTAAAGTATCTATTGTTGTATGCTTCATCATGCGAAAATAAGTTATTTTGCATCATTTGCATAAAAAAGTGATATGAATTTAATCAAATTAAAATAACAATTCGTATTTATTCTGCTAAGGAGCGAAGCTCTCTCTTATCGAGAAGAATAATGTCTTTCCCTTTGAGTTGAATAATTCCTTCTTTTTTCAATTCCGAAAGCAAACGAATACAGCTTTCTGTGGCTGTTCCAACCATATTGGCTAAGTCTTCGCGGGATAATTTGATGTTTAAGGCTTGGGTCTCAGAAGAAGAACCTCCTAAATCCTCTAGTTTTAATAAGATAATAGCTAATCGCTCTTTTACAGTCTTGTGGGTTTGATTTGCTAAATCTTGATCTGCATCTTTCAGGTGGGTACAGATATCTCTTGTAACAAGTAAAGAAAATTTATTGTTGTCAGTGAAGTTTTCCAACATTTCTTTCTTGGGAATAAAACACACTTGCATATCTTCTAAGGCAGTGGCAGATAGATTAGATGTTTCCTCATTGATAATTGAACGTTGTCCCAATAAGTCCCCTCTCTTTGCTAATTTAACAATGGAGTCTTTGCCATTAGAATTTAACTTGGTCAATTTACAGAACCCCTCTTGAATGCAATAAACCCCATTTAAACTTTCCCCTTCAGAGAAGATGTTTTCTCCTTTTTTGATAATAAAGTGGGTTTTTGTTTCTGAAATAGCCAATAACTCTTCTCTGGTTAGCGCTTTTAAAGAACTAAATTCTCTAATCATACATTGCTCACATCTTCCCATACCTAATAAACTATTTTGTACAAATGGTAAAAATACCTCTGCAAAGATAGTGCTATTTAGTGATAAATGTCATAATTTTTAGGAGAATTAACTAAGACCTTTGTACAAGGTAAATGAGCAAATTTTATGGAACAAAAAGCATGTTTTCATTGTGGTAACAGTGTTACTGCCTTTAATCGTATTGACTATGACGAAAAAATGTTTTGTTGTAATGGGTGCAAGACCGTTTACGAAATTTTTAGTGAAAACGACCTAAGCAGTTACTACGATCTTCAAGCAACACCCGGTGCTACTCCTGAAGAAGTAAATGGGAAATACGATTTTCTTAGCAATCCTGATATTGTAGAAAAACTATTGGAATTCAACGAAGGAACAACGGCGATTGTTTCCTTGTCTATTCCACATATCCATTGCAGTTCTTGTATTTGGATCTTAGAAAATCTGCACAAAATAAACCCCGGTATTTACCGTGTTTTGGTCAACTTTCCAGAAAAAAAAGCAACTATTACCTTTAATACAGATAAAATTGATTTAAAAGAAGTGGTACTACTTTTGTGTAGTATTGGATATGAACCCTATATCAGTTTAAAGAATTACGAAGAAAAACCCGCTGCAATTGATCGCAGTTTAATTTATAAAATTGGCGTTGCCTTTTTTTGTTATGGCAACGTAATGATGCTGTCTTTTCCAGAATATTTCAATATTGATGATGTATGGATGGAGCAATACAAAAACTTTTTTAGATGGTTGATTTTACTACTCTCTCTGCCTGTTTTCTTTTATTCTGCATCTCCGTATCATAAAGCAGCTTGGACAGGTATCAAAACAAAAAATTACACCATTGATATTCCAATGTCTTTAGGAATTATTGTCATGTTTATTCGCAGTACCGTTGATATTGTTTTTGATTGGGGCCCTGGATTTTTTGACAGTATGACGATGTTGGTGTTTTTTATGTTATTAGGTAAATTATTTCAGCAACGCACTTATAATTTTTTGTCCTTTGAACGAGATTATAAATCTTATTTTCCTATTGCTATTACCAAACTTGGAAAAAATGGCGAAGAAGAACCCATTCAAGTTTACAACGTAGAACAAGGAGATCGCTTATTGATTCGAAATCAAGAATTAGTACCTGTCGATGCTATCTTACTTTCAGAACGCGCTTTTATCGATTATAGCTTTGTAACTGGAGAAGCAATTCCGGTTGAAAAAAAATCAGGAGATAAATTATTTGCGGGTGGAAAACAAATGGGAGAGGCTGTAGAAGTGGAGGCTATTAATAAGGTATCCCAAAGTTACTTGACTCAATTGTGGAGTAATGAAGTATTTCAGAAGCGAGTAGATTTAAAATATAAAACCATTACCGATACAGTAAGTCATTATTTTACACCTGCACTATTAACTATTTCTGTATTGGCCTTTTTGGGATGGGCTTTTGTTGATTTGAACAGTGCATTTAATGTGGTTACCGCTATTTTAATTGTCGCTTGTCCCTGTGCTTTAGCTTTGACAGCTCCTTTTACTTTAGGGAATGCAATCCGTATTTTGGGACGCAAAAAATTCTTTTTGAAGAATGTAACCGTGGTTGAACAAATGGCAAAAGTAGATACGTTAGTTTTTGATAAAACAGGTACGATTACAACAAATGCAAAATCGACGATTCAATATGAAGGTGTAGCATTGTCCAAAGAGCAACAAGCGGATATTAAAAATTTGGTACGTGCCTCTAATCACCCTTTGAGTCGAAAATTATATGCTTTTTTACAAGCTAAGGTGGTGAGTAAACCCACTCAATTTGAAGAAATTGCAGGACAAGGTATTGTAGGAGAAATAAATGAGAAGGTATATAAAATTGGTTCAACTGCTTTAGTGGATGCCGCTCTACAAGAGCGAATCAATGAAACAGCTGTACATATTGCTGTTGGAGGACAGTACTTAGGGAAATTTATTTTTGAAAATCACTACCGACCTGGGCTAGCGAAACTCTTTGAAAATTTGAGCAAACACAAGTATAAAATGTGTATTCTTTCGGGAGATAATGAAGGTGAAAAAGCGTATTTACAAACCCTTTTACCCAAGGACACCGCTTTCGCTTTTAATCAAAAGCCGGAAGAAAAATTGGACTATGTAAAGGCGCTACAAGTACAAGGAGGAAATGTAATGATGATTGGGGATGGATTAAATGATGCAGGAGCTCTCGCCCAAAGTAACGTTGGCGTATCCGTTTCAGAAAATGTAAATGTGTTTACGCCAGCGAGTGATGCGATTCTAGATGCTAGTGTTTTTGATCAACTCGTAGGGTATTTACTTTTTTCTAAACAATCTGTTAAAATAATTAAGCTGAGCTATGTTTTAGCTTTGACCTATAATGTAATTGGTATTACCGTTTCGATTATGAATATGATGTCACCTTTATTGGCTGCGATATTGATGCCAATTAGCACATTTACAATCATTAGCTTCGTTACTGTATTGACAAATTATTATGGAAAAAGGATAAAATAAAAAACCCAAGTATTAGGTTTTTGGTGATATTTATCATATTTTTAGCTAAATTATATTGTTAATTTTGTTCTAATAATAATCAAGGTATGAGTGTTATTTATTTCTTAATTAGTATCAGTGTTTTCGTGGCAGGAATCTTCCTCTATATTTTCATTAAATCAGTGAAAAGTGGCCAGTTTGACGATGCTTACACCCCCTCTGTTCGCATGTTATTTGACGATGAGTTGATAAAGGACACAGCAGAAGAAAAAAAGAGTAAAAAAATTAATCAAAAAGAAAATCAAATATAAACAACTATGGAAGTGCAACAATTTTATTATGACAACAAAATTGTAAAGAAATTCCTGTATGCGTCAATCTTCTTTGGTGCTATTGGAATGCTTGTGGGATTACTATTAGCGGTGATGTTTATATTTCCTAACTTAACGGATGGTATTCCTTGGTTGAGTTACGGAAGGTTACGTCCGCTACATACGAATGCAGTTATTTTTGCTTTCGTTGGAAATGCAATCTTTGCAGGTGTTTACTATTCTTTACAGCGTTTGTGTAAGTCAAGAATGTACAGTGATGTTTTGAGTAACATTCACTTTTATGGATGGCAATTAATTATTGCGGCAGCAGCAATTACTTTGCCTCTAGGTTTTACCTCATCCAAAGAGTATGCTGAATTAGAGTGGCCTATTGATATTGCTATTGCAGTGATTTGGGTGACGTTCGGTATTAACATGATTATGACGATTATTAATCGTAGAGAACGTCATATTTATGTTGCAATTTGGTTCTACTTAGCAACATTTGTTACAGTAGCGGTATTGCATATTTTTAATTCATTAGAATTACCTGTACATGGATTGAAATCCTATTCAGTATATGCAGGAGTTCAGGATGCACTGGTGCAGTGGTGGTACGGTCACAATGCCGTAGCCTTCTTCTTGACCACACCATTCTTAGGATTGATGTATTACTTCTTGCCAAAAGCAGCGAATAGACCGGTTTATTCTTACCGTCTATCAATTATTCACTTTTGGTCTTTAATTTTCTTGTATATCTGGGCTGGTCCACACCATTTATTATACTCCGCTTTACCAGAATGGGCACAGAACTTAGGGGTTGTTTTCTCCGTAATGTTGATTGCTCCATCTTGGGGAGGTATGATTAACGGATTACTTACTTTACGTGGCGTATGGGATAAAGTGAGAGTAGATCCAGTTTTAAAATTCTTCGTAGTAGGTATTACAGGTTATGGGATGGCTACTTTTGAAGGACCGATGTTGTCTTTGAAAAACGTAAATGCGATTGCACACTATACGGATTGGATTATTGCACACGTGCACGTAGGTGCATTAGCATGGAATGGTTTCATGACGTTCGGTATGATTTATTGGTTAATTCCTAGAATGACAAAAACAGAATTGTATTCGAAATCCTTAGCGAATTTCCACTTCTGGATTGGAACACTAGGTATTATTTTATATACAATTCCTTTATATGTTGCTGGTTTCTCTCAACACTTAATGTGGAAAGATTTTGATCCATCAGGAACCTTGAAATATGGTAACTTCCTTGAAACAGTAACTGCTATTATGCCGATGTATATTATGCGTGCTATTGGAGGTTCTTTCTACTTAATAGGATTATTCGTATTGATTTACTTAGTATATAAAACAGTACGCGCTGGAAAACCAGTTGAAGATGAACTAGCTGAAGCACCAGAATTAAAAAGAATTTCTGCGTCTCGTTTAAAAGGAGAAGCTTGGCATACTTGGTTAGAAAGAAGACCGATTCAATTTACAATTTTAACAACAGTAGCCATTTTAATTGGTGGTATTGTGCAGATTGTTCCAACTATTTTCGTAAAATCAAATATCCCTACAATTGCAAGTGTAAAACCTTACACCCCATTAGAATTAGAAGGTAGAGATTTGTATATCCGCGAAGGATGTGTGGGATGTCACTCGCAAATGATTCGCCCATTCCGTTCAGAAGTAGAACGCTATGGAGAGTATTCAAAGTCGGGAGAGTATGTATATGACCATCCTTTCTTATGGGGGTCTAAACGTACAGGACCAGACTTAATGCGATTGGGACAGAAATATTCAGATAACTGGCATTTCAATCACATGTATAATCCACAATCTACTTCTCCAGGATCTATTATGCCAGGATATAAATGGTTGTTTGATAACAAAAAAGCAAACTATTCTTACATTGAGAAAAAGATGAGTGTAATGAAAACGTTAGGTGTGCCTTATACAGATGAAGATATTGCAAATGCAAGACAATCAATTCAGGAACAAGGAGATCAAATTGCGTTGAACTTACAAACAGATCCTGATTACACCGCTTCTTATTTAGCAAGTGAAAAAGCAGCTAAAGAAAAAGGACAAGAGTTTGTTCCAATGAGCGAACGTGAGATTGTAGCGATGATTGCTTACCTACAACGTTTAGGTACGGACATCAAAAATAGAGTTGAGGAATTATAAAAAATATGGAGCATTATGTTGAAATTTATTAAACATTCAATGGAAACAATCGGTGGGATTGAAATCTATCCCATTATATCCTTGCTGATATTCTTTACCTTTTTTGTAGGCCTATTTGTATGGGTATTTACCTATAAAAAAGAAACAATTGAAGAATTGAGCAATATGCCGTTTCTAGATGATGAAAAGCACAATGTTGATCCTAATTCAGAAAAATTATGAAAAAGTATTTTCCAGTATATGTAAGAGTTCCATTACTATTCTTGCTATTTTACGTATTAGTAGAATGGGTAGCAGGCGGAACAGCACAAAGACCTGCTTTTGTAGATCATCCTACCGTGCTTATTTTGTTGGGATTATTTTTATTCGCTTTAATAGCTGTAGAAATAGTAGCTTCTGCAACGAATAAAATTCTGAATCGATTGATGACCCCTGAAGAATTAGCAGAACAAGAAAGAGTAGAAAACCTTTCTTTTGCTGATAGACCTTGGGTACAAAAATTAATGAAGAAAATGACTCGTTCTAAAGCTATTAGCGATGAGAAAGAGTTATTGTTGGATCATGATTATGATGGAATTAGGGAGTTAGATAATGAATTACCACCTTGGTGGGTGGGTTTATTTTATATCACGGTTATATTCTCCGTTGTTTACTTGTTGAGATTTCACGTGTTTGGAGGCGACAATCAAATTGTGGAATATGAAAAAGCGATGGCAATTGCCAAAGAACAAATTGAAGAATATAAAAAGACTGCACCTGATTTAATGACAGCTGAAGAAGCACAATATCTAACAGATGAAAGTTCATTAGCTATTGGTAAACAGATTTTTGATACCAATTGTGTCGCTTGTCACCAAGCAGATGGAGGTGGAGGAATCGGACCAAACCTAACAGATGATCATTGGATTTTAGGGGGTGGAATGAAGAATATTTTCCATACAATTGCTGAAGGTGGACGACCTGGTAAAGGAATGGTGGATTGGAAAAAAACACTGAAACCGGCTGAAATTGAAAAAGTAGCTTCTTACATTATTTCATTAAATGGAACAACTCCTGCAAGTCCAAAAGACGCGGAAGGAGATATCATTTGGTCAAAAGCAGAATTAGAAACAACTCAAGAAGGTGAAACTTCAGGTGATGTTAAAGATGAAGCTGTAGAAGCAAGTGAAGCAGCGACAACTGCTGACACAGCTGAGACAAGTCAAGAGTAATTCTTGTTTTAACAAAAAAAACTAATAAACACACAAAAAGGAATTGAGTAGGAGTAAGTATACACTTGCTCAATTCCTTTTATAAAAAACTCAAAAGGCAATGGAAAATGGAAATAATGAGAGTTTTAGAGACTCTATAAGTACCATTGACAAAGATGGTAAAAGGGCATGGATTTATCCTAAAAAACCATCAGGCCCATTTTACAACAAGCGAAAAATAGTAAGTTATGTCTTACTCGTTATCTTATTAATATCACCTTTTATTAAAATCAATGGAAATCAATTTTTACTATTTAATGTAATTGATAGAAAATTCAACATTTTTGGTTTCCCTTTTTGGCCACAAGATTTTTATCTGGTTGTAATTTCAATGATTGTTGGTGTTGTTTTTGTAACCTTATTTACGGTTTCTTTTGGTCGTATTTTCTGCGGTTGGATATGTCCGCAAACTATTTTTATGGAGATGGTTTTCAGACGTATCGAATATTGGATTGACGGCGATAGAGGTGCGCAAATAAGATTAGATAAGCAACCTTGGAATGCAGAGAAAGTGCGAAAAAGAGTATTCAAGGGGTTCATTTTTTTTGTGATATCTTTTATTATAGCTAACGTCTTTTTAGCGTATATCATCGGAAGTGATGCTGTACTTTCAATGATTCTTGATGGGCCTTCTACGCACCTAGGGAATTTGATTGGACTGATTATTTTTACAGGTGTATTTTATTTTGTATTCGCGTGGTTTAGAGAACAAGTATGTGTAATTGCTTGTCCTTATGGGCGATTGCAAGGTGTACTTCTGGATGATAAATCAATTATTGTTGCTTATGATCACGTCAGAGGTGAAAGCACAAATGGAAGAGCGAAGTTTAAAAAAGGGGCAGATAGACAAGAGGAAGGCTTAGGGGATTGTATTGATTGTAAACAATGTGTAAACGTTTGTCCGACTGGAATTGATATTAGAAATGGTACGCAATTAGAATGTGTCAATTGTACTGCTTGTATTGATGAATGTGATTTTGTAATGGAAAAGGTAGGATTTCCTAAAGGCTTGATTCGATATGCTTCTGAGTCGGAAATCGTAGAAAATAAACGCTATAAATTTACACCACGTCAAAAAGGATATACGGCTGTATTGGTAATATTAATAGGACTTTTAATAGGGTTGTTGTTTTTGAGAACGGAAGTAGAGGCAACTATTTTGCGCGTAGCCGGAAAAACATTTGAACACAAAGGAGATGCTATCTCAAACGTATATACGTTTAAGATTATGAATAAAACGATGAAGGATTTTGATCATCTTACATTTAAGGTTAGAACACCTGAAGGAGGACAAGTTAAGATGGTTGGAAAAGACCTAATCGAAGTAAGGAAAGAGGACTATAGTGAAGGTGTATTGTTTATTGAAATACCTCAAAATGAACTAGATGGATATAGTACGAAGGTAATTATTGATGTCTATGATGGAGAGCATTTAATTCAAACAACGAAAACCAACTTTTTAGGTCCTCGAATGTTAAATTAAAAATTAAAATAGTTAGGTATGAAATTTAATTTTGGAACAGGAATCGTAATTGCCATTGGTCTTTTTATGATTTTTATATTGCAGTATGTAATCCGCGTACAAGTGGATTCTAGATATGATAATCAATTAGTTACAGAAAATTATTATCAACAAGAAATTGAAGTGGATTCACGTCGTGAGAGGGAGATTGAGGCACTTAAACTGGAGGAACAAGTTAAAATAAACAGTACTACTGATGGAATTTTAATCGCATTTCCTGAAAGTTTTGATTTTAAAAAAATACATGGAAAAATATTCCTATACAGACCGTCTAACCAGCAATTAGACTTTGATACTCTCATATCATTGTCTTCTTCCAATTTGCTCATACCTAACACAAATCTGGTAGACGGTCGTTGGGATATTGTTGTAGAATGGAGCTATAACGATGTGTCATATAGAAATGTAAAAAAAATAACTATCAAGTAAGGATTTTGATTTCGGCACTTATTTTTGGGTTAGTAAGCAGTCTGCATTGTATTGGTATGTGTGGACCTATTGCCTTGATGTTGCCCATTGACCAAAAAAATCCAGCTTTAAAAATTAGGCAGATGTTTACCTATCATTTAGGTAGAATAGCTGCCTATTCTTTATTAGGTTTTGTTTTTGGTTTGTTTGGTAAAGGTTTATTCTTGGCTGGAATTCAACAACAACTCTCTATTGTAGTGGGAATTATTATGATCCTATTGGCGCTTATTCCCACCAATCGGATAGGAAACTTAAACTTGATGAAACCCTTATATCGTGTAGTCAATGGAATTAAATCTTCACTGGGCAAACAATTTAAAAAGAAATCAAGCAAGGCTCTTTTCTTAATTGGCTTTTTTAATGGCTTTTTGCCTTGTGGTATGGTTTACGTTGCTCTATTTGGAGCTTTGGCAACGCAAGAAGTTGGGATGGGGATGGCTTATATGGCCTTGTTTGGAGTAGGAACCATACCTTTAATGAGTTTGGTGATTTACTTTAAAAATTTGTTCTCTGAGACATTTAGAAGAAGAATTATGAAGTATTATCCTGTTGTTATCGTGCTAATAGGTATGCTGTTTATCATTCGAGGATTAGGATTAAATATCCCTTTCTTATCGCCAGATACGTTGAATTTGTTTGTGCGTGGCAATGCGATGTGTTAAATAAAAATTAAGTAAGTGACTTTTATCACACTATCTTGTCTTAAGGATAGAACAGCAGCAATAACATTACTCTAGCTATGAGAAAGAATAAAAGCAGTTGTTCGATTGTTATAGAAAAAGAAGTTTAAAAAACGGAAGGATGTAATCTTTCCGTTTTTTATTTCTCTTCCTTTTCTCCTTTACTAAAGCTAATTATAGGGTTGAAAGGCTTTAAATTGACACAAAAAACAAAACGCATTTAGAAGAGCAATTTTAAAATGAACACTAGCTATTCACAATTTAGTATTTCATGGATTTTCTCTTAAATTTTTATATTAATTAGTTGATTTTCTTTGTTTTCAGCTGTTAATTTTTTGATTTTATATTTGATTATTTTTAATTAAAATATTTATTTTTTAGTTATTTGGTAGAATATGTGTTCTATTTTTATAGATGTGATAGTAAAAATGCTCTATTTGTAAAAATTAGAGGTAGTTTTTTAAATATATATATATTTCTTAAATTCACCATAGAAAAAATTAAAATTTGTTGTTTATGAAAGCAAAAGTACAGTATAACGATTTTAAAGGTACTGTAGCTGCAGACATATCAGATATGATTGCAGTTAACAAAGGTAATTACATCAGCAGTATTGGGGAATACTTCGATGTAGATCAAGAGCGTTTTAGAGTTGTAGGAGTTTCTTTACAAGGAATTCAAGATTTTGAGTTGACTTTACTTTGTGTAGATAAAGTAAAAAGCACTCCGCTAAAAAATCATTTAGTGAATATGCGATTTGATTTGGATGCAGAAGGACAAAAGGAAATGTTGGGATTGTTATTTAAACGATTAAACGTTGTTCTTTTTGATTCTGGTGAAGAAAATTTGGAAATGAACAATTATGATGAAATTGTTAATTATGCAGATCATCACCAAAAAGAATATTTGGATTAAGTAAGTATAATTGTAACTAATAAAAAAGGTTCTTGGTGTTGCCAAGAACCTTTTTTATTTTTATGTTACCCTTAAACGAAGGCTTGATTCAGTTTAGTAGGGTGCTATTTAAAGGTAGTATTTTTTAAAGGGTATTAATAATTGTCTTTGCGCCACAAAGCTAGATTAGCAAGAATTTTTTCAGTGTCTGAACTTACATCCTCTATATAATTTTCTGTATACAGTGTATAAGTAGCTTTGTCCAATCTCAATTTAACTTGATAATTGTTGATAACACGAACGGAGATTTGTTTGGATGAATCTACAAACAATTGGTGGCGTTTCGAGCTTTGGTCTTCTTCAAGTGTAAGAAAAACAGGTGTTTGTGTACCTTTAAGCTTACTGTCTTGCTGATATACTAAAGTTGCTTTACCATCTTTGTAGGTAAAGTAATAATTTTTAAACATAAAAGTTTTAGCTGTGAAAACTTTTGTTTTGCTTTTGTCTAAAGTATAAGGCGAAGAAACTATGGTTTCTGTAGTCTGACAACTCTGTAAAAGAGGTGCCAAGCCAAGTATAGTAAGAAGAAATAGTTTTTTCATAAGCTTGATGGGTAGAATTCGGTATGACCAAAATAAAATAATAATTCAATAAAACAAAATATTTATTGTATAATATTTGTTTTTAACGTGTTTTTCCTTCGAATGTGTTTGGGTTTAGGGGGTAATGTTTCATTTTTTTTAAATGAAACGGTAGTTTTAGGTGATATTTATCAGCGTTTAAGAAGAATATTAGGACGTAATTTAATACTACAAATTAAAGTAGTGAAAATTATGATTAAAAAACTTGTTTTATTAGCCGTATTCGTATCATTTGTAGGATGTAAGAAAGATAAGAGTAATGCGTTCGAGTTCGTGCAAAAAGGCAATTCTGAGTTACTAACGAATGCAAAAACATTCTTCCAACCCTTATCCTCTGTTGATGTACCTGATTTAGATCCTGCTATGGTTGAATTAGGAAAGTACTTGTACTTCGATACTCGCTTGTCTAAAGAGGGGAACATTAGCTGTAATTCCTGCCATAATTTAAATACGTATGGCGTGGATAATCTTGCTTTTTCACCAGGAGATGATGGAACTTTAGGTGGACGTAATTCTCCAACTGTTTTTCATGCCGCTCTACACAGTATGCAATTTTGGGATGGACGAGCCAAAGATGTTGAAGAACAAGCAGGCGGACCTATCTTAAACCCAGTGGAGCACAACATTAAGGATGAAAAGGAATTAGAAGATAGATTGCGCAAAATTGATCTTTACAAAACTAAATTTGCCGCTATTTATAAAACGGATAAAGAACCGATAACCTTTAAAAATATTACGAGTGCTATTGGTGCATTTGAACGCACATTAATGCCGGAAAGTAGGTTTGATAAATACTTAGAATGAGATAATGAAGCGCTAACTGAACAGGAACAAAGAGGATTAGAGGCTTTTATGACTGTAGGTTGTACGACTTGTCATAGTGGTGTAGCGCTTGGAGGACAAATGTTCCAAAAATTTGGACTCTTCGGTGATTATTGGACGGAAACGAAATCAAGTAAAGTAGATAAAGGATTAGCGGATTTAAGTAAAAAAGAAGCAGAAAATTATTTCTTTAAAGTACCTGGATTAAGGAATATTGCACACACTGGACCTTATTTCCATGATGGATCTATCCAGGATTTAAAAGAAGTTGTACGAATTATGGCGAGTTTACAAGCAAATGTTAAATTAAGTCAAGAACAAATTGAGGATATCACCGTTTTTTTGGGTAGTTTGTCAAGTGATATCCCAGATGAAGTGAAAAAATCTCCTTTCGATTCTTAATACACTTCATGCGTTTGCTTGACGTATAGTACAAAAGCTGTTCTAGTAAGAACGGCTTTTGTTTTTTTAAAGAGGATAGGTTTTACTTCTTTGGAAATAGAAACTGAAAGTTATCAAGGGGATTTGTATTGGCTAAACTTTTACATTTGTTATATTTGTAGATAAATAAAACAAGAAGTATGGAGTTGAAATTACATAGACCTATTTGTTTTTTTGATTTAGAAACAACGGGAATTGATGTTGCAAGAGATAGAATTGTAGAAATAGCGATTTTAAAAGTATTTCCAAATGGAAATAAAGAAAGTAAAACTTGGTTAGTTAATCCGGAGCGACCTATTCCAGAAGCGTCTTCGAAAATCCATGGAATTACAGATGATAGGATAGCTAATGAGCCTACATTTAGAGAATTAGCTCCGTTGGTTTATCAGATGATAAAGGATTCGGATTTGGCGGGATTTAATTCCGATCGATTCGATATTCCCTTGTTAGCAGAAGAATTGTTGCGTTCAGGGGTTGATTTTGATTTAGGTAATCGAGTTACCGTTGATATTCAAACCATCTTCCACAAAAAAGAAGAACGTACCTTAAGTGCGGCTTATCGATTTTATTGCAATGAAACCTTAGAAAATGCCCATTCTGCAGCTGCTGATACCCATGCTACGTATGAGATATTAAAAGCGCAATTAGACAGATATGGGGATTTAGAAAATGATATGCGCCTTTTATCTGAATATACAACCAGAAAAAAAAGTGTTGATTTTGCAGGTTTTATCGCCTTGAATGAAGAGGGGAAAGAGGTGTTTACCTTTGGCAAGCACAAAGGTGTTTTAGTGGATGAGGTCTTGGAAAACGAACCCGGATATTACGGTTGGATTCAAAATGCGGATTTTCCTTTATACACTAAAAAAGTTTTAACGGCAATCAAATTGAGAAAGCTGAATAATAAATTATAAAACAATCGACGTATGAAAATTATCTGTGTGGGAAGAAATTATGTAGAACACATCGCGGAATTGAATAATGAAAGACCCGATGAACCTGTTTTATTTATTAAGCCAGATAGCGCTCTTTTAGGAAAAGAACTTCCTTTTGTTATTCCAGATTTCTCACAAGATATTCAGTATGAGGCTGAAGTAGTTGTGAAAATTACTAAACTTGGGAAGCATATTTATGCGAAATTTGCTTCTAAGTATTATGAAGAAGTTTCTTTGGGGATTGATTTTACAGCCCGTGACTTACAAAGTAAATTGAAAGAAAAGGGATTGCCTTGGGAAAAAGCAAAGGCTTTTGATAATGCTGCTGTGGTAGGTAATTTTATCTCTAAGACGGTTTTTGAATCTCTAGATGATTTGAGCTTTTCATTGCTCAAAAATGGATTGCCTGTACAACAAGCTACTACGGAACAAATGATCTGGAAAATAGATGAATTAATAGCAGAAGTGTCTAAGTACTTTACATTGAAAAAAGGAGATTTAATTTTCACAGGTACGCCTGCAGGGGTTGGGAAAGTTAGCGCGGGAGATACTTTAGAAGGTTTCTTAGAAGATAAAAGAGTTTTTGATATAATTGTAAAATAACTATTTATGGCCCTTTTTTATGATGTAAAATCATTATATGCCAAGCATAATAATAAAGAAGAACTCGTTGTAGAAGAACTTGTTTCTTACGTCAAACAAATGTCTAAGCGGTTAGACAAGATAAAAAAACACATTGATGCTAAGAATTATGAAAAGCTTCAAAAACACGTAACCATCTTACAACCTATTGTAGAAACTTTAGGGATGGATCAAGCGTTTGAAGAGTTTAATAGCATTCAAAAGTGGATTGAACGAAAAGGAAAAACCAAAGAAATAAAAGAAGTGTATAAATTGCTGAAAAAGCACTTGCGCTCTGCAGCAAAAGAAATTGCGAAAGATTATCATATTGTCGTAGAATGAAAGCAACTATCATAACCATAGGAGATGAAATCTTGATTGGACAAATCGTAGATACCAATTCGAACTATCTAGCTAATTACCTCGATAAATTAGGGTTTGAAATGGTAGAGATACTGTCAATTTCTGATTCAGAACTCGCTATAAAAGAAGCGATGAATAGACAGTTGAATCGCGTGGACTTGGTTGTGATAACGGGAGGCCTTGGTCCAACGAAAGACGATTTAACCAAACAAGTGTTTTGCGATTTTTTTGAGGATGTTTTGGTGGAAAATACAGCGGTTCTCGCTCATGTAAAACAAATGATAGAGAACCTTTTTAAAAGGCCCATGTCAGAGATCAATCAAAAACAGGCACTGGTTCCTTCTAAAGCAACGGTTTTGTTTAATCAGCTGGGAACAGCTCCTGGTATGCTGCTTAAAAAAGAGCAAACACACTATGTTTCTTTACCTGGTGTTCCTTTTGAAATGAAAGGTATTGTAGAGCATGTTTTGACGCCAATCTTAAAAGAGCAGTTTACGTTGCGATTTAACGTCCATAAAACAAGTGTTGTTTACGGAATTGGCGAGAGCCTTTTAGCGGAATACTTAACAGATTGGGAAGAGGCATTACCTGCGGATGTGCAATTGGCTTATCTGCCAAGTAGAGGTAGGGTGCGTTTGCGTTTGTCTTCTACAGGAGAGGATAAATTGAAAATTGAAAATCGATTAAATAGAATTATTGCAGCTATTCCGCCGTTAGTGAAAGAACACATTCGCGCTTATGAAGACTTGAGTCGTTCTGATGTTGTTATTGAAAAATTAAAAGCAGAAGGCAAAACAATTGCTTGTGCAGAAAGTTGTACGGGTGGTCGACTAGCCGTTCTGTTTAGTGCTAAAGAAGGCGCCTCAGCTTATTTTAAAGGGGGTGTGGTATCTTATGCTACTCAAGCTAAAGAAGAGGTCTTAGGGGTTAAAAAAGAGACTATAACTGATTATAGTGTTGTTAGTAGTCAAGTGGCGTGTGAAATGGCCGAGCAAGCCCGTCAAAAATTCCATTCTGACTATGCGGTTTCGACCACTGGAAATGCTGGGCCAACCAAAGGGGATTCAGCGGTTGAAGTAGGTACAGTATATGTGGGGATTTCATCCAGTAAGGGTACGTATGCGGTAAAATATGAATTAGGTCAGCCAAGAGAACAGGTAATTGAACGTACAATTAGCAGAGCGTTAGAGTTGGTTTATAACGAAATATTAAAAAAATAATTAAAAGATATTGTTTGGTAAAAAACTTTTTCGTTTCTTTGCACCCTGATTTTGAGTATTGATAATAAAAGAATTAGATATAATGTCAAGAGTTTGTGAAATTACTGGAAAGAGAGCGATGGTTGGAAACAACGTATCTCACGCGATGAATAAAACTAAAAGAAAGTTTTCTGTAAACTTAATTAAAAAACGTTTTTACATTGCTGAAGAAGACAGATGGGTAACATTAAAATTGTCTACCACTGCATTAAAAACAATTAATAAGAAAGGTATTACTGCTGTTTTGAAAAAAGCAAAAGTAAAAGGATTTATAAAATAATTCGCACCATAAAAATCAAGGAAAACGATGGCAAAGAAAGGTAATAGAATCCAAGTAATCTTAGAGTGTACAGAACATAAAGCATCTGGTTTAGCAGGTACTTCAAGATACATCACTACTAAGAACAAGAAAAACACACCAGATAGATTGGAAATTAAGAAATTCAATCCTATCATGAAAAAAGTTACTATTCATAAAGAAATTAAATAATTAGTAGTCATGGCAAAGAAAACCGTAGCATCTTTAAGAACAACTTCTAAAAAGTTGACTAAAGCAATTAAAATGGTTAGATCTCCAAAAACAGGTGCTTATACATTTGTTGAGTCTGTAATGGCTCCTGATTTTGTTGAAGATTTCTTAAATAAGAAGTAATTTACCATTAAAATATTATGAATAAAAGCTGCCTTACTAGGTAGCTTTTTTCATTTTTATATCATTGAGTTATCACAGATGCTGTGATATGGTATACTTTTATTCTTTATATTTGTATCAACTAATAAGAATGTTATGAGTTTTTTTAAAAGAATATTTTCTTCAGAAAAAAAGGAAACTTTAGATAAAGGATTAGAACAATCTAAGAGTTCTTTTTTCTCTAAATTGACCAAAGCAGTAGCGGGTAAATCAAAGGTAGATGACGATGTTTTAGACAATCTAGAAGAGGTTTTGGTTAGCTCAGATGTTGGAGTAAATACGACTTTAAAAATTATAGCGCGTATTGAAGCTAGAGTTACCCGTGATAAATATGTGGGAACAGACGAATTAAATCAAATTCTTAGAGAAGAAATTGCCAGTTTGTTATCCGAAACAACACTTGGTGAATCAACTGAATTTGAGATTCCAAAAGATAAGAAACCGTATGTCATTATGGTGGTTGGTGTAAATGGAGCTGGAAAAACAACAACAATAGGAAAGTTGGCTTATCAGTTTAAAAAGGCTGGTTTACATGTTGTTTTAGGTGCTGCTGATACGTTTAGAGCAGCTGCTATTGATCAGTTGCAAGTTTGGGCAGATCGCGTAGGTGTTCCTATTGTACGTCAACAAATGGGTAGTGATCCTGCTTCCGTAGCGTTTGATACCTTACAATCGGCGGTTACCCAAAACGCAGATGTGGTAATTATTGACACAGCTGGGCGTTTGCACAATAAAGTGAATTTGATGAATGAGCTTACTAAAGTGAAACGTGTTATGCAGAAAGTAATTGCTGATGCACCCCATGACGTCATGTTAGTATTGGATGGTTCAACCGGACAAAATGCTTTCGAACAAGCCAAGCAATTTACTGCCGCAACGGAAGTTACTTCTTTAGCTGTAACTAAATTAGATGGTACTGCAAAAGGGGGAGTTGTAATTGGTATTTCGGATGAATTTAGAATTCCAGTTCGCTATATCGGCGTAGGAGAAGGTTTAGAAGATTTACAAGTGTTTAATAAATATGAATTCGTTGATTCATTCTTTAAATAGAACTTAAGATGCGCAGCATAAAAATAATAGTTAGTTTATTCGTACTTGTAACTTTACAAGCTTGTCAATCAAAAGCGGATGTAAAAGCGATTGAGCAACATATCAATGGCTATTGGGAAATTGAAAAAGCAAAATTACCTGATGGAACGGAAAAAGATTATACCATCAATTCTACGGTTGATTATTTTGAACTGAAAGAAAATCAAACGGGTGTACGTTATAAAGTGGTGCCCCAATTCAATGGCGAGTTTTTGACGAATGATGTGCCTGAATCTTTCACAATTGAAGAAAAAGACGGAGCTATTTGGCTTGATTATAAAACGGATTTTTCTACTTGGAAAGAAAAGGTAATCACCGTGAGTCAAGAGAAATTGGTGATGGAAAACGAAAATAAAATGACGTATTATTATAAAAGGGCAAATCCCATCCAAATTAAAGAAGAATAGTGAGTAAATACAATCCATATAATCCTAAAAAAATTAGCCCTCGTACAAGAGAAGGTAAGGGAATGTCTGATTTGTTACAGCTTTTTCGAACGGAAAACAATCTTGATAATGGGTTGAATGAGTTTGAAGTATACGAAGCATGGAAAGCAGTTTTAGGCCCTGGTATCGCTTCCTATACGACGGACTTAGTTTTTAAGCGTGAGGTGTTATACGTAAAGTTGTCTTCCGCTATTGTGAGAGATGAATTGGGATATGGAAAAGACAAAATTAAACAAATGCTCAACGACCAGCTCAAAAGAGACGTAATTAAAGAAATTGTCTTGCGATAATTTGTTTGAAAATAAGAAATACGAAAGCGATCTGAAGGAAAAATTCAGATCGCTTTTTATTTATTCAAATAAAAGACTTTTTTGTCTTCTATTTGAATAAATGTTTTATATTTGTACTATAAATACGATATAGTTATGTTTTCCAAAGCTTGTGAATATGCCATTCGTTCGGTTGTCTTTATTGCTGTTGCCTCATTAAATGGAGAAAGAGTAGGCTTTAAAGAGATTGCAAAGGAAATAGATGCTCCTGAGGCATTTACCGCTAAAATACTTCAGAAGCTGTCGAAAAGTGGCCTTATTGTATCTGTTAAAGGAGTCGGAGGAGGTTATGAAATACCTGTAGAATATCTCGAGCACATAAAACTTTGTGAAGTGGTTAATGTTATCGATGGAGATTCAATCTATAAAGGTTGTGGCTTAGGCTTAGCGCAGTGCTCAGAAACACATCCCTGTCCTGTACATTTTAAATTTAAAGAAATTCGCAATGGATTAAAACAAATGTTAGAAACAACTACTTTGAAAGAGTTAGCCAATGGTACCAAGTCTGGGGATACTTTTTTAAAGATGTAGAGGTTTAAAAATTAGACCTCTTTTTTTATAAAAAAATAAAGGATAAAAACATCTTCTATTAAATAATATGAATATAAGTCAAAGAAAATTATGGATAGCATTTACGGTAGTTATGTTATTCTCATTCGGAGTACTTGGTTACTTTGGTATAGAAATTTATCAAGAAGCACCGCCAGTACCTACGGAAATCAAAACAAGCACGGGTCAAGTTGTCTTGACAGCAAGTGATATTAAGGATGGTCAAAATGTATGGCAGAGTATAGGCGGACAAGAAGTTGGTTCGATATGGGGACATGGGGCTTATGTAGCTCCGGATTGGACCGCAGACTATTTACATCGAGAAGCCTTATTCTTGTTGGATTATTATGCAAATGGCGAATATGGTAAATCGTATGCGGAAGTCACCGTAGAAGAACAAGCCTATGTAAAAGCGCGTCTACAGCAGATGATTCGATCGAATACGTATGATAATGCTACAGGCGTTTTAACTATTACAGAAGAAAGAAATCAAGCGCGTTTATACCTTGATACCTATTACAGCAAATTATTTACAGATGATCCTGAATTTGATCAGTTGCGCAAAGATTATGCAATCCCCACTAAGGCGATTAAAGACCCAACTAGGCTAAAACAAATGAATGCTTTTTTCTTTTGGGCTACTTGGGCAACGGTAACCAATCGACCAGATAGTGAGGTAAGTTATACGCACAATTGGCCTGCAGATGATTTAGTTGGTAATAAGGCCACTACACCTTTGTTAGCTTGGTCTGGGGTGAGTATAATTCTACTTATTTTTGCTGTAGGTGTTCTTATTTATTACCACGTAGCTTCCAAAAAAGAAGAGGAAGAATTAATACCTGTAGCAGATCCTGTTTCTAATGGAGTTACCACGAAGAGTATGACCATGCTTAAAAAGTATTTTTGGGTAGTCTGTTTATTGATGGTATTGCAAGTGGGCTTAGGTATTATCACTGCCCATTATGGAGTAGAAGGACAAGGTTTATACGGTATTCCAATCGATCAAATATTACCTTATTCCGTTACGCGTACGTGGCATACTCAATTGGCTATTTTTTGGATTGCCACTGCTTGGTTGGGAACAGGTTTATATATTGCTCCTGCTGTAGGAGGAAAAGATCCTAAGTTTCAAGTATTCGGAGTAAATTTCTTATTTGTGGCTTTGCTAATTATTGTCTTGGGGTCTATGATTGGACAATGGTTTGGTATCATGCAAAAATTGGATTTAGTACAAAACTTCTGGTTTGGACACCAAGGATATGAATACGTTGATTTAGGACGTTTCTGGCAAATATTCTTGTTTGTAGGACTCTTTGTATGGCTAGCACTTATGATTAGACCTTTGATTCCGGTACTAAAAGCAAGAGGAAGTCATCGCAACCTTATTATTCTATTTTTAATTTCATGTGGTGCTATTGCGTTGTTCTATGGTGCTGGGTTAATGTGGGGAAGACAAACGAATTTAGCCATTGCTGAATATTGGAGATGGTGGGTCGTACATTTATGGGTAGAAGGATTTTTTGAAGTATTTGCAACAGTTGTTTTGGCTTTCTTATTTGTGAGAATGGGATTAATTAAAACAAAAACGGCTACCAATGGAGCTTTATTTTCTACGATTGTTTTTATGTCAGGAGGAATTATAGGAACGTTTCACCACTTGTATTTTTCGGGTACACCAACCGCGGTTATGGCTTTAGGAGCAACGTTTAGTGCGTTGGAGGTAGTGCCTTTAACTTTAATTGGATATGAAGCTTTTGAAAACTATAAGATATCTAAACATAAAGGATGGTTGCAAGACTATAAATGGCCTATTTATTTTATGATAGCTGTAGCATTTTGGAATTTCTTAGGTGCTGGTGTATTTGGTTTTATTATTAACCCTCCTATAGCCTTGTATTATGTACAAGGATTGAATACAACCCCGCTTCATGCACATACAGCTCTGTTTGGTGTGTATGGTATGTTAGGTATAGGATTGATGTTATTTGTCTTGAGAAGTATGTATAGAAACGTACCGTGGAATGATAAATGGTTGAAAATAGGTTTTTGGTCCCTGAATTGGGGCTTGTTACTTATGGCTTTATTGAGTCTTCTTCCAATCGGTATATGGCAAGCAGTCGAAAGTATTCAACACGGAATGTGGTATGCGAGATCCAGTGAATTGATGCAACAACCAACTATGATTACACTAAAATGGCTTCGTACAATCGGTGATGTACTATTTGCCGTAGGTATTTTTGCCATCGTGCTATTCATATTTAAATTAACAATTAAAAAAAGAAATTATGAAAAATAGAACAGTAGGCTCATTTGTAGCAGAAGATTTTAGAACAGCAGCAGTATTCAATAAATATGGCATTGATTTTTGCTGTAAAGGAGGACGTACTATTGATGAAGTATGCGAAAAAAAAGCAGTGAATGCAGAAGAATTAGTAGGTGAACTAGAACGTCTATTAAGTCAACAGGCGGAAAATAATATTGATTTTAGACATTGGCCACTTGATTTATTAGCGGACTATATTGAAAAAACACATCATCGCTATATCGAAGAAAAAATTCCTGTATTAGTACAGTTTCTTGCGAAATTGAATAAAGTACATGGAGAAAGACATCCCGAGCTTGCAGAAATTAATGCTTTGTTTTTAGGATGTGCTGAAGAGTTAAGTCAACATCTGAAAAAAGAGGAACTGATTTTATTTCCCTTCGTGCGTAAAATGGTAGGAGCAACGATAACCGGACAGCCGATTGAAGTTCCTCATTTTGGAACAGTTGAAAATCCAGTGGCTATGATGATGCATGAACATGATGGTGAAGGGGAGCGTTTTCGTAAAATAGCTGCCCTATCCAATAATTATACGCCCCCTGCGGATGCATGTAATACGTATAAGGTTACGTATGCCATGTTGAAAGAGTTTGAAGAAGACTTACATAAACATATTCATTTAGAGAATAATATTTTGTTTCCTAGTGCGATTGCATTAGAACACAAAATGAATTAATTTTTTTTAGTTTTAATAGAAGCGCCTTTGTACGCAGAGGTGCTTCTTGTCTAAAATTAGGAAAAATGAATTCTGAGGAAAAGATCATAGCGTTATTTAATTTTTTTTATTCGTGTTATTTATTAAAAACAGCAAAATTTATACCATATTTTGTTTCCTTTCAGCTAGTTAATGTTTAAATTAGAAGGGTATAATGAAAAAGAGAAGCCCTTACTGATGAGGATTTTATAAGCGTATTAATTAACAAATCATGAACGAGTTGCATTTCTTATTAATTCTTCATTTGGTAGGAGCTACCATTTGGGTAGGTGGTCATATTATATTGTCTACGGTGATATTACCTCAGGTTTGGAAAGAAAAATCGGTAGAAAAGCTGTTTAATTTTGAAAGCAGATATGAATGGATTGGCATGCCTGCTTTGTTGGTGCTGGTAATCACGGGAATAAGGATGGCCTACCTGTATAATGTAAAGTTAGCCACTTGGTTTGCTTTCGAAACGCCAATTGAACGCGTTATCTCTTTTAAGTTAGTTTGTTTACTAACGATAGTACTATTTGCTTTGAGTGCTCAATTTTTTGTTTTACCTCGACTTAAGGTAGATGTCAAAAAACTTCCTTTGATGACCTTTCATATTTTAGCTGTAACGATAATTAGCCTTGTAATGCTTGTTTTAGGTAGTTTTATCCGGTATGGTGGCTTGTCTTAGTCAATTACCTATCGTCTTCTTAAAGACGTTGCTGACTGCTTCCATTGCTCTAGGGATAGATCTTGCAATAATGCGTCTTTAGGCATTGAAGTTAACTTGTATTCCGCATGCAGATGAGTTATTGTACAATTCTGTTTAACAGGGAGTTGCTGTTGCTGTTTCTTGATTTTAATGGATAAGAAAGTATTCAATCTGAGATATCTCTGAGTTTTTTTGTAGTCAAAAAGAAATAGAGCTAAAAAAAATACTGCCCTTGAGGTAAGTCAACCTACTGGAGCAGTATCTTATTGAATTTATAACTAATTTTTTTTCTAGTCAATGGAAGCTAATTGTTTCTCTATTTCCTTAACTGTAGGCGCATAGTCTATCCCCAATCCTTCTTGCTGATAATCTAATTCTCCTTGGGTATTAAATACGCTGATAATGTTCGAATGAGAAAAATCTAAGGGAGATATTTTTTTATAGTTTACAGCCAAAGTAGCTGCAAATTCGCGTGTATTTTCTTCTGATGAACGCAAAAATAACCATTGATTGCCATCCATTTTATTTTCTTTTGCAAAGGCTTTTAGTCGCTCTGGAGTATCGACTTCAGGGTCTATACTTACAAGTACATATTTTACCTTGGCCAAATTTTTGCCTTTTACTCTTTCTTCTATGTTGCGCATATCGGCTACTAATCGCGGACAAGCAGCTTTGCAAGAGGTATAAATCATAACCATTACCAAGACATTACCTTGAAGATCCTTAAGTTCTATATCTGTTCCGTCTTGGGTAGTCCAAGTGGAGGGAAGATTGTAAATCGAGAGGTCTGATATTTCCTGTTTAGGCGTTGATTGTTCCGTCAGTTGTTCCCTTGCTGCGGGTGTTGCGATTGGCTCTACTGTTCCAGTTTTTTTGCAACCTGTAAAACACAAAGTAAAACACAAGGCAAATGCAATAGCTATATTTTTCATATTCTTTTTTTTAGAGGTTTTGAGCACATCTAAAACCTAAATTCTTTGTGGTAAAATTAGCTCTAAGACTTCCTCTAAAGCCATAACGCATAAAGGCAGCATAGTCCATTAAATCAGTGGCATTTATTGAAGCACTCCCACAAAATAAGTTCTCGTCATTGCCTTTGTCTTTTCGGCTCTCACCAGATAAGAAGACCGAATTGTAGTCGGATACCCATTCCCAAATTAAACCGTGGATATCATAGATACCCCAGTAATTTTTAAAGGTACTGCCCACTGGATTCAGATAGGTTTTAGGTGTTTCATACCAAGCTAAAATATATTGATTGTAGTCTTTTTTCTCTCGAGCATCCATATTATTTGCATCCGCCATGGCTACATATTCCCATTCATCCATAGTAGGAAGGCGTTTTCCTTGGCATTCACAGTATTTTTTTGCCGCAAACCAAGATACATTCGTTACAGGTGCCTTAGGGTTTAAATCGCCATAATCTAAGTCACCTTTCCAATGGGATAAATAACTTTTATTCGCAAAAATAGCTTTGATTTGCGAACGTTGATACGTTGGATTTTTCTTCAAAAATGCAGTGAATTGCTCGTTCGTAACCGCATACTGATCAAGTTTAAACGCATTGACTTTGACGTATCCATCCGATGTGCTCCGATATAGAGGAACAAAGGTTCCTGCTTTGATGGTTTTCATAGGTGTATCTTGCTGAGCATACGACACAGTTAAGGTCAGTACGCTCAGAAAAAATACAAGAGGTTTGAGGATTAGGTGAGCAAACATTTTTATCTATTTTTTTGTACCATTTGTGGGGTAACGGTGGTCTTGTTATTCCCCCAACTATTATATACATAGGTCAGTACGTCAGCAATTTCCTGATCACTTAAGTTTTGACTCGTCATGATTGAGTTGTATTGAATTTTGTTAACGGTAATTTCACCTTGTAATCCATTGATTACCGTTTTAATAGCTCTACTTACATCTGCATTGAGGTAGTCGGACTTGGCAAGGGGAGGGAATATACCTTCTATCCCTTGACCTTCCGCTTGATGACAAGCAAAACAAGTTCTTGTAAATATATTTTTTCCGTCTGTAATCTGTTGAGCAAGCGTTTTGTTTTCAATGATAGCTTTTTTACCAGCGTCTATGGGCATGGTTTGAATAGTTCCTCCTTCTGGTAAGTAGATGCCTTCTCTAATTTTACCAGCAAATACTTTTTCATTTTCATCGCCTTCAACTTTTAACATTCCTAAAGCTCCTTTATTAAAGGCTCTAAAGATGGAGTGATCAACCAATACAAATGTACCAGGTGTATTTACTTTTAGCTCTACAATGGCAGCTCCTCCCGCAGGAATGAGCGTGGTTTGTACGTTTTCATTAATTAAATCACCTCCTTCTACATGTACGCGATCAAAAATTTCTCCAATAACATGGAAAGAACTAACTAAGTTCGGACCACCATTCCCTACAAATAATCGAATGGTTTCTCCAACTTTAGCTGTGATGGCATTGTCATTGACCAAACCATTTACATGCCCATTGAACACAACATAATCAGGTTGTTCTTTGATGGCTTTTGTCATGTCAAACGGTTGTAACCCTTTTTCACCATAGTTGCCTTGCGTATAGAAATCCCCTTGCATGATGTAGTATTCTTTATCAACGGGAGCGAGTCCTCCTTCTGGCTCTACCAGAATTAATCCATACATACCATTGGCAATATGCATACCTACCGGAGCAGTTGCACAATGATAAACGTACAAGCCAGGATGAAGTGTTTTAAAAGAAAAAGTAACCTCATGCCCGGGTGCTACAAGCGAAGATGCGGCACCTCCTCCAGGACCCGTTACTGCATGCAGGTCAATATTATGAGGTAATTTATTGTCTGGGTGATTTTTAAGCGTGAATTCAACCTCATCGCCCACACGGGTGCGAATAAAGCTACCAGGTACTGTACCGCCAAAGGTCCAATACATATACTTTACACCATCTACTATTTCACCTTCTTGTTCGAGAATTTCTAGATTTACGTTTAATTTCGTAGCCGCTCTTTTACCAACGGGCTTTGGTACAAAAGGAGGAGAGGTTAATTCAGCTTCCTTTTCACCATGAACTACTAGTCCTTCTGCCCAATCGGCATTCTTGGTAACTTGCGATTCTTTTTGAGAGCAACCTCCCAAAAATACTAAACTTAAAGCCAATGCGAGTACTCCAAGTTGCTCCTTTAAATTGCGTGATTTCGAATTCATAAGTATCACTTTATTAGTTTATTTTTGTACTTCAAATATAGAAGACAAATTTGTCCTTTATGGTGATATTTATCAGTTTTATTAACAAAGTGAGTTTTAATTTAGTACACTTGTTTTAAGGTAATGATTTGGAAAACAGTATTTTTAGATTTGAATGTTTTGAAAGGAGTGGAAAATAAGGATAAGAAATAAGGTAGGTAAAAGAGGTGTACTTTGTCTGCATACCCTAAAAAAAGGTGGCTTAAAGCCAACCTCGTTTTTTGTGTATCTTTTGGACTTGATTCGTCGTAGGAATCGATGTGGTTTGTCTTCTAAATGGTAAAATTTTGATCAATTTGTTTTAAAATAATTTCTGCCAATAATTTTTTTGCACGCATTATTTTAATTTTGACATTATTTAAAGGTTCATTGAGAATACTCGCAATTTCATTATATGATAATTCCTGAAAGAATCTCAGTTCAATTACTTCTTGGTAATGGGGTTTTAAGAGGCGAATGTAATTTTTAAATATTTCTAAATTTTGCTCTCGGATTAATTCATCTTCAATCGTCTCTGATTCGTCAATTATATTATTGTATTGTTGATTCTCTTCATCTGATAAATCAACAAATAAAACATTTTTTCTTTTTCGAATCAAATCAATATAGGTGTGCTTAGCAATAGTTAAAAGCCACGTATTAAAAGCGAATTTAGCATCATAGGATTCAATACTACTAAAGGCCTTAGAAAAAGTTTCAATAGTAATGTCTTCTGCATCGGTTTCGTTTCCTGTTTGTTTAAGGATAAAGTGATATACTTCATGCCAATACTGATTTAATAGAGAAGTAAAGGCTGATTGATCTCCTTTTTTTGCTGCTTCTATATTTTGATTAGTTCCGTTTGTTTTCAAATTTTCTTACGTGTGATAAAGTGTTTAAACGCAAAATAATGGCCAGATAGTATATGAGTGAATTCAAAGAAAGGAAACAGCCAAACTAAATCCTTTTCATTGAAATTCTTTAAAATTTTTGCAAAGTAGAAGATAGTAATTAAATAGCGAATAACAAAAATTCCCAGCACAATTTCCCACTGATATAAATGGAGCAATAGAACAGCAAATAATACATAAGATACTAAGATGGTGAAATGATAAAATCTTATTTTCAGTTGATTGAAAAAATTGGTTCGCTTCAATAGTAAATCGTTTTTTCTTTGGATTTGAAACGAAGTATGCCAAGACGTTTTCAGCTCGATGGTATTCATACTCTCAGGAACAATCGTAAGAGCTATATTTGATTTAGTAGCAATATGTCTAATAAATTCTTGCTCCTCCCCATGGGTAATTTTCATCTCTTTGATAAAACCATTTACTTGGTAGAAAAGATTTTTTTTATAGGCTTGATTGTAACTATTTCCACAGAAAGGTTTACCCATCTCAACCCAAACAAAGTTGTGGAGCGTTTTTAAAAAGAATTGAAATCTCGCATATTTATTGCTTAAACTCTTTTTCTTTTTTTGTAGAGAAGTATGCGCAATGACTACTTGTTTTCTAGCCGTAAAAAGAGAAGCCATACTCGATATCCAATGAGGCGAGTTAGGTAATGCTTTAGGTTCAGTGAATAAAAGAGTATCAAAAGACGTAACTTTAATACCTAGCGTTAAAGCATATTTTTTATTCCCCCAAAAGGCTTCATTGTTGTTCACATGAACTAATTTAGCAAATTTATGTTGGGCTACAAATTGCTCTAGTAACACTAAGCTTTCATCTTCGGATGCATTATCGACCAAAACAAGTTCAAAACAAGTATATTCTTGGGCAACTAAGGCTTCGAGAAATAGAGGGAGTTCTGCCTCATTATCCTTGATATACACCACGACAGAAACGGGCGTATCCTGAACATTAGGTTTACTCTTTAAAGACCCATTGAATGCAATATTACTATATAATACGACATAATAAAGAGCCTGAAAGAGGAGAATACCTATCAGTATGTAAAATAAGATGGTTAGCATAGGGTATGTAACTTTTTAGCAAGGTGCAAAGGTATCAATAATCACTTTTTTATGCAATATATCTAAAAGATATTCACTTCAGTTTCTAAATTGATTTCAAAAGTGTTAAACACTTCATTCTGAATTGTTTCGGATAGTTTTTTTATTTCCACTCCTTCCGCTTTTCCATAGTTTACTAATACGAGTGCTTGTTTCTGGTGGACGCCAGCATCGCCAATTCGATATCCTTTGTATCCAATCGTTTCTATTAACCAACCTGCGGGAATTTTAATAGACGCTTCATTAATTGGGTAAGATGGTAGTGTTGGATACTTTTTTAGCAAGATTTCGAATAAGTCTTTGGAAATAATCGGATTTTTGAAAAAACTTCCACTATTCCCTATTTCTGCAGGATTAGGTAATTTACTACTGCGAATCGCAATAACAGCACGACTAATCGCTTGAATGGTTGGAGATGTAATGCCCATAGTGGCTAATTCTGCCTGAATTACACCATAATTAGTATGTAGAATATGGTCTTTTTTGGTCAATTTATAAACGACAGAAAGAATAATGTATTGATCTTTAGCTTCTTTTTTAAAGATACTTTCTCTATAGTCAAATTGGCATTGAGCTTGCGTAAATTCTTCTATTTCTAACGTTTTTATATTCAGTGCTTTACAGCTAATCATAGTGTCTTTAATTTCAACGCCATAAGCACCAATGTTCTGAATAGGTGTAGTACCAACATGCCCCGGAATTAAGGATAAGTTTTCCAATCCACCATAATCCTTCGCCAAGGTCCATTGAACAAAATCATGCCATACTTCGCTAGCCTTTGCTTCGATGAGAATAAAATCATCGTGTTCTTCAATAACCTGAATCCCTTTTAAATTTAGTTTGATTACAAGTGGATCTATATCCTGCGTCAATAACATATTACTTCCTCCACTTAGAACAAAATAGTCTTCGCCAGGAGTAGCTTGGATAAGGTCTTTTAATTCAGCAAGGGAACTGACTTCAATAAAGCGTTTTGCCTTAACGTCAATACCAAAGGTGTTATAGGGTTTTAAAGAGATATTTTCTTGTATCATAGCGTATGAATTGAAATCAGGGTGTTTTATTCTACAGTAAAGATTTTAAAATCTTGGTTGATGGAGTTTAAAAGCATTTCTGTTCGCTCTAAATGGGTATCTGTAATAAACATTTGACCAAACGTATCTAGGTTGACTAATTCTAAAATTTGACGTACCCGAAGCTCATCTAATTTGTCAAAGATATCATCAAATAACAAAATAGGAGAAGTGCCATGTTGCTTCTTTAAAAACTCAAACTGAGCCAATTTTAAAGCAATTAAAAAAGATTTTTGTTGCCCTTGGGATCCAAATTTTTTAATTGGACTTCCTTTGAGTAAAAAAACAAGATCATCTTTGTGAATACCTACAGAAGTATATTGTAAGGCTCGATCTCTTTGTATGTTTTGATCAAATAGCTCACGCATCGTATGGTGTTCTAATTGTGATTCATAAACCAAATGAACCTCATCCTTACTATCGGTTATCAGTTGATGATATTGATTGAAAACAGGAATGAATTCACTTAAAAAATTCCGGCGTATTTCATAAATAGGTTGAGCAATAGTCTCAATTTGCTCATTGTAAATCTCAAGGGTATCCCGATCAAAAAAAGCATTGCTTGCAAAACTCTTCAACAAAGCATTGCGTTGAGTAATTAATTTTTGATGTTGAATCAATAACTGTAAATAGCTACTGTTCATTTGAGAGATAACACTATCCAAGAATTTGCGTCTTGTTTCACTCCCTTCAGTGATTAAATCACTGTCTGAAGGAGAAATAATAACTAGAGGAATAAACCCGAAGTGATCTGAAAAACGCTCGTAGTTTTTATTGTTGCGTTTAAGGATTTTTTTTTGCCCTTTTTTTAAGCTACATAAAATATGCTCACTTTGCTCATTTTTTTCAAACAGACCCTCTATAACAAAAAAATCAGCATCGTGTTTGATGTTTTGTACTGCAATGGGATTAAAATAACTACGCCCATAAGCAATATAATAGATGGAATCTAAAATATTGGTTTTACCAACGCCATTGAGTCCAATAAAACAGTTTATTTTAGCATTAAATTCAAAAGATTTATCTTCAATGTTTTTAAAATTTAGAAGATCTATTTTTTTTAAATACACGGGAATATAGGTGTTTTTAACGAGTGAGTGATAGTATTGTCTAATTTGGTTGCAAATTATCAAAAATATTAATAGTAAGCACTTTTATATTACAATAAAAATCATATTTTTGCCTTTCATTAAACTTTTTATACATGGCAACTTATAATAAAAGAGGTTATAAAGCTCCTAAACCGCAAGACGAAACGGCAGATAACGAATTTGATCAGTATAGTTCAGTTGATACTTCTAAAAGTACTACGGCAGAGGTATTTAATTCCTTAGATCAAGGAGCAAACAAAATGGAAGGTTGGGTAGCGAGAAACCAAAAAGCAATTTTTGGAATCGTTGGAGCAATTGCTTTGGTTACTATTGGTTATGTTGGGTATAATAAGTTTGTAGTTGAACCTAAAAACGAAGAAGCATCTAATGAGATGTTTCAAGCACAAGCCTACTATAATGATGCTTTTACAAACGAAGCAGATAAACAATCTTTATTCAACTTAGCCTTAAATGGTGGAGAAGGTAAATTGGGATTCTTAGGCATTATTGAAAACTATAAAGGTACACAATCAGCTAATCTAGCGCATTATTATGCGGGAACTACTTACCTAAATCAAGGGGAGTATAAAAAAGCGATTGAACAATTAGAACAATATAAATTAGGTTCAGATATCATCGTAGGATCTTTAGCTCTAGGGGCTATTGGAGATGCTTTCTCTGAATTAGGACAACAAGCAGATGCTTTAGAGTATTACAAAAAAGCAGCAGATCACAATAAAAATGATTTCAGTACACCTCGATTCTTATATAAAGCAGGACTTGCTGCTTTAGAAGATGGAAAAAAAGCAGAAGCATTAAAATTATTTACAGAGATTAAGAATAACTACTCAACAGCAATGGAAGCAACGTTAGTAGAATCTTTAATCGGTCTTGCTCAATAATATGGCAACAGCAAATAAAAATTTATCCGCATACGATAAAACAACATTGCCTTCCGCTCAAGATATGAAAGTTGGAATTGTAGTTTCGAATTGGAATGATACAATTACAAATGGTTTATTTGACGGAGCTAAAAAAACACTTTTAGATTGTGGTCTAGCAGAAGAAAGTTTAATTCGTTGGGATGTTCCCGGAAGCTTTGAACTCATCTTTGGTGCGAAACGCATAATCGAGCGCTTTGAAGATTTAGATGCAGTTATTGTTATTGGCTGTGTTATCAAAGGAGAAACGATGCATTTTGAATTTGTTTGTGAAGGCGTTACACACGGAATTAAAGATTTAAACTTAATAGCGGATATTCCAGTTATCTTTTGTGTTCTCACAGATAACACAATTGAACAATCTCTCGCTCGAAGCGGCGGAGATATGGGGAATAAAGGCATAGAGGCCGCGGTCACTGCCCTGAAAATGATTGCTTTAAATCGTTTATAAAAACAAAAAGATAAGCCTGTGTAAAAGCAGGCTTTTTTTTATTATACAAATTGAAAAGTGAAAAAATAGTTAAGGAAGTAATTCCCCTATTTATTTAATTAAATTTGTAGAAATAGAGTAAAAATTTTTAATCAAAAAAAATCTTCATTTTTTAAATGTCTAATATTATTCGATTATTACCAGATCACGTAGCCAATCAAATTGCCGCAGGAGAAGTGGTTCAACGACCCGCTTCTGTTGTTAAGGAATTGATTGAAAATGCGGTTGATGCAGATGCAACGGAAATTAAATTGGTACTGAAAGATGCTGGGAAAACCTTAATTCAAGTAATCGATAATGGCAAGGGAATGAATGAAACCGATGCCAGAATGGCTTTTGAACGCCATGCAACATCAAAAATCTCCAAAGCAGAAGATTTATTTGCCCTACAAACCAAAGGATTTCGAGGTGAAGCCTTAGCGTCTATTGCTGCGATTGCACATGTAGATTTGAAAACGTGTATGCACACAAGTGAACTGGGAACTCACCTGGTGATCGAAGGATCTAAAGTGATGACTCAAGAAGTTACTGTGACACCACCAGGAACCGTTTTCTCCGTTAAAAATCTGTTCTTTAATATCCCTGCAAGAAGAAATTTCTTGAAGTCTAATAATGTCGAATTACGAAATATTATTGATGAATTTGAACGCATTACTTTAGTGCACCCTGCCATTAGTTTTACCCTGATTCACAACGGAAGTGAAGTGTTTAACTTACCGAGCTCTAATTTGCGTCAGCGAATTGTTAATGTATTTGGAGTCAAAACCAATGAAAAATTAGTACCCATCGAAGAGATAACGGAAATCGTTACAATTCGCGGTTTTATTGGTAAACCGGAATTTGCAAAAAAGAGCCGCGGAGAACAGTTCTTTTTTGTTAATGATCGCTTTATTCGAAATGGCTACCTCCATCATTCTGTTTTAGCTGCTTATGAAGGCTTGTTAAAAGACGGAACACAGCCTACTTATTTTATTTATCTAACGGTACCTACTAATTCCATTGATATCAATATTCATCCAACCAAAACAGAGATAAAATTTGACGATGAACAGGCTTTATACAGTATTTTGCGTTCGGCTATTAAACACAGCTTAGGACAGTTTAATGTAGCACCTGTACTTGATTTTCATCGGGATGATGCTTTAGATGTTCCTTATGAGTTTAAGGATAAAGAAGTGGATACCCCTTTGATTGAAATAGATACCCATTATAATCCTTTTAGCAACGAATTCTTAAATCCCGAAGAAGAGATCTTTAATCCATTTAAACAAGCCTCAACGCGCCTGTTAGATGAAGAAAGATCCGATTTTGTAGAAAGAGGATTCAATCCTTTTGAAGAAAGTTCCTTTTTGCGTAAAGAGGAAGAAGTAGAAGAAGTAGATTCTGAAGTTTTTGAAAGTAAAGGGACAACGTCTAAGTCAAATCTCGATTTTTCATCGTTTAAACAAGAAGGAAGAAAAGCCGATGAATCTTTTATTTTTGCTAGTAAATCCAATAAAACCGAAAGTAAAAGATCATCTGCCGCAGAAGTGGGTGCTTGGCAAGAAGTTTTTGAAGGATTAAAAGGAAAAGGAGGTGCAATTGATGTGAGTGGCTTAACTTTTGAAGAAGAAGAAATAACGGGAAGTTTATTTGATGAAAATACGGGAACAACATCTGCTTCTCGTACTTTTCAAATTCAGAGAAAATATATTGTTAGCCCCATTAAATCAGGAATGGTTATTATCAACCAAGGCCGGGCACATCAGCGTATTTTATATGAAAAGTTTATTGGGAATATTACCAAATCAAATGCGGTTTCTCAGCAATTGCTTTTTCCATTAACTTTGTATTATGCACCCTATGAAGTGGTGTTGTTAAAAGAAATCCGAACCTCATTGAAACAAATGGGATTTGATTTCGAAGCGATGAAAGAAGATCACGTTATTTTATCGGGATTACCGGTTAATGTGGCGGAAAGTGAAGCTCAAATTGTTTTAGATGATTTGATTACTAGCTTTCAAGAGGGAATTCCTGAAACCAATTACATCCAAACGGAGCGAATTGCAAAAACATTGGCGCAAAGTTTGGCCGTAAAATCAGGAACAATTTTAAATGAAATAGAACAAGAAGATATTGTGAATTCTTTATTTGGTTGTAAAGAACCCAACATATCGCCATTTATGAAACCTACTTTTATCACGATGAAAGTAGAAGATATTGAACGAAAATTTATACTGTAATGAGAATATCAGAAGGAGTAAAACAGTTATTAATTATAAATATTCTTTTGTTTGTAGGAAGTATGTTCGTGCCTGCAACGTATGACTATTTAGCGATGTATTATTTTGGGAATGCTAAATTTCAATTTTGGCAACCTTTGACTTATATGTTTATGCATGGTGGATATATGCACATATTTTTTAATATGTTCGCCTTATTTTCATTCGGAACTACCTTAGAAACAATTTTTGGAACCAAGCGATTGTACCTTTTATTTTTAGTATCAGGTTTAGGAGCAGCTTTATTGCATATGGGCGTGAATTTCTATGCTGTGTCTCATGGCGTTAGTCAATTAGTTAGTGCAGGTTATCAAGAATCAGAAATCTATGCTTTATTAAGAGGAGGACAGTATAATCTCCAATGGGAATCTGTTTTAGGTTCGGCTGATTTACATGCGCTGCTGTCAGCTTTTAATACACCTGTTGTAGGAGCTTCGGGAGCCGTATATGGATTTTTAGTAGCCTTTGCCTATATGTTTCCTAATGCGGAGTTAATGATGATGTTTATTCCAGTGCCTATTAAAGCAAAGTTCTTTGTGCCTGGAATTTTAGCCATTGACTTAATCGGTGGATTTACTGGAGGTTTTAGCATTTTTGGTGGTGGAACGGGAATTGCCCATTTCGCTCACGTAGGAGGTGCAATTACTGGATTTTTACTAGTGAGGTATTGGAAACAAAATCAGTTCAAACACAATCGTTGGAATTAAGAAGATGAAAGGAATAGATGATTTAAAGAGGAATCTTAAATTAGGAGATAAAGTTCAACTATTGATTATTGCCAATGTTGTGGCTTTTGTTTTGTTATACGGACTTTCAATCGTTTTTTCTGCGGTATATCATAGCGTATTTCCCTATGTCGCTTTTGTAGCGGATGGAGTGGCTACCTTAGGTCGTTTTTGGACCTTTGTATCCTATTCTTTTGTACATGCAAATATTTGGCATTTACTATTGAATATGATTATGTTATTCTTTGTTAGTAATCTTTTCTTTACCTTTTTTTCATCTCGACAATTTTTGTTTGTCTATTTTATTGGAGCAATAGGTGGAAGTATGCTCTATTATTTATGCTCTTTCTTTTTTCAAATGGGATATGGGCTAGTTGGAGCTTCTGCAGCGATTATGGCGCCTCTCATTGCCTTAGCTACTTTTGCTCCTACTATGGAAGTGCGTTTAGCGCTTTTAGGTAGAATAAAAATGATTTATATTGCAGGTGCTATTATTGTCATTGATTTATTCCAATTGTCATCAAGCAATGTAGGTGGACATATTGCCCATTTAGGTGGGGCACTTGTCGGTTTTGGCTATATGGTTTTATTGAAAAAAGGCATTGATCTGGCAAAGCCCAAAAAGCGAACAGCCAAAGAAAAATCAACCTTTAAGAAGGTCTATGTCAATAAAAATGGAGATAAAGAGAACAACAAAGAAAGTAATAAAGAGAACAACAAGGCGGCCGCTGTCCAAAAGCAAATCGATGTTATTTTGGATAAAATTAGCAGGTCTGGATATGAAAGTTTAAGCAAAGATGAAAAGGATTTTCTTTTTCGTCAGGGAAATAAATAAAATATGAGGAAATTATCTTGGTTTAATAAAATTATATTTTCTTTTAATGTTCTGGTTGTACTAGGAACATTATTAGGCTATGTATTGCCTTTTTTAGCCCCAAAATTATTTCCGATTTTATCCGTTTTTACCCTAATTCTGCCCTCTCTTTTATTAATTAATTTTTTCTTTTTACTCTATTGGGGGATTCAAGTAAAAAAGCAAATTATTCTATCTGCTTTAACGCTGTTATTGGGTATTACTTTTATTACTAAGTTTTACAAGATTACAGGCAAAAACGAAGCAACAGCTCAAAATGATATTGTGTTGATGACTTATAATGTTCGTTTATTCAATTTATTTAAATGGATTCCCGATGAGTTAGTACCGCAAAAAATAAAAGAATTTGTTGATTTACAAGATCCCGATATTTTGTGTTTACAAGAATATTCTAAAAGTGCAGGGCTGAGTTTTAAACAATATCCCTATAAATATATAGTTTCACACGGAGATAAAATTATTACCGGACAAGCTATTTACTCTAAATATAGAATCATAGACAAAGGAGAAATTAAATTGCCAAATTCCAATAACAATGTCATCTTTGCGGATTTACTAATTCAATCGGATACAATTCGAGTGTATAGTATTCACTTGCAGTCGGTGAGTATTAGTCCAGATATCCATGAGAAATTGGATGAAGAAAAATCAAAACGCATTTTTAGACGCATTTCAAATGCGTTCAAAGAGCAACAATTGCAATCGGAATTAATCCAGTCCCATATGAAAGATGCTTCTCACCGCAAAGTGATATGCGGGGATATGAATAACAGTGCCTTTTCCTATGTGTATAGCAATATTAAAGGAGACCTCAAAGATGCCTTTACTGAAGCGGGTAGTGGATTTGGAAAAAGCTACGATTTCCCCTATTATCCCATGCGCATCGATTATGTCTTTGTTGATCCGAGTATTGAAGTAAAAGCATTTACTACCTATAGCGATTTTAGAAATTCCGATCACTTTCCAATTGTTACACGTCTCGCTTTTGATGAAAAATAAGGGCATTACTTCTGTTTCGGTAAAGTAAGTGCCAACACCAATGCAAGAGTAGCAAATACAAGTAATACACTTCCTAAGTTACCAATAAGGCTACTGCAATATAAGCCCAAGCCAATAAGTAAGTAATACAATAAACCAAATAGAGCACCTGCCGAACCAAGCGCAGTTTTATAAGGAAGTAGAGCCTGACTTAGAATATTTGGAATAGCAATTCCAAAAGAGGCTACAATCCCTAATACAGGAAGTAAAAACCACATAGAATCGACCAGTAAAAAGACTAATAGCGCATTTACAAGTGCTAAACTAGCTGATAGGAGAATTAGGGTAGAACTTACGATACCTTTAGTGATATAAATTTTATTGAAATAACTTCCTCCAAATGATCCTATAGCTAAGATAATCCCACTATAACCATAGACAGAGGAGTCATATCCATTTAATTCAAAAATAAAAGGAGCAAAGGAATAATAACTAAACAACAAAACGTTGTAGCTCATTATTAACAAAGCATAGCGCCAAATACAGCGATCGGTATACATTTTTTTGGCAAGTAACAAAAGCTCTTTTTTAGTGATTTTAACTTGTGTTGGTTTGGTTTCAGGTAATTGATAATATGCTTTAATAAGCACAAAAAAGGCGAGTATAGCCAATAAAGCAAAAACACCGAAATGCGCCAGAAAAGAAACGGTTATTCCTCCAAAAAATAAACCAATTACGGGGCTAATGGATAGTGCAATTCCCATGATGGAAAAAACTTTATTGAGTTCTAGACCGGTATACCTATCGCGCAGCATGGTTTGGGTAACCACAGATCCCACCGCAATTCCAAATGCCGCTAGTATTCGAGCCGCTAAAAGAAAGGCAAAACTTGGCGCTACTAAAGCAAATGTAGAAGCAAGTAGATAGGTTACCAAACCTCCTAACATGGCTTTTCTTCTCCCAAGATAATCACTTTGAATCCCCCAAAAGATTACACCTAAAGCAAAGGCTATAAAATACGTACTAATAGTTAGTAAGGCCTGTGTTTCTGTAATGTGATAATAGGCTGTAATACTCGGTAAAGCTGGACTGTAAATGGTTTCAACAAACTGAGGAAACATCAGTAGAAGAACCATAAAACTTAGTTGTAATTTTGCTTTCATCTCTTTTTTAGTTACAAAGCAAAATTCCGAAGAATTCAAGCTATCTTTATAACAGGATAAAAGCAAAAAATATCAAAAATCGGACAAATGGCTTATTTGACAAAAGAACAAGAATTAAATTTAAGGCAAATTGAGCAAGAGGTAATCGGTTTGGCTTCAGATCTGGTGCAACATGATTCTGGCTTTCACTGCCATACAGACCATGCACAAATTCTATATGCTCCAAGCGGATGCATGACTTTGCTAACGCGAAATTGTCAAATAATTCTACCCCCACAAAAGATATTGTATATTCCAGCGGGTCTTGAACATCGGGTAACGTTTAGAAATGTGGTAGCTTATCGATCCATCTATTTATCGATTCGAAAAACTGAACTTGTAGACTTAGGGTTACAAGCACGAATCGTTTCTCCTTTATTAGCACAAGTCATTGAGCGAATCTGTTGGTGGGATTGGATAGGAGAGCCAACCGTACAACAGCAACATATACTTCAAGTATTTTGGGATGAATTCTATGAGGCGCAAGAAGTAGACCATGAATTGCGTATTCCTTCGGATTATCGCTTGCAATCCTTCATGCATCAATTTATGCTTGAAAAAAACGTACCTCCTTTTTTACATGAATTTGAAAAACAGGTTGGAGCGAGTCAAAAAACAATTACGCGAATTTTTAAACGCGAAACAGATATGTCTTACCAAGCTTGGCGTCAACAGTGGCGCATTTATCGAGCGATTGAACTTTTAGCTGAAAAAACAACCCTTTCAGAAGTCAGCGATCAATTGAACTTTTCATCCGATAGCGCTTTTATTGAATTTTTTAAAAATCATAGGGGTATAACACCTGCGAAATACTTTAATACGAGGTAGGATTAGTGTGTTTTGAATTTTTTGGAAAACATATAGATCAAGCTCAAAAGTATGATTCCTGCACTGACATACATCGTAGTCGGAATATGATCAATATGGTCTCTGTAATACCAACCCGCGGCAAATGCACCTCCGCCAATCCCTGCTTCTAAGGCGATATACATCGTAGAAATAGCTTTACCCCTTTGATCCGGTGAACTAAAATCAATGGTCCATGCATTTAAGGCAGGAGATAAAACACCAAGGGAAATTCCATACATAAACGCCCCTAAGTATAAGCCATTAACCGATTGGTAAAACGCAATAATGAGAAGTGAGAGAACCAATAAAAATAAGCCAATGTTAATAATTATAACTCTCCCATATCGATCGGATACCTTTCCTGCAAAAAAGCGAACTAACAAAGAAGAAATGGTGAAAATCATAAAGAAAATACCTTTGTTTTCAAGTCCCAAATGGCCCGTCCAATCTGGAATTAAAGTCAAAATAACCCCATAAGCGATATAGGATAAAAAAGTAACTAAAGCGGCGGGAAAAACATTGAAATCAAACAAATCTTTGCGAGAAATTCTAAAAAGTGAAAAGGAAAATTTCTCTTTTTCTTTGAGTGTTTCCTTCATATTCAACAAAATCAAAATCGATAAGAGTGCAAATAAAGCCGAAGTATAAAACAAAAAATTAATAGAAGTGTAAATTTTTATGGTACTGCCAATTGCTGGACCAATGGCCATCCCTGTACTAAAACAAATGCCGTGTAATCCCAAGGCTTCCCCCCAGCGTTCTTTCGGAACAATATCTGCCACATAAGCTGCAGTAGCTGTAGGCTTAAATCCAGTTGAAAAACCATGTAATAATCGCAAGAATAAAAAACCAGAAACCGTGGTTAAAATAGGGTAGAGTAAACTGCAAACAAAACAAACAATCGAACCAATGGCCATAATGGGAACTCGTCCTATTTTATCGGTTAATTTTCCACTGAAAGGCCTTGAAATTCCCGCTGTAATCGTAAACAATCCAATGATTAATCCTTTGTATTCCGCTCCACCTAAACTCGATAAATAATCAGGTAATTCTGGAATTAGCATATTAAAACTAGCAGAGAATAACAAAGAACTCAAACAAACTAAAATAAATTGTAGGTTGTATATGGGATGCATCGATGGGGAAAGTGAAGACATAGTTGAAATGAATTGCCGCAAATTTATTGGAATAAATCGGTCTAAACAACCTTACACCCAGGTTATTTTAAAAAAACACAACCCTTTTATTTGGTTCAAAAGACTGTAAATAAAGGGGGTGTTGTTTATTTTAAATTTTGTATTCAAAAAAACTTTTATCGTCCCGTTGTTCGATAAAAGTAAAAGACATGCGTTCGATCATGCGAACTGATTTTTCATTTGCTGTTTGTGCAACGCCAATAATACGTCGGATATAGGGCTCTTGTTGCTTGATGAGGTCAATTAATCCCCAGGTTCCTTCCGTTCCATAGCCTCCTTTCCAAAAAGCTCTCCCAATGGAAAAACCTATTTCCGCAGACTCCTGATCGAGAATCGTATATACAGCAGTACCCATCAATTGATTCGTTTCTTTGTGAACAATAGCACAACGAAATTTTTTGCCTGATCGATGCTCTTGTTCTACCTGTTCAAGATAACCATCAATTTCATCAAGGGTTTCAAAAGGCGGTGTAGTCCGGTATTGCATGGCTTCTTTATCGGAGTAAATAGCAAATAAAGCTTCTTTGTCTTTGAGCGTTAAAAGCCTAAAGAACGTTCTTTTCATTTCTAACAGCATCGTATTTGAGAAGATAGTTTACTACAAAATAAGGCTTTTTGGTTGAATAAAAAAAATGCCCTATACGAAATTAGGGGACGTATAGGGCAAAAGTAGTATGAAAAAACGTTTTGAATAAAAACACAACTACTGTGCCAATATGCTTTATTTGGTTGTGAAAAATAAAAAAATAAAGGTGAAATTAGAACGGCTTTATGAAGTACTTTTAGAGTACCCTAGATGCCATTTTTTTTTAGCTCTAACACCTATTTATCTTTAAAATGCAGTAAATTAGAAGAAATTAAATACAAGCAATTCATGACAATACAAGAAGTACAAGGTATTCGCAAACAGTTTGAGTATTATCGCTTATTAGCAGATAAAACAATCTTGCTGTTATCTCAAGAGGAAATGAATTGGCAATACAATGAAGAAAGTAATTCTATTGCTATGTTGATGCGTCATATATCGGGAAATTTAACGTCGCGTTTCACCAATTTTTTTACAGAAGATGGAGAAAAAGAGTGGAGAGATAGAGATCGTGAATTTGCTGTTGGAATTTATGATAGGCATGAATTAATAACCAATTGGGAAAAAAGCTGGACAATCTTATTTGAGGTATTGGATACAATTACCTCTGAAAATATTGAGGCTAAGATCAAAATTAGAAATCAAGATCATACCGTGGGTGAAGCCTTGTACCGTCAATTGGCGCATTATCCCTATCATATTGGACAAATCGTATTTATTGGTAAATTGATCAAAAATCAAGCTTGGCAATCACTATCAATTCCCCGTAATCAATCGCAAGATTACAATCAAGAGAAATTTAGTAAGCCAAGTTCAGATACGCATTTTACGGATGATTTTTTAAAAAAATAGACTAAAAAAAATAGACCGAAAAACGGCCCCAAAAAAACAAAATAAACTCTTTTGACAGTATTGAAATGTGAATCGTACATTCATATTTTATATATTTGTTGAAACACGATTAAAGAATCAATTATGAAATTAAACACAATGGCATGTATTGTATTAGCTTCGGCAATGGCAATATCATGTGGAAAAAACAAAGAAAAGGAAGTAGAAAAAGATACAGTGGAAGCAACCGATAATTTTGAATTTAGTGTAGATCAGTTTGCTGATATTGAAGTTTTGAGATATCAAATTCCAGGTTGGGAAGATTTGACCTTGAAAGAAAAAGAATTAGTTTACTATTTAAGTCAAGCAGGATATGCTGGACGCGATATTATTTGGGACCAGAATTATAAACACAATTTAAAAATTCGCCAAGCCTTAGAAAGTATTTATGTAAACTATGCAGGCGATAAAGGAACAGATGATTGGAAAAACTTCGTTGTTTACGTAAAAAGAGTATGGTTCTCCAATGGTATTCACCACCATTATTCGAATGAGAAAATCAAACCTGGTTTCAATAAAGCGTATTTCACAACTTTGTTAGAAGCAACGAAAACAACTTTAGATGCAGGGGTTGCCGATATATTATTTAATGAGGTAGACAACAAAAAAGTAAATCTTGATTTAGCCAAAGGCTTAGTAGAAGGTTCTGCCGTTAATTTCTATGGAGATGGAATTTCTGAAGCTGAGGTAGAAGCGTTTTATAACAAAATGAAAAGCCCCGATCCTTTGCGCCCACTTTCTACAGGATTAAATTCTAAAGTAGTAAAGGAAAATGGCAAACTAGTTGAGAAAGTTTGGAAAAGCGGCGGAATGTATGGCCAAGCGATTGACAAAATCATTTTTTGGTTGGAAAAAGCAGTAACGGTTGCTGAAAATCAAAAACAAGCAGATGCGTTGAAACTATTAATCAAATACTACCAAACGGGTGATCTAAAAACATGGGACGATTACAATGTAGCATGGGTTGGAGCAACGGAAGGTAATATTGATTACAACAACGGATTTATCGAAGTATATAATGATCCATTAGGACACAAAGCTTCTTATGAAAGTGTAGTACAAATCAAAGACTTTGACATGTCTAAGAAAATGGAAGTACTTACTAAAGAAGCCCAATGGTTTGAAGACAATTCACCGTTAATGGCGGAGCACAAAAAGAAAAACGTTACGGGAGTTACTTATAAAACGGTAATTGTTGCTTCTGAATCTGGAGACTCTTCGCCTTCAACACCAATTGGTGTAAACTTGCCAAATGCAGATTGGATTAGAGCCGAACACGGATCAAAATCAATTTCATTGGGTAATATTATCGATTCGTATAATCACGCTGGAGGATCAGGTAAACTAAAAGAGTTTGCAAATGATGAGCAGGAAGTACAATTGGAAGAGAAATATGGCGAATTAGCCGATAAATTACACACCGCTTTGCATGAGGTAATTGGACATGCTTCGGGACAAATCAACCCAGGAATCGGTCAACCAAAAGAAACCCTAAAAAGCTATGCTTCAACTTTAGAAGAAGGACGTGCTGATTTAGTTGGTTTATTCTATTTATACAACCCTAAATTACAAGAAATAGGATTGGTAGAAGATTGGAAATCGGTTGGTATGGCTGCTTATGATGGATATATCAGAAATGGATTAATGACGCAATTAGTTCGCCTTGAACCAGGAGCAGATATTGAAGAGGCTCATATGAGAAACCGCCAATGGGTAAGTGCTTGGGTGTTCGAAAAAGGTAAAAAAGACAATGTAATTGAGAAAGTAGTGCGCGATGGAAAAACCTATTTCAATATTACGAACTACGAAAAATTACACGCTCTATTTGGAGAATTACTAAAAGAAACGCAACGCATCAAATCAGAAGGAGACTACAATGCAGCTAAAAAATTAGTAGAAACCTATGGAGTGAAAGTCGATCAAGCTATCCACAAAGAAGTACTTGAACGCAATTCGAAGTTTAATGCTGCACCCTATAGAGGATTTGTAAATCCATATATTGTTCCAGTTACAAATGATAAAGGTGAAGTTACAGATTATGTAATTAAACAACCTAAAACATTTGAAGAACAAATGTTATTCTATGCAAAAGAATACAATTTCTTACCTGTAGAGAATTAATTAATACCCTAAAATAGGAAAGCCAACTTGAAAAAGTTGGCTTTCCTATTTTGTATTAGATTCAAAATAAGCACTCGGGCGTTTGCCTAAGAGTTTAGTAAAGACATTGCTGTAGGATTGTGCACTCGTATAACCCACGCGAAAAGCAATCTCACCAATCGTTAAATGCCCTTCACTTAAGAGCTCCAAGGATTTAATGATGCGTACCATTTGAATGTATTTAGCCAAACTAATACCCGTTTCTTTTTTAAATTGCCGTTCTAAAGTTCGCATGCTTATAAAACTTTTTGCCGCTAGATCTTCAATTGAAATAGCAGTAGTATAGGATCGATGAATAGAAGCGGTAACAGCTAATAAATGAGCCGATTTGGGTACTGGAGCAATCAAGGGAATTGACGCTTGAATAAACGAAGGCAGTTCTTCTAAAATGGCTAGTAAAAAGGTTTGTTCACTTTGCAGATATTTTCTATTTAAGGACCATTTTTCCGTGTACATAATCATCTCTCTCAATACGGTCGGAACAGAAAATAAATACAAATCATCATAAAAAGGAGGCATTCCATCTGTATTAAAATATAAAGTGCGCAAAGAAACAGATTCAGAAGCAGAGGTCGTTTTATGCGGGAGGTTCGACGGAATCCAAGCCGCATGATTTTGAGGCAGCAAAAACTGGTTGTCTTGGGTGTGTAGATATTGGTAACCCGATTCTACAAAAACAAGCTGTGCTTTGTGGTGATGGTGAAACTCATTGTTGTGTTTCCAGTTTTCTGCATGCCAAACAAAACCATTTTTATTGACTTGATCGACTAATTCGGGTCCATACATATTTGTCGTTTTAGTTATGATATATGCCGAATATAATCATTTATTTCCTTTTAATTTTGACCTGTCAAACAAATGCAACAAATAAATATGAGCAATACGATACCTAAGCACCTGGAAAAAACTTCAAAGATGAAAGAAATCTTGATGTTACTCGGCGTTATCTTTATTGCGTCAAATCTTCGTGCACCTCTAACTTCAGTAGGCCCTGTGATTGGTGAAATAAGTAAAGCTTTAGTTTTATCAAATACCACTGCTGGACTAGTTACAACGATTCCTTTAATGGCTTTTGCTTTTCTGTCGGGTATTGTTCCAAGGTTTTCTCGAAAATACGGAATGGAAGTGGTATTGCTACTGTCCTTAATTTTATTGAGCATTGGCTTATTCATTCGTCCTTTGGGAAGTATTGTTTCTCTATTTCTAGGAGCGGCTTTAGTGGGGACGGCTATTACCGTTGGAAATGTATTAATGCCCGCTTTTATTAAAAACAATTTCCCACATAAAGTGGGAAGTATGATGGGTATCTATTCGGTGGCAATGAATCTAACAGCAGCCTTGGCCGCAGGATTTAGTATCCATTTGGGGTCAACTACTGCGATGGGATGGAAAGGGTCTATTGGTATTTGGTTGATTCTTTCGTTGGTAACGATTTTGGTGTGGATTCCACAAGTAAAAAAGAAGAAGGAAGATAAAATAAAAGGCGACTTTGCCCTAGATGAACCAACAGTTAAACTGTATAAATCAGGCTTAGCTTGGGCAGTAACGGTTTTTATGGGCGTTCAATCTCTCTTATTTTATTGTTTAGCGGCTTGGTTACCCAAAATAATGCAAACCTGGGGAATGTCCGTAGAAGACTCTGGATGGATTTTGTCTTATGTACAATTTGCACAATTACCCATGACTTTTATTGGAGCAATCATCGCAAGTAAAATGAACAATCAAAAAGGCTTAGCTATTGGGGTTGGCGTTTTGTTCTTGACAGGAATTTTGGGTATTATCATTTTCCGAACGCAGTATATTGTACTTTGGTGTATTCTAATTGGATTAGCCAGTGGATTGGCCTTTAGTTTATCCATGTTGTTATTTGTTTTGCGTACCAGAAGTACAGTGCAAGCATCGGAATTATCAGGTATGGCACAATCTTTTGGCTACCTTATTGCCGCTTGTGGTCCACCTATCTTTGGAGCATTATTTGACCTGTCGAAAGATTGGATTTATTCTTTAGTATTCCTGTTGGTGATGTCCACTACACTTTTGATTTCGGGAATTATTGCAGGAAAAGAGAGTTGGGTGAAATAAATCAAAAAAACGGGTGATCCTATTGCAGTAACACTATAAAAATATAAAATAAACGTATATAACAAAAGGAAGCCAATACGCTTCCTTTTGCTTTAATCTATAGAGTTGATAGTGTGATAATATATAGACAACTGTATAAAAAATGTATAAGGTGAATTAATAATTAATTTATACAGTGGTAAAACTAGGCAAAAAAATTGAAAGATTTATTTTCTTTCCTTAAATAAAGAGATTATTTTCTTACAAATCTATATTTTTCTTGCCCATTTAATGTTTCAATTTGTAGTAAATACGTCCCTCTCGCTAGGTGGCGAACATCCAATTGATAAAAACCATTTTGTATGGAGATAACAGGATGAAGCTTTTTGCCTGTTAGATCATACACTTGAAAAGTAGCTTCTAATTCAGTTTGAATTAGTAGATAATCATGCGTTGGATTTGGATAGATTGAAAAATTAGTATTACCAAATTTCAACGTACTTAAAGTTTCGATTGTAACCACAGCTTGTTTGGTATACGTTTCGCTACAACTTGTAACAGTGAGCGTAACTGTAAATACCCCTGTTTGTTCGTAAACGTGAACAGGGTTTGGTTCATTAGAAGTTTTACCATCACCAAAATCCCAATGAACCTGTTCAAAAGAAGCCGTTGTATTGGTGAAGGTTACTGTTGGTACATCCATAGTTTCAAATTCAAAAGTAGCCTCATTGGTGTAGTGTACACCCACAAACCATTGTTCTAAATCATCGTAAACGAGCTCTTTTACAAGGCGTTTGATGTTACGTGCTTGTTCAGTAGTTAATCCAGTATTGAATGAAATTGTAGTAGGGTCTTTTTTGTAGATAAGAGTGTAAAAAGTATAAGCAGCTACCATAGACCCCAGTAAGGAAGGATGAGATTTATCTGCATCGTATAGTTCATATACAGGATATTGCTGACGAATTTTGCGCCATACTCTACCTACTGGAGATACATGTGCTTTGTTTGCTATAGCTAAACGCATATAGGTATAGTAGATTCTATCATCCATGGTTTCATAGGTGCACATATGGGTTAATCCGCGATTGCAATTTGTTTTATCTCCCTCTTTATAACCCCAAGTCATATAAAATAACGTCTTTGCACAGGGCGATGAGTTTTTAATGCGATCATTTAATACAGCAGCGTAAGGAAAGGTGTAGTAATCATCCAAAGCAGGACGTTGGCTCTGGTCTTGTAAGATAACGTAGTCCCATGCTTTGCTATTGAGCTTAGTAGTAACAGCAGGGTTATACATATGATCTTGAAGAGAAAGACCTGGACCTGTGGTTGAATCATATTCCAATACATCTCCCATGGACTGAGCTGTCTTTTGGATTAAGCTTGGTAAATTATTGTAATAGGTATAGCTATTACCTAAAAAATAAACCTTTTTATGCAGTTGCCCATAGGACAAAATTGAGGTTGAAATAAAAATAAATAAGAGGTAGAATTGTTTCATAGTTTCTCTGTGTTTTGGTGGATTGAAAATACTAAAAAAGGAATAATACTAATTAGCATTGTTAAATGAAAAATGAGCAATTTGTAAGCTATATGTTTGAGTATTGGATGCGAGATAAAAAAACGAAAGGAGCATCTGTTAAAGGTTTAGCAACAAATCCTCATTAAATTGTATCTTTGAAATAAGGGGATGGAAAAAGCCCTTATTTTAATTTAAAAATGTATAGCAATGAAAGTAGAAATATGGTCCGATGTGATGTGTCCTTTTTGTTATGTAGGAAAAAAACACTTTGAAGACGCATTAGAACAATTGCCTTTTAAGGATAAGGTTGAAGTAGAATGGAAGAGTTTTCAATTAGATCCTACTTTACCCGTTGAAGGGGTAGCAGAATCGACAATCGATTATTTAGTGACTAGAAAAGGAATGCCAAAAGAGCAAATTGAAGGAATGATGACTCAGTTGCAACAAGCAGGATTGGCGGTAGATATTGACTTTAGACAAGACATTTCAATTCCAGTAAATACATTTAGAGCCCACCGTTTAATTCACTTCGCACAAAGCAAAGGCAAGGGAAATGAAATGGAAGAAGCATTATTTTATGCTCATTTTACAGCAGGAAAAAATGTAGGACAAATTGAAGTTTTGACTGAAATAGCCACGAATATTGGTTTAAATAAAGAAGAGGTTATCGCTTTATTGACTAGTGAAGCGCATACCCAAGAGGTGAAAAACGATATTGATGAAGCCCAAACATTAGGGATTTCTGGAGTTCCGTTTTTTGTAATTGATCGCAAATACGGTATTTCTGGAGCACAGCCCGTAGATACATTTGCAGAAGCCTTAACACAAGCGTTTGAAGAAAGCCAACCTAAATTTGAAATGAAAGGCAATCCAGATGCCAATGCTTGCGGTCCAGAAGGATGTGAGATTTAGTTTTTTGGGCAATGGCTGAAGAATTTGATTAATGCAATAAAGAACTTTAAATCAATCGCAGCATAGAAAAGAGGTCGAATTGAAAATAGAGCGTTATTTTTGATTCGACCTCTTTTTTGTCAAGGGTCAACCCTATTTAGGGATGTTCAATCCATAACCCTTCACCCATCACCATTTCCAATTAATCCCTTATCTTTGAAGAGTAAACACCAAAGTAACAATGAAAATTAAGCTATTACATACGGCAGATTGGCATCTAGGCAAGCGTTTGGATAATTTTTCTAGAATAGAAGAACAGCGAGAAGTGTTGAATGAAATTTGTGAGATTGCAGATCAACACCAAGTAGATGCAGTTCTAATTGCAGGTGATTTATTTGATGCCTTTAACCCCCCAATTGAAGCGGAGGATTTATTTTATAAAACCCTGCGCCGTTTAACGCGTAATGGACAACGTCCTGTTTTGGCAATTGCAGGAAATCACGATAGCCCTGAGCGAATTGATGCCCCCGATCCGTTGGCACGCGCTTGTGGCATTCTATTAATAGGCTTACCCAATACCGTGGTCAAGCCTTTTGAAGACAAGGAAACCTTTGCAATAACCCAATCGGTAGAAGGATTTGTAGAACTTACCTTTAATCACATTCCTTTTCCTATCCGCATCATACATACACCCTATGCAAACGAAGTGCGTTTGAAAAAGGCCCTGCATGTAGCAGATAAAACAATCGCATTGAATGAAGTATTGCAAAATAGTTGGGAAACCCTTGCGCAAGCCTATTGTGATACCCAAGGAGTGAATCTTTTGATTTCCCATCTGTATATGATGAAAAAGGGGGGTGAAGAACTCGAAGAACCCGATGGAGAGAAACCCTTAAAAATCGGAAATGCTGATTTAATCTACAGTGATAGTATCCCCAAACAAATACAATATACAGCCCTTGGACATTTACATCGCGCGCATCAAATTGGAGAGGTGGAGCGCCCTGTGGTCTATGCGGGTAGTCCGTTGTGTTATAGCTTTAGCGAAGCAGGACAAGAAAAATATGTGATGCTTGTTGAAATAGAACCCAATACCACAGCTACCTATCAAAAAATCCCATTGACGAAAGGACGTCCTTTGACGCGAAAAAGATTTTCATCTGTAGATGAAGCGGTGGAATGGTTGCAAGAGAATCCAGACCATTTAGTAGAGCTAACACTTGTTAGTGATACCTTTTTAAAAGCAGACGATATTAAGCGAATTCATCAAGCCCATGATGGTATTATTACCCTTATACCTGTGGTTAATTTAGCCCATCAATCCAATCAAAATCAAAGAAAACAAGTCAACCTCGAACAAGATATACAAGGATTATTTGCCGATTATTTTAAACAAAAAAACAACGGGCAAGAACCTAATGCGGAAATAATGGACTTATTCAATGAAATTATAAACTAAGACTTACATGATACCAATTAAATTAGCCTTAGAAGGTTTTTACTCTTACCAAGAAAAACAAGTCATTGATTTTACCCAGTTAATTCAAGCGGGGTTGTTCGGAATTTTTGGAAAAGTAGGATCCGGTAAATCCTCTATTTTAGAAGCCATTTCTTTTGGGCTCTATGGAGAAAGTGAGCGATTAAATGCACGAGATAATCGCGCATATAACATGATGAACTTAAAATCAGATCGCTTGAGTATTGATTTTGAATTTTTGAATTTTAAAGAAGAAAAATATCGAATTTACAGAGAATTTAAACGCAATTCGAAGCGTTTTGAAGATGTAAAACGTGGAGATGCCGTGTTGTATCACTGGAAAGAAGAGCAGTGGATTCCTTTGCCTGATTTGGATATAGAGGGGGTAATTGGTTTGAGCTATGAGAATTTCAAACGCACCATTAGTATTCCCCAAGGGAAATTTAAAGAATTTATTGAATTAGGGGGAAAAGACAGAACCAAGATGATGCAAGAGATTTTTGGTTTAGATCGATTCGATTTGGCTGGGAAAACCAAAACGTTGTATAGTGAAACACGCCAAAAATACGACCACCTACAAGGGCAATTGCAGCGTTTTTCGTTGCTTACTCCAGAGCAAATTGCAGCGCATACAACGCAACATCAAAAAGAAGACCAACAGTTAAAGCAAATCACGAGTATATACAAAAAAGAGCAGGAACTTTATCAACAACTAAAAGCCGTAAAGAGTGATTTCGAAACCTTAGAAGACAGTCGCAAGAGTCTACAAGAATTAGAAGAAAAAGCAGAAAACGTGCGTGCGCAAGAACAAGCATTAGCACAATATGAAAAAGTAGATAAAACGTTTCGTTCTCTACTCCTAGAACAGCAACAAATAACGGTAAAACTCCAAGAGAAACAAGCCAATTTCCTTGAAAAACAAAAAGAATTTCAAGGCAAACAAATACAGTTTTTCCAAGTAAAAGCAGCGTTTAGTAAGATTGAAACGCAATATGAGGCACTAGAAAGAGAAAAAGCAGAATTAGTAGAGTTGCAAATCGTACAGGCTATTCAAGAAACCACAGTGGCCAAAAATGGATTGGCAGAACGTTTAACTAAAGGTAAGGAAATCGTTGTAGAAACGAAGAGAGAATTAGTAGAAAAACAAACCCATATTGAAGTCAGCGAGCAGCAGCTCAAGAAATTAAAAGGAGATCGAATAGATCCAATGCGATTGATGGCTTTAGATAAATGGTTTACGGATCTTGACTATTTTCAACGCGCAGAACGTGAATTAGCAACAAAGCAAACACAAATACAACAAGAAATTCAGCGCTTGGAACAAGCACTGGAACACTTAGATTTTACAACAGAAGAAGAATGGTTACAGCGGCTAGCTCAACAACGGCTAGTGAATCAGCAAATTCATGCGTTAGCCACAAGTGAATTGAATCATTTGCGTGTTTCTCAACAATTGGCTCAGTATGCTTCCGCCTTACATGAAGGTGAAGCTTGTCCTTTGTGTGGTGCACTTGAACATCCAGCAATTCTAGTAGGAGAAGATGTCTCAAAGTTGCTTGTTGACTTAGAAGTAAAACTAGATAAAATAAAAGAAGATGAACAGGCGTTAAATCATAAAGAAAGAGAAATTCAAGCTTTGCTTGATAAAAAACACCTACTTCAAGTTCAATATAAGGAGCTATTAATCCAAATTCAAGAAAAGAAAGAAGTAACGAACAAACACAAAGAGGTCTATTGTTGGAATGAGGTTGAAAGTGGAAATATAGAACAACTCGAACAGTTCAAACAAAAAGCCATACAACTTAATGAAGCGATTGAAAAAGCAGAATATCAACAACAACAGGCGATAAAAGACGCGGACATCGTTAGAAGTAATGTAGAAAAATATACCGATGGACTCGTGGACCTTGAGCTTAAACAAGCGAGATTGGAAGCAGAAATTGAATCCAAAGAAAAGCAAATCCACTTAATTAATCTCCGTGAAAAGTTAGCCGAAGAAAAAGCGACTTTGGAGCAGGAAATTAAAGTGAAAGCGCAGAAGATTGTTGAGGTGGAGCAATCGTATAAATCACTCACACAAACCCTACAGCAGTTGGTGCCAGTTCTCGCGTCTTTAGAAACAGAGCAGAAAAATATACAGGCATCCCTAGAGGAATTAACGGTTGCCTTACAAAGCATTGCAATAAAGGTAAATCAAGGACTCGAAGCGTTTCAATTTCAGACGATTCAAGACGTAGAAAGCATTTTGGCTAAAAATATACAAGTAGAAGAAACTCGAGCAGCCATTCAAGCATTTGTATTGAAATTAGAAGTACTGCGCAATCAAGTCAAGCATTTGTCAACCAAACTCGAATCGATTGCTTTTGATCAATCTCGTTTTCAAATGCAAGAAGAAACGGTTGCAAGCTTAGAACAACAAGTCAAAGAGCAAACAACCTTAGTAGTGAGATTAGCGGGTGATATAGAGCGTTTGGAAAAAGAATACAAAGAAAAAACAACGCTTTTAGAAGCGTTTAATCAGGTTGAAAAGCGATTAAAAAACATCAATCTTTTGGATAATATGTTCAAGGGAGCTGGGTTTGTTAATTATGTATCGAGTATTTATTTGAGTAACCTTTGCGATATTGCCAATCAGCGTTTTCATCGTTTGACCAATAATCAGTTGAGTTTACAACTCAATGAAACCAATGATTTTGAAATTATAGATTATCTGAATAACGGAAAAGCTCGTAGTGTTAAAACCTTATCAGGCGGACAAAGTTTTCAAGTTTCTCTCTCCTTGGCCTTAGCGTTGGCAGAAAGTATACAGAGTTTATCTAAGTCAAATAAGAATTTTTTCTTTATTGATGAAGGATTTGGAACCCAAGACGCAGAATCGGTTACGATTGTTTTTGAAACGTTAAGTAGTTTACACAAAGAGAATCGAATCGTGGGAATTATCTCCCATGTAGATGAATTGCAAGAGCGAATTCCCTTATCTTTATCCATTGTAAAAGATGAGGACAAAGGAAGTATTGTAGTTACTTCTTAAAATGACGCTAAGAAAAAGAGTATAATCAAAAAAATAAGTACATTTGTTATTATAAATGAACTTTTTAATCGCACTTATTCGTTGATATGAATTTAAAATATTCAAAAGAGGAAAAAACGTCAATCTTTATCACCTTGGGTATTACACTCTTGTTTTTCCTTCTTTTATTCTTTATCAAATTTATAGATAACCAGACTTCCTATACCAATTTTGGTGGTGGAGGTGGTGGCGGAAATGGTGTTGCCATTTCTTTAGAAGGCACCCCCGGCGATCATTTGACTACTTCTTCAAAACCCGTTGAGGTTGTGGAAGAAGAACAGCAAATTGCCAAAGCGGAACCCGTAGAAGAAGCGAAGGTTTTGGCTTATGAAAAAGGAGATGATAGTGCTGTGGTAGTCAATAAAAAAGAAGAAACGAAGAAAACAAAGCCTGTAGTTGAGAAACAGTTGGAAAATGTAGCTAAGAAAACGACAGAAAAGAAAGTTGCAACCACAGAGAAAAAAGCAGCTACACCTGCAAAACCAGATGTATCCAATACAACGAAAGATGCAATTAGTAGCTTTATGAATGGCGGAAATGGTTCTGGCGGTGGTGGAACTACCGGGCAAGGAAAAGGAGGATTATCTACCAATGGCGGATATTATGGTACAGGAACAGGCAATGGTACAGGAAGTGGAAGCGGTACGGGCAGTGGATCAGGTACAGGAATTGGCAGTGGTTCCGGAGGCGGTGTTGGCAATGGCCACGGAGATGGAAGAGGAGATGGCATTGGGTATTCACTCGATGGACGAAGTGCTACAGTAAAAGCGATTCCAAAGTATATCTGTAATGAAATAGGAACAGTAGTTGTTGAAGTATGGGTAGATCAAGCCGGAAATACTATCGATGCAAGAGCAGGAGTTAAAGGAACTACCAATACAGCCAATTGTTTATTAGAGCAAGCAAAAATAGCGGCTTTACAAACCAAATGGCAACCCAATGATAAAGCACCAGCCAAACAAGTTGGTAAAATTGTATATCAGTTTAAATTGAATTAAAAAAGGAGCGATAAAATTATCGCTCCTTTTTTTTATAACTTTATTGTTTTTGGGTAGCAATTACAAATTTGATGTTGTTTTTGACCCCTATTTGCAAGACATCTACTAATTCTTGAATTTGTGAATTGAATGGAATTCGAATAACCACAGATTGATCGGTATCTCCTCCTAATTCAGCTAATAATACCTGTTCTAATTCTTCATAAGGTACTTCGGTTTTATTGAGGAAAAAACGCTTATCTTCTGTAACCGAAATAGTCAAGTGTTGCTTATTTGTTTTTTCATTAGACGCTGCCTTTGGTAGCATCATCTTTATTACATTGGGATTGGCTAATGTCGATAAAATAAGAAAAAATAAAAGCAAGAAGAACATAATATCACTTAAAGAGGAAGTTGCGATTTCCGCCTTAAAACGTTTATTTCTTTTGATTGCCATTTGGTCTTTGTATTGCATTAATAAAATCTAAAATCGTTTGCTGCGTATTGAGCAAATAAGTGTCAATAGATGTATTCAATAAGTGATAAGCAGCATAGGCTATGATACCAACTACTAAACCAGAACCACTACTAATCATTTTTTCATAAAGCCCTCCCGATATATTAGCAATGCTAATATCTTCAGAAATACTAATGTTATAGAAAATACGAATAACACCTAGAATTGTTCCTACGAAACCTAATGTTGGAGCAATACCAGCAATTAACCCAAGGTGACTCATCTTTTTTTCCATTTTTCCAATTTCAATAGAAGCAAGTCGTTCCATATTACCTTCAATTTCTGTAATAGGTCTTCCAATAGAATGTGTACCCTCTAAGATTACTTTAGCATATGAATTAGTATCTCTTGACAAGGTTAATTCTACCGAATCCATATTGCCTTTTTCCAATAAATTTAAAGTACTCGGAAGAACGGTTGCATCATATTTGGTTTGTTTTCGAATGTATAAATACCGTTCGATGGAAATATAAATGGTGTAAATGAACAAAAGGATAATAGGAATCATAAAAATCCCCCCTTTCATTACGAAATCTAAAGCAGAAATTTGACTTTCTTGTGTTACTACTTCGTTTAAATCAGTCACGGCAGTAGTAATTGCATCTGGTGAAGCTTGCAAAAATGTAAACATTAATAATAGTTTAAAATATAATCAAATATAGAAATAAAAATGAACACTTGTATGAGTTCTTGCGATTCAATTCAGCGCGATGAATTATTTTAATGGGAATCATTTAGTTTAATAAAGCGATTTAAAAAGGTAATCGATAAACCAAGAACAGCAATTAGGGCAAAAGCAGTTTTTAATGAGGATTGCTGTGCGATAAAACCAATTACTGGTGGACCTAAAAAGAAGCCAATAAAACCGATACTCGTTACTAAAGTTAAAGCTTGTTGAGGAGGCATAGTTGTGCTATTTCCTGCAAGATGATACACCATAGGAACGACTGCTGAAACACCAAAACCGACTACCATAAAAGAGAGAATAGTGGTATATACCGAAGGAAATAATACAGCAGCTCCTAAGCCAATAAAGATGAGTAAACCACAGACCGATAGCGTTTTGCGCTCCCCATATTTCCGTACCGTATAATCTGAGATAAAACGGCCACTAGCCATCGTAAACATATAGGCCGTTAGTCCATAACCAACGAGTTCGATGGGAGCCAAAACAATGTGCTTCATGTATTCACTAGACCAATCCGTCATTGTCCCCTCGGTAACCATAGAGAAAAAAGCCAATAAGCCCAGGATGGCTAAATTTTTATCAGGCCAATTCCATTTTTTGCTTTGGGTTGTTTGAACCTTTTCGACAGTAGGGGTATCAGCAACTAAAAATTTAAACATAAAAAGAGAAGCTATAATTCCAACCGTTGAAAAGTAGATAAAATGATTTAAAGGCGGTACATAGCTACTAATCATTTCCGCTCCTAGCCAAGAAGCGGCAAACCCTCCAATACTCCAAGTACCATGAAGAGAACCGATTATTTGTCCTTTGTATTGTTTAGAAACGTTTATCGCTTGTGTATTAATTGATATATTGGTTAGATTGCTAAAAACACCAAATAAAACTAAATTAATCTTTAATTGCCACAGGATATCCCAATAGCCAATACCAATCAAAAGAACAAAATAAGACAATAAGAAATAAGCGGTTGATCGCTTGCTTCCTAGTTTTGCAATGATAGAGCCTGCAAAAGGCAAGGATATTAACGTTCCGATGGAGATGTATAATAGGACAAACCCCCAAGCAGAATCATTAACTTCAAAATATTCTTTGAGGGTCGGAATTCGAGAGGCCCATGAGGCAGATATACCACCAAAAAAGAAGAATAAGACTGTAACAGCTATTCGAGCGATGTGTTTAGACATACGTTTAATTAGAAGATTGAATACTCGTTTGTTTTCGAGGACAAAGGTATAAAAAAGAAAAACGATCTGTAAGGGTACAAATCGTTCTTCTTTTACTTTATTTTAATCGCTTGTGCAATGCTTTCTAGATTTTGGTTGAAATCCATCAATTGACCTAAAACCTGGGCTGCTTGATTGTCTTTACCTGCAAAGCCTAATTTATTTTGCTTGAGGAATATAGACTTGATATCCTCCCAGCGTTCTCGTTCCGTTTGCGAAAGCTGATTCGCCAATTCTTTTAATTTTAAAAGATTAGCTTCCGTATCAGAGGTTAACGTTTGAGATTCATTTTCGTAATGCGTTAAAATGAGTTCCTCAATTTCTTTGTCATTCATCAAGGGAACAACTTTGCTGAGCATTTTATTCATATCGCGATAAGAGCCCTGTAATTTAAAGGCCGGTTCTGTGCGATACGCTTGGTCCATACTCGCACTTAAAATATACTGCTGATTGACTTTTAGTACAAGATCACGAATGATAATTGCCTTTTTTAAAACCGTCGTAAAGGTTTCAATTTCCTGATTGCTAAAATTGCCTTCTAAAGAAAGCGTATCTTCAGATTGCGTTTCTATATGGTTAATTAAACGATAGAAATCATCAAAACTAGTACTACTCAATTGTTGTAAGTAGGTGTTTTCAGCAATGGCATTTTCTAATAAACTCAATTTAAACAAATGGTCGGTATTGCCAATAACATCCCCTAGATTATACGTTTCTGCGCGATTGGCTAACATATCGGGAATTTGAAACTTCTCACCTGATTCTGTATAAGGGTTTCCAGCCATAATAATACAAAAGCGCTTCCCTCTTAAATCATACGTTTTACTTTCTCCTTCAAAAATACCATCCATTTTGCGTTGCCCATCCGCCAAAGAAATAAATTTTTGCAAGAACTCAGCACTGCAATGCTGTATATCATCCAAATATAACATCACATTGTCAGCCATCTCAAACGATAAATTTATTTTCTTTAGTTCCTCTCTAGCACCCGATGTTTTTGCTTCATTTGGATCAATAGAAGTAATCGAATGACCAATAGTAGGACCATTGATTTTGACAAAGTGCAAACCAAGGGTATTAGCCAGGTACTCCATTAACGTTGTTTTTCCATAACCAGGTGGAGATACCAAAAGTAACATACCCATACGAGCTGTGCGCTTCTGCTCACCATATACGCCAATTTGCTTGGCTAAATTATTGCCAATCAAGGGGAAATAAACTTCATTGATCAGTTTATTTCGCACAAAGGAAGTTAGAACCCGGGGTTTTAATTCAGAAATCTTCAAACTTTGTTTATATGTATTTAAAAGATTTTCTTTCGTTGCTATAAATTCGCTAAATAAAGGCACGCTTGTTTTTTCAAAAGCCGCGAGTTTATGCATAAATATATGGTAATCCAAAGTGTAAGAATCCTTGCTAATTAAGATGTGATTGCCTTTTAAATTTTGTAATACAAGCACATCTTTACTCTCTTTTAACGTGTAATTCGCGTGTTTCTCAAAGAGAAGCAGACAGCAAGCTTCATTCAAGTATTTTTTAGCCGTTTCTAGGGAGGCATAAGCTAAATAAGAATACAACCAGTTTTGAATCAAATAAAAACAAGCTATTGGATTCAACGTAGTATCCTGAATGTCATTTTCAAAGGTAGCATAGGCATTTTTTTGCTGTAAGAAGGCAATAAATTCTTTCTTTAATTGATACGCCTGTATTGATTTAGTGAAATAAATACCCGTAGAAAATTCTTCAAATAAATAGCGGCTAACTGCTTGTTTTTCGTCTAGTATACGAAGAGGAGATTCCCATTGAACATATAATTCCTCTAATTGATCCAGAATATAATGGTAATTAGTACTGGAAGGGAAAACCTTTTGCACCGCAGAAGCACTGTTAATTTGTTTCAATACTAGCTCTCTCAAAGCATCGTCAAGTTGATACCAAAAGAGCTGTGCAGCTACGCGAATACCAGGAGAATAGGTAAGTATACCTAAGTCATTTTTTAATTGCAATACAGCTTGACTAATGGCTAGTGCATCAAAATCGTGAACCCCTTTGAGGTAGCCTTCGCTATAATTTTGTTCTGTGCGATGTTTAATTGCTTCCTGAAGAGTGGTCTGTTTATCTTTTTCTAGGGATGTAATTACATGATAAGCTAAATATTCAGCCCTATAAACCTCTTGGTTTTCAGAAATAAGATCTTGATTCCATATGGTTTTGAAACTATAAATTTTATCACTCTTAATAGGATAGGTAAAACTAGTACCCGTTAAGTGATAATACAAAATATCATTCTTGCGGATGATGGTTAAATCCAGCGGTTGATTGTTTACTGCAAATTGATGCATACCCAAACGGATCACATTTTCACCCTCAACAAAGAGATCTTGTTTATCTCTCAGTGTTCGCAGGGCATCTTCTTGACTGGTTTTTACACTATTTTCTAAATTCTCCGCTTTGGATACGTCACCTAATTCCCTTAACTCCAGAATAAGCTGACGAACCTTATCAACCATCAAATCCGTGGAGAAAAAGGATAAAATATCCTCTTTTGTTTGAAAAGAGGAAGATTTATTTTCAATATTTTTTAAAATACGTACACCAATTTGCTCTAAAGCATTTGTACGCCTATTAATTTGCTCAACTAATTGCGTTTTTCGCGTATCAAAAGCCTTAGAAATTTCTTCACGTTTATCGGCGATTTTTAAAATAAAATCATCAAAATCTGCAAATTTGCTTTCCAGTTCTTCGACTTGAACACTTACTTTAGAATGATATTCATTGCATTTTTCTGGCGAATTGGATAATTCCAAAAAGTTTATAATACTTTGATCGAGTAACGTTAATTGGGCGTGAAATTCGGCAATTGATTCGTTGGTGCGCAAAGAATCAATTTTGCGTTTTAATTGCGCTCGTACCTCATTAAGTGAAGCAAAAATAACAGAAATCTTTTCTATAATTTTTGTTGCTTGCGTCGTATCCTCAATTTTTAAACTATTGAGGATGTCAATGAGCAATTCCAATTCAACCGAAATGGATTTACACTGCTCATCGATGGCATTTGCTTCAATTACTTTCGTAACTCCTTGAACCTTCTCTTTTTGAACAAACACCTTGCTTTCATACTGAACTAAGGCCTGCTCTTCTAATAAAAAGGCAATGGTTTTATTCGAAAGTGTTTCATTTGTTTTTCCTAGTTGCTCCTGAAAAGCATCTAAAAGCGTTAAATTGATGTATTTAATCTGGCGAGAACTAATCACTTCGCCAATTAATTTTCTATTGGCAGCAAGTAAATGAACTAAACTTTCGAGCGTATCTCCTTTTGCATTTTTTACATTGAACAATTGCTTATCTACTGTAGCCTTTAATTCGGTGAGTCGAGTAGAAGCCTTTTTGCGTTGTTCTTGAACCTTTTCAAATTCATCAATTGCCGTATGCGCGATTGCCTTAATTTGTTCTAAGGGTTCATGTAAAGATTTGGTTTCTTCTGTTTTAATCCAAAAATAAGCATCGACAATAGCCGTCGCTTTCTTAGCAATGTCATCATACAAACCTTCATACGAATCTTCTTTGTCGATCAGATGAATAATCTCTTGACATTCTGCCATGGCTTTGACCAGATCCTTATTTCCGATTTTATAGAGTTGATTCTCTTTTTGTTCTTTGTTTTCAAGTAAAGTCGAAGCATAAGAAGTCTGCCATATTTGAACAACATGATGTTTAATCGCCTCATTTTCTGAGCGAAAATAAATGAGTTTACCATCGTTAAACAAAGTGAAACCACTACAAATAATAGGGGTTTCTATTTGTTGCTTAATGATGTTATATGACATTAAGGTATAGATGTGACTTTCGGCCTGGTAGAAAACATACAAGAAATCCTCCCCATTGTGAGACGCAAGGCTTTTGATGAATTCAAGATTCTTACTGTTTGTATCAAAGATCTTGTAGGCGCCATTTTGTAAATAATACCCATTCGAAAAAACAATCCCTTGTCCATCAGGTAATAAAATACCCGTATGGTTTAAGGCAGACACATTAATAACCTGTTTAGTTTTTGTATTAAAAATAAAAGCGCGAAATTCTTCCTGATACGGTTTGATGCGCAAGACAATAAAATTCCCTAAATCAGCGTAGTAGTAATCCGCATCATCCAGTTGCTGATCTCTGTTTTTTACAGGTTCAGCATAAATTCCTTGTCCATTGCTCGTATTATCTTCTATTTTAAAAGTAATATCCCCACCAACAGCTTCTATAAATATTTTGTCTTGAATAGACACATGTGGATGTACCCCTAAACGGCGATGTTCCAGTGTTGTTTTATTCCATTCAAATTCAAACTGGGGACGCTTAACTACTTCGTGAATACTTCGATCATCTTGATAAATCAGCTGTTCCTCTTTAATCAACCATTTAAAAGCTTTTAGATTATCAACATTTTTACCCGTTTGAAAAACCATATAGAGGTAATTCTCTGTTTTTCTAAAACTGCTAAAAATAGAATCTCTGTAGTATTTATATAAGTTTTTATAATCGTTGATAAAGTTATCATCTTGAATAAAATCAAGAGGTTGAGGTATAAATTGATTGTTTTCGAAGCGATAGATACTAAAAACATCAGTTAGTTCAATGGCTGTTTTCAGTCCAAAGTGAACATTGTATGCAAAAATACAGAGATCGTCAAAAGCAATAATACCTCTTGCTGTGCAATTGTTTTCAGTGGTAATTCGTTGATTGGCGATAAGTTTTAGATCTACAGCAGTAAAAACTTCTTTCCGATTGTCATTTAGGGCATTTAATCGTTGAATTAAATCCCCTTTTTGCTGTTGAAGTCTGCGTTGAATAATCTCATACGTATTCGAATCCAAGGATTCGACCGGTTGGTTTTCTAATTCAGCCATATATTAAGGATACTTTGTACTAGAAATAGAACATCTAGTAGGAGGTAAATTAAAAATAAGGTAGTGGAATAAACGACAAACAGTCACTCTTTGAAATAAAGAGTGACTTGATGTGTTTTAAGATAATTTCTTATTGCCAATGCCCAAACGTTGTACTGCATCTGAAATTGTGCCTAATAAACTTTGGTTATCATCGGTAGCATTTTGTTGCATTTTCAATACTAAAGCTGCAATACTTAGATTTTTTAAATCTTCGGTTGTAACATTAAATTGTTGGGCATAATATTTAATATTGTTGAATAATTCGCCTTGATTAATTGAAGTGCCATCTCCTAAAAGAGCGGTTTTAATATCTTGTGCATTTTTACTCTTTGCTATCAATTGATCAAATCCTTTAGCGCGACTTACTTGATTAACAATGTTTTCAAAGAACATCGTTTCTCCACCCACAATGTCAATTTTTGCCGTTTGTAAGGCTGATGAAAGTACATCTGCTTGAGATTTAGCAATATCCTTTTGAATCATTAGGGCTGCAAGTTCCACTTCTTTCTCTTTTTGAAGTTGCAATTTGAATTCCTCGTGTTCTTTGCCGATGCCATCCATTTGTTTCATCGCATCTGCTTTTTCTTTTAATCCATCTGCATCAGCAATGGCTTTCTCCTTGATTACTTCAGCTTCAGCTAAACCTTCTTTTCGTTTTGCTTCCGCTTTTGCTGCAATACCTTCTGCCTCTGCCATGGCAATGCGTTGAATTTTAGCCGCTTCGACAATGCTTTCTTGTTCAGTAGCTTCTGCTTTCGCTTTGATTACTTCAGCTTCTGCTAAACCTATAGTAGCATCTTCGCGGGCTTTAGCATCCGCTAATATTTTACGCGCCTCAGCCTGTTTAATTGAAGCCTCTTTTTGCGCTTCTGCTTCGATTAAGATTTGTTGCGAAATTTGTTCTTGTGCAAATTTCTTGGCTTCCGCGTCCTTAATTACTTTTATTAAGTTTTCTTCTGCAACTTTACTAGCCTGAGTGATTCCTACTTGTTTCTCTCTTTCTACTTCTCTAAAAGCTTCAACATCTTTGATCCCTTGTTGCTCTTCAACCACTCCTTTTTCAAGTTGAACCCTTTCGCGTATCACATTTTGAATGGTCTTTTTCTCTTCTTCAACTACACGCTCTTTATTAATTTGGGCTAAAGACACAATTCGCTCTCGCTCTGTTTGCTCTAAAGCACGATCTTTTTCTACTCTTTCCGTTTCTACAGCATCTGTTCTCTCTTTGTTTTTAGCTGCAATAATAACCTGACGGAGCTTGTTTTCTTCTAATACAGCTAAACTTTCTTCCGTAGATATACGTACACTTTCTGATTTTAAGCGCTCTTCTTCTCTCACTTTTTGAATTTCAGCCTCTTCACGCGCCTTGATGTTGTCAACTTCTCTGCGTTGTTTTTCTTCTTTTTCGGATAATTGTCTTTCCAACTCAAGAATAGCTTCTCGAGCTTCAACATCTTGTTTCTTGATTACCTTTTGCTCATCGCGGCGAATAAGATTCGCATTGATATTTTGCTGAGCCGTTAATTCTGTGATTTTCTTTATCCCTTCTGAATCCAGAATATTTTGTGGATCCAAATAAGAAATATTCGTTTGCTCTAAATAATCAATAGCACAATCATCTAAAATATATCCATTTAAATCACGACCAATAATATTGATAATCTCATCTCTAAACTCACGTCTAGCTTCATACAATTCAATAAATTCAAATTTTTTCCCTACTGTTTTTAAAGCTTCAGAAAATTTAGCTTCAAAAATATTGCGCATGGTCTCTACATCACTGGCACGCTCACAACCTAAGGTTTGTGCTACATTAATTACATCGTCAATCGATTTGTTTACTCGAATAAAAAAAGCAACTTTTATATCGGCGCGAATATTGTCTTTACAAATTAAACCTTCTTTTTGCATGCGGTCAATTTGAAGTTTTTTGACCGAAATATCCATGATTTCCATTTTGTGAAACACTGGAACCACATAGATTCCTTTGTTAAAAGCAATTTTGGTGCCGCCAATACCTGTTCTAACAATAGCTTTTCCCTGCGGTATTTTTTTGTAAAAAGTAGCGAGTACAGCAAAAAATAATAGAATTAACAGAAATAAAGCGCCTATGATGATAGCTATTATTGTTCCTAATTCAAAGTCCATAAAATTTGTGTTTAGTGATTGATAAAATTATTGAATGCGTTTTACAACATATAGGTTGGCAGTTGTTGATTTTGAGATAATACTAACCTTATCCCCAAAATGGAGTACATCTCCATTTGAACTAATGACCATGATTTTGATTGGATCTTGGTTGACGACAAGTTGCATAATTCCGTGTTTATGGTTGGCGATACTCGATTGCATCAAACCCTCTCTACCGATAAAATCAATGACTACATCACCGTGATACCCCGTCTTTTTTAGAAAACGGCCTAAGGGAATTGTTGCGTAATGCGTCAGAATGATTGCGACTATAGCAAGCGGAATAAGTATAAGGATAGACCAATTGCCCAATTTATTTATATGCGGAGAAACGGTAGTCAATAAAGAACCAGCCCAAGTAAAAAATTTGAATACGGTCAATACAATCATGAAAGGCACTTTACCCACATTCATATAATGAAGTAATTTCATAAATAAACTAGGTTCTTTAGAAATTGTAGGCTCATCAACCTCGTGATTTTTATCTTGGACTACATCAAGGTGATTTTGTTGCAAATCAAAATCAGTATCTATACCAGCATCTACATCTGGTTGAGTGTCTATTCCCATTCCTTCAAATCCACCTAAGAGAGCCGAAAGTAACCAATAGATGACAGAAATAAGCATTAAAACAGTCATTATGGCATTAGAAACAGGGAAGAAAAGGTGGTGAATTATATCTTTCATTAAAATTAGGTGATATGTGTATTTTTATTAGCTAATTTTTCTAAATTTTTTCAAATATAATGAATAATGACTTTTGTTATTAATTGAAAATTGTTAAAAATTAAAATATAAATAAGAAGGTGTGTTCGTTGTCTAATTCATAGTTTAGGGAATCAAAAAAGGCGAAAAATTCAATTTTTCCGCCTTTTTATATGACAAACTTAGTGAGGGGTTTAACTCAAACCTTCCACTAAGCCATTTACTAAGTCTATTTTTGTGGCTTGAGGCACTTTAGGAAGTCCCGGCATTCGCATAATATCGCCCGCAATAGCTACAATAAATTCTGCGCCATTGTTGATGACTATATCGTTAATAGCAATCGAGAAATCTCGAGCTACGCCAAAAGCATTGGCATCTGCAGAGAATGAATATTGGGTTTTAGCAATACACACTGGAAATTGATCCATGGCTGTGTGTTTGATCTGATTGAGTTTTTTCTGCGCAACAGCACTAAAGGTTACTGAGGACGCGCCATATATTTTGGTAGCAATGGCTTCTACTTTCGCAGCAATTGACATGTCATCCGTATACGGAAACTGAAGTTTTTGACTTGGATTTTGCTCAATAGCTTTTAGTACTTCTTCCGCTAGCGCAATAGCACCTGTGCCGCCTTCTACAAAAGCATTGTTAACCGCAAAGCCTAAACCATTTGCTCGGCAATACGTTTCAATCAATTCAATCTCTTCCGTACTATCTGTGGCATATTTGTTAAAGGCAACCACTATACTTTGCCCAAAAGAACGCAGATTTTCGACGTGCTTCTGTAAGTTTTCTAACCCTTTTTTAATGCCTTCAATACTTTTGTCTTTGATTTTTTCTATCGCAATACCCCCATGCATTTTTAAGCCTTGAGCAGTAGCTACAACAACAGTCAACTTTGGTGCTAAACCAGACTTTCTACATTTGATATCAAAGAATTTCTCTGCCCCTAAGTCTGCACCAAAACCAGCTTCCGTAATAACATAATCGCCATAACTCATCGCCATTTTTGTTGCAATAACCGAATTACAACCATGTGCAATATTAGCAAATGGCCCCCCGTGAATAAAAGCAGCTGTATTTTCTGTGGTTTGAACTAAGTTTGGATTTAAAGCATCTTTTAATAAAACAGTAATTGCTCCCGCTACACCCAAATCTTTTACCGTAAACATCCTGCCATCATGGCGATAACCCAAGAGAATATTTTCAATACGTCTTCGTAAATCGTCAATATCTGTGGCTAAACACATAATAGCCATAATTTCAGAAGCAGGTGTAATGTCAAAACCACTCTCTTGTGGAATCCCATTCGCACTTCCTCTTAACCCAGTTGTAATATAACGCAAACTGCGGTCATTTACATCGAGCACTCTTTTCCATAAGATTTCTTTAAGTCCATTTTCGGTCGCTCTATTTTGGTAGATATAATTATCTAACAAGGCACTTAACGTATTATGTGCGGAAGTAATAGCATGAAAATCACCTGTAAAATGTAAGTTGATATTTTCCATCGGTAAAACTTGAGCATAACCACCACCAGCAGCGCCTCCTTTCATTCCAAAACAAGGTCCTAAAGAGGGCTCTCTTAAAGCGACAATCGCTTTTTTGCCTATTTTATTTAAACCTAATGCTAATCCTATTGAAACCGTTGTTTTTCCAATACCTGCTTTGGTTGGCGTAATGGAGGTAACAAGAATTAAATTTGACTTCTTTTGTTGCTCTTTCTGTTCTGCTTGAAGTTGGATTTTGGCCATGTTTTTTCCATAAGGGATGACGTAATCATCGGACAAATGAATCGCTTTCGCAATTTCATATATGGTTTTCAGCTCACTCTCTCTTGCGATTTCAATATCTGTTTTCATTGTAAAAAAAATGTGTTGTTAAGGAGTAAAGTTACACCTTTTGCAAGAATATTAGTTGGCTTTATATTGTATTAGTATAAGATTAATGATTAAGGACTTGCAGTGAAAACAACACATCTATGTTGTTTTTCTTTGAAGCATAGGTTGATTTTTGATTCAAGGTCTGTCGATGGCCTGGTTTTGTTCGAGTGTTCTTCGGGAATGCTTTTGGAATACTTCGGATAGAAGTCTTTTTCTCGAACAAGTCCCGAAGAACACCCTAACTAAAATAAGGGAAAACAGAAGTAATTAATGAAAACTGAGATCGCGAAATTCTAACAGTTAAAAGAATGGAGCTAAAGTCATCAAGCTTAGTATAAGGTGTTTACTATCTTTGCTAAAAGTTGAGATTGAAAGAATAGTTTCCAATAATGGGAACTAAAACAAAGATAATTAAACTAAAACTGTCCTAAAGGGAAAAAAGGAGGTGCTGATTTAGTACAAAAAGACTCAGAAACCCAATTTATTGAATTGTTAGGATATCGGTGTATTTCTTTTTAATGCAAAGGTGTTTTATTGTTTTTTATAAATAGATTTTTAAAGTTATATTTGCATTTTTAAATTATATTCTATTAGTATTATGAAAACGGAAGCGGAGTTAAAAGAGAGAAGTGGAAATAAATGTGAACTATGTGAATCCACAGGACAATTAAAGGTTTATGAAGTTCCGCCTGCAGCTGCAAATGAAGCGGATAAAGAAATTTATATCTGTGAGACCTGTTTAGATCAAATTGAGAAAAAACAAGAACTAGATAGTAAGCATTGGCAATGTTTGACTACTTCTATGTGGAGTGAGATTCCCGCTGTTCAAATTGTAGCGTGGCGCATGTTGAATCGCTTCAGACAAGAAAGTTGGGCTGCTGATAATTTAGAGATGATGTATTTGGAGGGGGAAGTATTGGAATTTGCAAAAGCGACTGGAGACCATGCTGGAGATGGATCAATCGAATTGCATAAAGATAGCAATGGAAATATTTTATCAACAGGAGATACAGTTACGCTAATTAAAGATTTAGATGTAAAGGGGGCTTCTATAAATGCTAAAATAGGTACGGCTGTTCGCAATATTCGCTTAGATCCAAATAATATAGAATATATTGAAGGAAAAGTGGATGGACAAACCATTGTTATTCTTACGAAATTTGTAAAGAAACAAGGATAGATATATAAAAAAATCTCAGTTACAACTGGGATTTTTCGTTTTTTAACCAGTAGGGAAGGGCGAATTCTTTTAAAAGATTAGCCAGAGGAACTTGTTTATAGGTGTCAAAGGTCAACCATTTTACTTCTTCTAATTCGGCTTGAGGATGTATCGAGAGAACCGGAAGTTCAAGGTGATATACTGTGGCATGAACTAGAGTATTGGGTTCATTCACTGCTTGTGTTTGATGGGTACCTAAATAATGGGTTTTAGTTAGATCCATAGCAAGACCAAGTTCTTCTTTTAATTCGCGTTGTAAAGCTGTAATTGGTGTTTCTTCAGATTCAATTTTACCTCCTGCCAACATAAAATAAATAGAACCCCTTTTTCGAACCGTTAAAAAGTGATTAAATGGGTTGGTTATTATTGCTGAAGCAAGGTAAATGGTTTTTGATTGAGCCATACATATATATCTATCGGTCAAAAATACAGCAATTAAGCGAGTATTTAGGATGCGTTAAAGGACAGTTCAGTGAGTTTAAGCTATTATTTGCGTTTTTTTATTCGTAAAAAGGACTGTTATAAGTGGTTTTTTTAATTGAAAATCATAATTTTATAGCAGGAGTAAAGAAAAAAATAAGAATATTTGTAGAATTGTTTTTTGTAAAAGAAAAAATTTTATCTTTATTCAATCAAAGTAGGGTTCTTGAAGAAGAGCACTAGCTGGTTGATTTAATTTAATTTAAGTTGAAAATTGCGCCTCTATCCAAGGCGAAAATGAAGAGTACAATGGTAAAACAAGAATTTACTGCATTATTTAGCGGGTACAAAATCCCCAAGGAATTAAAGAGCTTATTAGAGTTTCAAGTATCTGAAAATGTTCCATCTTATTATTCAAATGCTATTTATTTAATGACAGAAGAGACACCTCTGATTGAAAGTTATTCAACGGAGGAAGAATTTGTCAAAGCATTTATTCCTTTTGCAGAAGCAAATAGTTCAGGTAGCATTTATGCTTTTTGGGTATACGATAAAGGAGAAGAAGATTTATCAAAAGCTCCAATTGTCGCTTTCGGAGATGACGGAGGCTTTTTTATCGTAGCTAAAAATTTTCAAGAATTATTGCAAATAGCGGCGTATGACGTAGAAGCAGTTGTCTATGAAGACGAGTTCTACTTCCAAGATAAAGAAGTCTTAGAAGAAGAAGGCGAATTTACTGCAGCAGAGTTTTATTCTGAATACCTCGATTGGCTACGCAGTGATGCTAAATTGAAACCAATATTGACGATTGAAGATGTAGATGCAATTGTTGATGGAGCTCAAAGTATCTATCAGGAAAAATTAGAACAGTATATCAAACGCTTTGTATAATATTGACTAAAAGTAGTATATTGCGTTAAAATTTTAAGAAATGGAACAGACTAATTTTGAACAAAGTTTTGGGACTTTTGGTAGTAAAGCACAAAACCAAATGCCAGCTAAACCAAATAATTACTTGGCGCTTTCTATTGTAGCTACAATTTTAGGCTTTTGTTCTTGTTTTGGACTTATTGTGGGTATTGTTGCTATTGTTATGTCCTCGCAATCGGGTAAAAAATATGAACAAGGAGACTATGAAGGATCCGTTAAATCTGCAAAAAATGCGAAGATACTTAGCTTTATAGCTTTAGGTATTGTAGTTCTTCAGTTTATTTATACGTGGTATAATATTCAACAAATGGGAGGATTGGATGCTTATATGGAAACGATTCAAGAAGCAATAAGACAAGCTCAATAAACGAGTAGCTAAGAAAGCGAATAGGATGCGAATTTTTTATAGGATTCTCTATTACCTTATTATACCATTAGGGATTGTTTTCGCTATAGTTAAAGGATTGAATAATTTTCCTGTGGTTGTAACTTGTACAATTAAAGAGTATACGGGGTTAGATTGTCCGGGGTGTGGAGGACAAAGAGCAGTAGCTTCTTTGTTACATGGAAAGTTTAAAGAAGCATTCTATTACAATCCGTTAATCTATTTTTACTTAGGCGTATTTATTTATATCTATGTCCTCTTTGTAGAAACGTATGGTTTGAAGAACAAGGAATTCATGCGGAAATTGGGTTTCTCTAAAAGATTCCCTTTATTTTTTATCCTAGTGATAGGTTTGTTTTTTATTATAAGAAATATATAAAAAGGTTCAATTGCATGTAATTGAACCTTTTTTTTGTGTATGTATTTGATGTGAATTCCCTATGTTTTTGATGGGTTTGCTGTTGTTATTGTTAGTGATCGCTCTTTTTGTTAATCTCTTTTTTTGAAATGAATTTATAATAGGGTGTTTTTTAGTTAAAATTAAGTGTTGGTATTTGAATTATGCTTAACTTTCCTCACCCAAAAATAGAAACAATTAAAACGTACCCTTTATGAAAAAAAATACTTTGTTGTTATTTAGCTTATTTTCTTTATGGAGTGTGAGCTTAAGTGCACAAAACGAACAAATCAAAAAAAGAATTACTTCTGCTTATGAACCGATAAATAAGGAGGAATTACAAGCTTTAAGAGAAGAAAAAGCTTTAGCTAGAACAACGGCTTATAAAATAGCTAAAGAAAATAACAAACCAGTTTCAGGTGTTACAAAGGATGGAGGAGTTTATTCTTTACAAAGAATTGATGCAGATGGAAATTATATCTATTATATCACAAGCAATGCTGGAAGTAGAATCACCGCTAAAGTTAATGATGTTGCTCCAGGCGGAAGTTTAGGTTTAAACCTCGATGGTCGTTCAATTAAAGTTGGGGTTTGGGATGGTGCTTCTGCTTTGAATACACATGTGGAATTTCAAGGACAAACAGGCGGAAGTCGCATGACTTTGAGAAACCAATTACCGAATTTAGGTACTATGGGGCAAAGAGCACTTATGCAGTTTGAAGAAGGACGCTTGCATGCTACCCACGTATCTGGAACAATTGGTGCGCAAGGACTAGATGCAAGAGCGAAGGGAATTGCTCCTGCAGCAAGTATTTTGAGCTATGACTGGGATGATGATGGAGTAGAAATGAGAGCAGCAGCTCAAGCGGATGCTTTATTGGTTTCAAATCATTCGTACGGATTGGATGCAACTGTACTTCCTGTGAGCTTTTTTGGAACCTATATGGAGAGTAGTCAAGAGTATGATCAGATTACCTATGCCTATAAATATTACCAACCTGTAGTTGCTGCAGGAAATGATAGACGCGATTACAGAGAAATAAATCCAAGTAAAAATGAAAACGATTTACTTACAGGAACAGCTGTATCGAAAAATGCTGTGGTTGTTGCTGCAGTAGGTCAGGTAAATAGTTATACGGGGCCTGCGAGTGTTGTTATGTCAGCTTTTAGTAATTATGGGCCAACAAACGATTTTCGTATCAAACCGGATATTTCTGCAAAAGGAGTAGCTGTTTTTTCAACAAGTTACGAATTACCTTCACCAGTAACGGGTAATCCTAATAATGGTAAATACATAACAGAGAGCGGTACGTCTATGGCGGCTCCTGCCGTATCAGGCATAATTGCTTTATGGCAACAATGGGCTATTGAAAATAGAACAATGCCTTTTAAATCAGCTACAATTCGCGCGTTAATGGTGCATACTGCAGATGAAGCTGGAGTTGCTCCAGGTCCAGATCACAAATTTGGTTGGGGATTAATTAATGCGAAAGCTGGAGTACAAGTTTTAGCAGGTAGTAAAGTGAGTGGAGTTATTCTTGAAGAAAATGAATTAGCACAAGGAGCAATTTATGAAAAACAATTTACTGTAGGAGAAAGTGGAATTAAAGTCATTGTAACCTTGGCATGGACTGATCCAGAAGGAACAGTTTCAAGAGACAATTACAATGAAGCGTATGCGAAAAATAACCCTTCTTTGGTAAATGATTTAGATTTACGTGTATTTAAGGATGGCGTAGAGTATCTTCCTTGGAGATTGAATAAAGATTTTAGTAATCTAGTGACTTTGAAGGGAGATAATGATGTAGATAATATTGAGAAAGTAGAGATTGATGCTGCTGAAACAGGTGTTTATACAGTAAAAGTATCGCATAAAGGAGTTCTAAGAGGCGGAAAACAAGAGTATTCTGTTATTATGAGCCGTAGCGATTTTAATAATTTATCAGTGGATGAATTTGATTTAAATAATTTGTCTTTCTCAATTTGGCCAAATCCTACAGTTGATGTAGTGAATGTGACTATTCCTGAAGAAGTAGATTTAGCAAAAATGACGATTCAATTATTTGATTTAAGCGGACGTTTGGTGAAAACCGTAACTTCAATTCCAACGAATCAAATAGAAGTTGATGTCAAAGGATTGTCTTCAGGTGTTTATATTATGAAATTAAAAGGACAAGGCTTTGATAAAACAGAGCGTATTGTGAAGAAATAAGGTATAGAAATATCTTACTA
>NZ_CBCPHW010000009.1:0-163636 GCF_965118575.1 Myroides odoratus | reverse complement strand
GATGGGGTATGAGTTATGGGTGAACGGAAGAGTATTCTTCACTCATAATTCTTCACTCATAACACATAACACTTCACTCATAACATATTCTTCACTCATAACCCATAATCCATCACCAAAAAAAAACTATTTTTTTATGTAACGTTTTTGTAATTTACAGACTTACCAGTAAAACATTAACTAATTGGTCTATTATGAAACGTTTATATCTATTAAGCTTCGTTTTAATTTTTTCTTTCTTTCCTAGTTTTGCTCAACAAAAGGCGGATAAATCTATTCTTTGGGAAATTAGCGGAAAAGATTTGAATGAACCCTCTTACTTATTAGGGACGTTTCACATGGTTTGTTTAGCTGATTTAAAGTTAGACGAAAAGGTACTTGAGACAATTCAAAAGGTGCAACAAGTTGCACTTGAAGTAAATCTTACTGATCCCGAGGAAATCGCTAGTATTCAAAAGTTGATGTTTTCGGATGTTACTATATCTTCTCAATTGACTGTTACTGAGTTAGAAGAGTTTCGATTTTTATTACAAGAAGAATATAATATTAATTTAAAATCGATTGATAATTTAGCGTCCTTTGGTTTGCTGGGGTTACTGGCAACAAAAATGGTTCCTTGTGAGGTAAAAGGTTATGATATGGAGGTACTTGAAAAAGCGTTGTCACTGAATAAGACAATTTTAGGTTTAGAACATTTTATCGATCAAATCGAAATAATGACAACCTTATATCCACCCAAGGAGATTTTGGCTCAATTAAAAATGGAAGAGGATTTTGAGAAAAACTACCAAGCTATGGCAAAGGCTTTTGCTGATGAGGATATCACTGAATTATATGCTTTAGCGACTGATGCCACATTGATGTCCAAAGAAGCTAAAAAGTTGCTGCTGGATGATAGAAATGAACAATGGGTAATCAAAATGGAAAAAATTATGCCAACAAAAACAACCTTGTTTGCTGTAGGTGCTGGACATCTCGGCGGAGAGTTGGGGGTAATTCAGTTATTAAAAGCAAAGGGATATGAAGTAAAAGCAGTTTTAAAGTAAGAATAGGTGCAAGAGAAAGTAGAAAAAGAATTTTTGGAACGGATTAATGCACATAAGGGAATCTTGTTTAAGATAGCTAAAATGTATGTGGATGAAAAAGCCGATCAAGAGGATTTGTATCAAGAGTTAGTCTGTCAGCTTTGGAAATCGTATAGTAGTTTTAGAGGAGAGAGTCAGTTTTCTACCTGGATGTATCGCGTTGCTTTAAATACGGCGATTACGTATTTTAAAAAAGATAGTAAGGTATCTAAGGCAACTTTTAGGCTGAGCAATGAAATTCATCAATTATCGTCTGAAAGTAGAGACTTAGAAATAGAAAATCAGGTTCAGTATCTGTATAGAGCAATTCACGCTTTAAATGATGTAGAAAAGGCCTTGATATTTCTTTATTTAGAAGGTTTTTCTCATCTAGAAATTGGATCTAATCTTGGGATTTCGGAAGGAAATGCCAGAGTGAAATTAAATCGTACAAAAAATAAATTACAAGAAATTATAAAGAGAAATGGATATGAATTTTGATGCTATTAAAAAATCTTGGGATGCTCAAGATATTAGTACCCCTAGATTAACTGAGGAATCACTAGTTTCATCTATGGATCGTTTACCTCTAGATCGCATTCGAAAGAATACCCTTAAGGATATTATCTTGCAATCAGTCAGTGTTGTAGGCATTGCTTTTGTTCCTCAACCGTATGCTATGCCAGAAGAGAATCGATTTATTTTCTATGCTATTTATCTCTTATTTGCTATTGTTTCTTTTTACTATATCATAAAAATGGCACTGTTTTATCGCACTTCAAGTACGTTTGAAATGAATTCGCGTGATAGTTTGTATGAGGTTTATTTTAATACGAGAATGTATGTTCAATTATATGAGAATTTTTGTTTCTCATTAGCTCCATTTGTCATTTTTTTTATTCCATTTTTTATTGGATTTTCTTTAGATAAAATTAGTTTATTGTTTACAAATGGATTTTTTATACTTTATTTTCTGTGCTTGTGCGTTTTTGTTTTTTTTGTTTGTAAGTTTTGGATTAGACGCTTGTATGGGCGTTACCTCAAACAAATGAAAGAAACCTTAGATCAATTTAAAGCATTGGTCTGAATAGAAATACCACAATCGAAACAAGGTTCGATATGTCTTAAAATCAATAAACCCACTATAAATTCCTGTCATATGAATTGGAATTATAGTGGGTTTATTGATCTGTAAAGGCGTACTATTTTTAGATAAACTTCATCTTTTGAATTCTAACAGCATTTAAAATAGCAAGTAATGCTACACCTACATCTGCAAAAACAGCTTCCCACATCGTTGCAATTCCACCCGCACCTAGGATGAGTACAATAACCTTGACCACTAAGGCTAAGGTGATATTTTGAATGACAATTTTTCGTGTTTCTTTACCAATGTGAATGGCTGTAGCAATTTTTGAAGGTTGATCAGTTTGTATGACTACGTCTGCGGTCTCAATGGCTGCATCGCTACCTAAACCTCCCATGGCAATTCCGACATCACTTAAAGCTAATACGGGAGCATCATTGATTCCATCTCCTACAAAAGCAATAGAATAGGTTGGATTTTCTTTTTTCAACTTTTCAACTTGCTCTACTTTTCCCTCGGGTAATAAACCCCCTAGAGCAAAATCAATTCCCGTTTCTTTTGCTACTTTTTGAGTAATCGTATCTTTATCACCGCTTAACATGATGGTTTTTCTAACGCCTAGGGTTCTCATTAATCTAATAGCATCCTTGGCATCTGCTTTAATTTCATCTGCAATGGTTATGTAACCTGCATAGGTATTAGCAATAGCAACCACAACAATACTCTCGACTATTTGATTAATTTCATCGGGATAGGAAATGGCATATTGATTTAATAGGGCTGTGTTTCCTACGAGTATTTCTTGATTTTCAATGCTTCCCGACAAGCCTTTACCTGAAATTTCTTTTACATTTTCTGCTATTAGTAGCGTTGGAAAGGCTTCTACGATTGCTTTAGCAATTGGGTGTGTGGATTGTTTTTCAATTGCGGAGACCCATTGAACAAATTGATCTTTAGGGAAATTAGTTTCTACTTTTTGAACTTTGAAAACGCCAGCTGTCAGCGTACCTGTTTTATCCATCACAACCAAATCCAATTTAGCCATGAGTTCAAGAAAATTAGAGCCTTTGAACAAGATACCATTTCTAGAAGCCGCTCCAATTCCTCCAAAATACCCTAAAGGAACAGAGATAACCAAAGCACAAGGACAAGAGATAACTAAAAATACCAAGGCTCTTTCTAACCATTGGCTAAATACATACTCATTGCCTAAAAAGAAATAAGGAACAAAAGTAAGTAATACGGCTAAGAAGAAGACAATAGGGGTATATATTTTGGCAAATTTCCGGATGTATAATTCGGTTGGCGCTTTTCTTGCACTGGCTTCTTGCACCATTTCTAGAATTTTAGCTAGCGAACTATCTTGATACAATTTTGTAGTTTGAATTTCAATTACTTGTTCTAAATTAATCATACCCGTTAAAACAAGTTCTCCTTTTTTATAGGTAGAAGGTTTACTTTCTCCCGTAAGCGCGGATGTATTAAAACTCCCTTTCTCTGATATTAATTCGCCATCTAATGGAATTTTTTCGCCTACTTTTACTTGTACGCGTTCTCCTATTTGCACCTCTTCAGGATTTACAATTGTGAATGTACTATTTCGGAATACATTCGCTTCATTTGGACGAATGTCTAAGAGTGCTTTGATATTGCCTTTCGCTTTATTTACGGCCGATTCTTGAAACATTTCTCCAAGGGTGTAAAATACCATTACAGCAACAGCTTCAGGGTATTCACCGATAGCAAAAGCTCCTAGGGTAGCAATTCCCATTAAAGAGAATTCATTGAAAAAATCCTTTTTAAGTACTAATGCAAAAGCTTCTTTTAGTACGGGTAAGCCAACGGGAATATAGGCTGCTAAATACCATAAAACACGCAAAGTAGGATTGTTTATAAACCAATCTGCTTGAAGTACATAGGCGAATAATAAACCTAAAAAAAGTAAAAGTAAACTAAAACCTATAGCAAATTTACTGTTCATTTCGCTGTGGTTATGGTTGTGATCTTCATGATCGTGGTTATGACCCTCTGCCTTGTGATTGTGAGTGGGCTTTGTATTGAATTCAAGTTTTGAATTGCAACAACTGTCTTTATCTTGATGTATCATACTTGTTATTTAGATTGGATATACAAAGTTAAGTACTTATCTACAATATAAATAGGAGACATTCAAGTTTGCAACGCTGCTACATTTGTTCACTTTTGTTGGTATTTCGAAACGATAGGATAAAAAAAATTCCTAACTGAATAGTTAGGAATTTTTTTATGAAAAAATCAATTAAATAATTAAAAACGCATACCTACACCAAAACCAATCAACATAGGGTCTATTTTTACTTTAGCTGGAATATCCAATTGTTGTCCTGTAGGATTAAGATTTGTTGCATCAACTGTTACGTCAGTTTTCAAGAATAATTTTTTGAAGTCAACGTTGATAAAGAATTTATCTGTGATGTCAATATCAAATCCAAATTGATAGCCCCAACCAAATTTGTTATCGTATGAAATGTCTTTTGCAGTTCCAGATTTCTCGTTGTAGAAGATGGTATAGTTAACCCCAACTCCAACATACGGTTTAAAATTATCTGTTACTTGATGATGGTATTGAACCATCAAAGTAGGAGGTAACAGCCATACACTTCCTAAGTCCACATTTGCGTTATCAGCCATGTCAACAGGTGTTAAATCAGAACCTAATGTTCCTACTGAGTGTCTTGATGTTCCTAAAATTAATTCAGCCGCAAGATTTTCAGTAAAGAAATAGGTAAAGTCTAATTCAGGAATGAAATTATTGTTTACATCAATTTGTCCACCGATCGTACTAATATCAGCTCTGTTGTGAGGAATAACACCTACACCACGTAGGCGCACTTGCCAGTTGTAAGACTCTTTTTCTTTTTTGGTTGGTTCTTGTGCATTAGCTGCATTACCCATTAATAAAACAGCTCCTAATAATGATAGAAATAGCTTTTTCATAGTTATCTGTATTACAATTATACTAGAACAAATGTAGGGGTTGTGTTAATGAAAAAACATGATTTTTATCATTGAGTGCATCTTTATTTAGATAATTTTTTAAAGATATTGGGAATTTGTTTTATTTTAGATAAAATGGTATATTTAAGAATACCGTAAAATAAAAAAACAGATGAAAAAAACCATTGTATTAGGAGCTTCTGAAAATATAGAGCGATATTCCAATAAAGCCATTCGAATGTTGCGCGAATATGGGCACCCTGTTGTTGCTCATGGATTGAGAATGGGACAGGTTGTAGATGTTGATATTGCGACGGATTTAATAGGGTACAACGATATAGATACCGTTACTTTGTATCTAAACCCCCAAAGACAAGTAGATTTTTATGATTACATTATTCGATTGCAACCCCAAAGGGTAATTTTTAATCCCGGAACTGAAAATCCTGAATTGTATAAGCTATTGATTAAAAATAATATTGGGTACGAAGAAGCGTGTACTTTAGTTTTATTGCGCACGAATCAGTTTTGATCTTGAACTAATGCACAATAATAAAACAAGTGTAATTAGTGCATTAACCAGTATTAATTCATTGTCAAAAACATAACCATTCAATAATTGACTGGCGTTGTTGCTGAACCATAGCGTTGCAAAAGGAGATATTAGACAGATATACGGAACAAGCTTGTCTTTTACTTGACGTTTTTTAAAGAAAATAGCGAAGCTAAATAAACCTAGTAATGGGCCATAAGTGTAAGATGCGATTTTAAAAATCATGCTTACTACAGAGGCATCGTTGATTGCATTGAATAAAAGAATCACTAAAAACATAAGTATTGAAAAACCAAAATGAACTACTTTTCTTTTCCAAACATTAGAAGGATTGCTTTTTTGTTTGTCCATGTTTAAAAAATCAATACAAAAGGAGGTAGTCAATGCAGTTAAAGCAGAATCCGTTGTCGCAAAAGTAGCTGCGGTAAGCCCTAATAAAAAGATTAAAGCAGGAATTGCCGAGAGGTGGTTAAAGGCTATTTCTGGAAATAATAAATCCGTACGTGGTTTTTGTGTTATCGCATCTAAAGGTACTTCAATACCTTGATTAGCTGCGTAAATATAAAGTAGAGCTCCTATTCCCAAGAATAGTAGATTGACCAGAACAAAAATACCAGTAAAAGAGTACATATTCTTTTGTGCTTCTTTGATATTTTTACAGCTCAAGTTTTTTTGCATCAAATCTTGATCTAAGCCAACCATGGCTACTGTGACAAATATTCCTCCTATAAATTGTTTAAAGAAGTGATAACGGTTTCCCATAAAATCTTCAAAGAAGAAAACTTTAGAGTAATTGCTGTTTTTTATTTCTTCAAATGCTTGGATAGCTGATAAATCTAATTTGTGACAAATAAAAATAATAGTCAAAATAACAGAGGCAACGAGGAAAAAAGTTTGCAGTGAATCTGTTATAATAATTGTTTTTAACCCGCCTTTATAAGTATACGCATAAATGAGTAACAGTGCAATTAATACCGTTGCAAAAAAGGGGATTCCAAAATAATCAAATACATAACGTTGTAAAACAATGACTACGAGATATAAACGAAAGGCAGAACCAATGGTTCTACTGAGTAAAAAAATAGATGCGGCACTCTTGTAACTGTAGAAGCCTAGCTTTTTTTCAATGTAGGTATAGATAGAAACTAAGTTGTATTTGTAATATAAGGGAAGTAACACAGCAGCTGTAATTATAAAACCGACCGCATTTCCCAAAATAAATTGAAAATATTTAAACTGTTCTCCATTTGGGGAACCCACCTCTCCAGGAACAGAAATAAAAGTCACCCCAGATAAAGCCGTTCCGATCATTCCAAACGCCACTAAATACCATTTTGCATTTTTGTTTGCACTAAAAAAGGCCTCATTACTGCTGTCTTTTTTACTGGTTAATTGTGAAATGGCAATTAAAATTCCAAAGTAAATAGCGATAATGATAAGGATATTTATGGGTGTCATAGTGTGCGTATTTTTTGCGTTTCTATAAAATCAAAAGTAAGTAAATTTTGGGTATCAATTTCCAATGGAATAAAATTATAAAGCAAGGGATATTTTACTTTTTAATCAAGAAGTTACAAGGTATGCTCCCTTAATTGGATCTGTATAAAAACATGGAAAATAGTTGTATATTTTATATCTTTGCCAAATGGATTTTCCTTCAAAATTATTAGAAAAAGCAGTAGAAGAAATTTCACAATTACCTGGAATTGGTAAACGTACTGCTTTGCGATTGGCTTTGCATTTATTAAAACAACCCGAAGAACAAACTTCGCGTTTAGTAAATGCTTTGGGTAAGATGCGTCAAGAAATTATTTATTGCAAAAGTTGTTATAATATTTCAGATGCGGAAAGTTGTGAAATTTGCGCTAATCCTTCCAGAGATCAGCAAATTATTTGCGTGGTTGAAGATGTTCGCGATGTTATGGCTTTGGAAAATACACAGTTATTTAAAGGAATTTACCACGTGTTAGGAGGTAAAATTTCTCCTATTGACGGGATTGGTCCTAGTCAGTTGAATATCCAATCCCTAGTTGAAAAAGTGAAAACAGGCACTGTAAAAGAACTTATTTTTGCTTTGAGCTCTACCATGGATGGAGATACAACTAATTTCTACATTTATAAACAAATTAAAGATTACGATGTAATTACTTCTACTATAGCTAGAGGAATTGCCGTTGGCGATGAGTTGGAATATGCAGATGAAGTCACCTTAGGACGTAGTTTGATTCATCGTGTTCCTTTTGAAAAAGCCTTTAAGGCAATGTAATATTTCATTTATATTTTAGCGAATAAACCTTGTAAAGTGTTGTTTTGGGTAAAGAATTGGGAGAGTATCTATCCTTGAATTCTTGTTACCCTAGATGTTTTATGCCCTTTTCTTTTTTTAAAATATAAATTACGCTAAATTTATTGTTAGGCTTGTCTAATTTTGTAATTTTGTATATCTAAACAAAATAATAGAGTTATGAATTTATCGGATTTGAAATTGGGAGGTAAAGGCATCATTAAGGGAATCACTAAAGATTGCCCAAAAGAAGTGCATCAACGATTTCTTGATTTAGGATTTGTTGCTGGCGCACTTATTTCGGTACACAGTATAAGTCCTTTAAATGACCCGGTAGCTTATTCTATTTACAATACAATTATTTCTTTGCGCAGAGCAGATGCACAGATGGTTTTATTGCAAGCAGAGGATTAACTATTGAAGAAAGGAAAAGAGTATGAAAACACATTCAGCCTGTGAAATATGTGATTTAAATAAAGCTACAGATTTAAAAAAATTAGGTAATCTGTCGGGTAAATACGACTATGCAATTGCATTGGCTGGAAACCCAAATACAGGAAAAAGTACTTTATTTAATGCACTAACAGGATTAAAACAGCATACAGGAAACTGGCCTGGAAAAACGGTAACTCGCGCAGAGGGAAGTTTTTTATATGGCGATCAAACGTATCGTTTGGTGGATTTACCAGGAACTTATTCTCTGATGTCTACTTCCGAAGATGAGGAAGTAGCTCGTGACTATATTTTATTTGGAGAACCTGACGTAACCGTCGTTGTCGTTGATGCGGGGCGATTGGAACGTCATTTGAGCTTGGTGGTTCAAATTCAGGAAATCACTTCGAAAGTTGTGGTTTGCTTGAATTTGATGGATGAAGCAAAGCGACATGGTGTTGAAATCGATGTACGAGGATTATCTCGTGATTTAGGAGTTCCTGTTATTCCTACCTCAGCAAGAAATAAAGACGGTATAACCGATCTTTTACATGCAATTGATCAAGTGGCAACTGGGAAATTTGTTGCCGAACAAAAAAATATTGCGGAAATTTCTGGAGATTCGAGAAAGGCTATTCAAGCGATTGCAACTGATTTATTGACTTTAGACCCAAATTTGCCAAGTGTTCATTGGATGGCTATGCGCTTAATTCAGCAAGATAAAAGTATACAAACGGCTTTAGTGAGTGGAGCCTTGTCTTCGTTAATTACTGAAAAACAAATAGAACCTATTTTAGAAAAAGCACACCAATATGCAGAAGCTTTAGGATTGGATTATTCAGACCATGTGGCAGGTGCTATTTTTTCTCAAGTTTCTAAAATTGTACAAGGGCGGGTTAAAACGAATGAAAATCAACGGGTTTTTCGAATGGATCGCTTAATTGATAAGGTAGTAACAAGTAGAAGTTTAGGATTTCCCTTAATGCTTGTATTGTTAGGCGGTGTACTTTGGATAACGATAATTGGATCTAATTATCCTTCACAAGCCTTGTCATATCTCTTGTTAGATCAAGTATACCCTTTATTAAAGGAAGGCGCAAGCAGTTTGAGTTTTCCTTGGTGGTTGAGCGGTTTTTTAATTGATGGGATTTATTTGGCAACGGCTTGGGTAATTGCTGTGATGCTACCCCCTATGGCAATTTTTTTTCCATTGTTTACTTTGTTAGAAGATTTTGGTTATTTACCGCGTGTAGCCTTTAACCTCGATCGGATATTTAAAGGCGCAGGGGCGCATGGCAAGCAAGCATTGACCATGAGCATGGGATTTGGATGTAATGCTGCCGGAGTTGTCGCTACGCGAATTATCAACAGTCCACGAGAAAAATTAATTGCGATTATTACCAATAATTTCTCTTTGTGTAACGGGCGTTGGCCTACCCAAATTTTAATGGCGACTATTTTTATTGGCGCTTTGGTTCCTAAATATATGGCAAATACGGTGTCGACTTTAGCGGTTGTAGGTATTGTAGTTTTGGGGATATCCTTTACCTTTTTTACCTCCTGGCTGTTGTCTAAAACGATGCTAAAAGGACAATCTTCCTTTTTTACGCTAGAATTACCGCCTTATCGCCCTCCAAAAGTATGGCAAACGATTTATACCTCTTTGATCGATAGAACCTTAATTGTTCTATGGCGTGCAATTGTATTTGCGGCCCCAGCCGGTGCAATTATTTGGTTGGTATGTAATATTTATATTGCAGATAAAAGTATGGCGCTTTGGATGATTGATGGTTTAAATCCTTTTGCTGTGTTACTCGGATTAAATGGCGTTATTTTACTGGCATATATCGTAGCAATTCCAGCGAATGAAATTGTTATTCCAACTATTTTAATGCTTACTGCTATGGTATTAGGAGATGCAACACTTGGCGAAGGGGCAGGGGTGATGTTTGAAGTTTCTGATGGCGAAATTGCAACAATCTTACAAACGGCAGGATGGACTACTTTAACCGGAATAAACCTGATGTTGTTTAGCTTGTTACACAACCCATGTAGCACAACTATTTATACTATTTATAAAGAAACACATAGTGTAAAATGGACTACAGTAGCTTCTATTCTTCCGGTTATTTATGGTTTGATTGTGTGTTTTGCGGTTACTCAAATTTGGTACTTATTTACTTAAACATGAAAGATATAACAAGAAAAAGTCGAGTAGTTTACTCGACTTTTTCTTGTTTTAACCCCTCGCCAATTAAAATTTGAGGGCCTAAATATTTTGGTTTTTTATTCACTAGATGATCTAATACTACTTTTACTCGAGCAAATTTTTCGCGAAGTAAAGTTTTAAATCCATAGGTTCGAGTAACGTCTTTAGCATTAAAACCAATCGTTTCTAAACCCAAGTGATTGGCTATATAAATAGCTCTTTCATTGTGAAAAGGCTGAGAAATAATTGTGAACGAATCTTCATTAAAAATCGCTTTCATGCGATAGACAGAATCTAAGGTTCGAAAGCCAGCATAATCTAAATAGATATGGTCTTTGGGAATTCCTCTTTCTATGAGTGCTTCCTCCATATCTTTCGGTTCATTATAGTTTGCATACCCGTTATCTCCACTGACAACAATAAAATCAATTTTTCCTGCTTGGTATAATTGAACAGCAGCCTCTATACGAAAGGTGAAATAATAATTGCTTTGTCCATTGTTTAACGTTTTAGCCGTTCCTAAGACCAGACCTACTTTTGTGTGCGGAATTTGACTTACCGTATCAAAAAGTTGATCCTGTGTAGTGGAAGTTACATAGTTGTTGACTCCCCAAATAAGGAAAAACAAAGCAAGAAAACCAATGAATAAACTAAGTATCAATTTTTTTATTTTCATTTAGAGAGAAGGGGTTAATACCAACGTTTTTTATTTTTCTTTGAATTTTCCGATTTGCGAGAATTACTATTTTTAGCTTGATTTCTATAATCTTTCTTAGGTGCATCTTCTCCCTTTTTAGGTTCTTCTTTCCATGGAAAAGGATGATCTGTAATCGTTTTAGGTTGAGTACGGGTAAATTTTACAATAGTTTCCCAATAGCCTTTTTCAGATTTATCACAAAAAGAAACGGCTAAACCTTCATTTCCTGCTCTTCCTGTTCGGCCAATACGGTGAACAAAGGTTTCTGGAATATTTGGTAAATCGTAATTAATTACAATAGGGAGTGAATCAATGTCAATACCTCTTGCTGCAATATCCGTAGCTACTAGTACTTTGGTTTCTTTTTGCTTGAAACTATCCAGCGCTTCTTGTCTTAAATTTTGCGACTTATCACCGTGAAAAGAGGCAGCATTAATGCCATTTTTTTGGAGCGCTTCCACAACAGAATCAGCGCCTGTTTTTGTGCGGGTAAAAACTAGGACATCACTTAGTTTTTCATTGCGAATAAGATGATATAACAGTTTTTTCTTATCGCTTTTTTCTACAAAATATACCTGTTGTTTTACTGTTTTTGCACTAGATGATATAGCATCAACAACCACATATTCCGGTTTTTTTAAGAAGTTATGCGCTAATTCTCGCACAGGTAAAGGCATCGTAGCAGAAAATAATAAGGTTTGTCTGGTTTCAGGAGTAAGTTGAATTAGTTTTTTAACATCATCAATGAATCCCATATCCAGCATTAAATCTGCTTCATCTAATACTAAGAAGTGAAGATGATCTAAATTGAGGTGTTTTTGCTTGTATAAATCTAATAAACGACCAGGAGTTCCAATAATAATATCAGCTCCTTTGTTTAACTGTTCGATTTGTGGTTTACTGGATACGCCACCATAAATAGTCATCAAGGTTGCATTGGTATATTTGCCGTATAAAGCAAAATTATCTGCCACTTGTTGAGCTAATTCTCTAGTAGGTGTTACAACTAAAACGCGTGCATTTTTTGTGCGTTTGGTATTGCCTAATCGATGTAAATAATGTAGAATAGGCATGGCAAAAGCAGCTGTTTTGCCTGTTCCAGTTTGAGCGCAACCAATCACGTCTTTTTCTTGTAAGACTAAGGGTACTACTTTTTCTTGGATGGCTGTAGGAGATTGATAATCCAGCTCCTCAATGGCGCGTAAGATATTTTTATTTAGTTGTAAATCTTCAAATGTCATAACCGATACTTATATAAGAAGACAAAGGTACGTGATTTGAAGACAATTAATGAAATATACCTTAAAAAGCCCGTTTTTTAGTTTTTAAAATACCAGATTTGAGTGTATTGTATTAAAGAGTAAGGGCTTTTTGTATTTCCGCAATAGTAGCTCGTTGTCGGGCTGCTTCAATGGCCAGTGCTAGTAGATTGCCTTCTTGCGTTGCTTTCCCCGCTGTAAGTTGAGTCAAAGCAACTTGAACTTTTTGCGTATCTCGATTGGATTTAATTTGTTCTAAGCGTTCACTGTATTGATGTTTAAGCAATTGAATTTTATTAACTGCATCAGGTGTAGGTTTTTTTTCCGTACCTGGTTGTTCCTCTACTAAAGTTGTGGCTTTAGTCTTGTGAAGGATATGCGTTACTACTGGATTGATTTCTGCTAGCTCCAATTCTTTCATCTCTTCAAGAAGACTCCATGCTTTATCTGCAATATCCAGCGTTAATTTTTCTACATAATAACTACCAGCCCAAGGATCAATTGTTTTACAACTTTTGGTTTCTAGTTCTAAGAAGTGGTGTATTGCAAATGCCATATCACTAGTAGAAGTTTGTATTTGAAGCGATTGAACTCCACCAAATACAGCCGTTGCTGCTTCAATAGTCGAAGGCGTTAAATGATCGATTGCTGTAGTTGTAACTTTTGTATCGATGGCTGTTTGCGCATGGATGTGTAAAGCTAAACTTTGTTCATTTTTAGGATTGAAAGCCTTGATTAATTTAGCCCATAATAAGCGTGCCGCTCTCATTTTAGCGATTTCCATAAAGTGATTTAAACCAATGGTCCAAGAAAAAGAGAGGTGAGAGGCTAGATAATCAATTGGTATTTGTGCTTCCAAGCCCATCTTAATATAATGTATTCCTTGTATTAAAGTAAAGGCGACTTCTTGATCTGCTGTAACATTTAGTTGTTTCAAGGAGTTGTTTGAGAAGGAAAGTACATTGAATTTAGGCATATATTGGCGCATATATACCAAACTATCTCTGTGGATTTTTGTTGATGTAGATGCATGAAACGCAGAAGAGTTCAGGTTTATTTCTAATCCATCAAAGTACAAGTTTCCATTCAAGGTTTTGGTATCTATTCCTTGCTCTTGCGCAGCAACAATATAAAAGGCAAGAATTGGAAGTATAGCTTCTCCTGTTTGTATAGAAACCGCAATTTCAGATAGAGGTAGTTGATGCAAAAGAACTTTCATATCCTCTACCGTGTCTAGGATAACACCTGTGTGTTCTGTTAGTTGTTCCGCATTTAGAGAAGACGAATCGAGTCCTTTTTGCGTAATAGCATGTAAGGCGAGGGTAATTTCTTTTTGATTTTCAGCGAGTTGATTGCGATAGAAGGTATTGCAATTTTCTGCTTCTATCTCATGGAGCGGCTGTTTAATTTGCCACGGTTTTTGAACATACATCAAAGTGTCAATCCCTCTTACATAAGGAGCAAATCCAGCAGCCAAATCAATATCTTCAAGTAAGGCTATATCTTCTTCCGTGTACTTAGATGCAATATAAATCCCGTCAATCGTTTTACCTGTAAAGGAATTTGAGTTGCTTTGGAATGTAATAGCATCTATTTTTAAATGGTTTAAATCCTTTCTTTTCATGTGGAATACGCTTATTTGTTTTCCTGTGCTAGTCTATGTTGCTCATGGGCTTCAGCTAAACGCTTTTCTATCAAAGGAGCAATAAGGGTTTTGCGCGGTTTTTGTTTAACAAAAGGATATAATTCCAATTGTGTTTGCATTCTTTCTTGTGTATTTAAATCCCGATTGATACCAAGTAAGATTTCTTTCTGGGTATTGAATAGGTCTTGTTCCTTTTCTGCGGATTCATGAATCTTTCGTTGAATCGTACCCGCATGCAAAGAAGTGATAAAACCATCTGATTTTTCAATTTGCTTGAAAATATCAAGCGCCTTTTCTGCAATTTGTTTGGTTAAATAGTCAATATAATATGTACCTTCCGTAGGGTTGTCAACAGCTGTGAAGCAGGCCTCTTTTTTGAGTAAAGACAGTTGATCTCTAGCTATTTGTTGGCTTAAGTAGTTGTCTTTGCGATACAAAGCATCATACGGTAAATTACTTATAAAATCTGTACCTCCTAAAATTGCACTCATACATTCAGTAGTTGTGCGCAGTTGATTTATCGTAGAACTATAAAGCGTCTTATTTCGCTTTGTAGGAGTCGATATAATTTTAATAGTCAATGTATGCTGACCATATTCTTGAGCAAGTAATTCAAAAAGCATACGGAGCGCTTTGAGCTTAGCAATTTCAAAGAAATAAGTACCGCCAGTGGCTACTTCAATAAAAATAGGTTGTTGCTGTATCTTTAGCCGCAAGAGATATTCGTTCCAATGACTGCAAGCATAAGCTACTTGTTGTATGATTGTTGCTCCAGCATTTTGATACGCTTTGGTGTCAATAACCAGATTGACCTGTGAAGATTGACCGAGTAAAGTATCTGTGATAGTAAAATCCTGAGTCACATTGTGAAACCAATTTCCATCTGTAACGAGTTGATAAATGGGATCAATCAATAGATGAATGGTGTATTTATTTTGCGTAGACCATTGTGAAACTTGTTTGATATAAGTTGGATCCAAAAAAGTAAATCGGAAAAAATAAACAGCATTTTTTGGTAATGCAACAAGTAATAAGGTTAGGTCTATGGATGGATTAGCTAATGTAAAATAAATTGCTTCTGTACCTTTTTGTAAAGAAGTAGTGGCATTGCTAATTGATTTTTCTAGATCGTGAATATAAATGTGATGTACAAGCTGCCATTGTGATGTTTGTGTAGCGATAGGGAAGGGGTGACTTTCATCCTTATGATAGAAAGGACGTACTTTGATTCCTTCTAAACTTTCCCAAACTAAGGTTTTATTATAATCGACTCCATCTAGTTCGTATTGAATTTTATTTTTCCATTGTTTCGGAGGAATCGTATTAAATTCTTCGAAAAGTTGATGATTCATAGGGATAAAATGTCAGGTTTACTTAGAAGATACGGTATCAAATTCAATGATGAAAATATCTTCATTATCTCGCTTCATGTAATATTTTTCTCTTGCATACTTTTCAGTTGCATCTCCATCTTTCAGGTTTTTAATCGCTTGTTTGTCTTTGTCTATTTCATTTTGGAAATAGTCTCTCCTTTCTTCTAGTTTATCAATCTCTTGGTCAATCGTTTGGTGTTCGATTAACGAATAGCTATCAAAAAAGATGAGCCAAACAAGAAAGCCAATAGTTACTAAAAAAAAAGGATTTTTTACTATTCGGATATATCTCAATTTGCGAAGCATGCTTTTCGAATCCATTGGCTTTTTTGTTTATTTGGTATAAAGTTAACCTATTTTCTCATTAATTACAGTACGAACTATATCAATTGCCACTGTATTATAGGTATCATTCGGAATAATGATGTCAGCATAAGCCTTTGAGGGTTCTATAAACTGATCATGCATAGGTTTTAATGTATTTTGATAGCGGTTTAAAACTTCTATCATATCGCGTCCACGTTCTGCAATATCCCGTTTTAAGCGGCGAATTAAACGCTCATCAGAATCAGCGTGAACAAATATTTTAATATCACATAACTCCCTTAATTCGGGATTACACAAAATTAAAATTCCCTCAACAATCATTACTTTTCTGGGATGTGTAAGAATGTAATCATTGGTTCTATTGTGTTTAACAAACGAGTAAATGGGTTGATTTACAATTTTCCCTTCTTTTAAATCTTTTAAATCTTTTACTAAAAGATCAAAATCAATGGATCTCGGATGATCAAAATTGATTAAGGTTCTTTCTTCTAAACTAAGATTGTCAGTAGCCTTGTAATACGAGTCTTGTGATATAATACCTACCTCCGTTTCAGGTAGTTCGTTCATGATTTGATGAACTACAGTCGTTTTTCCACTTCCTGTACCACCTGCGATTCCAATAATTAGCATGTTTGTCTTTAATTTTTAGCAAAAATAGGAATTAATCAAAGAGGGTAAAAACATTTTTTTATTATTCGGATACGGACGAATCCTTTTCAATGGTTTAATTCTATGCGTGTAAAAAAAGGATTGTATTGGATTATTAAAAGGGACACCTCTTATTTAAACTTAATCTAATTTAAAAAAGGTATCTTTGTTAAGCTAACGGACTGAAAGAAATTTGATTATTATAAATAAACCAAGATATATGGCAAAGAAAAATGTAGATCGAGGTGTTTTTACACTGAAAGAAAGAACATATATTACCCCACATTACATCCGTATTACTTTACAAGGAGAAGATACAACTAAGTTTAGTCAGACCACAATAGGCGTTAATAATAAAATTTTTTTAGCACCTGAAGGCTGTGATACCGTGCACTTTCCGCAATTTGATTTTGAGAAAGGGCAATGGGTTCCAATGGAAGAGGCACTTCGACCTAGCATTAGAACCTATACCCATCGAGGGATTAATTTGGAATTAAAAGAGTTGTATGTAGATTTTGTAGCACATGGTGATGAAGGACCTGCTTCTAAATGGGCCATGAAAGCGCCAATTGGTGCAAAGTTAGGGGTGGCTATGGGAATTGAAACTACCCTATTATATCCTGAAGCCGATCGTTACATTCTAATAGGTGATGCTACTGCCCTTCCCGTTTTAGGCGCTATCTTAGAAGATTTACCTGCAAAGGCGAAAGTGAAAGCCTTTATAGAAGTTGAAACAGCTGAGGATATTCAATTATTAGAAACAAAAGCAGATGCTCAAATAGAATGGATTATTAATCCAACACCCGGTCAGAATACCAAATTGGCGGAGAAAGCATTAGTTTATCTTGAACAAGAAGGAGAAATGCCTTCGAAATTTGCGTATGTAGCAGCTGAATTCTCTACTGTAAAAATACTGCGTAACTTTTTGCGTAAAGAGAAAAATTGGACGAAAGACGAACTTTATGCTTATTCCTATTGGAAGTTTGGAAAAGCAGAAAATGTTTCGGAGGAAGATCGTCGAGCTGAAAAGGCTAGTATGGATTAAAAGAAAGAATGCAATGCGTTATACATGTCGGTATTGTTAGAATAGAAATTTGAATACCTTTAATTAAATCAGAGAACGAGATCGATAAGATCTCGTTTTTTTTGAAGCTCTGTTTTGATAGCTTGAATAAGTTTATAAAATCGAGTTAAATCTATTTTATACAAAATATTTAGTTTGATAAGCGGTTTTATTTCTTACCTTTGTCGGCTGAAATAAAAATTCAAATCATTTTAAGTTCTTTAGTAGCATGTTAAATCGAAGACACATTCGTATCAAGGTTATGCAGACGCTTTATGCCCTGCACCAAAGTCATTCTGACCAAGTTCAAACCGGTGAGAAATTTTTAAACCACAGCATGGATAGTATACAAGAGTTGTATTTATTGATGCTAACTCTCCTGATAGAAATTCGAAGAAAAGAAGAAGATTACATCGCAATTTCTCAGAAAAAACATTTAGCTACTCGCGAAGAACGCAATCCCAACAAGAAGTTTATTGAAAACCAAGTACTCGTATTATTGAGTGATTCTGCATCTATTAACAATAAAGTAGACGAGAGAAGTATGGTTTATTGGCAAAGAAATGATCATTACATTCAATTGGTATTGGATGAGATCAAAGCAAGTCAGGTATATCAAGATTATATGAAATCGACTACGCGTTCTTTCCAAGAAGACAAAGATTTTATTGTGGAATTGTATACGGAAATCATAGCGCCTAATGAGCGAATTTACGACTTTTTAGAAGATACGAAATTAACATGGGTGGATGATTTACCCGTTATTAATACTTTGATTCAAAAGCAATTAAAACAGTTGAAGAATACAGAGCAAGCCTTCTTTGTACCGAAAGTTTTTAAAGATTCGGAAGACCAGGAGTTTGCGATGAATTTATACCGCCGAACGGTTTTAAATAGTGCTGAATTTGCTAAAGAGTATGAAGGGAAAACACCAAATTGGGATATAGAACGTATTGCAGCAATTGATGTTATTGTCCTAAAAATGGCTATTTGCGAGATGTTGCGTTTTTCTTCCATTCCTATTAAAGTAACAATAAATGAATATTTAGAGATTGTAAAAGAATATTCTACACCAAAAAGTAGTATATTTATCAACGGTATTCTTGATACTATTTCAAAAGAACTTGAAAGTCAAGATCGTTTAAATAAAATTGGAAAAGGACTTTTATAAGACTAACTAACCGTAATAACTATAATTAATGAAAAAAGTATTTATATTGTCTTGCGTAGCTTTGTTAAGCATGACAGCTTGTAAAAAGAATGATGCATCTAGTCGTATTAATGAGGATAATGTTGCAAAATTAGAACAAGAAACGACAGATAAAAAGAGCCAAGGTAGTTCTAAGATGGAGTTTGCAGAACTTGTACATGATTTTGGAACGATTGGAAACAATGAAGCCGTAGAAACTGAATTTGAATTTACAAATACTGGAGATGCAGATTTAGTTATTATCGATGCTCGTGCTACTTGTGGATGTACAGTACCTGAATATCAAAAAACACCTATTAAACCTGGAGAAAAATCAAAACTAAAAGTGAGATTCCAAACAGGAGCAGTAGGACAACAACAAAAAACAGTTACGTTAACAACGAATACAGAAAAAGGAGAAGAGCAATTAACAATTAAAGCAAACGTTTCTCCGGCAAACTAATTTTTTAATCTTTATATATTTATGGAAGGTATACAACAATTTTTACCCATGATTTTTATTTTTGTTGCGATTTATTTTTTTATGATTCGTCCGCAACAAAAGAAAGTTAAACAAGAAAGAGAATACGAAGCTAGTATTAAAATTGGAGATCGTATTGTAACTAAATCAGGTTTACACGGAAGAATTGCTGAGTTAAATGAATTGACAGTTGTTGTAGAAACAATGGCAGGAAAACTATTAATGGAGCGTTCTGCTATTTCTATGGATATGAGCCGAAAGCTTCAAGATAAGAAATAATTGATAAGAAAATATAAAAAATAGGCCTTGCGAAAGCAAGGCCTATTTTTTTATATCTATCATGTAAGCCTAAACCCTGCTAAAATAAGAGGAATAGCTTTTTCAATGTGATTCTTTTTAGTTGTTTTTTTTTTAGCCTCATCAAAGTGTAGGAGGTATTCTTTTTGTTTATAAAGAATCTGCTTGAAGTGCAAGAGTAAATACTTCCACGTCTAGTTGTAGCTTATTTTCTTCTTTAGGGGCTGAACGTTTTTGTTTAGCAATAACAAGGGCTTCTGCTACATATTGTTGAATCAAAATCGGGTCTATTTCCTCTGCTGAGGTAAATCGCCATTGGCGTGACCTTTGGTTTTTCCCTCTTGTGCATTGATTAGTTTGCTGTGTGTATCTTGCAAAAAAACACCTTTGTAAAACCAAATACTGAAGTGATTTTTAAATCTTCCAACAGCAACGACCATTTCTTGGCTGTGGTAATAGAGGTTTGTTCCCCATTTATGATGGAGACCTCTAAGTCCATCTCATTTTAATCCTTTTTGATTTGATCAAAATAGACAATTAAATCAATTAAACGCGAAGAATAACCTATCTCATTATCATACCATCCCACTACTTTGACCATGCGGTCAATAACAGAAGTAAGCTGTGCATCAAATAAACAAGAATGTGTATTCCCTATAATATCTACAGAAACAATGGGATCTTCTGTATACGCTAAAATGCCTTTTAACTCATTTTCTGAGGCGTCTTTAAAGGCTTGATTGATTTCTTCTATGGTAATTTCTCGTTTTACATAGCAGGTAATATCCGTTAAAGAACCGTCGGGAACGGGAACTCGAATTCCTCCACCGCCAATTTTGCCTTCATATTCGGGAAATATCTTGGTTAAAGCTTTCGCTGCTCCTGTAGTGGTAGGCACAATGGATTGTGCGGCTCCACGAGCTCTTCGCAAATCTTTATGGGGTTGGTCATGTAAGCTTTGATCAGTCGTATAGGAGTGAACCGTTGTAATATACGCCTGTTCCATCCCACATAGTTTTTGGATAATTTTTACCATTGGAGCGGCATTATTTGTCGTGCAACTTGCATTGGAAATAATTAATTCCTCTCCGGTTAGTATATGTTCGTTTACGCCTAAAACAATGGTTTTTATTTCGTTGTCTTCGGGTGGAACAGATAAAATTACCCGTTTCGCTCCTTGTTTGATATGCCCCTCTAATTCGGCTGTTGTTTTGCGTTTACCCGTAGATTCTACCACATAATCAATCCCCAAAGAAGCCCAAGGTAAATCGGAAATCTCTTTGGCTCTGAAATAAGGTATTTTTTTTTGATTGATAATTAAATGATTTTCATCGCAAGTAACAGGTACTTGTAAGATACCGTGAATACTGTCGTATTTTACTAAATGTGCCATGGTTTGTACCTCGGCTAAATCATTTATAGCAACAACTTCAATGACGGGATGATCGAGTAATAACTTAAATAGATTTCGGCCGATTCGTCCAAATCCATTAATAGCAACTTTAATTTTTTTCATTGGTTGTAAAAGAAGATGGTCGCCCAGAAGCGACCATTATAATTATAAAATATGTTTTTGAGCTTTGTACGATGAACGTACCAGTGCGCCACTTTCAACGTGTCTGAATCCTAATTCTAAACCGACTTCTTCGTATTTTTTGAATTGTTCGGGTGTAATGAATTCTTTTACAGGTAAATGTTTTTTACTAGGTTGTAAATATTGACCAATCGTTAAAACATCTAAACCAACTGCTTTTAAATCATGCATCGTTTGAATTACTTCCTCTTCGGTTTCTCCTAAACCAAGCATAATTCCTGATTTAGTACGCTTAGCGCCATGATCTTTTAAGTATTTTAGCACCGCTAAACTGCGATCGTATTTGGCTTGAATTCGCACCTCTCTTGTCAAACGACGTACGGTTTCCATATTGTGAGAAATTACTTCAGGAGCAACTTCCAAAATACGGTCCAACAGACGTTCTTCACCTTGAAAATCAGGAATAAGCGTTTCCATAGTGGTACCTGGACTGATACGACGTACCGCTTTTACTGTTTCTGACCAAATAATAGTGCCACCATCTTTTAAATCATCTCGGTCAACACTGGTTATTACCGCGTGTTTGATGTTCATTAATTTAATAGATCGAGCTACTTTATCTGGCTCATCCCAATCTACGGTTTCTGGACGCCCTGTTTTTACGCCACAAAAACCACATGAACGCGTACAGATATTACCTAAAATCATAAAAGTAGCTGTTCCTTCTCCCCAACATTCTCCCATATTTGGACAACTACCAGAGGTACAAATGGTATGCAATTTGTATTTGTCTACCAAACCTCTTAATTCAGTATATTTTTTACCTGTAGGCAATTTTACACGCAACCATTTTGGTTTGGCCTGTGGTTGTATATTTTTGTCTAAGATTGTATCCATACTTTCATTTTATCAAAGTACAAATATACTGAAATCTTCTCTTTTATCTTTGGTTTTTTAGTAATTATCAAACGGAATGGAATCCTTGTAACGCGTTGGATTTCTTTTTGTTTTTTGCTTGTATTCTTGAGAATATCCTTGTGCTAAAGTGAAATGATAGTAGAATAAAGTTAATTTTAAATGATCGTATATTGGGGGTAATGCTTATTTTTGAAATTAAAAAAAAGCGATGGGCATATTAAATTGGTTTAAGAAAGATAAACCTCACAATGAAGAGGAAATGAAAGAAGAAAATGAGGGTAATGTTTTATTGGCGATGCCCTTGTTTGAAAAAGGGAGTAAATACAACATTGAAGCAGTAGTAAAGCATTTAAAAGAAGCTTGGGGGTACGAAATAAAGGGGAGTGATTATAACGATACAACCGCTGTATTAACTATAGATGGAACTTTGTTTGCTATTGCTTTTATACCGGCCGCAGTTCCTCAAGAAGATATGGCCTATAGTGCCCAATTTGCTTATAATTGGCAAAGCGTTTTAGAAGATATAGAAGAGGTGGATGGGCATGCGATTGTATCGGTATTGAATGGGCCTTTAGATCTTGTTGAAAGGCAAGTGTTACTTTCGCGTATTTTATATTCTATTATCGCAACGTCTACTTGTATTGGTGTATACCAAGGAAGTCAAACCTTGCTCATTTCGCGTCAACAATATTTAGATGCTTACGAAGAGTTAAAATCGGGAAAAGTAGTAGTTCCTTTATGGATTTATATTGGATTGCGTACAACTGAAGAAGGGAATAGTATCTATACCTATGGCTTAAAAGCATTTGATAAACAGGAATTAGAAGTAATCAATTCACCCTTAGAATTAGAGGAACTGTATTCGTTTTTTATTAATATATGTTCGTATGTAATCGGCAGTAATATCGTCTTTAAACATGGAGAAACTTTGGGCTATACAGCAGAACAAAAGATACAAATAACAGCCTCAAAAGGTGTTTTCTTGGAAGGAGAAACCTTGAAATTAGAAATATAAAAAATAGGCTCAAAAAACGCAATATCCTTGATAAATAAAGAGTTTAAAGCGATAAATAAAGAATAAAACTATAGTAAAATTTTTAAACAAACTAAAAAGAAATGGAAAATAATTTAAAGTTAACACCAGCAGATAAATGGATTGTTGCACCAGTAAATAGATTTATGCAAAAATCTACATCGGGTGGGATCATCTTGTTTTTGGCTGCTTTGATTGCCATATTTATGGCGAATTCTGTATGGGCAGACCAATACACTGCTTTTTGGGAAGGAAATCACATTGCTTTTTCATTTAATGACTTTACATTGAATCACTCTTTAAAGCATTGGGTTAATGATGGATTAATGGCTATTTTCTTTTTTGTGGTTGGTCTAGAACTTAAAAGAGAGTTAACAACGGGTGAATTATCCTCTCCTAAAAAAGCAATGTTACCCATTGTTGCTGCTCTGGGAGGAATGGTTGTGCCAGCAACTATTTATGCTATTTTTAATGCAGGTACGGATGCTGCACATGGATGGGGAATTCCTATGGCTACAGATATCGCATTTGCTTTAGGTGTACTTTATTTGTTAGGAGATAAGGTGCCAACCTCGTTAAAAGTATTTTTAACGGCTTTAGCTATTGCCGATGATTTAGGTGCTGTTATGGTAATTGCCATTTTTTATACGGAACAACTTTCTTTAATTAATTTAGGAATAGGGTTAGGATTCTTTGGTCTGCTTATTATTAGTAATTTATTGGGTATTCGCAATACGGTTTATTATGCAATTATTGGAATTGGAGGAATCTGGTTAGCTTTTATGTTATCTGGTGTACATGCTACGATTGCAGCAGTTTTGGCTGCTTTTGCTATTCCTTCTACGGCTAAAATTCACGAACCTTTTTTCCGCAAGAAATTAGATCAGCTGAAGAATAGATTTTATAGTTTAGACCCCGTTGATAAAATACCAAATCTTACGGGAGAGCAGATGGATTGTATAGGTGACATTCAAGATTTAGCTAAAAATAGCTTACCTCCAGCTATTCGCTTGGAACACAGTATGCACAATTTTGTAGCTTTCCTTGTCATGCCTATTTTTGCTTTGGCCAATGCTGCAATCCCTATTAACCTAGGAGAAGGTGGAGGGATGAGTGCTGTCACGCTTGGTGTTGCTCTCGGTTTACTAGTTGGAAAAGTAGTTGGGGTTTTTGGGCTAACCGCTTTGATTATAAAAATGGGGGTTGCCAAAATGCCAACGGGTATGACTTATAAAAATTTATTTGGACTTGGTTTGTTAGCTTCTATCGGATTTACAATGTCTTTGTTTGTCACTGAATTAGCCTTTGATGTCAAATTACATCCCGATTTCCCTGGGCAAGCTAAATTGGGAATTTTGATAGCTTCGGGATTAGGAGGAGTATTAGGATTTATTGTGTTGAGTGTGGTTGGAAAATCAAAGAAATAGATTAGGAATAAACAAAAAAAGAAAAAGCCGAATATACAACGTAGTATATTCGGCTTTTTTATAGCATTGAAATTAATCTTTCTTTTTCTTGGCTGCGCGTTTTGCTTCAACGGCTCTGTTTCTCGGTTTGGTCTTTCTCGGTTTTCTCTTTCCAGGTCCTCCTAAATTAACTTTTGCATTCTTCTCTTTCTTCGCATGAAAAGCTGCCCCTTTTTCAAGTGGTTTTTTTGCTTTTACCAATTGCTTTGCTTTCAATTTAGATTGTTCAAACTCCATTAATTGATCTGAAATTTCAACAGCAGAAGGAATTTCAATTTCTCTTAATTCTTTGGCCATTAAGAATTCAGCTTCTAGAAGCATATCCTCTTCTTTTGGATCTATCAAAGAAATCGCAATACCTGTTTTATCTGCACGTCCTGTACGACCAATACGGTGAATGTACTGTTCTGGTGTATCTGTAAATTGCAAGTTGATTACGTGTGAAATATCCGAAATATCAAGCCCACGAGCCATGATATCTGTCGTAACTAGTCCTCTTAATTCATTAGCTTGAAATTCAGCCATAGAACGCAAACGGAAGTTTTGTGATTTATTCGAGTGAATAACCGTAAACTCTTCTGGAAAAACTTCATCCAATTGAGTCATGACCACATCAGCTAAACGCTTGCTATTAATGAAAATTAATACGCGGTTAAAAATTTCTTTATCTTGCAACAAGTGCATAATCAAATTCAACTTTGTTCTGAAGTTTGGAATGCGATATACTTGTTGATCAATTTGTGCCAATGGGGTTCCAGAGGGTTCCAAAGAAACTTCTTCTGGAAAATCAAAAAAGTCTTCTAACACTTCATCTACCTCTTCTGTCATGGTTGCTGAAAACAAAATATTCTGTTTTTTGTTTTTCATCATGGCTAAAATAGAAGTAAGTTGTGTTCTAAATCCTAAGTTTAGTATCTCGTCAAATTCGTCAATAACTAATTTTTGTAAGTTGTCAAAACGCAAAACACCATCAAGTGCTAAGTCCATCATACGACCTGGCGTTCCTACGAGAATATCAACTCCATCATAAACCGCTTTGCGTTGCGTATTGATATTGGTTCCTCCATATATGCCTAAAGAACGAATGGACATATATTGCGTTAGTTTATTCACTTCATCAACAACTTGAACAACTAATTCACGTGTAGGTACAATAATAACAACACGAGGGGTGTCCACATGGGCAAATTTCCATTGTTTTAAAATGGGAAGTAAATAAGCATATGTTTTACCTGTACCCGTTTGTGCAATACCCATTACATCTCTTCCTGATAAAATAACAGGGAATGATTTGGATTGAATAGGTGTAGGTGTAGTAATTTGAAGCTCATCAAGGGCTTTTTGTAAAGCTTTCGGTAGATTAAATGGCTCGAAAGTATGCATAAAATATCTTATTTCTACAAAGATACGGTTTTTTATGCTTTTAGTAGAGATTGGAATTAAATTAGGTGCTAATCAGTAAAAAAATTACAATATTTTTTTTATTACACGCAATTTATGGGTGTGTTTTCCAGAATCAACATTGTAAATTCCCAAGTGATCCAAACGGTCAATACGCACCTTTCCATGGGCATGGATGATGTAATTGTTGTCCATGATAATACCTACGTGGACGATATTGCCTTCTGCATTGTCAAAAAAGGCTAAGTCACCCGCTTCACTTTCTTCAATAAAACTCAAAGCTTCACCTATTGTCGCTTGTTGGGAAGCGTCTCTAGGGATGAGATGACCATTTATTTTATAAACCATTTGAGTAAAACCCGAACAGTCAATGCCAAAAGGTGTTTTTCCACCCCATAAGTAGGGAGCATTCAAATACATAAAAGCAGTTTTTACGAATTGACTTTTTGTAAAAGTTCCTGTTATTGAACGGCCTTCAAAAGTAAATTTAAGTGGATTAGTTGAAGCATTTTTTAAAACGTTGAGGTTACTTCCCAAAGGAATTGAGAGTAACTGATTGTCTGAAGAATGTAAGAATTCTACAAAATCCCCTGCATAAATGGGAGCCGTTTGATTTAAGACTTCATATTCATTTTTAGAAATCAATTGAAATTGCTTATTGTCCACCCATCCTTGGTATTTGTCAAAAGCCAATTCAATTTTAGACCATTTTTCGGTTTGTTCGAGTATTGTAAATAATTCGCCAAATAGCAGTTGAGAAACAAGCTCACTTTTATCACTTGGTTCTGCACGTAGGGGAACAATAGAAAGGTTACAATAAGCAAACATCATAGGTAGGTCTTTGTATTAAAGGGCAAAAATAAAGATGAGTTTGAAAAAATCAAACCCATCTTTTGGTATTATTTGAATTGAATTAAGCTCTTTCGATCACAATTGCAGAAGCACCACCTCCACCATTACAGATGGCAGCAGCACCGATTTTAGCATTGTTTTGTTCTAGTACGCTTAATAAAGTAATCACGATACGCGCTCCAGAACATCCTAGAGGGTGTCCTAAGGCAACAGCACCACCGTTTACGTTGATTTTGTCTGTATTTAAATCTAAAAGTTTTGCATTCGCTAAACCTACTACTGAGAAAGCTTCATTAAATTCGAAGAAATCAACATCAGAAAGCGTTAAGTTTGCTTTTTTCAATGCAATTGGCAATGCTTTTGCTGGTGCAGTTGTAAACCAAATTGGCTCTTGTGCAGCATCTGCATAACTTCTGATATACGCTAAAGGTTTTAAACCTAGAGCTTTTGCTTTTTCTTCACTCATTAAAATTACCGCAGCAGCACCATCATTAATGGTTGAAGCATTAGCAGCAGTAACCGTTCCTTCTTTTGTGAAAGCTGGACGCAATTCTTTTACTTTATCTAATTTTACATTAGTAAACTCTTCATCTTTAGAAACAATAATAGCATCGCCTCTTCTTTGTGGAACCTCAACAGGAACAATTTCCATATCGAATTTTCCTTCTTCCCACGCCTTTGCAGAGCGCTCGTAAGATTGAATAGCGAAAGCATCTTGTTCTTCTCTAGTGATGTTGTGTACTTTTGCTGTGTTATCCGCAGCTACACCCATTGCTTGGTTGTCATAAGCATCAACCAAACCGTCATTTTGTAAACCGTCAACTAAAGTTGTAGGACCAAATTTTTGACCGTTTCTCATATGTACATAATGTGGAATCAAACTCATGTTTTCCATTCCACCCGCAACAACAACTTCTGCATCTCCAGACATAATAGCCTGCGCACCTTGCATGATTGCTTTCATACCTGAAGCACAAACTTTATTTACTGTAGTACAAGGAACATTACTGCTTAATCCAGCGTAAATTGCCGCTTGACGAGCTGGAGCTTGTCCAACACCTGCTTGAACAACATTTCCCATTAATACTTCGTCAACTAAATTTACATCTAGTTTGATTTTATCAATAGCGCCTTTAATTGCAGCAGCTCCTAGCTTTGTTGCAGGAACGGTAGACAATGAACCTAAGAAGCTACCAATTGGTGTTCTAGCAGCAGATACAATTACTACTCTTTTACTCATAATAAATAGTGTTTATTAACCCTAAATAGGTTTTAGACTCATACCGCCATGCAATCAAAACAGGTCTAATAGCAACTAAGAATAGATCATCGTAGCGTTCCAGTCGTGTTGTATGAGCTGTGAGAGTATAGAGCGTTCTTAGCATGAGCTAATACTTCTTTTGGGGTTTTAGTTAGATTTTTTGATTTTATGCTAACGACAAATATACGTTATAAATTTATTTGACAGAATTGTAGGGAGAAATAATCGACGATATTAACATTAATCCGTAGATGCATCCTGTTTTTTAAATTTAGTTGAATCAAAAGGAGAAAATAGACCAGGGAGATTGGTGTTTTTAGTGTTTTTTTGGAGAGGATACCTACTTTTAAAAAAAACGTAAAAAAAATATCAGTTTCTATCTACTTGATAGATAATTGATTTGTTTAATACATCGTTTTTTTTTGATTTTTATGCGTGAAATATTTGGATAGAAAGAAAACTCGTGCTACTTTTGCATCCGCATTACAGAAGATAACTCTTCTTGAAAGCAACGGAGAGGTGCCGGAGTGGTAACGGAGCAGATTGCTAATCTGTCGACTGGTAACGGTCGCCAGGGTTCGAATCCCTGTCTCTCCGCAAATTCGGGGTGTAGCGTAGCCCGGTCATCGCGCCTGGTTTGGGACCAGGAGGTCGCAGGTTCGAATCCTGCCACCCCGACCAACTATATAGTTGTAGGGTCCAATAGCTCAGCTGGATAGAGCAACTGCCTTCTAAGCAGTAGGTCTCAGGTTCGAATCCTGATTGGATCACAAAAGCCTCAACGAAAGTTGAGGCTTTTTTTGTTTTTATACATTTTTTAGAATTTACGAATCAAGCGCACGAATCCCCCGTATTAGGTGTGACCAAACATTCATAGGAATGGATGTTGGACCGTTTTCTGTTTCAGTACCATAACGAAGGATTTGTTATTTCGTAATTTTTTTTGCTTAGTTATGGGAATAAAAAAAACACCTGATTAGAGGTGTTTTTGTTTTTTTAACCAAAGTAAAAATTATTTATTGTTTTTTTCAAAACTTATGAATCTTGTAAATAAGAGACCAAATAAAAAAGCCATTAGTAAAGATACATAAAACATAATGTCTTTATAAAAACAGCACCTCGTAGTCCATAGAACATTAATACTACCTTTAAAGTAATATATAAACGTAAACATGAAGGTAGCGGCTAAGATCATAATTTTTTTTTTCATTAGTTATCTTAGTTTAAATTTATAATTACGTTACTAGTTGCGGAGGCTTCTTGTAGGTCTATTAAGTTATTTTGAAGTTCTTTAAAAGTTTCTTCTTTATATAATCCATTGCCTTGATAATCCAAAGAAGGTTTGATAGGATTTATTCCTTTAAATCTTGGATCATTTGGATCATACGGAATTGTTATTGCACAACTAGAATCAGAACTACCACTTCCTTTACTCGTTGTAACAAAACAATCGATACTCGCAAATGCAAAAGCAAGCATACCGCCTGAACCTGCTCCTAAGGCTCCTCCAAAAACTCCACCGCCAACAGCTCCTGTTGCCGTACCTACTAATGGTAAAACTACAGTTCCTCCTGTCCCGCCTGCATAAGCACCGCCTATTGCTCCAGTAATAGCACCTCCTACAATACCTCTACCAATGTTGTTTCCTTGTTCTTCAAGCATGCTATCAATCCAACTTTTTTTATTATTCTGTTTGTCACCATTAAGAGCAAATGCAGTAAGAGAATTTTTATTAGCAACTTCAATTTCTTTATATTTAGATAAGATGAAATCTATATTTGCTTCAAATGATGCATAAAGAGGGTATAAAATTTCGTAATCTTCCTTTGTCAAATCTTTATGAGTAAGCATACTGTTCTTTTGGTTAAGAAAAGTAATTTTTAAATTATCTAAAGAACTGTTGTAAATCTTACTATATAATTCTGACAATAGAGAAGATACTTGCTTAGAATAATTAAATTTATAGTTGATGTTGATTGTAATAGTTTCATTTTTATTTACTTTTTTTGTTTTTACAAAATTTTCATTTTTATTAAAAGCTTCTAAAGTATATTTTTCAACTTCTTCAAAATTCTTATCCCAATTTTCTTTTAGACTCTTATACATATTTAATTTAATAGATTCGTAATCATTATCGAAATGATTTTTTTCACTATTATGCGTAAAATCATTCTTAAGATCTAAAGAATTTTCGTGATTACATGCAAATCCTAATAAACACAAAGATAGAATAGTCAGTAATTTTTTGTTCATTATAATGTATTTTAAATTTTATTTTTAAAATTACAATAAATTACAATAAATGAAGTGAGATATTTGTATTATGTAAATAAAAGAGGTGTTTGTATTTTGTAGGATATGTAAAAAATTAACTAATTTTTAATGTCTCTGTTTTCATTTCGATTTCAACGATATCCCTGGAGACTTGTTGTTTAGAAATACTTTTTATTATATGAAAATTGTTATGCATAAAAATGCGATCTTTTACTTTGATAGATACAGCATCTTCTGTCATAGCAGAAAAGTCAATATCAAAGCTTTTTGCTACAGCTCTATTATTTAACCACTCTTTGTAGTATTGATTGTGAATACTAGGGATTAGCAATGAAGTAGGAACTTGAACGTAGTTACTTCCCTCGAGTAAGCCGTTGTAAATGAGTAAATTAATTTTATCACTTCCTAGATCTTTAGTTATAACCGTATTCTCTTCATACAATAGAGGAAAAGCATCAATTGAAATTGTATTTTCTATTTCAGGAAGCATTTCTGAGGGCTTTACAACTTTTATTTCTTTAGCATCTATTATAATTCGATCAAGTACTTTCTCGTCTTCGTTCTCTTCGTATTTTAATAGATACTTGTTATTATGGTTGAAAGATACATTGACGTTTTTCTTTTCATACTTACTCAAGTCAACTAAGTTATTTTTTAATACTTGCTTATTGATATAATTAAGAAAAACTGTTTGATTAATAACTGTAATATCTAGATTAAAAATGTTTGATACTGCAGTAAATAGTTGTCCAAACGTGATATCTGGAAGCGCTTTACCTAAATCAACATGATTGCTATTTATTACACCTGTTTCTTTGGTTCCGTCGTCAGCTAAAAAATAAATTGGTAAGATGTTTAATTGCGCAAACACATGATTGCGTCCAGGAGTAAAAACAGAGGTTAAATCTAATGATATTGTTTCATTTTCCTGATTAACATATATATCCTCATCTAAAACAATGAATTTAGGACCTCCAAATTGTTCCTGTTTAATATAAGTAGAGTTGTGTTTTAATCCATAACCTCCAGGGCGACCATGGCGACCAACCCCTTCTAAATCTAATTGAGAAATCACATTGTACTTGCCACGTTTTGGAATTGAAATTGATTTTTTCCAATGGCCATCTATGGTACCCTTAAATGTGTAAGTCCATTCAGGTTGAATCACAAAAGCCTTAACGAAAGTTGAGGCTTTTGTGTTTATAATAGCTCCTACTTACTTCTTGTAGCTCTTTTTAAAAGCATGAATCTATAATTAAGTAAAACAATGTTTTATTTATTGTTGGTTTCGTTATATATTCACTCCTATGAAATGGAAACCTTATATTTTGTTAACGATTTTACTAATAACCGCATTTGGTAGTCTAAGTTATTGGGTGAGTATTCATCCAGTTAATCAGTTGGATATTGATATCTCTAGATTTGTACAACAATGGCCCAGTGATGGCCTAGATAAATTGATGTGAGGGATAAGTTTTTTTGCTGATAGTCCTTATATCTACTTTCCATTGATCTTAGTAACGGCACTTATTTTTAGCAGAAAATATAGAAGAGAAGCCTATTTTATGTTGGCCTTAATCCCCTGTTCCTTGCTAATAGTAGGAATGAAAAATATAAGTAATAGACCTAGACCAACAAGTGATTTGGTTCGGGTAATGGAGCCCTTTCGATTTCAGAGTTTTCCAAGTTCCCATGTATTCTCCTATACTTTATTTTTTGGTTTACTACTTGTATTTATGTGTAGTATTAAAAGTATAACTAAAAGTTTGAGAATTACCTTGGGGGTAGTTTCAGGTTTCTTTTTAGTCTTAATTTCACCCTCTCGAATTTATTTGGGAGCCCATTGGTTTACGGATACCCTTGGTGGAGTATTGTTTGGTTCTTTAGTGCTTTTGCCTCTTAGCTTTTTCTACTTCAAAATAAATCGAGAAGCAAATAGCTAAGTGCATTTATTTAAAATAGTTTCTTAGTATAAGAGATCAAGCCAAACGATTTTTAGCAATAAGCAATCATACAACTTTCTTTTTGAAGTAATATGTGTTATTGAAGATGGAATGTTTTTATTGTATTGAGGTATGGTGTGTGCATCACCATACTTCATCACTCTAAATTCATCACCAAGCACGTTTATCCGTTCTAACAGGCTTAGAAAGGTCAAAAACTACATTAAAACTTGTTTTGGAGCCTGCGCGTTGTAAATTGTAGCTGTATTCGTTGTCATCGATAGTTACCCACCATAGATTTGAAGCAGCAGCAGGTATACTTAAAGCTGTTTCTTGATCTGAAGGGAAGTATTGAATATAGGCATTCCCTGTATTTGTTGTAGTACCACCATACATTGTTACCTCATCGGGTTGGCCATTGTGTTGACGATGATCGTGTTTCAATTCAATTCGATCTCCTTTTAAGGTAAATACCCAAGTACGCGAAAGATCCTCTCCTACAAAAAAGGCAATCTTTACTTCTCGTTTATTACAAGCAGAAACATAGAGAAGTAATTCTTTGTTTTCAAAATCAGCGGGAATAGGAGACGAAGTAATCGCTCCTTTATAAGCCTTGCCGCAATGTTGCGTTAGATTTTGCATGAATTGTTCGGGAAAATTCGCTGTTGTTTGGGCTTTACTTTGTACGAAAAAGCAAAGAAAAAGTACCAATAGGAGTGATTTTTGCATAGGGTATAAACTTTAATAAAACGAAAGATAGCGGTATAAATCCAGTTTTACTAATGAAAGACGTGTAAGTCTTTGTTTACAAACGCCTACTTTTGTTTAAATGAGATGCTATAAGGGTAAACCGAGCTTAGATATAAGGCGATTTACTATAATAAAAGTTTTATTTTTGAGCAAAGCTAGAAATAATGGATACACTTACGGAAAAATTCGTTCAAGTGAACGGGCAAGCTATTTTTGTGCATTTATATCAATGTCACACCCCTCAAACAAAAACAACCTTAGTTTTGTTACACGATTCACTAGGAAGTGTTGAATTGTGGCGAGATTGGCCTCGTTTATTGACGGAACAATTGCAATGTGATGTTCTGGTGTATGATCGTATTGGCTATGGCAAATCGCAACCTATGCAGACGTTTTTGCGAGAACACAAGTATTTAGAAAAAGAGGGGGAGTTTTTAGAAGACTTACGCCAAGTGCTGCATTTAGGAAAACTCGCCGTTTTTGGGCATAGTGATGGCGCTTCTATTGCCTTGTGGTATGGTATTTTATATCCTAATAATACAACGGCTTTAGTTATTGAAGCAGGCCATGTTTTTGTAGAAGAAGCTACATTGAAAGGGGTTGCAGAGGCGAAAAAAGCCTATGAAGAAACAGATTTGAAACATCGTCTGGTTAAATATCACGGAGAACGGGTTGAAAATCTGTGCTATGCTTGGTTTACCATTTGGTTGGATCCGAAGTATCGCAATTGGTCGATGGTCGATGAATTATACCACATTACCTCACCTCTGTTATTTTTACAAGGAGATTTAGATGAGTATGGCACCTTAGATCAAGTTGAAAAAACCATTACAGGGGTTAGTGGAATAGCCGAAAAGTATATATTTGAACAGGTAGGACATATTCCACACAAAGAACAAAAAGAGCTTACCTTGGCGCTAATTGTTTCCTTTTTGAAACGGTTTTTATAGGTGGATTAAATACTCGATTTTATCGAAAAATAACTGTTCAATTCTTGGGTCTTTCGCTTGTAAATAGGACATTTTTAAACTATTCAAGTATTGATCCAAATTGGTAATTATACTGCCTTGTGCCAATTCAAAAGGGACTTGAAAGTTTTTGGCGTAAATCGTTTCTAGTGCTGTTTTTATATAGGTTTCTTTATCCATGGTAGTTTGTTATCAAACGCAAAGATATAAAATCATTTGAATGATAAATAACAAGAAAAACAATAGCCTAATTCTTCGTTTTAAAGAGTAGGCTATTGTTTTTTCTGTTTATCGAGGTAACTCGATGGTATAGGTTTTTCCTTTTGTTTTTAAATTTGTATTGACTAACCAAGGATTGTATAATTTTAATAACTTGTAATTAGCCCCTTGTTCTTTTGCAAAAAGAGGTAAATCTTCAATGTCATAATCTACCGTAATCGTACGCATTGGAATTGGCGCATATTTATCGGCTTTTGGAATATTGTAACCATATTTTTGTGGGCTTGTCATGATTTCTTTCATAGCAAGGATTCTAAATACATAACGAGACGTTTCTTGATTTAAAAATAAATCGTAATAACTGTCTACATATTGGGCATTCATCGCTTTGGTCATACCTGACATGCCTCTATTGTAAGCTGCGGCAACCATGGTCCAGGAACCAAATTTAGCTTTGGCATCTTTAAAGTATTTACAAGCTGCTTCTGTGGCTTTTTCAAGGTGATAGCGCTCATCAATAGTCTCATCTACGGTAAGGTTATATTCCCCCGCCGTTCCTTTCATAAATTGCCAAAATCCTGATGCTCCTGCCGAAGAAACCACATTAGAAAGGGTGCTTTCAATCACACATAAGTATTTAAAATCATCCGGTATATTATTCTTTTTTAAAATCGGTTCAATAATTGGAAAGTAACGCTCCGCTCTTTTAATCACTAAAGTTGTAGAAGAGTGTAAATTAGCATTAATAATCATTTCTCGGTCAAAGCGCTCTTTGACATCTATAAGATCTAAAGGCGTTTTTTCTCCTGCAAAATTAGCGGTTAAAGGCGAGGGAACATGGTGTTCTGTCGGATCTTTTTGCTCTTCAGGTTGGGTTGTGCCCTTAGCGGTTGCAAAAATAAAAGTAGAAGCTACACCTACAACAGCTGTTGTATATAGCGCATTTTTCACTGTCTTTTTCATATCTTATTTTAAAATAATTTCTTGTAGATTTTGGTTAAACCATTTGTATTTTACTAGTATCATCGCGTGTGTTCCTCCTTCAATTTTAATTGCGTTTTTAATATTTTTAAAGGGAAATACCTCGTCTTTGGTTCCGTGAATATGAACCACATGCTCTAAGCTTTCTTGTTGATCCCACGTTAAAATGGTCTGAATACACCAATTGAGATAGTGCGGATCTCGAATAGACAAATAGCGGTTGTATAATTCCACGCGTTTTTTTTGCTTGTCATTGCCATAACGATCTACCATTTTTAGTAAAAACTCAACACCATGCGTAGGGATGAGCTTGTAAATTCTAGTATACTTCGCCCATTTAAAACGATTTGGGAATTCTTTATTAGAACGTACACTCGAAATAATAATTGTTTTTTTGACTGGGATAAGTTTAGCTAATTCTTGTGCCAGTATCCCTCCAAATGAAACGCCTATTAAGATAGGATTATTATGTTGAATAAGGGGGATATACTTTTTTGTGTATGTAAGGAGATTTTCCTCTTTTTCACAAGGAAGCCATTCTAAAAAATGTAATTCAAAAAGCGAAGTATCCCATTTTAATCTTTCAAAAATGAGCGAAGTGGAGGACATTCCCGGAAAGAAATAAATCGGTATTTTGTTCATTTTAAATAAATTAACATACTTAATAGGCACGGTCTGGAATAAAATGACGAACTTTGATAAATATAGCGATAAACTAGTTGTATTCACTGTATAATTAATCTAAAAATTTTTCTTACAATATTATTGTTATGGATATAAAGGCTTATAAAGCTGCTATTCTTTTTATGCTATGAAAAGGAGACCCGTCCAAACTTGAAAATATAAAATTTTATTATAATGAAAATTAAAGACAATGAATTGCTTCGTCAGTTTGAGCTTGAAACCGATCAGGGTCTGCTTAGCGTGGAGTATTCACTACAAGAAAGAAAAATTTTTCTTACCAAATTAAAAGGATTTGAGGAAGGCGTTCAAGCTCAATCAATCGAATTTTTAAAGGGAATTCTTGATATCGTTCGCGAAAAGAGATTAAGAGTTGTTCCTACACACCCAAAAATTGTTTCTTTTTTTAGAAAACACCCTTCTTATAAAGAAATGCTTCCTCCAGGGATAAGAATTTAATCCTGTGAGATTTTAAAAACCACTTATAACATACACAACATATCCCTAACCGGGTAAAAAAAAGTAAACCTGTTTGAATCAATATTCAAACAGGTTTTTTTGTTTTAACTTATTTACTGGACGAAGCAGGAATCGGCGTTTAATTCAAAAAATCAAATCGAACAATACCGTCGTCGTCAATTTTGGTTAATTTAATTTCGTGTAGTGTATTGACCAATGCCGGATCCCAAGGTGTTTTTACTTTGACATAGTTTTCAGTAAAACCATGGATATAACCTTCTTTGTTTTCACTTTCAAATAAAACCGTTTTTTCTAAGCCAATTTGAGATTCATAAAAAGCACGACGTTTCTTAACGGATAGACCGCGCAACATTTTACTTCTTTTGTTTCGCACTTCCATCGAAACAACGCCTTCCATCTCAATCGCTTCTGTATTGTCGCGTTCCGAATAGGTAAATACGTGTAAGTAAGAAATATCTAAATTGCTCAAGAAATTGTAGGTATCTAAAAAGGCATCATCTGTTTCACCAGGAAACCCTACAATAACATCAACGCCAATACAACAATCGGGCATGACAGCTCGAATTTTCTCTACGCGTTCTATATAAAGTTCACGCATATAACGGCGTTTCATTTTCTTGAGAATAGCATTACTTCCAGATTGTAACGGAATGTGAAAATGAGGCACAAAGGTTCTACTTTGCGAGACAAACTCAATTGTTTCATTTTTTAGAAGATTCGGTTCAATAGACGAAATGCGCAAACGCTCAATACCTTCCACTTTATCTAAAGCTTGAACCAATTCTAAAAAGGTATGTTCGTGCTTTTTGTTGCCAAATTCACCTTTTCCATAATCTCCGATATTCACACCAGTTAGTACAATTTCTTTTATATTTTGTGCAGAAATTTCAGCTGCGTTTTTCAACACATTTTCCATGGTATCACTTCGAGAAATACCACGTGCTAATGGGATTGTACAATAAGTACATTTATAATCACAGCCATCTTGGACTTTTAAAAAGGCACGAGTTCGATCGCCAATAGAGTAGGAGCCTACATAAAAATCAGCTTCTGAAATTTCACAAGAGTGTACTTCTCCCATTTCATTTTTAGAAAGGTCATTGATATAATCTGTAAGCTTGAATTTCTCCGTTGCTCCTAATACTAAATCTACCCCATCTACATCGGCTAGTTCTGTTGGTTTTAGTTGCGCATAGCAACCTACGGCAGCAATAAAGGCCTTGTTGTTTTTCTTCTGCGCTTTTTTTACTATTTGTTTGAATTGTTTATCTGCATTTTCAGTTACAGAACAAGTATTAATCACATAAATGTCTGCCACATCCTCAAATTCAACACGATCAAAACCTTCATCTACGAAACTTCTTGCTATTGTTGAGGTTTCAGAAAAGTTTAGCTTACATCCTAAAGTGTAAAAAGCTACTTTTTTTCTATTTTCCATAATCATTCTTTACTATGAGTAGTAACTTTGAAGTATATTTACTCTTTGTTGTCACAAAGCTTGCAAATTTACGTACAAAATTCGGTTTGATGAAATCAATAATATATTATATATCAATTCTTTGTCTTGTCTTCACGGTTTGTTCTTGTCAAAATAATAGAGATGAAAAAACTGAAGGAACGGTGTTTCGCTACAATGAAAATTCTAATATTCAAACACTTGACCCCGCTTTCGCAAGGAGTATGGCTGTTATCTGGCCCTGCAATCAATTGTTTAATGGGCTCGTTCAATTAGATGATCAGTTAAATATTGCAGGTGATATTGCGAAATCATGGCAGGCATCTCCCGATGGATTAACGTATGATTTTATCTTGCGAAAAGAGGTGTATTTTCATCCACATCCCTCTTTTGGGTCCAAACAAACACGCCAAGTCACCGCTTATGATTTCGAATATAGTTTCCGTCGATTGACCGATGCTAAAACCGCATCTCCTGGTGCTTGGATTATGCAAAAAGTACAAAGTTATCAAGCGCTTAATGATACTGTATTTCGCTTGCAGTTAAAAGAAGCTTTTCCTGCTATTCTCGGTTTGCTGTCGATGCGTTATGCTTCTGTTGTACCCAAAGAAGTGATTGAAGATCCCCAACACGATTTCAGAACACACCCCATCGGAACAGGTCCTTTTTACTTTAAGTTTTGGGAAGAAAATGTCAAATTGGTTTTGCGCCGTAATCCCAACTATTTTGAAAAGGATGATAAAGGCGTGCAATTGCCTTATTTGGAGGCAATAGCGATTACTTTTTTGCCTGATAAACAAAGTGCGTTTTTACAATTTATACAAGGAAATTTGGACTTTGTATCTGGATTAGATCCTTCTTATAAAGATGATTTGATTACGTTAGACGGAAAGTTACAAGCAAAATATCAATCGATTGTACAAATGCAAACAGGGCCCTATCTCAATACAGAATATTTGGGCTTTAATACGGAAGATAAACAGAGTGCAATACGTGATAAGCGTATCCGTCAAGCCTTAAATATAGGATTCGATCGCGAAAAGATGTTGAACCATTTGAGAAGCGGTATGGGAACCGCTCAAGTAGGTGGTATCATTCCCAAAGGATTAAAAGGCAATATTGTATTAGACGCGTTGTATGATATAACCAAAGCCAAAGCCTTAGTTCAGTCGTATAAACAAGAACACAAGCTTGCAGAAGTTGTAATCTCATTATCTACCAATGCGGGCTATTTAGATCTTGCCGAATATTTACAAAGAGAATGGCAAAAAATTGGACTAACTGTTGAAATTGATGTCATGCCACCAGCTACTTTGAGACAGGGAATGGCTTCTGGAAAAATAGCTTTTTTTAGAGGAAGTTGGATTGCGGATTATCCAGATGCAGAAAATTATTTATCGTTGTTTTACAGTAAAAATAAAGCCCCCAATGGGCCAAATTATACTTTTTTTACCAATAAAACCTATGATCAATTATACGAAAAAGCCTTTCGCGTAACGAATGCGCAAGAAAGAGAACAGCTCTATCAACAGATGGATCACCTACTTGCGGATGAGGTTCCGGTATTGGTTTTGTTTTATGATCAAGCGGTTCGCTTTAGTCGAAAAGACATTCATCAACTGGGTATAAACCCAATGAATAATTTATTTCTTAAAAAAGTTTGGAAAGAGTAGTTTATATTTGTCTAATTTTTGTTAAATAATTAGTTGTTAAATAGTATCTTTGGCACAATATAATTTCAGTACGAAATTCTAAATTTACCAGATTACAACCTTACATACGAGTTACTATTATGAATGAGTTAGTCGTTCTAATTGTTGATGATGAAACTAAAGTTGCCGAAGTATTAAAATACAGATTACTCCATAGTATCCAAACGGTACATAAAATGGTGTTTTATTCAGCAAAATCAGTTGCAGAAGCAGTAAAAATGATTGAGCAATACACCCCTGATTTAGTTTTTTTGGATATTCAAATGCCCAAAGAGAATGGATTGGCTTTGTTTGAATATTTTGAAAAACCACATAGCTTTGAAGTGGTAATTACTACGGCATATAGTCAATATGCACTAGAAGTTTTAAATCAATATCCTTGTTTACATTATTTATTGAAACCCCTAGCGGTTGACCACTTACAAATCGCTTACGATAAATTTGTAGAGAAAGAAGGACAACAATCCTTTATTAAACTAATCAAAAGCAATCAAAAAAGAGAGGCAATAGCTGTAGACGATATTTTATATTGTAAAGCAGATGACAATTACTGCGAAGTTTATTTGCAAGATCAAAAATTTTTGATTTCAAAAACATTAGGTGCGGTTGCCACTAAGTTACAACACCCACAGTTTGTTCGCGTGGGACGATCTTATGTTGTGAATATCAAGCGTATCCAATACATTGAAGTGGGTACCAATCGAATTGTATTTAAAGATAAAATTTTAATCAATGATAGAGAAGTCATTCATGATATTGTAGTTTCTGCCTCTAGAATGAAAGCATTTAGATTACTGGAATTATGATACGTTGGCTAGTATGGTTTTGGATTGGATTTACAAGTTCTGGACTATACGCACAAACTGCGGTTACCAAGCGATACACAATGAAAGACGGCTTAATTGCCAATGATGTAACCGCTTTGTTATTTGACTCTCAGGGTATTCTCTGGGTTGGGTCTAGAGCGGGCTTGAGTGTAAGGCAGCAAGGAGAAATTAGCATAGACGAAGAAGCCTTGCAACATCGGTTTACCAATATTACAACGCTTGTTGAAGATGATCAACAAGGAGTGTGGATAGGTAGTTATGGGCAGGGAATTTTGTATAAAGGAAAAAAAAGAACCCTTTTATTTAATTCAGAAGTAGGTCTGTTTTCTACTCGGGTAAATAGTTTATTTATTTCAGGCACTAAACTCTATATAGGAACGTCAGAAGGAATTTCAATTCTAGATATTCAAACCCAAACGGTTGAAAAAAAAGGTGCTAAAAATACCCTAGCAACGCCAAGTGCTGTTTCGAGTTTTTATAAAATAGGCTCTACTCTTTTTGCAACGACTATTAATCACGGCGTTTTTAAAATTGAATCAGATGAGGTCATACCCGTAGGTGAAGAGAAAGAGGTTATCGCTTCTTTTTTTGATTCCAAACGACAGGAACTCCTACTAGGGTTAAAATTTGAATTGGAAATCCACAAGCAGCAAACCAATCAAACAGAAATAAAAAAGGAAATAAAGGGAACCCGTTTTTTTCTGCAAGTGGAAGATAAAGTTTATGGGGTAGGAGCGGATCTTTTAAATGGAGGTGGAGGAATTTATGCTTGGGATGGAAAACAGCTTGAAAAGTTAAATAAGAAATATGGGATACACACGGAGGAATTATATAGCTTAGCTTACGATACTAAACATAAGTTGCTCTATGTAGGAAGTAAAAAACAAGGTTTATTTCAAGTTGATTTAGCTTCGCCCTTGCGTTTTGATTCGCGTTTTGGTTCAATAGAAGCGATTCAGACACACGCCAATCGGGTTTATGTTTTTGGAGAAAAAGGACTGAGTATCCTTCAGGATAATCAAATTATTCAACACGTAGATAAAACGTTATTTAAAGCCTATCAAGTCAATCACAAGCAACCTTTTATAGGCCTTACCACGCGTAAGAATCACTTTTTTGAAATCGAACACAGCATTTCTTCTGACCAAATCCAGTTTTATAAAGCAGTGAGCAATCGCAATTCAATTTGGGTTAGTACGAACCTGGGGTTGTTTCAGCTAACACCAGATGGACAATTGGAAAAATACGTTGGAATTCACACCTATCAATACGATTTTTTCCAAGGTACTCTACTGGAAACGGATCCCTATGGAGGAGTGAGAGTATACTCAACTATTTCTCCTTTTCAATATGAATATTTGGACCGAGAGCAAGGTAGTTTTGTGCCTCGAGATATTGTCGATATGCAAGAGGTAAATGGTAAAATGTATTTAGCAGGAGCTTTGGATGGCTTGTATGTCTATGAAAAAAAACAATTTAGATCCTTGTTCGCAGAAGGTATATTTACCGAAAACAGATTAAAATTCATAGAAAAAGGAGCCGATAATTACCTCTATATAGCTACTGATTTTGGAAATATTTACAAAGTTGATGTAGCACCTCAACAGCCTAAAGTTATTCAAAAAATACCTCAAAAAAAAATTGTAGGACATGGAATAACCTTTTTGCATAGCAGTAAACAACAGTTATTTGTAGGAACCAACAAAGGAATCACCGTTTTTGATGATGAGGGTACTTTTTTGTTTAATACCGAACAAGGTTTAGATACTTACAATATAAAGAGTAGCGCCCTTATAGGGAACCATTTACTATTAGGAACGGATATGGGCTTGTATACTTTAGATATACAGTATTTTAAACCTCAGCAAATGGAATATCATCTAGTTTTGTCTGCTATAAAAATAAACGGATTAAAACGAGATATAAAACCTATCCATGCAGAAGACTATCCTGCATTAGAATTGCCTTACGATGAGAATTCTATTTTTGTCAATTTTGTTTTGTTGGGCGCTAAGTATGCTGGAAAATTAAAATTTCAGTATCGGGTAAAACCAACGGAAGAATGGTTCGATTTAGAGCAGAATACACTAGCTCTAAATTATTTGAATGCAGGAGAATATCCGATTGAAATTAAAATATCCGATTATGACAAAGGGACGGAACAAATAAAATCGCTGTTAAATGTGACCATTTTACCTCCGTTTTATTACAGTTGGTGGTTTTTTAGTTTAGTTGGCTTAGTGGGAATAGGTGTAGTTGCAGTTGTTTTCCAAAGAATAAAAAGACAACAAGATAGTAAAGCGAAACAATTGCGTTATGAAAAGAAAGTAGCTGAATTGAAATTATTATCTGTTAGAAGTCAATTGAATACACATTTTATTTTTAATGTTTTGAGCTCTTTTCAATATTTTATTATTGCACACAAAGAAGAAGAAGCATTGTATTATTTGGAGCGATTTGCCTCACTTATAAGAAAAACACTGAATCTATCCATGGTGGAGCAAGTGAGTTTAAAGGATGAAATCAGCTATCTTCAAGGATATTTTGAATTGGAAAATATGCGTTTAGATGGACGTGTTCAATTTGAACTTGATTTAGATAAGCAGTTGAATCTGAATCAAATTTGGATTCCCCCTTTGTTACTTCAGCCTTTTATAGAAAATAGTTTGATCCATGCATTTCCTGAAAATATTGAAAATCCCACCCTAACTTTAAAAGTATACAGCCTAGATAATGATGTTATTTTAGAAGTTATTGATAATGGAATTGGAGATCAGCAGAAGATCAAGCAGTACCCCAATCACGAAGCGAAAGGCCTGTTTTTAGTGAAAGAAAGAATGAAAATGATTCAAGATTATTTAGAAGAGCATATTAGTATTCACGCTACCGAATCCGGTACAAAGGTTCGATTGGTACTGAAAAATGCCTTGCATTAAAAAAGGAGCATATCAAGTCAATTATTTGTTAATATAGTCTGAAGATGGAAGAAAGGATTGTATTATTGCTAAAAAGCGATGCTATAATCCTTGTAAATTCAAGGGAAACCAAATTTAATTGTTATTTTATGAAAGGAAGATTGTTTTTTGTAGCGGTTTTTGTGGTCTATTTTTTAGTTAATTTATATTTGGGAATTCGCGTTTTTTCCTTGTTTAATACAGCCATTTGGAGTGTTCAAATTATATATGCATCTGTTGTTGTATTTTTGACACTCTCACCGCTTTTGTTCTTTGCTTTGAGAAAACGAGTAGGGGTTCCAGAGGCTGCTATTTTATACAAAGTAGGTACAGGCTGGCTCATGTTGATTGTCTATGCTTTTCTTTTAGCTTTAGTATCTGATATACTTCTTATTCTTCTAGGGTCTTTTCTTAAAAATAATACACAGGAAATCTTGAGTCTCGATAAATTGCAAGCCTGTTTTATTGTTGTTGGAACGCTTCTTATTGCTGGAATAGGCAATGTTAATTATTATCGAAAAAAAGTGGTTAAACTGGATTTAGAAACGGAAAAACCACTAAATACAACCACTAAGATTCTTGTTTTAAGTGATTTGCATTTAGGGCATGCCATAAGTAAAAAAGAACTACAACGTTGGGTAGCCTTTATCAATAAGCAAGAAGTAGATTTGGTTCTGTTCGCGGGTGATATTATTGATAATAGTTTATTGCCGTTAACGTATTATGAGTTAGATGTGCTGTTGCGCGAAATAAAAAGTAAATATGGCGTATATGCTTGTTTAGGTAACCATGAGTATTTGGCCAATGTCGAAATGAGCTTGGCGTTTTTAGCTAAATCCAACATACGTGTATTGCGCGATGAAGTTGTAGAGGTATTGGATGGTCAAATTCAAGTAATCGGAAGAGATGATAAATCAAATCCCAATCGAAAAACGTTGAACGATTTAATACAACCCAATCCCAACAAAGTACAGATTCTACTCGATCATCAACCTTATCATTTAGCTGCTGCTGCCGAACAGCAGATCGACTTTCAATTTTCAGGACATACACATCGTGGACAAGTTTGGCCTTTTTCATGGATTACCGATTATTTATTTGAAAAATCACATGGTTATTTAAGAAAAGGAACAACACAGTATTACATCAGTTCTGGTTTGGGAATATGGGGTGGAAGATACCGCATTGGCACGCAATCTGAATATGTACTTGTTACACTAAATTCGAAGCGTAAAAAATAAAAAAGACAAACTAAAAAAGGCAAACTTTTTTAATGGAGAATAAAAGGTTATTTTTGTCAAAATTTTGTAGAAGTGAATTATTTATCAGTAGAAAATTTATCGAAATCTTTTGGGGCACATACTTTATTTGAGAATGTGTCATTTGGTATTAATAAAGATCAAAAGATTGCTTTTGTCGCAAAAAATGGATCGGGAAAATCGACCATTTTAAAAATATTGAATGGTCTGGAGGACCCCGATAGTGGACAAGTAGTTATACGCAAGGGAATTCGAATGGAATTTTTATCTCAAGAGCCCTATTTACAGGATGAATTGACTATTGAGGAAAGCATATTTGCTTCAGATAGCGATATCTTAAAAGTAATTGAAGGGTATGAAAAAGCATTGGAAAATCCAGAGGATCAAGATGCCTATCAAAGTGCTTTTGAGCAAATGGAAATCTACAATGCTTGGGATTTTGAAACGCAATACAAACAGATCCTGACTAAATTAAAGCTGGATGATTTGAAGCTAAAGGTAAAAACGCTGTCTGGAGGACAAAAAAAGCGTTTGGCTTTGGCTATTATCTTGATTAATAAACCAGATTTGTTGATTCTCGATGAGCCAACTAACCATTTGGATTTAGAAATGATTGAATGGTTAGAGAATTATTTTGCCAAAGAGAATATCACCTTGTTTATGGTAACACACGACCGTTTTTTCTTGGAACGCGTATGCAATGAAATTATCGAATTGGATAATGGATTAATTTACCAATATAAAGGAAATTATTCGTATTATTTAGAAAAGAAAGAAGAGCGATTAGCGGCAGAAAATGCTAGTATTGATAAGGCACAGAATCTTTTTGTAAAGGAATTATCTTGGATGCGTAGACAACCTAAAGCGCGTACAACGAAATCCAAATCGCGTATTGATGATTTTTATGTAATCAAAGAAAAAGCAAGTAGTAGAAGAAAAGAGCACCAAGTTGAATTAGAAATCAACATGGAGCGTATGGGAAGTAAGGTAGTCGAATTGCACAAGGTGAATAAATCATTTAAGGATAAAGTGATTTTGCAAGATTACAGTTATATGTTTAATCGCGGGGAACGCATTGGAATTATTGGGAAAAATGGATCGGGGAAATCTACGTTTTTAAATATTTTAACCCAGGGTATTAAACCAGATTCCGGAAAAGTTGTTGTTGGTGAGACCATTAAGATTGGTTATTATACCCAAGGCGGAATTACAGTTAAGCCGGAACAAAAAGTAATCGATGTTATTAAAGAGTTCGGGGAGTATATTCCACTAGCCAAAGGACGCTCGATTACAGCAGGACAACTTTTAGAGCGTTTCTTGTTTGATCGCAAGAAACAGCATGATTTTGTGGAAAAGTTAAGTGGAGGGGAATTAAAACGCCTCTATTTGTGTACGGTTTTAATCCAAAACCCCAATTTCTTGATTCTCGATGAGCCAACGAATGATTTGGATATTGTGACTTTAAACGTATTAGAGAGCTTTTTACTTGATTATCCGGGATGCTTGGTGGTTGTATCTCACGACCGTTATTTTATGGATAAGATTGTAGATCATTTATTTGTATTTAGAGGAGAAGGTGAAATTGAGGATTTCCCAGGAAACTATTCGGATTTTAGATCTTATGAAGACAGTATAGAACCTGTTAAAGATGAAGAGCCAAAAGAGAAGGTGAATTGGAAAGCAAATCAAGTGAAAAATGGATTGAACTTCCAAGAGCAAAAGGAATTGCAAAAAACGGAACGGGAAATAGCAAAACTGAGTGAGCAAAAACAAGAAATTGAAAAGGAATTTGCTGATGGAAAAGTGGCCGATAATCAAATTGAATTGAAAGGCAATACCTTGAAAAAAATAATAAAAGAACTCGAAGAAAAAGAAGAAAAATGGTTTGAATTAACAGCTAAAATGGAGGGGTAGTTTTGAGGTCTAAAAAGAAGAAAAGAGAGCGGAAAAAGTTTTTTCGCTCTCTTTTTTTATTTAAAATAAGTGGAAATGGGTATAAAATATAGTGAAATTTTAAGATTTTTACAAGGGTTTAAATGTTAAAGTTTTTAGTCCTATCTCTTTGTTAATCAGTGATTGTGTGTAAAAGTAAAGTTAAGAGAATGTAATTTAACGATTAAAAAATAGGCATTTTTAAAAAAGAAGGTAAATTTGCAGATAGAAATTTCAAGTGGTGACAGGGCTTGAGAAATTAATTTTAATGAGGAAAAAATGTTCTTTTATTATTGGTTTCTTACTGCTATTAGGTGGCGTATTTTCGGGTTTCAAAAAGTATGAAGTCATACTTTTGGAACAGTATAAAATACTTCCCGAAAAAGAGTTGTCTTATCAATTTCCAGATGAAAATATAACGGAAGAAAAGAAAACAGAAATAGTAGCAGTGATACCATTTACAGGGAAAACCTATATTGGGTTTAAACAAGCTTTAGCCGCAAGAGAGTCTAATGGTTTGTATCGAATTGTCAACTCTTTTGGTTACATTGGAAAATACCAATTTGGAAGGTTAGCTCTACGATCAATAGGAATTTTTGATTCGGATGAGTTTTTAAATGATCCGCTATTACAAGAAAAAGCATTTGATGCCTTGGTAGCTAAAAACAAATGGATTCTAAGAAACGAAATAAAAACGTTCGACGGTCGAAGAATCGATGGGATCAAAATTACAGAATCAGGAATTTTAGCAGCTGCCCATTTAGGTGGAGCAGGATCTGTGAGAAAGTATTTAAAAAGTAACGGAGCTAATTCATTTAGAGATGGATTTGGAACGTCAATTAAAACCTACTTGAAAAAATTTAGTGGGTTTGATGTTTCAGAGATTGATCCAGAAAAAAATGCATTAGTCCTGTTGTAAACAATAAAGCCTAGTAGTTTTTACTGCTAGGCTTTTTTTATTTGGTAGAGAAAAATTAAATAGTACCTTTACAGCTGTAAAAGAATAGAAATGAATTTTAAACATACAAATAATTGGTGGTGGAGCAACTTACGTCAAGACGTCGTGAGCGGTCCTCCTATTGGTATGTATAAAGAAAAATATAAGGAAAACTAGTTTTATTCCTATGCATATATAAGGGCTTGTCATCATGACAAGCCCTTTTTTTATGCCCAAAAATGAAAAAACAAATTAATTTAGCATATATCAGATGAAGTATCAAGTAAACAAAGAAGGATTTTATGGCGATTTTGGAGGTGCTTTTATTCCCCCTCAATTGCAACCTATTGTAGAAGAATTACAAGCCAAGTATTTAGAGATAATAGAAGAGGCCGATTTTCAGGCAGCCTATCAAAAACTCTTAGCGGATTATGTAGGTAGGCCTACCCCTTTGTATCATGCAGAGCGTCTTTCTGCATTGTATCAAACCAAAGTATATCTTAAACGGGAAGATTTATGTCACACGGGAGCACATAAAATCAATAATACCATTGGTCAGGTTTTACTGGCTAAGCGCCTAGGAAAAAAGAAAATTATTGCCGAAACAGGGGCAGGACAACACGGCGTAGCAACAGCAACCGTTTGTGCTTTAGCGGGTTTGGAATGTATTGTTTTTATGGGTGCAACAGATATTGAACGTCAAGCGCCCAATGTGGCGCGTATGAAAATGCTTGGCGCAGAAGTTCGTGCAGCACAAAGTGGAACACAAACTTTGAAAGAAGCGGTAGATGAGGCTTTGTTGTATTGGATTGAAAACCCAACGGATACTTATTATTTAATAGGCTCAGTTGTTGGACCACATCCTTATCCGGATATGGTAGGGCGTTTTCAATCCGTTATTTCTAAAGAAATTAAAAAACAATTACTAGAAAAGGAAGGCGTGGATAAACCTAATTATGTTATCGCAAGTGTTGGTGGTGGGAGTAATGCAACGGGGGCTTTCTACTCGTTCTTAGAAGATGAAAGCGTAAAACTTCTTGTTGCAGAAGGTGGCGGTTTGGGAGTAGAAACAAACCAAACAGCCGCTACGTCCTTTATAGGTAAGCCTGGCGTACTTCACGGAAGTAAAACCCTATTCATGCAAGAGGAGTCGGGAGAACCACGAGAGGCGTATTCTATTTCTGCAGGGCTAGATTACCCTGGTTTTGGTCCTTTATTGGCCTTGATGAAGCAAGAAGAACGCGCTGAATTCTTTGCCATTAAAGATGCAGAGGCAATGGAAGCGGGTTTAGCCTTGTGTAAATTAGAAGGAATTATTCCCGCCATAGAGAGCTCACATGCTTTAGCTGTATTGAAACATAAAAAGTTTTTGCCAACTGATATCATAGTTGTAAACCTTTCCGGTAGGGGGGATAAGGATTTACAGAATTATACAAACTATTTTCAGTTGTAGTTTTTTCATGAAAAAGCCCGCAAAAAAGCGGGCTTTTTTTTTGATGTATATTAAGGTATAAAAAGTAACAGTTTGTACGCTTATTTCTTTTCAAAATCTTCCTTAGTAAAAATATCTCCATACCAAATAAACAAATATTATATTTGCACCGGTTTAAATAAAAATACACTATGATAACAGTTAATGATGTTGCTGTCCAATTTGGTAGTACAACGCTTTTCAGTGGCGTAAGTTTTTCTATTAATGAAAATGACAAGATTGCTTTAATGGGAAAAAACGGGGCAGGTAAATCTACGTTGCTTAAAATTGTTGCAGGAGAGAATAAACCTACTTCAGGTTCTGTCGCTGCTCCAAAAGAAGCGGTGATTGCCTATTTACCACAGCATTTATTAACTGCGGATGATTGTACTTTATTTGATGAGACATCCAAAGCTTTCACTCAGATTTTTTCAATGAAAAATGAAATTGAGAAAATCAATGAAGAATTAACGGTGCGCACCGATTATGAAAGTGATGCCTATATGAAGTTGATTGAGCGTGTATCGGAATTGAGCGAGAAATTTTACTCAATCGAAGAAGTAAACTATGAAGCTGAAGTAGAAAAAGTATTGAAAGGCTTGGGATTTGCTCGTGAAGATTTTACTCGTCCAACTTCAGAATTTAGTGGAGGATGGAGAATGCGCATAGAATTAGCAAAAATCTTATTGCTGAAGCCGGATTTAATCTTATTGGATGAGCCAACGAACCACATGGATATTGAGAGTATTCAATGGTTAGAAGACTTCTTATTAACACAAGCGAAAGCCGTAATGGTCATTTCCCATGACCGCGCCTTTGTGGATGCGATCACTAATCGTACCATTGAGGTGACTATGGGTAAAATCTACGATTACAAAGCAAAGTATTCGGACTATCTAGTCTTGCGTCAAGATCGTCGTGCACATCAAATGAAAGCCTACGAAGAACAACGAAAGATGATTGCTGAAACCACAGAGTTTATTGAGCGTTTTAAAGGAACATATTCCAAAACGCTGCAAGTGCAATCCCGTGTAAAAATGTTGGAGAAATTAGATATTATTGAAGTGGACGAGGTGGATAATTCGGCTCTTCGTTTAAAATTTCCACCAGCCCCTCGTTCGGGTCAATATCCTGTTACTGTTTCAGAAATGGGAAAAACCTATGGGGAGCACATCGTTTTCAAAGAGGCTAATATGGTTGTAGAAAGAGGACAGAGAGTCGCTTTTGTAGGAAAAAATGGAGAAGGTAAATCAACCATGATCAAAGCCTTGATGAAGGAAATTGACTACACAGGAACTATTGAATTAGGTCACAATATTCAAGTAGGTTATTTCGCACAAAATCAAGCGTCTTTATTAGATGGTGATTTGACCATATTCGAAACGGTAGACCGCATTGCTGAAGGAGATATTCGCACGCAAATTAAAAATTTGTTAGGTGCATTTATGTTCTCTGGGGATGATATTCAAAAGAAAGTAAAAGTGCTTTCTGGAGGAGAGAAAACAAGATTAGCGATGGTTAAATTGTTATTAGAACCTTATAACCTGCTAATTCTGGATGAGCCTACCAACCACCTAGATATGAAAACAAAAGATATTATTAAAGCAGCTTTGAAGGATTTTGAAGGAACCGTTATTCTAGTATCTCACGATCGTGATTTCTTAGATGGATTAGCAGAAAAAGTATTTGAATTTGGCAATAAACGCGTCAAAGAGCATTTTGAAGATATCAAAGGTTTCTTGGCTTATAAGAAAATGGAAAGTTTACGCGATATAGAAAAATAAACAATCGTTTATTTGATTTTTTAAAGACTCCTTCTCTTCGAAGACTTCTTGGCATATGTTTTGCTTGGTCTTTGAGAGAAGGAGTTTTTTTTTAGGTTGTAAAAAAACAAAAACACAAAGCAGTTGGCGATCGAAAGTAGGCCGCTTTTTTCTTTACTGTCAAGAGATAGTATTATATTTGTAAAACGATTGAAAATAGTGCTTCACAAAGTGAAAAAGGTTGTATATTTATTGAAGCATTTATGTGTAATTAACAACATTAAGTTAATGAAAAGAATAAACTTGAAACGTTTTTTTCTGCTTGTAGGGGGTACTTTATTCTGTTTTTCTATTTCGAATACTAGTTATGGTCAAAGTTTATCTTTTTCAGATGCTATGCGCGTGATGAACGAAGAGAATAGCTTGATTAAAGCAGTAGAAAAACAAGAGGAAGTGCACCAATATGAATGGAAAGCGATGAAAGGCTTGCGCTCGCCATCTGTAAAAGCTTTTGGAATGGGAATCTATATGGATCGTTCCTTAGGTTTAGATTTTAATGGGCTTCGAAATAAAGTTGGAGATTTTGTTCATTTACCTAATTCAGAAGTATTGGGTAATTGGTCTGTTGATTTCAATAAAAGAGATATGGCTTTTGGTGGTTTTATGGCTACTTGGCCCATATTTACAGGAGGAAAGATCAATGCCGCTGTGAAAGCAGGGAAATTAAAAAGTAAAATTGGAGAAAAAGACTTGGAGGAAACCAAGCACAAATTAATATCGGAACTCGTGGTTCGCTATTACACGGTTAAACTCGCTGAGCAAGCTTTGGTGGTGCGTAAGGAAGTTCTAACCGGTATGGAGAAACATCTACACGATGCTTTGAAATTGGAAGAAAATGGCATGATAGCTCCTGTACAACGAATGGCAGCAGATGTTGCAGTTTCGGATGCGAGTCGTGAATTTGATGCGGCAAAAAAAGATTCTTCTTTAGCGCGTTTGGCTTTAGCCAATACTATGGAAGTAGAGACGGTAACGGATGAGTTAAGCAGTGATTTTTTTGTGCTTTCGCAAATGGAAAATGTCGAGTATTATCAGCGATCAGCATTGGATTACTATCCTGCTTTACAAAAAGTGGCTCTACAAAAAGAATTGGCAGAGCAAGGAGTCAAAGCAAAACAAGCAGCAAATTACCCAACGGTAGTTGCTTTTGGTCAAACGATTCTAGCACATAACAATCCAATTAGCGGCTTAGATGTTTTATATGATAACAACAAACCATGGACGGTTGGTGTTGGGGTTACTTATACGTTGTTTGAAGGATTTAAAAACAGAAATGAAATTAGAGCTGCAAAAGCAACCAAAGAAAGTGTTGAGCTTTTCGAAGCTAAGGCACAATCCGATATTAAAATGCTGATTGCTAAATTATATCAAGATATTGAAAAACAACAAGAGCAAATTGCAAATTTAACTACGCAAGAAGTAATGGCTACTGAATATCTAAGAGTGCGTAATAAAGCATTTGTAGAAGGGTTTGCAACCTCAACAGAAGTTGTAGATGCAGAATTAAATTTATCAGGAGTAAAATTAAAAAAACTACAAGCCCATTTTAATTATGTAGCGAATTTAGCTTCTTTGTTTGAATACACCGGTTTAAGTAATGAGTTTGTCCAATTTGCAAAATAATATTGAGTTTAAGATGAAAAATAAAGTTATAAGTGCTATTGTCGGAATTGTTGTGGTTGTAGTGGTTTTTGCTGTATCCGTATGGTATATAAGTGCACCTAAAGAGAGCTATATTCAAGGACAAGTTGATGCGACGCAAATTAATGTATCCTCTAAAATTCCAGGAAGAATAGATGATATTTTGGTAAAAGAAGGTGATAAGGTACAAGCAGGACAAGTTTTAGTTCAGATAAGTACACCCGAAATTGATGCAAAATTGCAACAAGTAGAAGCTTTAAAGGCGGCTGCGCAAGCGCAAGATAACAAAGCAAATAAGGGAGCGCGTAAAGAAGAAATTCAAGCGGCCTATAACATGTGGCAACAAGCAAAAGCAGGAGCAGATTTTGCACAAAAAACCTATGCTAGAATTGAGAATTTATACAGAGAAAAGGTGATTCCAGCACAGCAAAAAGATGAAGCATATGCCAAGTTTATTGCTGCACAAGAAGTTGAGAAAGCCGCCAATGCCACCTATGAAATGGCGAAAAGTGGTGCTAGAATCGAAGATAAAGCAGCTGCATTAGCCGTTGTACATCAAGCGAAAGGTGCGGTAGAGGAAGTACTGATTTACAAAGGAGAAGGTACTGTAAAAGCACCGCAAAATGGAGAAGTATATACCATTATGCCCAATAAAGGGGAAATTGTTAATTCGGGGTATCCGATTGTCAATTTGGTGGATATGAACGACGTATGGGTAAACTTTAATATACGCGAAGATTTGATGAGTAAGTTCAAAATGAATACGAAGTTTCAAGCGATTATTCCCGCTTTAGGCAATCAGAAAATAGAGTTAGAAGTACAATATATTGCCGTACAAGGGGATTATGCTACTTGGAGTGCTACCAAAACAAAAGGGGATTTCGATATGAAAACCTTTTTAATTAAAGCCTATCCAACGCAAAAAATAGAGGGATTAAGACCTGGAATGAGCGCTTTAGTAGAAGATAGTAGTTTGAAATAAAATACAAATAACGTGAGTAAAGGTTTTTTATCCCTATTTAAAGAAGAGTTGAAACGAATGCTTACAACACCTAGAATCTTGGTGTTGATATTGGGCATTCCGCTTATGCTATTCCTATATTATGGTGCTTTATTACAAGAAGGAGTTTCTCGAGATTTGCCCGTAACCCTACTTGATTTAGATAAAAGTAGTACTTCACGTAAACTAGCCAGCTTTATAGATGCTAGTTCAGCTATGGAAATTGTTTATGAGGTAAATGATGAATTAGAAGGACAAAAGACAGTGCGAAGAGGAGATTCATATGCGTTGATTATTATTCCTAAGGATTTTCAGAAAAACGTTCAAAAAGGAGTGAAAACCAATGTAACTTGTTATTACAATGGGCAGTATTTATTACCCGCAGGTTTAATTCAGCGTGATTTTCAAACAGCAGCAGGTTATTTAGCCGCTGGTGTTCGAACAATCACCTTAGAACAAGGAGGACTAACGCCTCAGCAAGCATTGGCATCAGTGTCTCCTATTCATGTAGAAGAACATGTACTTTTTAATCCTTATACAAGTTATGAGTATTATTTAGGTTTGGCTTTTATGCCGATGGCTTTGCAAATTATTATGATGGTTGTGTCTATTTACGTATTTGGCGTAGATTTAAAATACAGAAAAGGCAAAGAGCTTTTAGAACGAGCAAATAATAAGGTTTGGGTACTGACCACCGCTAAGATATTACCCTATACACTCATATTTATTCTCTTGGGGTTTTATATGAATAGCTATGTGTTTTATAAATTGAGCATGCCTCTAAAAGGGAGTTTTTTCGTTTTAAACGTGTTTTTTATTTTGTTTGTTTTCGTTTGTCAGAGTATGGCCTTCTTTTTAGCTTCGGTGATGAATAGTTTGAGAATTGCTTTGACTATTGGTGGAGCTTATGCAGCAGTAGCCTTTTCATTTGCAGGTTATACATTTCCTCCAGAAGGAATGAGTGGCTTTGTACGAGGGGTAAACTATTTGTTTCCTTTTCATTCGTATATGCGATTCGTTGTAAATTATGGAATTCGAGGTATTTCATTTAACACGGAACAGCTTAGTTATTTAATCGCTTTTGCCCTATTTATTTGCTTAGGGGTAATTGCCATGCCTTTTTATTATAAAAAATTACAGAAGGGAGGCTATGATGCTTAAAGGATTTGTAGAAAATTGGGCTTTGATTATTGAGTCGTGCAAGCGAGAAATTAAAATGATTTTTAAAGACTCCGCTATTGTGATCACTTATATCGTATGCGTACTGCTAGTCGCATTTGTGTATTCTTATGTCTATTCCAAAGAAGTGATTACGGAACTCCCTATTGCTTTAGTCAATCAAGATCAATCGAAGATGAGTTATCAAATCGATCGAATGATGGATGCAACTCCTCAATTGCGCATTGATTTACGTACCGCAAGTATGGATATGGCCTATGAAGCTTTTTATCAAGAAAAAGTAAAGGGAATTGTTGTGATTCCTGAAGATTTTGGCAGAGACTTACAAAAAGGACAAGTACCTACGATTGAAGCCTTTTGCGATGCGTCTTATATGTTATATTATAAGCAAACACTGGGAGCCGTAATGGTGACAGCCGGAACACTAGGAGGACAAGTTGAGGTTAATAAAATTATGGCAGGCGGAGTTCCGATGAAACAAGCAGTTGCAATCCGACGCCCTTTTGAGGTAACCGCTAAACCCTTATTTAATATCAATGGGGGCTATGCAACCTTTTTAATGCCCGCTGTTTTTTTAATAGCTATTCAGACCCTACAACTCAATGGTATGGGGATTTTAGCCGGAACGTTACGAGAAAAAAGAAGATTTGCCGAAACCTTTGCTTATGCAACAGGGCGATTTTCAAATTTCTTTTTGACTATAGGTAGAAGCTTAGCTTATTTGTTGCTCTCTATGGTTATGATGTGGATTGTTGTTGGTGTTGTCATGCATGTATTTACATTTCCACAACGCGGAAATATAGGTGAAGTGACGCTGTTTTTGATTCCTTTCTTATTAGCCGTTACCTTTTTAGGGATGACCTTGGCCAATTTATTTAAACATAGAGAAGATTCTATTATGACCATTACACTTTTCTCTATTCCAACGTTGTTGTTAACTGGATTATCCTGGCCAACAACGGCTTTCCCAACTGCAATTAAGGTGATTTCCTTCTTTGTGCCCTCAACAATTGGAACGAAAGGATTTGTTGCCTTAACTCAATTTGGCGCCTCTTTACACGATGTTAAGGATTTGTTTATGCAAATGTGGGTGGTTTGTTTATTCTATTTTATGCTAGCGGTATGGACCAATTGGCGTTTGAGAAGAAAAGAAACAGTACCCCAAGAAATATAAAAAAAATAGGATCATTACGATCCTATTTTTTTATGGTTAATTGATAGATTGAAGTCGGTAATTCAGGATTGTCAGGATCTGTACACAAGAAAAAAGAGACTTCTTTTTTGGTGTTTTTATAGATTGTAATTCCCTCAAATTTCTGATCGGTACTAATGGTTTTCGTTTGCTCAACCTTCATCTTTTTGGTATTGAGTTTTCCTATAATTGAACCTTTGATTTCACCATCGGCATACGTTGAACTAGAATCTTCCGCAGTGGCTATAAAGTAGATGTCTTTGTCTACTAGAACAGCATCTGTAAAACCCGTTTGTACTTGATCTAATTTAGGTAATTTAATAGGGGTATAGGTAATTCTAAAGTTGTCTATAATACTTTCTCCCGTTACGACAAATACACCATTTTGCTGTTTAGGACCATTTCCGCGATTGAAAAAATACCAAGTTTCACTATCAAAAATAACACCTTCAATATTAAAATCTGCCTTATCCAAATGAGCAAAGGCTTGCATGGATTCATACAATAAATCCAAACTTTGGGTACTAACAGGTTCATTGGTCAATTGATGAACTTCATATAGGCTCGTTCGGTTGGGCTTAGACCCTGAACCAAATAGATAGTAATTAATACCATCAAAAGTCATTGATTCTAAATCGGGTTTTTCTGCTTTGGCTATTTGTTCTTTACCTATATAGTCTTCTTGAATTGCTGTTTTATGCAGCTGTTTCGATGAAATATCATAGTGGTATAAGTACGTACTATCATCAGCAATAAGATGCAATTTATCTTCCGAATAATACAACCCAGAAGCAGCGCTTAAGCCAATTATATGATAAAGAAATTCTAAAGTTAATTTTTTCATGGTTACCTGAATTGAATTTTATAAATTTAATACATAATGCGTACTTAAAAAATGATATCCATGGTGAGTTTTGAAAATAAATACAAAGTATCAGGGAAAGTTAAATTAAAAGACTTGAGCACTTTACCTGATTTTGAGATGAGTCCTAAAAAAGCGATACGAAAATTGGAAGAAATAAGTAGACATTTAGGTAAGTTTCAAGAATTGATGTATGCCCATAATCGATACAGTTTTTTAATTTGTATACAAGGTATGGATGCTGCAGGTAAAGATAGTTTGATTCGCGAGGTATTTAAATCAATTAATGCAAGAGGGGTCGTGGTGCAGAGTTTTAAAAAACCTACCTCCACGGAATTAGAACATGATTACTTATGGAGGCACTATGTGGCTTTACCTGAAAAAGGAAAATTTACTGTTTTTAATCGCACGCATTATGAAAATGTATTAGTGTCTAGAGTACATCCAGAAATTGTTTTACAAGAACGACTGCCACAAATTAAATCAGCAAGTGATATTGATGCTTCTTTTTGGGAGAAACGCTACAAGGAAATAGCCAATTTTGAACAGCATGTGAGCAATAATGGGGTGATTGTTTTAAAATTTTTCTTGCATTTAGGCAAAGAGGAACAAAAGCGCCGTATTTTAAGGCGATTAAGTAAGGAAAAACACCATTGGAAATTTGCACCAGAAGATGTTCGCGAGCGAGAGTTTTGGGATGAATATCAAGCGTATTATGAAGAGACTATTGAAAAAACGTCAACTGAAACTTGCCCATGGTATGTTATCCCCGCAGATGATAAAGCCATGTGTAGGTATATTTTTGCTAGTATATTACTAGAGGTTACTGCGCGATTAACGGATGTCGGTTTACCTGAATTACCAGATGGTATCAAAGATAATTTGTCTAAATACAAAGAGCGATTGCTTCAGGAGTAAAATAAAGTAGGGTTTTATAAAACCCTACTTTATTTTGTTTTCTTTTTGTAGTTTTTTAAGCTAAAACCATAGGCTGCGCGTAATCCGATTTGGTCTACGTGATAATCGTTATAACGTTCATACCTGAAACTCAAATCAATATATTTATTTGCATAGCCAATTGAGGGAGACCAAATAAATGTATTACCCGACTCTTTATGGGTACCAAATCCAGCGCCTGCTTCTCCCATGACATAGAAATTTTTGGTCATAAAATGTTTAAATCCTGCTTTTACTGGAATTAAACCTAAATCTTGGTCGTGTTTTTCTTTTAAATGCGTATAACCACTGGTTAAGGTTAAGGATGTTTCTTTGCTTAAATCATATTGTAACCTTGCATCAGCTCCAAATACAGCATCGTAATCAGAATTTGTTGAGATACCTCCATTTAGACCAAACCCAATTCTGAATCCTTTAGGATAATAAGGTTTTGTTTCCTTTTGGGCATAGGAAGAGGACATAGATAATACACCAATTGCCAAAAGGAATACAGCAATTGTTTTTTTTGATTTTCTCATAAGCGATGTGTTTTTAGTATTGTTTGCGATAAGGAAAGCAAATAGTTTGCCGTTGTATTAGGATTCTTTTTTAAAGAATTTATTTTTTCTGAAGTATCCTTTCATTTTCTAGTGAGTATATTTGCAAAAAAATTAGGAGAATGAACCTTTCTATATATATCAAAGAATTTAGATATAATATCCAATTGGCTTACCCAATTATCCTTGCCATGCTTGGACATACAGTAGTTGGAGTAATCGATAATATTATGGTTGGAAAAATTGGTCCGACGGAATTGGCAGCTGCTTCTTTAGCTAATAGTTTTGTGTTTATTGCCATTTCTTTAGGCGTTGGATTTTCTACAGCACTAACACCCTTAGTAGCAAGGAGTGACGCCGCAAATGATTTGGATGGAAGCAGGTCAACCTTTGTCAATGGACTTTTTCTTTGTACAGTTGTTGGGGTCTTTCTCTTTTTACTTATATTTTTAGCTAAACCTTTTTTGAGGTATATGGGACAACCTGAAGAGGTTACCGTATTGGCTAAACCTTTTTTGGATATTGTTGCTTTATCGATAATCCCTTTGGTCATGTATCAAGGGTACAAGCAGTTTGCGGATGGAAAATCCCAAACAAAAAACGCCATGTATGCCACGATAATTTGTAATGTAGTAAATTTACTTTTTAATTATTTATTAATTTATGGTGTGTGGTTTTTCCCCACAATGGGCATGTTAGGGGCGGCTTATGGAACACTTATTTCTCGAGTTGTAATGATTATTTATATGCACTTTGCCTTGAAAAAACAGGTACTGTTCAAACCTTATATGACTCATTTGCGTTTTTCTGAAATAAAAAAGTCGATGTTGAATCAAATAACAAAAATCGGCATCCCTACAGGGTTGATGAGTTTTTTTGAAGTAGCCCTTTTTGTGGGAGCCGTTTGGCTTTCAGGTATGTTAGGAACGGTTTCTCAAGCTGCTAATCAGATTGCCTTAAGCATGTCATCTATGACCTTTATGTTTGCAAGTGGGCTTGGGGTTGCCGCAACAATTCGAGTAGGTAATCAAATGGGGTTAAAAAATTATGCCTATTTGAAAACGGTGGCGCGATCAATTATGTTGATGGCCTTATTGATTTATATCGTTTTTGCTCTTTTATTCGTTGCGCTTCACAACTATATTCCACTGCTATTTTTAGACAGTAAAGATGTAGTAAATGCAGTAATGAATGAAGAAGTAATTCGCATTGCTGGGCAGTTGTTATTAGTTGCGGCAATTTTTCAAATTTCAGATTGTTTACAAGTAGTTACTTTAGGTGCACTCCGTGGATTACAAGATGTGAATGTACCGATGATTATTACTTTTATATCGTATTGGTTAGTAGGTTTTCCAATGTCTATCTATTTGAGCCTCTACACAACTATCGGTACGCCGGGTATTTGGATTGGACTCTTAGCTGGGTTAACAACAGCAGCTATCTTGCTTTATGCCCGTTTTCGTCACATATCAAATCGATTGATTAAGAATAATTTAAATTAAATATAGAATGGAATTACCAAAGTTTGTTTTAGCAGATAATACAGATCATTTAGATGATATCTTTATTATACATTTAGAATTTCCTCGTTTTATCATCAACTTAAATACGGATGAAATTGAGTTTTTAGAAACAATCGAAGAATCAGAAGAGGCAGAGGTTGAAGCTGAAATGGAAGCTTTAGTCGTAAAAGCGGGTGAGTTCTACGAAAGAGAAATGGAACGATATGTTGCAGGAGAAGAATTAGAAGACTAATTTTTTTTGTACAATTTGACCAGTAAATAAACAGCTGTAAAAGAGATACGCTCTTCTTTTGCAGCTTTTTTTTTGTTTTAAAGAAAAAAAATAATTCGATTCTCCTTTTTTTAAATTCACAAGATTATTGAACTGTTGTTGTTTGTATTTAAAACTTGAATTAAAAGAAATAATCGGTACTTTTTGGTTCTTAATTCGAACCATTTCTAGTAAAAAAATACTTCTTTTTTGGTGTTTTAATTCAGGTAAGCTAAAAGAGGAGGCGGATAAAAATTATCTACCTTTGTGCACTTCAAATTTATGGTATGAACAAAATTGCAAGTATTCAGCACAAAGTGCTAGAAAAAGTGAGTAAACAAACGCTCTCACATCAAACGGTATATCCTATCTTATTGGCTATAAGTTTTGGACATTTATGCAATGATTTATTACAAGCCATTGTGCCTGCAACCTATCCTTTACTGAAAGAAAATTATCAGTTGAATTTTGCACAAATTGGTTTGATTACTTTCTTTTATCAAATGTCCTCTTCGATTTTACAACCTTTAGTAGGAAATTATACAGATAAAAAACCACAACCTTATTCGCAAATTTACGGGATGTTGTGTACAACCTTAGGTGTTATTTTGCTTGCTTTTGCCCCTACTTATGTTTGGGTATTAGTAGCGGTAACTTGTATCGGAATTGGGTCTTCTATTTTTCATCCCGAATCCTCTCGGGTTTCGTATATTGCTTCTGGAGGAAAACGAAGTTTAGCCCAGTCTATCTTTCAAATAGGAGGAAATACTGGTACTGCTTTAGCTCCTCTTTTGGTTGCCTGGATTGTATTGCCAAAAGGTCAACAACACTTGCTGTGGTTTGTTGTAGTGGCTATTATATCTCAGTTTGTCTATTACTTTATTGGTACGTGGTACAAGGGAGTTTTACGTCACGCCGCAACTAAACAGAAAAAGAAAATATTAATTCCAGAATTATCTTCCTTGAGCGTGAATAGTGCTATCGTGGTTTTATTGTTATTGATTTTTTCAAAGTATTTTTATGTAGCAAGTATTTCAAGCTATTTCCAATTTTATACAAGGGATAAGTTTGGTATTACAGAAGTACAGGCGCAAGTTTATTTATTTTATTTTCTAATTGCCGTTGCCATGGGTACTTTGATTGGTGGTTTTCTTGGAGATAAAGTTGGACGAAAATACATTATTTGGTTTTCGGTATTAGGGGCTGCACCTTTTACGTTGCTTTTGCCCCATGTAGGTTTAGCTTGGACGGGAATTTTAATTGTTGTGATTGGTTTTATTATATCTTCTGCTTTTCCTTCTATTTTGGTTTATGCCCAAGAATTATTGCCTAAAAAAATTGGTATGGTATCAGGCTTGTTTTATGGATTTGCCTTTGGTATGGGAGGATTGGGCTCTGCTCTTTTAGGCTGGTGGGCGGATCATACGTCTATTGAATATATCTATAGTGTATGTGCTTATTTGCCTTTACTAGGTATTATTGCTTGTTTATTACCCAATATGAAAAAAGTGAAATTTAGAGAGGAATAAATCTATAATATAGGATGATTTAAACAAAGTGTACCGATAAAGGGACTGAATTCTTTGTTTTACTACCTGTATGAAAAAATCCGATGCGTATAACGTGTCGGATTTTTTTATTGTATATCTTAAGTAGTTTATAATAGCTTTCCTGAAAGGAATAGAGCAGCAATTGTGAAGTAGATGATTAGACCAGAAACGTCGACTAAAGTGGCTACAAATGGCGCTGAGGCCGTTGCTGGGTCCATGCCGAATCTTTTTAGGACAAAAGGAATAATGGATCCCGATAAAGTTCCCCATAGTACAATAAATACAAGAGAGACAGAAACACTTAAACCTACATAAAGCCAAAATTCACCATAATCATAGATTCCTGCTTCTTGCCAAATAAAGATACGCACAAAACCGATAAATCCTAAAATTCCCCCCAACATTAATCCTGAGGCAATTTCTTTGCGCATTACGTACCACCAATCGCTTAGTTTTAATTCGCCCAATGCCATGGCACGAATAATTAAGGAAGCCGCTTGTGAGCCCGAGTTACCTCCACTGGAAATAATAAGAGGAACAAACAACGCTAATACAACGGCTTTTTCAATCTCTTGATCATAATAACTCATGGCAGAAGCAGTTAACATCTCTCCTAAGAATAGCACAACAAGCCATCCGGCACGTTTTTTTACTAATTCAAATAGAGGTGTATGCGTATAGGAGAGATCTAGTTCTTCCATCCCCCCGAATTTTTGAATATCTTCCGTATCGCGTTCTTTAATTTTATCTAAGATATCATCAAAGGTTACAATGCCAACCAGTACTCCTTTTTCGGTAATAATAGGCATAGCCGAGCGGTCGTACTTTTCAAAAATATCAAAGGCATCTTCCATGGGAGTGGTTGTAACCAGTGACACAAAGTTATGATCGATAAGATCTGCTATTAAGGTATCTTCATCTGCCAATAACAATTGGCCTATTTGTAAGTCGTCAATTAAAACATTACTATCATCAATCACATAAATATAATTTAAGGTTTCCGCCTTTTTACCATATTTTTTAATGTGTTGAAAAACCTGTTTTACTGTTTTATTTGCCTTCGTTTGAATATAAAGGGGCGTCATTAAACGCGCAATACTATCCTCTTTATAGCCGATTAAATTTAAAGCAATTTGTTTTTCGGTATCGTTTAATAAATTAATTGAATACTTGATTAATTCATCGGGAAAGTTTTCTAATAATTCAGTTCTATCATCTGGTTCAAGATTATTGAGCACTTCTGCATAATCTTCTCGGGTCATACTACGTACAATTTCCTCTTGAATATTGATATCTAAAAATGAAAACACTTCGACCTTCAGCTCGGGAGAAAGCTTTAGAAAATGAAGGTTTCTTTCTTTCCTTTTCATTTCTGAAATAGCTTCAGCAATGTCGGCTGGGTGCATATCTTTAAAAAACATAGTTAGAATTTATAAAGTGTTTGATAATCATTTTTTCAAGTCAAGCGCAAAAGTACAGTTTAGATATAGTAAATTAAAATTTATAATCATATTCTAATAATAAAAGTAATCAAATTAAGTCATAAATTACGTTATCTAAAGACTATACTTGTAAAAAGGAAATTATTTATACCAGGAATTATAAAAAAATGATAAAACAAAAATCCCTTGTTCAATAAAAAGAACAAGGGATAGAAAATATTAGTCTTGAAGTAAATCGGGATCTAGGCTTTTTTTGGTTTTTGCACCCATATCTTTTAATTTTTGTACCGAGGTAAGTAAGTTGCCTTTTCCTAAGCTTAATTTATTAAAAGCACTGTCGTATTCATTGCGCGTCTCTTCTAGTTTCTTACCTATTTTGGTTAAGTCGTTGATTAATCCAACAAATTTATCGTGCAATAGCCCTGCTTGACGGGCAATTTCATAGGCATTTTCTTGTTGTTTTTGCTGTCTCCAAATGGTTTCTACCGTTCGTAAAGTTGCTAGTAGGGTAGAAGGGGTTACAATGACTATATTTTTTTCAAAGGCTTTGTTGTATAAGGCAGGATCTGTATTTATGGCAGTCGAAAATGCCGTTTCAATGGGAATAAATAACAAGACAAAATCTGGACTTGTTCCTTTGTATAATTCATGGTAGTTTTTATCGGATAGATTTTCGATATGTCTTTTAATGGATAGGATATGTTCTTGTAAGAATTTATTTTGTTCCTGTTTTTCAGTCGTATTGATATATTGCTCATACGCGACTAAGGATACTTTAGAATCAACAACTAAGTGTCGATTATCAGGTAAATAGATAACGACGTCAGGTTGTAAGCGATTGCCGTTATCACTCGTATAGCTCTGTTGCGTTTTGTATTCTCGATCTTTTTCTAACCCCGATTTTTCTAATACACTTTCTAAAATCATTTCACCCCAATTCCCTTGTATCTTATTATCTCCTTTTAATGCTTTGGTTAGATTAAGCGTTTCTTCACTCATTTTGGCGTGTACTTGTTGTAAGCCAAAAATTTGTTGTCGCAAAGCTGCATGATGATCAATACTCTCCTTGTGGGTTTGTTCTACTTTTTGTTCAAACTGACCAATTTTTTCTTGGAGAGGTGTTAGGATAGTTTCCATTTGTGCTTTGTTCAATTGTGTAAACTTATCGCTTTTTTCCTCGAGTATTTTATTGGCTAGATTTTCAAATTGAATAGCGAATTTTTCCTGTAACTCTACTGTTTGTTTTTGCTGTAGCTCCAGTTTTTCTTTGAAGTTGAGTAATTCCGTTTCGCGAATCGAAATCCGCGCTATCAATTCTTGATTGTCCTGTCGTAGGATTTCAGTTTGTTCTTCGAGCTTTTGTTTATCTGCTTGTAACTGTTTATTTTGTTGCGTTAGAAACTCTTTTTCTGCCAATAGTTGTAAGGAATCAACAGTTGTGGGTGCTGATTTAGATGTTTTTTTTCCAAGGAGAAAAACGAGGATTAAAATAGTAAGGACTAATAGTCCTAGGATAATTTCTTGCAGCATCATAGAGCATTAGATTAGGGGGCAAAAATAGAGAATATTGTGCGGTTCTGCTGTATTTAAGTTGTGCTTATTTGTAGCAAAAAGTTGTGTTTAATGAGTGAAAAAGTAAAGAGATAAGAGTGAGGATGTCAAATCGTCAACCCATAACATATAACCTTTTGTACCATAGAGGAAGCATACTCTGTTGGTTTTTTTATGTAATCCGCAACTTTTGGACTTATTTCTTGTTCTTCTAGAACTAAGTTTAAGCTTTAAAGGAGTCCTTTCTCTTAAAATCAAAAAACAGAGGGTGCCCTTTTGGGACACCCTCTGTTGTATATTTATTTACTCAAGTACATTTTTCTACGTGAATAGATTTCATAGAACTGATCATCTCTTAAGTTGTCAATAAATAAGATGCTTTCTCCTGTTGATTTCATCTCTGGGCCTAAAGCTTTATTTACATTTCTAAACTTATTAAAAGAGAATACAGGTGTTTTGATAGCATATCCCTTTAATTGTGGATTGAAGGTAAAGTCAGTGACTTTATTGTGTCCTAACATTACTTTCGTTGCATAGTTTACATAAGGTTCTCCATACGCTTTTGCAATAAAAGGAACTGTTCTAGAAGCTCTTGGATTAGCTTCGATAATGTAAACCGTATCATCTTTAATTGCGAATTGAATGTTGATTAAACCTACGGTTTGCAAGGCAACAGCAATCTTTCTTGTATGATCTTTAATTTGATTTAAAACAAATTCTCCTAAGTTAAATGGCGGTAACATTGCATGGCTATCTCCAGAGTGAACCCCACAAGGTTCAATATGCTCCATGATTCCAATGATGTACACATTTTCACCATCGCAAATAGCATCTGCTTCAGCTTCAATGGCTCCATCTAAATAATGGTCAAGTAAAAGAGAGTTTCCAGGAATTTGATTTAATAAATCAATTACATGCTCTTCTAGTTCTTTTTTATTGATAACGATTTTCATTCCTTGTCCTCCTAATACATACGATGGACGAACAAGTAATGGGAAATCTAAGGTGTCTGCTAATTGCAACGCTTGATCTGCTGTTTTGGCTACACCAAATTGAGGGAAAGGAATTTTTAATTCCTCTAATAGCGTAGAGAAACGTCCGCGGTCTTCTGCTAAATCCAAAGCATCAAAGCTTGTACCGAAGATTTTAATTCCGTGACGATCTAATTTTTCAGCTAATTTTAAAGCAGTCTGACCTCCTAATTGAACGATAACACCTTCTGGTTTCTCATGGCGGATGATATCGTAGATATGTTCCCAGAATACAGGTTCAAAATACAATTTGTTGGCGGTATCAAAATCTGTCGAAACAGTTTCAGGATTACAGTTAATCATGATGGTTTCATAGCCAGCTTCTTCAGCTGCTAATACACCGTGTACACATGAATAATCAAATTCAATTCCTTGCCCAATGCGGTTTGGACCTGAACCTAAAACGATTACTTTTTTCTTATCAGTAACCACACTTTCGTTAGATACATATCTTGTTCCATCTGCTTTTTCAATTTCAGCTTCGAACGTAGAGTAGTAGTACGGGGTTTTTGCAGAGAATTCAGCCGCACAAGTATCCACTAATTTGAATACACGTTGAATATCCATGGTATCTCTTAAATCGTGAACTTTACTCTCTAGTGTTTTCAACATATGAGCGATTTGTCTATCTGCAAATCCTTTTTGTTTCGCTTCAAGTAACAAATCTTTAGGTAAAGTTTCGATTGTATAGGTTGAAATTTCTTTTTCTAATAGATATAATTCTTCATATTGTTTTAAGAACCACATATCTATTTTAGTAATCTCGTGAATTCTACTCAATGGAATTCCATGTTGAATTGCATCGTAAATAACGAAAACACGATCCCAACTCGCATGAGTTAGTTTGTCGATGATTTGGTCATAATTTGTGTACCCTTTTCCATCAGCACCTAAACCATTGCGTTTAATCTCTAAAGACTGTGTCGCTTTGTGTAAGGCCTCTTGGAAAGAACGTCCAATTCCCATTACTTCACCTACCGATTTCATTTGTAGTCCTAAGGTTCTATCCGCTCCTTCGAATTTATCAAAGTTCCAACGTGGGATTTTTACAATTACATAATCTAAAGTAGGCTCAAATAAAGCAGAAGTAGATTTGGTAATTTGGTTTTGTAATTCATCTAAAGTATAACCTAGCGCTAATTTTGTAGCAATCTTAGCGATTGGATATCCCGTTGCTTTTGAAGCTAAGGCAGATGAACGAGAAACACGTGGGTTAATTTCAATAGCAACAATATCTTCTTTTTCATCTGGTGAAACAGCGAACTGTACATTACAACCTCCAGAGAAATTTCCAATACTACGCATCATCTTGATTGATAAATCGCGCATTCTTTGGAAGGTTCTATCAGATAAAGTCATAGCAGGAGCAACGGTAATACTATCTCCAGTATGAATTCCCATAGGATCCATATTCTCAATGGTACAGATAATTACGACATTGTCGTTTTTATCGCGTAACAATTCTAATTCATATTCTTTCCAACCTAATAAAGCTTTATCAATCAAAACTTCATGGATAGGAGATGCTTCAAGACCTCTGGTTAATAAATCGTCAAAATCTTCCGCATGGTGAACAAAAGCAGCACCTGTACCGCCAAGGGTGAAAGATGGGCGAATTACTAAAGGAAATCCGAATTCTTGCGCAATTTCTTTTCCTTGAAGGTAAGAAGTTGCTGTTCTTGCAGGAGCTGCAGGCACATCAATTCGCTCTAATAATTGTTTAAATTGCTCGCGGTCTTCTGTGATATTAATAGCATTAATATCTACACCAATTAAACGAACACCAAAGTCAGACCAAATTCCCTTTTCATCACATTCCAAACATAAGTTTAATGCCGTTTGACCTCCCATAGTTGGTAGTACAGCATCAATTTCTGGATGAGCAACTAAAATTTCAATAATTGAACGTGCAGTTAATGGCTTTAGATAAATATGATCCGCCATAGAAGGGTCGGTCATAATTGTTGCGGGGTTAGAGTTGATTAAGATAACTTTAATTCCCTCTTCTCGTAATGATCTTGCTGATTGTGAACCTGCGTAATCAAATTCGCAAGCTTGTCCGATGATAATTGGTCCTGAACCAATAATTAAAACGGTCTTGATAGAAGTGTCTTTAGGCATTTTCTTGTGTTGTTTATTTATTACTTTTTTTAAAAAAAAAGCAAGTATAGTGTGTGTGTGTGATTGTACGGTTATGCTTACGACAAAGTATAAAAAAAGGCGTTACAACCAATGAGTAACACCTTTAATTATATTTTAATCAAAACATTAATGTTTATGTTTTGTTTCACAAGAAACAGTTAATTTATGTCTTCCTTTAGCTCTTCTTGCAGCTAATACTTTTCTACCGTTAGGAGTAGACATTCTTTCCATGAAACCATGTTTGTTTCTTCTTTTTCTATTTGAAGGTTGAAACGTTCTCTTGCTCATTGCGTTTATCTTTAAATCTTAGTATTTTACTTTTCAAAAAATTCAGCTTTGATACACTTGGGCCAAAACCGAGTGCAAATATAATAAAGTCATTTGATTCTTACAAAGCGTTTGGGTAAATTATTTTCACAAAATTGCGATTAGGATCTGTTTATCCTCTGTTTCTTAGTGTTGACTTGCAACCGATTTCTCCAAAAAGAAATATTTATATATTTAATAAAAGCTAAAAAGGTACAATTAGCCTCCATTTACTCTTATTTTTTAAAATAATAAAGAAGAAACGAATGCTTTTTTTTAGGTAACTAGTTACCTGAGAAATATTTTATTTTGTTTAAACTTTTTTAATTAAACCATATTCGATAGCCAAGGTTAGAACTGAACTGAGGTTTGTGGTTTGAAATTTCTCAATTAAATTCTTGCGATGACTATCCACCGTATGCGTACTGATAAATAAGCGATCAGCAATTTGTTGGGTTGTGAATCCTTGGGTTGCTTCAACCAAAACTTCTTTTTCACGTCTGGTTAGTTTTGGAATTGTATTCAATCCATTTTTGGTTTTTTTCTCTAAAACGACTTGCGTTTGAGAACACAAAAAAATAGTCTGGTCATAAACCGCATAAATACCTTGTACAATTTCATCTACAGAAGCATTTTTTTGAATATAACCCGAAGCGCCTTCTTGTAAAGAACTATTGATAACCGCATATTCATTGTGAACACTCAGCATGATAATTTGCATCTCAGGATACTTCTTTTTAAGAGGTCTTATCCAATCTAAGCTATTGACATCTGCTAAATTAATATCCAATAATAAAATGTGAATAGGATTCTTCTTGATTCCCTTCTGTAAATCTTCGATCGAAGGATAACAACCTGTAACTTGAATATTTTCTTGTTTGTTTAATATGTTTTTTAAGCCTTCTAATAACAAAGGATGATCGTCGGTTAATGCTACTTTTATCATGCGTTAAAATTTAGGGAATTGAAAATCAATACTAGTTCCAAGATTTAGTTCGGAATGAATGTGCAGTTCTCCTTTGAGAAATTGCACTCTGGATTGTATATTGTGTAATCCAGCAGACTGTGTTTGATGTACTTTTTCAAGTTTAAAACCACAACCATCATCTTCAATGGTTACCAGATAAGAATCATTGTTTTCAGCCAATTGGATAATTATTTGTTGGGGAGAAGCGTGTTTCAAGGCATTATTTACTAATTCTTGAATGATGCGATAGACTAATAATTGTTGGTCTTGTTTGAGTGTATTCGTATACCCTAAAAATTGTACATTGATATCCAATTGATCCGTAGACATCCGGTTGGCATATTCTTTTAAAGCCTCTTCTAAACCGTATTTGAGTAATAAATCGGGCATTAAATTATGAGCCACTCGACGAAGCTCATCTACGGCATTGTCTAAATGTTCCATGGATTTAGTCATTTCCGCTTGGTTGTCATCGGTTATTTTGTGATTTAAGGTACTCAGTTGAATTTTTGTTCCCGAGAGTAATCCTCCTAAACCATCATGTAAATCGCGAGCTAAACGAGATCGCTCTTGCTCTTGTCCATCAAGTAAAGCCGTAAGCGTCGCAATTTTAGCATGTTGTTTTTCTTTTTCTAAGGCTAAATTATACAACTCTTTTTGTTGTTTCATACTTTTGGTTCGCTGCTTGTAAACATAAAGTAAAACAAAGAGAAGAGTAGCAAATACAATAGCTAAGACTAAAAAATATGAATTGACTTTTTCTTTGTAAGAGAGTGTTTTTTTAAAATGTTGGATATCTAAAAATTTATTGTCATTTTCAAGTTGAGATAGTTTTAAGGCCTGCGCATGTGTTTCAGTTTCTAAGTGACTAACCTCTAGTTTTTTTCGTTGGTTCTCTTCCTGAAGCTTTAAATTTTCTAATTCCTGCTGTTGTTGTAAGCTCAACGTTTTCATTAATTGAATTTGCTGTTCTTTTTTTTCAGAAGCGAGTTGCAAAGTCAAGAGTTGTTGTTTCTGTTGCTCTTTTTCATATTGAGCCTCTAAGCGCTTTGTTATTTCTAATTTATCTTGACTGTAAATTGATTGATAGGTCTGTAAATACAGCTTATTGAAGTGCAAAGCGCTCAAATAATTCCCTTGCGTTTCATGTAGCTGTGCTAAACTTTCATAAATAGAAAGCAAGGTGTTTTTATCCGGTAAATTCGTGTTATTACTAGCAGAAAGCGCTGATAATAAATGAGAAGTGGCTGCTTTCGTATTATTTTGCTGTAAGGCAATTTCAGCTAAAATTCCATAAGAGGAAGCTTGAAAATTGAGCTGATTGGTTTCGGTCGCTTGTTTTAAAGCTAATTCAGCATAATAAGTAGCTCGTTCTGTGTATTGCTTGGGAAAGGCACGTAGATACAGACTTGCTAAATTATTGGCAACAAAAGCTAAGTCAGAACGAAAAGGGATTACATCTTGATTTTCTTCGTAGGTTTTAATTGCTTTTTTGTAGTATTTTTCAGCTAAATCACGGGCGTAAATATTGTTGTTGTTTTGGGTAAACTCACTTTCATAAAAATACCCCATCATCATATAGGCATCAAATAGCGCATTGGGATTATTTTGTTTAATGGCAACATCTAGCGTCAGTTTACTGTATTTTTCTTGTAATTCATAGTCATCCCAATTGGCATATATACTTGTTAATTCTTTATATGCTGCGGATAATCGGCCTAACTTGGTAGCAGAATTGGGCGCTTTCTCATAAAAGGAAATAGCCACTAATATGGATTGAACGGCTTTTGCTTCTTGGTTATTTCGCACATAAATCCAACCGCGGCAGTAGTTAACGTACGCTTTTGTTTCAAAATCATCGATTTGTTGGGCATAATCCAGTGCTTTTACAATCGCTTTGTGGGCTTCCTTGGTGTTTTCATTTAATTGTGCATTCATGCTCAAAATAGCATAGAGATAAGCCGCATTTACGTTATCGGTATGTTTCTCCGCAATTTGAATATTGTCTTTTAAAAGCTGATTAGCTTCGTGTTGTTTTTCATGAAAAAAAAGTGCCTGAGCGTATTTGCCAACTATTTCAAAACGAGCGGCACTACCTGGTAACGTTTTGTCGTATTGATTTTTATAAGTAGTCAATATTTCTTGTCCATAAAGTTTATGGGGTGTATAGCACAGTATACTACACCATAAAAACAAGAGAAGAACTATTGAAAAATTAGAAAAATGGGTCATAGACAAATCGATTGGTATCAACCAGGTAAAGTTATTTATTTTTTAAACGCAATGCGAATCAAGTGATGTTCATTTGGATCAATCGTATTATTTAAGTTTCGATCCACAACAAAATAGATATACAATTCACCGATGTGATAGTTTTCCCAGGTTACTTCATTTTCATCGATAGTAACTCCATCCAATGTCCATTGATAGATATCCCATTCATCTTGTTTGCCAATTTTGTTGATTCGATGATCGCTGTTGGATGCAAAATATAAATATTGATGTCCCTCTTCACTCAAATTAGGAAAAGATTGATTTTGGTCAAATGGCGCGGCAAAACCTGTTCCTGGACTAAAGAATTCAATGTTGTCAAAAGAGGCTGACTCGTAGTCATTTTTAAATTGACTGTTGTCTGTAAGCAAGGCTTTTGCTGCATAAAAAAGATCTTTTCTATCCTGATAGGGTTTATTTAAAAATTCAATGCTAAAAGAGGTGGGTTTTAACGTAATATCTTGTGTGTTTTGATCAATCACATCGATTTGATTCCCTTGTTTTACCAAAATATTGCGGGTTGAAATTTCTTGTGCCTGTGCCCAAATCAAAGAGCAAAGGCTAATGCCTAGCGTTAGAAAAAAGGTTTTCATAATTAAAAAGAGTGTTAGTTAATTACAAAAATAGCCAATAAGCAGTTGCCTAGTACTCCCTAAAAATGATGAATTTAAAAGTTAAAATAAAAAGAAGTAGGGATGATCTAGCGTGTTTTTATAAAAAAACACCTAGGAGTAAGCGTATCTTATTGTATGTCTTTATTCATAGCGAAGGGCTTCTACAGGATCTAGCTTAGATGCTTTAATAGCTGGATATAAACCAGATATTACTGCAACAACAAGTGTGGTTATAAAAGCAGCTGCGATGGCGGGCCAAGGTATGGCAAACGAAAAATGAAGAATTGAAGTTAGAAGGTAAGCCGTTCCTATTCCCAATAAAGTACCAAGTAAGCCCCCTAATTGGCCAATAATTAAGGTCTCAGTAAAAAACTGTTGAGCAATTGTTTTCCTTTTGGCACCTAGTGCTTTGCGAATACCAATTTCTTTTGTTCGCTCCGTTACGGATACTAACATGATATTCATTAAAGCAATCGAAGAACCTAAAATAGTAATCATACCAATCAGCCAGGCTGCCATATTTAGCATATCTACTTGTTTTTCCAAAGAGCGAATCATATCGTCGCTTCGTTCAATACCAAAGTTTGAAGGATGAGAAATAGCTAAATTTCTGCTCGTTCTAAAATCGAGTGTCGCTTGGTCAATAGCCTGATTAAGTAAACCTTCTTGGTTAATTCCAACTTTGATAGTATAATTGATATCCGCGATACTAAATATATTTCGGGCGATTTGAATGGGGATAAAAACGCGCTGATCTTCATTTTGTCCAAACGTACTACCTTGTTCTTTGAGTATGCCTACAATTTTAAATTTATAGCCGCGAATGGAAATGAATTGATTAATTGGAGCTTGTTCTTTGAATAATTTTTTAGAAAAATCAGATCCTACAACACAGACAAAAAGGTTATTTGTACAATCCGTAAAACTTAAAGTTCTGCCTTGATCGATTAGTAAGCCACTATTAGAAAGATAATTTTCATCACAACCAATAATGCTAATTTCTGGATCTGTTTTGATGTAATCATTTTTGACTTCTATATTTGAAGCAGCTGGAAAAGAAAGCGATACAGCCGAAAAAGGGAAGTTATAACGAGCTTTAAAATCTAAAGCTTGTGCATAAGTAATCGTGGGGTTTTCCACTTGATTGGCTTGATTTTTGGCAATTCGCCCTGCCGTATCGTATTGACTAATGGTAAAGGTATTGGCTCCCATTGAGGCGAAATCTTCTAAAATCGTATTTTTTAAAGCACTTACAACCGATAGAATACCAACCAAAGCCCAGATGCCTATAGCAATAATAAACACCGTAATAAAAGTACGAAGTAACTGACTTTTAATACTTGTTGTAGCAATCTTTATGTTTTCAAGTGTTATTTTCCACATATATAATGGGTAGTCAAAAGGATTAAATTGTTACAAGTAAAGATAAATAAAATAGCTGAGTTTTTTTGTTTAGGTGAGAAGCTCGGAAACAGAAGAGAATCGTATAAACACTATATAAAAAGCTTCTCACCACGCACTAGTAATAAGAAACCGTTTGCGGTCTATCATAATTAAAGTTAGGTAGTTCCATATTGTATTGTACCGAATTAGCACGGAATACACTATTGCCAGTATCAGGCATAGTTGGGTAATAAACCAAAGAGATAGTAACTTTACTAAATACAAGATAATCATTATTAGCAACGAGTCCTAGACTTAGGCGCGAGTACATTTTAGGATCGAGCAAACGATTGCTACTATCTCCAATAAAAGCACCTTCAAAACTAAAGTAAGGGTTAAAACGGAAACCTTTCCATTCATAAGGAGCGTAAGATTGCCATTGATAGGCAATTGAAAGGCGTTTGGTTCCTGTAATTTTCTGAGCGCGTATACCTTGGATAATACCTTCAATCTTCAATTCATCTCCAATATGATCATAACGATGTGTTCCAATAACGAGTTGAGGAACAAGGAAATGACGGAATCGCCAGTTACCGACCACAAATAACCTTGTAAAATAGGTGCCTTCTAATCGAAAAGCGGCTTGTTCTGTTTGTCCGCCATGAAAATGACTTCCCCATTCTATGTTTCCAGCAAAATAGCCTAATTTAGTATAGCCTCCCATCGAAAATCTAGCACCAAAGTACGCGCGTCGTTTGTTGTATTTATCGCGCATTCCTCCCGTTAAGGCTAATATTTTCCCCACCTGAACGTCTTCAATGATGTCATAATTAAAAATGAAACGATCTTGTATATAATTTGTTGAACTTAAGCTAATAGAGGCTAAATACAAACGCTGATCTCTATAATAATCATACAAATCGTATTCCTTACCTGGAGTCGTATGGTAATTATCCTTCACAAAGCGGAGCGATGTGCGCAAGTTAGTAATAGTAGGATTCTTGGTAGATATTGGAATAGAATACCCCGCCCAATAGTCGTAAGTATTGTATTTAATTGACTCCAAACTGTACTTCATGTTGGTATCAGGAAGGGAATCTCTTCGAAAGCGCTGTTGTGCACTTACCCCTCCTGCCCATTTCGCATATGGAGAATAAAAGGGTCTATTGAGTGAAACGCCTTTTACATAATTACCCCAAGGATCTTGATTGAATAAGACATTGGAACGAATAAATGTATTTTGAATATTATTTACAGAATAACTAAAATAAGCCCCTTGTTTATTTTCTTTGAAACGCGAAACGTACTGAATGGTTACATCATGTCCAAACCCACCAAAATTTCGCTCCGTTAATTTAACACGCATCGAAGATGTTGATAGCGAACCACTAGGGTAAATGGTCCAGGAGTCTAATTCTCTAATCGCAATATCTACAGAATCCGGAGACGAAGTAGGAATCGGGGTAATCATAACTCGACGCACGTAGCGTTGGGTACGAATTAAACGTTCAGACTCCTTTACTTTGAGCGAATCAAAAACATCCCCTTCTTTGAATAACAAGAAGTTCTTAATTGTAAATTTTTTAGTTTTGAGGTGTAATCGATTTCCCCATAGTTCCAACGCCTTTTCTGGTTTCTTTAACGTGTCTTTCTCGGAATATCCAAAGGGATCAAGGGTGGTTATTTTTATATTGCGAATGATTTTACCTTCTCCACGTTCAAAATGTTGATTGGTCTGAACATCGGGAGCATGGGCAGTCAACCGCTTATTGTTTTTATAAACTAATTTATTAAACATACGACCTAATTTGGAACCTTTGTTTTTCTCTTTTAGATTAGAAAAAATTTGAGTAGTATCTTTCTCAATTTTGAGCGGTAATTCTTTTTGAAAAACGGTGTCAATAGGTTGAACAGTATCTAATTTTATCGCAGGAGTACCCTGTGCATAAGTTAATTGCACAGCAAAACAGATGAAAACCAAAAAGTAGATAAATTTTAGCATGAAGTTTTTATCAAAAGACGGTGAGTTATTTTAACGCAAAAGTTAAGTATTTATTTCTAAATCTCGAATATAATCTTCATACTCGTAGAAGAAAATTTCAAAAGCAGTCATTTTTTCATTAAAAAAAGCAAAAATTTGATTCCAGGTTTTGGGGTTATTGATAGAGACATCATCAAGTGAAACCCAAATGCGACTGATTAATTTTCCATTTTCCAAATAGTATTCTCTTTCAAAAATCGCATCTGACAGATGGTCTTCTAAGAGAATGGTTTTTAGCGATTCAATTTTTTCATAATAAATCGTTCTTTTCTCTTCGTCTCGAGGTTCGATATCCAAGAGAACCTGTGCTATTTTATTATCTGCGTAAAACTTAAAGGAAACATCTTTAATCTTTGTTTTGTGTAACAACCATTTTCTTGGGTATTCAGTGGCAAACTGAATCCAGAATTCTTTTTGTATTTTTTTAGCATCTTCTTTACTGTACATGGCGGATAAAATTGTAATTTTAGGTGTATGTTAATTTGATAAAGCAAAGCTATGACTTTTGATTCTTTTTTGCATAAGATCGAGCAAATTAAAGGTGCAAAGCCTGCGGGGATTGATGCACATCGACTCATGATCCCTGTTGAAAGGGTTCCTTATTTGTATGCAGAAGATTTTGTAGAGCGAAATCCTAGAGAATCTGCGGTGATGATGTTGTTGTATCCCAAAGGACAAGAAACCAATGTACTTCTAATTGAAAGAGCTACTTATAAAGGAATTCATTCAGGGCAGGTGGGATTTCCCGGAGGAAAATATGAGTTAGAAGATTTGGATTTGGAACATACCGCATTAAGAGAAACGCACGAAGAGGTAGGAATTCTAGGTAAGGATATCCAAATTATTCAACCGTTTACTAAAATTTACATTCCACCGAGTAACTTTTATGTACAACCCTACTTAGGTATTTCAAAAAAGGAGTTGTCTTTTACACCCGATGCATTTGAAGTAGCTAATATTATTGAGTTGCCGCTGCATATTTTGTTGCAAGATCAGCTAATAAAAGAAGTTGCTTTAAAAACAAGTTATGCTTTGTGGACTCATGTACCTGCTTTTATTTATGGGGAGTATACAATTTGGGGAGCCACAGCAATGATGCTTAGCGAGCTAAGAGAAACCCTCAAACAAGTATTAAATACTTACAAGTAAAAGCAATTCCTAAATTTTAACCTATTACAAGCAGTAAAAGCATTAAATTTGCAGTTCATTAATCAGGATGTAGGAGTATGGGATTATTTAGAAGGAATCCATTTGGGCATATTTTATGGCTTAAAAAATGGATCATTAGAACGTTTGGATTTTTAACTCATCAGCGTTTTAGAGGATTTAACGATTTGCAAATCGAAGGTTCTGAAATTTTACGCCGTTTACCCGATAAAAATGTATTGTTTATTTCGAACCATCAAACTTATTTTGCAGATGTTGTAGCGATGTATCATGTCTTTAATGCAAGTTTAAAAGGAAGGGATAATTCGATTAAAAATATTATGTATATCTGGAAACCTAAACTAAACCTCTATTATGTTGCAGCAGCAGAGACGATGAAATCTGGAATTTTACCTCGTATTATGGCGTATGTAGGAGCTGTACAAGTTGATCGAACTTGGAGAAGTAAAGGAGTAGATATTGATGAAAAAAGAGAAGTAGATCGAGATCAAGTTGAGAATATAAAAATTGCTTTAGAAGATGGTTGGGTGATTACCTTTCCGCAAGGAACTACAAAATCATTTAAACCGATTCGCAAAGGAACAGCTCATATTATTAAAAATTATAAACCTATTGTTGTTCCTATCGTTATTGATGGTTTTAGACGCTCTTTTGACAAAAAAGGGTTGCACTTAAAGAAGAAGGGAATTCTTCAATCGATGGCAATTAAAGAACCTTTGGAAATTGATTATGAAAATAGTACGATTGATCAAATTGTTGAACAAATTGAAATGGCAATTGAACAACATCCGTCTTTCTTAAAAGTACTTCCCCAAGAGTTCTTAGAAGAACAAAAGAAACTAAATGAACAGCGAACCTACGGATATTACAATTCATCCAAGAATTATTAAATATAAAAAAAGGTCATCCCGCGGGATGACCTTTTTCTGTTTAGTAAGAAGAACTATATTCGTAATAAGGGTAAAGATTTTGACTGTCAATCTTACTTTGTAAGATCGGATTGTCTTCCATTTTTCCCTTTTTGACTTTGCTAGTTAATTCAAAAATAACCTTATTGGTTTCTGTTGATATGCGTTGGATAGTCATTGTGTTTTTTTGAATAGTACACACAAAGTAAGTATCGCCGCTATTGTAATCGTTATAATTATAAGAGTCTCCCCATGTTTTTAAGGCAACACTCCCTTCTACCAAACGGCCTTCGTCAAATTTACCTTCGTATTTTGGTTTACCCTTTTCAAAGTAAATACACGTACCGTGTAAATAGTACTCTTTAATTCCATATTGATACACTAAAGCTCCATTTTCATCATAAATGCTTTTTTGCATGGTTCCATCTGCAAGTAGCTTATCTTCAGCTACCATCATTTCTGTACTTAGACTGATTGTTTTTTCATGCGTAACTACTCCCTCTTCATAAGTGGTATAGACCGTGTTATCATAACCAAAGGCAACCGAAGTACCTGTGTAGGCAAAACCGTCTTTATACTCTAAAGTAGCGATTAGCTCACCTTCTGCATCGTAAAAATTTGAAGGACCGTGTAAGTCACCGTCTTTATACGTTTTAGAAGATTGTAAAATTTCTTCAACATAATTTTCTTCTTTTACAATTTCTCCTGCTTTATAGTAGGTTTTTGTCGCGATATAATCGGCGTAATCACTTTTAAACGTTTCAAGCCCCTCTTTTAACCCTTTTTCATAGGAAGTAATGGTTGTAGAATAACCATCGTTGCTACTTATAGTTCCCGTATAAGGCTGTCCATCCTTATAAGAAGCTTTTGCAATTTGATTCCCCTCTGCATCATAAAAGATTCCTTCTTTTTTGTAGTTGATTTCAGAGGCCAAATATGCATTGATTTCTGTGCTATATATACCGTTTTTGTTGATGTATTCTTTTTTGTATATTAATTCACCCTTCGCATAGGTACTCATCGATTCAATAGAGTCATCTTCGAAAAAGGTGTAATGTGTTCCTTCTTTTTCAATATTATCAAAAATACCTGTTACTTTTCCTTTTGCATCAAAGTAGGTTACTTTTAAGATATTTTGATCGTAATCGCTCTTATTAAATAATTCTTCTCTATTTTTTTTGCCTTCACGGGTATAAACAATACGTTTAGGTGTTGCATTTACAGGTGAGAAATTTTCTTCTCTGAGGATTAATTTACGCTCATTCGAAGGATGAGGCTCATAGGTTGCTGAATAGACAATAACTCCTTTTTCATAGTTAATCTTACTGCTAATTTCATCATTAGTTAAGCTTAAAAGTGTACCCTCATACGGTTCTATTGAACCATAATATCCTTTTTTAGAAGTTAGTTTTCCAATACTATTTCCTTTTTGGTCATAGTAAGTAGAACGATTTTCTTTGGTTTCTTCAAATAGTTTTCCAGTAGAATAGTATACTTTTTTATCGATTAACACCCCATCTTTATAGGTTGAAACCGTGTTGTCTTCATACAGTACCCCATCTTTTGGATTATATCCATCTTTGTCGTACGTAATTTCTCCTTTTTTACTTCCATCTTCATTGAAAAATTCTATTTTTTCTATGTAGTAATCGTTGAGATAATACTTAATTGATTTAGGTGTAGGTAGAGTGGTTGCTGTATAAAAAGCAGTTTCTTTTACTAACTTTCCTTTTTTGTATTCTGATTGACTAACAGGTAAATCTGTATTTTCATCGTAGTCATTGTAGTATAAATATCCCCCCTCTTGGTTTGTCTCTGAGCCATATTCATCAATGTTTGCTTTGTATGTGGCAATTTGACTGCCTTTGTTGTCATAGAAAACAGTCGACGATTGGGTGGTTGTTAGCGTCGTTTTGTATTTTACTTGTCCCGAAGTAAAATAATAGACTATTTCAGTATTTACGCCCTCTTTATAGGTGCTAATTGCACTTGGCAGGAAAGTATCGTAATTTAAAATGATAGAAGTACCATCGTGAACCGAACCATTTTCATAAGTAGCAGCATAGACAACTTGTCCATTTTTATCAAAAAACTGTTCATCTAAGATGTAATTTTCATCATCAAATGTATAGATGTACTTTTCGTTTTCATTATTTTTATTTACATAGATGTACGATTGATAGCTTCCTTCAATCATTTCGATGTAGAAATAAGCATTTTTATACAATTGCACCATTGTACCATCGTACGGGTAGCCCTCTGAATAAGTAAGGGTATATTCTTCTTGTGTAAAAGGATCGATAGAGGTTATTTTGATAGCGTTTCCAAGTTCATAAAACATATCAAAATTAACTGAACCATCTGCATTGAAATAGGTTACTTTTCCGTCGTATGCAAGAGTTTTGGATTTGTCAAAATTACCAAATCCTTTAATTTCAATTGCTTTTGTTTCTTTGTTGTACGTAATAATCTCTTCTAAACCATTTTTTTGTTTGGCTGGTTTTGAAATTCTGAACGAAGTAGCTAACGCTTTAGTTGTTACTTCATCCATAGAGTTTACCCATAACGTATCTTTTGCTGTTTGACTATAGATAGCAGAAGAAAATAACAAGGCAAGAGGTAATAGTTTTTTGTACATCCTAATTTGTGTTTTTATTGTTCAGCAAATGTAGATAAAACAAGGCGAAAACGAGCTCACTACTTTTAGTGAATGTTGAAAAAGCACAAAAAAAGTCTTTGTGACTGGCACAAAGACTCTTTAAAACTAATATACGTTGAATAGCGTTTAACTTATGGCTTGTTTTTTCTTAAAAATTAGCTGACTATTCATCAAAAAGATAGCGCTTAAGATTAGGAGAATCCCCAACCATTGAATTAAAAAAACTTGTTCGTTTAATACCATAAAAGCAACGGTTACAGATACAGGCAATTCTATCGAAGCGACAATACTTCCTAGACCTACTCCTGTATGCGGGAATCCCATATTCAGAAAGATAGGAGGTAAGATTGTTCCAAAAAGCGATAACAATAAGCCCCAGGTATAGAAAATACTCCAATCAAAATTGCGAATACCACTTGTGTTATCCGTAAACTGTTGATAAAAAGACAGCATTATTTCTGAATTATTGGGTCCTATTTGGGTAATGAAACAGAAAATTAAAACGACGGCTGTTGCACCACATAACATAAATAAGCTTCGTTTAGGTGCGGGTAAATGATTTGCTACTATGTTCGATGAAAACATGGTCATTGCAAAAGAACAAGAAGCAAGGAATCCGAAGATAACTCCTCTAAAATCTAAATTAATTTCACTAGCTAAAACATTGGTAGCTAAAACAGTACCCAGTAAAATGATGACAACGGCAACTATTTTTAATAAACTGGGAAATTGCTTGGTCACCAAACTTTCAATAACAACACCAATCCAAACGGATTGCATTAATAATACAACCGCTATTGAGGCATCAATATAACTTACGGCCATATAATATAATACTGAAGTGAATCCCATGGACGTTCCCGCTAAAATAAGATTGCGAATATCTCTTTTACTAGCGATTGATTCACTAGGTTGTTTTTTGCGGATAAGATTGATGATGAACATGCCAATTAACCCCAATAATACCTGAGATAAGGTTACCTCGGCTGTTGTATAACCATGCGAATAAGCGAGTTTTACAAACGAGGCTAACATTCCAAAACTGGATGCCCCAATGGCCACTAAAAATACACCTTTTATCAAATTATGTTCTTTCATTGCTCTATTTTTAACGAGGCAAAGGTACTTATTATTTTTTTGTAGGTATAGGACAAATGTCTAGCTTGAGTTTAAAGAAAAAAGAGGGTAAATAAAGTTTTTGTCCTGCTATCTTTCGTTTGTTGAATTTAAGTTAACAAAAGCGGAGTTAGTTATTTTGACAATTTTTGATTTTACGTTTAATTTTAGAGGGTGAATGGTTTTTGTAATTAACTTTTTTTTTGATGGATTGCTGTTTAGGTTAGTTAATAGTAATTAGTGGGCAAAGCAAAGCTTCAATGTCAATAGTTAGTGTTTTCAATTGGAAATAATGCTTTCCTTGGTGACAAGATGTTAACGATGTCTGAGCATTTTTTCCTCAATGGCAATAGGAGGGTATTTGGAGGGTTTTTATTAGGATTTCTGCTCTTGTTCATGAGCGTGATTTTTGACGGGTGCATCTAGTTTACTTAAAATGGAGGTAATATCTATGAATTCAGCAGGATTGGCTTCTAGAGCAGCAGATACTAACTTAAGCCCCTCCGCAACAATGACGAGTGGACCTGATTTAGTATATACCAATGCAGTTAAAAACAGTGTTACAAAAGTAGTACCTTTACGCGCAGTTGATGGTGGTATTCAAGGCGGACCCTTGCGTATTCCCAATACAGGAGCTACAGTATTAGATGAGATTACGATTAATGCAGGAAGTAGTAGTGTAAAAGCAACAGGACAAGCCCATCATCTACTCGGAAATAAAATAACACGAGTATTAAATAGCCATCCAACACTAAAAGAGTCTTTTGATTACAGTAGAACAAATACGAGGTATATTTATAATGCTTTAGATAATGAAGCACACAGAGGGTATCAGACTTGGCACCGACAGTATGATACAACAGTTGTCCAATGGCTTCAAAGCAACCCTTCGGCAACTCCTTCACAGTTTGATTTATATCTTCATAATCTATATCAACAACCTTGGCTGAAAAGTAGAATACCAAATGTTAATTTAATGGATTAAATAGAATGAAATATTATGTTGTTAAAAATCATTTATTCGAAAACACAGCGTTTTCTTATGGAGAGCATAGAAGTTTAAGTTATAAAACAGGTAAGGCAAAAGTATGTCAGACCTGTGGCGTATTTTTGACTAGTTTAGAGTGGTTACCTCCATTAGAAATAAATGTTTCAAAGAAAAAATTAGGTGATTTTATTTATGGAACTTTTATAGGTTTCATTGTTTCTGAAAAATTTAAAGATAAATTTGAATCTGCTGATTTAGAGGGATTAATCAATTTTAAAAAAGTAGATTTGTATCATAAAAATAAGTTGTTAGAGAAAGCATATTATTATCCTGAGATTTTACATATGAATGCTTTTATTGATCTAAATTACGTTGAACTTGAAGACAAAGAATTATGTGATACATGTCAAAAGGGAAAGAGTATATTAAATAAAATAGATGGTATTATTTTTAAAAAACCAGATTTGATAAATTTAGATGTTTTTTTTACGAATTCAATTGGTGAATCCACAATCATTGTATCTCAGCGTTTTAATAATTTTGTTGAAGAAGAAAAGTTTACCAATATCAAATTTTTAGAGGCGGCTACATTTAGATGGGATAGTTTGAATCCAATTGGATAAAAAACATTTAAGTTTTATTTATTAATTCTCGTTTACTGTGATGCTTTTTAATTGGTATCGACATAAAAAAAGAAATTATACCATAACGTAATCAAAGTTATACCTTTACGTGCAGTTGATGGTGGAATTCAAGGTGGACCGTTGCGTATACCCAATACAGGAGCTACAGTATTGGATGAGGTTACGATTAATGTGAGTAAAAGAGGAGAACAGCTTTTATTGGAGGCAGGTAAGTTTCCTCGTATTGATTATAAATTGGGAAACATGCTAAAGAATGATCGCAATGGGGGAATATTTCTAAGACAGCTTATTATAACAGAGCTGTGAGATTATCTGAGAGCACAATTGGAGGAGAAATAAAAGGATTTACTTCTCCACAAGGTTGGAATTTCAGATTTAATAGTACTACTGGTGAATTCTTAACTACACATCCTACGGGATATATTGAAACATTTTATAGACCAACTACAGGAATGAATTATTATTTAAACCAAGTTTCAAAATATGGAAATTAGACAAAATAAATTTGGAAGATACGAGTGTCCTTGTTGTGGTTATTTTACCTTTTTTGATAAACCGATTAATACTTTTCAAGATTGTCCTGTTTGTCTATGGGAAATCGATGGTATTCAAAATGAAAATCCATCTTATGTTGGTGGAGCAAATCAAGTAAGTCTAAACCAAGCAAAAGAAAATTTCCAATTGTTTGGTGCTGTAGAACAACGACTAAAGCAGTTTTCGAGATTACCTACCGAAGAGGAGTTAGAGGCGTGAGTAGCGGCCGCTAAATAAGCACAGTAAATATTTGAGGGTACTTAGTTTAGAGGGGAAGTTTACGCTTTAAATAGTTAATGGTGGAATTCAAGGCGGACCCTTGCGCATTCCCAATGCAGGAGCTACGGTATTAGATGAGATTACGATTAATGTGGGTTGGAAGGTAGGACTACCAATAACCAATTATACATATAAAGGAACTTTACCTGTTTGGAGTACTGTAAGGCAAAGATTTTGGAAAAATGAAGCTTTTTTTAATGCAAATAATTATGATGCAAGTAATTTGTCAAGAATGCAAAAACCAGGCTTAAGTAATACAAATATACTTTATAGTCATCCTGGAAGTGTTAATGTTAAGCAAGGTGTTTTTGAAATAGGAACAAGGTCATCATTATCAGGTAATACGGGAGTTATAATTCATAGATTTTTTAATCCAAAACCAAGATAATTATGAACATTGATTTAACTTTTAATGCTAATTATGCACTTGAAAATAGTGATAAAATTAAAAAAGGTGAACAATATTATTATCCTGAGGGAAGTAATAAAGAAGGGAAGGATGGAGTAGTTGTTCAAGTAATACCTTTTGAAAGCAAGGATTGGGTAGGAGTTTTTGCTTTTGGCACTTTCAGTTCGAAAGGAATATCAGGAATTTATACCATGCCTAATCCTAATAGATTCTGTATTGTCTCAAAAGGATCTGGTTATATTGTATCTGTAAATGATAACAAGGATTGGGAGGAAGTTGAATCAATTCCAATTTTAGATGTTCGTTCGATAAAAGAACAAGGAATTCTTGTGTTTTCCAATTACACTGATTTAGTAGCCTATGATGAAATTGGAGTAAAATGGAGAACAGAACGATTATCTCAAGATGGATTCAAGATAATTGAAATAACAAAATCCATAATTAAAGGAGAGTTTTGGAATCCTCGTAATGAAGCTTATGATTTATTTGAAGTAGATCTTAGTACAGGAATAAGAGTCAGATAAGTTATAGTCATTTCAAAAAATAATTTACTGAGTTTCGTTTTTAATTTAAAAAGTACAACATACACCAGGAAGTATTTATTGGAATACTATGCATCCCAACGTTTTAGGAGGAATGGCAATTTGGGGGCAGATAATAATAAATAATTGGAGATATGAAATTAGTAGAATTAGTAAATTATTTGATGAATCCTATGTTATTAGGTGAACTATATCAAGAGCAGGGATTAAACAAATAATCAGAAGCATTGCTCATATATATGCAAGAAACGTTGAGTTTAGAATCATCTATTGTTATTTTTGAAATAGAAGAAACGGATGATGATCTTGTTTTTGAAAAAGAAGAAATACAATATATTCAGCTGTTTCCTGTAGATTATGCAATAGCGTTGATTGATTTTGATTTAGAACTGAAAGATAAAGGATATTCTAATCTGAAAATTGCTCAAATGCTTTTGGAATATAGGAAAAAAATGCTTAAAATGACTGCATTGGTTTTTTCTGTGAAGCAATCGAAGTTTTACGCGTTGTTTTGAGGACGATACTAAAGTTGTAAAGAAATTATGAAAATAAACCCGCTTGTATGTGTTTGATATAAGCGGGTTTTGTATTAAAAAAATGGTGTCAAAATTGTACCTTTACGTGCAGTTGATGGGGGGATTCAAGGTGGACCATTGCGTGTTCCCAATGCAGAATCTGCTATGTTGCCTGAGATTAAGATTAATGCGAGTAAAGGAGGCCGTGTCTTTTGGTCAGGAGGAGGAAACCCTTTAGTGGAGGCAACGGCTCGTGAATTTGCAGTTAAAAATGGGATGACTACATTAGAAATGACGCGAGCAGGAAAAAATATGATTAATTTGACAAGAGACCTTCCTTGGGAAAAGGCAGGACCAATGTGGCAAAGAATATCATCTCAATATGCAAAAGGTTCAAGTGGAACTATCCATGTTTTTCAGAATTCCGGAGGAATTGGAGTTAAAAGTGTATGGGGAACTGTAGAATACCCCATTTTAATAAAAAATGAAGTAGAGATTATCTATCATATAATACCCTAATATAGCATGATTACATTAAAACATATTGAAATTTATAAGAAATATCAGGGCGATGGAGACGGTTTTGTTCGTTCTGCTACGCAAGAAGAAAAATCAAACATGAATTATAACGTTTGGTCTTTACTTGATGGTTTCGTACAAGATTTGACAATGATAAAAAACAATTTGACTTCACCTGCGTTTATAAGATCAACCATCAAGAAAATAGAGCAAAATTGTGAAAATGAAGAAGTTGTGAAATCAATAATGGCGCTCCTATGATTTTTTCTGTAGAATGTACTAAATCAGAGTGGCGAATTTTAAGATAAGTTTCCTCGTATTGATTATAAATTTGGAAAACATGCTCCAGCACTTGGCAAGTTTAAAGAATTTACAGGCATCAAAGGTATACGCCCCGACTTTGTAGATTTTGGAACCAAGACAATTTATGAATTGAAGCCATTTAACCCGAGAGGAATTCAATTAGGTACAAAACAATTGAATAACTACAAATCGCTTTTTGAGCAGAATTATGGAGGAACATGGAAAACAGTTTTAGACCACTATTAAAAAATACTTACAATGGAGAAAAAAGAATTAGCAAGTATTTTAAATGAGGTGCTTGCTCCAATCGGATTTAAAAAGAAAGGCGACTACTGGGTTATAAATGGTGATGAAATCACTAAAATGATTAACCTTCAGAAATCACAATTCAGTAATAGTTTTTATATCAATTACGGCTACATTTTAAAATCGGTTCCTTTGAATGGATTAATGATGCACGTTTTTAAGGGCTTTGGCTCTATTGATAAAACGGAACAACAGAGAATGACAGCCTTATTAGACCTTGGAAATAATATATCAAACGAGGATAGGGCAAAGGAATTAAAGAAACTCTTACTTGAAAAGTTGGTACTTAATATTCAGGAAGTGAATACGGAAGAAGATGTATTAAGTGAATTGAAGAAACGACCGCACTTGAATGATATTCCTTTAGTTGTCAAAAAACATTTTAGTTTAGCAGAATAGCTCAAAGCCACGTTCATCGGGGCTTTTGCTTTTATAATGTAGCTGCATTTTTAGCAAAGAAATCTTTAAACTTTTATTGGTCAGCATTATTGTGGACAGATATGTTAATATTAGCCCTAGATAACAATAAATCTAAATTAAAACATGATAGATAATAAAACAAAAAGAATAATAACAAAGGATGGTTAAAGTTTTTCCCTAGTTTATGGGATTATTCTTCAAATAAATTATACAAAATTGTTGGGCCTTTTGTGATGGGGTTAGAGTTAATATCCATTTCTGGAGGGAAAAACTATAGACCACATTTTGTTATTTATCCATTATACAAAAAGGATTTGAAGACTTGTTTAGAATCTCCAGAGTTAATGTTTGAGTTTTTTAATAGGAAAGGATTGCAAATTAATCTTCCTTATAGTGATCTAATAGAAGAGTTTAAAGAGGTGCATGTTATTGTGAATGATAGTCTTAAGATATCAATTGAGGATGATGTTTCCTTAGAAGATTTGAATGATTTAATCGATGATTATTTCTACAATTATCGTTGTGCTATAAAGCATCCAGGAAAAAAAGCAGCATTATTAGAATTAAAGTTTTATGCAGCATTATATATAGGTGATCTAGCAAGAATAGATAAGATATTGAATGAGATCTTAAATGCAAGTAAAAACTGGGAAGTAAAAATGTTTGAAATTTGGTATGGAAATTTTGAAGTTTGGTTTGAAAGTTTGAAAAAAATGCAAGCTAATCGGAGAGCTTTTTTAGATCAAATCGAAATTAATAAACAAGATAAGAAAATAGCAAAGTTAAAATCTGCTTTGCTCCTCATATAAATGAAAGGGGCTGTCTAAAAAGCCTAAAAAACAAAACCCCGTCTTAAAAAAGTCGGGGTTTTTTCATTGTTTGTCCTCAAAAATTATTATCTTCAAGGTGCACCTGATATAGGATCTAGAGTTTTGCAGCTAGTTCCAAAAGTACAGCATACACCAGGAAGTATTTATTGGAATACTATGCATCCCAACAGTTTAGGAGGAATGGCAGTTTGGAGGTATTAGAAATACCACTTGAAAAACCAGATTTAAATTCTATTTAAGCTGACATTAAATAGGAAAATTAAACATAATTGAAAAGTAAAAAAAGATTATTTCTTTTGTTATTAGAGAAGCTATTAAACATTCTATCTTTTGCATTTTTGGGGGATTCTAGGGACTATTAATCAAAATGATCAAGGGCTACCTACTCTTTTAGAAGAGGTTGTTATTAATACAACAAGTAAATGAGGTACAACAACTCTTGCATCTTTTTATCCTCCAAATGGTGGGGCATTAGGAGGGTTGGTCAAAAACTACTTTAACCGTAGGAATCCAAATAGATAGATATGGATCTCCCTATGGAAAATATTTTTCACCTATAGGAACACCCTTACAAATGAGAGCATTGCCTCCTGGTAATACAGGTGCTTTAACAAAGGATCAAGTTATAAAACCTTTTGATGTTCAATTCTCTCGAATTACACCAGCTTATTATAAAGTTGGAACAGGAATTCAATATTATTCACCTTTTTTAAATGCAGAAGAGTTGGTTAGAGGAGGATTTTTAAAACAAATGATAAAATGAAAAAAGATAAAGAATTAAAGCTGAAAATTAAAAATAGAATAGCTCAATTAGTAAGCAAAGTAGAGGGTTTTCCTGAAGAATTCATTCCTCAAATCAATGAATCTAATGATTTTGCATTTCCCTATATCGATATTGGTTTTGAAGGGGAAATGCATTTGGTAATTAGAGAAAGAGGAATAGAATACGAACGAACATATTATCCCGAAGTAGATTTGCTTATTGAGGAAGTGTTTAAAAGAATAGCCTTTGAACTTGCTGTGCGTGACGAAGCACAACATAGAAAAAACGAAACTGATTACTCTTTTGACAAAATAGAAAAATTACAAATGGAATATATGAACAAATTGGGTTTTTAAAATGATAACATTGAAAAATAAAAATTGGAAGCCTACAACCGTAGTTTTTATTCAGTCGCTGGTATGGTCTAAACAAGATGTAACCCTAAACTTTTTGTGTCAAGAAAGAGAACATGGAAAAGAATGGCCCAATAGATTAGAAGATTTTGTTGAGGTAGAGGTACAATTTCGAAATATTATGCAATTCAAATTAAATTTTGAGGGTGCTGATAAACAGTCTGTCTTGGGTTTTGATGTAGTGGATATTTCAGCTAAGGGTTGGGAGAATATCAATTTTCAAATTGAGGATTACGAAAGTGATCGGATCAGTTTTTTCTGCGAAGCAATTGAAGTTTTGCATGTTTTTCCAAAAGCGAAATTAAAACTTTAAAAAAGCGATAAAACAAAGCGACTCTCTAGAAGCTTAAAAAATAAAACCCGTCTCAAAAAGGGAAGGCACTGAAAAAGTCGTTTTTTAAAAAGAGGTAAAATAGAGAGTTAATACTTTCTGTTTTACCTCTTTGTTTTTTAGCTTTGTTTTGATTAAATACAAAACAATGTTAAGTCATCAAGAAACACTTTCTTTTAGTAAATATTCTGAGTTGTACGATATGTTAGTTCCTAAGGATAACATTTTACGTAAAATATATGATCTTGTAGATTTTACTTTTGTATATCAAGAATTATCAAGTAAATATTGTAGTAGTAATGGTAGAATGGCTTATTCTCCTATTCGAATGTTTCAATATTATTGTTTTTTGTGGCGAATACAAATGCCGCAAACAATGATTTTTTTGATGTAAGGGAAGTAGTTACCACTAAGTCAGGATATACAAATGCCTAATTAGTTCAAAGTTCAGATGTAAGAGCAGAAGCAGTAATAGGTGGAGTTGGAAGATTTGCAGGTACAGCCAAACATAAATACGCAACAGATTTATTGACACGTTATCAACGTATTTATGGAGATCAAGGAATGAAATTCAAAGTGCCGTTTAACAATGGTCCTGGTAATCGAGGTGTATTGGATGTGCTTGATAATGCAAATGGAATTATTTATGATTGGAAATTTGGATATCCTAATCTGTCCCCTTCTCAATTAAACATGACACTTCAAATGCTAAAGTATCAAAGGAATTTTGGATTACCTACTCAAATAATAAAACCATGATATCAAAAAAAGAAATTATAAATGATTGGGCTAGTAATCTAGCAGAACTTACTATTTATTCAAGTAATAAGTTGCTAAAGATTTATGGGCTATTTGTTTTGGGAATAGAATTGTTTAAATTACCTGGAGAAGAAAAGTATAGACCTATTTTTGTCTGTTATCCATTGTGGAAAAAAGATGTGAAAAAATGCTTGGAAGAGCCTGTTTTTATGCAGGAAATATGTGATCATAAAGGTTTACAGTTTGATGTTCTTTATAAGAAACATGGAGATCTTTTGCAAGAAGCATTAGTTTGTACCAAAGAACAGGCTTCTATTTTAGATAATAAAAGTGTTACTTTAGAGCAATTAGTAGAAGTTATTGAAAAACAATTTTCGGAAGGAATAGTAAAAGCAAGCCCTGTTGGACAAGTTAAACTTTTGGAAGCTCAATTTTTAGCAGCTGTATATGGAAATGATGTAAAGTTGGCTAAAAAGATATTAGATAGAATAAGAAAATTAGTTGTAGCCTATGATCCCAAGTTTTTGGAATGGAAGTATGGTAAGCTAGATAATTGGCTTACAGATTTAGAGTTAATTATAATTAGTCGTGAAAAATTGTTAGATCAAATCGAAATTAATAAACAAGATAAGAAAATAGCAAAGTTAAAATCGGCTTTGCTTCTCCCATAAATGAAAGAGGCTGTCTAAAAAGCCTAAAGAACAAAACCCCGTCTTAAAAAAGTCGGGGTTTTTTAATTGTTTGTCCTCAAAAATTATTATCTTCAAGGTGCACCTGATATAGGATCTAGAGTTTTGCAGCTAGTTCCAAAAGTACAGCATACACCAGGAAGTATTTATTGGAATACTATGCATCCCAACAGTTTAGGAGGAATGGCAGTTTGGAGGTACGATAAATGGAATAAGTACTTTGGCTAATGGACGTAGTTTTCTTACAGGTGCATCTAGTCTACCAAGAGTAGAGGCTATAACTATGAATCCGGCAGGAACAATCTCTCACACTTCAAATACAAATTTAAGTTCTTCAGCAACTATAAAAAGTGGACCTGATTTGTCTTCTACCAATATTGTTAAAAACAGTGTTACAAAAGTAGTACCTTTACGTAGCATGGATGGGGGATTCAAGGGGGCCATTGCGTATACCTGACGCAACAGGAGGTACGCTTTTGAAGGAAGTTACGATTAACGCGAGTAAGGGGGGGCTTTCAAATGCAAGGGCTTTAGGTATTGCAGGAGAAGAAGCGGTAGGGGTTGGAGCAAAAACACGAATACCGTCTTTAACAGGAACAGCCAAATACAGAATACCCGACCAACTCACATCTACTACACTTGGAGAAGTAAAGAATGTAGGGCATCAAAGCTTAACACGGCAATTAACGGATTTTCATCTGTACTCACAGCAAACAGGCCGTCAGTTCATTCTTTATACAAGGCCGAATACAACTTTTTCGGGGCCGTTGCAAAACTTGATTAACAATAGAAGTATTATTACTAAACCAATTCCATTTAGATAGCTATGGTAATAGAAGCAAATAAAATAAAATCAGAATTGGCAAAAGTTGGGATTACTGTAAACGATATTTATGATTTAGTAAACACTGACAAGCCGTATCCAGCCGCAGTTCCTGTTTTGCTTGATTTGCTACAGGAAGGAATAGAACATATTGCTATCAAAGAAGGTGTTATCAGGGCATTAGCCGTACAAGAAGCCATTGGAAAAGCAAGTCCAATTTTACTCGATGAATACAACAAAATACCAAAGGATAAAACGTTGTTGCGTTGGGCGATTGGAAACACAATTTATATCACCATTATCGAAGATGATGTAGAACGGATTTTACCCATCGTACAAGACAAAGAAAATGGAATGTCAAGACAGATGTTTGTAGTGGCTTTGGGAAAAGTAACATCAGGGAAAGCAGAAGATGTTTTAATTAAACTACTTGATGATGATGAAGTAGCAGCACAAGCTTTAGAGGCTTTAGGCAGAATGAAATCAAAAAAAGCAAAAGATAAAATCTCAGTACTAATCAATCACCCTAAAGCCTTGATAAGAAAGGAAGCACTAAAAGCATTAAAGAAAGTAATGTAATTAAAAGGAGCTGTCTAAAAAAACTAAAAAATAAAACCCCGTCTTTTTGGAGACGGGGTTTTTAATTATTTTTCTTGAAAAGAGTTGTTATTTACAGTTTCTCAAAATTTCTTTTCACGAAAGCCGTAAGTTCTTCGCCTTTCAACAACCCTTGCGATAATTTCGCTAAATCTAAGGCTTGACTGAAAGCAGTTTTGCGTTCCGCTTCATTGGTATTGTTCAAGATTTTAGAAGCAAATTCAGAATTCGTATTCACCACTAAGTTGTACATCTCTGGGAAATTACCCATACCGAACATTCCACCACCACCAGATTGGCTCATCTCTTTCATTCTTCTCATAAACTCTGGTTGAGTCAATACTAAAGGTGAATCTTTGCTATCTAGGGCTTCTAATTTTACCGTATATTTTTCCTTTGGAACCACTTGCTCAATAAAGCCTTGTAAGGTTGTTTGCTCGTCTTCAGAAAGTTTTGAGATTGACGTTTCCTCTTTCTTAATCAAATTATTGATATGATCTGCATCAACACGTACAAAGGTTAATTTCTCATTCTCACTTTCTAACTTTTGAATCAAGTGAGAAACAATAGGAGAATCTAGCAGTACAACTTGGTATCCTTTTTCTCTCGCAGCACTGATATAGCTGTGTTGCGCATCTTTATTCGAAGTATACAAGACAACTAAGTTCCCATCTTTATCCGTTTGTAAGTCTTTGGTGTTCTCTTTTAGCTCATCTAGCGTAAAGAAGCTCCCTTCTGTTGTTGGATACAACATGAATGAACCTGCTTTTTCAGAAAATTTAGGTTCAGACAACATCCCGTATTCTAAAACAATTTTAATGTCATTCCACTTGCTTTCAAAATCAGCGCGGTTTTCGTTAAAAAGAGATTTCAATTTATCCGCTACTTTACGAGTGATATAATTAGCAATCTTTTTCACATTACCATCCGCTTGCAAGTAAGAACGAGATACGTTTAACGGAATATCAGGTGAATCAATTACTCCTTTTAGCATCGTTAGGAATTCAGGAACAATCCCTTCAACATTATCCGTTACAAATACTTGATTTTGGTACAATTGAATCTTGTCCTTTTGCATTTGTAAATCACCACTTAACTTTGGAAAATATAAGATTCCAGTTAAGTTAAAAGGATAATCTACATTCAAGTGAATATTGAAAAGAGGCTCTTCAAATTGCATTGGATACAATTCGCGATAGAAATTTTTGTAATCCTCATCCGTTAAATCCGCAGGTTGTTTAGTCCAAGCTGGATTTGGGTTATTGATGATGGTATCAACTTCAACTTTATCGTCTCCCTCCCCTTCTTCATGGGTTCCAAATTTAATTGGAATAGGCATGAATTTATTGTATTTGGTTAAAAGCTCGCGAATTTTATATTCCTCTAAGAAATCTAAAGAATCTTCCGCGATGTGCAAGATGATTTCAGTACCGCGGTCTTGTTTATCCGCCTCTTCTAACGTGTATTCAGGACTACCATCACAAGTCCAATGTGCAGCAGGTGCGTCTTTAAATGATTTAGTTATAATTTCTACTTTTTCTGCTACCATAAAGGCAGAGTAGAACCCCAAACCGAAGTGTCCAATAATTCCCGCGTCTTTGGCGCTGTCTTTGTATTTTTCTAAAAACTCTTCTGCCCCAGAAAAAGCAACCTGATTGATGTATTTTTCAACCTCTTCTCTGGTCATACCAATCCCTTGATCGATAATGTGAAGTTTCTTATTGTCTTTGTCAATTTTAACCTCAATAATAGGAGCGCCATATTCTACATTTGCATCCCCAATACTTGTTAGGTGTTTTAGCTTTAAGGTAGCATCCGTTGCATTTGAAACTAATTCTCTTAAGAATATCTCGTGATCGCTATATAAAAACTTTTTTATTAAAGGAAAGATATTCTCTACAGTAACATTAATTTTTCCAGTTGTCATACTTATTTTGGTATTATTATTTTTAATATTTTTATGTGATATTAGGTAGACAAAAAAGATACCAACCTAGAAAGAGATGCCAATTTGTCATTTTATTCTTTTTTGGACAGTAAAATCCATTTGTACCTAGAAAGTTTGTATTATTGTAAAAAAAAGAAGATTTATTATGAAAAAGTTAATTTTATTAAGTTTTGTGGGATTAGCATTGGTTTCTTGTAAGCCGACTATGGATAAGCAGTCGCAATACGGAATAAAAGGAGATTGGACTTTAACTAATATCTCTCATATAGGCGGAGAGTTTGTAAAAGTTACTTCTTTTAATATTGCTGATGCGAAGTGTTTTAAAGGGAGTCAGTGGAAATTTGTTTCAAATAACAACTCTGGCGTGGTAAATTTATTGGGCGGAAATTCGTGTCCCATGTTTGAAAGTAACTTTAAGTGGTTTGTTAACCCAAGTGGAGAATTCGAGTTTAAATTTGTAGATACTGGATTAAAAGCGAAGAATGTAACCACAGGGTACAAGATGAAAGTGAAAAATCAAACCGCTACTAGTTTTGATTTGATTGATTATTTTTACGTAGATGGACAAGGATATGATGTAACGTATCATTTCACAAAGAATTAAGAATCAACAACAAGGTAATATGATGAAAAAAACAACAACAACCCTTTTAGCAGGTGCTTTGCTAGTTGGGTCTTTATCGTTGACAAGCTGCGACTCTGTCAAAAATGCGAATAATACACAAAAAGGAGCGACTATTGGCGCTGCTGGTGGAGCAATTATTGGCGGGATATTAGGGAATAATATTGGAAAAGGAGGCAATAGTGCTTTGGGTGCTGTATTAGGTGGAGTTATTGGTGGAGCTGCTGGAGGTGTTATTGGAAACAATATGGACAAACAAGCACGTCAAATTGAACAAACAGTTCCTGGTGCTCAAGTAGAACGTGTAGGTGAGGGAATTAAATTGATTTTAGGCGAAAGCTCAGTTAATTTTAATTTGAATCAAGCTACCTTAACAGATAAGGCAAAACAAAATTTAGATAAATTAATCGTAGTATTTAAAGAGAATCCGAATACTTTAATCAGTATTTTTGGTTATACAGATAATACAGGTAGAGAAGAATACAACTTAAAATTATCTAGACAACGTGCAAATGCGGTGAAAACCTATTTAATGCAAAATGGTGTTTCAAATAAGCGTTTAGCAACGGAGGGTATGGGAATTGCTGATCCAATTGCAAGTAATGATACAGATGCAGGAAGAGCAAAAAACCGCCGTGTAGAATTTGCTATTAAAGCCAATGAGCAGATGATTATCGATGCTCAAAATGAAGCAGCTACGATGTAATTGTACCAAGATAAAAAATAGAAAAGAGGAGCTAATTAGCTCCTCTTTTTAGTTACAATCCGTACAATGTAAGTTAAAATCGTCTTTCATTTCATACCAATGATTGCCCGTTTTTATCTGGGATTGTGCCTGAGAAAATAGGTAAGGTTTTACCTTTTCATCGATTAATATCTTTTTTCCAATCGGAACATACAACGTTAAAAATTCATTGAGTTTTAATTGTTCCTCTGTGATGTGAATAAGGAATTCAGTTTCATTTTCGGTCGTTTTAAAACTCGTTTGGTATTCCTTAGCTGTATTGCCAAACTTGCCGTAAGCCGTGTCCTGGTAGGATGGAACAATCTCAATTTTATTGGCTAAAACATCTGTTATTACTGCGTTTTCATCGAGTTGTAAAACAATCGGTTTAGTTGTTGAAAATAAAAAATCACCAGCTGTTGAATCTTTAGATTCATGGGTTACTTCATAGGTAAAGCCCATTTGCTTTTCTATAAATTCGCCATTTTCACTTTTTATAATCATAACGGATAAAATAATTAAACTACTGATCCATAGCACAAATATACTTATTGCTGTAAGCCAGATGTACTTCATATTGGTATAGAGTAATTTTAATCCCAATAGCAACATAATAATAAAAGGCAAAAAGGTGATCAAACTGATGAAGGTATGTAGAATCCATCTAGGAACGCTTGCATCTGTCATGAAAAGAGGAAGATCAAACTCTGCAGCTATAAAACTAGTGTTGACAATAATCATTAAGTTGACAAAAAAGCTAACCATCATACCAATAATTGCTACAACAATAAAACCAATACCTAAGATGTAACGGATTATTTTAGTTCCTTGGTTTGTGGCTCTTTGTGTTTGGTGTTTGAATTTTTCATAATCGATGGAATTAATCTTACTCGTCGTATAGTCAACGCCTTCTCTTATTTTGCGTTCAATCGTTTCTATATTGACGGGCTCTCCCATCATGTCTAGTTTTTCACTAGCTGTCTTTGCACTTGGAATAATAATCCACAACACAAAGTATAACAAGATGCCTGTTCCATAGAAAAACACAAGAAAAATGAAGATTAAACGCACCCAAATGGTATCAATTTTGAAATAATGCGCTAATCCTGCTAAAACACCTCCTAAGATGCGATTATCTGTATCTCTAAATAATTTTTTCTCTCTGTAATAGGTGTGTTCATTATGCGTTTGTGTGGTCTCTTCATCAATGAAATAATCCTCCGGTTTTCCCATAATTTGAATAACTTCATCTACGTCATCAGAAGTAATCACCTGTTTGGTTGTCGTAATTTTTGAATTGAAAATTTCTGCAATGCGCAATTCAATATCTTCAACCACTTCATCTTGCTCTTCGATTGCAATCGAACGGCGAATCGCTTTTATATATTGATCTAATCTCTGAAAGGCTTGCTCTTCAATGTGAAAAACTAAACCACCGATGTTTATTGTTAAAGTTCTATTCATGATCTTGCTTGTTTGTGGTTATTTTTTGAACGGCATTTGCTAATTCTTCCCATGTTTCTGTAAGCTCGCCTAAGAATTGTTCGCCTTTAGCAGTTAGTTTGTAATATTTTCTCGGGGGACCTGCATTGGATTCCTCCCATCTGTAGGTTAACAAATCTCCATTTTTGAGTCTTGTTAGTAAAGGATATACGGTTCCTTCTACCACTAAAAGTTTTACTTTTTTAAGCTCTTCTAATATTTCAGAAGTATAATAATCGCGTTCTTTTAAAATGGAAAGAATACAGAACTCTAAGATACCTTTTCGCATTTGAGCTTTTGTATTTTCACTATTCATAGTTTCAATGATTTTCTTATGCAAAGATATAGTTAAAAGCCTGTACTATGTATTGCAGAGTACTTAAAATTAACTTTAATTTAACTATTTGTATTTTTTGTATTTTTGATAAAGTGTTGTTTGTTAGTTTGTTGTGATTTTTTTAATGTGTTTCCGAAAAAAAATTAACAGGCAAAATAGAACAATTGTACCTGTTGTAAAAGCGATTATATTTTAGGAGTAGCCTGAAACATCCGTATAATGTTGTATATTTAGTGGTAATAAAAAAAATAATACCATGCAGTTTTCAGTTTCAACTATAAATAAATTTTTATTTTTCAAGTTGCCTTCCGCCTATTGGACAGGTGTGCGATTAAAGCGTATTTCTGATACAGAAGCCACGACAACTGTTCGGCATAGATGGGTGAATCAAAATCCTTTTCGCTCCATGTATTTTGCTGTACAAGCTATGGCTGCCGAATTGTCAACGGGAGCTTTAGTAATGAAAAAAATAGGTAAAAGTGGACAGCCTATTTCTATGTTAGTTGCTCAAAATAATGCTGTTTTTGTAAAAAAAGCAACTGGGAAGATTTCGTTTACTTGTGTAGAGGGGCATTTACTTGATGCGGCAATTCAAAAAGCGATAACAACACAAGAAGGTGTAACGCTATGGATGCAATCAATCGGTAGGGATGAAAAAGGAGATGAGGTTTCAACGTTTAATTTTGAATGGACACTTAGAGTTAGGACAAAGAAATAGAGAGATATACAGTAAAAATATGAGGGTTTTAGTTACAGGTGCAACAGGACTAGTCGGGAATAAATTGATTGAGATGCTATTAGCAAGAGGGGTTGAGGTTGCTTTCTTGACCACGGCTAAAGATAAATTAGATGTTCTAAAAGGATGTAGCGGATATTATTGGAATCCCCAAAAACAGAGTATCGATTCTGCCTGTATAGAAAAGGTTGAGGTAATTATCCATTTGGCGGGTAGCTCAATTAACGGTTCTTGGTCTGCTAAAGGAAAAGAGCTTATTAGCAATAGTAGAGTAGACGCCTCTCAAACGTTGTATCAACTATTGAGCAACCAGCCTCATCAAGTCAAACAAATCATTTGTGCTTCAGCAGTAGGTATTTACGATACCCTTGACCGCATGCAAGATGAAGAAGACTATATACCCGCAACAAATTATTTAGGAACCGTTGTCAACCAATGGGAAACAGCCAATAAACGGTTCGAAACCTTAGGACTGCAAGTATGTATTTTGAGAATAGGATTAGTTTTAGCTAGAACCGGAGGTGCTTTACCAAAAATGGAGCAAATAGCTAAGTGCTATATCGCTTCGCCTTTAGGTACAGGAAATCAATACTATTCCTGGATTCATCTGAGTGATTTGGCACGAATATTCCTATTTGTAATGGATCATCACTTAGCGGGTGTTTTCAATGCAGTAGCACCTAAACCAGAAACGAATGAAAATTTCACCAAAAAGCTGTGTATTGCCTTAGGACGGCCTCTATTTTTTCCGGCTGTACCTTCGTGGGTGCTGCGTTTTGTTTTAGGTGAAAAAGAAATGTTAGTGACAAAAGGACAACAAATAAGTTGCCATAAATTGGAACAAAGTAATTTTAAATTTCATTATCTCACCTTAGAAGAAGCCTTTGCTGCTTTGTATTCGGAAGATAAGATAAATAACGCCCAATAAGGATAAGTAAAAATGCCAGTATAGTGATTACTACAAGGGCATTTTTTATGACATACAAAGAGTTGAAATTATAAATCCTTATATTTCTGTCATTATGGCATAAAAAAACAGTTGGCAAAGGATTTGATTAAGAGAAAGCAATATAAACTGTAGGATAGAAGTATGGAAAATAAAGATATAAACAAGGAAGAAATTGACTTAAATGTAGAAGATACACAAGAAACGGAAACTGCACAAGTTGAAAATGAGTCAATGGAAGAAATTTTAAAAGCGCAAGTCGCAGAAGAAAAAGATAAATATTTACGTTTATTCGCTGAGTTTGAGAATTATAAACGCCGTACATCGAAAGAGCGTTTAGACTTGTTTAAAACAGCCAATGAAGAAGTTGTGTCTGCCATGCTTCCTGTTTTAGATGATTTTAGTCGTGCTTTATTAGAGTTGGAAAAACAAGGAGAAAGTGACCATTTGTTGGGATTTCAATTAATAGCAACAAAATTAATTGACACGTTAGCTGCCAAAGGATTAAAAGAAGTAGCTATTCAAAGTGGAGATGTTTTTAATGCAGATCTATCAGAAGCGATTACACAAATTCCAGCAGGTGATGAGCTAAAAGGAAAAGTGGTAGATGTAGTAGAAAAAGGGTATAAATTAGGGGATAAGATTATTCGTTTTCCTAAAGTTGTTATTGGTCAATAACAAGTAGTAGGACTAATTTATTAATAGAAACTTATAATCCAAAATGAAGAAAGATTATTACGAAATATTAGGTATCGATAAAGGAGCAGATGCTGCTGCCATTAAAAAGGCATACCGCAAAAAAGCAATTGAATTTCACCCAGATAAAAATCCAGGAGATAAAGAGGCTGAGGAAAAATTCAAAGAAGCCGCAGAAGCTTATGAAGTATTAAGTGATTCAGATAAAAAAGCGCGTTATGATCAATATGGTCATGCTGCTTTTGAAGGCGGCGGCGGATATAGCGGTGGTCATATGAATATGGACGATATTTTCAGTCAGTTTGGAGATATTTTTGGAAGTGCCTTTGGCGGAGGTGGTTTCGGCGGATTCGGTGGTTTCAGCGGTGGTGGAGGCCAACGAAGAGCTAAAGGAACAAGTTTGCGTATCAAAGTAAAACTTACGTTAGAAGATATCGCAAATGGAGTAGAAAAGAAAGTAAAAGTAAAACGCAAAATAAAAGCAGCTGGTGTTACCTATAAAACGTGTTCAACCTGTAATGGAAGTGGACAAGTTACTAAAATAGCCAACACGGTATTTGGTCGTATGCAAACGGCTTCTCCTTGTCATACGTGTCAAGGTACAGGTCAAATGATTGATCAAAAACCAACAGGATCTGATGCGGAAGGAATGGTTTTACAAGAAGAAACTGTTTCAATCAAAATTCCTGCAGGTGTAGCTGAAGGCATGCAATTGAAAGTTACAGGTAAAGGAAATGAAGCACCTGGAAATAATAGTGTACCAGGGGATTTGTTGGTCGTTGTTGAAGAATTGGAACACGACACGCTAAAAAGAGAAGGGGACAACCTTCATTATGACCTGTATATTAGCTTCTCTGAAGCAGCCTTAGGCGGAAGTAAAGAAATTTATACCGTAACAGGTAATGTGCGTATCAAATTAGAAGAAGGTATACAATCAGGTAAAATTCTCCGTTTGAGAGGAAAAGGATTACCTCATTTAAATAGTTACGGAAGTGGTGATTTATTAGTACATGTCAATGTATGGACACCAAAGAAACTGACAAAAGAACAAAAGGAATTTTTTGAGAAAATGCAAGAGGATGGTAACTTCAAACCTTCTCCTGGCAAAGGAGATAAATCTTTTTTTGAAAAAGTCAAAGAAATGTTTTCATAATTAGAAAAGAAGTTATACATTTGAGCCACACTTATTAAACAGTGGATTTTCTTTTTCATAGCAATTTTTCCCAACCTTATAGTAATATAAGGTTGGGTTTTTTTATGCCTATTGTCAATCAAAATATTCCTTGTGCTTCGCAAGTTGAAATAAAAGATTTATTTTTACCAGAAATATAAAAGATCGATTGATGCAACCTATCTTAGAAGTTCAGAATGTAGAAAAAACATATTCTGATAAAGTAGCCTTAAATAATGTGTCATTAACCGTTCCGAAAGGATCAATTTACGGTTTACTTGGCCCCAATGGAGCAGGAAAAACATCCTTAATCCGAATTATTAATCAAATTACCTATCCCGATAAAGGACAAATTATTTTGGATGGTCAGAGGTTAAGTCCCTACCATATTAAAGACATTGGCTATATGCCAGAAGAAAGAGGACTGTACAAAACAATGAAAGTTGGTGAACAAGTCCTGTATTTAGCACAATTAAAAGGATTGAGTAAAGCTGAAGCAAAGGAACAACTGGATTACTGGTTTGACAAATTGGATATCAAAGGGTGGTGGAACAAAAAGATCCAAGAACTATCTAAAGGTATGGCTCAAAAAATACAGTTTGTAGTTACGGTATTACACAAACCTAAATTATTAATATTTGATGAGCCTTTTTCAGGTTTTGACCCTGTGAATGCCAATATTATTAAAGATGAAATTCTAGAACTCAAAGAAAAAGGAGCTACTATTATATTCTCAACACACCGTATGGAAAGTGTAGAGGAGATGTGTGACTATATAGCACTTATCCACAATTCTAATAAATTGATCGAAGGACGTTTAGTTGATGTAAAGAGAGATTTCCGTACCAATCTATATCAGGTAGGTATCCTATCGAGCGATGTACATCGATTAATGTTTGAATTATCTCAGAAATTTACCGTTTTCCCTACTTCGTTTAAGTCTTTAAATGATGAATTACAATTGGAAGTAGATTTAGGTCAAGCAATGCCTAATGAACTCTTACATATCTTATCAAACAATGGGCAAGTAACCCATTTTGTTGAGAAATTACCAACAGCAAACGATATTTTTATTCAAACTGTAAGCAAATAACTATGAGTGTTTTAAAACTAATTATAAAAAGAGAATTTATCGCAAAAGCACGCAATAAAGCGTTTATTGTGATGACTTTTTTAGCCCCACTTTTCTTTGTAGGTATTGCAGTGCTGATTGGATTTTTGAGCACTATGAAGTCAACAACCAAAGTGATTGCTATTCACGATGAGAGCGGAATTTTTAGTTCTGATTTTGAGAATTCGGAAGAATATGAATATCAAAACCTCACTGTAGTTCCAATTGCCATTTTAAAGGATAGCGTTTTGGCTGAAAAATATGACGGCTTGTTGTATATCCCTAAACAAGATCAGATCAAAGCCTATGAAAATTCGATTTACTATATTTCCAATGAAAGCCCAGGAATTGCTTTTATTAGTAAAATAGAATCTATTGTTGAAAATAAGGTTTCTAGCTTAAATTTGATTAATAAAGGAATTGATCCTAAGATTATCAAGGAAAACCAAGCAGAAGTTAATCTACATTTGGAAAAAGCATCTGGCGAACAAACGGTAAAAGGATTGAATGAAATTAAGATTTTTATCGGATCTTTATTTGGATATTGTATCATGATGTTTATTATTATTTATGGAAATATGGTGATGCGTTCTGTAATAGAAGAAAAAACAAATCGAATCATTGAGGTGATTATTTCTTCAGTTAAACCTTTTCAACTGATGATGGGCAAAATTATTGGAACCTCGATGGCTGGGTTATTGCAGTTTTTAATCTGGGGAGTTGTAGGTGGAATCTTGATGTTAGTAGCGACCTCGGTTTTTGGATTAAGTGCGGGAGTGGCTAATGCTGAGACTGCTCAAATGGCAACAACACTCTCTCCTACAATGATGGCGAATATTCAGAATTATTATACTGAAATAACAAGCTTACCTTTATTGTCGTGGTTTCTCTATTTTATTGTTTTCTTTATTGGGGGGTATTTTTTATACAGCTCTTTGTATGCTGCAATTGGTGCCGCTGTAGACAATGAAACGGATACGCAACAGTTTTTATTCCCTGTGATGTTGCCGCTGATGTTAGGGGTTTACATCGGATTTTTTACGGTGATTAAAGATCCTCACGGAACGGTAGCCACTGTATTTTCAATGATTCCATTTACTTCTCCTATTGTGATGTTAATGCGAATTCCTTTTGGTGTTCCAGTTTGGGAAATAATTGTATCTATTGTTCTATTATTTGCTACTTTTTTATTAGTAGTGTGGTTTGCTGCAAAAATCTATCGCATCGGTATCTTGATGTATGGTAAACGCCCTTCGTGGAAGGAACTATACAAGTGGTTGAAGTACTAATTAGGGGGTGACTAAACGAAAAAAAGTGTATGAGTAAAGAATCAAAAATTTTAATTGTAGAAGATGAAGCCGCTATTCGCCGTGTTTTAATTCGAATTTTAGAGGATGAATCTCCAGATTATAAAGTGGAAGGCGCAGAAGATGGTGCAGAGGGGTTGCAAAAAATCATCCACGAAGATTATGATTTGGTCATTTCTGATATTAAAATGCCTAAAATGAGTGGAGATGAACTACTTGTTGAAGCAAAAAAAATAAAACCCGAAACTGTTTTTGTCATGATTTCTGGTCATGGAGATTTAGAAACAGCCATCAATACCATGCGATTAGGGGCGTATGATTATATTTCCAAACCACCAGATTTGAATCGATTATTAACTACGGTTCGCAATGCCTTAGATACGAGTAAATTAGTGGTAGAGAATACGATTTTAAAGAAGAAAGTATCTAAGAAATACGAGATAATAGGGCAAAATGAATCCATTCAGCAAATTAATGCGATGATTGAGAAGGTGGCTTCAACGGATGCTCGTGTTTTAATTACGGGATCCAATGGAACTGGAAAGGAGTTGGTTGCTCATCAGATTCACGCACAAAGTCAACGTGCAGTCAAACCTTTAATTGAAGTTAATTGTGCTGCTATTCCTTCAGAATTGATTGAAAGTGAATTGTTTGGGCATGTTAAAGGGGCTTTTACATCAGCAGTCAAAGATCGACCAGGTAAGTTCGAATTAGCGGATAAAGGAACCATCTTTTTAGATGAAATTGGCGATATGAGTCTATCTGCTCAAGCCAAAGTATTACGTGCTTTACAAGAAGGCGTAATTACACGTGTGGGAGCTGAAAAAGATCAAAAAATTGATGTACGTGTATTGGCTGCTACGAATAAAGATTTGAGAAAAGAAATAGAGGAAGGGCGTTTTAGAGAAGATTTATACCATCGATTGGCGGTTATTTTAATTAAAGTACCTGCTTTGAATGATCGAAGAGATGATATACCTTTGTTGTTGGAGCATTTTGTAAAGCAAATTGCCACAGAACAAGGAACAGCGCCTAAAAAATTCACCTCAGAAGCTATTGCTTTATTACAGCAATACGATTGGAGTGGAAATATAAGAGAGTTGCGCAATGTAATTGAGCGACTAATTATTTTAGGAGGAAACGAAGTAACACTAGAAGACGTAAAGCTATTTGCTACAAAATAATATGAAATTAAAAAAAATACACCCAGTTTTACAAAACAACTTGAATCAACATGGTTTTGTTGAACCTACTATATTGCAAAAATCTACTTTTGGACGTATTAAAAGCGGACAGGATTTTGTGCTCATCGCACCTAAAGAGGAAGGGAAAACAACGGCTTTACTTATGGCTGCTTTGCAACGTGCGGATGCACCTGTTGACGATATGGTATCAACCCGTGTCTTGTTAGTTGTAAGAGATAAGTTTGAAGTAGAACGCCTAGTAGAAGAATTTGATCGATTGGGGGATAAAATGGGCATACGTGTATATGGCGTACATGATTATACCAATTTAGATGATGATAAAAATCAAATGTCTTTGGGGAATGATATTCTTATTGGAACAGCAGAGCGATTGAATTTAATGTTTAGCGGTGCTGGATTTGATGTCAATCAATTGAAAATGTACGCGATTGATGATGTAGATCAACAATTGAGAAGTCGATTAGAACCGCGTTTATATCGATTGTCAGAAAGCATTGGAAAAACACAACGCGTTTACTTTGCTACCAACTATGTTGAAGCATTGGATATGTTTGTAGAAAAAACAATGGCTGAAGATGTAGAATGGCTAGATTTTTACGAAGACGACGAAGAAGAATAAAAAAATATGGGGGCGAAGTGATTCGCTCCTTTTTTTGTTTCACAGTTTAGGTTTTGCTAAACGGAATCTCAAGTACTAATACAAAAAATAAATGGTCAACATGATAAGGCTGTATACAATAAGTAGCACAAGTAATGCTGCTTTTCTCCTAGTAAAGGCTTGTGTAAATCGATGTTTATAGAAGAAATAATCCCTGCAAAATCGAAGGATAATCACTACAAAAGCAATGAGAAATGAGAAATGTAATACGGTTGTGATAGCTTGTAGAGAAGCTAAATTTGAACCTAAGAATAAGGGGGATAGAAAGTGTAATAGCATGACAGACTGTATTTGGTACCAATTTTAAAAATACAAAAAAAAAGTAGGCTATAAATACGATCTTCTTAAATTGATTATTTTTCTTTCTAATTAGAATAATCTTTTCATCTTTGTGGAATATATAAATTTGTTCAATTTTATCCCATACCTAAAAAAACATGGAGTTCTTCGATTTTATCTTTCATATTGATCAGTATTTACACACGCTTATAGCAAAATACGGCTATTGGATTTACGTTATTTTGTTTTTAATCATTTTTGTGGAAACAGGACTCGTTATTATGCCTTTTTTACCTGGAGATTCCTTGCTTTTTGCTACAGGAATGCTAGTTGCCCAATCAACAGAATTGGATATAACCTTGGCGATTGTTTTATTGCTTATTGCCGCGATTTCTGGCGATTCCTTGAATTACTTTTTTGGCAAGAAAATAGGTATGAAAATGACCAAGATTCGCCTCTTTGGCAAACAAGTTATCAAAGAAGAACACCTAGATAAAACCCATGCGTTCTATGAGAAATATGGAGAGCGAACTATCGTAATTGCTCGATTTATACCAATCGTACGTACATTGGCTCCTTTTGTAGCAGGCGTAGGAAGCATGCGCTATAGCGTGTTTATGACGTATAATGTGATTGGAGGTATAATCTGGGTAGTAGGGTTAACTTTAGCTGGTTATTTTTTAGGGAATCTCCCTATAGTAAAAGACAACTTTTCTAAAATTGCTTTGTTGATTATTTTTATTTCTATCTTGCCTATTATATATGAGTTTATTAAAGCTAAACTGAAAAAACAAAGCTAAACCATTGTTTAGTTCATTTTATACTTGGTCTCTTTATAGGTCAATTGACATAAGATGAAAAATGAAGCATAACTACAATTTTAATTCGTTATTGAATCGACAAAGTATTATACTATTATTTATATGAGTATACTAAAAAATATTTTTGCTAAAAAAGAGAATCCGATTTACACACCGCTAGATTTTTGGAAGTGGTTTCAAGATAATGAACAAACCTTTTTTAAAGTTGTAAAAGAGCGTGAGGCTATTGAAGAACAATTTTTTGATCGCTTGGCTCCCAAATTACAAGAATTAAAAGAAGGGATTTATTTTCTTTCGGGTATGATGGATGATCAGGTAGCGGAATTAATCTTTACACCGGATGGAATCGTCAAAAATATTGCTTTTGTAGAAGATTTAGTACAAACGGCACCCCAACTACCTAATTGGAAATTTACTGCCTTAAAACCAGCCGTAGATATCAATCGATTTAATATTCGCATGAATAACTATGAGTTTTCAAAAGAAAAAATAAATTTCTATCCCATTGAAAATTCTACTTATCCAGATGAGATAGATTTGGTTCTTGTGTACGATGATTTTGTAGAAAGTGATAAAGCGATTATTGCGAATGGCATTTATATTTTTTTAGATAATTTCTTAGGTGAGTTAAATGCAATTACTTCCATTGATAATTTAAAAGTAATTGGACCAGAGCAAGTAGAGGCAGAAGTAATCTCAATTTTAAAACTTAAAGATTATTTAGTTTGGCGAGAGAAAGAATGTATTGAAAAACATGAAGAGACACGCTACAATACAATAAATGATTCTTACGTGGGATTAGAAGCTACTTTAGAAAACGGAATGCCTTTAATTGCCTTAATTAACCGAAGTATTTTAGATTGGGACAACAAAGCTTCTCATCCTTGGATTGTTCGCGTTGAAATTGCTTATAAAGCTAATAAAAAGGGCTTTCCAGATGAGGTAACCTACCAATTACTGAATCAATTCGAAGATGAATTAATTGCGATTTTACCAGATGCTGAAGGATACCTCAATTTAGGAAGAGAAACGGTTGATGGTAATAGAGATCTTTTCTTTGCCTGTAAAGATTTTAGAGATCCAGCTAGAGTAGTAGAACAAATGAAAAAAAGGTACCAAGATGATTTCAAAATTGATTACACGATTTATAAAGATAAATATTGGAAATCTTTTGAACGGTATAAAAGATAATGAAAAAGCGCTATTCTACTTTAGAATGGCGCTTTTTTTATTAACTTGTTTGATGCCAGTGATAGGTTCCATCTAACCAATAGAGCAATCCACTTCCACAACTTTCAGGTACACTGAGGTGTAAGCTCTCATAAGGGAGTGTTGTTTTTTCATCTTCTGGAACATCTTCTTCAGAACGCAAATCACCATTATCATCAGTTACTTCATAAATAACGGTGTTTTTTTCTGCAACCGATACGTCTTGTGCCCACGTTAAGTCAACCATATCTTCGGGTAATACATTATACATAGCACCTTCTAATGGACCAATAATATCAAAATTGCCATTGCCTTTTTGAATTGTAATGCCGTACTGGTTGTCTGAAGTAGATTTTACAATTTGTATGTGATCTGGTTTTCCATCGCCATCAATATCTAAGGTGATTGTATTAATTTTATGGTCTGGAGACAAAACAAAAGAAGGTTGTTTGTCTTCAGGGATACTCACTTGTTTTTTAATAGAAGTAGGTGTTTCATTATCTTTGGTTTCCGTTTTGTCCTGACAACTTACTGCTAGTAGGCAAGCAACAAAAGCACTTAAATATGTTTTTTTATTCATGAATAGTTTGTTTGTATATTTTATAAGATTTCAAACGGATAATTTTCTGCTAATCGAGGGTGTATCTGATTAAGTACCGCATTGAATGCAGAAGCTATTTTTTCAATAGGATAATCTGCCTGTAACGAATCATCTAATTGTTGTACGACAAATGCCATTTGCAACCATTGTACAAAGTTGATATTCATCGCTTGTAAGGGGATAGGGTCTTGGTCATGATCCGCAAAAAATATTTGATTTTCTTCATCTATTAACCAACGGTCTCCTTGTCCATCACCTGCGAATACCCAATGTGTTGAAAACGTTTTTTCATTATTTTCAAGAGTAGCTTCAACTGCATTAAATAAAAAGGTTTCTGAGGATAACTCTAGCGTTTGTATACGAGTAACTAGCTCTTCATATAAAGGCGGAAATGAAAAGGTTATAGTGGGGGGAAAGCTTTGTTTAGTAGAACAATCCGCTAAAATTATTGCTTTGATCTCCTCAAGGTCTAAAACTTTAAATGCAATTTTCGAGGTATCTTTATTGAGTTCTTTGGCTTCATCCCAGCAAGAAACACAAACAATTTTGTGTTGACAATCCATGAACCATTGCTCCCGATCGGCTTCTGTTTTCGTTTGACTCCAGGCCTCTTCACAAGTGTTACACCAAGCATCTGGTCTCCCTGTATCCCCAGAATCGTATTTGTGAAAACCAATGGATATTCGATTGAGTAAACTATGAGCTAGATGTGTACACAATAATGCCATCTCTTGTTGACCATGTTTGGTGCATTCGATGTGTTTTTGTTGCATGGATTTAAATGCGATTTTAATTAAAGGGTGTATTCTCTTATTTATTTCGAGTTAAGTTTTGCGAGGTTCATTCACGCTTCTATTTCATGAACAATCCTGTTTTTATACTCGGATTTAAATTAGTTGTTTTGTTTCATTTTGGCGGTGTATATATAGCCTAGGGCATATCCTAAACTAGGAATAATAAAGGATAAAAAAGTATTGATTACTAAAAAACTGAAATCTGAAATAAGAGAAGATTCGATTAACATATACCAGTGGGAATTAAATCCTAACATTAGAAAAAAGATAAACAATGAAGAATTATCTGACCCGAAAAAAGGAACATTACTAATACCTCCATTTGTTATGAGAAAGGCAAGGAGTAACAGAACATTAACAATAAAAGGCCATAAAACGGTACGATAGCTTTTAAAAGTTAAAGCATTAAAACAACTTGCAGTTAGAATTAAAACAAAAGCTAAGGATAAGATAATATATAAGTATCGCGTATCAGCATCGTTGTATAAAAAGACTAATACTCCTAGTAAAGCTGAAGTGTAATAAGTTAATAATGAAGTGTTTAGTTTTGGTAGATATAATTTCATAAGATTTTTTTTGGCTTTTGTGAAGATAACAAATAAATAAAAAAAAGCTGTTATTCTTTTGAATTTTAATAAATTACTTTCAATTTTAGAAGATTATCTCAGTAAAAACCACTGGATATACCTTCTTGTTGGTTTCTGGAATTTAAAGCGTACATAAAAAATTTACTATCCATTTGCTAATTCCAGCAAGAGGCATTTTCTCTTCGGATTACTAGATGGAAACTTGAACTACCTAACTCTTTTCCTTGTTTTTAAGGACTAAATTCCCTTGTTGTGTTGGTCTATGAGCCTCTTTTTTTAGTTGTCTCTGTAGCTTTAGTAAGTTAAATGTAAAAAAATCTGCTCGGTATAACCCAAACAGATTTTGTACTTCTATTGTTTTTTGAAATCGTATTCCTAATTTATAGCTTGGTGTTCGACTCTCAGTATACGACCTTCAACTTCAATGTCATACGTGAATATACTTGTTGTTAGCTCATAGATAGAAACTGTTCTTTCAAATGCGATTGTCCCATCTTCATTTCTGGCAATCAAGGTTCTTGCTGTTCCACCTAAAGAAACATACCAATCTCCTTGGGAGCGAATATTGGTTTTATCACCCTATGCTTTAATTAAAAAAGTTCCATTAACATATTTTCCTTCCTTGTTTTAGGGAAATAAGCTCCCTGTTAATTATTCGTTTTCGCATTATAAGTAAGATATGAAAAAAAACAATCTTCAAGAAAATCGCTTGTAGTATTGCTATTACAAGCGATTCAGAACAAAATTGTAAGTAATAATATAGTTGTTTTTCAAAGCAATTCAATGTCTTTTTCTTAAACCAAAAGTAGAACTGTTTGACAAAATGAGAAATCCCTATTTCTAGTTAATTTTGAAAGGTAATGCGTTAAGTTGAAAACCAGTTGATTCCTATACACTTTATTCGTTTGGTAAATGGAGAGAGAAAATAAAATAATAAATAGAGGCTTACGTGCATTTATTCCTACAAAAGCGATGCTATTTATTGGAGAAATAATTAAGGAACTGTTATTTAATTCTTACTTTTGCGAACCTAGTATTTGAAAAAATAGAATATGAATCTTACTCTTTTTCGAAAAATCGTTCTCCATGGACTCCTGTGTTTTTTGTTTTTCTTTTTGTTATTTGCCCTGGGGCGATTCGTGTTCTTAATTAGTTACGGATCTTCAGAGGTATTTGACAATGAAAAACTGGAAATAGTAGAGGCTTTTATTGTAGGGGCGCGCTTTGATGTGTCAGCCATTTGCTATGGTTTTTTACCGTTACTTCTCTTTTGGTTGACGGCTTTGTTTATACCCAAAAAGACAGAAGTAGCTTTTAATAAAGTATATGCTGGTTTTGTGCGGTATTACTTATTATTTGTTGCGCTAGTTTTTACAACCTTGATTCTTGTTGATTATTTTTTCTATCAATTTTTCCAATCTCATATCAACCTTTTGTTTTTTGGTATTTTTAATGATGACACAAAGGCTGTTTTAACTTCTGTTTGGAAGGATTATCCCTTGTTTTCTATTGCTTTGGTATATGCTGTTGTTAGTGTAAGTTGGCTTTATTGGAGTAAGCGAATGAAGAAAAAAGTAAATCAATCCGCAAAATACAAAGCTAAGGTTTATGGCTTACTGGGTCTTTTGATATTTCCGTTGTTCTTTATAGGGATGAGAGGAAGTGTAGGCGTATTCACTTTGAGAAGAGAACATACCAATATTTCAAAAAATGAATTTGTAAATTCGTTGTGTTACAATGCTTTATATTCGTTGAAATTTGCTAATTCGGAAAGAAAAGAGAACGCAATCACCCCGAATATAGAAAAAGAATTACAGGCGAATGGATTTACTACTGTAGAAGATGTTCAAAGGAGTTACAAAGGCGAACATGAACGCGATTTGTTTGATTCTAATTTGTTTACCCATACCAGTCATAATGAGTTCTTAGCTCAAAATCCACCAAATGTAGTTTTCTTGCAAATGGAAAGTATGAGTAATCATTATTTTGATTTGAATAGTGAAACTTTAAATCTATTAGGGGATTTAAGTGAAGAACTACCCAATCTTTACTATTTTAAAAATAGTTTATCTGCCTATAATGGAACGATTCAAACGTTGGAGGATTTTATACTAGGTACGCCAAAAACGATAATCTCTCAATCCGTCTATTTTGACACCCCTTTTGCCAGTTCAATTGCTTTGCCTTTTAAAAATAAAGGGTATCAAACCTATTTTTTAACAGGCGCAAGTATTTCATGGCGAAATATTGACAATATGATCAAGCATCAAAAATTTGATGTTATTCAAGGGAAAAACTTTATCGAAGAGAAATATCCAGATGTAGAAGAATTTGCTTGGGGAGTTCACGATGGCTATTTATTTGATTATATCCAAGATCTTTTGAAAGAATCAAAAGGACCAAAATTTATCTTTGGATTGACCATTAGTAACCATACTCCTTTTGAAGTGCCTGCTTACTATAAAAAGAAAAAGATTACGATGAGTGAGGAGATAAAAAATAAAATTCGCGTAGATGAAAAAACGGCCTATGCTAATTTTTACTCCCACCAGTATGCGGCTTCTGAATTGGCTCGATTAATTAAAGAAATAAGAAATTCGCCTTTAGGTGAAAATACAATTATTGTTGCATCCGGGGATCACAATATCCGTCAAGTATTTGAATATACACCTGAGGAAGGCTTCTTGAAAAGAAGTGTACCCATTTTAATGTATATACCAGAAAAATATAAACCCGCTTTTTTTGATACAACCGTATTGGCTTCACATAAAGATATTTTTCCAACCATTTTTAATTTAGCCTTGTCCGATGCTACTTATTTCTATACGGGTGACAATCTATTTGACCCTGCAGTTGAAGATAGATTTGCATTAAATGATTATAATTTTATTGCGGATGACCAAGGCGCTATTTCAATTGAAAATAATCAACCCTATTATTATACTTGGGTCGATCAAGAAAAGAGGAAGTTAAAGGTAGGAGATAATTCTTCGAGTCATGCCTTTTATTTGCAAACTAAAATGCAAGCATATACGGTAATGAAAACGGTGGAAATTTATAAAAGTATCAATCAACACCAAAAAAGAAATGAATTGCAAAAGAAGTAGGTGTTGATTTAGTTTTGTGTTTACAACAAAAAAAGGATCAATCACAAAAAAAACACATGAAAAAAGAGATTTGGAAAGGGCCCAAATCTCTTTTTCGTTATGAAATATCTCAGCAAAATTGCTTTGATGCTTTTGTCATAATCAATTAATGCTTGTGTAGAAAAGCTTGTCTGGTTAAAAGTGTTTCTTCACTTTCTACGTGATTGTCATCAGGAATACAACAATCAACAGGACAAACAGCGGCACATTGAGGTTCTTCATGAAAACCTTTACATTCCGTACATTTAGAAGGAACAATATAGTAAAACTCATCAGAAACAGGATCTTGCGCATCATCTGCATCAACTTCTGTTCCGTCAGGTAAAACTACCTTCCCTCTTAATGCGGTACCATCTTTATATCTCCAATCGTCAGCTCCCTCGTATATTGCAGTGTTTGGGCACTCAGGTTCACAAGCACCGCAATTTATGCATTCGTCAGTTATAATGATTGCCATAGCTTATATTTTGTTTTATATGTATTAACTTTGCTACAAATTTACACCCAAAACATTTCACAAACAAATCAATATGGATTTAGAAGCTAAAAAAAAAGCATTCGTAGCCTTAGGGAATTTTTTAAGACAATTTACTGCGAATGAATTTGTACCAAGTGAAGAAGTTGAAAAGAACGATACTTTTTTCTCCTCATTTGAAGCTTTAATTGAAACATCTGTACATTACAACGGATGGTTTGTCAAAGAACAAGTTCTTGTAGCCGTTAAATCTTGGGCGGATGCATTAACAGAAAAAAATATTACAAAGTGGTGTTCAAATTATGATTTTTCACGTGAACCCTTAAAAAAAGTAGGTCTGATCTTAGCAGGTAATGTTCCTTTAGTAGGTTTTCACGATTTAATATCGGTCTTGCTTTCTGGAAATATAGCACTTGTTAAACTGTCATCAAATGATCAAAAACTCCTGCCTTTTCTAGCTCAATATTTACAAGTAATCGAACCTCAATTTAGTGAACGTCTTGTTTTTATAGATGGAAAAATGGAAGGATTTGATGCCGTAATAGCAACAGGGAGTAATAATACGGCACGTTATTTTGATTACTATTTCAATTCAGTACCTCATGTGATTCGCAAAAATAGAAACTCAATAGCCCTACTTACTGGAAAGGAGACAGCAGAACAACTTACCGAACTAAGTAAAGATATTTTTACCTATTATGGATTAGGTTGTCGCAACGTATCTAAATTATTTGTGCCGAGAGGTTATAGTTTTGATGCTTTCTTTCAAGGAATGTATGCACAAAAAGAGGTAATTTACTATGAAAGATATGCTAATAACTACGACTATAATAAAGCCGTTTTCTTAATGAGTGAATTTAAATTGTTAGACAATGGGTTTTTAACGCTTAAAGAAGATGCCTCTTATGCTTCACCAATTTCATCGGTGTATTATGAATATTACGATTCACTAGAAGACAGTATTAAAATCTTACAAGAGAATCACGAAAAAATACAATGTATTGTGTCTGATGGTTTAACGGATGATAGTATTGCATTTGGACAAACGCAGCAACCCGAACTTTGGGATTATGCAGATCAGGTAGATACTCTTGAGTTTTTGCTAAAACTATAAAACATGAAAGCAGTACATAACTTTTGTGCAGGTCCTTGTTTATTGCCACAACCAGTATATGAACAAGCTGCTCAAGCCATTCTCAATTTTGAAAATACGGGAATGTCTATTTTATCCATTTCTCATAGAAGTGCAGCGTTTATTGCTGTATTAGAAGAAGCGAGACAATTGGCTTTAGAATTATTGAAGTTAGATACTAAAGGGTATGTTGCTTTATTTTTACAAGGCGGAGCGAGTATGGAATTTTTGCGTATTCCCTATAATTTGATGAAGCAAAAAGCAGCTTATATCAATACGGGAGTCTGGTCAAGTAAAGCCATTGAGCAAGCAAAAATGCTAGGTGAAGTAAATCTTGTAGCAAGTTCAGAAGATCAACAGTTTTCCTATATTCCCAAATCGATTCAGGTATCAGATCCCGTAGATTATGTGCATTTCACATCTAATAATACGATTTATGGAACGCAGTTTAATTATATTCCTCAAACGGACGCTCCTTTGGTTTGCGATATGAGTTCAGATATTTATTCTCGTGAATTTGCTTATGATCAAATTGATTTGATTTATGCTGGAGCACAGAAAAATATTGGAGCAGCAGGCGTGAGTTTAATCTTGGTTAAAGAAGACATTCTCGGAAAAACCCAAAGAAGTATTCCACAAATGTTAGACTATCAAGAACATATTGCCAAAGATAGCTTGTATCATACCGCCAATGTATTTGCCGTTTATACCTGTTTGTTGAACTTGAGATGGTTGAAACAACAAGGAGGCGTTTCGGCTATTGAGATAGTAAATAATCAAAAGGCGGCTCTATTATATCAAACCCTTGATGAATTAGATTTTGTTCAAGGAACAGCAGCAAGAGAAGATCGATCAAAAATGAATGTAGTTTTTACCTTTAAAAATGAAAGAATGAATGCCTTATTTGATCAACTTTGTGAGGAAGCTCAAATTAGAAATATAAAAGGTCACCGTGCTGTCGGAGGATATAGAGCATCACTGTATAATGCTGTTACTCTAGATAGCGTAACCGTTTTAGCATCTGTTTTAAATCAGATGAAGGCGTTAGTTTAAATGATAAATTGAGAAGAAAGAATGAGAGTATTAGCGAATGATGGAATACCCGAAAATATAAAAGAAACCTTAGTGTCTTTGGGCTTTGAAATCAAAGAAGTAAGAGTAGCACTCGAACAATTGGTAGCCTATACCCAAAAAAATGAAATTGAGGTTTTGTTACTTCAACAAGGAACCACATTGAATAAATCAATTATAGATAAATTGCGACACCTAAAAGCGATAGTTTTTTCTGGTGTTATAGTGAACTTAGAACTAATTGATTGCATTAAAAGCAATGGAATAGCCGTAATTTGGGCAGAAGAATCTTTAGCTAACGCAACTGCAGAACTTGTAATTGCTCATTTATTTAGTGGAGCACGATTGTTGCAAGAAGCAAATAGAAATATGCCGTTAGAAGGAGACACTACATTTAAAACGCTACAACAAGCGTACAGTTCAGGCGTAGAAGTGTCGGGTAAGACACTTGGAATCATCGGTATGAATTTAGCAGGACAATTTCTTGCGCAAAAAGCATTAGGGTTAGGTATGCATGTTGTATATACGGATTCAGTGACTCAACATATCAAAGCGGAATTTGAATTGCCAAATGGACTTGTTTTTCCAGTAGAAATGGATGCTCTTCCCATGGATGAGGTCTTAGAACAGGCTCATTTTATATCGGTTCACACCAAGTATTTTCAGCGCTATATCGTAAATAAAGAGTCTTTTGGAAAAGCGAAAAATTTAATTGGAATCGTCAATTGTGCCTATCCAGAAGCGATTAATGAAGTTGATTTAGTGGATGAAATTGATAAGGAAACTATCCTTTTTGCGGGATTAGATCGCTTTGAAGAAGAACCACATCCCGCAATTCAAGTCTTGATGCAACCCGCTTTTTCATTATCGCCAAATATAGCCACAGCCACACATGAAAGTCAACATTTGATATGGAACGAAATAATTGTTAAAATACAAGATCTGATCAATTAATTAAGTAGATTTATCAAAACAAAACAAGGAATATGGTAGAGCAACTAACAAAATTAATTGAGCAAGTAAGTGCCAAAGAAATAAGCGGAACAGCTATTTCGGGTGATCTAGTCAATGCGGTTACACAAGAAACAGGAAATAGTATTATTACTGGTTTTAAAGATAGTATTAGCAGTGGAAATATTGGAGGATTAACTGATCTTTTAAGTGGAGGTGTAAGTAATTTAACTTCAAATCCAATGGTATCGGGAATGATTGGAAATCTGATCACGGGATTGACAGATAAAATTGGATTGCCAGAAAGTGTAGCGACAAACTTTGCGGATTCAGTTGTACCCTCTGTAATAGAGATGCTAGTTTCTAAAGTACAAGGAGGAGAAAGTGGTTTTCAACTAACGGATTTGATTAGTGGATTGAGTGATGGAAAAGGAGGCGGAATAAAAGATTTGTTAGGCTCTTTAACAGGAGGGAAAGAAGGCCTAGGAGGCATTTTAGATTCTTTAAAAGGATTATTCTAGTAGAGATAAAATAAAAAAATAAAAAGGTTATTCAGTATAGAGTAACCTTTTTTTGTTAACTTGAATACCAACAAATAAAAGAATATGTTAACACAGGAACTACTGAAAGATTTTCTAGTCTTTTTGAAAAAACCCCATACTACCCCATTGATTTTGAGTAATAAACAACGTTTCGTTCAGACGATTCGCTTATGGAGTTGTTTATTCATCTTTATTATCTTTGGAGGTGTTATCCTTGATTCCTTGATTGATGTTCCCATGCATGATCGCTTTCAAGAAGTAATGGATCAAATTGGCCTCTGGGGATTTATTGGTTTTGCAGTGCTTTTAGGGCCTTTATTGGAGGAAATAACCTTTCGTTTGGCCATGCGTTTTCAATTGAGGTATATCCTCATTGGCGCAATAGCTCTGACCCTTTATATTGTACAAGCAACTTCCTCTCTGATGGAAAAGTTTGCTAGTGATGGACTCTATTACTTATATAGCTTCGCGGCGATTGGTCTTGTTACTTTTATCGCTATATGTATTAAATATAAAAAGAGCATGGCTTCCGGATGGGTAACCTATTTTCCACTTATATTCTATGTCTTATCTTTTGCATTTGCAATGATACACATCTTTAATTTTGAAGAATTTCCTTTACGCGTTATTGTATTAGCACCTATTATTACTTTACCACAATTTATTTTGGGACTAGGGATGGGGTATTTGCGTATGCGTTTTGGTTTTTGGTATGGTTGTCTATTTCATGTTTTAAATAATAGTTTTGCGTTAAGTGTTTATTTACTTTTAGGGCAATAAATAAGAATAAAAGATAATATAAAAAGAAGCGTATAATTTTTTACTTTTGTTTCAAATTATAGAAGTTATGAATAGCATTCACTGGCATACAAAAGCATTTGAAGAATTAACATTGGATGAGTTGTACGATATTTTACAATTGCGTACGAATATCTTTGTGGTTGAACAAAATTGTCCCTATCCAGAATTGGATGGAAAGGATAAAAGTTGTTTGCATGTATTTGCTACCCAACAGGGAAAAGTAATTGCGTATGCTAGAATTGTACCTCCAGGCTTGAGTTATAACGAAATTTCAATTGGTAGAGTGGTGGTTCGTCCCGAATATAGAAAAGATGGATTAGGGAAAATTTTGATTGATTTAGCAATCGATAAAATTGAAGAAGAATTTGGTCCACAAGCTATACAGATTGGTGCTCAGTGTTATTTGAGAAAATTTTATGGTTCGTTCGGCTTCGAGTCTGTTTCAGAAGAGTATTTAGAAGATGGGATTCCCCATGTAGATATGATACGAAAAATATAAAAAAATCCTGATTATCAAGTTATAGACATGCCCCAAAAGTTTAGACACTTATCGGGGCATTTTTTATACTTGTTTTAGTTTCCATTTCCCTCTTTTAAACGCAATAAAAGCGAGGATTGCTATCAATATTTCTGCGGCTGGTATGGCGATAAATACGCCTTCTGCCCCCCAATTAAAATAATAAACCATGGCATAGGCAAAGGGAATTTGAAATACCCAAAAACCAACAAAGTTAATTAAGGATGGGGTTAATGTATCACCTGCTCCATTAAAGGCATTCATTAGAGTCATGCCAATCCCATAGATAATAAAGCCACTGGCACCAATATACATAGCTAAAATAGCAACCGATTTTATATCTTCTTGTGTGGTAAATATAGAGGTTAATACGTTGGCCATCGAAAAGAATAAAATAGTTACAATAAGCATATAAATTACATTGTATTTTAAGGTAATTCGTACAGATTCGGCAGCACGTTCAGGATCTTTGTTTCCTAAATGCTGTCCAACTAAGGTAGAGGCAGCATTACTTAGTCCCCAGGCAGGTAAGATGAAAAAAATCATCAAACGCAAAGAAGTTAAAAAACCTGAAGAACCAACCTCCCCACTGCTTTGTGCAACAATTTTAGCGAGTATCACCCAACTACACGTTGAAATCATATATTGAATGATACCTGGAACAGCAATTTTGATGATGTGCCATACTTTATCCCATTGCATTTTAAAGTAGTGAAGTTTGAGTTGAATCAGTGAATTTTTGTGGGTTAGATAGTAAACTTGATACACAACCCCCATGCTTCTCCCGATAGCCGTAGAATACGCAGCACCTTCCAATCCCATTTCTGGGAAAATCCACCAACCCCTTACCAGAATAGGACAAAGAATAATATTGAATAAATTACCAAACCATAAGCTTTTCATCGCAATGGCTGCATTTCCAGCCCCTCGAAAAATTCCGTTGATTAAGAATAGCATCATGATAGAAACACAGCTTACCAATAAGATGCGGGTGTATCCATAGCCATAGTCTGCAGATTCCTCTGAGGCTCCCATCCAAATTAACCAATCTTTGGCATAAATAAATCCAAAAACGCTCAACACTATCGTAATAATCGTTGCAATAGTAATCGCTTGTGCCGCGTTTATTGAAGCTTGTACTTTGTCTTTTTCACCTATGCGGCGTGCTACTATTGCTGTAGCTGCCATACTAATCCCAATACAGATAGCATAGATAATAGAAAGCATGGATTCCGTTAAACCAACGGTTTGAATGGCATAAGCACTTTCTTTTAAATGTCCAACAAAATACAAATCAACTAAAGCGAATACAGACTCCATTAACATTTCGAACATCATGGGAATCGCTAATAATAAAACGGCTCGATTAGTTGGTATTTGGGTTAAATCAAGATTTTCATTTGAAAAAGACTGTTTTATTAAAGCACAAACAGCTGTTATTTTTTGTATTTGAATGGTCATAGTATTTCAAAAAAAGTATGCAAATGTATTGTTTTATTTAGAGGGGAGGAGGATAAATTATTTAAAAGGCTTTGGTACTATTCAAGTTGAAGTATCTTTGCCTGATGTTAGAAATACTTTATCAAGACGAATATCTTGTGGCTATTAATAAGCCACGTGATTTATTGGTTCATAAATCTTTTATAGCCAGTGATATTCAAGAATATGCCATCCAGATTCTACGCGATCAAATCGGTCAATATGTATATCCAGTACACCGTTTGGATCGCAAAACTTCAGGGGTACTTTTATTTGCCCTAGATAAAGAAGTTCTAAAACAATTGAATGCCATTTTTGCAACACGGCAAATAGAAAAAAAATACATTGCGATTGTACGTGGTTTTACACCCGAGGAAGAAACCATTGATTATGCATTGACCAATGATAAAGAACAAGTGCAAGAGGCAAAGACTTATTATAAAACACGGCAAAGTGTTGAAGTTGCTATTCCTTTTGGTAAGCACGATACTTCGCGGTATTCTTTGGTAGAAGCGTATCCTGAAACAGGAAGGCAACATCAATTGCGCAAGCATTTTAAACATATTTTTCACCCTATATTAGGCAGTAGGCCACATGGTTGTAATAAGCAGAATAAACTGTGGTTGGATCAGTTTGGATTAACAGCGATGTTATTGCATGCGCTAGAATTGTCTTTTGAACATCCCATTACAAAAAAACAAATCCATCTCAGAGCAACAATAGATGAACAGTATAAAAAGTATAATGCGATTCTAGGTTTTGATCTCGAAGCGTATTTTGAGTGAAAATGTAGTATCTAACACAAAAGCTCAGCAATGCTGAGCTTTTGTGTTAGATAGGATATGCGTTAAATTTCGCTTAACTTATCTAAAGTATAAATAATTAATTGATCCACTGCTGCATAAGGATCTTCAGAAAAAGTACCATTAGCTCTATTGGCAATAATGGTGTTTAATGAAACAGCCTGATGGCCTAGTAATTTAGCTAAACCATAAATAGCAGAGGTTTCCATTTCAAAGTTGGTAATGCGATACGCTTCAAATTTGAAATTGTCAATCTTGTGATTTAATTCTGGATCTTGAATACCTAAACGCAAAACTCTTCCCTGAGGACCATAAAAACCACCTGCTGTTCCTGTAATTCCCTTAAAGGTTTGTGCACTGCTTAATTTTTCTTCTAGCGATGGGCTATTTTGAATGAAATAAGGACGTCCTTTTCTTAAATCCCAATTCGTATGCTTAATGAAGGCTTCTTCCATTGGGTAATGTGTGATGTCTTCAATTAAATAAGAACGCATCATATTGTCAAGTCCTAATCCATATTGAGACAAAACAAAGCTGTTTACGGGAATATCCGCTTGCAAAGATCCTGATGTTCCAATGCGAACAATATTCACTGAAGTAAGCACTTCTTTTATTTCTCGTGTTTCTAAATCAATATTGAATAAGGCATCAATTTCATTCATGACAATATCAATATTATCTGGGCCGATTCCCGTTGAAATAACTGAAAAACGCTTGCCTTTATAAGTACCGGTATGGGTTTTGAATTCTCTTTTTTGCGTTGAAAACTCAAGGGTATCAAAATGCATTGAAATTCGATCTACTCGATTTTGATCTCCTACAAAAATGATATTCTCTGCTAAGTGTTCGGGTTTTAAATTTAAGTGATAGACACTACCATCAGGATTTAAAATGAGTTCGGATGATTTTATTTTCATATTTTTTATTTTTTAACCGCCTACACGTTTTACTTTGTAGCCTTTTTTTTGTAAGTATTCCATGATTTTGTCGCGAAAATTACCTTGTATGATAATCTCACTTTCTTTAGCACTTCCTCCAACTCCACAAAGTGTTTTTAAGTCTTTAGCTAAGGTTTTTAAATCCTCTTCATTTCCTTCAAAACCTTTGATAATCGTAGCAATTTTACCGCCTCTGTTTTTCTTGTCTAAATGAGCTTCTAGTCTTTGTTCTTGAGGAGCAAGGGTTTCAATGCCATCTTCTTGACTGAATTCAAAGTCTTTATTCGTTGAAAAAACAAAACCGCCTAGGTCTTCTAAACTGCTGATTTTTTTTGCCATTATTTTAAATTGGTTTTAGGTATCTAATTGTATCGATGTGATTCAAAGATAATAATTTAATGCTTGTCTTAAAAGCATTATTGATTAGAAGTAAAGGAAGAAATAAGGGATAGATAGCTAAGGATTTACAAATCAAGGATTGACCTAGTAGCACTCTATTCTATTGATACTATAGCACAAAAGATAAAGGGAGTTTACGAGGAAACTCCCTTTGGCTTGTGGTACTTATTTTATTAAACCTAATTCAACTAAACGTTGGTGTAAAAACGCACCAGCAGTAATATCGTCAAACTGTTTAGGGTGTTCTGCATCGATGCAGTTGTCTAAACAATTTAAAGGCATATTGCTAATAGGATGCATAAAGAATGGAATAGAAAATCTCGAAGTTCCCCACAATTCTCTTGGTGGATTTACTACTTGGTGAATGGTAGATTTCAAACGGTTGTTTGAATGTCTAGCTAACATATCCCCAACATTAATTACTAATTCATCTTCTGCAGCGATGGCGTCAATCCATTCGCCTTTGTGATTTTGTACTTGTAAGCCCTTGCCTTGGGCTCCCATTAAAAGGGTAATCAAGTTGATGTCACCATGAGCCGCTGCGCGAACTGCATTTTTTGGCTCATCTGTAATAGGAGGATAGTGGATAGGACGTAAAATGCTGTTTCCATTTTTGACAAATTTGTCAAAATAAAACTCTTCAAGTCCCAGGTAAATTGCTAAAGCTCTTAAAACATAAATACCCGTTTTTTCGAGCATTTGATACGTTTCTTTTCCAATAGCATTGAATTGTGCTAATTCTTCAACCTTAACATTGGCAGGGTAATTTTTTTCTAACTCGGGGTTGTTTTCAACATACTGTCCAAAGTGAAAAAATTCTTTCAAGTCCCCTTCAGATCTTCCTTTTGCATGCTCTTTACCAAAAGATACATAGCCTCTTTGGCCTCCAATGCCAGGGACTTCATATTTCTTTTTGGTTTCAAGCGGAAGGTTGAAAAAATTGCGAACTTCTGTATAAAGATTCTCAACTAATTGATCCTCTAAGAAGTGTCCTTTTAATGCTACGAATCCAATTTCTTCGTAGGCTTGGCCGATTTCATTTACAAACTTTTGTTTACGTATCGGGTCATCCGATAGGAAATCACGTAAGTTAACACTAGGAATGTTTTGCATTGTCTAAGTTGTTATGTGCTCTTACTGTTTTTAGAAGAAGCAAAAGTAGATAAAATTGCTTATAGTATGGAACTATAACATTTATTTAATAGGTAGAACTCATGAAATAGGTTACTGTTTATTCGAACCAAAATATGTTTTTTATATAAATATTCACAGAATACTAAAAAAAAGTGAAATTAATTTCAGAAGAACCTTGGTATTGCGCGATTTTTGGCGAATTTGAATAAGTATTTTTGGGACGTAATATGAATTGTCTGAAATTTTTTTTAAATTTAGGTAGAATTAAAAAAAATAAATATATGAAATTACCAATTGTATTAAAATCAAACGAATTTGTGGTATTAGTGACTGTTGATATAGATCCAAAGTACGAATTGAAAGAGATGGATCCTTTTTATGCTAGTTTACCCAAGAGTTTTAAACCAATTTTTCAAAAGAAAGCTAATTCAACCATTCGCGTGTATTGTATAAGTAATAATGAAGAAGACTTGATGTTTTGTTTGCGTCAAACTGGATATAAAACGACTTTGCTGTAAAAATGATACCTGTTCATGAACGAAAAGCTAATCCCCCACTTTTTTAAAAACTGTTTCCCTTGTGGTGTAAACAGTTTTTTTTTGTCTCATATTGGGGTGGTTAACCCCAGTTATACACTTAGTTGATGTATTTCGTATTTGGATAAGATGCAAAAGGAGGGGGATTTTTTTTTGTTTTGGGTTTTTATTAAGGGGATAGAGTATAAGGTGAGTTAAAAATGTTAATTACTCCTAACAGGGTCTTTTTACGCGGGTTTTGGTTTAATTGTTAAATTATTGGTTCTATTCATTATTTTTTAGTCATATTATTTTTTTATCAATAAAATTTTATTTAAATTTATACTTGAAATTCTAAAATAATGAATAATAAACGTTAAATTATTACTAAATAAAAAAAGTTGGTTTTTTTTGGTATGTTGTTTGGGTTTATCTTTGTAACGTAAAAGATTGAGAATATGATATTGGCTTTAACTGTTTCATTGTTTCCCTCATGTGGAAGTGATAATTTAACTGAAAAAGGACAAAAAGAAAATGATACAAAGCAACTGGATCTACTTAAAAAAGAAGATTCAGAAGGAGTGTTTTTTAAGATTCTAGCACAGGATTCTTTACAAACGATTACAATAACCAAAAAATCGATTGTTTATGCTAGTTCAAAACCCAATGCGAAAATTGTTTTTCCTTATGAGGAACCACTAATTGAAGGGGAAGGTAGAGTATATAGGTCCGCTACCGCAAATGAAAAAATTGAGATTGTTATTTATAAAGATGACAGTGCTCGTTCTTTTTTAGATGGTAGATTTGATCATTCTGTTGCTGTGAGTTTAACTAAAAAAGATGGAATTGCAACGGATTTTGCTTGTTTTGGCCATTATATTTACGATAAGAAATTATCGGGAAATTGGGTTTTTAAAGCTTTCGAGAATAAGAGAATTGAAGAACTGGGTATCAATCAGATTCCACTCGTTTGTATAGATGTAAATACGCGTAGTTTTTCAGGAAGTGGAGGTAATCATATGATTTATGGAGATCTTCGTTGTGAAGGAGATAGTATTGCTTTTAAAATTGTCTTATCTCCAGACTATGTTTCCTTGAATGAAAGTAAAGAAAAAGAATTGTTGGAAATTCTGGAAGAATGTGATCGCTATGAATTAAATGGCGATGATTTAAATTTGTTTATAGGTGAGGAATTAAAATTACAATTTTTTAGAGATACTTATAACGTATAAAACGAAGGTTAATAATTTTAAATAGAAAAAGGGTGAAAACAATTAGTTTTCACCCTTTTTTATATCATCAGGTTGGATAGTATCTCTTCTGTCTTCAACTACTTTATAAGCATTTACAATGCGTTTTACTAGTTTATGACGGACGATATCTTTATCGTCTAAGTAGAGCATACCAATTCCTTCTACATCTTTTAAAATAGTGATGGCTTCTTTTAATCCAGAAGAAACTTTACGCGGTAAATCAATCTGGCCTGGATCTCCTGTAATAATGAACTTCGCACTTTTCCCCATACGTGTCAAAAACATCTTCATTTGAGAATGCGTTGTATTTTGTGCTTCGTCCAAAATAACAAAGGCATTATCTAGGGTTCTACCGCGCATGAAGGCTAAAGGTGCAATCTGAATAACTCCCTTAAAAAGATAATCCTCTAGTGTTTGTGGGGGAATCATATCGCGTAAGGCATCGTACAACGGCTGCATATAAGGATCTAGTTTTTCCTTCATATCTCCAGGTAAGAAACCAAGATTTTCACCTGCTTCTACGGCAGGACGCGTCAAAATAATGCGCTTCACTTCTTTATTCTTTAAAGCCCGAACAGCTAAAGCAACGCCTGTATATGTTTTTCCTGTACCCGCAGGACCAATAGCAAAAACCATGTCATTTTTCTCTACCAATTTGACCAATTTGTGCTGGTTATCAGTCATGGGTTTGATGAGCTTTCCACCCACGCCATGTACTAAGATATCATCTAGTGCCGAGACTTGTTGTAGATCACTATCCAATACAATACGTTCAATTGCGTTTTCGTCGATTTTATTATAACGAGTAAAGTATTTGATTAGACGAACAAATTTTTTATCAAATTCATCCAAAACTTCTTCTTCTCCATAAATCTTTAATAGAGATCCTCTAGCGATTATTTTTACTCGAGGATAAAGTTTTTTTAAAACGTCTAAGTGTAAATCTTGAGGTCCCCAAAATTCCTTAGGGCTAATTTCCGATAGTTCTATTATTCTTTCGTTCAATACTAATGCGAATTAATTAAAAAAATAGTCTAATTTTGTATTTCAAATCTACTATAAAAAATTGATTTTTCTTATAAAAATAGAGACTAAAAAATAATGCAAAGAATAATTACATTAACAACTGATTTTGGATATACGGATTATTATGTAGGGGTTTTAAAAGGAAAGATATATTCTAATATTCAAAACTGTAATGTAGTTGATATATCGCATGGGGTAAAGAATTATCGAGTTGCTGATGCGGGATTTGTACTTTCAATGGCGTATAGTCATTTTCCTAAGGGAACCATTCACATTTTATCTGTTGCTTCGGCTATTCTGCCTTTTTCGGCAGCCATTTGCGTCAAATGTCAAGGCCACTATTTTATTGGAACAGATAATGGAGCAATTGCCGTTGCTTTAGGGACACGTGAATTTGAAGAAGCCGTGACGATTAATCACGTCGAAGGAATGAATACCAATGATGTATTTGTGTATTGTGCTTATCAGTTATGTGAAGGTAAAGAATTACAGGCTATTGGCTTGCCAATTGATACTTTGTATAAAATGAATTTATGGGTTGAAAACCTTACAATTAAACCAAATTTGATTATTGGAACTTATGTATATGAGGATAAGTTTGGCAATCTTGTAACCAATATTTCGAGAGAATTGTTTGAGCAAGTGGGTAAAGGTAGAAACTTTGGTATTCGAATAAAAAATCGTACAATTACAAAAATAAATGAATACTACGCAGATTTCAACGTTAATGATCCGATTGAACTTGTTAGTAAAGCGGGTGAATTACTAGCTTTATTTAATGAAGTAGGGCAATTAATTGTAGCTATTATGTATTCGAAAACGGACGAACCTGGAGGGTCTATTCGAACGCTATTGGGCGTTCATTTAGAAGACCAGTTGTTTATCGAATTTAGTGAAGAGTAATCTAAAGCAAAAAAATATGTTTGTACGTATCGTAAAACTTACCTTACAAGAGGACAGAATAGATGATTTTTTAAATCATTTTGAAAAATACAAAGAACAGATTCGCAATTTCCCAGGTTGTCAATTTTTAGAGGTTTATAGAGACAAACAGCAGCCTAATATTTTTTTTACTTATAGCTATTGGTCTGAAGAAACAGCTCTTGATATCTATAGAAAATCCACCTTATTTGGTGAAGTTTGGCCTTATTTTAAAACATTGTTTAAAGAAAAAGCCGAAGCGTGGAGTGTGGATAAATATGCTACTTTAAAATAACTGCATTAATTATATGAAAGCACTGTGTTTGCGCGAAATTAAATCCTTTTTTGGATCGCCAATAGGCTACTTGGTAATCATTGTTTTTTTGATTATTAACGGACTATTCCTTTGGGTTTTTGATGGAAATTATAATATTCCTCAAAGTGGTTTTGCTGATTTATCTCCTTTTTTCTTTTTGGCACCTTGGGTATTTTTATTTTTAATTCCCGCTGTGACTATGCGAAGTTTTTCAGAAGAAATCAAACAAGGAACCATAGAATTACTTTTGACCAAACCCTTATCTCCTTGGCAAATTGTTTTGGGGAAATTCTTGGGTGTTTTAGCTCTCGTTGTCTTAGCAATTTTACCTACTATCGTTTATGTATGGGTACTGCAAGAGTATATATTAGCAGGACAAACCTTTGATTTGGGAAGTGTAATTGGTTCTTATTTAGGACTTGTTTTTTTGGGTGCAGCTTACGTATCCATGGGAATCTTTGCTTCTTCTTTAACGAGTAATCAGGTTGTTTCTTTTATTTTGGCAGTATTGTTTTGCTTAGTAGCTTCTTATGGATTTTCTATGTTAGATACTTTTAAAGCGTTCTCTGGCCTAAGTAAATTAGGTGTGAATGCCCATTTTAGCAGTATTTCTAAAGGAGTAATTGATACAAGAGATTTACTTTATTTCATCTCTTTTTCTGCTGTATTTTTGAGTTTAACCGTATTTCGAATTAATCAATTGCGCAAATAATGAAAAGAGAGAAAAAGAAAAATATTGTTCAGTTAGGAAGTTTTGTTGCTGGAATTGTTATCCTGAATATTATCGGTTCATTTGTTCATCAGCGTTTTGATTTGACGCAAGATAAACGATATACCTTATCGCCCATAACGAATGAAATCATTGACCAAGTGGCAGAACCTATTTTAATTGAGGTGCTTTTAGAAGGTCAGTTTTCTCAAGAATTTGTCAAATTACAAGCAGAAACACGTCAGTTATTAGAAGAATTTGCTTCTGAAAATACAAATATTTTATTTCGCTTTGTTAATCCTTTGGAAGAAGGGGGAGGCTCTGAAGAACAAATTATAAGTAATTTGTATGAATTAGGCGCGAAGCCCGTTACCTTAACCGTTAATAATAAAGGTATTCAGTCTCAAGCTTTAGTTTTTCCTTGGGCTTTTGTGAGCAAAGGCGAGCAAATGGTAAAAGTTCAGTTACTAAAAAATAGAATTGGAGCAAATACAGAAGAAAAAGTATTGACTTCGATTCAGCATTTAGAATATGCTTTTACAGAAGCGATTGCAAAAATTAATACCCCAAAATCCAAAAAAATAGCCATTTTAAAAGGAAATGGTCAGTTGGAAGATCAATATATTGCAGATTTTTTGATTACTGCAAAAGAGAATTACCACATTGCTCCTTTTACAATGGATTCGGTAGCGAATGCACCTGAAAAAACGTTAAAGCAATTGCAAGAATTTGACTTAGCGATTTTAGCAAAACCAACCAAAGCATTTGATGAAAAACAAATTGAAGTTTTAGATCAATTTATTATGAATGGGGGTAAAACTTTATGGTTGCTAGATCAAGTACAAGCTGATTTTGACAGTTTGCGTGAAAAAGGCTCTATGTTGGCTTACCCAAAAGATCAATCACTAGGAGAGATGTTGTTTAAATATGGGGTTCGAGTTAATCCTCTATTAGTTAAAGATGAGGTAGGAACTCCAATTAAATTAGCGATTGGTCGCCAAGGCAGTGAAACCCAGTATAACGAATTTATTTGGAAATATGCTCCTTTTGTTTATCCCGAATCAAATCATCCTATTGTTAAAAATATTGAGGGAGTTCGCTTAGATTTTACTTCGCCTATTGATACCTTGAAGAATGGAATTAAGAAAACAATTCTCTTACAATCTTCTCCCTACTCTTTAACAACAGGGACGCCATCCGAAATTAGTTTGGATATGCTCAACGAAGAATCTTCGCCTGAACATTATAAAGGGAATGGAAAATATGTACTTGGGGTCTTGTTAGAAGGTCAATTTAAGTCGGTTTTTGAAAATAGAGTATTGCCTTTTGCTTTGACAAATGCAAAAAAACAAAGTGTAGAAAATAAAATGATTGTGATTAGCGATGGGGATATCATCAAAAATCAACTCGATCAAAATTATCAACCGATGGAATTGGGATATGATAAATGGACAAATAAATTATATGGAAACAAAGAGTTTTTATTTAATGCAGTGAACTATTTATTAGACGATTCGGGTTTGATTCATCTACGCACAAAAGAAGTTAAAATCCCTGTTTTAGATAAGATGAAAGTTTTTGAACACTACACAACTATTCAAATTATAGTGTTAGTTATCCCTGTAATTGTTGTCTTAGTGGTTGGATTTTTGTTTTCTTTCTTCAAAAGAAAGGCTTTTGTTAAAAAGTAGTGCAAATTCTGCTTTTATTATTGAAGTTAAACGAATATATTTGTAGGTGTAAAGCCTTTTACATATAAAAATATTTTAATATGAAATTTATAGTATCGAGTTCCTATTTGTTGAAGCAATTACAGGTATTAGGAAGTGTTATTAGTAGTAGTAATACGTTACATATATTAGACAATTTCTTGTTTGAATTGGATAATAATATCTTAAGAGTTTCAGCTTCTGACTTAGAAACAACAATGTCTGCAAGCCTAGAGATAGAATCAACTAGCCAGGGAAGTATCGCTGTACCTGCTAAGTTGTTGTTGGAAACATTGAAAACATTTCCTGAGCAACCATTGACTTTCTCAGTAAAGGAAAACAATACGATTGAAATTAGTTCAGATGTTGGAAAGTATGTTTTAGCCTATTCTGCTGGAGATGAATTTCCTAAAGCAGAGAGCTTAGAAGATCCTTCAAAAACGGAAGTGTCAGCTGGCGTATTAGCGACAGCAATTAGCAAAACTATATTTGCCGCAGGAAATGATGATTTAAGACCAGTCATGTCAGGTGTTTTCTTTCAATTTGCTCCAACGGGATTAATTTTCGTTGCAACAGATGCACACAAATTGGTTAAATATTCTCGTACGGATATTACTTCAGCTAGCGAAGCGAGTTTTATCATGCCTAAAAAACCATTGACTATTTTAAAGAATATTTTAATGGCTTCAGGTGCAGATGTAGTAATTGAATTTAATGATTCAAATGCTAAATTTACCTTTGATAATTATGCTTTAACTTGTCGTTTAATCGATGGAAAGTATCCTAATTATGAAGCGGTAATTCCAAAAGAAAATCCAAATAAATTATTGTTAAATAGAGTTCAATTCTTGAATTCAGTTCGCCGTGTGGCTATTTATGCAAATAAAACAACACACCAAATCAGATTGCGTATCGCAGGTACGGAGTTGAATATCTCAGCAGAAGATATTGATTACTCAAACAAAGCAGATGAGCGTTTGACTTGTGATTATCAAGGCGATGATATGCAAATTGGATTCAACTCTAGATTCTTATTAGAAATGTTGAATAATCTTCAATCCGATGAGATTCAATTAGAAATGTCCTTACCAAACAGAGCGGGAATCTTAACACCAGTTGATGGTTTAGAAGAGGGAGAAGCAGTTACCATGCTTGTTATGCCTGTTATGTTAAATAACTAATACAAAAGGTCTATTGAAAAATAGGCCTTTTTTGTTTAAATTAAGCTACACCTCCGCGCGGAGGTGTAGCTTTTTTATGTCTATATTTGTTTGTTAATTGATAATCATAAAGGGATGAAATCTACAAAGTGTATTTTAATTACAGGAGGAGCTGGATTTATAGGAAGTCATGTGGTAAGAAAATTTGTAGAAGCTTATCCGATGGATGTCATTGTCAATTTAGATGTATTGACCTATGCAGGTAATAGCTCTAATGTAGAGGATATTGCTCATTTACCCAATTATCAATTTATACAAGGTGATATTCGCAATGAATATTTCATCAATCAATTGTTTGAAGACTATCAGTTTACGCATGTTATTCATTTGGCAGCAGAATCTCATGTAGACCGTTCTATTGCAGATCCGTTAGCTTTTGTAACTACGAATGTTATGGGAACGGTGATTTTACTTAATGCCTTTCGCAAGTTGTGGGAAAATAACTGGGAAGGTAAGGTGTTTTATCATATCAGTACAGATGAAGTTTATGGAGCATTAGGCGCAGAGGGGCTGTTTACAGAAACAACCGCCTATTCTCCTAATTCACCTTATTCTGCTTCTAAGGCTAGTTCAGATCACTTTGTTAGGGCGTATGGTGAAACCTATCAAATGCCTTTTTTAATTAGCAATTGTTCTAATAATTACGGACCAAATCAATACCCAGAAAAATTAATTCCTTTAACTATTCAATGTATTTTGAAACAAAAGCCAATTCCTGTATATGGTACAGGCGATAATATTCGCGATTGGTTATATGTTGAAGATCATGCAGAGGCTATACGATTTATTTTAGAACATGGAATACTCGGTGAAACCTATAATGTAGGAGGATTTAATGAGGTAAGAAATATGGATTTGGTGCACCTTTTGTGCGATTTATTAGATACTCATTTCGGTAGTGAACAAGGGAGAAATAAACAGCTTATTCGCTTGGTAGAAGATCGCAAAGGGCATGATTTTAGATACGCTATAGACGCAACAAAACTACAAAACTTAGGATGGATGCCAGCCGTGAAAATTGAAGAAGGAATGCGAAAAACAGTGAATTGGTATTTGGATAATCAAGCGTGGATAACGGAAATAGAACGTAGAAAATAGAGATTATTCTTTTTTGAATACACGCATATTTTCTCGAATATAATCATAATAATCTCCTTTGTAAGCGGCAATACTTGTCGTTAGATTTTCAGGAGAAACCCAGTTTTGATATAGGGCAATTTCTTCTAAACACGCAATTTTTAATCCTGTTCTCTTTTCTACCGTTTTGACAAATTCAGTGGCTTCTACAAGTGATTCATGTGTACCTGTATCCAACCAGGCAAAACCTCTTCCTAAAGGTTGTACCAATAGGTTGTTGTGCTGTAAATAAAGGTTATTTAAACTGGTGATTTCAAGTTCGCCTCGAGGAGAGGGTTGAAGGGTTTTGGCATAGGCAATTGCGCTATTTGGATAGAAATATAACCCGACAACGGCAAAGTTTGATTTTGGATTTTGTGGTTTTTCTTCAATAGAAATTGCTTGGTGATCGGTGTTAAATTCTACAACACCATAGCGTTGCGGATCTTTGACCGTATAGCCAAATACAACTGCTTTTTCTTCATCTTTGACAGAATCAATAGCGGATTGTAATTTGTTTTTTAAATCATTGCCATAAAAAATATTATCTCCTAAGATCAGACAAACAGGGTCCTCTCCAATAAAATCCTCTGCAATAATCAAGGCTTGTGCAATCCCTTCTGGTTGAGGTTGAACAGCATAGGTAAGATTAATTCCTATTTGTTTTCCTGACCCTAATAAGGATTCAAATAAGGGTAAGTCTCTGGGAGTTGAAATGATTAAAATATCGCGAATACCTGCCAACATTAAGGTTGATAAAGGATAATAAATCATTGGCTTGTCGTATACAGGTAATAACTGTTTGGATATAGATAGGGTAAGAGGGTGTAATCGAGTTCCTGAACCACCTGCCAATATAATTCCCTTCATAGTTTTGCGTATTTTAAATTAGGGTGATGTTATTCACCAATAGGAGTTGAAAGATAAGTAAAGATTTTTGTTTGGGATAAAATTGAGTTAAAAACTTTTACTAAATATGGCAAATAGACGTATTGTTTGCTTGATAAATCTATTTACCCTCGTCATCTATTTTGATTGGAAGAGGTTTAAGTTGATTATATACGTTCTTTGCAAAATATACACTTTAAAAATAGAAAATAATCTTAACTTTAAATTGTAATTTGAAAGATAGAAAATAGAATGCTAGATATCAAAGTTCGATCGCATGATGCGTATACTTTAGAGATGAAAGTTGGCTTTATTAAAGAAAAAAATCAACATAAAAGTGACTTTACAATCAATACTTGGATTTTTGTACCTAATACCTTAGACTTGAATAAATCGAATTATTCAAAAGATCAATTCTATTCAGATGTAAAATCTAAAGTTCGGTTTATTACTCCCGCTTATAAATTGAGTGCCATCGTAGATGAAGGAGCAATTCCTCTTAATAATTTAAGCTCAGCTACTCATCTTTTGCTAAAAGAGGAAACAGAACAAAGTTTGTATGAAGTTGAATTTCAGTTAAAGATGTTTATGGCTATTTTTAGAAGTGCCTTGCGCCAAGCTGTAACAGAATTTAAGCAAACTACGGGAGATACAAAGCAAGAGTTGGTACAGACCTATGTTACCGCAAGTATTGCCATAAGAGATAAGTATAGGATAGTAAAAGAAGAACTACATCAAAATGAGCAAGTAACAGGTAAAGAGTATTTAAATTATTTTAGTTTTGCTGATGAATACTTATCTTATACGTTGTTGCGTTATAGCTTTTTGTTATTAGATCAATTGACCGTGGTCGTTGATGCGCGTTTTCAAGAAGTACAAAATCAAATCAAGCAATTGATTTTGTCGGAACAAGCTTACATGAAAAGCAAAGGTTATAGTTTCATAAAAGCAAATGAAAAAACGATCAATCAAGAAGTGATTTATCGTTATGCTATGTTGAATAAATATGTAGAATCCGATTTACTACTAGAATCAAATAAGAAAAAAGATAGCGATGGTGTTTTTGTACAACAAGTTTACTATAGTCTTGCTGCGGGAATATCCATGATATTCGCAACAGTTGTAGCCTTTTCTTTTCAACAAAAATACGGTAATTTTACCATGCCTTTATTTGTGGCTTTGGTTGTAGGCTATATGTTAAAAGATCGCATTAAAGAACTGACTCGATTCTATTTTGCAGGGAAGTTGGGAGGAAAGTATTTTGACAATAAAACGTCTATAAGTATCAAAGGAAAACCAATAGGATGGATTAAGGAAGCGGTTGATTTTATAACCGATGAGAAAGTCCCTTCAGAAGTTTTAAGTATTCGAAATCGATCTGTTTTATTGGAAGTGGAGAATCGAATCCACAATGAAAAAATATTGCTTTATCGCAAAAAAGTATCCTTAGATCGTGGAGAAATGATGAAAAATAGCACGTATTTCTTTAAAGGAGTGCACGATATTTTTCGATTCAACTTGACGCGTTTTATGCAGCGAATGGATAACCCAAAAGTTTCTATTTTAAGTTTGGATGAACAAAATGATCAGGTTATTAATTTTTATGCTGACAAAGTGTACTATATTAATCTTATTTCCCAAATTGAATATGAAAATTATACAGAATACAAGCGATATCGATTGGTTTGTCAGCGCGATGGGATTCAAAAAATAGAAGAATTATTTACTTAATGTAGAACAGTGAAAAAGAAAAGAGTAAGTATTTTAGGAATCAGTTTATTTTGTTGTGCTTGCAGTTTGGCTCAGGGCGATTCTTTATACATTGGTAAATATAAGCATACCTATGGTGCAACCACTAGTTTAAGTCAGTCGTTTTTGTCTTTAAATTACGAAGAAGGAAAAAAAGAACTTTCCTTCGAACCCAATCGACCTTTGAATATAGGATTGGCTTTTGCGTGGAAAAATTCTTCTTTGAGTTATAGCCATGGATTTTCAGGTATGCGAGATAAAGAAAAAGGAAAAAGTTCTACCGTTGACTTTCAATATCACGTTATGGGTAAAAAGTTTATTATTGACTTTTACTTTCAACAGTACAAGGGGTTTTACCGCTATGATTCAGAACAACAGAAATACTTGAGTTTTGATGATTTGAGAATTAACCTATATGGAGGGAAATTCACTTATGTATTTAATTCAGATAAGTTTTCAATTGGTGCAGCTCATAATAAGAATAGGATTCAAAAAAAGTCTGCAGGAGCATTGTTAATTGGAGGGTCTAGTTTTTTGAGTGTAATTAAAAATACGCCAGAATTAATGGATGGAATCAGAGGGAATGATAGTCGAAGTTTTAGTTTTGGCCCAACTATTGGGTATGGCTATAATTGGGTATTGTGGAAGAAGTTTTTAGCTTCTCTGTCTTTTAGTGTGGGCATTAATGGGATTTTTGATGAAAATTTGAGTACCAAAAACACTGTTTTTTATGTCAACGGACAAGTCGGTAGCGAATTGAATCTTGCCTACCAGGGGGAAGAGTGGGGATTAGGGATAAAATCGTCACTTAGTGCGATGTATTTTGAAAAAGTAGAAAACTATACAACCCAATTGTCCAATAAGCATGTTTCATTTTTTGTAACCAAGCGATTTTCTTTGAAAAAAGATCCAAAAATCTTGCAATATGATTTGATTGATTTATTGGATCTCTCTACCTATTAATTATATTCTTTAATGAATTTCATACAAGTCGAATCAAGGATTTGTTCTCCTTGGTATCGGTAACATACTAAATAACCATCTTTGGCTACACTAAAATCTAAACAGCACGTATTCGCTGTTAAAACAGTAGGTTTAAGATTGGCGTTTACTTTCATCCAATAGTGTCCAAAAAAGACGGGTTTAGCTTCTTTAGGGTAGAAACTGAGGTTCTGAAGCGTAAGCGCTTGGTCGGATTGATGCTTAATTACAGAAGCACTAACTGTACTGAGCCTATGCGGTTTTTTCGGTTCTTCCCACCATTTTATTCTAAAAGAATCACGAATAACACCATCTTTATCAATAAAAGATTTCTGGTTGGGCAATACCATTTCTTTTCCTTTGAGCACAATTTCTACTGCTTGATGCAAAGCAGTACCTTCCCTAGTAGCCTCTTCTAATAAATCGAGAGGTAAGCAAGGCTGTGTTAGACGTGTTTTTAGATAGGCAATGCTTTCATAGTCCCAACACGCATGTATCGCTCGAAACGAATTATTTTCATAAAAAAGCGGTAGCGTCTTAAACCATTCAATATACATTTGGTATAACGCCGGCTGTTGCATAAAAGCAGCCATAGTAATCGCATGTTGGTTGAAGTTTTTCTTGGTATGCGCTCTTAAATAAGACCCATCGGTAGCTTTAGTGTTGTAGCAAATAGCATTGTATTCATGATTTCCCATTAAAGCAATCGCTTCTCCATTGTCAACCATGTTTTTTACAATTTCTAATACCTCAACAACATTTACACCGCGATCAATATAATCTCCTAAGAACAAAACTTTCCTTTCCGGATGCTGATAGTAATTGCTTATTAGTTTATAACCTAAGGCACCTAATAGTTTTTTTAAGTCGTTGCTATGCCCGTGTATATCACCAATGATATCAAAATTATTAAAGTTTTCTGGAATTCTACTCATAGTTTGAGGGGCTGTGTAAGAAGGTTAAGTACTAGATATAAAAGAAAGAATAAAGTACTATTTTTCAATGAAATAAACAAAAGTATGGCAATAAAAATTTACAATATAAGGGAAATAAAAAAGCCGTTTGACAGGTCAAACGGCTTTTTAAAAATATTGAAAGTGATTATTTTTTCATTTCTTTCATTTCCTTCTCAATCATATCATAGAATTGATCGATTTTCGGCATTAAAATGATTCTAGTTCTTCTGTTTCTTGCTTTGTTATCAGCATTGTCATTCTCAACTAATGGCACATATTCTCCACGTCCAGAAGCAACTAATTGTTTAGGATCTAAACCTAAGTCTTTTTGAAGAACTCTTACAATAGAAGTAGCTCTCTTAACACTCAAGTCCCAGTTGTCCTCAAACATTGTGTTTTTGATTGGCACATTATCTGTGTGTCCTTCAACCATCAATTCAAAATCAGGTTTGCTTTTTGCAATTTTAGCTACTTTTGCCAACACAGATTTCGCTTTGTCGTTTACTTGGTAACTAGCAGATTTGAATAACAATTTATCCGCAATTGAAATATATACAACTCCTTTTTCAACGTTAACTTCAATATCCGGATCGTCAAAACCAACCTCTTTCTTAACACTCTTAACTAAAGCTAAAGTAACGGAGTCTTTTTTAGTAAGTGCATCTTGTAATCTTGTGATTTTTAAATCTTTTTCTTTTAAACTTTCTAAAGATTTCTCTAGGTTATCAGCCCCTTTTGAAGATAACATTGTTAAGTTACCCATGTTGCTAATTAAATCAGAGGTGTTCTTTTTTAAGTCGTGCACTTGATCTGATAATACTTTTTTCTCAGCTAGTGCAGAGTTCAATTGAATAGTACAAGTGTTTAATAAATCTTGTACTTCCTTGTTTTTTGCTTCTAAATCAGCAAGTTTTTGTTTTGTACCACACGATGTTAACGTAAGAGCCAAAACTGCTAAACCTAAAACTACTTTTTTCATAAATAAAAAAATGATTGAATTTTGAGTCAAATATACCAAAAGCATTGAGATTCTAGTATATCTGAATAAAAATTATTTACTGTTTGTTGTGAATTATAGTGAAAATCTTTTTTCTACACACAAAGTACGTAAAAATTATAGATTTTTCCGTGAAATAATTGTTAATGTTTGTTATTTCTATTTTGTTTTTAAGTGTTGCGATGCGTTTATAAAAGCCAAAATGAGATCGAATTATCGCCCAGCAGTGCTTGGGTTGGAGTAAAAATAAGAACCGAATCCCTGCAACACCGTCTAAACACAAGCGAATAAAGAGTCTGTTGAATTTAGATTGAGCAGGAAGATTTTTATAGAGCATCATCAGGGAGTTCCTAAAGTTCAAATAGGTTTTTTTGGGATTTTCGTAATTTAATGTTGCACCACCAACGTGATACACCGTTGAGAATCCGCAGTATTTGATGTGATATCCTCTGTTTTTTGCGCGCCAACACAAATCAATTTCCTCTTGATGCGCAAAGAAAGCTTCATCAAATCCATTCAATGCATTAAAAACCTCATTTTTAATGCATAAACACGCGCCACTAGCCCAGAATATATCCACAATATCATCATATTGACCTTCATCTTTTTCAATGGTGCCAAAAATACGTCCTCTGCAGTACGGAAATCCATATTTATCGATATATCCCCCTGCAGCACCTGCATATTCAAAATAAGCTTTGTTTTTATAATCGAGTATCTTAGGTTGTACAATAGCTAGATTTGGATCTGTGTCAAACAAGTGTACAATCGGTTCTAACCAGTTTTCAGTTACTTCAATATCTGAGTTAATTAAAATGAGTAGCGGTTCTTTCAAACCAGATAAACCTACATTATATCCCTTTGCATAGCCGTAGTTTCCTTTGTTTTGAATGATTTCTATTGCTGGAAATTCGCGTTGTATATAAGCTTGACTACCATCAGAAGAATTATTGTCAATTACATAGAGGTTGGCTTGGGGTGAAAATTGAGATAAAGTAGGCAAAAAAGTTTCCAATAATTTTTTGCCATTCCAGTTGAGTACAACCAATGCAACTTGTTTCTCCATAGTTTGTTTCTTTAAAAAGTAAGATAGTTTGGCAAGGATTTCAAAAAGAAATAACTTTCTTTTTCATAATCCATTCGGCAAAAATAGTGATGCAAACCATTGGTCACATATAATAAATCAGCGCGTAATTGATAATTATAACGGGCAATCTGATCAAAGGTTTGTTGGGTAATAGCTATAGAAGGAGCTTTACATTCTACTAAAACCGCAATTTCTCCATTGGGTTTAAATACAACTACATCATAGCGCTTGTTCATTCCATTGATTTTGACAATCTTTTCAACACTAATAAGTGATAATGGATAGCCTTTTACTTCCATTAACTCATGGACAACATGTTGTCTTACCCATTCTTCAGGAGTTAGAAGAATAAATTTTTTCCTGATTACATCAAAAATAGCTATCTTATTTTCACTATTTTTGAATCGAAAATTAAAAGATGGAAAGTTTAATCTTTGCATAACACAAAGATATTTGTTTAAGTGGATAGAACAATTTTAAGTAAATTATATTTTGGAACAACTCAAAGAAATCGTAAAGAATATTAAAAATAAGACAATCGCACCCGTTTATTTTTTGATGGGTGATGAACCTTATTATATTGATAATGTTGCGGATTATATAGAAAGTAAGGTATTAACTGAAGAGGAAAAAGGATTTAATCAGATGATACTATACGGGAGAGATGTTACCATTCAAGATATTGTTTCGAATGCTAAGCGTTTCCCTCTGATGGCTGAAAAACAGGTGATTATCGTAAAGGAAGCCCAAGATTTAGCTAAAACGATTGAACAATTGGATGATTATGTCAATCAGCCTCAACCCTCTACGGTATTGGTTTTTTGTTATAAATATAAAACGATAGACAAGCGTAAAAAACTATATAAAAGTTTGCAAAAGCACGCGGTTCTTTTTGAGAGTAATCGCTTAAAAGATTACAAATTGGAAGGTTGGCTACAACAAGCAGTTGTGAAAAAAGGATACAGTATTGATCCCAAATCAGCGGCTATGTTAATTGAGTTTTTGGGCAATGACTTATCTAAAATAGTAAAAGAACTAGATAAATTAGCTATTATTTTGCCTAAAGGACAGCCAATTACTGCGGAAGTAATTGAAAAGAACATCGGTATTAGTAAAGATTACAATAATTTTGAATTAATGAAAGCGATTGTTGATCGCAATCAACTTCAAGCTTATAAAATAGCGAATCATTTTGCACAAAACCCGAAAAACAACCCTTTTGTTGTAACGATAGGAATCGTTTATGCTTATTTTTCAAAGTTATTATTGTACCATGGATTGAAAGATAAATCACCACAACAAGTCATGAAGCAATTAAAAATTGTTCAGTATGCAATAAAAGACTATGAGTTGGGGTTTAAAACTTATCCTATGAAAAGAGTGAGTCAAATTATTTCACACCTTAAAGAAGTGGATTTAAAAGGAAAAGGAGTAGGAGCAACTCAATTACCTCAAGGAGACTTATTGAAAGAAATGCTTATGAAAATCTTTAATTAAAAATCACCATGGCATATAATTTAAATAAAAATAAAATATTAGGTTATGCAACCTTAATTATGATTCTAATGGGAATCGTATTAATTGCTTTAGGAACATTGAAATATTATGAAATCGCTGGCTGGGGATTTGCAGCTGTGGGTATAGGATTTTTAGCGATTGCTTGGGTATTTAATGCGCTGAAAGGCCGCGTATAGAATTGTTTGTGTTTTTACCTAAAGTAGCGTAAAATAATTAAATCCACTACAGAGATCTGTACATAAAGTAACAAAGAGATAAAATAAAAAATCTTGTAATTGATTGTCGTTTTTTTGAAAAACAGAAAATCAGTTACAAGATCCTACATACTTAAATTCCAAGGTGTTCTTCGTATTCATCGTAATAATCTTTTTCTTCCTCTTCTAAATCTACGTAAAGCCCAGCAGGCATATTCGCTTCACCTAGTGGATAACTTAAGTTTTCGCCTACAGATTGGCTTGTATCAACATGCTCGTCTTGGAGGTCTTTAAAACGGATCGTTCTAATAAAAATTTCCATACAATTGTGTGTTTTTTCTTACTTTAAATATAAGTAAAAATATTTGATTATTTGAAGTGTTTTGGATTGATTAATTGTTATTTTTGAAAACTTTAACACGTTGTGGTCATGTGTTTGTTATTATAGGTTTGTTTTAACCTTTTTTAATAAATCAAAGCTTACGATCCGGAGGAGGTTTTAAAGAGTAAAAAAAGAAGTTATATTTAATAAGCAAAATCGAGTCTATGTCGTTTGGGGCTTGATAGCAGTTCTTGCTGGGCTTGGGATGATTTGTATAGATTTGTTACTCTTACCTTATCGCAACTCAGAGGAAACCATTGTAACCTATAGTTTAATTCAACAAGGGAAAAGTAATCCCGTTACAGGCTATCGATTTTATACCGACGAAGGGACTAAATTTTCGTTAGAAAAGGATTTTATACAGGAAGAGGAGGTGATCTTACAACGGACAATGCTATTAAACAAATAGTGAAGGTAAAAACGAGTAAACGCGATTATTCTTCTTTGTTATCATTTGGTTTTAATGGATTTAGCCTTGTTTTTATGGCTGTATTAACCTTTTCTTATGCGATTAGTCTAGTAAAGCTTCAGGGAGATACTGAGCTATCAAAAAATCAATATCAACATTATATACTATTTAATTGCTTTATGGTATTTTGTATTGTAACGATATGGCTTGTTTTTAATTCGTAGAGGGAACTTAAAAATTCACATCGCTTCTTAAAAATATTTCTTATCTCCGTAATAATGTGTATTTTTGACCTATTCGATGTTTCTATACTTAATCGACGATTAGTTAAGCACAACATCACTTCATTATTCAATCAATTTTTTTTACTTTATGTCAGACGATAAAAAGGTGATTTTTTCGATGTCAAAGGTGAGTAAAACGTACTCATCTACAAACAAAACAGTTTTAAAGGACATTTATTTGAGCTTCTTTTATGGAGCTAAAATTGGTATTTTGGGTCTTAATGGTTCTGGTAAATCTTCTTTATTGAAGATTATTGCTGGAGTAGATAAGAATCACCAAGGAGATGTTGTATTTGCTCCAGGTTATACCGTGGGATATTTAGAACAAGAGCCACAATTAGATGAGGAAAAAACGGTAATCGAAATTGTAAGAGAAGGAGCTGCAGAGGTTGTAGCTATTCTTGATGAATTTAATGCAATTAACGATATGTTTGGCTTGCCAGAGGTGTATGAAGATGCAGATAAGATGCAAAAACTCATGGACAAACAGGCCTTATTACAAGATAAGATTGATGCTGTTGGCGGTTGGGAATTGGATACGAAACTAGAAATAGCAATGGACGCTTTGCGTACACCAGATCCAGATACCCCAATCAAGACATTATCAGGAGGAGAACGCCGTCGTGTAGCTTTGTGTCGTTTGTTATTGCAAAATCCAGATGTATTGTTATTGGATGAGCCGACCAACCACTTGGATGCTGAATCCGTACATTGGTTAGAACAACACTTACAACAATACGCAGGAACGGTAATTGCTGTAACGCACGACCGTTATTTCTTGGATAATGTTGCTGGATGGATCTTAGAATTAGATCGAGGCGAAGGAATTCCATGGAAAGGAAATTATTCTTCTTGGTTAGACCAAAAAGCAAAGCGTTTAGAACAAGAAGAAAAGACAGCTTCAAAACGTCGTAAAACGCTAGAACGCGAGTTAGACTGGGTCCGTCAAGGAGCTAAAGGTCGTCAAACGAAACAAAAAGCAAGGTTACAGAACTACGATAAGTTATTGAATGAAGATCAAAAACAATTAGAAGAAAAATTAGAGATCTACATTCCAAATGGACCTCGTTTAGGTACTAATGTTATTGAAGCTAAAGGAGTAGCTAAAGCATTTGGCGATAAGTTGCTGTATGATAATTTGAATTTCACCTTACCTCAAGCTGGAATTGTAGGGATAATCGGACCTAATGGTGCGGGTAAATCTACAATCTTCCGTATGATTATGGGAGAGCAAGTACCAGATGCAGGAACCTTTGCTATCGGAGATACGGTAAAAATCGCTTATGTAGATCAAGCGCATTCAAATATAGATCCTGAAAAATCAATTTGGGAAAACTTCTGTGATGGACAAGAATTGATTATGATGGGGGGACGCCAAGTAAATTCAAGAGCGTATTTAAGTCGTTTTAATTTCGCTGGATCGGATCAAAACAAAAAAGTAGATACTTTATCAGGAGGAGAGCGCAATCGCTTGCACTTAGCCATGACATTAAAAGAAGAAGGAAACGTATTGTTACTGGATGAGCCTACGAATGACTTGGATGTAAATACACTACGTGCTTTAGAAGAAGGGTTGGATAATTTTGCTGGATGTGCAGTAGTAATTTCCCATGACCGTTGGTTCTTAGATCGTATTTGTACCCATATCCTTGCTTTTGAAGGAGATTCTCAAGTGTATTTCTTTGAAGGCTCTTTCTCGGAATATGAAGAAAACCGCAAGAAACGTTTAGGAGATGTTGCTCCAACGCGTTTGAAATATAAAAAATTAGTTCGCTAGTTCATTTAGTCTTTAGGTGGAAACGATAAAGGACTTTGAATTTTAAAATTCACAATAAATTAGGTAACGCCAAATAGTTTAAGGGTTAGATTTTGTACAAAATCTAACCCTTTTTTTATGAATATAGAAGTATTGACTATACGTTTATTGAATCCATTTTTTTTCTAAAAAATGGCTATTTATGTACAAAAAATAGGAAGTAGTACTTTCTCGCCCTTACATAATAAAATAATAACCTTTTCGTAAGGTTAAAAATAAGGAATTAACATTTTTACTGTTTAACTTTAAATAAAAGAAGTTAGTCTATGGAAATCCTTTATATTGTTATCGCTTTGCATGTCGAAAATAAACAAGCTTTTACAGAGGAGTTAATCATTTTATTTCCCTTTGCTCATATTGAATTTGTCACGATGGATGAAGATTGCTTACTCGTAGTATCAGTCAATATAGACGAGCTGAATGATTGTTGGGCTAATTTTGAGGCGCCTGTACTTTTTCTAGAGGATAGAGTAGCTCTTTTTAGTCGTAAACATCCCTATTTAGAGATTGGGGTTGTAAATAAAATAGGACAGTTGCAAACGTGTTTTTATGATGGCTATATTATGAAAAATAAACAGATTGTGTTTGAACATGCTGGATTATATACAGGATATATTCCTCTGTTTAAATACTTATTGGGAAAACATGAGGATGAACAACTTGTTATTTTTAATTCTATTTTTACTCGATATTAATCAACGTACCCTATAGCGTAAAGTCTTGAACAAAGGTTAAAAAATGAGCTACTTCTTGGTTAAATCCTTAACTTTGTAGGATAGATAAAAATCTAAATACGGTATATATGGTGTCATTTAATAATGAAACAAAACAATTGTCGATTAAGGATAATTACAAAGGAAGATTAAGATCTTCTCGTTTGATGTCTGCGATTATTTTAGGGATGTCTTTAATTCGCTTGTTTATGGCAGATTGGAAGAGTCCTAAGGAAATGGATTACGTATTTTGTATTATTGCGGCTGTGTTTTTGTATTTGGCTTATAAGAATTTCTTGACTAAAACGGCTGCTGAACACTTAGATAAAGTTGCAATTAAGCATGTCAAAATGCCTAAAGGATTGGCTACAAAAGCAGTCGTTAAATTAAATAATGGCAAAGTAAGAGAAATCTTCAATTTGAAAACAAAAGAACAGCAAGGGGTGTTGAGAAAGATTCTGAACAACGCCAAAATAACGATGAAATAGGTCTATTACAGCAAATGATTTATAGCTTACACAAGATGGAAAAGAAGGGATTTATCCCTTTTTTACGTTTAGCACAAGCGCGATTTGGCAAAACCCAAGAGAAAGCTTACTTTTAAATCTACAAGTCTTTAAATAAGAATACAAATTCATGAATGAATCACTTGATTTGAGAAGTGTAGTGGTTACACGTTATGTAACTCCTTTACGAGAAGGAGGATCATTGCCTGCGTTGGCAGACGCAGACGATGGATTTAAATATGTTATTAAGTTTCGAGGTGCGGGACATGGAGTGAAAGCTTTAATTGCAGAATTACTCGGTGGATTAATAGCCAAAACATTGTCTTTACCTATACCAGAGTTGGTTTTTGCTACTTTGGATGAAGCATTTGGACGAACAGAAGCCGATGAGGAAATTCAGGATTTATTGAAGTTTAGCCAAGGTTTAAACTTGGGACTTCATTTTCTATCAGGGGCTTTGACTTATGACCCCCAAGCTTATGAAGTTGAGGAAGAATTGGCTTCAAAGGTGGTTTGGTTAGATGCTTTTATCACCAATGTAGATCGAACCTTTCGCAATACCAATATGTTAGTATGGCATAAAGAATTGTGGTTGATTGATCACGGGGCTTCTTTTTATTTTCATCATTCTTTTACGAATTGGGAGAAAAGTGCACTAACTCCTTTTTCCTTGATTAAGGATCATGTGTTATTAGGGAAAGCTTCAAAATTAGAGGAGGTAAATGACACTTTTACGCGAATTTTAACCAATGAAGTTTTACAAGCTATTGTTCAACAAATTCCAGAGGATTGGTTAATTTGGGAACATGTAAACTTGACACCAGAAGAAATTAGAACGGTTTATTATCAGTTTTTACAACTAAGACGAGATAATGCAGCTGTGTTTGTTAATGAAGCAAAAAAAGCACGTCATGTTGGTCTATGAATATGCAGTAATTCGATTCGTACCTCGAGTAGAACGAGGTGAATTTATTAATATTGGCCTTTTGCTTTTTTGTAAACGGAAGAAAACACTACGTGGGGCGTATTTTTTAAATCGCGAAAAGCTAGCCTGTTTCGCTACAGAGGTTGATTTTTTTATTTTAGAAAAGCACATTCAATCTTTTATTGCCATAGCAGATGCAGATGCAGAAGCAAGTCCGATTGCTGAATTTGATGCCGCGGAACGCTTTAGGTGGTTAGCTGCAGCAAAGAGCTCTTGCCTCCAAGTATCTCCTACGCATTGCGGGTTAACCGCAGATGTGGATCAAACCTTTAAACAACTTTTTGAAGAATTAGTCTTATAGTATGCCGTTATTTTATTTAAAGGAGGTCGTAGTAAATAAAATGAAGTATTTTTTAGTTCGTTTGCCTTTCTTACTAAGTTTTGTTTCTTTATTTGTCCTAATCTTTGATTTAGGATTTAATACTTTGAATGAGTATCACAGTCATTTACACCATTTATATAATGTGTGTTTGACCTTTGGTATGCTGATTATTATCTATCGATATTATATTGCTTTTAAACAAAAAAGGCACCCTAGTCTTGGCGTTAAGATATTCGATTTTTTTAGTATAATTCTGTTTTTAACGCTTGTGGTTGTTCGTTGGCAACCAGAACATACCAATCGATTTTTTGATAGTAGTGCTGTGATTTTTTTCGCGGTTTTTATCATGTTGGTACGTGAGTTCTCCATGTTGCAACTCAATTTGAAGAAAACGAAATTAACACCGCCTCAATTGTTTATTGTTAGCTTTTTGTTGCTGATTTTTATTGGGGCTTTTATGCTCTCTTTTCCAAAAGCTACAGTAACTCCTGGGAGTTTGCGTTATATTGATGCTTTATTTACAGCAACAAGTGCAGTATGTGTAACGGGATTATCTACTGTAGATATAGGGAGTCAGTTTACTTTATTTGGCAAAACAGTGATGATTTTCTTAATGGAGTGTGGGGGATTAGGAATTATGACAATCGCTAGCTATTTTAGTTATTTCTTCCGAGGAAAGGCTTCTTATGGGAATCAATTGGTATTAAAAGATGTTTCATCCATTGATAAACTCGGAGATGTTTTTGGTACTCTGAAACGCATTATGATTATCTCTGGGATTATTCAAGTTATAGGCATGATTGCTATTTTTATCAGTGTTAGAAATCAAGTGTTTGAATCTATTTACGAGCGAATCTTTTTTTCTGTATTTCACGGTGTTTCTGCCTTTTGTAATGCGGGATTTTCGACTTTGCCAGAAAACTTATATACGTTAGAATATCGATTCAATTATCCCTTGCAATTGATTATTGCAGGTTTGTTTATTCTAGGTGGACTCGGATTTCCTATTGTTTACAATGTGTATAATTATATCAAGCATTTAATTGTTAATCGCCTATTGCCTTTTAGCTTGAAAGAAGCAAGTGTATATGTACCTCGAGTGATTAATTTAAGTACAAAAATCATTCTGATAACCACTGCGAGCTTAATTGTTGGTGGGACGGTTTTAGTCTATGGTTTAGAATACAACAATACGCTATCGGAACATCAGGGGATAGGTAAAGTGATTGTTGCTTTTTTCACAGCTACTTCTCCGCGTACTGCGGGGTTTGCTTCAGTAGATAATAATCTATTTAGTGTACCTACATTTTTGATTATTATGTTATTAATGTGGATTGGAGCATCTCCCATTTCGACAGGTGGGGGAATTAAAACCACTACTTTTGCCATCGCTATTTTGAATATATGGACCTTAATGAGAGGTAAAACAAGGATTGAAATCAATAGAAGAGAAGTAGATGAATCTGCCGTAAGACGCGCTTTTGCCATTATCTTTTTATCTTTGTTTAGCATAGGGGTTGCTATTTTTGCCCTTACTTTTTTTGAACCCAATATGGATATTATTCGATTGTCTTATGAAGCGTTTTCCGCTTATAGTACATCCGGGTTAAGTACAGGAATTACGGCAAAACTTGCGGATTCAAGTAAAGTAACTTTAATTGTGCTTATGTTTGTTGGAAGGGTGAGTATATTGACTCTTTTAATTGCAATTAGCAAAAAGGAAACGATAACCAATTACAGGTATCCAACAGAAGAAATTTTGATCAATTAATTAAGAACATTAGGATGAAATATATAATTATTGGTTTGGGAAATTTCGGAGCATCTTTGGCTCAGAAATTGACTGAACAAGGAAATGAAGTCATTGGCGTAGATAAAAATATGGCTCGTGTAGATGCAAATAAAGACAAAGTATCCCATACCATTTGTTTAGATGCTACGGATCAATATTTAGTTGCAAGTTTGCCTTTAGCTAATACAGATATTGTGATTGTTGCTATAGGAGAAGATCAAGGAGCCAATATAATGACCACTGCTGTTTTAAAAAATTTAAATGTAAAGCGATTAATTAGTCGTGCTATTACTCCTTTACACGAAAATGTATTACAGGCAATTGGCGTTGATGAGATTGTGCATCCAGAAGAAGAGACCGCTGAGCGTTGGGCAAAGAAATTGTGTATAAAAGGAGTGGTTGATTCTTATGAAATCAATGGACGATATAGCATTGTTGAAATCACAATATCCGATCGTTTTGCCAATAAAACATTAGCTGAAATTGGTTTTAGAACGAATTACAATTTAGTTGTACTCACCACTTTAAAAGTTCGGGAAGAAAAGAATTTTTTTGGTGCTCAAAGAAAAATTCATGAAGTACAAGGGATTGCTTCGTATGAAACGGTTCTACACAAAGGCGATATTATGGTGATCTACGGCGATAATAAAGATATTAAACGCATTCTTAATGATTAAAAGTGCCTAGTAAAACGAAGGATTGAAGTTTATATTTCTAGTATTAAGCACTTTAATTGAAGGAGTCATCCCATTTGTATCTCTAAAAAATAGATAGATAGTTAGGCTATAAAAAAAGAGTTGTAATTTTAATTACAACTCTACATTTCCAACGGGATAATCTCCTAAATAATGAGATAAATCTATTGTTTTATACGTTGATTTCGAGTATTTATTTGAAAATAGAATAATACAAGCATTAGAATCAGCTAAGCGAATATAAGAAGAGGTATTTCCTCTCCACCAACCATTGTGGTAAGTATAGTTTTTATTATTCTTCATTTTAATTAATCGCATACCTAAACCATAATTGCGCGTTCCTTTGCTTTCAAAACTATAACCTTCTGTCATTTGTGCTTTTAAATCAGCACTTAGAAAGTCATCCGAATAAAGAGCCGTATCTAATTTTAGCATGTCCCTCGGCGTGGTATAAATATTTTTATCCCCATAGGTTCCATCCATATAATCCCAATGCATTTCACGGTAATTTGAATTATACGATTGCGTTACTTGATTTTTATGCGTGATATCATCAAAAACAAAACTGTGATTCATTTCTAAGGGATCAAATATTAAATCGCGAACCACTTGTTTGAATTTTTTGTTTGTTACTTTTTCAGCAATAGATGCTAAAACAACATAATTGGTATTGCTATAGGTAAAACGCGTATTGGGTTTAAAATCCAAAGCAACGGTATTACTCTTAATCACATCTAGTACTGCATCGTTGGTAATCACATTTTGATTGGTCCATTTGTTGGGATAATATCCGTAATATTTTAGCCCACTTCGGTGACTTAACAGCATGCGAATGGTTATATTTTCATAAGGAAAACCTTCGATTATTTCGGAAACTGGTTGGTCGAGGCTCAGGAGATTTTCTTGTACTAATCGCAAAATAGTTATGGCTGTAACGACTTTACCTACAGAAGCAACGTGTATTGGCGTATTTTCTGTAATGGCTTCATTTTGTCTTTTATTGGCATAACCAGAGTAATGCTCATACAAGACTTTACCGTTTTGAGCAACTAAAAAGCTGCCTGTATACCCACTTTTATTGATATATTGATTGTAGAAATCTTCTATTTTTTGTCCTTTTTCAAGGATATATTCAGGTTTTAATTCTTGAAATGAGGTTTCATAAGGCTTGTCAATTAGGACATTATGTTCTTTTATGATAGGCATATTCAAGGCTAAATCCATATTAACCTCTTGTTGTTTACAAGAAGCTAAAGCTAATAAGCTAACTAAAGAGATTGCGAGTTTGATATTCATTAGTCTTACTGTCTTTCTATGAAATTTTTAAAGAAAAAACCAAATTAATAAAAGTTATTGAATATCAAATAAAATTATTGATAAAGTTTCACTTTACACCTAAAAATATTACACATAATACTATTTAGAAGAAGAAGAGAAGAAGAAGAGTCGCTTTTTATATTAGAATTGCCCTTTTAGTATGCTCAAATTATAAATTTGGATTCTAAACTTCTTTACTTACTTATGAATAAAAAAAACAGTAATTTTACTCTCAAATAAGAGAAAATATGAATAAGATAGAATGGAAAACAGCTATCGAGTTTGAAGATATTACCTATAAAAAGTGTAATGGCGTAGCTCGTATTGCGTTTAATCGACCAGAGGTTCGAAATGCTTTTAGACCTAAAACAACCAGTGAGTTGTATCGCGCTTTCTACGATGCGCAAGAAGATACCTCTATTGGTGTAGTATTGCTTTCAGCAGAAGGGCCCTCTCCAAAAGATGGAGTTTACTCTTTTTGCAGTGGAGGAGATCAGAATGCAAGAGGACATCAAGGCTATGTAGGAGAAGATGGGATGCACCGCTTAAATATATTAGAAGTTCAACGTTTAATTCGTTTTATGCCTAAAGTGGTTATTGCTGTAGTTCCTGGATGGGCTGTAGGAGGAGGGCATAGTTTACACGTTGTTTGCGATATGAGTTTAGCTAGTAAAGAGCATGCTATTTTCAAACAAACTGATGCCGATGTAACAAGTTTTGATGGAGGATATGGTTCTGCGTATTTGGCCAAAATGGTAGGACAGAAAAAGGCGAGAGAAATTTTCTTTTTAGGAAGAAATTATTCTGCTCAAGAAGCTTTTGAAATGGGAATGGTAAATGCGGTTATTCCACATGATGATTTAGAAGATACGGCTTATGAATGGGCGCAAGAAATATTAGCTAAATCACCAACTTCTATTAAAATGTTGAAGTTTGCTATGAATCTAACGGATGATGGTATGGTTGGTCAGCAGGTCTTTGCGGGTGAGGCAACGCGTTTAGCGTATATGACGGAAGAAGCAACGGAAGGGCGTAATGCTTTTTTGGAAAAACGCAAACCAAATTTCCCTAAAAAGTGGCTTCCTTAATCGAATAGAAGATAGGAAAGCGAGTTTTATCTAGTGTTGGTATACCTAACTATTTAGAAGTCCGCATTACTTATGCGCTATCAAAATAAAGTAAATAGTTTGTTCACATTCCAGTGGAAAACTGTACTTTTGCAATCTTAAATGCAGATCGCCTTATCGCTGGTTTAGTAATAAACGAGAGGAAAGTCTGGACACCATAGAGCAGTATAATGGGTAACACCCATCCGCGGAGCAATTCGTGAGGACAAGTGCAACAGAAAGTATGTACAGGTAAGGCTGTAGTGAAACCAGGTAAACTCTATGCGGTGAAATGCCATGTATATTTAGCGTTTGAGGGCTGCTCGCCTGATGCTTTAGGGGTAGGCAGATGGAGCCATTGAGCAATTGATGGCCTAGATAAATGATAAGGATGTACTTCGGTACATACAGAATCCGGCTTATAGATCTGCATTTTATTTTTAAAATAAAACAAAAAAGAGATTGACTTATTTAATGAAGTCAATCTCTTTTTTTAATCTTCAGTATCTTCCTGCTCTTCCGATGCGTATTCAAAAAAGGTAAAAATAGAACCTCCATAATTTTTCTCAAATGAAACATGAGGTAAATGCGCCATTTTTGTAAATTTAGAATGCTCTACAATAAGCATTCCCTCCGCATCTAAAAGATTATTGTTTAAGATATCTGAAATTATTTTTTCAAACTGTTCTTGTGTGAAATCATAGGGTGGATCAGCAAAAATGACATCATACGTTCCTTTGTGTTTTTCAAGGAATTTAAATACATCGGATTTATAAGGAACTATATTTAAACCCAAATCTTTGGCTGTTTTTTTTATAAAATTGACACAACCATAATCAGCATCTATACTGATAATATTTTCCACACCTCTTGAAGCAAACTCATAGCTAATACTTCCTGTGCCCGAAAATAAATCTAACACTTGTAATTCTGAGAAATTGAAGTGATTGTTTAAGATATTAAACAAAGCTTCTTTACTCATATCTGTAGTAGGGCGAACAGGTAAGTTTTTAGGTGGACTAAGTTTTCTTCCTTTTAATTTTCCTGAAATAATTCTCATATATGGAATAAAATATAATGTTGTTTAGGTACTTGATAATGTAAGAGGAGCGTAGGAGCAATTGCTGTGTTTTCCTCTAGTATTTCTATATATCGGATATAGGTGTAAGCTTGTTCAAATAGCGTATCTTCCTTTTCAATACGGCTCATGAGTTTTAAAGGTGTACTCTCTGGATCAAGTTTAAGTTGCTCATAGACAAAGAGAAGATAATAAATAAAATCTTGCGCGGTATTGTACAAATAAGAATTGAATAAAAGCAATTTTCCTTCTTGAGCAACAATTAGTTCAAAGTGATCTTTTTGGATATAAGCATATACTTCAATTTCAGAGGTATTGACTGTTAAATCCAAAACGCGATCAACTAAGGCAGTATTGATATTTTGATAGGTAAAAGCCCCTAATTTGTCCAATATAAGGTTGTTAATTTGAACATACGGAATATAAACGTTATTGATCTGTTTAGTTGTCAATTCATCAAAAGCAAAAAAATCAGAAGAAAAAACCTTTGTATTGTACTGTAAATAAGAGCCTAGTGCTTTTTCATCAAATAATTCTGTTGGTATAAATGTATTGAGATTGTTGTCGTGTAATACCAAAATATCGGCAAAGGTAGAGGATAAAATCTCATGTTTGGCAAAGAGTATATTCAATTGATTGTCAATTGTCTTGTTTTGGTTCAGTCCTTCTGAGACAAAATGGTGAATTTGTTTAGATTCAACATCCTGAATAATGAAAGTAAATTTCTGAAGAGAAACCTGAATAATAAGTTTGTTTAAGCTTTGCTTCATAATGTGTTTAACTCTAAATTTCCAACAGTGAATGCGAGACAAATTTAAACAATTTTAAAGGAGTAAATTAGTCTTAGGCTAAAAAGCTTAGTATCTTTGATGTTTAGGCGTATTTTAGGATAGTATTAGAATGAGAGGAACTGAATTTTACAAAGTATTACGACATCAATTTCCGTATGAGCTAACGTTAAAGCAGGATATTTTTTTACAAAAAATAGCTGCGTTTGTTACAACAGAACAGCAAGATGAATTATTTGTATTGAAAGGATATGCAGGTACAGGTAAAACTACGTTGTTATCTGTAGTTGTAAACCAGTTGCGTGAAATTCAAAAATTTTCAGTCATGTTAGCCCCAACTGGGCGTGCAGCAAAAGTTATTAGCGGTTATGCTCAACGTTCGGCTTTTACCATTCACAAGTATATATATTATCCCAAACCTTTGAAAAATGGTGGTGGTATGCAATATACAATGCGCCAAAATAAGCATAAAAATACAATTTTTATCGTAGATGAAGCTTCGATGATAGGCGATGGCTCTGCTGGAGATAGCAGTATGTATCCACATGGTTCTTTGTTAGATGATTTGATTTATTATGTGTATGCGGGGCAAAATTGTAAGTTGATTTTGATCGGAGATGTAGCTCAGCTTCCTCCAATCAATATGACGGTCAGTCCTGCTTTAGATACAGATCAATTGAGCTTTCACTATAATATGCCAATTCATCATATTGAGTTGGATGAGGTAATGCGCCAAGAAGAAGATTCAGGCATTCTCTATAATGCCACTGAATTGAGAATGCTGTTAGATTCTCATTTTATAGATACGTTTCAATTTAATCTCTATGGATTTAAAGATATTATTCGCCTTACAGACAGCTATGATATTCAAGATGCAATTTATTCCTCCTATTCTAATGCAGGTCCAGAGGAAACTATGTTTATCGTGCGTTCCAATAAGCGAGCGAATGCCTATAATCAACAAATTCGGACGCGTATTTTAGATAGAGAGAGCGAAATAGCAGCAGGAGATTTGTTGATGGTAGTAAAAAATAATTATTACTGGCTTAAAGATTCCACCGTAACTGATTTTATTGCCAATGGCGATATCATTGAGATTTTACAAATTTACAAAACAATAGAGTTATATGGGTTTCGATTTGCATCTGTGCGAATTCGCATGATTGATTATGAGAATATGATTCCCTTTGATACCGTAATTTTGTTGGATACCCTCACCAGTGAATCACCTGCATTGACTTATGAACAGAGCAATCGTTTATATCAAGAAGTGTTATTGGATTATGAAGAGGAGATTTCAAAATATAAAAAGAATCAAAAAGTAAAAGAAAATGAGTACTTCAATGCTTTGCAAGTGAAGTTTTCCTATGCCGTTACCTGCCATAAATCACAGGGTGGACAATGGGATACGGTTTTTATCGAGCAACCCTATTTGCCAGAAGGCATTAATCAAGAATATGTACGTTGGTTGTACACAGCCTTAACTCGGGCTAAAAGCAAATTGTATCTGATTGGTTTTCAGGAAGAGTATTTTGAAGAGAAATTGGATTAAATTCCAGGAAAAATCCGATGTATTTGTTTGAGCGGAATCTTGAAAAACGCTTATCTTTGATTGATATTAATACAACTACTATGAAAGTAATTGCAGTTATTCCTGCTCGATATGCTTCTACGCGTTTTCCTGCCAAATTAATGCAAGAATTGGGAGGCAAAACCATTATTAGAAGAACGTATGAAGCTACTGTAGCAACGGGACTATTTGATGATGTTTTTGTTGTTACTGATTCGCCTTTGATTTTTGATGAAATCCAATTGCATGGTGGAAAAGTGGTGCGCAGTGTAAAAGAACATGAAAGTGGAAGTGATCGTATCGCTGAAGCTGTTGCTTCTATAGAAGCGGATATTGTTATCAATGTTCAAGGAGATGAACCTTTTGTAAATAAAGATAATTTAGAACGATTAATAGCCATTTTTAAAGAGGATACAGTCAAACAAATAGATCTTGCCTCTTTAATGACGCCAATTCACGATTGGGCAAGTATTGAAAATCCCAATAATGTAAAAGTAGTTGTAGATGAAAATAATCTAGCTTTATATTTCTCTCGTTCTGTTATTCCTTATCCAAGAGATAAAGAAACGAGTGTTCAATATTATCAACATATTGGTGTATATGCTTTTAGAAAACAAGCTTTGTTAGAATTTACAACGTGGCCAATGAAGTTTTTAGAAGCTACTGAAAAATTGGAACAATTGCGCTATTTAGAATATGGCAAGCGAATTAAGATGGCCCTGACGCAACATATAGGTGTTGGAATTGATACGCCAGAAGATTTAGAACGCGCCAAAGTGTTATTAGCAAGTGGTCTGTAAAATAGTTTGATATTCATAAAACAAAAAAGAGAAGTACCTCCGAAGTATTTCTCTTTTTTGTTTATGGATTAGTTGCTTCGACTGTCTCTTGGGGTGTTTCCGGAGGAGTTTTTCTTAATGAAGAGGTTTCTCTAGGAACTCCAAAAGAAGGGCGTATAGGACGTCTTAAACTATCATTTAATAGCGTTGGCTGTTGATTTTGTGTGATGGGAATCAAAATAGTGGTTTCCCATGCAGAGGGTAAGCGATTATTTAAAGAGGATTGATTTAATTCAATTCTCATTTTCTGAGCTGGATTATTAGTAAAAACCTCTGATTTACTAATAATTGAACGAATCTCTCTCAGCGCTTTTGGCAGGTGTGAATAATAACCCGAAACGCTGCTTTCAAAGTAAGAAGTTGAAGCTAGGATTCCTGTTTTAAAACTTTCTTCCTCATTTAAAAAGATAGAATCATGGAGTTGAAAGCCATATTGAAAAGTTATATTTTCAGTTAGAGGCGTATTGTCAAAAATCAATAGCGGAGTTGGGTCTACCTTAATTTTATGGGTTTTACAAAAATCGGTTAATTGTGTATTAAGCAATGCGATTGTTGTTTTTATATTTTCATAATTTGAAGTACTGTTCAGATAAATATAATGTAGGGTATCTTTGTTTGTAGAACCGGTTGTCGTTAAATTGTATTCTTTGTATTGCTTAATAAAAAAAACAATAAGGGCATTAATATTATTGTCAATCGCTTCACCTACCACTTTATCTGGAGATCCCGAAAAGAAAGTAATTATTTTTGTCTTTAAGTCTATTGATCCTTCAAAAGAGAAATCAACTTTCGTTTTTTGTCCTTTCGTACTAAAGCGCCAGATAATATTAGACAGCTTATTATCATATAAAATATCTTGTGAAATACTATCATAGGGTTTGTCATATTCCTTTCGGATTTGATAAACACCAATATTAGGCAAGGTTATCTGGTATATTCCATTGGATGAATTTTCCGTTGTAATCCAATCATTCCAATTATCTAAATCCTGTATGTATTGATATACAATAGGTTGAGGTGCATCTAATTCAAATGATTTCGTTATTTTGAAAGTACCACTTTGTGTTAATACAAAAACGACGAGGGAAGTGCATAATAAAGTGACAAGAAGCAGGAAGTACTTGAGGATTTTCATAGTAAGCAGCGTATACCTAGGATTAAATATTATTTAAGTACATTCTTTAGGATGAACAAAGAACCAATAAAGGCTAGAAACGCCAGTAAAACCCACAATCTATTTTTGTAATATTTTCGATGAAGATTAAGATCTTTGCGATACATGATGATTAGAATAATCGTAAACGCAACAATAAAAAAAATAGCGAATTTAATTTGCCCTGGTGTAAACATAATAAATATTTTAGCAAAAATAAGTAAAAACCTTTAATATAACGCATAAAAAAAACGGCAGGATGTCTGCCGTTTTTGAAATTACTGCTCTAGCGAGTAATTATATTTTTTCTGTCCAATTAAAAGTGTCTTCAATTGCTTTTTGTTGAATACCTTGTAAGTTTGTTTTCAACCTAATAGCGAATGAATCTTCCTCTTTAATTTCAGGTAATTCGTAATATTTTTGTTGGTAAGCAAAACCTTCTATTTGTCCAATCGTTACTGCTGTTCCTGCACCAAATATTTCTAATAATTCTCCTTTTGCATGAGCATCTAATAATTCTTGAACAACAATAGCTCTTACTTCTACGTTAATTCCTTTACTAGTTGCAATATCAAGTAAACTTTTTCTTGTAACTCCATCTAGGATACGCTCACTTGTAGGGGCTGTAATTAAAGTATCTCCTATTCTGAAGAATACATTCATTGTACCCGCTTCTTCTAATTTGGTATGGGTAGCATCATCGGTCCAAATTACTTGTTGGTATCCTTCTTTTTGAGCTAATTGCGTAGGGTAGAATTGCCCACCGTAGTTTCCAGAACATTTGGTATAACCTACACCACCATTAGCAGCACGGCTATAATGTTCAGCAATTTGTACTTTTACTTTTCCTGAGTAATACGTACGCGCAGGAGAACAAATAACACAGAACATAAATTCACTAGATGGACCAGCAACAACTCCTTCGTGTGTACCAATCATAAATGGACGTAAGTACAAAGAGTTACCTTCTCCTTTTCTAACCCATTCTCTATCTAAATTTAAAAGTGCTTTTAAACCATCAATAAATCTTTCTTCATCAATGTGTGGCATAGCCATACGTTCTGCAGATTTATTAAAACGAGACCAATTTTCACGTGGACGGAATAACCATACATCCTCATTGGTATCTTTGTAAGCTTTCATTCCTTCAAAAATAGCTTGTCCATAGTGGAAAACATTCATAGCAGGTGCAAAACTCATAGGTCCATAAGGTTTGATTTCTACTTTTCCCCATTTCCCATCTTTATAATGACAAACCAACATATGATCTGTGAAAATAGATCCAAATTTTACATTCTCGAAATCAATTGTATCGACTCTAGACTTTTCTATTTTTTCGATAGAAAGTTCAAATTTTGTTTCTAAACTCATTTTATAGTGTTTTTAAAAAGTTGTTGTTGTTTAAACTAAAAATTCAAGTAGTTTTTTGAACTACTGCCTTACAAAAATAGCAAAAAAAGTCACTATTTATCAATTTAATTTAAAGAATAATTACATAGCTGAAGAAAATATTATATTATCAAAAAAAAAATTGAGAAAATATAAGATACATTCAATTTGTTTGCGTAAACTCTTTGTTTTTAGTTTATTTTTTTGATTTACCTTTGAAATTAATTTATTTATTTAAATCGCATGAAATATTTTGTATTAACTTTAGGTTTAATTGCTTTATTAGCAGTTAGTTGTGATAAGAAGAAAGAGCAAAAGGTAGAACAGGAGACTGTAACCGAAACAGTTAAAAAGGACTATGAAACTTTTGGACAGACTGTAGATGTAAATCAACCTGTATTATCTAAAGAGGAGATGTGGAAGAAATTTGATCAATTGAAAGCAGGGGATACACTTCAGGTTTCATTTACGTCTACAATTAAAGAAGTGTGTCAGAAAAAGGGATGCTGGATGCAAGTTGATTTAGCACAAGATAAAAGTAGCTTCGTTCGTTTTAAAGAGTACGGTTTTTTCGCTCCTATGAATGCAGCAGGACATGAAGTGGTGATGCAAGGGAAAGCTTTTGTATCGATTGTATCTATTGATGAATTGAAACATTATGCTAAGGATGCAGGAAAAAATGAAACAGAAATTGCTGCTATTACAGAGCCTAAGGTAACGTATGCATTTGAAGCAGATGGAATAGCAATTACAAAATAAACGGAACTATGATTCGATGGGGGATAGCCTTGTGTTTCTTGAGTTTTTGTCTCAGTTGCAAACAAGCAAATAAAGAAGCACCAAAAGAACAAACGAACGAAATAGAGCAAGAGAAAACCGAATTTAAAATGTATGAGATGTCAGAAATGGCTGCTCTTATGGAGCAGATGTTTGTTGATAATCAACGGATTCGAGAAAAAATAATGGAAGAACTCGCTATTGCGAACTCTATGCCTAGTTTACATCAACGCCTGTATACAGCTACAATGACTGATCCTTCAGATAAGGATTTGTTTTTTGAAACACAAGCGCGAAATTTCATTCGTATAGAGGAAGAATTCTATGCTGATCCCAACCACAATACAAAAGAAAAATTCAATGCAATTGTAGAAGCTTGTTTGAGCTGCCATCAAAAAAAGTGTGGCGGACCTATACCGAGAATTAAGCGATTATTGATTCCTTAATATAATGAAGAGAAATATTATTATCACTTCTGATGGTTCTCATTCTTTAGAAATTGAAGAATGGGGAGAAACCTATCATTCTATTCATGGTGCTATTCAAGAATCAAACCATGTTTATATAGAACAAGGATTGATGAAGTTTATACACCAAGAGGAAGTTAAGATTGTTGAATTTGGTTTTGGAACTGGGTTAAATGCCTTTTTGACAATGGCTCAAATTATTGACAAGCAAAAAAAATTGATTTATCACACAATTGAAGCATTTCCTTTGCAAAAAGAGGAATATGAAGTGCTAACTTTTTCAACACACTTACCTGATTTCAAACAAGGAAAGGAAGTGTTTACAAGGATGCATGAAGTTCCTTGGAATGTGATGTGTCCGTTGCATCCTCAATTGGTTATTCAAAAATTACTTGTCCCATTTGAAATCGTTGAATTGACCAAAGATTATTTTGATTTGGTTTATTTTGATGTGTTTGGTTATCAGTTTCAACCCCATTTATGGTCAGAAGCTATTTTTAAAAAGGCTTATGACAGTTTAAAACATGGGGGAACTTTAGTTACTTATGCTTGTAGATCAGCAATTAAAAGAAATATGAAGGCCGCGGGATTTACAATTGAAATTGTTCCAGGACCTCCAGGAAAAAGAGAAATGACGTTAGCTCATAAACGATAGCTTAACAAAGAAAAATTAAATACTAAAAAAACCATTAGGAGTTCTGCTCTTAGTGGTTTTTTTTATGGAAAAAATGTAACGTATTGTTTTTCAGGTTTCAAATTCTTTTTTGATACTATTTTGATATTTTTTTTAAAAAAGTAAAATTATCATAAAATTATTTTTTAAATACTAAAGTGTGTTTTTTCGTTAAAAACAATAGAAATGAACATATTTGTTTTATTTTTTAGTTAAATAGTGTGTATTATTCAATGTTAATTTTAAATTAAATTACTATTATGATTTTGAAATTGTTTTTTAGATGGTATTTTTTATTTAATTTTAAGTGAAATTTAAGACTTGTGCGTTTTAAATTAAGATATACTTTAGCGATTCAATATATTGGAGAGCACTAAATAAGAGTAGAAAATTGACGGGAATACAAACCATTAAATTAAAATTATATGAGTCAGCATTATTTAAAAATAACCTTTTTACTGCTTGTCAGTGTTCATGGCTTATCGTATGGTCAAGATGGATCTGATAATGCCCCTCTGGTAAATACAGGTTTGTTTAGTGTCCGTTCAGAAACAATCTTATCAACGCGGTTTGATTTTATAAATACAGCAACAGGGGATTTTGTGAATGATGGTAGTGTTTATTATTATGAAGATTTTACAAATGATGGACAGTATGGTATTACCACTACAAAGAAAACATCATCTACTTATTTTGTTTTAAATAATTCTTCTTTTGCCAAACAAATCAAAGGAAAAGGTTTGACCTCCTTATACAATGTTGAATTCGATAGTGAATGGGATGGCGTTGACTTTGATTTAAAAAATAATGTAGATATCCATGGTCTGGCTCATTTTAAAAAAGGAATTGTAAAAGTAGATCCTACAATTAATTCCAGTACAGATTTACCTTATGGAATGGTTAGTTTTATGCCTCAGTCACAGCATGTTAATGTATCTGATCAAAGCCATATAGAAGGCGAGGTTGAGAAGATAGGAAAGGAGCCTTTCACCTATCCAGTAGGGGATAAAAATAGATATCGCCCAGCAATGATTAGCGCTCCAAAGGATATTAAAGATGCGATTACCGCCAAATACAATATAGAAGGGCCTTCTTTCTTTGAAAATCACAAAGCAACTACCGGTGTAATCAAACAACTCAATACCGCAGAATATTGGAAATTGGAAGGGAAATTAAAAACTCCTGCGACAGTTATTTTAAGTTTGACTTGGGATGAGCACACGACTGTTCTCGACTTGTTGAAAGACCCTGAAAATGAACTTCACATTGTTCGTTGGGATGAAAAACAGCAGCTATGGGTTGACGAAGGCGGTGTAGTTGATATGTCTAGTCGCACGGTGACCACGCCAGCCGAAATAAAAGACTTTGGTTATTTTACATTAGCGACGGTAAAGACTGATTTTATTTTAGAAGGCGATGTGGTGATTTACAACTTAGTAACCCCTGATGGCGATGGAAAGAACGATTACTTTATCATTGAAAACATCCGCAAATACCCCAATAACCGGGTAGAGATTTACAACCGTTGGGGAGTAAAAGTATATGAAACGACAAATTACGATCCACTAGGAGATGGAAGTACCAATGTATTTACAGGTTATTCAGAAGGAAAAGTTACGATAGATAAGAAAAAGAAATTGCCAAGTGGCACGTATTACTATGTAGTTACCTATGAATACAAAGATGCCAACGGAAGTCGCATGATTAAGAAAGCGGCCAATTTACATTTAGAGAACCAGTAAATCCCAAGTAAATGAAAAAAAGAAACACACTAAAGACAATCGTTCTTGGAGGTCTAGGTTTGCTAAGTATCACCCAAACCTATGCGCAACAAGATCCCCAATATACCCAATACATGTACAACCACTCCAATATTAATCCTGCTTATGCAGGGAGTAGAGAGGGCTTGAATATTTTTGGTTTGTATCGCACCCAATGGGTAGGATTAGAAGGGGCACCTAAAACCGCTACCCTATCAGTCAATACGCCTTTGGGAGATTCAGGCTTAGGATTAGGCGTCAATTTCACCAATGATCACCTAGGGGTAATGGATGACAATACACTATCGGTTGATTTATCCTATGCAATCGATCTGAATTATACCTATAAATTAGCTTTTGGATTAAAAGGATCCGCTAATTTACTCGATGTCAACTACAGCAAATTAAATGTTTACAACCCAACGGATCCTATTGTAGCAGAGGATGTCAAGAATGAATTTACCCCAAATATTGGTGCGGGATTATTTTTGTATTCCGACAGAGCTTACGTAGGGATATCTGTCCCTGCTTTATTGACGCGTTCTCGGTATGACGATAACAGTATCAAAACCCTTCGCGAGAAAATGCACCTCTATGTAACCGGGGGCTATGTGTTTGAGGTGAACCCCAATTTGAAGTTCAAACCCGCCGCTATGGTAAAAATGGAACAAGGTTCTCCTTTGCAAGTAGATGTGACGGCCAACTTTATGTTTGTCGATAAATTTACTGTTGGAGCCGCTTACCGCTGGGATGCCTCAGTGAGTGGACTTGTGGGCTTCCAAGTATCAGAAAATATCCTTGTCGGCTATAGTTACGATGCAGAAACGAGCAAGTTAGCTCGTTATAACTCTGGATCTCACGAGATTTTTATGCGATTCACTTTGTTTAACAGCTATAAGCGCATCACTGCGCCTAGGTTCTTCTAATAGTCAAGTTATGATAAAACAAATGATACGACTGGGGATACTAAGTGTTGTTTTGAGCTTTAGTGTTTCGGGATACAGTCAAATAAAAAAAGAAAAACAAGCCGATAAAAGCTTTGATCGCTTAGCCTATGTAGATGCCATTAAAGTGTATGAACGCATTGCACAAAAGGGATACGTAAACACCTCTATCTTGCAAAATTTAGGGGATGCTTATTATTTCAATGGCAAGTTAGTTGACGCTAATAAATGGTATACGCAATTATTTGATGGGGATTATGAAGATAAAAACCTATCTAAATTGCCATCCGAATATTATTACCGCTATGCGCAAACCTTAAAAGCAGTTGAAGATTATAAGAAATCGCAACAATTGATGGATCAGTTTGCTGTTTTAGAAAATCAAGATTCTCGAGTAGAACAATTGACTAAAAATAGCGATTACTTGACGCATATTGAAAATCATTCGGATCGCTATGCTATCAAATTGTTGGACTTGAATACGGACTATTCCGATTATGGTGGAACAAGGCTCGGAGATCAATTTATTTTCACCTCTGCAAGAGCTACAGATCACCAAAGTGGAAGTCAGATTCACAGTTGGACCAATGAGAGCTATACGAGTTTATACAGCTCAATCATGCGTCAAGATGGATTTGGAGAGCCTGTGCTTTTTGCACCCGAGATCAATTCCAAAGTCAATGATGCAACCGCAGTTTTTACACAAGATGGCACAGCGATGTACTTCACGCGAAACAATTCTAAACCAAACGGAAAGAGCAAGCAAAATAAAAACGAGACTTCACTATTAAAACTATACAAGGCTGTCAAACAATCAGATGGCAAGTGGGGAGAAGTAGAGGAATTGCCTTTTAATTCAGACAATTTCAATACCGCTCATCCAGCGCTAACTCCAGATGATAAATGGTTGTATTTTGCCTCAGATCGCAACGGTACACACGGTCAATCCGACTTATTTCGGGTAGCCTTATATGAAAATAAAGGCTATGGTCCCATAGAGAACCTCGGTAAAGGCATCAATACCGAAGGTAGAGAAAGCTTCCCTTTCATTTCTTCAGATTATCAGTTGTATTTTTCTTCCGATGGACATCCAGGACTAGGGGGACTCGATGTATTTGTAGCGAAGCTGTATCCCGATGGAAGTTTTGGTCCCGTAGTTAATATGGGAACTCCTATAAACAGTAGCTTGGATGATTTTGGTTTCTATTTAGATTCCAAACAAGGAAAAGGCTTTGTGAGTTCAAATCGCGCGGGAGGTAAAGGCTCAGATGATATTTATTTTTTAGCTGAAAAACCGTGTCAACAAAGTATAGAAGGTACGGTATACGACAAGGATACCAACGAAGTTTTAGTGAATGCCTTGGTAGTTATTTCAGACGGTTTATACCAAAAAACAGATACGATTTATACCAACAACAAGGGCTATTATATCGCCTCTCTATTAGATTGTGGTCATAAATACCGCATCAAAGTAGAGAACAAATCATATAACACTGTTGAAGTTGCTTTTAATGTAAATCGAGAATCTGGTGTGAAAACCGTGAATATCGGATTGGAACGAACAGAGAAACCACTTCAAGTGAACGATGATTTATTCAAACGCCTTCAGCTCAAACCAATCTACTTTGATTTTGATAAATCCACTATTCGCCGTGATGCTTCCATTGAATTGATGAAAATTGTAGAAGTAATGAAACAATACCCAACCCTAAAAATTGACGTTCGCTCGCATACAGATAGCAAAGGCAATGATGCGTACAACCTGAATTTATCAGATCGACGCGTAAAAGCAACGATACAATGGATGGTTGAACAAGGAATAGCACCAAGTCGCTTGACCGGAAAAGGATACGGAGAAACTCAATTGCTAAACAAATGTAGTAATGGGGTACCGTGTACAGTCGAAGAACATCAATTAAATAGACGCAGTGAGTTTATCATAACTGAAATATAATCACCCCCTATATGTAATCACACACACTTAATATATAATTTAAATAGCTAATCACATGAAAAAGAGATGGATTTTACTCGGTGCTTTTTGCACTGGGGCAATAACTTACGCTCAAGTTGGAATAGGTACAGCTACTCCTAATTTATCTGCTCAACTTGAAATTTTCTCTGAAAATAGAGGGGTTCTCATTCCTAGAATAGAATTGAAAAGTCTTACAGACGATAAAACGATAGAACATGGTAATGTTGAAAGTTTACTTGTTTATAATATAACAGAAAATACAGAATTAGTTCGAGGCTATTATTTTTGGAAAAGAGATAGTTGGCATCGATTATTATCGGATTTGGATAGTAAAGAATGGAGTAATACAAAGAATAAAAGTTTTGTTGTTGAAGATGGGCTATTAAAATTATACGATGGAAGTGATGAATTTATTTTTATAGATATTCAAAGTTTAAATATCGTTACAACC
>NZ_CBCPHW010000008.1:0-180374 GCF_965118575.1 Myroides odoratus | reverse complement strand
TAAATTAGCAGATTTAGCAGTTACTTCAGAGAAGTTAAATGCAGGTCAAGGAGCAGAAGGACGTGTAGGCGTAGCTGGAGCAGACGGAACAGTAACGTACCAAACGCTAGATGCTGTAGTAAAAGCAAATGAAACAGTAACGGTATTAGTTGAAAATGCAAACGGAACATTTACGTACTATAACGAAAATCAAATTGGTGCAGACGGAACTCCAAAAGCAGGAGAAACAGGCGTAACCATTGATCCAAAAGAAGTAGCAGTAGCTTTAAATACAACAACAAACAAATATGAGTTTAAAAATTCAGAAGGTGTTGTAATTGGAGAGATTGATGCAAATGCTAATGGAATTGTATACAACGATGCAACAACCAATTTAAATGTTACCAATGTACAAGAGGCTATTGAGAAATTAGTAACGATGATTACTACAATAGAAGGTACGAAAGGAGATTTAAAAGTAGCAGGTGGATTATTAACGATTGATGCAGGAGGAGAAAAAGCTTTGCTTCACGATGCGACAATCTCTTTAAATCTATCTAATTTAAATAGTATTAAAGAAGTTCAAGGTACTTATGCACTGACAATGGAAGATGTAATCTTACTTGGAAATGCACAAGCAGGAGAAACGGTACTTACCTTACCAGCTCCAACCGCAGCGAACAAAGGAAAAAAATTCACAATCAAGAAACACGATGCCAACGAAGACAACTACGTAACTGTACAAGGAACTATTGAAGGTGCTTCTGAATTATATACAGCACTTCCTTTTTCAGGGTGGGATTTAGTATCTGATGGATCTAAATGGCAAATCGTTAACAAATTTTAATCACACTTTACGTAACACTTAACTAGACAAGTAACATGAAAAAATTAATACTATCGGCAGCAGTAGCTTTTACAGTTTTAACAACAACTAATGTTGTAGCGCAACAAGGATTTGGAACAAATACACCAGATCGCTCTGCAGCTGTAGATATCGTGTCAAATAAACGAGGATTATTAATCCCAAGAATTGATATTCCTAATTTAGACCAAGCAGCACCTGTAGCAAATCCTGCGGATGCCTTAATGGTGTACAATAAAGGAACAAAAGGTACAGAAGCTGGTTTTTATTACTGGGATGCTTCTTATAACAACAATGCAGGTAGATGGGTGCGTTTCGTATCTTCTACTTCAGGAAATGTTGTAACAGTTACGGAAGGAACGAATGTATCGGTTGAAAAAATTACAACAGGGTATGATAATGAATACAAAGTAAGTGTAAAAGCTGGAAATACAGCTGGACAAGTATTAGTTACAAAAGAAGTAACAGTAGGCGGAAACACAACGTATGTATCTGAATGGGTAAACCCACAAGATTTCGTAAACGGAACTGTTGAAGGAGTAAATGGTATCACAACAACAATCGTTGGAGATAAAGTAACGGTTGGTTTAGGCGGTGATTTGGAAAAACCAACAACAATTGCAACTACAGCAGGTGATAAAGGAAATACTCTAGCAATTACAGGTTTAGAAAAACTAGACGGTACAGCTGGAAAAGAATTTGATGCCGCTACACAGAATATCGTGATCATGGGAGCAGATGGAATCTTAAAACAAGTAACACCAAAAGCTTTATTAGAAGAGGTTATTACAGAAGGAGTAAATGGAAAAGCTTTGACTTCTAGTTCAATTACGATTGATGCAAACGGAGCAACAGCACTTTTAAAAGATGTGAAAATTGACATTACTCCAGGTGGAACGGAAGGAATGGTTTTGGTTACTGTAGTTGATGGAAATGGAGTTAAAACAACAGAGTGGAAAAATCCAACAGATTTATCTAACAATCTAGAAGCAGGACAAGGAATTTCTATTGATGCAAATAATAAAATCAATTTAGGAGGAAACCCTATCACTAGTGCAACAGAATTAAACATTGAAGCTGCGGGTGCTTCCTTAGCAATCAAAGGATTGGAAGAACTTGGCAAAGCAGGAGTAAGTGGAAATAATGTTGTAGTAGCAGATGCAAATGGAGTTTTAAGAGAAACGTCTCCTAAAAACTTAATTAGCGAGGCGATTGATGGAGGCGAGATTGAAGCGAAAGCATTAAAAGGAGATGGAATTACGGTAACAGCGGGATCTGCAGCGGGAACTACATCTGAAGTAGCGAGTTCATTATTAAAAGATGTGACTTTAGGTATTGCAGATGGAGCAGTAAAAAATAGCAAAATTGAGGCAGGTGCTGTAACAGCAGATAAAATGGCTTCTAAAGATAGTGACACAGCTACTAATGCAACAGCAGGACAAGTTCCTGTAGCTGATGGTAACGGCGGTGTTACGTACCAAAACGTATCTACAGCGATTGGTAAAGATTTAACTACAGATGGCAAAATCGTTATTGGTACAGCAAAAGCAGATCAGTTAGCGGATGCTGTTTTGGTAGAAACACATTTAAGCATTAAAGAAGGAAGTATTTCATCGGTTGAAATTACAGATGGTACAATTGCAAATGTTGATTTAGCAGAGAAAGCGGTATCAGCAGATAAAATGACTTCAAATACAACAGCGAATGGTACAGCTACACCTGCACCAATCGGACAAGTTCCTGTAGCAGATGGTAACGGAGGTGTAACTTACCAACAAGTAACCGGTGATTTGATAAATGGTAAAGGATTAATATCAGAATCAATTGTAGTATCAGGTGGAGCAAAAGCTTTATTAGATGAAACAACAATCGAGATTAAAGGAGGTACACAAGCAGGTCAAGTATTAGTTACGAAAGAAGTAACGGTAGGAGGTACTACAACTTATGTTACTGAATGGGTAAACGCAGAAACTTTAGGAAATACAGTTACCGCTTCTAATGGTTTAACGAAAGACGGAAATGATATCCAATTAGGAGGACCAATTGAAAAAACAACGGTAATCGCAATTGATAATACAAAAGGATCTTTAGCCATTACAGGTTTAGGTACAGCTGCAGCTAACACACCAAATAAAACGGTAGTAGTACAAGCAGATGGGAAATTAGCAACAGTTGATACAGCTGCTGGTGAGGTAATTATTAACCAAGGCGGGGATGTGAATATCAGTGATAATTCTGTAGTAAATAACTACCACCCATCAATGAGTGAAATTGTTATTGAAGTTACTTTAGCTGATGCAGATACAAACTTGAATTTACCAGCTGTAAACGGTACAGAAGGACAAACAATTAGTATTAAAATTGCTAATGTAAACGAAGCACACAACGGGTATTTAAATATTAAATCGGGTTCGACTGTTTTAGCGTACGGAGCGATGCCATTCCAAGGATGGATTATCAAATCGAACGGAACAAAATGGATTGTTGTAGGTCGTAACTAATAAAAAGAAAAACAAAAATGAAAAAAAGATACATTGGATTTGCAGGACTTGGTTTAGTATTAATCTTAGGTACACAACAAGTTCAGGCACAACAAGGTTTTGGAACAAAAGATCCACATAAAACAGCAGCAGTAGATATACAATCCTCCAAAAGAGGATTGTTGATACCGCGTGTTGAGTTAGTGCAAACAACAAATGGAACAACACCTGTTCAGGCACCTGCCCAATCGTTAATGGTGTATAATGAAAAAACACAAAATGATGTAACACCAGGGTATTACTACTGGGATACAAATCGTTGGGTTCGTTTTGCACAACAAGGAGATATTACTGCTATTGCATTAACGGGTGATGTAACAGGACCAACTAATGCTACAGTTGTAGGAGCTATTCAAGGTGTGGATGTGTCTGAAACAAATCCAACGGCTAATCAAGTATTAACGTATATTCCAGGAGTTGGTGGAAAAGAAGGGCAATGGACACCGGTAAGCTTAGATGAAACAATACTTACAAGTTCAAAGGGAATTACAGCAACAGGAATTACTGTTGGGGGTGATGCAAATGGTGCGGGTTCAACTTTAAAAAATGTAACCTTAGCTATTACACCAGGTGGAGCTAATCAAGTAATGGTAACAGCTGCGGATGGTTTATCTACAACATGGATTGATCAATCAACGATTGCACCTGCAACAACGCATGAAGTAGCAAAAAAAGAGAATACAAACGGAAATACCTTAGTTTCTACAGTAAATGGAGTTGAGTCTGAAGTAGATGTAATTGCTACAGTAGCGAATACATTAACAGACGCAACGCTAACAACAACCGTAAATGGAGTAGCAGCAGCAGGATTAGATTTGACACCAGCCATTCAAGCAGGACAAAAAATGACTGCGGTTGTAGATGGAGTAAATACAACGGTTTCTTCTTCTGTTGATGGAAATACAACCGAATATAAAGTTAATGTTTCCAATGAGGCTATTCAAACAGCACAAAAAACAACTGTAGTAGCAGCAGGAACAGGAGTTACTGTAGCAGCACCAAGTGTGGTAGGAAATGTAACAACGTATACTGTATCTGCGGATGCTGCATCAATTGCATTAGCAGGAGATGTTACAGGAACAGCAGGTGCAAATACAATCAGTAACTTACAAGGAACTGAGGTAGCAGCAACAGGAACAAAAACAGAAGGCCAAGCTTTAGTTTTTCAAGGTGGGAAATGGATTCCTGGAACACCAAAAGTAGACGCAACAGATATTAAAGAAGCTAAAAATTTACTAGCAGCTGATGGTACTTCGGCAACCATTGAAGTAGTTAGTGGAGGTACAAATGCAGTATTAGTTGAAACGAGCTTACGCGTAAAAGCAGAATCTATCACGTCAAGTGAAATTAAAAACGGATCGATTTTACCAGTAGATATAGCACAAGATAAAGCAGATCAGGTATTAGTAACTGATGTAGATGGAAATCCGATATGGAAGAATCAAGCCGATTTGCATCAAAATATCTATACACATAACGGTACATTAACAGGAAACCGAACCGTAAACTTTGGTGAAGCTACTACTTTAGTTTTTCAAAAAGACACACAAAGCCATGAGTTTACCTATGATGAATTTGAGACAGGATTAAATATGTTTGGCAATACAACTTCTTCTATTGGTTTAATTTCAAATACAGGAGGAATTAATGGAGTGGGATCGGGCTTAAAATTGAAACATAATACTATCGTTTCGGAAATTAATGCAAATTCTAATACAGGATTAAAAATAGTAGCAGAACTTTTGAAAGACATTACTTTTAGCACTTCTCATATTGTTACAGGAGGTACAAAACAAGAAATTACTAATGTTGTTTTTAAAGGTGATGGAGGCGTTCAAGTTAATAAAATTAATACACCAGAATTTAAAGGAAGCGCAACAGATAAAGTGGTCGTAGCGGATCAAGATGGCGTATTAAAAACACTAAAAGCAGCCATGCCTAAGTTCTTCTATATGCCATCAGTATTGGTACCTACAGCTGAAAACCAAACAACTCAAGCAGGTGTTACTTTTGATAATGGAACTCGCAAAGGGACGATTAATTTATATGCCATTTACCAACAACAATTTGGTTCACCTGTAATGAGCAGTGTACCAGGAGCAACACTACCTGTATTACCCGCTTCAGAATTGATTTTCCACGTAACCTATGCGACTTCTAACGTATTTACAATCAATAGCATCTCTGCAACAGGTTTGATGACTTATACCGTTAGTGCTGCGGCTAATGTGAATATGGGAAGCTTTATTAATGTAGTGTTCTCGGTTAAAGAATAACAAATGATGAATAAAAAGATACAATATATACTAGTCGTTTTTGTGCTGTTCTTGGGTTTCCAAGTACAAGCACAAAATACGATCACAGCTTACGAAATTAAATTAAGTAGTTTATCTACAACTGAAGCAGAAAAATTAGATTATTTAGCAAATGGAGCACCTAGTTCTATGTTTGTAACAAGGGACAATGAAGCAAAAATTAATAGAAGTACTAATATTACTACTATTGTGGAAATGACCCTTGTAAAACCATCGGATTTTACAAAGTTGGTAAATGCTTTTGAAAATAATTTAGCAGAAATAGAAATTATTAATATAGAATGGGACGGACAAGAAGATTGGGCTATCTCAAATGTGATACTACAAAAAATGGAGCATTTGAAATACATTTATATTAGATCGTATCAACCATTAAATGCATCGATAATTCAAAGTAGACTTCAAAATTTGATGAATGCATTAGAAGAAAAAGCCAATGTTGAAGTATTGTTTTATACAATGAAACAACCAAGCTAAAGGAAAAGTTATGAAAAATATGATAAAGAATATAGGTACTTCTCTTTTTACTTTTTTTGTTTTCATTAGTGTAATGCTAAATGGCATTTCAACCTATGCACAGATAAGAGTACCGTTTAATCCTCGTGTGTCTGCCAAAGCACCAGTACCTTATACGAATACAAAAAATTATAAGCTGCAAGGAGACTTTTTGATGCTTGGAAATACCAATTTAACGCTATCGTCTTATGAGCTAGATAAAGACAATAGTCAAAATTCAATGAAGTATGTAAATATTGACAACAATAATCCTTGGATTATTAACTCTTCATCTGCGGAATTAGTAGTGCCTGGAGGTGAGTGTACTGAAATTGTGTATGCAGGATTGTATTGGTCAGGTCGTGTTCATGATATTGATAAAAGTAATGTATCTTCAAGTCCTAATGTTTTTAATGTGAATAAAACAGCGCGGGTATTACAATCAGTTAACGAAGTAAATAAAACTGTTAGCAGAAATACTGACTTTCTTTATGTAGGGTATAGGTTTAGTGATGTAACTCGCTTAGGAACATCATCAGGACAATATTATCCACAATATCGCATTACAGGATCAGGTCGAACAACCTATGAGTTCGTCATTACAAATGATCCTAATAATCGCGTACAATACAGAACAGGTACAAGTGGAAACTTTCAAACTTTAGAAAGTACTTATAATACGTCAACAGGAGTTGCAACCTTGAATACAGCGTTTGAAATTGAAGTGAATGGAATGCTTCTAAAAATTGTAAGATTTACTAGAACTACTAATGCAACTAGTAACGCTTCAACTTATCAAAACAGTGCTCGTATTCACTATGAGGTAACGAGAGAAATAGAACAGGATGAAACTAGATCTATTCAGTTAGATAAACACAAAGTAAAACTAAAAGCAAATCAAGAGAGTTATATTGATATAATTGCAAAAGATAGTGATATTTATTACCCTACAACAGGGGATGGAGTAATGTACTCAGCATATGCTGATATTACAGACTATGTGCGCAAAAATGGGGCTGCTAATTATTTTGTTGCCGATATGGCCTTATTGGAAGGAAATGGTGGAGGAACTGGTTATTATGGCGGTTGGGGGATGGTAGTCATCTATAAAAATGCCTCAATGAAATGGCGTGATATCACCGTTTTCGACGGACATGCGTATGTTGCTGGAGGTACATATAATTATGAATTGCCAATCTCAGGATTCAAAGCAACTCAATATGGTAATGTAAATGTTACCTTGGGGATGATGGCAGGAGAGGGAGATCGTATGATTTCAGGAGATTATTTTGAAATTAAGAGAGGAACTGAGTTTGACAGATTAAGTCACAGTGGTAACACAACGGGCAACTTCTTTAATTCTTCAATTGCGGTTGGTAATACACCTAGGAATCCTAATTTAGTCAATAACACAGGATTTGATATTGCTAAATTTGATTTAACTAACACCAACAATAAGTATATTGCTAACAATGCAACAAACGCAACTTTCCGTTATGGAAGTACACAAGATACTTATGTAATTTACAATATGGTATTTGCTGTAGATGCGTATGTACCCGAAATTGTCGGAGAAAATAAAGCCACTAGTTTTGGAGGAAATACTCCTTTAAATAATGGTATTATTACGCCAGGTCAGGAATTTGAGTTCGAATTGGATGTTTATAATAAAGGAACAGAGGCGGTAAATAGTTCAAAAATTGAAATACCAGTACCCTCTAATTTACATTATTCAGGTTCTACTGTTATTGGAGGTTTACCAGCAGGTGGTACGGTTGCTTGGATACCACCAGTTGGAGCACCAGCAGGAACAACTTCTGCAGTTACACCAGGAGGAACTATTGTATGGAATATCGGTACTTTACCGTTAGATGCAACCAAAACAAAACTATTAGCTAAATTGAAATATCGATTTAAAGTATCGGATAATTGCATTTTATTAACTACCAATGTATGTGGTTTAGAGGTGAGAATCAACGGTAAAATTTCAGGTACAGGTGCTACTTCACAAACACCAGTGGGGTCTGATTTAGTGAGAGACTATGGAAATGATGCTTGCGCTGGACCTGTATATGATGATTTTATGTCAACGATTACAGTAAGTGCAGATTTCTTGCAAAATTGTAATCCACCTGTTGAAAATGGAGTGATGCAATTTAGAGCTTTTTGTTCTGTACCAACCGGTGGTTTTTCTAGAGCAGAAGTGGTTGCTAAATATCCTTCAGGGACAAAGTTTTTCAATGTTGTGCCAACATCGTATAATTCAAATGTAGGACTAGTAACGGGTAATTTCCCAGTGAATGCAGACGGAAGTAAAAAGATGTACTATGTGATGGTGCCTGGTATGGAGGCTAACTGCTATGCGAAACTAGAAATTAGTGTTGAAATAGTGACTACATCTCCTACAACTAAAAATGTTACTTTATGTTATGGGGAAACCATCAGTTTAGAAAATAAGCTTTCTCAAACGGGTGTAAATAAACAATATGAATTAGTTTATTTTGATGCAGCTAATAACCCAATAACAGGGACTCCTAATCCTACAGCAGTAGGTACACATCGCTATTTTGTAGCAGAAGGAAAAGATGGATGTGTAGGGCCTAAAAAGGAATTTACGATTACAATTAATGCATTGCCTGAGTTGGCTATTGGAGTACAGAATATTGAAGTTTGTACAAACTTCGATTATTCTACAACGTTAGTAGCATCAACAGGAGCAGGTTTTAGTTATACTTGGGAATATTCCACAACAGGGGGAGCAACATGGGAAACCCTAAATAATACTACTTTTTCAAATAAGGTAGCCCTTACAAATAATAAAATAGAAGTTAAACACGCTGAAAGCCAATTAAACGGTACTAAAGTGCGTTTGAGTGTAAGTAACGGTCAGTGTACAGTTACGTCTAATGTATTTGAAATTATAGTGAAAGATTGTCCTGCTATGACAAACCCAATGTTATTAAATCCAGCTATCCAATAATTAAAAACGAAGTAATATGAAAAATATATATAGTAACCGTTTACTTTTTCTAAGTTTTTTAGGAATTAGTGGTGCAGTATGGGCTCAAGAGAATCAAGCGTCTTTTGTGAATCAAGGTCAAATATCTGTAGCCAATGGGGGAGTACTCTCTACGCTTTATAGTTTTGATAATCAAAATAAGGCATCTGTGCTTAATGATGGTACAGCGTATTACTACCGCGATTTTAATAACGATGGAGATTATACATTTACGATGCAAAATAAAAATAGTGCAAGTACGGCTGTTTTTATGCGTTATGAAAATGAAACAGGTCCTCAAGTAATTAGCGGGGTTTCTATTTCGGAGTTTAAAAATGTAGAATTAAATAACAAGACGGATAAAGTTGCTTTCGATTTAAAAAACAACATGGATATCCATGGAATCATGGATTTTCAAGACGGTATTGTAAAAATTGATTCGCTAATTAATCCACGTACAGATTTATCTAATGGGATGTTGAGCTTCCAAAAAGGAGCGACAGCAACTAGTGTAAGCGATCGTTCTCATGCGGAAGGTTTAGTTGAGAAAAAAGGAAATGAAAGTTTTCAATTCCCTAAAGGTGATAAACAAAAATACCGCTATGCGCGTATTTCTGCACCAAAAGATCAAAACGATATTTTTGTAGGTCAGTATGTAGAAGCAGATCATCGATTCTTCAAAGCTCGCCCTACAGCAGCAGGCGTTATCAAAGAATTAGATAGAAATGAATATTGGTTGATTGATAAAAGCAACAATACACAAAGCGATATCCTATTGACGTTAAGTTGGGATGAACGCACTACACCAGCAGAATTGTTGAAAGATCCTGAAAATGAACTACATATTGTTCGTTGGGATGCCAAGCAACAATTATGGGTAGATGAAGGTGGAGTAGTAGACATGTCTGCCAAAGAAATTACAACGATTTCTACGGTAAAAGGCTACGGATTTTTTACCTTAGCGACAGTGAAAAAAGATTGGTTATTAGATGGCGATGTTGTGATTTACAACTTAGTTACGCCTGATGGGGATGGCAAGAATGATTATTTTATCATTGACAACATCCGCAAATATCCAAACAATACCGTAGAAATTTACAACCGTTGGGGTGTAAAAGTATATGAAACGAAGGGGTACGATCCGCTTGGAGATGGAAGTTCAAATGTGTTCAAAGGGTATTCAGAAGGTCGTGTAACTGTAGATAAAAGCAAGAAGTTGCCAAGTGGTACCTATTACTACGTAGTTACCTATGAATACAAAGATGACAACGGAAGTCGAATGATTAAGAAAGCTGCAAATTTACATTTGGAGACGAATTAAATCTAAAAATTAGATGAAACTAAAAAGCACAATAAAGACAATCGTTCTTGGGGGCATAGGTTTGCTAAGTATAACGCAAACCTATGGGCAACAAGATCCACAATATACCCAATACATGTACAACCACTCGAATATTAACCCCGCTTATGCAGGGAGTAGAGAGGGTTTAAATATTTTTGGACTTTATCGCACCCAATGGGTCGGATTAGAAGGGGCACCTAAAACCGCTACTTTATCTGTAAATACTCCTTTGGGAGATTCAGGTTTAGGTTTAGGTGTAAATTTTGTCAATGACCACTTAGGGGTAATGGATGACAATACGCTATCGATTGATTTATCCTATGCTATCGACCTGAATTATACCTATAAATTGGCATTTGGATTAAAAGGATCTGCTAATTTACTCGATGTGAGTTATAGTAAATTGCGCATTTATAATCCCTCAGACCCAGTTGCAGAGGATGATGTGAAAAATAAATTTACGCCAAATATTGGTGCGGGATTATTTTTGTATTCAGATAAAGCGTATGTAGGTTTATCTGTACCTACATTATTGAAGCATTCTCGGTATGATGACAACAGTATAAAAACACTTCGTGAGAAAATGCATGTATATGTAACCGGAGGTTATGTATTTGATGTGAATACCAATGTGAAGTTCAAACCTGCAGCCATGGTAAAAATGGAACAAGGTTCTCCTTTGCAAGTAGACTTAACAGCAAACTTTATGTTTGTAGATAAATTTACTATTGGAGCTGCATATCGTTGGGATGCCTCAGTGAGTGGACTTGTAGGCTTCCAAGTTTCGGATAATGTTTTTGTAGGGTATAGTTACGATGCAGAAACTACAAAACTAGCGAATTACAACTCTGGTTCACACGAGATTTTTATGCGATTCACTTTGTTTAATAGCTACACGCGTGTCACTGCGCCTAGGTTCTTCTAATAGTAAAAGTACTATGATAAAACAATTTATACAACTGGGAATACTGAGTATTGCTTTGAGCTTTAGTGTTTCGGGATACAGTCAGATAAAAAAAGAAAAACAAGCCGATAAAAGCTTTGATCGTTTAGCGTATGTAGATGCCATTAAAGTGTATGAACGCATCGCTAAAAAGGGATACGTGAATACCTCTATTTTGCAAAACTTAGCCGATGCTTATTATTTCAATGGTAAGCTAGTCGAAGCCAATACTTGGTATACCGAATTATTTGAAGGAGATTATGAAGATAAAAATCTATCCGAATTGCCTTCAGAATATTATTACCGCTATGCGCAAACCTTAAAAGCAGTTGAAGATTATAAAAAATCACAACAACTGATGGATCAGTTTGCAACCTTAGAACAAGCAGATTCAAGAACCGATTTGTATGCAAAGAATCGCGACTATTTGGCGCATATTGAAAATCATTCGGATCGTTATGATATTAAATTGTTAGACTTGAATACGGCGTATTCAGACTATGGTGGAACAATGCTCAAAGATCAATTTATTTTCACCTCTGCAAGAGCTACGGATCACCAAAGCGGAAAAAAGATTCACACTTGGACCAATGAGAGCTATACGAGTTTGTACAGCTCGACAATTAGTCAAGATGGATTTGGAGAACCCGTGCTTTTTGCACCAGAGATCAATTCGAAAGTCAATGATGCAACTGCGGTTTTTACCCAAGATGGTACTACGATGTATTTCACGCGAAATAACTCTAAAACCAGCGGAAGTAGTAAACAAAATAAAGACAAAACCTCTTTATTAAAATTATACAAGACAGTAAAGCAATCGGATGGGAAGTGGGGACTGGTAGAGGAATTGCCTTTTAATTCAGACAATTTCAATACAGCCCATCCTGCTTTAACTCCTGATGATAAATGGTTGTACTTTGCATCTGATCGCAAAGGTACCTTAGGTCAATCAGATTTATTTCGAGTAGCCTTATATGAAAATGGAGGATATGGAGAAGTAGAGAATTTAGGAAAAGAAATCAATACCGAAGGTAGAGAGAGTTTTCCATTTATTTCTTCGGATCATCAGTTGTATTTTTCATCGGATGGACATCCAGGATTAGGAGGAATTGATATCTTTGTAACTAAGATGTATCCAAATGGAAGTTTTGGCCCTGTGGTTAATATGGGAACGCCAATAAACAGTAGTTTGGATGATTTTGGTTTCTATTTGGACCCAAAACAAGGCAAAGGATTTATCAGTTCAAATCGCGCGGGAGGGAAAGGATCAGATGATATTTATTTCTTAGCTGAAAAACCGTGTAAACAAAGTATAGAAGGAACGGTATACGACAAGGATACCAACGAAGTATTAGTAAATGCACGAGTAGTTATCTCAGATGCTTTATATCAAAAATCAGATACAATTTATACCAACAACAAAGGATACTATATTACGTCTCTATTAGACTGTGGACATAAATACCGCATCAAAGCAGAGAAAGAATTATACAATACCGTTGAAGTTGCGTTTAATGTAAATAGCGAGCCTGGTGTTAAAACCGTGAATATCGGATTAGAGAAAACAGAAAAACCATTAGGCGTAAATGATGATTTATTTAAGAAACTAAAACTCCAACCGATTTACTTTGACTTTGATAAATCGAATATTCGCAGAGATGCTTCGATTGAATTGATGAAAGTTGTGGAAGTAATGAAGGAATACCCAACCCTAAAAATCGATGTTCGCTCACATACGGATAGTAGAGGTAATGATGCTTACAACTTGAGTTTATCTGATCGACGCGTAAAAGCAACGATTAAATGGATGATTGAACAAGGTATCGACCCAAGTCGTTTGACAGGTAGAGGCTATGGTGAAACACAATTGCTAAATAAATGCAGTAATGGAGTACCATGTACGGTCGAAGAACACCAATTGAACAGACGTAGTGAGTTTATTATTTTAGATATATAATTCAAAAATATAACAAACAACAAAACAATTTTTTTTCGATAATCCTGCTGTAGGATTCTAAACTAGCAGCACCAAGCCCAGAAGAGCACTCGATTTCGAGTGCTCTTTTTTTATTGATAATACATAAAAGAAGTCATACTTAAAGAACCTCCAACATAAGCATCATTAAAGAAAATTAATTCGTCTTTTGCCTCCTTTAATCCCATATTGTATACCATTGGAATATAATGTTCTAAAGTGGGCACAGCCAACTGGATTTGAGAATGGAGAGTCTCATAGGCTAGTAAACTTTTGTAATCGTAATCGGTGATCGCCTTCTGAAGTATTGCATTAATCTCTAAAGCCCAATCAAAACCATAATTGTCGTTCATCTTATCCCAAGAAAGTAAACGAAGGTTGTGAATCATATTGCCACTTCCTAAAATCAAAACACCCTTCCTTCTCAATTCATGCAATTGTAATGCCAATCGATAGTGATAATCCAAAGGCTTATAATAATCAATACTCAACTGTAAAACGGGAATATCAGCTTTTGGAAACATATGTTTGGTAACAGACCAAGTACCGTGATCTAAACCCCATTCATGATCCAAATGCAGATCAAACGGCTTGACTAAGTTTTGTGTTTCTAAGGCTAAATTAGGATGGCCAGGAGCAGGGTATTCTACATCAAATAGCGGTTGTGGAAAACCTCGGAAATCGTGTATCGTCTCTGGAAAATCCATAGCCGTAATATAGCTCCCTTTCGTAAGCCAATGGGCAGATACAACCAGAATAGCTTTTGGTGTTGGAATGGACTGACCAATGCTATGCCAATTCATAGAGAATACAGTATCTTCAATGGCATTCATAGGCGAACCGTGTCCGATGAATAGCGTTGGCATGATTTGATCGCTGTATTGTAGGGTTTGAGAAAAACGATAAAGATCTTGTAGTGAATGCATAACACAGTATTTTAGATTGAAGTAAAGTTCATGTATTTATTTCTTAAAATAGATACAGATCCACGTATTTTAACTTCTTTTCTTTTAACTTCTCTTTTTTTTATTTCCTTCTATGATGTAAATAAAAATTCTAACCGCTCTGTGCTATCGAGGTTGAAATGCAAAAATTAACAAAAGACTTAAGTGTACATCACTACATCTTATACTTTAATTAAACAAATAAAACAAAGGAATTGTTGTTTTTTTAAATATTATTCTTAAAATTTAATCGTAAAATTAGCTTAAAACAGTGGTGTTTTTTACTCACACATAGATTATTCAAGAACTATATTATTTTATAATTATAGTTTTTCTATTCTTATATTTCATTCTTTTCTTTTTTGATTTTTAGATAGATAGGCTTATTTGTTTTGTTTATTTTTCGTTGAAAACCTTGAATTAATTTTGATTCATCAACTAATCAATTTTAAGAATGAATTCAAAATTAAGGTGTATCTATTTAAGTGTATTTTGCTTGTTGTTTCAATTGGTACATGCACAAGAGAAGGAACTCTCCGGAGTTGTAACAGAAAGTGGAATGCCTTTACCAGGTGTTACTATACGCATTCAAGGGACTCAACAAGGAACCCAAACAGATTTGGATGGGAAGTATACGGTAAAAGCAAAAAAAGGAGATGCCCTTGTATTTTCTTTTATTAGCATGAAAGAGGTGCATTATACGATGGCAAATCAAACGGTATTTAATGTACAAATGCATCCCATCGAAGAAATGCTGGACGAAGTAGTAGTTACTGCTTTGGGCATTAAAAGAGACAAAAAAAAGTTAGGCTATTCTTCTCAAGAAGTTAAAGGAGAGGATCTGTCAAGCGCCGGGAAAAACAATGCAGTGAATGCCTTATCCGGAAATATAGCGGGCTTACAAGTTACTGCACCATCCTCTATGGGAGGGTCATCGCGCATTGTATTGCGAGGAGTGAAGTCTGTGGTAGGAAATAATCAACCGTTAATTGTTATTGACGGAATACCCCTAGACAATAGCAATTTCGCTGATATAAACATGCAACGAGGAGCTGGGGGACGCGATTACGGAGATGGTTCGGCCGATATTAATCCCGATGACATTGAATCGGTAACCGTGTTAAAAGGAGGACCCGCTTCTGCTTTATATGGGAACAGAGGAGGAAATGGCGTAATTATTTATACTACGAAAGCAGCAAAAAACGGAAGAACAGAGATTGAATTAAATTCAGGTATCGCATTTGAATCCGTTAATATTATGCCCAAATTACAGAATAAGTATGGTGGAGGTTCTTCAGATTCATTTACACAGCAAGAGATTAAGGGTAAAATCTATAATATTCCCCAATATATTGTCGATGAAAGCTGGGGCCCAAAATTAGATGGTTCTTTATATTTACCTTGGTATGCATTTGACCCAGAATTTGAAAGTGACTACCTCAAAGAAGTACCTTGGGTCAAATCCAAACACGATGTCAGATCTTTCTTTCAAACAGGTGTTTCTTACAATCAATCCGTATCTATTGCAAAATCTTTCAAAGAAAGCAATGTGAGAATGGCCTTTAATAATAATGTAACGGAGGGAATTGTTCCCAATTCGAAATTACAACGCAACAATTTTACTGTTAATGCAGCTACTCAACTCAGTACAAACCTAAAAGCCGAAACAAATATTAATTTCGTTCGCACCAAAGGATTTAATCGACCCGAAATTGGCTATGGTGATAATTCAGTAGCTGAGCGATTCTTCCAATGGGGACAAAGACAGGTCGACTACCAGACCTTAAAAGACTACAAATTACCGAATGGCAATCAACGCTCATGGAATAGAACGTCTTGGGATAATGGAATGCCAGCCTATTCGGATAATCCATATTGGGTTATTCATGAAAATACTTCCGAAGATATTCGAAATAGATTCTTTGGAAATGCAAAACTAACGTATAATTTTTCGGATAACCTCTATGCGGTAGGAACCGTATATGGCGATCAATACAGTTTGAGTATTGCAGAACAAATAGCAGTAGGTTCTCAAACGACGTCTTCTTACAAATTGATGAAGCGAAATGTTTCAGAATACAATTACGAAGGACGCTTGCACTATGATGATACGTTTGAAAATATTGGATTAAATGCTTTTGTTGGGGTTAATAGAAGTGAAAAACGCAACGACTTTCTTCAGGGAGAATCTGTAGGAGGATTAAACTTGCCTGGCTTGTACAATTTAGGTAATAGTGTTTCTCCTGCCAAAGCAACCAATAAAATGGTGCATTCACGTACTAATTCCGTATTTGCCTCAGTAAGTTTAAATTATAAGGAATTCCTGTTTTTAGAAGGAACCACACGTACCGATTGGTTCTCAACCGTGAAAAAATCAGTCACCTATCCTTCTGTAACTGGAACATTTATCTTTTCCAATGTATTACCTCCAATCGATTGGTTGAGTTTTGGTAAAATTAGACTGGGTTGGGCTCAAGTGGGGAATGATACTGAAGCCTATCGAACCGCAAATTACTACACCGTCAATGGTGCCTTTTTAGGTGATCCCACCTATTCACTCGACGATACCGCGAATAATCCAGACTTAAAACCCGAAAGAATGACAACCAAAGAAATTGGCTTAGAAGCCGCTTTCTTAAATAATCGACTTGGTTTTGAAGTGTCTTACTACGAAATTAAAACCCAAGACCTAATCACACGCGTCCAATATGATGCGGCTACTGGATTTGCCTATCGTTGGATGAATGCTGGAGATATGCAAAACAAAGGAATTGAAGCAACGGTAAACGCAACACCAATTAAGACCCCAGATTTTTCTTGGCAAATTACCTGGAATATCTCTCATAATAAAAATACATTAACCCGTTTGGCAGAAGGCGTAGAATCGGTCGAAATCGCTAAAGCTCCTTTCAGAGTATCCTTACAAGGAAAAATAGGAGAAACCTACGGGCAAATCTATGGAACCGATTATGTATACGACAAAAACGGCAATAAAGTGATTGGCGATGATGGACTCTATAAAGCAACAGATGTCAAAGCGCTAGGTTCTTATTTACCAGATTATAATATGGGAATTCGCAATAGTTTTCGATACAAAAACCTTACGATAGGCGTATTACTTGATATTCAAAAAGGAGGAAAATACTTTTCTACAACCCATATGTATGGCATGTACTCCGGGATGCTTGAAGAAACCGTAAATGGAGATATTCGAGAAACAGGATTGATTTTAGATGGTGTAAAAGAGGATGGAACGAAAAACGATCAAGTCGTTACCGCTATTGATTGGGCAAAAGGACATAATTCATCCGTAGATGCACAAAATGTCTTTGATGCGGACTATATGAAGCTAAGAGAAGTAACCTTAGCCTATGATTTGCCAATGAAATGGCTAGGCCCTTTTAAAGGAATAACGATTTCCTTATTTGCGCGTAATTTATTTACTTGGAATTTAGCATGGAAGGGTATGGATCCAGAAATGGCGTCGTACGGAAGTGGAAATATTCAAGCCATCGAAGGGGCTTCGTTGCCTTCTACGAGATCATACGGAATGAATGTTAAATTTAAAATCTAATCTAATGAAAAATTATATAAGCCAAGTAGTGTTGATACTCAGTTTTATTACCTTAACCAGTTGTGATCGTGATTTAGAACAGATAAATACTAACCCAAATCAACCTTCAACGGTTACAACTAGTGGGTTATTTAACAACACCAACAAGACCTTGATGACTAAAACAAGAGGTGGTTTTCCCTCTGGACGAATGGCTCTACCTTGGATTCAATACTCGGCACAAAGAAACTATACGGCTGAAGACCGTTATCAATTTAGAGTGGAAGTGAATAATACACTATACAGTGCTCTTTTTTTAGCCGTAAAAGGATATAAAGAAATTATTGACCTTGTTGAAGATCCTGCGAATGCAACAAAAATAGTGACCTATGGAGATCCCGTTAATCAACTCGCAGCAGCGCGTATTATGATTGCCTATACCCAATTGCAATTGGTAGATGCCTATGGAGATGTTCCCTATTTTTCCTACGGAGCGAAGGATCCCGATTTTCAAGCGATGACTTTGGGTACAAAAAATGAAATAACAACACCTAAATTTGCTCCCCAAGATAAAATCTATACAGATCTTATGAAGGAATTAAAAGAAGCTGCGGAATCCATAAATACAAACACAGGTACCGTATTCACCTCTGGAGATTTCTTATTTAAAACACCTGAGAAACTAAAGAGATTTGCCAATTCTCTGCGCCTGAGAATTGCTAATCGCGTAAAAAAGGTAATTCCTGTTGCCAATCAGCATATCGCAGAACTAACGGCACATGTAGATGATTTAATGCAATCCAATGCGGATAATGTAGGGCAACAATTTCAAAATGATAGAGTAAATCCAGCTCCCTTTTATAACGATGCTATTATTGGAAAAAGAAATGACTTTTCCCCAACAAATACATTTGTAGAGTTATTAAAAGGAGAGAGTCAAATCGGTCATGCAAATCCATTTGCCGGAAATATTGATCCGCGGTTGTACAAGATGGTAGCTCCTATAAGCCAACTCGAAAAAAATGAGGCAGGAGATGAGGTTGAAGTTACACTTGCTTTTTTCTATAATGCATCAAAAAATTCGCCAAGTATTGAAAGGGGCGATTACATCGATCGAACAGCGGAGCATTATCGAGGTATGCCGCTGGGAATTGAAGATGCTTATACAGGAAGTCAAGCGGGCTATGCTTCACAATTTAGCGCTCTGATCTATAAAGCAGATTATACAGAGATGCTGATGGAATATTCAGAAGTAGCCTTTATTTTAGCCGAATTAGACATTAACCCACAAGAAAATTACAAAAATGGAATTAAAGCTTCTATGGAAAAATGGAAAGTAGAAGCAAGAGATATTGAGGCATATTTAACAAAAGTAAACACCGTAAATCAAGAAACCATACTGACTCAAAAATACATTGCTTTGTATTTACAACCCTATGAAGCTTGGGCTGATTATAGACGAACAAAATTTCCTAAAACAGTATTACTACCAGGGCAAACACACCAATTAATTGCTCCAGGTCCTCAAAAGCAAACGGAGTATACATTCACCCCTTTGAATGGATTGAATGATTTACCAGAGCGAATCACCTATCCTTCGGATCTTAATTTGATTAACAAATCCAATAAAGAGGAAGCTTCAGCAAGAATGGGAGGAGATTTGATGAATACTAAATTAATTTGGGCGAACTAAGAAGCTGTACCAACAAAAAAGGCTATCTCTTAGAAAGAGATAGCCTTTTTCATCGTAAGAAATAGACCACCAATACCACATAGCATGTCTACCGTGAGGCACGAAGTGTCGCATCCTATAATCCTACTTACTTATGCCCAGTATGTCCCTGAAAATAAAAAAGCATTTCAACAACTATCCTGAGGAACGAAGGATCGCATCCTAACGTATTTTTTGTGATTTGATAGAGCGGAAAATCAATTAAACTTTCTTTAAAAGGAAAGTTTAATAATACGATCTAATTGCTTTTTATTAATAGCTGTAGGAGCTAATTTGTAAAGTTCTAATTTTAGAAGAGATACGATAGCAAAAACATCCGTAGCCACAACGTTATAGTATATTTCAAAATCTTGTTCTGATTTGTTTTCTATACTTTTAATTCGTTTGCTTTCTTCCATTAAATTACCCACAGATTCAAGGATTTTTTCAAAAGTGTCTGCGGAAGTGTGCATTTGTAAAAAACCAAATTCAAACAGTAAATCTTGTAAACTATTTACTTCTCTTTCCAATGTTTTATCACGACTTAAGTGAAGCGTAAGCTTTTCCTTCTGCAAAATAGTGTTCAATTGAGTTAGAAAGTGAAAAAATACCGCTTGTTTTTTTTCGAAAACCATTAAATTTCGCTCTCTAGATTCTTCGCTTTTTGTTTGTCCTTGTAAAAGTAAAACCGTTATAATAGCTGTAATAACAACGCCTAATAAGGTACCGAAAAATTGGGCGGGTAAAGAACTGAGTTCAAAAATTTCAAAAGTAACGGCTGTAAGTAAAAACACAATAGTCAATAGGAGTACGGCTGCACGATATAAATTGGATCTTAACTTCATTATCAAAGGATTGAATACTAAAATAAATGTGAATTGTTTCAGGTTTAAGGTACAACTTATTTTAATTCTTATGCGAACTTTGTAGAAGTAAGCGCATATGAAAAGCTTAAATTAGTTGATTCTCAAAAATAGAGACTTGTTTTTATACTTCATATAATAAGATAGAATTTTTTACGTTTAATATGGGTAATTACCTAAAAGTATGAAGTATTAAAAAAATATTAAAATATAGACCTGAAACTTGATTTGAATAAAAAAAGAAGTATGTTTATATGGAAGTAAGATTTTAAATTATAGAGTTATGAAAACAAGAATAATGTTGAGCTATGCAAAAACGGTTCTCGAAAGCGTTAGTTTTGATTCAAAATTGTTTTATAAAGAGTTACAAAAAGCATTAAATCATTTAGTGCCTTATGATGTTGAACAGCTAGGTAAATGGGTGAATAGTTTTGTACAAGAAAAACCAGAACTAAGCGAATCACTGCATTTGTTAAACGTATAAAAAAAAGCCATCTGTCAGATGGCTTTTTTTATGGCCACTTCTGAGATAGTAGAAGAGAAGCATTCGATTGTTAAACACATTGTGCTATCTTTGAGTGTAAAATAAAAGTTATGGTAAAAATACGCTCGTATAAAGAAACAGATAAAGATGCCTTAATACAATTGCTTGAAGCAAATGTGCCTCTCTATTTTTCAGTAGAAGAAATAGCGGATTATAAACAATATCTAGAAACAGAAATAGAGCAATACTTTGTGGCTGAAGAAGATGGAGTGCTTCTAGGAGGAGGAGGAATTAATATTTTAGAAAACCAAAACGAGGGAAGAATAAGTTGGGACGTTATTGCTCCTTCATCTCAAGGAAAGGGGATTGGTAGAGACTTGCTTTTATATCGATTAACTATTTTAAAAAACACACCTGCTGTACAACAGATACGTGTACGTACTTCTCAAGTTGTATATCCATTCTATGAAAAAAACGGTTTTGTACTTAAGGAAATTCAAAAAGACTTTTGGGCAGAGGGATTGGATTTATATGATATGTACTATGAACCAAAAAAAGAATAATAGCATGAAACTGTTTGTAAAAAATATGGTTTGTCACCGGTGTATATTAGCTGTAGAACAGATTTTGAAAAACATGCAGTATACGCCCCTTTCTATTCAATTAGGAGAAGTTGAATTGCAACAAGTAGTAGGTGTTGATGAATTACAAAAAATTAGTCAAAAACTAGAAGAAATAGGATTTGAATTACTCAATGACAAAGAGCATCAGTTGGTTACTCAAATAAAATCCCTACTTATCGAACTACTTCAAGCTGAACAACTGGCATTAGAAACTCCCTTATCCCTGTACTTAGCAACGCAATTGCAAAAAGATTATTTGTATTTGACTCAGCTTTTTTCACAAATCGAATCAACTACGATTGAGCAGTATTTTATTGCCCTCAAAATAGAGAAAGTAAAAGAACTGTTGCTATATGATGAATTGAGTTTAAAAGAAATTGCGTTTAGATTAAACTATAGTAGTATAGCGCATTTAAGTACGCAGTTTAAAAAAATAACAGGAATGACTCCTACTGCTTTTAAACAGCTTACATCACCCCATAGAAAGCAAATTGATCACTTATAAAAATACAAAAGCCCTATTAATTAGGGCTTTGTTATATCTAGTAGTTTTACTTTATCGGTATAATTGACCATTTTAATCGTAATGGGATCATTATTAGCTGTACGTCCACTAATAACGTATAACTTGCCATTTTCAAAATTTACATTACTTTGATCAAAATCTATTTTGCCATATTGTAAAGATTTTCGAATATCATCCTCAATAACCCAACCTTCTTTTAGTTTGGTTTCAGCATCGGAACTATATTGAACAGGTTTACTTCTCAATTCTTTTAGAACTCTACAATTGGGTAAATAACAAAACTCTGTTTTCTTTTCTCCAAAAAAGTAAAATAAAAACATACCACCTATTAAGAGGCCAAATAAATAATATGCAAGTCTTTGTATAAAACTCATCTTTTTAAAATTTGTACAAAAATAGCAATATAGCGTTGTAAAACTAAATAATTGGCAAAAAATTAGAACGCAAAAAGTCGAATGTCTCTGTAATCTAAATTAAACCAGTCAGCTACCACTTTATTTGTAATTAAGCCTTTATAGGTATAGATACCTGATTTTAGAATATTATCCGTAAATACAGTTCCCTCTAAACACCCACTATCAGCAAAATTTAAAAGAAAAGGAGTTATCACATTGCTAATAGCCATTGAGGCTGTTTTACAATAACGAGATGTGATATTGGGCACTCCATAATGGATAACCTCATATTTTCGTTTAGTTGGATGTTCATGTGTAGTGAGTTCAGAAGTTTCAAAACATCCCCCATTATCAATGGCTACATCAATAATAACAGCATCTTTTTTCATGTGCTCTACCATGGTTTGAGTCACCACAATAGGAGATCTATTTTTTCCTCGAATAGCACCAATAGCTACATCACAACGCATCAACGCTTTCAAAAGAATTTTATCCTGAATGGTAGAAGTCGATACTGGAAAAGGAAGATTATTCTGCAAACGTCTTAATTTCTGAATCGAATTATCGAAAATTCGAACATTAGCTCCCATACTAATCGCTGTTTTTGCAGCGTATTCTGAAACAATACCCGCTCCTAAAATTACAACTTCGGTCGGCATAACACCTGTTATATTTCCCATCAATAATCCCTTGCCCTGATTGGTAGTAGTCATTAATTCTGACGCAATTTGTATAGAGGCAATCCCCGCAATTTCACTTAAAATACTAGTAGCTGGGAAGGATCCGTTTTTATCTTGAATAAATTCAAAACCAATAGCTGATATTTTTTTCTTAGCTAACGCTTTAAAATAAGCAGGCTCTAAGGTCTTCAATTGAATGGTTGACCACAATACACTGTATGGAGCCATAAGCTTTATTTCTTCTAACGTAGGCGGAACTGCCTTAACGACAATGGGACAGCCTAATACTTTTTTTGTATCTGTGGTAATTTCAGCTCCTGCCTTACTGTATTCTAAATCGCTATAACTCGCTGCTTCGCCAGCCCCTTTTTCAATCAATACCCGATGTCCATACGCATAGAGCGTTTGCACGGCCTCTGGTGTAATGCAAATTCTCTTCTCAAGGGTAAAGTTTTCTTTGGGAACTCCAATAAACAATTCACCTTTACGCGGCTCTACAAGTAAACACTCTTCTTGAGGAATCAGTGTTTTTTTTGAAAAAGGAGACAATTTAGCCATAGGTTACTGTTTATATAGAGGTGATAATTAATTTTCTTGTATTGCTATCTAAGCTAACAATTTCTATTGTTGTATGCGGATCAGGAATTAAGTTTGGCACTTTGTCTGGCCATTCTATAAAGCACCAATTACCACTGTAAAGATATTCTTCAAATCCAAAATCATACGCTTCTTCTTCTTCTTTTAATCGGTACAAATCAAAATGATACAAAGCATCCTTTGAATCGGGAATTTGATAGGCATTTACAATAGAAAAAGTAGGACTACTAGTCATTGCTGTTATATGTAGTTGCTTGGCTAAAGCTTTAATAAAAGTGGTTTTTCCAGCTCCCATAGGCGCATGAAACAAAACAATCTTATGGGATAATAAAGGTAAAACTTGAGCTGCTATAGTATCTATTTCTTCTAGTTGATACGTGAATTCCATTTATTTAGGATTTAAAATTATAAAAGGAACAATCATTTCTTCTAGCGAAATACCACCATGTTGATAGGTATTTCTAAAATAGGATACATAATAGTTGTAATTATTTTGATACGCCAAGAAACAATCGTTCTTTGCAAAAATATATGAACTACTTAGATTTATAGAAGGAAGCTGAATCTTTTTTGGATCTTTAACTAAATAGACATCCTTTTTCTCAAAGGTTAAACTCTTACCTGTTTTATAACGTAGATTTAAACTTGTGTTTTTATCGCCAATTACTTTAGAAGGCGTATTGCAGTTGATAGTACCGTGATCCGTAGTAATAATAAGTTTAAAACCTGCTTGTTGAGCGAGTTGAATCACATCCAATAACGTAGAATTTTTAAACCAACTAGTCGTTAGCGAGCGATACGCTTTGTCATTGGAAGCTAATTCTTTGATAACTTCCATTTCAGTTTTTGAATGAGAAAGCATATCAACAAAGTTGTACACAATCGTAATTAATTGATTGTGTTTTATCGCATTGAAATTATCAACTAATTTCCGACCCTCTTTCTGGCCTACAATTTTAAAATATTCATTGGGAATACTTAAGCGCAAGCGCTGTAGTTGGGCTTGTAAAAAATCGTTTTCATGTAAGTTTTTCCCACCTTCTTCTACATCATTTTTCCACCAATTCGGATGCATTTGCTCCATTTGCAAAGGAGTTAAACCCGAAAAAATAGCATTTCTAGAATATTGAGTTGTAGTGGGTAAGATAGAGAAAAAGGTGTGTTCTGTTTCTATTTTATAGTGATTAGACACAATAGGTTCAAAGGAACGCCATTGATCATATCGCATATTGTCAATCACGAGAAATAGAATTTTATTGTTTTCTTTCTTTAATTCTGGAACAACCCATTTTTTAAAAATCTCATGTGAAAAAGTAGGCTTATCTGTGGTTGAATTAATCCATGTTTCATATTTTTTCTCAATAAACTTGCCAAATAAACTATTGGCTTCGCTCTTTTGACCTTCCAATATATTAATCAAATTTTGATCTTCAATGTCTTCGAGTTTGCTTTCCCAAAAAAGAAGCTTTCTATAAAGAGAAATCCAGTCTTCATAAGTATTAATAGCCATTAAATCCATAGCAATATTGCGAAACTCTTTTTGATAGCTCAAAGAAGATTTCTCCGATACAATTCGCGAATCATCTAGGTTCTTTTTTAAACATAAAAGGATCTGATTCGGATTGACCGGTTTTATTAAATAATCCGCTATCTTGGCACCAATAGCTTCTTCCATAATGTATTCTTCCTCACTTTTTGTAATCATTACAATGGGAAGACTATTTTTGATGCTTTTGATCTCATTAAGTGTTTCTAAACCACTTAATCCGGGCATATTTTCATCGAGAAAGACAATGTCAAAATGCTGTTGATTGACTAATTCTATGGCATCAGTTCCATTTGTAGTAGTGGTTACCGCATAGCCCTTTTTTTCTAAAAAAATAATATGAGGTTTTAATAAATCAATTTCATCATCAACCCAAAGTATATTAATTGCATTCATATAATAAAAATTCAAATTTTTAAATCATTTATAATCGGCTGTTGTGCTTTTTTTTATAAAGCTCACAGTTTATAACGCAAAAATTATAAATAATGTATATAAATATAAGGAGTAAATTTTGTAATCCAATTTAGGAAGCAATATTTTTGTGGCTATATTAAGAAGATCATGTATTATTCGTTTATTATACCTGTTTACAATCGACCAGATGAAACAGATGAATTGTTGGCTAGTTTAGCGAAGCAAACTTACCAAGGCGAGTTTGAGGTCGTGTTGGTAGAAGATGGATCAACAATAGATTCTAGATCTGTGGTTGAGAAGTATCAAGATCAATTGGATATAGCGTATTACTATAAAGCAAACTCTGGTCCTGGGGATTCTAGAAATTACGGTATGAGAAAGGCCAAAGGCGATTATTTTATCATCTTGGATTCGGATTGTATTATCCCCGAAGATTATTTGCGTATCGTAGATCAATATCTACACGAAGGGTATGTAGATTGTTTTGGTGGACCTGACCAGGCTTTAGCGAGTTTTTCTGAAGTGCAAAAGGCAATTAATTTTTCGATGACTTCTTTTTTAACAACAGGAGGAATACGAGGAGGGTCTGAGCGATTGAGTAAATTCCAACCCCGCAGTTTCAATATGGGGATTTCAAAAAAAGCCTTTTTAGCGTCTCAGGGCTTTGGAAAGATACATCCAGGTGAAGATCCCGATTTGACGATTAGACTTTGGAACCTGGGGTTTGATACAGAGCTCTTTCCGAAAGCCTATGTCTACCATAAACGAAGAATTGACTGGAGAAAATTCTACGTTCAAGTAAATAAATTTGGCAAGGCAAGGCCAATCCTCAATCAAAGGTACCCGCAATATGCCAAAATGACGTATTGGTTTCCGTCTTTATTTATATTGGGGCTGATAGGAAGTGTTTTGCTTGTTTTTTTAGGAATTAATTTACCTTTTTCTCTTTATTTAGTGTATTTTTTATTGGTTTTTGTGATATCTTTGAGTAAAGAAAAGAACTTTAAGGTGTCAATTTTGTCAATTTGTGCTGTTTTTGTACAATTTTATGGATATGGTATAGGTTTTGTTAAATCTAACTATATCTTGCATATTTTAAAACAAAATCCTGAAGAGGGAATGCCAGAAATGTTTTTTAAATAAAAAGAAGAATGAGTATTATTGTTGGTTTAACAGGTGGAATTGGAAGTGGAAAAACAACCGTAGCCAAATTGTTTGAAAAACATGGAATTCCAATTTATATTGCAGATGATAAAGCGCGATTACTCATGGATCAACCCGAGGTAATAGAAGCCGTACAACAAATATTTGCAACTTCCGTTATAAATGAATATGGAAAGTTAGATCGAACGAAAATCAAACAATTGGTTTTTGAGGATAAAGAACAGTTAGAAAAACTAAATCAAGTCGTCCATCCCAGGGTAAAAAAAGATTTTGATCAATGGGTAGAACAACATAAAGAATCGCCCATTGTCATCAAAGAAAGTGCTATCTTATTTGAAAATGGATTGGATAAAGCCTGTGATCTAGTTCTTTTAGTTGTTGCACCAGAAGAAGTTAGAATTAATAGGGTGATGATGCGAGATGGAGTCTCTAAAGAACAAGTACGAAAAATTATAGATAATCAAATGAAAGATGAAGAAAAGGCCAAAAGAAGTCAATATATAATTGAAAATAATAACAATAAATCACTAGAAAGTAATATTATTGCTATAATACGTGATATTAATTTAAAAAATCATTTAATTTAATCGGTTAATTTTATGTTAACTACTAGGGAATGTATATTATTAATCATAATTTTGAATTGCGATGAATAAGTTACGATTTAGAGTACTTGTCGGTATAATGAGTTTTTCATTAATTGGAATCATCATCGTACAATTATATTGGATTGTTAGCTCATATAGAAATAATGACGAACAGTTCAAATACCACGTCCAACAAGTTATTGGAAATGTGTCAAATGCCATCGAACAAAATGAAGCGATGGAGTTTTACAAATTGTATAATAATTTAAAAGACAGTATTGGCGAACCGCCAAAAGAAAGTGAATTAAAAGAGATAGTCATTGTAGAACGTGATCCACGGACGAATGAATCTATATTTTATTCGAACACATTAGTGCTGGAAGATTTTAATTTGCGAAGCTCGTTCTTTGATAAGAGAGCCGATAGCACAAATATTAAAAATTTTGTTGCAAGGCGAAAAACAGAGATTCATAGAGGTAACTCTTTTGATCGAGGTTCGGATAATTTACACCAAAATTATCCAGATGAGGTGATTGAGAAGTCAGGTAATTTAGATGTGCTTGATAAAGCGCAGTTTGAAATTTACTTTAAAGATATCGTAGCCTTAAAACGAGTAGATGAAAGAATATCGAAAGAAAAATTAAAGGAATTGCTAGAAAATGAACTCCATCAATATGGAGTAAATGCAAAATTTGAATTCGGTGTTTACAATAAGGGATTGGCAACTAAAATTAAGTCAGATGATTTCGAATACAATGAGGGATCGACTTACGGTGTGCCTATTCTAAAGAATAATGATGGAAAGAGTAAGTATCATTTATATGTTACTTTTCCTGAAAAAAGTAAGTATTTATTTTCCTCATTAATCGGTATTACCTTTTTGTCTATTTTGTTTACGATAGTCATTATTGCAGCTTATTTAAATGCAATTAATCAGCTGATTAAGCAGAAGCAAATTTCAGAAATGAAAACGGACTTTATCAATAATATGACGCATGAGTTTAAGACGCCAATTGCAACAATTAACCTCGCCTTGGATGCCATTAAGAATCCAAAGGTAATCGGAAATGCCGAGATGGTCGAAAGGTATCTTAATATGATCCGGGAGGAAAATAAACGCATGCATGCGCAAGTAGAAAATGTTCTTCGAATTTCTAAATTAGAAAGAAAAGAGTTCGAATCAGACAAGGAAGCAGTAGATATTCATGAAATTATTGAATCTGCAGTTGACCATGTGGGGCTAATCATACTAGATAGAGGCGGAGAAATCAACCTACATCTCGATGCTAGGCGATCGGATATCTTAGGGAATGATTTTCATCTAACAAGCGTGATGGTAAATATGTTAGACAATGCGATTAAATACTCTAAAGAACACCCTATAATTGATGTGTATACAGAAAATATCAAAGATTTTATCTTGATAAAAGTAGTAGATCAAGGAGTGGGAATGAGTAAAAATGCACAAAAAAGAATTTTCGATAAATTTTATCGTGAACATACAGGAGATTTACATGATGTAAAAGGACACGGATTAGGGCTGGCTTATGTACAACAAATTATAGAAGACCATAATGCGCAAGTATATGTTGAAAGTGAAAAAGGTAAAGGAAGTACGTTCATTATTAAAATGCCATTAATAAATTAATCAATATATGGAAACAACAAACAACAAAAAGATTTTATTAGTAGAGGATGATCCAAATTTTGGTGCAATCCTAAAAGATTACTTAGCAATTAACGATTTTGAAGTTACTTTAGCTAAAAATGGAATGGAAGGATTTGAAAAGTTCAAACGCGATACTTTTGACCTTTGTATTCTAGATGTTATGATGCCTTATAAAGACGGATTTACTTTAGCTAAAGAGATTCGTGATAAAAACAAGGAAGTGCCTATTATTTTCTTAACTGCAAAATCAATGAAAGAGGATGTGTTAAGAGGATATAAAGTAGGAGCAGATGACTATTTAAATAAACCTTTTGATTCAGAGGTTTTATTAATGAAAATCAAAGCTATTATTCATAGAAAAACATCTGAAGTAAAAACGGATAATACTAAATTTGAATTCCAAATCGGTAAGTTTCATTTAAATTCTAAATTGAGATTCTTGACTTTCCAAGATCAGGAACCAATTAAGTTATCCCCAAAAGAAAATGAATTACTGAAATTATTGGCAATTTATGAAAATGATTTAATGCCAAGAGAAGTTGCTTTAACAAAAATATGGAGAGATGATAATTATTTTACTTCTCGTAGTATGGACGTTTATATTGCAAAATTGAGAAAATATTTAAAACTAGACGAAGCAGTTGAAATTTTAAATATTCACGGAGAAGGATTCCGTTTAGTAGTAAAAGTAGAAGGAGAAGATTAATTTTTTCCAAACAAAATAAAAAGGAGCAAGATTTTTTCTTGCTCCTTTTTTTGTATCATGGCTACTCTTCCTCGTTTTATAAATCAAGTATCAAAGTAAGGAGAAACTCCTGAAATTTCAAGTACAATGCCAATCCCAAGGTAGTGACGGGGTATATGGAATACGCCCATCTACTGGCTTTGTACAGCAGATAAATACAGCGAGGTTATTTTTTTTTAGGACTAATTATTTTTACATCTTGAAAAGCAATCGCACCGCGAATGATACTTAATATTGTTTCATGTAAAGCCTGGATAATTTGCAATTTTAAATCATTGGTTGTATGAATTAAACTGATTTCTCTAGCAGGTTGAGGTGATTCAAATTGGATAAGATTTTTTTGATCTTCACTATTGAGTTGTAACGTATGTAAGTAAGGTAAAAGAGTATAGCCTAATCCTTCTTTTGACAGTTGAATTAACGTTTCAAAACTACCACTTTCTAAAGAAAAAGGACGTTCTGTATCTGTATTTGTACTCTTGTTTTGACAAATATTAATAATGCCATCTCTAAAACAATGCCCATCTTGTAGAAGCAATAGCTTTTTTAAATCCAGTTGTTCGGTTTTTAATTTGCCCTCAAAATTGCTTTGAAAGCTTTTGGGAATATAACCCACGAAAGGTTCGTAGTATAGTACTTTTTCAGTAATGTCTTCAAGGTCTAAAGGAGTTGCAGCAATGGCTGCATCTAAATAGCCTCCGCGTAAACGCGTGATTATTTCTTCGGTTGTATATTCCTCTATAATTAAATGGACTTTTGGAAATCGGGTTACAAACGTTTTAATAAACATAGGAAGCAAGGTTGGCGTAACGGTTGGTATAATACCTAATTTAAATTCTCCACCTACAAAACCCTTTTCTTGATCAATAATATCTTTGATTCGATTTGATTCGTTGACTATTTTCTGCGCTTGCTGAATAATTACCTTACCAAGGGTCGTTAATTGAATCGGTTTGGTAGTACGATCAAAAATTTGCACCCCTAATTCCTCTTCTAATTTTTGAATTTGCATACTCAAGGTCGGCTGAGTTACAAATGATTTTTCTGCTGCTAAAGTGAAATTTTTGTGTTCCGCAACAGCTAAGGCATATAATAATTGTGTGATTGTCATAGTTTGAGCATGAAAAGTAAAATGAGTATCAAGATACAAATTTAATCTTCTATCTGCTCTAGATCTTTGTAATTTTTCATTAAACGCTTAATTAGAATGCCATATACAATTCTGTAATACAACCAAATAATTCCAAAAAATACCAAGCAAACCAAAAAGAATAAACCAATGGCAACTAGAAAGAATTGTAACCCATGGGTAGGATCAGAATCCATGCTCAGAATGCTGGTAATAGCAAAGACAAATAAACATAAAATCAAAGAAATATTAATAGCGATGTAGTAGTTTACTGTTTTTTTAGTTTGCAGAATCTGTTTCATGAGATTTTTAGTATTATCCGCAACACATATTTTTCTGTATTTCATGTAGAAGAGAATAATAAATACAACAGAGATTAATCCACTGAAGTAATCAATATTATTTACAATATACTCAAAAACCTCACTATTGTTTGTTTTTAGATCGCTATCTTCATTAAAAAGAAAAAAACTAGCGAGATTCAAACATAAAAATTCAATGATACTGATGATGAATATCCACATAACGATAGAAGATGATTTTTTGTGAATCATCTCTTTAATTTCGTCCTTTGAAACTTTCGGAAAGTTATGGTTGGCGTTCCAATGCTTTTTTAGTAAGTCAAGTTCATTCATGGTATATGGGATCCTTACGGATTTAATATTTTTTTTAATTTATTTTTAATTCGATTCATTTTTACCCGAGCATTTACTTCACTTATCCCTAGCGTTTCGGCTATCTCTTCATAGGTTTTGCTTTCGAGGTACATAAAAACTAGCGCCTTGTCAATGTCATTTAATTGATGAAGAGATCGGTACATTAATTTGAGTTGTTGTTCTTCCTCTTCATTGTATTCTTGGTATTCAAAGTGATGAATGATAGGATTAAAGCTAGTTGTATTAATCTGTCTATTTTTCTTTCGAAACAAAGAAATCGCAGTATTCAGTCCAATCCGGTAGGCCCAAGTGGTAAACTTCGATTCACCCCTAAAACTGGGATAGGCTTTCCAAAGTTGTATGGATATTTCTTGGAAAAGATCTTTGTGAGCCGATTCCTCATCCGTATAAAGACGACAAATTTTATGAATGAGATTTTGGTTCTCTTCCAATAGATTAACAAAATCTAGCTCTAAATTCTTTTGGTTCATAATTAATTAGAGATTCAAATATGATATTTGTTACATTTTTTTGCAAATATTTTTTTTAATTTCAATTTTTCAAGATAATCTTTTTACCCGAAACAAAATACTTTTTGCACAGGGATTTAAAAGGTAATTTATAATCATTATGTATTGTTTTTTTATTACTTAAAATAATTTAATTTTTTAATAAATAATTAAATTAATTGGTAATTTTAATGCTATATAAAAATATTTTAAGTTATAAGCTTCGAAACTTTGCCTATATGGTATTTTGTTTATAAAATCAAATAAACCTAAAACAAAGTTTTTTTGGTACTATTTATGTTGTTGCTATAGAAGAACATGAAAGTAAGGATATTACGCAATTTGAATTAATTATTAAAACAAAAATAAGATGAATACACTCTCAAGAAAGATTGTAATGGCGGGGACTGGGTTGTTTCTGTGTTTCTTTTTACTTATTCACTTTTTAGGTAATACACAGTTGTTTCTAGAACCTGAACATGCGCAGCTAAGCTTTAATGCTTATTCTCAATTTTTGACCGGTAATCCCTTGGTCAAAGCGGTATCCTATGTGCTTTATTTATCCATACTAGGGCATGCCATTTATGCACTTATTATTACTTCCAAGAATCAAAAAGCGGGCGGAAGTTACAAACGTGACAATAGAGGTAGAGCTAGTAAATGGTATAGCAGAAATATGGGCGTTTTAGGGGTTATCATTTTAATTTTTCTCGTACTGCATTTTCAAAATTTTTGGTATGTCTATAAATTTGGAGAAATTGGAATTGATCCGCAAGGGAATAAGGATTTGTATACTGTAGTTGTTACTGCTTTTCAAGAGTTGTGGTTGGTTGTAGTTTACGTGATTGCTATGATAGCGCTGTTGTATCACTTAATTCACGGAATAACAAGTGGCGTTAGAACACTAGGGCTATTTCATCCTAAATATGTAAGATGGATTAATGTATTCGGTATTGCATACGCTGTTATTTTATGCGTAGGCTTTGCGCTTATGCCTATTTATATTTATATCACCCATTAATAAACGTTGTTATGAAATTAGATGCGAAAATTCCTACAGGACCATTAGAAGATAAATGGTTTAACTATAAAAAGAACGCTCGTTTGGTTAATCCAGCGAACAGAAAAAAACTAGATGTTATTGTAATTGGAACTGGATTAGCAGGTAGTTCTTTAGCAGCCTCTTTAGGGGAAATGGGATATAATGTGAAATCTTTTTGCTTTCAAGATACGCCTCGTCGGGCACACTCTGTTGCCGCACAAGGAGGGGTAAATGCAGCGAAAAATTATAAAAATGATGGAGATAGTATTTACCGAATGTTTGTAGATACATTAAAAGGAGGTGACTTTAGAGCGAGAGAAGCCAATGTGTACCGTTTAGCCGAATGTTCCGTTAATTTAATTGATCAGGCTGTTGCACAAGGTGTTCCGTTTGGAAGAGAATATGGAGGCTACTTGAACAATAGATCTTTTGGAGGCGTTCAAGTAAGTAGAACTTTTTATGCGCGCGGACAAACAGGACAACAATTGTTATTGGGTACGTATCAAGCGTTAATGCGTCAAGTAAGCAAGAAAACCGTTGCGTTGTATTCCTCCCATGAGATGCTAGATGTCGTTTTGATTGACGGAAAAGCACGTGGGGTAATTGTTCGAAATTTAGAAACAGGTGAAATTGAAAGACATGCTGCTCATGCAGTAGTTTTGGCAACAGGAGGTTTTGGTAAAATATATTATTTATCAACGCTAGCTATGGGATGTAACGGTTCTGCAATCTGGAGAGCACATAAAAAAGGAGCCTTTTTTGCCTCGCCAAGTTGGACGCAAATTCACCCAACTTCTTTACCTCAATCGGGAGATTATCAATCGAAACTGACGTTGATGTCAGAATCATTGCGTAACGATGGCCGTATTTGGGTACCTAAAAACTTGAACGAAACAAGAGAAGCAAATGCAATTCCTGAAGAAGAAAGAGATTATTACTTAGAGAGACGTTATCCTGCCTTTGGAAATTTAGCCCCCCGAGATATCTCTTCTCGTGCCGCTAAAGAACGAATTGATGCAGGTTATGGTGTAGGTCCTCTGAAAAATGCCGTATACCTAGATTTTTCTAAAGCAATTAGAGAACAAGGACAACCTAAGATTGCTGAAAAATATGGCAACTTGTTTACGATGTATGAGAAAATTACCGGTATAAATGCCTATAAAGAACCTATGATGATTTCACCGGCAGCTCACTTTTCAATGGGTGGATTATGGGTGGATTATGAATTGATGACTACTATTCCTGGCTTGTTCGCTTTAGGAGAGGCTAATTTTGCAGATCACGGCGCGAATAGATTAGGTGCCAACTCTTTATTGCAAGCTTCAGTAGATGGCTATTTTATAGCGCCTTATACTATCGCTAACTATTTGGCAGATCAAATTAGAGTGGGTAAAATCGAAACGAGCCATCCTGAATTTGAAAAAACGGAGCGTGAAGTAAAAGAAAAATTAGAAAATCTTTTAAAAATTAAAGGAGATAAAACCGTCGATTATTTCCATAAGAAGCTGGGGAAATTACTTTACGATTATTGTGGTTTGGCACGAACTAAAGAAGGATTAGAATTTGCTATAGAAGAAATTAAAAAATTACGAGCAGAATTTTATCAGAATGTACATGTTCCAGGTACGAATGCAACGATTAATTCCGAATTGGAAAAAGCAGGACGTGTAGCGGATTATTTGGAAATAGGAACCTTAATGTGTTATGATGCCTTAACGCGTGATGAATCCTGCGGAGCTCACTTTAGAGAGGAATATCAAACAGAAGAGGGTGAGGCCGCTCGTAATGACGAAAAATTCCAGTTTATTTCCGCTTGGGAATGGCCAGGGTCGCTAGATCAAGAACCTATTTTGAACAAAGAAGAGTTAACATTTGAATATATAAAACCAACTATCCGTAGTTATAAATAATAAGGGCTATGAAATTGAATCTTAAAATATGGAGACAAAAAGATCGTAAATCGGAAGGTAAACTTGTTGATTATGCGATAGATAATGTAAATACACATATGTCTTTTTTAGAAATGTTGGATACTTTAAATGAAGCGTTAATTTCTAAAAAAGAGGAACCTGTTGAATTTGATCACGACTGTAGAGAAGGCATTTGTGGACAATGTGGAATTGTGATTAATGGAAATGCACATGGCCCTTTAGAGAATACTACAACTTGTCAGCTGCATATGCGGGAATTTAAAGACGGAGAAACGATTTTGATTGAGCCTTTCCAAGCGGCAGGTTTTCCCGTTAAAAAAGATTTAAAGGTGGATCGCAGTGCCTTTGACCGAATTATTTCGGCGGGAGGTTATGTTTCTGTGAATACAGGACAAGCACCAGAGGCTAATACAATTCCTGTATCACATGAAACAGCAGAAGCTGCTTTCGATTCGGCCGCATGTATTGGTTGTGGAGCCTGCGTAGCGACTTGTAAAAATGGTAGTGCGGCTTTATTTACTTCTGCTAAAATCACCCAATTAGCGCTATTGCCTCAATCACAACAAGAGCGCAAAGAACGTGCGTTGCATATGATTATGCAAATGGATGAAGAAGGCTTTGGTCACTGTTCGAATACGGAAGCATGTGAAGTGGAATGTCCACAAGGTATTTCAGTACTGAATATTGCACGCATGAATTACGAATACAATCGAGCGAGCCTTCTCAAGTTTAAAAAGAAGTGAAAATGAAAAAGAATATAAAGGTCATGAAATGCCTATTCCTCTGTGGAATAGGCTTGCTAACTGCATTTAGTAGTTTTGCCCAAGACCAAACAATTGCTCAAGACACTATTCGGGTGTTTGAAGATAAAATTATTTTACATGATGCAACACAAAAATATCCGCAGTTTAAAGTAGGCGGTATGTTTCAAATGCGCTATCTGGATAATTTTAAAAGAGGTGTGAATATTGATGGACTACATTATGGCGATGGAGAAGGAACGAATAATTCCTTTGAAATTAAGCGAATGCGGGTTTCTATGAATGCAAAGGTAACTGAGAATTTGGAAGTGGTTGCTTTGGTAAATCTCGCAGATTTTAAATCAGATCCCAAAACAAAAGTACTTGAAAATGCGTATGCAAAATATACCTTAAATCGCTATTTTCAATTTACTGTTGGACAGTTTAGACCTTTATTTGGAATGGAGGAAACGTATCCTGTGGATATTGTGAAATCGATTGATTATTCGAATTCGTACTATTTATTTGGGGATAATGGATGGACGAGCTTTCAAATTGGAGCAGCGATTACAGGTAGTGTTGACCTAGGTAAAATTCCAATGAGTTACGGGGTTTCTGTAACGAATGGAAATGGAAAAAACAAAACGGATAATGATGATGGAAAACATTATTCCAGTAGATTATTGTTCAATGTAGATCCCAAACATAAAATTAATTTGGGAATTAGTGGAGGTGTTGGAGAAGTGCAAAAACAAACCGTTTATGCTGTAGGAGCTGAAGCTTCTGCTTTTTTCTCTTTGGCAGATCGCTGGAGTATAGATTTTTATTTAGAAGCTAAACAAGGGATAAATCATCAATTGTATTATACCCAACCCATCGATCAACGAATAGGAGACGTAGATGATTATAAAATCAAGAGTTTTTACATCTTGCCTAATATTCGATATGAATTAGGCAAACAGCGACTTCGAGCGATTGAATTTGCGTGTCGTTATGAATACCTAGATGGCAATGCTCATCTGAATTCAAATGGTAGACAAACTTGGGTTCCCATGGTAAGCTTAGAGTTTTTAAAGGACTATGGAGCTAGATTACAAGTTGGTATGCAAATTGACAATTTTAAGACAAATATCGAACATACAAAGTCTTATAATTCAAACCTTGCTTTTATCCAATTTCAATGCAGATTGCAATAATTAATTCAAACTTATTCTTACTATGAAAGAAGTGAATTTAAAAAATTTCGGAATAACTGTAGTAGTAGGAATAATACTGTGGTTTTGCCCCATTCCTGAGGGAGTAACACCAGAAGCCTGGCATTTGTTTGCTATTTTTGTTAGTACAATTTTGGGTATTATCCTAAAAGCAGCTCCCATGGGAACGATGTGTATGATTGCTGTAGGACTTACTGCTTTTTTCCAATTGTTAGCTCCTGGAAATGCGGGGCAATCTATTACCTTGAGTTTAAAGGGATTTGGTGATAAAGTGATCTGGTTAATAGGAATTTCATTTTTTATTGCCAGAGGATTTATCAAAACGGGTTTAGGCAATCGAATTGCCTATTTGTTTATTCGTGCTTTTGGTAAAAGTACATTAGGACTTGCCTATGGATTGGGACTCGCTGACTTGGTTTTAGCACCCGCAATTCCAAGTAATACAGCACGTGGAGGAGGAATTATTTACCCCATCATGAAATCTATGGCGATGAATTTTGGATCAGATCCTTCGAAAGAAGAAACAAAAAAGAAAGTAGGGTCTTTCTTGACACTCAATTGTTATTATCTGAATTTAATTACTTCGGCTATGTTTTTGACCGGGACAGCTAGTAATCCGATGTGCCAGAAATTTGCAGCTGATATTGGAATTAATATTAGTTGGATGAATTGGGCTATTGGAGGCTTTGTACCTGGAGTAATTGCTTTTATTGTTACCCCGTTTGTTTTATATAAAATTTACCCCCCTGAATTAAAAAAAACAGGAGATGCACCTAAAATTGCAGCACAAAAATTAAAAGAAATGGGGAAATTAACAGTACCAGAAAAGTTGATGTTACTGACCTTTTTTATTTTATTGTTTTTGTGGATTACGGGGGATTTATTTACAATCGACGCGACAACGACTGCCTTTCTCGGCTTGTCTATTTTATTGTTGACTTCCGTTTTAACTTGGAATGATATTAAATCAGAAAAGGGAGCTTGGGATACGATTGTATGGTTTGCTGTACTGGTTATGATGGCTAGTTCACTAAATACCCTTGGTTTTATAGGTTGGTTTAGCGATTTAGTAAAAACACAGATGGGAGGAATTGATTGGCATTATGCTTATCCGTTAATTGTTGTAGTTTACTTTTTGAGTCATTATATATTTGCGAGTGCAACGGCTCATGTAGCTGCTATGTATGCGGCCTTATTAGGTGTAGGTGTTTCACTAGGTGTGCCTCCGATGTTATTAGCTTTAACTTTGGGGTTTACGGGATCTATTTATGGTACTTTAACCCATTATGGACATGGTCCAGCTCCTGTATTCTTCGGAAGTGGGTATGTTGAGCTGAAATCTTGGTGGACCTATGGTTTAATTATTGGCTTATTACTTTTAGCGATTTATTTGATTGTTGGCACAACATGGCTGCATATTATAGGCTATTTTTAAAATAAAAAAAGCTATATTTAAAGACCTTTTATTAACACTAATAAAAGGTCTTTTTTATGAGATTTACTGTTATGAAAGAAATTGTACTATTCTGGTTTAGAAGAGATATCCGTTTAACGGATACTGTAGGTTTGCATCAGGCCATACAATCAGGCTACGAAGTTTTACCTGTTTTTATTTTTGATACAGCAATTTTAGAGCAATTCCCAGATAAAAAAGACAAACGAGTATCGTATTTATATCAAGCTTTACAAGCGATTGATCAACAGTTACAACTCTATAACAGTGGGATATGCTTTTTTCACGATACTGTTTTACAGGCTTTTGATACGCTCGTAAAAACGTACAAGATTAAAGCCGTTTATACCAATGCGGACTATGAACCTTCAGCAATACAAAGAGATACTGAAGTATACCATTTTCTGGCTTCTAAAAATATTGATTTTTATGCCTATAAAGATCAGGTTATTTTTCAAGGAGATGAAATTTTGAAGAGCGACCAAACGCCTTATAAAGTTTATACGCCTTATGCTAAAATATGGAGAAGTAAACTTGTGGAACAAGATTTACAAGATTGGTCTGTCCCGCTAAAAGAAGCGTACTTTGTTGGGAGACAAGAGGTATTTAAGCGTCCTACTTTAGAACAGTTAGGCTATAGGGAATCAGAAGATTTATATTTTACTCCCCCTGTATTTGATGCAACTATTATCCAAGAATATACACAAAATAGGGATTATCCCGCTTTAGATGCAACAACCCGTTTGGGCATTGCGTTGCGATTTGGAACGGTATCAGTTAGAACTTGTGTGAAACAAGCACTTACATTTAATGATACCTGGTTGAGCCAATTAATTTGGCGTGAATTTTTCACTTCAATTCTGTATCATTATCCACATAGCGCAAGGGAATGTTTTAAAAAACAATATGAAAATATAATTTGGCGAAATAACGAAGCGGAATTTGATGCCTGGTGTAAGGGAGAAACGGGATATCCTATGGTGGATGCTGGAATGAGAGAGCTAAATCAAACGGGGTATATGCACAATCGCGTGCGAATGGTTGTAGCTAGTTTTTTGGTGAAACACTTGTTGATTGATTGGCGTTGGGGAGAAGGGTATTTCGCCCAAAAATTGAATGATTACGATTTGGCCTTGAATGTAGGAAATTGGCAATGGGCCGCGGGTTGTGGTTGTGATGCCGCTCCCTATTTTCGAATTTTTAATCCTTCGGAACAACAAAAAAAGTTTGATAAGGATTTGAAATATATCAAACGATGGATTCCCAAGTATGAGGAATCTACCTATATCACGCCTATCGTAGAGCATAAGTTCGCTAGAGAACGCGCTTTATTAGCTTTTAAACGTGCCTTAAAATAAAAAACACATAAAAATCTCTAACTATGAAAAAATGGAAAATTTGGGTAGCTAATTTAGCTTTAGCAGCATTTTTGTTACCCTTTGCATCAGAGGCTTATGCTTGTACACGTATAGTGTATAAAGGCCCTAATAATACAATTATCACGGCGCGTTCGATGGATTGGAAAGATGCCATGTATTCTAATATTTGGGTGTTTCCAAGAGGAATGGAACGCACAGGAGAGGTAGGTAAGGCTTCAGCTAAGTGGAAATCAAAATACGGAAGTGTGATTGTATCGGCTTTTGATATTGCTACCTCAGACGGTATGAATGAGAAGGGACTTGTATCTAATATTTTGTGGTTGATTGAATCCCAATACCCAGATTATGACCCTAATGGAAGTGTAAAGCAAAAAGGAATGAGTTTGGCTTTATGGGCACAGTATGTTTTGGATAACTATGCGACGGTACAAGAAGCAGTTGCTGATTTACAAAAAAATCCCATTACTATTGTGACGGCGAATACGCCTGGTAGGAATTCATTGGCAACCGTGCATTTATCTATTTCAGATGCAAAAGGGGATAATGCTATTTTAGAATATATTGATGGAAAATTAATGGTGTACCACGATCCTTCCTATACCGTATTAACAAATTCACCTACATACGATAAGCAATTAGCTATTAGAAATTATTGGGAATTTTTACCAGGAAACTTAGTATTACCTGGAACAGGAAGATCAGAAGATCGCTTTGCAAGAGCGTCTTATTATGCAACAGCTGTTGAACAAAGCGATGATACAGTAATTGCGGTAGGATCAGCGTTTAGTGTAATTCGAAACTGTTCTGTTCCTTATGGTGTACATATCGAAAACCAACCCAACTTATCTACAACAAGATGGAGAACGGTTTCAGATCAAAAAAACTTAGTGTATTATTATGAAGATCCTTTGACTTTAGCTCCTTTATGGTTGGATTTGAAAACCTTGGATTTTAGCGAAAAAGCATCGGTAAAAAAATTAGATGTTTCAAACAAACAACAATATTTTGGTTTAGCTAATGCGCATTTGGCAAATACTAAACCTTTCCAATTTATGGGAATTTAGTTTTTATTTGATTCGATATAGAAGAAGCAATGCTTAACCGGCATTGCTTTTTTTATTGCCATTGATGAAAAATGGAAATAGAATAGAAATGCTTAACTTTGAGAGAAGTAATACAAACAGAGTTATGAAGAATTATAAAATACTTTGTGTAGTAGGAGTCATGGCTATGCTGACGAGTTGTTCATATAAACATGCCTATCAACCGATAGTATTCTCAGAATTAGATACACAAGAAAATTACCAAACCTTATACGAAAGCTATGCTGGCGGAGAGGAAAAAAAGGAATCACCAAGTACAAAACAAAAGGAATTATTTCTAGCAGCCAATAAAGACGTAGCCATTAAGGATGTTTCCAATGTTCGTGAATTAGGGGGAATTATGACCAAAGATGGACGGGTCATTAAATCCGGACAATTTTACCGCAGTGGGCACTTAGGGAAATTGAAAAAAAAGAACTTTGCTACATTAGAACAATATTCCATTTCTCAAGTTATTGATTTGAGAACGGATAAAGAAATTAAAAAACACCCCGATCATTTACCAAAATCAATTCAATATTTTAATTATCAAGCTTTTGATGATTCAGAAGATAGATTTAGCAAAGCAAAAACTGAGGTGTTAAAAGGTAGAGTCACCGTAGAAGAATCCAATGCGGGAGTAGAAGAATTTTATGGCATTTACGTATTGGATGATCCGATGAAGATTCGAGAAATTATCGTGTCTATTTTGGATAATGAACAAGCAACCTTGGTTCATTGTTCTGCTGGAAAAGATCGTACGGGGATGATTAGTGCTTTAATTCTAAGTATTTTAAATGTAGATCGTCAAACTATTTTGGAGGAGTACTTAGTCTCTAATAATGAACGTATTGCCGATGTATCCAGTCGGATGAAATTGGCGAAATTTGGAAAGATTTTATACCCTAAAATAAACTATGAGGTGATTGAAAACTTTACGTGGATTAAACCCAATTATTTAGAAGCTATGTTTACTGCTATCGACGCAAAGTATGGATCAATTGATGAGTATATTAAAAATGGCTTAGCAATATCAGACGAACAACGACAAGCGTATGTTGAGAAACATACCAATTTTTTAAAGTAAATTTGTAATTCACTAGTTTGAAAATAAAGGATATGAATTTTTTAAAACAGGAACACCTAGCCCTTTTAAAACAGATAGATAAAAACAACAATAAACCTTGGTTCGCAGAAAATAAACCGCAGGTAGATGCTGTTTTTACGGAAGTAAAAGGCTTTTTTAAAAACGTATTTGATCAAATGGCAGTTGTCGATGAGGTAGATTTATTTCACGTACATCGTTTATATAGAGACGTGCGTTTTTCAAAAGATAAAACCCCTTATAAAACGTATTTTGGTTTGCATATCGGTAGGAAGAAACCTTTGTTGAGAGGAGGATACTATATTAGTATAGAACCAGGAAAGAGTTTTGTAGGCGGTGGTTTTTGGGAACCTAATAAAGACGATTTACTGCGAATCCGAAAAGAGATTGAGCTAGATGATTCGGAATTGCGTGCTATTATCGCGAATCCCGTGTTTGTAAAAGCTTTTGGTGAATTAACAGGAGAGGAGCTAAAAACAGCACCCAAAGGGTTTGATAAAGAACATCCAGCCATTGATTTATTGCGTAAAAAACAGTTTTTAGTGATGCGTTCTTTTACAGATAAAGAGGTGCTACAGCCTAATTTTATAACGGAAGTTATTCAAACATTTGAAGCAATGAAACCCTTTTTTGATTATATGTCAGATATTCTAACTACAGATGTAAATGGGGTTAGCTTATATGAATAATATTCAATAAATAGAAATGTATAGGACTGATTCAGTCCCAAAAGGAAAGTTAAAAAAAACGTGATGCCATTTAGTAGTATCACGTTTTTTATGTTTTATATTTTGTTATTTAAGCAGTTTAATTTCAAACATTTTATCCCAGTTTTTACCAGTTACAAAAAAAGTATCCGTCTTAGCATTATAAGCAATGCCGTTTAACACATCTAAATCGGGATGTTGATCTACAAAATCATAAAGCTGAGAAAGATCAATAACACCTTCTACCGCTCCAGTTGTAGGGTCAATGATAGCAACGCCATTATATCCATAGAAATTAGCATAGATTTTACCCTTTACCCATTCTAATTCATTGATATTTGGGAATGTAGCTTTTTGATTTGCAACAACTATTTCATCGAGTTTTTCAAATGTATCTGGATTGAGTTTATATATTTTTTCTGAACCATCGGTCATGTACAAGTATTGCCCATCATTACACAAGCCCCAGCCTTCGGTTTTTTTAAAGTAAGGAATCGTCGCTATTTTTTCGAAAGTATCTGGATTGTATACATAAGCCTCATTGTTTTTATAGGTCAATTGATATAACTTATTGTTTAGAATGGTACAGCCTTCACCAAATATTTCCATTGGAAGTTCCTTTATTTTGATAACTTCACCTGTTTTTGGATTAATTTGACGTACACTCGATACGCCTTTGCTATGGGTTCCTACTCCCTCACCATTACCTGTACTTTCAAATAAAATTCCGTTGTGAAATTCCAACCCTTGGGTATACGCTTTTTTATCGTGTGGAATTGTATTGACAATGGTGTAATTAACTAGCTGTGGCGTAATAGAAGAAAGTAAGCTAATATGTGAAGAAACGTCTTTGCTCTCTTGGTTGAGATAAGCCGTCCCCTTGAGTGTATAGGCGCCATATTTTTGACCTTTTAGAGGGACTGTTAGTATTTCATTGCCTTTTACCGCCCCTAGGCGAATATCGTTTAAATGGTATACAACAGAGTCTAGCTCGGTGTTTGGAGCAAGGTTTAAGCTTAATTTTATAGTCTCTTTATCGTTATAAACCTGCTTTAATTCAGAAGTATTTAAAGAAATTACATTTTTTTCTAAATTATTTTTCTCAGAACAACTGAAAATAGCTAGTGATAAGGCTAAGGGTATAAGCATGTTAGATTTTTTCATCGGTAATTTTAATTTTATTACAATATACAAAAGATATTATAATAGTACGAAACACTTGGAAAAATATAAAATCGTTGTATATTTGCAACGGCAAGTCCTACACGACCAGCTCCCTCAGAATCCTCCAGGGTGGGAACGCAGCAAAGGTATGTGGTTGTAGCGGTGCGATGTAGGTAGCTTGCCATTTTTTTCTTCAATCTCCTAGTTAGGGGATTTTTTTTTGCCTTTAATTGAAGTATAGGAAATGAGAGAGAATAGTGAAATTTCACTCTTCACCCTTTCACTCTTCGCTATTTACAAAAAACGCAAGCGATGTTTCGGTAAATTCAGTGCATTTTGCGTTTGTGTTGGTTTTATCTTTTCCTCCAAATTATATCTAGGGTCTGGCATAAAAGGAAGTTTAGCCATTTTAAGTATATGTAGGGTAGGAACATCGTATTCAATCTGGATCGTTCCCAACAACAAATAGCAACCACTCCCTTGAAAAGGATACTGTTGTAAACTAGAAGGAAAATGTACACTGTCAAAATAATCGCCTTGAGCATCAATCCACGTGCCAAAATACATCAAACCACTTTTGATTTGAATAGGCTTTAAAGCGATTAAATAGCCCACTAAGCGCGTATTTTGGTCTTTGTGATAGCAGAAGTCTTTAGTTGTGATTTCTCCTCTAAATTTCGTTTGTAATAAGCTAAAAGGGCTACAAGTAACCGGAAAACCTAAATATTCCAATTCATCAAAAGCATCTTCTTCAACGGTTCGCTTCAATTGTGGAAATTGAAAGGTTTTAATTGGTTCCTGTAACAACTGTAACGTAGGTCTAGCTTTCGCTTTATTGAATAGCAGTTTCGCTTGAATTAAAAGTTCATTTTTTTGAAGACCTGTAAATTGAAAAGAACCAATAAAAATAAGCGTTTCCAGTGCATCTAAAGGGATGCGAACGCGTTGAATAAAATCAGCAAGGGAGGTATAATTGCCATTTTGTTGTCGTTCAGTAAGGATAGTATCAATTAGAGCAGAATTTAAGTTCTTTACCAATTGAAAACCTAAAAATATATCTCGTTTTCTCAAGGTTGCTTTTTGACTGCTTCGGTTGATGCAAGGAGGGAAGACACGTGCGCCAGACATTTTAGCTTCGTGAACATATACTTCTGTACGATAAAATCCCCCTTGATTATTGATAACCGCTACAATGAATTCCAAAGGATAATGTGCTTTTAAATACAAACTTTGGTAACTTTCAATTGCATAAGAAGCGGAATGCGCTTTACAAAAGGAATAACCTGCAAAAGATTCTATTTGGCGGTAGATTTCCTCACTGAGAGCTTGGGGATGTCCTTTTTCTTGACACAAGGCAAGAAAACGTTGACGAACCGCTTGTAGTCCTTCTTTTGAACGACTCTTTCCGCTCATCGCGCGACGGAGTATATCTCCATCTTCAGCAGGTAAGCCTCCATAATGCAAGGCAATTTTAATCACGTCTTCTTGGTAAACCATGATTCCGTACGTTTCCCCTAATTGATCTTTGAAAACCTCATGAAAGTAGTCAAATTGATTGGGGTTGTTGTGTCTAAAAATATATTCTTGCATCATACCGCTTTGGGCAACTCCAGGTCTGATAATAGAAGAAGCTGCAACTAATGTTTTGTAATTATTACACTTTAATTTTCTCAATAAACCGCGCATAGCGGGGCTTTCAATATAAAAACAGCCTATGGTGTTTCCTGCCTGTAAATAGGTGTTCGATTTGCTTTCATTTTTAGAAAGGGAGATATCTTGTATATCCAGAGAGATGTTTTGATTTTGTTGAATCAACTCCACGGCTTCATTGATATGTCCAATGCCGCGTTGACTTAAAATGTCGAATTTTTCAAAGCCAATATCTTCTGCAAGATGCATGTCAAATTGAGCTACAGCATACCCTTTAGGGGGATAATCCAAAGCCGTAACGCGGGTTAGTTTTTCTTGTGAAATAATAATTCCGCAAGCGTGCATGGTGCGTTGATTTGGGAAACCTTCTAGCATCTGTCCATAGTGATAAATGAGCTGTACAATAGAATTGGTATCTGTTTTTTCTGCGGAATAGCGATTGGTCAGCTGATCGAGTTCTTCTTTGGCTAAACCATACACTTTGCCAATTTCTCTGACAATTGAACGAGATTTGAACGTTGACATGGCGCCACAAAATGCGACGTGATCTTCGCCATACTTGGCAAAGATATAAGCAATGATTGCATCGCGATCCGTCCAGGACCAGTCAATATCAAAATCAGGCGGTGATTTTCGATTGACATTTAAAAAGCGTTCAAAATACAAATCAAGTTCTAGCGGGCAAACATTGGTAATACCGATGCAATAGCCAACTAGACTATTGGCTCCACTGCCGCGACCAATATGCATAAAACCGCGTTGGGTACTATAGACAATAATATCCCAAATAATTAAAAAATAACTGGCAAAAGACAGTTTTTCAATGACGTCTAACTCTTTTTGCAAGCGTATTTTTGCCTGCTCGTGGGTTGCTCCATATAGACGATGTAAGCCTTCATGTGCTAGTTTGGAAAGCAATTCTAAATCCTGAGATTTGCTAGTTGTAAAATGGGTTTTGTTTCTACTTTTTTTAAATTCAAAAGAAAAATTAGCCGCTTGTACGATGTGTTTTGTATTGGCAATTAGCGACGGAAATAGTTCGAAATGCTGTAGAAGTTCATCTTCAGTTACAAGAATTTCATTCGGTGAAGCACAGGTTTGAGCCTCTAATTTGCTCAATAGTGTATTTTGATCAATGGCTTGTAATATGCGGTGTAATTCGTATTCTTCAGGATGTTGAATTGTTACAGGGTGTAGGATTACCATTTTAGGCAACAACTGTTTCCATTGCTCTTGAAACAAGAGATTGCGTTGATGCATTTTAATACCAATGTATTCATTATCCGCCAGGGTTTGCGGACAGTTTTCAAGGGGATAGATGATAAAAGTATCGCTAAAAGCAGGTGCTTTTTTGGGAAAAGGTTGTTTGGTTTTATTGTGTTGCGTAATGTATTGATTCATCGCTGTAAATCCCACTTCACTTTGGGCGATACCAATATACTGCACTTGGTTATTGGTGCGAAATTCAGCACCTATTAGCGGTTTAATACCTGCTTTTTGACATAAGCGCATAAAGTCATACACCCCATAAAAAGTATGTATATCTGTGAGAGCCAAAGCTGAAATATGCAATTCTTGAGCTGTAGAAACTAATTGCGCTAACGGAATTGTGCCGAAGCGCAAACTATAATAGGAATGACAATTTAACAACATATTTATTTCTTTTTGGGTTTGAGTATGGCACTGGAACAACGGTGAACTGCATGCATGCCGTATTGTTTTTTAATTCGATCCATAGCCTCGTATAAGGCCATTATTTCCTGTGAGTCTTCAAATAAATTAATTTGATAATTTCCGCGTACTAATCCACTGAAATTAATGCCAATCAAACGCAGACGCATACGACGCTGGTATTGTTTTTCAAACAAGTCAAAGACATAGGCATTGAGTACGTGATCCGCTGAGGTGTAGGCAATTTTACATTGTTTGGTTTCTGTATCGAAATTTGTATAGCGTATTTTAACAGAAACAATAGAAGTAAGCCAGCCTTCCGTGCGCAATTGAAATGCTAATTTTTCAATCATACCTAATAATGTGGTTCTTAATACAGTCAAATCGATGGTATCTTGTGAAAAGGTATGTTCCGCAGATATCGATTTGCGTTCTCGGTACGGTTCAACGGAGGAGTTATCAATTCCATTGGCCTTTTTCCAAATATCTAACCCATTTTTACCTAGCAATTGAAACAGAATGTCAGAAGGCATATGTGATAGCGTTTCAATGGTTCGAATGCCCAAACGCGCAAGTGAATCATAAGTAGCTGGTCCGAGCATGGGAATTTTTCGAATCGATAGGGGATTGAGAAAAGGTTGTACCTCTTTTTCAGAAATAATAATTGTCCCTGAAGGTTTGGCTTCATTAGTACCCATTTTGGAAACCGTTTTATTAACGGATAATGCATAACTCAGAGGTAAATGCGTTTCTTTTTTTATTTTAGTTGCTAATTCCGACGCCCATTGATGCGTACTGAAAAAACGATCCATACCTGTTAGGTCAAGATAGAATTCATCAATACTCGCTTTTTCCATAACAGGGGCTTTTTCGGCTATAATTTCAGTTACTTCCGCAGACATTTTACTGTACAGTTCCATATCTCCTTTAATAATTTTTGCTTGCGGACACAAACGCATAGCCATGCGAATAGGCATAGCAGAACGCACGCCGAAAGCACGCGCTTCATACGAACAACTTGCTACAACACCGCGATCTCCTCCACCTATAATAAGTGGAATTCCAGTGAGTTGTCGATTCGTTAATCGCTCACAAGAAACAAAAAAACTGTCTAAATCTAAATGTACTATTGCGCGTTGCATCTTTTTGAATTACAAATTATTTAAACAAAATTACTACGTATGTTAGCAAAAAGTATTATGTTTGATGCTATAAATAATAGCAAATGTCATACTTATCAGATAACATCAGGTATTTGCGAGCACAGAAAGAATTGTCTCAGCAAAAAGTAGCCGATTCGTTACTTATTACACGGGCTCGTTATTCGAAATACGAAGAAGGAGCTTCAGAACCTCCTTTGGAGATTTTGTTGAAAATTTCGCGCTATTTCCATGTTAGCGTAGATTTACTCATTTCAGTTGATTTGAGGAAAGTGCCCATGCAAGACTTGTTAAAATTGGAAGATAATCGCATTTTATTGCCTATTATGGTGGATCCCAATGGGAATAATTTTATTGAGATTATTCCACATAAAGCTCGCGCAGGGTATTTATCAGGATATGCCGATCCAGAGTTTATTCAAAATTTAGATCAAATCTCTTTGCCTTTTTTGCGAGAAGGCAAATACAGAGCTTTTCCTATAGAGGGTGATTCTATGCCTCCACATCAAGAGGGTTCTTTTATTATTGGCAGTTATATTGAACAGTTGAGTTATATTCGAAATGGACATACCTATATTGTGATGACCGCCAGTGAGGGGGTAGTCTACAAACGCGTATATCGCCTGGATGAAGAAACCTATGAATTGCATTCAGACAATACCTTTTATGAACCTTATCGCATTAAGGCTTATGATATCTTAGAAATATGGGAATATGCTTGTAGTATAGCTACCGAAGAGTTTAAGCCCGAAGATTTAGGTGAAGCAGATACGAAAGCGATGTTTCAAGAAATACGACATATGTTGAAAGACGTGATGAAGAAAGTGAATTAGATACAGCGGGCTTTCATACAGCGGATTTCAATAAAAAAAGAGCTAAAAAAACACTTTTTTAGCTCTTTTTTTTGATTATTCTTCTTGTTGTCCCATCATCATTAAATAGGCTTTTAAGAAAGCGTCAATTTCACCATCCATAACCGAATCAACATCCGTTGTTTCGTGGCTAGTTCTAACATCTTTGACTAATTTATAAGGGTGCATCACGTAATTGCGAATCTGCGACCCCCATTCAATTTTTTTCTTATTGGCTTCAATCTCATCGCGCATGGCTTGTTTTTTCTTCAACTCAATTTCGTAAAGTTGAGATTTTAAGAGCTGCATGGCTTTGGTTTTATTGTCTAATTGAGAACGCGTTTCAGAATTTTCAATAATAATACCCGTAGGATGGTGTCGTAAACGAACCGCAGTTTCTACTTTATTTACGTTTTGTCCACCCGCACCACTAGAACGCATCGTTTCCCAAGAGATATCTGAAGGGTTGATTTCAATTTCAATGGTGTCATCCGCTAAAGGATATACGTAAACAGAAGCAAAAGAAGTATGGCGTTTCCCGTTACTGTCAAAAGGAGAAATACGAACGAGGCGATGTACCCCATTTTCTCCCTTTAAATAACCAAAGGCAAATTCCCCTTCAATTTCTAACGTTACGGTTTTTACCCCTGCAACCTCACCTGCTTGGTAGTTGAGTTCTTTTATTTTATAACCACTATTTTCTGACCACATGATGTACATTCGCATTAACATCGCGGCCCAATCACAGCTTTCTGTTCCTCCAGCACCCGCAGTAATTTGCAATACAGCACTCATGTTGTCTCCTTCGTCAGACAGCATGTTTTTGAACTCTAAATTCTCAATTAGTTCAAGTGTGTTTTTGTATTGTTCAATAACTTCATCCTCTGTTACTTCTTTCGCATTGTAAAATTCAATGAGTATCTGAAGTTCTTCCAAATAATCTTTCGCTTGCTCATACTCTTCAATCCATTTCTTTTTGGATTTTAGATTTTTTACAAGGATTTCAGCTTCTTTTGAATTATTCCAAAAGTCTGGGGCAAACGTTTTTTCTTCTTCGTTTGCAATTTCAATTAACTTCTTATCGACGTCAAAGATACCTCCTTAACGCACCAAGGCGATCAATAATGTCCTTCTGTTGTTCTGTGGTTACCATAATTTTTAATACTTTTACATGCAAAAATACTTATTCCTGCGGATTTATGGAAATTAATTTAATTAGCGATACAATTACAAAACCTTCTCCTGAAATGTTGAACTATATGTTAAAGGCGAGAGTAGGGGATGATGTTTATAAACAAGATGGCAGTACCAATGAATTGGAAACGGCTGTAGCTGAATTATTTGGAATGGAAGCTGCGTTGTTTTTTCCTTCAGGAACCATGGCTAATCAAGTTGCTATCAAATTACATACACAACCTGGAGATCAATTAATTTGTGATCGAAGTTCACATATTTATCAGTTTGAAGGTGGAGGAGCGGCCGTTAATCATGGGGTGAGTAGTGCCTTGATTGATGGTGATCGCGGGCGAATTACGGCTGAAGATGTAATTTATCATTATACAGATCCAACCAATATACACTTGCCTGTTACAAAATTAGTGTGTTTAGAAAATACAACGAATATGGGTGGAGGTGCTTGTTATGAATTGAATGAAATCGAACGGATTAAAGAAGTATGTGAGGCTCGAAATATTAAAATGCACTTAGATGGTGCACGTTTGTGGAACGCTTTAGTTGCGAAATCACAACACCCTACTCAATTTGGAGCTTTATTTGATACGATTTCGGTTTGTTTTTCAAAAAGTTTAGGTGCGCCCGTAGGTTCAGTGTTATTAGGGTCAAAAGAATTGATTCAACGCGCCATTCGCTTGCGAAAAGTGATGGGAGGCGGAATGCGTCAAACCGGATATTTAACTGCTGCGGCATTATTCGCTTTAAAAAATAATGTAAGTCGTTTGCAACGCGATCATTATCGCGCCAAGCAAATCGAAATGTTGTTGAATAAAAAAGCATGGGTTAAAGAAGTACTGCCTGTACAAACGAATATTTTAGTTTTTCGTTTGGAAAAGGAGGCCAATATCAAGCTGTTTTTAGACCGATTAAAACAAAAAAATATTCTTATTAGCGAAATAGGAAAAGGGTGGTTGCGAATTGTAACGCATTTGGATTATCGCGAAGTTATGCATGAATATGTATTGGAAACGCTAAATCAAATTGAATTATAAAAAATAAAAATTAGTTTTTTACTACTCAAAAAAAGCACTACTTTTGTTTAGATTTAAAATAAATAAATGGAAAAGTTAAAGCAACGTTGGGGACTCAAATCTAACTTTCAAGTTGGGATAATACTAGTTGTATTTGCAATTACAGGGTCAACAGCAGCATTTATTTCAAAACCAATTTTAACCTACTTGGGAATAGAAAGAGGATTAACACATCCTTTGTTGTATTGGGTGCTGTATGTTTTAATTATCTTTCCCATGTATAAAGTGATTCTGATTTGTATCGGAACAATATTTGGTCAGCGTGAGTTTTTTTGGAATTTTGTAAAAAAGATGTTGACAAGAATGGGACTAGGATTTATTTATCCCAAACAAAAAATAGACAAATAAAAAGAAGGATTCGTTCTTTTATAAAATAAGACAAAGAAGGTAGAGTAGTGTACTCTACCTTTTTTTTGTGCTAATAAGTTAGAATTCACCATGGTGTTTGTTGAATTTTTAGAGGAGTGAAAAAGATAAAACTTTATATTTGTTATTGACGAAAGTAGTATTTCAATTTAAAAAGTATGATAAAACAGGTATTGATCATTCTAGTAGTGCTAGTTACATGGAGCTGCAAAAAGGGAGAAACCCAAAAAGAGGCCTTTGCTTTAGAAGGGGTTATAGAAGATTATCACGTGCTTTTAGAAGCCGTAAACCAACAAGATGACAAGTTGTATGTCGTTAATTTTTGGGCTACTTGGTGTGTTCCTTGTGTCAAAGAATTACCCGATTTTGTAAATGTTTACAATGAAAATAAAGACAAAGTAAATTTTGAAATGGTTTTGGTTAGTTTAGATCGCTCTAGTGATTTCGAAACTAAGGTGAAACCTTTTATTGCAGAACACCAATTGACTCCCCCCGTTGTTTTGTTAACTGATGTTAAGCGAATGAACGAATGGATTCCCGCAATTAATAAAGCTTGGAGTGGCGCAATTCCTGCCACAGCTCTCTATAAAAACGGCAAACAAGTTTATTTTCACGAGGGCATTTTATCCTATGAAGAATTAAAAAAATTAATCCAATAAAAAAGTAGAATTATGTTGAAAAATGTAGGTTTAGCACTGGTGTGTAGTATTGCCTTTATCGCTTGTAAGAAAGATGGAAAGGCCACAGAGGTAAGAGAACCTTTAGAAGAGGTGATAGAGCCTGTAAATGACTTTAAAGAGGTATCAGGCTATAAAATAGGAGATGCGGCTACTGATTTTAGTCTTCTTGGTACAGATGATCAAAAACACAGTTTAGCAGCGTTGCCAAATGCGAAAGGATATATTGTTATTTTTACCTGTAATCACTGCCCTTATGCACAAGCGTATGAAGAGCGCATTGTGGCTTTAGATAAAAAATACAAAGAGCTAGGATATCCTGTAATTGCTATTAACCCAAATGATCCAGCAGCTCAACCTGAAGATAGTTTTGAATTAATGAAACTAAGAGCGAAAGAAAAAGGGTTTACCTTTCCATATTTGTTAGATGAAGGGCAAAAGATTTACCCGCAATATGGCGCAACAAAAACACCCCATGTTTTCATCTTACAAAAAGAAGAAGGTAAAAATAGAGTAAAGTACATTGGAGCTATCGATGACAATTATGAAGATGCAACTAAAGTATCTGTAAAATATGTTGAAAAAGCTGTCGATGCTTTATTAGCTGGTAAAGCCATTGAACAAAAGGAAACAGTAGCGATTGGGTGTTCGATTAAGGTGAAAAACTGATAAGTGAGAGGGGATGTCTTTATCATAATCCCTTACAATCATAAAAAAAGCCCTTAAAAAGGGCTTTTTTTATGATTGTATTTATCTTTATTATACTAAAAGTTAAAAGCGCTGATGCAGGCCAATTCGATTTCCTTCCGAATCCTGAAATTCAGCAACTGCAAAACCTGCTTTTTCGTGTCGATGGATTGGAAAAAGAACAAGGGATCCTTGATCTATAGTGCGTTGCAAAGTTTGGGCAATATCATCGGTATGGAGATAGAGTATAATTCCCTTATGCGTAGGGATGTATATTTCTCCACAAACAAGGGTACCTGTACTACCAGTAGCATTTTCATTGCAAGGAAAATAAGCCATTTCTAAACCATCAAAAATCTCCTCTTCAAAAGAGATATCAAAAACATAACTATAAAAATGAATAGCCCGTTGCATATTGACTACAGGAATCTCAAAATATGAAGCTGGATTAATCAATGTATTTAGTTTTTATGAATAATAAAGATACACGGTCTTTTGTGTAAATCAATTGTTGTTCTTTTCCAAGCTGAGATTGGTTTAGTTTGAATAAACTCACTTTCTAAAGTAATATCGCAAGCAATACAAAGTTGGGTATTTGGGTGTAGGGTTTGAATGATATCTTGTAGCAGTTGGTTATTTCGATACGGTGTTTCGATAAAAATTTGCGATTGACTTTGTTCAAATGACAAGCGTTCAAACGTTTTTAACGCATTCTTTTTTTCATTTTTATCGATAGGTAAGTACCCATTAAAAGCAAAACTCTGCCCATTCATTCCAGAAGCCATCAGTGCTAATAAAATAGAAGAAGGACCAACTAAAGGGAGTACTCTAATATTTTGTTTGTGCGCCAATTCAACAATAGCAGCACCCGGATCGGCAATACCAGGACATCCAGCTTCACTAATAACACCTACGTTTTTACCTTCTAGTAAAGGTTGGATGTATTGTTTGTATGTGGCGGGTTCAGTATGCTTATTTAAGGGAAATAAAATTAATTCCGATTGCTTTTTATCAGGTGCAATTCGCTTGATGAATTTGCGGACTGTTTTTTCATTTTCAACAATAAAGATAGTCAATTGATCAATCGTATCTTTTACAGTCTGTGGAAGCACTTGTAGAGGGTCATTCTCTCCAAGTGTAGTGGGAATCATGTATAAGACTCCAGTTTTAGTTGCTTTATCCATAATAGGTTGAAACAGTTTTAAACGACAAAGGTAAGTAAAGCGGATTAAAAAAATAAAAGGAAGAAATACAATTCCTTCCTTTTTATAATTATATAATTTCTAAGATTTTAATTTTTTTGCGATAAGCGTACATGCTTGATCGATTAATTGATACACCTGTTCAAATCCATCTGCTCCTCCAAAATAAGGATCGGGAACTTCTGTTTTCTTACCTGGATCAATGGCATCTAAAAGTAAGTGAACTTTTTGTATATCTTCTGTTTTTTCTGCCAATTGAATTACATTGGTGTAATTGGATTGATCCATGACATAGATATGGTCAAAAGTGGTAAAATCATCTTTGATAAACTGCCTTGCCCTTTGTGTAGTTAAGTCAATCCCATATTTATTTGCGATGTCAATCGAACGTTGATCAGGTAATTCTCCAATGTGCCAGTTTCCTGTACCCGCAGAATCGATTAAAAAGTCATCTTGAGGAAGCTTAGCTCGTAAAATACCTTCGGCCAAAGGAGACCGGCAAATATTTCCTAAACAAACCAGGAGTACTTTTGTTTTCATTACATGTTGAACTTTTGATTAATTTCATCGTGAAACTTCTTGAATTCTTTATCCGTTTCCAATAAGTTATCTATGGTTTTACAAGCGTGTAATACCGTTGCATGATCTCTCTTTCCTATTTGAGAACCGATATTGGCCAAGGAAGCTTTCGTGTACTTTTTAGCAAAGAACATCGCCAATTGTCTTGCTTGAACAATATTGCGTTTACGCGTTTTTGATTTTAAGGTTTCAATATCCATTTCAAAGTAATCAGAAACGACTTTTTGAATGTAATCAATTGAAATTTCTTTTTGCGTATGCTTGATGAATTTCTCAATAACTTGACGGGCTAAATCAATGGTCACTTCTTGTTTGTTGAACGAAGATTGAGCAATCAATGAAATAATAGCACCTTCTAATTCACGTACATTGGTTGAAACATTTTTAGCCATATACTCGATGATGTTTTCAGGCATTGTAACCCCATCACGGTATAAAATATGTTTAACAATCTTAACTCTTGTTTCAAAATCAGGTGTTTGAATTTCAGCAGATAAGCCCCATTTAAAACGAGACAATAAGCGTTGTTCAATATCCTGCATATCAACAGGTGCTTTATCTGATGTTAAGATAACTTGTTTTCCATTTTGGTGTAAGTGGTTAAAGATGTGGAAAAATACATCTTGTGTTCCTGACTTACCCGATAAGAATTGAATATCATCGACAATTAATACATCGATTAATTGATAAAAATAGATGAAATCATTTCTAGTTTGTTTGCGAACCGAATCTACGTATTGTTGTGTAAATACCTCCGCAGAGATATACAAAACCGTTTTGTCGGGAAAATATTCTTTAATTTCTACACCAATAGCATGCGCTAAATGGGTTTTACCTAATCCAACACCACCAAAAATTAATAAAGGATTGAATGAAGTTCCCCCTGGTTTTTTAGAAACAGCCATACCTGCAGAACGCGCTAAGCGGTTTGCATCTCCTTCTAGGAAATTGTCAAAAGAATAATTAGAGTTTAATTGAGACTCAATTTTTACATTTCTAATTCCCGGTATGATAAAAGGATTTTTAAGTTCAGGATTTTTATTCTGAATAGGAACATCCAATTCTTGAGGTTTTACAGGACCTCTTTGAGAACTAGGTAACTGCTCTGTAAATGGCTGCTTGTTGCCAGATACATTCTCCATTTGTATTTTATATAGTAACTTTGCACTACCACCTAAGACTTTCGTCAATGCAACTTTCAAAATACTTACATAATGCTCTTCTAGCCATTCGTAAAAGAATTTACTAGGCACTTGGATATAAAGCTTATTTTCGGTTAACTCAATGGCCTTAATAGGCATGAACCAAGTCTTGAAGGCTTGTTCTCCTATATTGTCCTTTATGAATTCAAGACAAGCATTCCAAGCAGATTGCGCTGTCATGTCTTTGTATTCGTGCATTTTTGGTTAGATTTTTAAAAAAACAGTTACTATTTTTGAATGTTTTTTGGATTGATATCGGTGGTCGATTCAGATGGCAAATATGTGAACAATTTTTTGGATAAAAAAACGGTTTGGTCATTGTAATTTTCAAAAAAAAATGGTAAGTACAATTATAATTTAATTAGTCAAATAAAATTTAAGATTAATATGAGAAATTTTGATTACACAGTACGTGTACGTTATGCAGAAACGGATCAAATGGGCGTGGTCTATCATGGTAATTATGCGCAATACTTTGAAATTGGGCGAGTTGAATGGCTGCGCAACTTAGGGCTGTCCTACAAACGCATGGAAGAATTGGGAATTATGCTTCCTGTGGTTTCACTAACAATGAACTATAAGAAACCTGCAAAATACGATGAAGATTTGTGTATTCGCACCATTTTTAAAGCATGCAAAGGCGTGAAGATAGAATTTGATTATGAATTGTATAATCAAGCGAATGAATTATTAACAAAAGGCTATTCTATGTTAGTATTTGTGGATATGAAAACAGGTCGTCCTACGGTACCACCTGCGTATGTAGTTGAAAAAATAAATAGTATGCTAGCGGAATAATTTTTTTTATTCTTTGAAGTAATTATATCTTTATCCAAACAAACTACAAAACCATGAAAAATTTATTTGCTCTATTGAGTATCCTTTGTATCGGATTTAGTTCTTATGCACAACGAGCAACTTTAATAGACGGACGAGTTCGATTGTATAATGGACAAATTATTCCAGTTAAAATCGAAAACCTCAATACACAAGAAAAAACCCAAGCAGATCAAACAGGGTATTTCTTGATTTCAACGCATTTAGGGGATACGCTGCGTTTTTCTAGTGATTACAGTGCCACAATGCGATATATTATTGACGAGGGAGATTTGAAAAACAAACGAATTACCCCCGTTTTAATTAAACCAGGACAAAGTTTAGAAGAAATTGTCATCCTAAAAAAGGAGTTTGGCGAAGGTGCTATGGATTTTGGCGGAAAGAAATTAACACCTGCTGAAAAGCGATACAATAAAAATAACCGCTTGATTGGCGCTACAGAAAATCTAAAAGTAGGAATTAGTATTGATGCAATTATCAATCGTATTACAGGAAAGAGAAAAGAAGATCTAAAGATGATTGAATATGAAAAGATCGAAAATAATATGACCTCTTTTTATAAGCAATATCCTAGAGAAGAAGTGATGAAAGATTTAGGTATTCCAGCCTATCATATAGATGCTTTTGTCATCTATTTCGTTACTCAACCTGATACGGATAAAATTAAAGTCGAACGAAATGAAGGCTATCAATTGTTATTAGCCCAGTATTATGATGAGTTTTTGACTTTTATAAAAGAAGAATAAAGAGAAAAATAATAGAAGATTGAAAAGGAGAATTAGACAGCTAATTCTCCTTTTTTTATAGAGCACACAAGCTGCAATAGGCGTTGTTTTTTTTAATAATCGCCGATGTGCTCCGCATTTAGAACAAGTGAAATATAGCTGATAATAGGGATTGCCTTAGTCTTCAAAAGTCTTTATTATTGAATAGTAAGACGAATCAAATTTTGAAACATGAGAATAACAATGCTAAGTATTCTTTGTATGTTAACTTCAGTAACCGCTTGTACCCAAGAAAAAACAGGTCATTTTTCCGCGGTTTCCTCCAAAACTAAGCAGATTAATAGGATCCCTTTTTTTACCAAACAGCAGCTTTTTATTTATGTAGATAAAGAGACTTTGGAACCCTTCTCGAATCAGAAATTTAAAAGTGCATCAGTATATACGCCGACAGGTTTTGCCATTGTTGAAAATGAAAAAGGAGAATATGCAGTAGTAGATGATCAAGAAAAAATTGTTTTGGATTTTTCCGAGAGTATCCTTAATTTAGAGGTAGTTCAGGGACTTACTTTTTATAGAAAAGACCTCGAATATGAAAAGAAAATGCCCATTTGGAAGTGGGATTGGAACCTCATGGGGGGAGGAATTAAGAAAGAACAAACCTATCATAAAATTGAGATAGGCGTTTTAGAAACCAAACAACTTTTGCTTGAAAGGGATTTACCCTATCTGAACGATAATTTGTACTTGAATTTTAGTGTTGTTGATGACAATCACCTTTTTTGGGAGGGTACGATTTATGAAATTAAAAAAAAGCGCTTGTATAAAGTTGAACAAAATATCGCAGAATTACTGGATAATAATCGTTTTATCAAAGCTTCAGGTCAGGTGTTTCAACTTTGTGAAATGAATCAAAAAAAGGCGCTTCACAACGCATTAACTGGGACGGATCAAATTTCAATTGAATTTGAAGAAGGAACCCTTCTTTTAACTGAAATAAATAAGGATCGTTATGCCCCGGAAGTCCCTAAACTTTTACTGAATACCAAGACCCAGGATATTTATCCTTTTCCAAATTATGACAAGGCATTTCCAAAGAAAATTAATCAAGCAACTGCTTCGCAAATTGATTTTATAAAAAAGACTTCCTTGATCTATTCTATTGCTAATTCACCTTATTTTTTATTGGGCGTATTTAATTACAATCATACCATTTGGGCTTATGATTGGCTTTATATCGATACCCAAGGACAGGTTGTAGATGCTATTGATACTTATAATTTTAAGGTTGTGGATCAGGTAGGAAATCTAGTTTGGCCCGATAGAAAAATGATCTTACCCGATCAGTTTATAGCGGATACTTGGAAAATCGGAAAAATCAACTCCTATACAGGTATGCAAGATGTTTACTTCATTCGAATAGAAGACGAAAATCAGAAGACGAAAATGGGGTTGTGGAATAGTAAAACAAAGCGCTGGGAAATAAAACCCGAATATTATGCAATCTCAGTTTTGGATGCAGAAAAGCAACTATATGCCCTTCAAAAAGAGGAAGAAGGTTTGTATCAACTGTATGATAATGCGAGCCAAAAAAACATCGGATTACATGTTTATCAGGCAATTAATTCGGATGGTTTAGTGCGGGTTAAGCAAAGCGAAGAAACCGCAATTTATTATTATATTGATATTTATTCTGGTAAGGAATACAAAGAATAGTAAAACCGTAAATTAAAAAGAAAATAAGGATGATTTTTAGAAAACTAGTACTTGTTATTGCTTGTGTTTTTAGTGTGTCTACGTGGGCACAAATCCAAACGGGTGTTTATTTTGCTTCGGATAAAAGGTACACTGAAATTCTGGAAGATGTAGGCAATCCATTAATGGGTAGCCCAGTAATGATTGCAAAAGTATTTGTTCCTAAACACGGAAGTTATGTTTGGTTTTTAAACGAAAGTAAGGCAAAAAATGAGGCTTTTCTAGATGATAACCCCAAAGATTTGCATGCAGGTATTTTTATAGAAGATCACGGTGGATTACTCCAACAAATAACATTTAAAGATTTTGCAAAGGGCTTGGCACAGCCCAACTATTTAATTAATTACTGTGAAGTTGGAGATGCCAATCAGGATGGTTTTCCAGAGTTTTATCTTACGTATTTTGAGGAATCAGACGGATTAGATGCTAAACCATTGAAAGTGATTGTGTATACGCGGTTGAAGGGAGAAGCATTTTCAAAATCAAAAATTACAGCTTGGCTTCCTTTTCAGGAAGAAGATTCTTATCGAGAAGAAAAGGATGTAAATTTTAAATTATTACCCCAAGAAATAAGAGTAAAAGCAGAAAAGCTAGTGAAAGAAGCTCAAAACGCAATAAACTAGAGGATATAAAATAGAACGATATGATAAAACACATACTGACCATACTTTTTTTAACTTGGAGTACGGCTCTGCTTTTCGCTCAGGAAGAGGCAAGGTCAACTTCTCAAAAATGGAATGAAATGGAACAAGTTACCCCAAATTTAAGAGAAACCAATCAAATTCACATTTTTGACGATCCTAAACCCGTGTACCAATTAGAACTCAGAGACAACCATCCCTTTAATGGTTATGAGATTAGTGAGGAAAAATTGTTAGGGGAGTTTAATTTTGTTAATTTTTATAAAAATGGTGAATTGGTTGCGAAATATGCCATCGATTATTTGAATACAGATGGCACTTTTCTTCCTGTTGAATATACCTTGAAAACGACGTATCAAAATGGAAAAATTCACGAGGGCTATGAATATCATGAATTGCCTCAAGGTAGGGTGATTGTCGATCAATATAAAAATGAAACGCGCAACGCTTTTTATATTGATTTGTTTGCCATGCATTATTTTAATCGATTAAGTTTTCAGTTGAAAGATAATAGCATCATCATTCACAATATGGAAACGAATAATGAACTACACATTTATAAAATAGAAAATGTACTGCAAGCCGATTTTTATGAAGATAAAAAACGAATAGTCACTTCTAAAAAGAACAGACAACAAATAGATAAAATAGCACCAAATGCATCAACTATTTATTATTTAGGAAAAGATAAAACCTTAAAGGAGTTTACTTTCATTGCGAGTGAGCAAGTTGATTTGGAAAAGATAGAAGACGAATTCTTACGACCTATATTTTGGCAATTCTCCTTTGAATTTTCTGGTGATATGAACCAAGCTTTAGAAATCGCACGCATGACAATAGAGGGTTTTGGGAAATTTAAAAAAGCAGACCTGGCTTATTTATTTCAATCCACCAGTATTCCTTACAATGAGGAAAACTTTTTAGCCCTTGTACATTATGATGCCCAAGGGAAACCAGAAGAAGGTAAAGTAATCCAACGTTTGAAAACAGGCGAATATGAAGTAATGACTTATGAAAACGGAGAATTAAAAGCGAAAAACGAAATCCTTGATTTGATTTTGCTTCAACCAAACAAATAAATAAAAGAACACAGGCACTTAGTCTGCTATCAAACCACCAAGTGAATGGATGACGAAAAATAATTGTACTTGATAATTTATAGCTGCCTTCTATTATTTGAACTGCTTGTGTTTTTTACATTTTTTTTTACTTACGAAAAGGAAGATTCAGTTAGAGAGCTTCCTTTTTTTGTGGTTTCTATTGCTTTCTTCTATAGGCTTTCTTAGCTTTTCTTCGGAGATCCTTTGAGGATTGTTCGAGAGTGCTTCGGTAAAACGTCATTTTTCCGAAGCACTCTCGAAGGATTATGGACGTATGCTTGGTGAATCTTATTTCAAGCAAGAAAAAACCCCCCTGTTAGCTTTAGAAAGTCATAAGAAAAAAATACATTATGAAGCAACTTTTACTATTGGATTATAGAAGTAAAAAAGACCCCATCATGTGCTATTCTACTTGATTTTTTAGGTCTAATCGAAGGAGTTTTATATTGAATATGTAATATGTTTTTTTAAAATTAATTTGGTTTTTTAAAATATTTTATTGCTTAATTTGGATTAATAATTTATTTTTAACATAATATTTTAATTTTTAAAACTAAATTATTATGAAAAACTACTACTTACTCTTGGTTTCTGTCTTGACAACTTCTGTGTTCGGACAGTCGTTAAAACCTCCTGTTTTCTCAGCCGAAAGTGGTTTTTATGAGCAAGGATTTGCTTTAAATCTCAGCCATGAAACCCCAACGATGACCATTATTTACACGCTTGATGGTTCGGAACCTTCTATCGAAAATATCAATGGAAAAGTGTACAATTACAAAACTAAATACCCGCAATTTGGGGGACAACTTCCTTTTGAACTTCATCAGGATACCCTGTTTTCTTTTGTTTACAATACACCGATTCAAGTGTATGATCGAACGGGTGAACCCAATAGAGTAGCCAGGATATCGACGACCTATGAATTTAATCAATACTTTCCTTCCAATGCTATTGATAAAAGTTTTGTCGTGAGAGCCAAAGCTTATGTAGATGCTAATACCTACTCTGAAACTAGTACAAAAGTGTACTTTATTAATAAATCCTATTCCTTTCCCGTAGTCAATGTCAGTGTGAATGACGATTTGTTTTTTGGGTATGAAAAGGGTTTATGGGTGGCAGGGCAAACGTTTGATACTTGGCGCTTGGCTAATCCTTTAGTCAATGACTATGAAACCACAGTTACGGCTAATTATTGGGCCAGTGGCTCCGCTTCAGAAGTGCCTATTAATTTTATTTATTTGGATGATGGAGCTGAAAAAATCAATCAAACCGTTGGTGTGAGGAATCACGGCAATGGCTCGCGTTTTTTCAAAAATAGATCCTATCGCTTTTATGCGAAATCGGATTATGGTAAAAAAGAGATGAAACATGCGTTTTTCCCAGAGTATCCCTTTGATTCTTTTAAGCGAATCATCATCCGAAATTCTGGAAATGATACGTATAGAACCATGTTTAGGGATGCGTTTATTCAAAAGTTAAATGAGCATTTAAACTTTAATACACAAAAATATCAACCCGTTGTCACCTTTGTCAATGGAGAATATTACGGTTTAATGAACCTAAGAGAACGCTACGATGAAAAGTATTTTGAAAGAGTTTATAACATCAAAGAAAATCAATTGGATTTTCTAGAAAATGCTGGGCTAGCAGATGTAGGGGATAATGTAAAGTATTTGGAAGTAGTGGATTTTTTTACTACTCAAAATTTAAGTAATACCACCAAATACAACGAAGCACTGACGTATATTGATGAAATTAATTTTACGGATTTTCAAATTGCTGAAATCTACGCTGCAAATTTTGATTGGCCACATAATAACAATACCTATTTTAGAAAACGTGTGAATTACACCCCGAATGCCGCTTATGGTCATGATGGTAGATTCCGCTGGGTATTTAAAGACCTTGATGCTGGTTTTAATGGTATCGATGAATGGATTAACAATTCGTATAGTCACAATACGTTAGCATCCGCTATCTCTAGTGGAGATCATATTCTAAATGGACTTTTGACGAATACAACCTATAAAAACTATTTCTTAAATCGCTTTGCGGATTTAATGAATACGGCGTATAAAGAGCAGCATGTAATTGATTTAATCAATACAATGCAAGATAATATTCGAGATGAAATGCCGCGATATATTGCCCGTTGGAACTTAATTCCATCGATGCAAGCTTGGGAAAATCGCGTGGAACAAATGCGTGAGTTTGCGCGTTTGCGAACGAATTATCAATACCAACACATCCATACTCAATTTAATTTGGTAGGCAATTACCAATTAACAGCGGAAATAAATGACAAGGAAAGAGGGTTTGTAAAAGTGAATACCATTGAGATTAACGCGAGTACGGTAGGTATTGATGTAGATTATGAAAGTTGGGAAGGGGCATATTTTAAAGGTATTCCCGTTACGTTAGAGGCAATTGCTCTGCCTGGATACAAATTTTCTCATTGGACCGGGGATGTACTTTCAAGAAATAAAACCATCGTTATTAACCCTCGATTTAGAGCAAACTTTCAAGTAAAAGCAAACTTTAAAAGAGAATCGGGAACGAGAGAGTTGGGTAGTGCTGAATTTATTCTTTATCCAAATCCAGTAGAAACGAGTTTAAATGTGATCTCAGCATCGGATACTCCAATTGCGTATCGCATTTTTGGAAATCTAGGTCAAGTAGTACAACAAAGTACAACGACAGACCAAACGATTGATGTCAGCCATTTGAATAAGGGAATTTATTTGATTGAGCTGAATCAGGATAATAAAAAGGTAGTGAAGAAATTTGTGAAGAAGTAAAAATAAGTATGCCCCAAAAAGTAGATGCTTTTTGGGGCTTTTTTGATTGGGTATAGATAAGTTTGTCAATCAATAGACCAACAAAACTCAAAAACACAACCTCAAGCTGTAGAAAATTAAATTAGGTATGTAGAACAGCATATAATTGTATTGACAAATAAAAAAAGTATTTTTGTTGCAGGAGTGTTTTAACAAAGGACAACGCTTTCAAGAAATAACTCCAGATTCTATTTGGAAAGACTATCCAGGAATTTAGGGTCATTTAATGCCAGTAGAAAATAATGGAGGAGGGATGGATTCGTTAAGTTCAGAAAGTAGAAGTTAGTAATTGGTAAATTATGAAAAAAGCAGTATTATTTTTAGTTTTTTTATTTGTAGGTAATATTTATTCACAGGAAAGGGTTTCTTTGAAGTTAGATATAGAAGATGCAAAAATGCGTAATGAAGAAAATGCTATCGATTTGCAGGAGTATATTGAAAGTATTTATTTAAATTCTACAAAATTTTTTAATTATGGAGCATTGCCACTAGTTAAGAAAGGAGAATTCTCTGTTATATTAATAGATTCTAATTCTAGTAAAATACTTAAGAAGTCTTCTGACTTTAAAGGAATAGCTGTTGATAAAATAGAAAGTTTTGAGTATAAGAAAACACCTTCTGAGGATTTTATAAATGGTACTTTTGCTACTAGTTTTGGAATTATAAGTATAAAAATAAAGAAAGACTAGTTTTGAATTTTTATAATAACCATAAAGTTTTGGAGATATCCAAAACTTTATTTATTGAAACGTATCCTGAATCTGAGTGTTTTGTTCTTACAGGAAGTCAATTGGAAGAGGAGTTTATATCCGTAGTAAGTGATATAGATATTTTAATCGTACCATATAGGAATTGAAAGAATATTTGGATCAAGTAAAAAATGGGAGGAGAAATAGTAGAGTACGTTTTTTGTGTTTGATCCATCTTTCAGATTAACAACGCATGATGTAAAATAAAAAAGGACATAATCATATGACTATGTCCTTTTACCTTGTAGCCCCAACCGAACAAATCTCGAACCATTTTTTGGAGGATTTGGAACGTTTGGCAAATATTGAAAGCAATTAAACAATTACTTTCAATATCTCCCTATTTTGAGAAATCAAATAAAAGATGATGTATCGTAAATTCCTTATCAAATCTTTTATGAATGCTATCAAATGTAAAATTATTTTCTTCGATAGAGTTGTCTGTAATTTTTATTAAATCGCCTTCGGGGGTTGTGTTTAGGTTTTCTTTCAGTTTTCTCACAAGACTATTCTTAATCGTAAGACTATCTCCTGTCAATATGAATCCAATCATTCCGCCAAAAGTTGAATTTTGAGCGTATTTCCCATTGAAGTATCTTAACACCCCACCGTCAAAAATATTCTCACCATTACCATCCTTTTTGTATGTATTACAGCACACATATTTATTTACCAAATCCTGACTACCGTCCAAGTTTTTACACTCAAAGAAAAGATCTTTTTTTTTCCAATACGTGTTATGAATGGTAATATCATAGTTTCCTTCTACATTCTCATCATTCGTTTCTTCTCCCTTTACAGAAAAATTCAATCCAAATTCCCTATTTGCTTTTAATTTCAGGCGAATAAATTTTGCGATTTCTCGCTCAACTCTAGCAGGTTTATTCTTCCTCTCGGCTTCTATCTTTTCTTTTAATTCTTCACTATCATAATTCTTATAGAAAGACAATAAATGATAAAATATCCATTTTTTCCAAAACACATCGTCTAAAGACTTTAATTGACGAGTATCAAATGGTAATGGAGCAGGTTTTTCAGTTCTAATGTATTCTCTCTCCATTTTCATTTGGTATTAGATGTTTTAAAATATCTTGTCCATCTTCAAAAGCTTTTGTTTCCGTCCAGTTTTTATTTATATCTTCTTTAATGATATATACGCAGTCTTTTCCAAAAATTTTTTCTTGGCTTGCTAAAAAGTTTGCATTCGAATTTTGTTCAAATATTTCGTTAAGCAAATACTTTTTAGTTTTATCCGCTTGAGGATTATTAGCATTAGCTCCAAAGGATATTTTTACAACAATTAAATTGAATCCTACAGAATCTTTATGTACGCTTATAGGTGATTCAAAATAAAATCCCATAACCTCCTTTATCGTATCTGTATAACTATCTAAAGCCTTTTTCTTCTTTCCAATTCTTGATTTTGGAAGAAAATAATCTTTAATCCTTTGTTTTTCCCAATACGATAATCCGTATAAGTCGAAAATTAGCTCATTTAGTAGCGGTTCTTTTTCTGAGTATTGATACTGTCCTTCCGACAAGCCCTTACTTATATCTGATATTTTTTTTGTTATATTTTCATCTAAATCTTTAGGAATAGGAAGACTAAGTATATCGTCATTACCTATTTTAGGATAAGATCCAGCTAATCGTTTTCTAAAAAACAGATCAATATAGTAATTAATGAAATGAGAATTTAAAATAGCGGTAATTAAACCATATAGATTCTGGCTATTTAGTTTGATTACATGTAAATCAAAGTCAAAATAAATTTTGGAACTTGAATAAAGGGCTTTTATCTCACTACCTGTTCTATTAAAAATAATTTTATCTCCCAAATATATTTGTGGATCCCTCCCTCTTTCGAAATTTGAAATATCTCCTCTTAAAAACAGATTTACTTTATATTTCTTAAAGTTGTCAATGTTTTTTGGTTTTAAAAGTTCAAATGAAAACTCGTTAGTAAGAGAATTAGATGTATTATCTTCTTTAAATTTATGGTAATAATCTAACTGTTCATTTCTTCTTAACTTTTTCCATTCTTCTTTGCGAATATTATATTCTTTGCATATTGCTTTTTCTCCTACTATCTTTAATCCCTCTCTTATGAAAGGTTTTCCATCTATATGAAGGATAAAATCAGACAATTTTTTTTCTGTATTTAATTTTTGATAAAGATCAAAATCGAAATTATTCCCTGCTAATAAATCTCTTAATCCAAGTTGTTTATTTTTTAATTTAATTTGTTTTATTGAGATTGATTTATCTTCTTGTATTACAAGTAATTCAAAAGGCTTTTCGGAAAATAACCCTAACTCAACGGGATAATAATCCAATATGCCGTTTTCTTTAAAATTGTTCGTAAAAATAATTGATACAACACTTTCATTTGCTTTCTCAAATAGTATTTTTTTTACTCTTGATAACTCATAAACTTTCTCAATTCCATAGTTAGAATAAAAATAATTTTGAAAATCTTCCGAATGATCATTGTAAAAATTAGAGCTGTTGGAAACAAATCCAAATCTTGTGTTCTCGTCGCTCCAATCTTTAATTTTTAAAAAGAAGCATTGAGATATTTGAGATCGTCCAACAATATTTTTAGCAACTTTTTTGGCTTCTTCAGAAATGTTAATTTGATAAAAGTTCAAAAACGATATTTCATTTTGAAATTCCTCTGTATTTGGTATTTCAAAGAATGGTGGATTTCCAACTATATAAGAAAATACTTTGTTTTCAAAAGGTTCGTTTGATGTATCAAGAGTATTAGCTCGTTTTATATTCTGAAAAAACGGAAACTCTGAAAATAAATTAATTTTTTCATTGTCTTTTAGTTGTTTAGCTATATATTCTTTTATTTCTACAGGATCGATACCATTAAATATCTGTAATGAAAGTGAAAAAATAGTAAAGCGTTGAGCAACTAACTGCTTTTCAATACCAAATATATTTTCATATAAAAGTTGTGTTCTAAATCGGATTTTTTCAATATTATCTTCAGGCTCTAAATTCTGTTTTCGAGCTATTTCCAAAAGCTTTTGATATCCTGTAATCAAAAACATCCCTGAACCACTCGAAGGGTCTAAAATCGAGCCTATTTTATCCTCTTTTATTACGTCATCTACAATTAACTGTGCTAATTTCTTCGGGGTGTAAAATATTCCATTTGTCTTCTGCTTTTCAGACAAAAAGACTTCATAAATGTAGCTTATAAATTCAATTGGCAGAACATCAAATCTGAAATCAAATAATCTTAATTGACCACTTTTTAGGTTTGATTTGAAAGAGTTGGAGATAAGATCACAAACATCCGCAGTTAAATATTCTTCATTTATTTTCGGTGTATCAAAAAGTGAATTATTGAATATTTCGTGAATGTGATTATATAATTCATTAATCTCTTTTTTCGATTTGTTGTCTAATAAGGTTTTGTAATTAAGTGTTTTATCTTGAAAATGATGACTGTAAAAATAAGAGTTAATAATGTGATTGTCCTCTAAGTACTTAATATAAAGCGTTCTATCAATTAATGCCTGAACTACTTCATTTCTTTTACTGTCCTCAGAAATTGATTGAAATAAAAGATTGCTTAATTGCTCTTTTAATTCGCTCAATGTAGCAACTAATTCTTTATCTATTCCTTTGTATTTAGATTTAGACAGAAACTTTTTATAATTTAGCCAGAATGCACCACTATCAAATTGCCAATGTTTGATTTTTTCAATTGTATCTAAATCTTTTGAAGTGGCTGAAAAGACCTCTAAAACACTATCCTTATTTGAAGCTTTTGGAGAATATTTGGCATATAGCATTTTGACTTCATCCGTTTCAATCGAATAATAGAAAATAATGTTTGCATCGTTCTTATTCCAAACATATTTTCTAAACTGCTTAAGTTCTGAATCTTCTAAAGAACAAGTAATAAGGTAAAACGAGGTGTTGGTATTATTCGGGCTTTTATAGAAGAAAACTGAATTTTTAAGCTTTTGAGATAAAGTAGTTTCTATCTCAACAGCAATAGCTTTTGGCTTCAAATCAACATTGAAGTCAAACCCTAAATTAGAAAAGAAATCTACATAAGTCATTGATTTATATTTTTATATTAAAGATATGACTAAGTATAAAACAATTATATATTTTTACACTTAGCTTATTGTGCATTTTCACTTAGTTGTATGACAGCTTGTTAAGCCTCTTTGTTTGTGATTATCCTTCTCAGAAAAAAGCTGATTACATATTGTAAAGCACAAAAAACGTTATTTGTCTACTGGGTAAAGATACTAATTATAATAGCTGAATTCTATTAGACCACTTGATTAATTTAATATGATTTAAGTTCTTCTAAACTTCTACCAGAAATATTTTTGAAAACGATAGACATGTCTGCTTCTTTCAAACATTGTTCTCCAACCCGAGCTTCTAAAGCGGTTATTGTTTCCTCATATAGCTCGTTTAAAGTTTTATTCCTGCAGATTGGCTGTGGATTAAAAATATCTGATTTGCCATTATGTGACATTCCAATAACTGCATATATTCTTCTATCGTTAACACAATAAAAAGATTCAGCATTAATTGTTGGTTCAAGATATAAACAAATATCATCCAACGTTTTAAAGGTGTATATGTATTCTTCTCCTGAATTGGAGTAAATTGATAATTGAATCAAGGAGTTTTTTTCTATAACTGTATCAAATCTATATTTTTTCAATTCATTGATTATCTCAAAAGTATCTTGTAGTTCCTTTTTGAAGTAATTTGACTTTGGGTTATAATGAGACGTTTGATTCAAAGCTCTTTCCCGATATCTGTCTAACTTTTCTAAAAGTATGACATTAAACCCCAAGTGGTTGAAAAAATCGGTACACTTTACAATTAATGTACCTAAAGTTTGAGAAGTTACAGCTATAGGTTGTCCATCCTCTTGGCGAAGAAATTTAGATGGTATAATTTCTTTAAGAACTTCTTCTAAAGCAGATCTTAAATTATTACCACAAGCATTGTAGTCAATATTTTCAACATCATTAAAATAGTACAACGCTTTTTGCAAGTATGATTTGTGTGTGGTTATTGATGGAATTCTTTTTCCATCAATCAGAGTTGCTTCATAAAGTTCAAAAATCTTCCAATGATCTAAATATGCATCATCTAGTGTCGCTTTATTTTGCTCTCCTTTTCTCTTTAGTGCCGCTGCATGAGTAACCTTAATATAGCTAAGGGCAGATTGAAAGAAAACCCTGTCATGAGTTAGTATTATTAATTGATAATCATTTAAATATTCTTCAAGAATGATGGATAATACTATTTCACGATTACCCATATCTAAACTCAAAAGTAAATCATCTAGAATAAGAATTTTTGGTAATTCCTTAATGAATTTTTCTTTTAAGATAGCCATTCTAATCGCTAAGGCTATTGAAGATAGCCTTGCTTCATTCAGAAAAGTATGAACTCTTGTTATTTTTCGAGATGTTTCATCAAGATTCGAATCAATAAGCCAAGCATCTAAAAAAATTTCCGGAGGCAATGTTTTTTTATTACGCCCTTTATTATATGTATTGAAGTCATTGTAGGTGCAATTCTGATAAACAAATTCTATTTGGAAATCTTCCTTAAATCTATACTTCAAATAATTATTGGCTGTTTCAGTGATTTTCATTAGGTAAAAATCAAAGTCTGTATTGAATATAGATATTAAATTTTGAAAATGTATATATTCCAGATCATAAATACCTGGATATGGATCCAATCCTATTTTCAAATGATCCCACCAGACTTCAAGATTTGTAGAAATAACTGTTCCATCATGTTTTGTCAATGGTGTTCTAAGATTTACAAATGGCAAAAGATGTTTTTCAAAATATCCAAAAAGCTTCACTTTGCTCTTATTGGTAAAATTATAAATATTAAAAATTGATTTATAATCAATAAGATCGCTTGTGAGTGTAATCTCTTTGATAAAATTGTCTGTTCTGGTATTAACAGTCGTATTTGAAATTCTTTTTAAGCGTGGATCGGAAGGTTCATTTTCAAATAAGATTTCAATATATGAATCCTCAGCATCTCCTGCATAACGGTTTTTAAGACTTTCTTCATTTCTTGTGATTGGTAAAAAATACTTTTGAACTTGTCTTACATCTGATTTAAATACACTTTGAAAAAAAGTGTAAAGAGCCCAGTATATGGAACTTTTCCCACTACCATTTTCACCATACAATAGGATATGTTTACGATCGAAGTCAATTACCCTATTGCCATAGAAAAATTTAAAATTATGTAAGGTTATTTCTTTTATTCTATACATTACTTAGCGGTTTTTATAGGCATTACAATATCTGCCAGTTTAATGTCCATCAACTTTAAATTGTTGCGGATTTCATTCTCTTTCTCACGAAGTTTTTGATAAGCATTGTGTATGATTTCTATCTGATTACGCTCTTCTTTTCCTCCTATATGCTCAAAATCCCTTTCTGCATATTTTATAAATTCGATGCCTACTTTTTCAAAATCCTCTTTAAAATACAACTCCATCACCATTGCATTTACCACTTCTTTAAATAGTTGTGCGATATGGTTATTAGGAACATGGGGGTTTATTTTTTTGTCTTCAGAAAGAGTAAGGATAAAAATTATTTTGTCTATTAATAAATTAAAAACCTCAATCGACTCGGTCTTCTTTATCGGGAATTGTTTACAATTAGCAATCAAAATTTTGGCGAAAGTTACTTTTTCAATATCAAGGAACTTAACTCGATGATAAAAGGACATCAGAGAGGAATTTAGAATCGCTGTCAGGAACTTAAGCTTATTAATATCTTTTTTTGCAATAAGGGAAAATCCAATCTGAGTAAAATACCTTGGTTTTTCTGAGTAGGCTGCAATAATATTTAAATTAGAGCCTTCTAATATTTGACGTACAATTATTTTCTTCCCTTCAAAAAATTTTTTCTCTCTTGGTGCCCCTAGCCAACTCCCATACTTCAAGTATTCCTTTACTTGATTTGAAACATAGTAGTGGTGAATATTCTTACCAGATATTAATGGTACGTAGTCGTCCGTTAACTTCTTATCAGCATGAAATGCTCGAGTTTCAATAATTTCTTTCGAATGTCCCCTATGTTTATCATAAGGAGTGATTCCTAAAGAGAAGTCAACTAGATCTATAAGCGGAATCGATCCTTTCTCAATTTTATCTATAATATTAATTGTTTGTGGATTATTGAAAATATTAAATCGACTCGTACTATCTGATTTCCATGCCTTTTTATTGAATTTGATAAATTCTAAATTGTTAAATATTATTTTTTCTTGACTTTTAAAATAGGCTGCTTCTACATAATCTATCTCATTACCCTTTGATAGAAAAAGCAACATAGTTTCAACCGTTGCCGTCGTAAAAACAGAATCAGGAAGCTTAACAATCCTACTTAAATCAGGCAAAATAAAATCTCTTATTTTTTGATAAGAATCATTTACCAAAAGTGAATTTGGATGAATATATGCTAAAACACCATTACTAGAAACGAAATATATTCCCCGCTCAATAAAAATTGAGTATAAATTAATTCTATTTGAAGTTGTTTCAAATCGTTTAAAATAATCTTTAACAGCTTCTTTTGGTAAAGCCTTAATATCAACGTAGGGCGGATTCCCTATCACTACATCAAATTTCTCTACGCCAAACATCCATTTAGGATCAAACCAATCACTTTTATCATTACCAAAAGGGTTCCAGTTTCCTAATTTGTATGCTTTACTATTAACATCAGCAAATAGGCTACTTTGGTCTTTGGCTATCTTTTGTTGTACTTTTAGAAATTGCTCTTTTACACGTACTTTAGCCTTTCCAGAGCTTTGTATATATTCGTTTCTAAGATCTTCTAATTGTTGTAATTCTTCAAAATTATCAAACATACTACGCTGTTTTTCTTCAGGAAGATTTATCAGCGTATCAGCCGTAACAAATTTAAACTCCAAATTTGGAAGTGGTTCTATCCCTCTGTTTGGTTTTGTTTCATCTATATTCTCATCAACAATTAAAGATAAAAAACAACGCAGTTTACTTATTTCTGCGGCAATGGGTTGTATATCTACTCCGTATAATGAATTTTGTATTACACCAATTTTACGAGCGTATTCCACCCCCGAAGCTTGTAGTTTTTCTTTCAGTTGCTTTTTTACAATTGGATTATTAATACGGTCTATTTGGCGTTTTTTCCACTTGTCAGCATGAGGATCTATTTTCTGTAAAGCCTGTACAATTTTTTGTAAAACACCCATTGGGAAAGCCCCCGAACCACAGGCAGGATCCAGTATCTTTACTTGGTCTAAAGCATCTAAAATTTGATTTCCCTCTTTCTCCGAAAAATGAATTTCTTCTTTTTCCAGCATTTTGAAAATTGGTTGTAGTCTATCCGTTTCTATTGATGTTTTATTATGGATATACTGTACTAAACTTTCAGTAGCCATATAGTCCACAATTTCCCGTGGTGTATAAAAACTACCTGTTGCCTTGCGTGCCGTTTCACCGCTGTCTGGGTCAATTTCTGCTAAGAGATTTTCGAAAATACGCCCTAACATTTCAGGATCGACACTCACTTCAATTTCGGTAACTGAGTTTTCATCAATGGTAAAGTTGTATTTCTCTAATTCTTCAAAGAATTTTAAAAACCAATCATCCGTAATTCCAAAATCATTTTGATTATTTCCTTTGCTATTCGGTTTGTAATAATCCTCGTTATTAGCTTCAAACAATCCTCCATTCAGAAAAGGAATCGCCTCAGCTCCTGTTGGAAGATTGTCCATACGTTCGTCTATTGGAGTATTCAAAGTTTGGAAAAACAAGCGCTCTAAAATGCTATGGTAATAATTATTGTAATGTTTTGCAGCATTTGATGAAAGCAAATTCTCAGGCAACAAAGCAATGCCAGCATCTGATTTTTTCACTTTTAAAAACCAACAAAATACCGTTCTCCCTATTAAACGAACAGCGAATTCTTGTCGAACATTTCGGTCGGTATTTGGTAATTGTAAAATACCATCTCCATATTCTGTGACTTTTTTTCCTTTGCCAATTTTTCCTCCCACCAATTCATAGAAAAACGACTGAACAATTTTATAAAATTCTTCGTTTAACGCTTCTACACTAAAGGCATTTAGGATGTCTTGTAAGGATGTGGATTTGCCTATCAGCTTGCTTAAGCGATCAGATGGTGTTTTTACTTTTTCACCCTCACCTAATAAATAGGTGAAACGTTTAGGTTCAGTTGCCTGTTCAATGATCTCGCCTTCATCGTTCAGTACTTTTATTTCCGAAATGAATGATAATCTCCATTTTTCATTTTGAACAAAAACAACAATAGCACCGTCCACATCGTATTTGTAAACGTTTCTAAGCAATTCACGAAGACTGACTTTATTGCGTTCTAACCAAACATTTGATTTAACATTAATACGATACAAACCAATAATTCGATCGTCAGAAGTTGTGAAACTACCTAATTCAAAAGCTTCAGTCGCACGCTCATTATTAGGCAATAAAATTGGTTTGGGTTGTGCATACAATTGTCTTGCACCAAAAACAGATTGCAGTGCTTTGATCCAATCTTGGTGATTATATGCTTTTTCAAATATCTTATGTAGGGTCATTCTGTCCATTAGTCAATAAATGTTTCAGTGATTACTATTTCAGGAGTGATATTCAGGTCTATACCTTCGGCTGAAGACTGGTCATCTTCACCCTCACTAAATATATCATATTTTTTGGCAAGGGCAATAATTAAGTTGTCAGCTTGTCCGTATGATGTCTCCTTCTTATCTAATCTTCGTTTCAATTTTCTTATTTCATTAGGCAAAGGGGTAAACGTCCCTTTATCTATAGAGTCGACTAATACTTCACAGGCTTTTTTGGTATCAGCTTTTCTTGTAATCGATTTAAAATCACGCAAAAATTTCTTTGCCTGTGCAGATATAGCATCCGCTTTATCTGTTGTAGTAACCGTATCTGTTGTGGCTCCTAAAAAGTTTTTATCAAATTCTGCTAATGCTGCCTGTACATTGTCATAATGGCTTGAGGGGACATCATACCCTTGCTCACTTACCTTTGCTTCAAATCTTTCGGCAGCTTCCAAAAAGGTCAAAGGTGTTACCTCGTTATCTTTAGTAACAGAATAAAACTCCATTTTATAGGGCGATTTCAGGAAAATTAACGTTCCTTCTTTTGTTTGTTCCGTTTTATTGTCTTCTTGTTTTCGAGCAGTACGTGCTTTTAGCGGAAAGTTTTTTATACGCTTAAACTCACGAGGATTATTGTCTTTAAACTCCCTGATAAATCTTAAATACAGTAATCGTTTATCCTCTTCGTCTGGCACCCCTTCTTTGAAAAGCTCAAATTGCTCGACCAATTCTTCATGTGTAAACACCTGTGCGTCCTCGCCAAAAGCTGAATGGAATCCTTGTAACTTTAATAATGCATTTTTATACAACTTAATCTCCTCATCTCCCTGCTGTGATGGATAAAATATATAGTTATATACCACACCTGCGACACTTCCGATTCGGTTAATTCTCCCAATTCGTTGCATCAATCTTGTTGCATTCCATGGAGTATCATAGTTAACCAAAACATTGGCTCGATGTAAATTTACCCCTTCAGCTAAAACATCGGTTGTTATCAAAATTTGATAGTCATCTTTTCTTTTGCCAATGTAATTTGCGTCAAAATTCTCTTGAATAGTTTCAAATATTTTGTTTCTATTCACAGAAGATACTTTTAATACACCTTTCCCAATGCGGTTTTCTAATTTTTCCGCTAGATAATCTGCTGTGTCATTACTTTCCGTAAATAAAATAAGTTGTCCTGTTGGATTACTTTCTTTATTTAGCAATTCATTTTCAAGTGTTTGAAATAACTCCTCAATCTTCGGGTCTTCTTCTACTTTTGCCCATTCATTACTCAACTCTTGCAATAAGATTTCATCTTTTCTTAAGCCTGCTAATAACTCTGGTTCGAAATCTTCTGCTCGGAAAATGTTATTCTTTGGTTTCTCTGTACCTAATTCTATAATCAAACTTTCTATTTCTTCCATAGAGAAGCCCTTTTCTATCAATTCATTAATATTCAAGTCTGGGGCAATCAAAACCTTGTCATTCTCAAACATTTTAATCATTCTTTGAGTAGATACTAAAAGGTTGTTAAGGGTGATTTGGAATGCATGAAAACTACTCTCCAATCGTTTAACCATTAATGTTTTCATGATTCCAGCCAAGGATTTAGAAATCAATATTGCTTGATCGTAATAAGCATCTTGTAAATCTTCTCTCAAAAACCGAATAGCCTGATAGCGATAATAATTAACCTTATCGTCATCAGTCAAATAGAATATGGTGTGATAAAAAAGCTTACTCAATTTGGTATTCAGGTTGTAACCAACAGTACGTAAAGGAGCTATTTCAGGGAAAACAATTCCTTGTTCTTTTAAATCATCTAAATATTTTGGGTAATTTGCTAAATCTCGTCTTGTCCTTCTAACCGTAATTTGAGAAATTACCTTTTCACGAATTGCATTGTACAACTCGCGAATCTTTTCCACATTGGGGTCGTCTTCTCGCATCACATCTTTATATTCCCGAATGATGGGCCCAAAAAACGATTGTAGATTAGTAACGGGAAGAGTACTTCTTCTCGCATCCTGAAACAATAGTAATTGATAATAGAGATCCTGTGGTCTGTTATTAAGTGGAGTAGCTGAAATTAGTATTACTTTTTTATTCTTTCCTGCCACCAATCCTTCGCCATTTCTTGGAGATTTACAAATACGTTGCAACAGCCCAAAAGCTTGCGAAGTATGATTTCTATACTTGTGTGCCTCATCAACCAATATCAAATCATAGTCTTCTTTAGCCCAATAGTTCATGTCCTCACCATTTACTATTTTCTCCAAACTTCCATTAGTGACGAATTTAGTATGTCTGTCAATTCCAAACATTCTAAATGTAGACTTCCAATTTTTTTCCAAGGCAGGCGGGTACACCACCAATATTTTAGTGTTTAAAGAGCCATTAGCAACTAGAAATCGCTTAGCAATCATAGAAGCGATTATTGTCTTCCCGAGACCAACAACATCAGCTAAAAAGAAACCATTATGATCCATTAACATTTGAAATCCCTGATTAACAGCATCTACCTGGTAGCTTAGCTTTTTATAGCTCTTAGGTAAATCGCCAACAGTGTCAGGGTCATAATCAATATTGTTTCCGAAATATTCGATTAATAATTTAAGATAAATTTCAAATGGTGTAAACACCTGTCCAATATGGGTTTTCTTCTTAAACTCTAAAATATCAGCAGGCAAGATCGTTGTTGATTGTTGCCAAAGTCTTTGGAATTCTAATTTGGTGAATTCAACATCACCGAAATCCTTTAATGCAATATTCAATTCGTAATTAGGTGATTTTTTAATCCCTAAACCCGCTTCCGTTAGGTTTGAAGACCCCATAATCACCCAGCCATCTGAATGTTCAGAATGTAGTTCAGGTAGAAATAAATAGAATTTCGCATGGATCGCTTTGGAGTTATGCGCTCGTACTTCTATTCTACCGTCTATAATATCTTGGATAAACTGTAAGATACCTTCTTCTACATCTTTAGAATATTTAGCATCCTTCAAATCCTGTATGAACCAGCTTAAAAATTCGTCTTTTGTTTTTTGCTCGTCACCAAAATACAATAGCCCCTTTTTTTGAGCATCAGCAAACATTTGATCAACATTAATACCAACCAATATTTTTATATCCTTGATATTCTTTAAATACGGCTGTAATGCAAAATATCCTGAAGAACGAAAATAACCTACCACAGCATGAAAGGCAAAGACGTCTTTCATGTTTTCGAGTATGCCTTTGAACTTATGAAAAACTGTATTTTCTTCTGTATTTGTGAAAAATTTTGTACTCATTAATCAGTTATTTTCATCTTTAATTTCAGTCAATAATTCTTTTACTGGAACATCTAATATTTTTGCAATATCGTATAAAACTTCCAAACGAGGTTGTTGTCTATTCTGTACATAGCCATTAACGATGTTATAACTCTTTCCGAGTCGCTCTGCAAGCCAGGTTTGTTTAATGCCCTTTTGTTCTAAGATTTCTTTTATCCTATTCATTTTGATGAATTAAAGATAGTAATTTGATTTTTTTTATGTTTAAAAAACATTTTGCAATATACTGTATTTCGGTGTAATAAAACACTGTTTTTATGTGTAAATTTAACTTGTGTTTTTTCCGAATAACGTTTTCAAAATCACATATCAACGCTCTTTTTCCAAATACTTCCTATCAAACTCCTCTGTTAATTTCACTACGCTTTCAAATATCTGCACCATTTCAACCGTTTGTTTTTCTAATTTATAGAGATAAGCAGATGCTTTTTTCTCTGAAAACCTGCTGTATAAAAGCTTTACAATTTGATTATAGTTGACTCCAACGGACCGAAACTGACTGTGAAACGAAGTCAATCGCATATAAAAATCAACCGTTCCTTTGTCAATTTTTATGGATTTGAATTCTTTTTCAAATACCATGGAGACAACGAATTTGGCTTTATTGTCCATTCCTGATTGATCACATATCGCTAAAAACTTAGCATTTTCTTCATTTGTAAGACGAAAAACATAACGATTTGCTTTGAGGTTTACTTTTAGTTTTTGCCCAACTTTGTTCTGTTTTCTGATTTTCTCTTCCATAATAAATCCATTTTAAAAACTTCAACTATTCGACTCCGGAGAAATGGTTTAGCTCCCTGCGTAAGGGTAAGTCGTTTTGATGGCACGAATCTCAATTTCGAGTGCCTCAAAACATAACTTGCTGTTATCTTTTCGATAACTTTTTCAACATATTTACAATATGTTTTTTCTAATGTAAACACTGTGTATAAACATATTAGTTAACGCCAATTACGCCAACTAAGTACCTTTTTATCTATTGTTTGTCTGTATCTCTATTTCTTTGTCAAAGCAATTAATGCTTTGATTAGACAATCGTAAAATTGTAGCTACGACTTTACAGAGCTCCCAACGATTAAACGTACAAATAGATTGGTGATAAAACCTTTATACAGTTTAATATCTGAAACTTTGGAGTTAGCACTAAACAGACAAAATTGCGATTGGTTAACAACATAGCTAAATGAATAGAATTATAAACAGATAAAAGAACTAGAAATTATGGAAGAAGAATTTAAAAAGAAACAGAGAATTGATGAAGAAGCGATGATGGCACTAATGGTTGATGGACTAAGACCTAATGGATTTACAGAGGCTGAACTCAATGCTCCTGGTATAAGAGATGAAGAGGAAGAAACTAAAGAGATACCAAAGAAGCAAAAGCGTGTAAAAAAAGAACAAACCTCTAGTAATAAAGAGTATAATTCAACGGAGTATGAAGAACTCTTTTTTAAAGATGTCAAAAGCACAGCACGTCATGGTAAGTCAGTTTACATAGATCCCGAACACCACAAAATCCTTTCTCGTATTGTTCAGGTCATTGCGGATGATAAATTGACTATCTATGCTTATCTCTATAATCTACTAGAGCATCATTTCAACGAATTCGAACAACAGATAACTACAAGCTTTGGACTTGCTAACTTTGTCCAGACTAAGTTAGCAAGTCCATTACCCCTTTTAGACATTACTCAACAAGCTATAAAATTAGCTCCTAATGCTCCTAAACTGTATAAAGAAGATGGAACCTTAAATTGGCAAGATGGAACTTTTGAAAATCCCCTTGCTCAATTAGGCGAAAATTACCAATACAATACCAACACACTACTATTAAATGCCAATTTATCCTACAATATCCTACCTAATACTTTTATCAAAGTAAACGCAGGTTTGACTAACAATAACTTTGAAGAGTGGAAAATTAGTCCGTATACCATTAATAATCCTGCCTATGGATTGACAAGTGATGATTCATCAAGTAATAAAGCTGATCAAAAATTCACCTCTTATCTAATAGAACCTCAATTAGAATATAGCAAAACTATAAAGAACCATTCGTTTAGTGTTCTTTTAGGTAGTACCTATCATCTCCCAAAATGCAAACCAGAGCAAGGAGATAGTCATGGACTTTTAGCACGACTTAAAATCCCTTCAAGCCGTCCTATTTGTTGTTTTGTTTAAATGCTCACTAAGGACTAAGCTTACATTAATCAACCTAAGTTTAAACCAAGTAGCAAGCGGTTTTCTTTCATAATTAAAAGTGTTTTTAAAAATTGATTAATAAATAGCACAATGGGAAATCTGATTTTCATAGCTTTTTTCCTTACTAACTAATCAATACTGCCTTTATTTATAGAAATGAACATGAGTATAAAAAAGGCAATAGTTGTCCTGTACGCATCTAAAAACTGTTTTTAGACTTAGCGTAAAATGTGTTATAACTCTAACTAAATAGGTAAAAGGGTAGCCATCCAACATTAAAGAGTTAATGTCAAATCAATCTACGTCGATAAGATTTAGTTAAACTAAAGTTTAATCATAGGCTAAATGTGAGTTTAGTTACTGATTGATTGTGATAAATAAATAATAATTGAAAAAATCTCGAATAGAACATTCGATAAGTCCATTAAGGATAGATAAGGTATTGCAAGCATTCAAAAAACGAATACTAAACAAATCCACCTTGTTTGTTTTAAAACCTCTATATACCTAACTGGGAGACGGTATGAATAAAGGCTTATTGTATGTTTAGCAATGAATTGGTAATTCTATTGCTTTGATTTCTTGGATAGTCCAGTACATACATACCAGACTATCGCATTTTGTAACCTTTACTTTTGGAAAACAGTAAGAAAGGATTTACTTTTAGAGTGCGAATCAAAAAAGAAAAAACCTAAGTAGTTTAAAAGTTAACTATTAAGTAAAGGTAATAGTACTGTATAATCGGGAATATCCCTTTTCTACTTACTATTAATACGAGAGTGGTAATTGTTTTAATGTAAAAACAAAAAATCGCTCACATATATTATATGAACGATGTCTAAGTATGATAATCAAACCTTGTAAAAAAAGCAAGGAGCGGTTGCATACTTTCAAGCCAAAGGGATCCTAAACCCTCTTGAGTTTAACTCAATGCTTTTGAAAGTATACGTGAGTACCGCTCACATGCAAAGACAAAAGTATGAAACTTTTTTGCATGGAGCGACTGCACGGTTACTCTCGCAAGCAATTTTAGGATTTTATGGCGCGAGATAACATCGTTTGTTAAGCACATAGCTTAATCAGTCTATTACTATAGACAAATATAAACAAATAACTAATAAACACAAAAAAATTTTACAAATGTACTATTTAGTGTTTTGAAAAATAATACAATATGCCTTATAAATTGACAATTGGCTTAAAGCTTAAGAAGAAAAGGGAAGAGTTAGATCTTACTGTTGAAAATATTGTTAGTATTACAGGTGTTTCAAAAGGAAGTGTATATAGAGTTGAAAGTGGTACTGCGGAAGATATTGATTTTTATGTAAAATACGCTATAGCTGTTAAATACCCATTAAAACAATTAATGGATGTGGATTTAAGTATGGTAGTAATGAATAATTTGGTTGTTCTAAAAAATAGAACTCTTTCTTTAACTAAAAATATTAGAGATTTGATAAAGAATGGTTTTTTTTCAGAATATCGATCTACAAATGGCATAAGAGAAAAATTGCTTGAGATGAAGTTAATAGACAATTCTGTAGAGAGTAGTGTTATATCTAACGTATTAATAAATTTGAAAAAAGATGGTTCTTTAACTGCAAGGAAAGAAGGGAATAAAAACTATTATAAAGTTTAATTCTTCGTATTTATCACTAACCGTCAAATCATACCATACAAGGACATCTTATAAATTAAGGAGTATCCCTTCTTAGATTTAGTTATTAACTAAACGGGGGATATCATGAAAACTATAAATTTAAAGCGACTTAGCGTAGAAGAATCGTTAGATTATTTTCAAAAAAAAGGATTAGATGTAACTAAAGAGGAAGCATCAGAAATTCTTGAATTTATATACACTTTAATTACTATAGTTTTTCGTGAATACTTTGACAAAGAGTAAGTTATTATTATATTTGTAACATCTCCCAATTTAATTTATCGTCTAATATTTAAAATGGTTAGCTTATGAAAACAGCTGATTTGTATATTCGTGTGTCTACTGATGAACAGGCAGACAAAGGATATTCTCAAAGAGATCAAGAAGAACGCTTACGTCGTTATTGTGATCAACAAGGAATTACAGTTAGAAATGTAATTTACGAGGATCATTCTGCTAAAAATTTCAATCGTCCTGCTTGGAATAATTTACTTCAATTAATAAAGAAAAATAAAGGAAAAACAGATTTAGTATTATTTACTAAATGGGATCGTTTTAGCCGTAACGCTGGGGATGCCTATCAAATGATAAATCTGTTAACCAAACTTGGGGCTAATCCTCAAGCTATAGAACAACCCTTAGATTTAACTATCCCTGAAAATAAGATGATGTTAGCTATTTACTTAGCTGCTCCAGAAGTTGAAAATGATAGAAGAGCTCTTAATACTTTTTATGGAATGCGTAGAGCTAAGAAAGAGGGAAGAGTTATGGGCTCAGCTCCATTTGGTTATGCGAATAAAAGTAAAGAAGATGGAAAGAAGTATGTTGCTATAATTCCAGAACAAGGAAAAGCAATGAAATGGGCTTTTACTGAATTAGCAAAAGGTGTTCTCTCTGCTAATCAAATTAGATTAGAGATGAATAGAATGAATGCAGGTAAACTAAGTAGCACAGCGTTTCATGTAGCAATACGCAATCCAATTTATTGTGGTAAAATTTTTATTCCAAAATATAAAGATGAAGAGGCGTATTTCGTTAAGGGATTACACGAAGCGTTAATAAGTGAAACTTTATTTGACCAAGTACAATTTGTTATAGATGGTAATGTACGCAAAGAGAGACCTAACACAAAGATATTATCAGATATTAATCTACCTCTTAGAGGGTTCTTAGTATGCCCTAGATGTAAACGAAATTTGACTGGTAGTGCATCGACTGGGCGTAATAATAAGTATTACTACTATCATTGTTTAGCAAGTTGTGGATTTCGAGAAAAAGCAAACTTAGCAAATGATATGTTTGGCAATGGAATAGGTCAGCTTCAAATTAATGAAGTTGTTCAAGAATGTATTAAGGAGTTTTTTATTGGAATTTATAACCAAACAATTAGTAATCCAAAAAGTAAAAAGAAAAGTATATTAGAGAGTATTGATAAAGTTAATCAAAACTTAGCGATTGCTCGGACTAAATTGATAGAAGGTGTTTTTAAGGATGATGATTATTTAGAAGAAAAGAAAATATCTGTAAAACAACTTGAAGTCTTAGAAAAGCAATTATTAAATGAAAAAACAAGTAAAGAAGTAGATATAAAAAGTATGCTTGATAGGGCATTAGATAAAGTTGTAAACCTTGGTGAACTCTACGCTGAGGGGAGTATTCAAACCAAAAGAGAAATTATTGGTTCGATATTTCCAGATAAATTAGAGTTTGATGGAAAAATTTATCGAACCACTCGAGTTAATACTATTGTAGGAAAAATCTTTCTGAATAACAATGAGTTAGGTGTAAATAAAAACAGGATATATGAGAATTTTCTCGATATATCCTGTGTAGTAGCGAAGACGGGAGTTGAACCCGTGACCTCAGGGTTATGAATCCTGCGCTCTAACCGACTGAGCTACCTCGCCAAATATCGGTTTACCTTATTTTGGTAATGCGAGTGCAAAGTTACTATTATTTTTAGATTAAGCAAATAGGAGGGTTCTTAAAAAATATTTTTTTATTACTAAAATATGTTTATATTCGGGAATTATAACTTTTTTAAGTACAGCTATGAAAGAAAAATATGAATTAGAATTCTCGATAAATTCATCCCCTCAACTGTTATATCAGTACGTTTCGGATCCTTCAGGACTAAGCGAATGGTTTGCTGATAACGTAAATTCAAGAGGAGAAGTTTATTCTTTTATATGGGGGGATTCAGAAGAAAAGGCACGAGTAGTTACGCGAAAAACAGACGAAAGAGTTCGATATAGATGGTTAGATGAAGACGGAGAGGATACAGACTATTACTTTGAGATAAAAATAATTCGCGATGAATTGACCAAAGACGTGACCATTATTGTGACTGATTTTGCAGAAGTGGGTGAAGTAGATGAATCAAAACAACTGTGGGAAAATCAAATTATGGATTTAAAACAAGTGTTGGGTTCTGCCTAAACTCAGTAAAATATAACTTATATTTGCCGTTAATAGTAATCACAAAATAAAAATATGATTAATGTTAACGGCAAACTTGTTTCTACTACAGACCTTGCAATAGAAAATAACCGCGGATTTTTATATGGAGATGCTGTTTTTGAAACAGTGAGAGTATTAGACAGAAAAGTACTATTTGCAGAGGATCACTACTTTCGTTTAATGTCTTCGATGCGAATTATGCGTATGGAAATTCCCATGCATTTTACTTTAGAATTCTTTCAAGAAGAAATAGTACGAACCGTAGATGCTTGCTCTGGTGGAGCCGCATTTCGCGTGCGTTTAACCGTTTTTCGCGAGGCAGAAGGTAAGTACTTACCCCAAGAAAATAAAACCATAGGATTTGTTGCAACAGCTGAAATTCTTGAAAATACCGTGTATTCCTTCCAAGATGGAGGATATGAAGTTGAATTGTACAAAGATTTTTATGTGGCAGCTAATTTGTTGTCAACCGTAAAAACAACCAATAGAGCAGTCAATGTATTAGCCAGTATTTTTGCAGCAGAAAATGATTTCCAAAATTGCTTGTTGGTCAATGATAAAAAGAATATTATTGAAGCGGTGAATGGAAATTTATTTGTGGTAAGCCAGAACACAATTAAAACCCCTCCCTTAGACGAAGGTTGCATAAAAGGAGTAATGCGCAAGCAAATGATAGAACTGATCGGAAAACACCCTGATTACACGTTAGAAGAGAGTCCTGTCTCACCTTTTGAATTGCAAAAAGCAGATGAAATCTTTATTACGAATGTTATTGTGGGGGTTCAACCCGTAACCAAATACAGAAAAAAAACATTTACAAGCCAAGTTGCTAAAGATTTGAATGATCGCCTTAATGCGAAAATTAGATTGATGTAGTTTTTTGGTGAAGGGTGAGGAGAAATGAGTGAAGAGTGAGTGTCCCTGAATAGGGGTGATCGTTTTTACATACTAATTTCATTAAATGATATACCTAATTGGTTTGTATAAACTATTTTATGCAAACCAATTAGATTCACATTCAACAGTAGTTAGTACATGGTTTATAATTCTCCGTTCCCCAATCATCTTCGCTATCTGTTCACTAAGTCCCAATTCTCCGTTTACAGCTCATCTTCGCTACCTGTTCCCTGTTTCCCAATCATCCTCGCTACCCATTCCCCAAAAAAAACTAGTTCAAATTCGGATTTTCAGGAGCATTTAACCAAACACTAAACTCCGTTCCCAAGGTTTGTATCGCTTGTTTCCAATAGGTTTTCGTAGGCTGTTCAAAAGGGTTGAGGTGAATTGCATCTGTTTTAATCCAGTGTTGACTAGATAACTCCATGTCCAACTGCCCATTGTCCCAACCTGCGTATCCCATAAAGAAGCGCAAATCAAGGTGGGTGAGTAGACCCTTTTCAATATGATTAAAAATGGTAGTAAAATCACCACCCCAATATAACTGATCCGTTATTGCGATACTATCAGGAATCAGATCCGGACATTTGTGAATACAAAATAGGCGATCAGATTCAACGGGACCACCGTGATACACGGTAAATGCACCATTGCTTTCAGGTACCAGTTCGCTGAGTAAATAAGCGGTAGGTTTATTTAAAATAAAGCCCATACAGCCATCGATATTGTGATCGGTCAATAAGATAACAGATTGATTAAATTCTACATCATTTGGATTGTATGCAGAGGGAAGTGCGATCAGATAATCCCCTTTGTTGATCTCGTGGTTTGTCATAGAAATTAAGCATAAAAAAAAGTCTCATTATACAATATAATAAGACTTTTTAAATTTTTTACTATTTTGATATGTTTATCTTACATAAACAAATGCAGTAATTACTTGTTTACAGATCCTTCTAATTCAGATCCAGCTTTAAATTTAACTACTTTTTTAGCAGCAATTTTAATTGTTTTTCCAGTTTGAGGGTTTCTTCCTTCTCTGGCAGCTCTTTCAGAAACTGACCATGAACCGAAACCTACTAATGAAATTTTGTCTCCTTTAGCTAATGTAGACTCAACGTTAGATAAGAAAGATTCTAAAGCTTTTTTAGCGGCAACTTTACTGATCTCTGCATCTTTTGCGATAGCATCAATTAATTCTGTTTTGTTCATAATAATTTTTTTTAAAGGTTAACTTTATTAACGTTCTTATTACAAATTTAGGGTTATAAAGTTATAAAACAAGCTTTTTGTAAAAAAAAAACAAAGTCTCATAATTTTTTTTGTGTTAACGTTCTGTATGAAGTTTTTCTTTAATATGAAATGTATTAAAAAACGATAGTGTTTTCGCTAAATCGTTGTCCATTTAATACTTCTGTTGCCAACATCATTTTCTTCCCTGGAAACTGCACTTTTACTAGGTTTAAGAAGCCATTTTTAACAGCAATTTTAATAGTTTTTTTAGATGTAATCACTTGTCCTGTAGGTAGTTGGTGGTCTTCTTTTTCAAAGTGTACTTCGTGTATTTTGACCATCCATTCTTGTTGTAATTCACGGTCTTCAAGCATGCACCAAGCAGTAGGATAAGGGCTTAATCCACGGACTAATTGTTCGATTTCAACGCCTGTTTTAACAAAATCAATTTTACAATTTTCGCGGTTTAGTTTATACGCTGTTTTGGTGTCTTCTGCGGGTTGATGGGTTACTTTTACCTCTTCTTTTTGAATGAGTTGGAGTGTTTCAACCACGGTTTCTGCCCCTAAAAGCATCAAGCGGTCATGAAGCTCACCTGCATTTTCTTGGGCGCCAATTTCGGTTTCTTTCTGTAAAATAATTGCCCCAGTATCAATCTTTTCATCGATAAAAAAAGTGGTTACTCCAGTTTTCGTTTCACCATTGATAATCGCCCAGTTGATAGGCGCAGCTCCTCTGTAATCGGGCAATAAAGAGGCGTGTAAATTGAACGTACCTAAAACAGGCATTTGCCAAACCGCGGCAGGTAACATTCGAAAGGCTACCACTACTTGTAAATTGGCTTGGTAAGAAGCTAGTTCTTCTAAAAAGGCCTCTTCTTTCAAATTGGTAGGTTGTAAAATGGGTAGATTTTTTTCTAAAGCATATTCTTTTACTGCGGAATACTTTAATTTCTGTCCTCTACCAGCTGGTCGGTCGGGAGCTGTGATAACAGCAACGATATTGAATTTATTTTGATACATAGCATCAAGAATCCCAACAGCAAAATCCGGAGTCCCCATGAAAATGATACGCAAGTCTTTCATTATAATAAGATATATTGATTTTTAGTATTTAATTTAATCCTTTGTTGTTCTAGTAACACTTGCAAAACTAAAATAATTTCTGCCGGTGTAAGGGCAAGGTCAGCTTCTAAATCAGCGGTTGATGCCGCTTGCTTTCGTTGTATATACAGCAAAATCAGCGCTTTGTTTTGCGACAAGTTTGTTTCTAGCTTCGTTTGATTCGCTTTTAGACAGGTAGAGCAACTACCGCAATTTTGTTCTAAAGTTTCATCAAAGTAGTGTAAGATGATTTTATTTTTGCAAATATCGTCATTTTGAGCGTAAAAATACATCGCTCGATATTGCTCGAGTTTTAAATTGTTTTGTTGTTCTAGAAAGGGAAAGGTGCGATAAATGGTTTTATCTTCCTCCCAAGCTTCGTGAAACGTAAGTTCTAAATCGTGTTCTTCAGGCGTGAAAAGGCATAAATTTTCTTGATGCCAAGTTTGTAAACACGCTTGAATGAATAAAATAGGTTCATTGGTTTGTTCACTGATAAAAGCCAAGTTAATCGGTGTGTTATATTCGTGAATACCTGGATAATGGCGAATGATTTGCAATAAAACATGTTCTTGTCGTTCATTGTCATAGACAAAGTCTAATAATTCACTACTACTGACAATAAACTGTACCTGTGTTTTATTCGTTGAATTAGGAGTTAGTTTACAAATGCCTTGACGATCTAGAAATTGTAACGCATTGTAAGTTAGCGTGTACGAAAATTTATAGTGCAAACAAAATTGATTAAAACTAAAAGAATAGGTGGTGTTGTACCCTTCTCCCAATCCTATACTCAGGTAATTGTTGAGTTTTCGGTATACGAGTTTTAAAAATGTTTTGTCAAAGAGATTTTCTTCTGTCCACTCTTCTACAGCTTTCGGCTCAGAAGGTGATAGAAGTAAAGAAGCAAAAGCTTTTGCCTCATCACGTCCTGCACGTCCTGCTTCTTGATAGTAACTTTCTATGTTTTCAGGAAGCTGTAGATGAATAACATTGCGTACATTCTTTTTGTCAATGCCCATACCAAAGGCGTTTGTGGCCACCATAATAGGCGTTTTTTCCGCCACCCAATCCTCTAATTTTTTCTTTTTCTCAAACGTATTGAGCCCGCCATGAAAAAAGCTAGCTTTAAAGCCTTTCTCATTTAATTGTTGAGCCAAACGTTGAGTTTCTCTGCGATTGCGCACATAAATAATCGAGGGGAAAGGATTTTTTTGAAGGATTCGTTCAATAATTGCTTCTTTATTTTCTACTTTGTACACCCCATAGATGAGGTTATGACGAAAAAAACTCTTGGTAAAGAGGGCAACGTCTTTTAAGGCTAAATTGGTGCAAATATCCTCGATAACTCGTTGATTGGCAGATCCTGTCAAAGCAATGAAAGGAACCTTTGGAAAAAGTTTGCGCAGTTGGTTAATTTTTAGATAAGCAGGGCGAAAATCATTGCCCCATTGAGAAATACAATGCGCTTCATCTATGGCGATTAAGCTTACTTTTAAGTTCTCAATGCGCTCTAATAACCAAGTTTGTTCCAAGCGTTCTGGAGATAGATACAATAATTTATATTCTCCATAGAGGCAATTATCTAAAATAGCATCAATATCGGTTAAAGAGGTTCCTCCAACAATCGCAGCAGCCTTGATACCCAGCAGATTTAAGTTGGCAACTTGATCTTGCATTAAGGCAACCAAAGGCGAGATAACAAGGCAAGTGCCAGGTAGGAGTAAGGCTGGAATTTGAAAGCAAACACTTTTTCCGCCACCCGTTGGCAAAAGAGCAAACGTGTCTCTTTGTTGTAAAACAGCTTCGATTATTTCTTCTTGTGGTTCACGAAAAGAAGTGTGTTTCCAGTATTGTTGAAGTAAATCGATGGGTTTTTTAGTCATTGAAACGTTGGTTTTGCTTTGGACTAAGGTAGTCAAAAATGGAAAAAGGATTGTCATGACAATCCTTTTTTATATTATATTCTCTCTAAGATAAAATCTACGCGTTTAGCAATGGTTTCTCTAGGTACTTCTATTAAATCATAGCCATAATTTTTATAAGTATCTACCAGGTAACGGTGAATGATATTTGCCTGTTCAAAGGATTCATAGCGTTGTTCATCGCTGATATAGATATTTTCCCAAGGAGGGAGTAAGAAAATTTGGTGGTACAAATGATTTTTACAAGCCAAATCAAAACTTGCGGGATAGGTATCTCCTTTGTAGTGCATATACGCTAATACATCTGGAATTCCTCTATCTATAAAAACAAGAGCTGTATTCTCTGAAGCGGCGCTTTTATGTTGATCAATTCTACCTTCTAGTAAAAGTTGACTAAATAGCAAAGGATCAGTTAAAAAAAGTTGGTCCACTCCTTTTTCTTGTGCTTTCTTTGTAACTTCTCTTGATATTTCTGGGTAACAAGTATAACCTTTTGCAAGTAATTCATTGATTACTGTAGTTTTACCAGACCCTGGACCACCGATTATTAAAACAAGTTTTGTATTCATTTCTACTTAAAAATAAGAAAGGGGCAAAAGTATAATAAAAAGTCGGGGATAGCATACCTTTTCTGAGATTCTTTGTATTAAGATAAGGTTAAAACGCACATTTATAGAAAAAGGAAGCAATTTTACGTTCCATTTACCCCTTGTTATTCTCTGTTAATAGATAGCAATTTAAGGGGGAAAAATGATTATATTTGCAACAAAATATTTTATGGATACGAAGACGAAAGAATTTTACGAAAGCTTGAAAGAAAAACTTGAGTTGGAAAGAGCTTGGCCGAACGAATATTTATTCAAATTTATTGTTCCGGCTGATGAAAGTAAAATTGCTAGAATTGAACGCTCTTTTGATGACATGAATGCAGTAATTAACTTTAGAGATTCAAGTAAAGGCACTTTTACCAGTGTATCAATAAAAGTGCACATGATAAGTGCACAAGCTATTGTTGATAAGTATATTGAACTATCAACTATTGAAGGGTTATTGTCCTTCTAAAAATTGCTTTATCCTAGAAAGTTTAGTATTTTTATAGCTTAGGCCAAATAGGCAAACCTCATAAACACAGATTAGATGAAATTTAACTCCGCAGAAGCCGTAGCACATTTAGGCTATAATACAGCTAATAACAAATTAGTAATTCCTGATTATGGTCGTCATCTTCAGATAATGATTGAACAAATAACAGCAATTGAAGATACAGTGGAACGCAATAAAGCGGCAAATTCTGCTATTCGTGTCATGGGGGATATGAATCCTCATTTGAGAGATGTGCCTGATTTTCAACATAAATTATGGGATCAGCTGTTTATGATTTCTGATTTTAAATTAGTTGTTGATTGTCCTTTTCCTATTGCGACAAGAGAAACGGTGTATGCGAAACCAGAAGTTTTACCTTATCCTAAAAAGCAATTGAGTTACCGTTATTACGGTAATAATATTAAAACCATGATTGAAAAAGCCTTGCAATTTGAAGATGGTGAAATGAAAGATGCTTTGATTATTGTGATTGCGAATCACATGAAAAAAAGTTACCTAAGTTGGAATAAAGACAATGTAAAAGATGAGGTTATTTTTGAACATTTGAGCGAGCTTTCTGGAGGGAAAATAAATCTATCTAAACAAGAAGAAGAATTGTCAACGACTGCTAATTTGATTCAAGTGAATCGAAAACAGTCGAACAAAAGTAATTACTCAAATACAACGACTAACGCAAATAGCAACCAAAAGAGCAATACCAATACGAATAAAAAGTATACCAAGCACAATTATCAAGCAAAAGGTAAAAAGTAATGAGTACATTTAGAATTGAAGGAGGTCATCAACTAAAAGGTGAAGTATATGCACAAGGCGCTAAGAATGAGGCTTTACAAGTACTTTGTGCGGTGTTGTTAACCAATGAAAAAGTAGTGATTTCCAATATCCCAGATATTATTGATGTCAATAAACTGATTGAATTATTGGAGTCTCTAGGGGTGAAAACGGAGAAATTGGCACCTAATAAGATGTCTTTTCAAGCGGATAATTTAAATATGGATTATCTAACTTCTGACGATTTTAAAAAAGACGGAAAAGCACTGAGAGGGTCAATTATGATGGTTGGTCCCCTTTTGGGAAGATTTGGTAAAGGATATATTCCGAAACCAGGGGGAGATAAAATTGGAAGACGTAGATTAGATACGCATTTTGAAGGTTTTATCAAGTTAGGTGCAACATTTAGATATAATAAAGAAGAGCATTTTTATGGCGTTGAAGCAAGCCATTTGATTGGTGCGGATATGCTATTAGAAGAAGCTTCGGTTACTGGTACAGCCAATATTATCATGGCTGCGGTGCTCGCAAAAGGAACAACAACTATTTACAATGCGGCTTGTGAGCCCTATTTACAACAGCTTTGCAAGATGTTAAATAGCATGGGAGCAAAGATTACAGGTGTAGGTTCTAATTTCTTAACCATTGAAGGGGTAGAGCAATTAAAAGGATGTGAACATAGCATTTTACCTGATATGATTGAAATCGGTTCTTGGATTGGATTAGCCGCTATGACTAAGAGCGAATTGACAATCAAAAATGTTGGTTGGGAGCATTTAGGTGTTATTCCAAATACATTTAAAAGATTGGGTATTCAATTGGAAAAAAGAGGCGATGACATCTATATTCCTGCTCATACCCAAGGATACGAAATACAAAGTTTTATAGACGGTTCTATTTTGACGATTGCTGATGCACCTTGGCCAGGATTAACACCCGATTTGTTGAGTGTGATTCTTGTGGTAGCCACGCAAGCAAGAGGAGAGGTTTTGATTCATCAGAAAATGTTTGAAAGCCGTTTGTTCTTCGTGGATAAATTAATTGATATGGGAGCTAAAATTATTTTGTGTGATCCACATAGAGCCGTTGTAATTGGGCACGATTTTAAATCACAACTCAAAGCAACGCGTATGTCTTCACCGGATATTAGAGCAGGAATCTCACTTTTAATTGCTGCTTTATCAGCACAAGGAACAAGTGTTATTCAAAATATTGATCAAATTGATCGCGGATATGAAAGAATTGATGAACGTTTACGTGCGCTTGGTGCGAAAATTGAACGCGTAGACGAATAGTTCTGATACGAAAATACAGAAGCAGGAAAGGATAAAACCTAACCGCATACGGATATAAAAAAAGGCAGTTAACGATGAAGTTAACTGCCTTTTTTACTTATTTATTTTTTAGGTATTTTTCTAAAAATTGATCTTGTTCCCACAGCAAGTGCAAGATGTTTTCTTTGGCAACATAACCGTGACTTTCTTTGGGTAGGATAACCATTCTAACAGGTGCACCTAATCCTTTTAAAGCTTGGAAATAACGCTCTGTTTGCAGGGTGAATGTACCCGGATTATTATCCGCCTCACCGTGTACTAACAACATAGGTGTTTTCATTTTATCTGCATTCATAAAAGGAGACATGGTGTTGTATACTTGAGGTACTTCCCAATAGTTTCTCTGTTCGGTTTGGAAGCCAAAAGGAGTTAACGTTCGGTTGTACGCACCACTTCTTGCAATACCAACTGCAAATAAATCAGAGTGAGACAATAAGTTTGCCGTCATAAACGCACCATACGAATGTCCACCAACACCTACTTTTGTACGATCAATATAGCCTAAAGCATCTACAGCATCAATCGCTGCTTTTCCATTGGCTACCAATTGCTCAATATACGTATCGTTTGGTTCTTCTGTTCCTTCACCTACAATAGGGAAAGCAGCATCATCCAATACAGCGTATCCTTTCGTTACCCAGTATACAAATGACCCATAGTAAGGGAATGTAAACTCACTAGAATTTGAAGTTACCTGACCCGCACTGTTTTTATCTTTATATTCTGTTGGATAAGCCCAAATTAATAAAGGCAATTTCTGCGTTTTATTTTTTCGGTCATAGTTAGCTGGTAAATACAAAGTACCTGACAGCTCTAAGCCATCTTCTCTTTTATAGGTAATCACTTCTTTATACACGCCATTTAAACTCTCAAAAGGGTTTTTAAAAGTGGTAATCGGTGTGATATCATTTTTCTTTTTGATATTTCTGAAGTAATAGTTTGGATATTCTGTTGGCGATTGAATCGAAACTAATACTAGCCCTTTTTTAATATCCTCAATCGATTGAATGCTTTCTTTTTTAGTTGTATAAGCGGATTGGTACAGTCTTTTTGTTTGTAAAGAAGTTAAATCAAATGCATCAATAAAAGGAAATTGACCTTTTGGGGTATACCCTTCGCCGATTAAAAATAGTTGGTTGTTGTCAATCGCTAGTGTATAACGGCCATATTCATTTCTCTTTGTTTCAAATGTTCCAGGATCACTGTATACATCTTGTGAGTTTCTATCTTCAATTTTGATTGGATTTTCATTGTATATAGAAGGATTAATCAAGAATTGTCTAATATTACGTGTATCGTACCATTGGTCAGTTACAAGAGCTACTTGCTCATTTCCCCACGTAATTCCCGCATAGCGTTGCGTCAATTTTACAAGAGATTTAGGGGCAGCTGTAAAAGGAGCTTCCCAAGTAAAAACTTCATCTCTGTAGTTGATTTCTTTAGCAGGATCTCCACCGTCTAAAGCTTCTACATACGATAGGGTTGCAGGTCGGTCTGTTCTCCATTGCATGCTTCTTTTCCCTTCTCTAACCGCCATAAATCCCTTAGGCATAATTTCGCTTAAAGCTACATCGTTCACTTCTTTAACCAAGGTTCCGTCCATGGTGTAAATAACCGTTTTCATAGGAAAGCGATTTAAGGGAACAAGGTATGAAAAAGGTCTCTCAAGCGTAGTAAGCATAAGGTAGTTTCCGTCTGGTGAGAGGGATTCACTTGCATACATATCCGCTTTTTTGAATAGCTTTTTTTTGCCTTTCAAATCGATGAGATATAATTCTGATGTTACTAAAGTTTCGAAGTTTGCTTCATCGGTTTTGTTTTTCAAAAGATCTTGATATGTTCTGTTTTGAGAAACAACGCCTTCTTCACTAACGGAAACAATAGGGCCCGTAGGTAAATTCTTTTTCGTGTCAATTAAAGCAGCTCTGTTTGCTGGAATAACAGTAATCAACATTTGTTGGTTATCTTTTAGCCAAGTAATAGGATTCCCTAAATTAGCATTTAAATTGGCTTCTGTTAGCTTTTGGGCTTCTGCAGTTTTAAAATCAACCACCCATAATTCAACACCTGTAGAAATAGTATGGGTAAATGCTATTTTCGTTTGATCTGGTGAAAGTGTGATATTGGAGATTCTTGGATTCGTTGGTAATCCTTTGACTTGAATTTCCTGCTTGTCCTTTACTTTTCTAACTTTTAAGTTGTTAATGTAGGTAAGCGTACTTGAAATGTTCGTATTTACATCGATGCGTAGACCGCCTAAGCGCATTTCTTCTACATTCAAATCATCCAGTGTTTTGTAAGTACTTCTGTAGCTCAAAAGCATGTATTCCATTTTACTATCCATAAAGATAGAAGGTGCGCGTTCAAATTCAGCTAGTTGCAAAATTTCTTGCGAAGGCTTTTGATACGTTACATTTTCTTGTGCGAACATAGAGGTTATTAAAAAAAGAGAGAATAAAGAAGTTTTTAAAAGCTTCATTTTTTGTTTGTTTTAGTTTATCAGAGCAAGATACGTGGAATATTTATAAAATAAATCGTTTTTGTAGTAGATGTTTTTTAAAATACACAAAAAACCTACCTTTGCTTCAACAAATTAAATCAGATGAATATGTTTAGATCAAAGATTTCAGGTCTAGGTTATTATGTGCCAGATAACGTAGTAACTAATGATGATTTATCGAAAGTAATGGATACGAATAGTGAATGGATTGTTGAAAGAACGGGAATACATGAACGTAGACATAAAGTTTTAGCCGAAGATACTACTTCGGGAATGGGAGTAAAAGCCGCTAAAATAGCAATGGAAAGAGCTGGAGTGGAAGCTAAAGACATTGATTTTGTTGTATTCGCTACTTTAAGTCCAGATTACTATTTTCCTGGTCCAGGCGTTTTATTACAAAAGGAATTAGGTTTAGCTACTGTAGCTGCTTTAGATATTAGAGCGCAGTGTTCTGGTTTTATTTATGCCTTGTCTATTGCGGATCAATACATAAAAACAGGGATGTATAAAACGGTTTTGGTTGTCGGTTCAGAGGTGCATTCTGCTGGATTAGATATGACTACTAGAGGAAGATCAGTGTCTGTTATTTTTGGAGATGGAGCAGGAGCAGCAATTTTAAAGCGCTCTGAGGATGAAACGGGAATTTTATCTACACATATCCACTCCCAAGGAGAACATGCTGAAGAACTAGCTTTACTTGCGCCAGGTATGGGAGGAAGATGGGTTTCTGATATTTTGAAAGACAATGATCCGGATGATTTGAGCTATATGCCTCATATGAATGGACAATTTGTATTTAAAAATGCAGTAGTTCGCTTTAGTGAAGTGATTATGGAGGGATTAGAGGCGAATCAATTGCAAGTTTCAGATATTGATATGTTGATTCCGCACCAGGCCAATTTGAGAATTTCTCAGTTTATACAACAGAAGTTCGGTTTGTCTGATAATCAGGTGCACAATAACATTCAAAAATATGGGAATACAACTGCTGCCTCTGTGCCAATTGCTTTAACAGAAGCATGGGAACAAGGTAAAATTAAAGCAGGAGATGTAGTGGTATTAGCCGCTTTTGGAAGTGGTTTTACCTGGGGAAGTGTTGTGTTAAAGTGGTAAATTTTTATATATTAGCTAGAAAAGTAGTTAAGATATATGAAATTTAATAAAATAAATAACAAAGGACAAGCAAAACTATTTGAGAATCCCTATTTAGAAATGTTGACAAAAGGGCATCCTGCAATTATTTGGGGGATGTATATTCCCGTGTTAACCTATCTTATCTATTTGGGATATACCACCTATAATTTATCCGTTCAGAGCCTCATTTTACTTTTTTTAGGTGGCGTGTTGTTCTGGACGTTTTTTGAATATTTGGCTCATCGCTATTTATTTCATCTTCTAAGTGAAAAGCCAAGTTTACAGCGAGTAGCTTATATTATGCATGGTAACCATCATCATTATCCAAGGGATAGGCAACGTTTGTTCATGCCACCTGTTCCCAGTATTATTTTAGCAGCTCTCCTTTTTGCTTTGCATTATTTGCTTTTGGGTAAATTTACTTTTAGTTTCTATCCTGGGTTTATGATGGGGTATTTGCTTTATGCTTCAATGCATTATGCAATCCATGCTTTTGCTCCACCTTTTAAATTTATGAAACCGCTTTGGAGCAATCATCATTTGCATCATTACAAGGATGAAGCATTGGGTTTTGGTGTAAGTAATACGATTTGGGATCGAATTTTTGGAACAATGTTCGATTTGACTAAAGAGAAAGAAGATAAAGAAAAAATCAAAGAGTTGATGTTTGAAAAAAAGAAGAAGTGATTTTATGTTTATCCGTTTGCACGATACAAAAAAGCAGGAGTGAAAAATTCGCTCCTGCTTTTTTTATAGCTTGTATTTTCTATTGAAAATTTATAGGATATATTATTTACTCCATTTGTTTTCAGCAGCAGCACCTCCCCAAAGTTGGGTTGCTAGATAGGGATTATCAATAAAAGGATTTCTATTTCCTTGAATGGCTGCTTTACCTAAATATTCATTTCGCTGTATTTCAAGAGGTGAAACAGGATCTTCTGCATTCCACTGCAAAAGCAGATTAATCATGCGAACATCTTTTGCATTTCTTTCTCCCACAGCAACATTAGAAGGTAAACATTGTTCTTGATATCTGATATACATATACATCATCATACGTGCTACATCGCCTTTCCATTCATCTCCAGGATACCATCCACCACTAACATTTCCAGAAGCGCCAGAACCTTGAGCAAATTTCTTATTTCCTCTTGCGGCATTCCACTGTACATCAGCAGGTCGGATATGATGTGCATCTTCATTAGCACCTGTACCTGATTGCTCTAAATTTGGCGTACCTAAAGAACGAGCATAAGTATGTTCTCTATTCCATTCCCCATTGCGTCCACCATATGTGTTTTTCCCTCTGGTATAGGCTGTTTGTCCTGTGAGTATCCCTTTTTGTCCATAGAGTAAATAAACTTCATTTCCAGCAGGTGTCAAATCAGTAGCTTGTAATACTTCCCACAAATCGTTATAAGAGAGTCTATGTGTATGTTTTTCTTTCGTTAACTTCGTTAAAGCCGTATGTACCGTTTGACTATCTTTTGAAAAGTCAATGCTGCTATAGTAAGAAGCAATAGCACTTGGTATTTTATACGGTGCCTCTGGATCCGGTTTCTCTGGATCCGGTTTTTCAGGATCTGGTTTTTCAGGATCTGGTTTCTCTGGATCCGGTTTTGGAACTTCTACTTTATCATCAACATCAAGGTATGAAATTGCTTTTTCGTTCGTACATCCAGTTAATAGAAGCAGAGAAGTTAAAAATACAAATACAAATTCTTTTTTCATTTGATTAGTCTATTTGCTATAACTCAGTATCAGATATGAGTTATATCGATTTATTTAATTCTTTCTAATAGAGCCATATAAAAACCATCAAAACCGGTTTGGTGTGCCAATACTTTATGATCTTTGATGAATTTAAAGTTTTGTCCTTGTTCAGAAGCCAAGAATTTTTCAATTTGCTTTTCATTTTCAGAAGGTAAAATCGAACAAGTTGCATAAACAACATTTCCACCTACTTTGACAATTTTAGAATAATCTTGTAGAATTTGTTGTTGAACTAGTTTTATTTCTTCAATAAATTCAGGTTGTAATTTCCATTTTGTATCTGGATTTCTCTTGATTACTCCCAAACCGCTACAAGGGGCATCAATCAATACACGATCTGCTTTTTCGTGTAGTTTCTTGATGGTTTTTGTTCCTTCAATGATGCGGTATTCAATATTAAAAGCACTATTTCTTTTAGCTCTAATTTTTAATTGTCTTTGCTTGCTTTCATAAATATCCATCGCAATAATCTGCCCTTTATTTTCCATTAAAGAAGCCATGTGCAATGTTTTTCCGCCTGCACCTGCACACGTATCAACGACGCGCATTCCAGGTTGGATACCTAAGAAAGGAGCTACTAATTGAGAAGAAGCATCCTGTACTTCGAATAATCCCTCTTTGAAGGCATCCGTTAAAAACACATTAGCTCTTTCTTTGAGAATTAAAGCATCTGGATAGTCTTCAGGTATACTTGTTTCAATGTCTAAATCCATTAAAATAGCATGAAGTTTTTTGCGTGTAGTTTTGAGTCTATTAACACGTAAAATAACTTGTGCTTGTTGATTTTGAGCCGCTATTTCTTTAGACCAAAGTTCTTCGCCAAGTTCTTGTATTCCAAGTTCATCCATCCAATCTGGGATAGCTTCTTTGAATTTTCTAATTTTACTTAGTTCATCAAATTTACCTTTGATTCTGCGAAGTGGAGTATTTTCAAAATACTTCCAATCCGGTAATTGATACCCTCTTAATACGGCCCAAACGGTGAAAACACGCCATGCATCATCTCGGGTAAAAGGTTCTTTTACTTCTGCAATTTCGGTATACAGCCTTTTCCAACGCACAATTTCGTAAATCGTTTCAGCAACGAATTTGCGATCGGCACTTCCCCAGCGTTTGTCTTTTTTCAATGCTTTCGCAACTACTTTGTCTGCGTATTCTCCTTCGTTGAAAATTAATAAGATAGAGTCAATAACGGTAAAAACTAAGTTTCTGTGTAATCTCATTATATAAATAAATAAAATAGCCTACAAATATAGGTCTTTTGTAGGCTAGGTGGAGTAGATTTTGCTATTTTTTATTAAATAGCTTATTTTTTGTCTTTATATTTTTTAAGTAGCTTTCTATTAAAATCATCTTCTGCTTTTTTTAATAAGAGAATCTGTTTGTTGGAAAGGATTTTCTTGCAATCGAGAATGAATTGATTTCTAAGCGAACAATAATCATCTTCGAAGGTAAGTAAAGCTTGCATCTTTTCAGTTGCTTGCTTTTCAGTAAGTCCTTCAATGTCTTGAGTTTCATTCGATTTTAGGTATTTCATAATATCTGAATGTCTCAATTTGAATAGCTTATTGTCATACACGTTGTAAATAGGCCAAAATTTTTCAGCTTCATCACTGCTCAAATTCAAAACAGAAGATAAGTGGGCTACTTTTAATGATTTAATTTGATCGGACGAGGGGTGTTGAGCCTGGCTGTGTGTCGAAAAGCTTAATATGATAAACAGCAATAGAAATCTTTTCATAATATAATTAGTAGTTTAAGTAATAATCAAGATCGATATTAGTTTGAACATATTCATTGATGTCCTTTTGATTGACATGAATGGTTTGTTCAAGTTCTTGAAGGTCGCTTTCATCCAAGGTTTGTATAAATTCATTGGACAGAGTATAAGAAGGGTTGTATTCGAAGTAGTTTTCCAAAGCCTCATTGCTTAGGGATGAGGTGGTTTGTGTTTTAAAAAATAGCCCCAAACCAATAAATAGCGCTACAGCCGCTGCAATAGAAATAATTTTTTTCCTTGGCGTGAATAGAACGATGCGTTTGGTTTGTTTTACATTGCCATCTAAGCGTTTAAAAAAACGCGCATCAAAGGATTCAAAGTACCCTTCTGGAACTTCAAAGCCGTCTTTTCTTTTGTGCTTAGAATTGTGATTCGTTATCATTTTGTATGTACTTCTATTAGTTAGACTGAATTTTAGTTCAAAGGTTTAATCTTCTTTTAAAAAATGTTCTACTTTTTTTACTGCATGGTGATACGAGGCTTTCAATGCACCAATGGAAGTATCTAGAATAGATGAAATTTGCTTGTAATCTAGTTCTTGAAAATAGCGCATTTTGAATACGAGTTGTTGCTTTTCAGGTAAGGTGTCAAGGGCTTTATGCAATAACACGATTGCTTCATCCCCATTAAAAAAAGAATCAGCTTCTAATTGCTCGATGCCCTGTTGTTTGTATTCATCAAGGGTTATTTGTTGTATTTTACTTTTTTGTTTTAAAAAGTCTAAAGATTGGTTCGTCGCAATGCGGTACAGCCAAGAAGAAAGTTTGCTATTTCCTTTAAAGGATGCTATATTCTCATAGGCTTTGATAAAAGTTTCTTGCAAAATATCATCTGCATCTTCGTGATACAAAACAAGCGAACGAATGTGATAATACAACTTCGTTTTGTTTTGCGCTACAAGCTGGTGAAATGCTCTATCTTTTGTAGTTGCATTTTGCAGTTGTTGCACGAATAATTCTTCTTCAGATGCTGACAAGGCGATAGTGTTTTTTTATTTTTGGTAAGGCGTAAATGTAAAAATACTAAAAAGCGGGGAGGCAAAACCAAAAACAGCTAGTTTATTTTGTTGACTGCGCTTGATATTGTAGGTGGTTTACTACTAGATGAATAAAATCCTCTTACCTTTGTAGAAAAATAAAAAATATGTTACGCACGGTTATTTTTGATATGGATGGGGTAATTGTTGATACAGAACCCGTTCATCGGTATGCTTATTACGCGCATTTTGATGAATTAGGTATTGCGGTTTCTGAAAAGGTGTATACCTCTTTTACGGGATTTTCAACAAAAAATACCTATCAAAAAGTAAAGGAATTATTTCATATCAAAGAGGAGGTTGAGGATTTGGTACTGCGTAAACGCACTTTATTTAATGAATCTTTTGATACCAAACCGGATTTGGAACTCATAGAAGGTGTGCGGAACTTAATTGTAGAATTGCATCGTCAAGATATTGAATTGATTTTAGGGTCATCTGCTTCTAAGAGTACCATTCAACGCGTTTTTAATCGATTTGAATTATTTCCCTATTTTTCTCATATCGTCAGTGGAGAAGATTTTCCTCAATCTAAACCTGACCCCGCTATCTTTAATCAAGCAGCATCCTTAGCCAAAATTAGTGCAAAAGAACATTGTTTAGTAATAGAAGATAGTACAAATGGCATAAAAGCAGCCAATGCAGCGGGTATTAAAGTACTGGGCTATAAAAGTCAAAATTCTAAGAAACAAGACTATAGCACGGCGGATTTCGTTATTGAGTCGTTCACAACATTAGATCCAACTCATTTATTGCAATTGTTTCAATCCAAATAGAATACAAAAGAAAAGAAATAGGTGAGAGGTTTATTCGGAATAATTTTTATACTACGCTTATTTTTTTAATTTTGCATTCTTAATGAAGTTAATTATAGCATATGTTTCATAGATATATTAAATTAGGTATCGCAGCACTTATATTAGCAACGGCTGTTTGGCAATTTTCAGAAGGAAATATTGGAAATGGAATTTTCTTATTGTTTTTAATGGGACTTATAATACTCTTGTATTTCAAAAATGAGTTTATTCTATTGTCTTTTTTAAAATTGAGAAAACAAGATTTTGAAGGAGCAGAAAAATGGCTGAAGCGAATTAAAAACCCTGAAACAGCTTTAGTAAGAAAGCAAAATGGATATTATAATTACTTGATGGGGATTATGACTTCTCAAACTAATTTGAATGCTTCTGAAAAGTACATGAAAAAAGCCATCGAATTAGGGTTGAATATGGATCAAGATTTGGCAATGGCTAAATTGCAATTGGCGGGAATCTCGATGACTAAACGCAGAAAATTAGAAGCGACGAAGTTGTTAGGAGAAGCACAAAAATTGGATAAACAAGGCATGCTGAAGGATCAGATTAAAATGATGAAAGAGCAAATGAAGCGTTTGTAAACGCAAAAAGTATAAAGAAAGCCGCATGAAAAACTCATGCGGCTTTTTTATTGGACAATACAATCACTTGAATTGCATTTTCTTTTTTGAAAATAAAATTCATAAAAGGAGAAATTAAAGCCAAGATTGAGAGGAATATTTGAAAAGTTTTATATTTTTGATTTCTTAATAAAACATTAAAACTATGAAGCTATATCTATCGGTCTTTTTACTTTTTTTAAGTATTATCAAGATTCATGCACAATGTTTAGATGAAAAGAAAGTAAAAATAGGAGGAGGTTATCAAAGTGATTTATTTATAGATGCTTGTCCTACTTACAATTATTTTGTTAATGCAGAAAAATCATCTACAGGATACTACTACAATAATAGACCGATTGAATTAGCACCTGAAGGGTTTTCTACAGTAAAAAAGAATTTAGAAGACCTTCTTGTTACTAAAGTTGGTGCGGATATGGTGAGTAAATTAAAATTTAAAGGAGTTAGCATTAGTGCTTATGATAGTATTCGTAAATTTGAGTCTAGGTATCCGAGGGTTGATATGAGTCAATGTTTGACCAAATATTTTTTTTATTATGATTTTGAACCAGCAGAAGGCATAAGTTATTGTGTGGGAATTGCTTTAAATGACTATCAACAAATTATTTCTCCGTTACTATTGCCTGAAACAGGGGAGAAATTGGCGTTAGATTATTCACTTAACTTGTGTGAAGTTTTAAAGATTGCCAAAAAAACAGAAACAAAATTTGAGCCTGTAGATTTTGTGTCTTTTGAATTTGACTCAGATAAAAAAGAATTTTTTTGGGTCGTTCGTCAGCAAATTGTAAAGCCTAAGAAAGGATTAAATGAATACAATCAAATATTAATAGAAGCTAGAGATGCCACACAAGTTGTCTCTTATCGAAGAACCGTTTATATCGACTAATGAGTTTTACCATACAAAATAAAAGTTGGAATGAGGTATTGAAAGCAGAGTTTGAGGAACCTTATTTTAAAGATTTAGAAGTATTTGTAGCAGATGAAAGGCAAAAAAAAACGATTTATCCTCCAGAAAATCAAGTTTTTGCTGCTTTTGAATGCATTGATTTTTCTAAAATTAAAGTTGTCATTTTAGGGCAAGACCCTTACCATGGAGAATTTCAAGCCAATGGGTTGGCTTTTTCAGTTCGTCAAGGTGTGAAATTTCCACCGAGTTTAAAAAATATTTTTAAAGAGTTAGAAACAGATTTAGGCATCAAGAATATTCATAATGGAGATTTATCTAGTTGGGCCAAACAAGGGGTTCTCTTACTCAATGCAACTTTGACTGTTGAAGCCTCTAAGGCAGGTTCTCACCAAAAAAAAGGTTGGGAGACCTTTACAGATAAGGTAATTGAAAGAGTAGCCACAGAGCGGGAACACATTGTCTTTGTATTATGGGGGAGTTACGCACAAAAGAAAGGCAAGATGATTGATAAAGACAAGCACTTCGTGATTGAAACTGCGCATCCTTCTCCTTTATCCGTTTATAGAGGATTTTATGGAAGTAAACCATTCTCAAAAATTAATACATATTTAGTTAGCCAAAATCAAAAACCAATTGATTGGCAAATCTAAGTCTAAGTAAGGGATAGCATAAAAAAAACCGCCTTTAAGGCGGTTTTTTTTGTTATTATATTTAAATAGCTTTTGTTTTCTCTCTTAACCAAAGCGCTTCATCCGTAGATATTAAATCTCTTAAGCTGGTATAGACCCATTCGTTGTATTGGTTTAACCAATCAATATGCGTTTGTTCTAACCATTTTTTATCTACTAAATTCGTAGCGATATAACAGATAGTTAAGGTCTCAAAGTCCATAAAATCACCAAATTGATTCGAATCCAAGTCTTTCGCTAATACTAAGTTTTCAATTCGAATACCGTGTTTTCCTTCTCTATATAAACCAGGTTCGATAGAAGTAATCATTCCTTTTTCAATTGCAATATCAGTAGGTGTCGGATTAAATATATGAGGTCCTTCATGTACATTTAAGAAAAATCCAACGCCGTGCCCTGTGCCATGTCCATAATTTCTTAAGGTAGCCCAAATAGGTCTTCTTGTTATGGCATCAATTTGATACCCACGAGTTCCTTTGGTATAAATAGCCATTGAGCCTTCAATTGTACCTCTTAAAACAATCGTATAGTCGTCTTTTTCTTCTTGAGTAGGGGTGCCTAAAGCAACAACACGGGTGATATCTGTTGTACCTGTTTCATATTGTCCTCCTGAATCAACCAATAGTAGACCTTCCGTTTTTATGTCATAGCTACTTTTTTCATCTGCTGAATAATGAGGTAAAGCACCGTGATCTTTATAACCCGCAATCGTGTTAAAACTAATGTCTTTAAAACCAGGTTGAGCGGCGCGCAAACCAAGTAGATGATCTGCAATATTTAGTTCAGTAAGTGTTCCGGTAGCCACATTTTCTTCAATCCATTTGAAGAATTTAGTCATAGCCACTCCATCATTGATCATCGCTTGTCTTTCGTGGGCAATCTCAACCTCATTCTTTATTGATTTCAACAGCGTAGAAGGGTTCATATCTTCCTTAATCGACACTGTTTTAGGCATGCTGTCATAGGTTGCAAAACACGTGCGTTTAGGATCTAATAAAATAGTGCTTCCTGTGGGAATAGCTGCAATAGCTTGCGGTAAGCTCGTGTAGGCAGCAAGCGTAATTCCAAATCCATTTAATTCTTGTACTGTTGCTGTATCTAGTTTTGCTCTATCAATAAATAAAGTTACCTGATGTGCATCAATATAAACAAAGCTTAAAGTAACTGGATTACAAGGAACATCAGTACCTCTAATATTCAATAACCAAGCAATATCATCAAGTGAAGATATTAAATGACAAGTAACTCTTTTTTGTTTGAGTTGTTCACGTACGAGTGTTAATTTATCTGCAGTACTTTTTCCTGTAATAGAAACGGGAAGAGTATAAGCGCTTTCTGTTGGTAGTGCAGGTCTATTATTCCAGTTGGGAGATAATAAATCAACATGCCCATTAATTTTAAATCCAATAGGCGATAAAGTGGATTGAATAGCGGTAGCAACAGCAATTGAAGCTAAATTTCCATCAAATGCAATAACTCCTCCTGTGGTAAATTGATCTGCGATCCAATTTACATATTCAGGCATATGTTGCACTTTTAGTTTTACTAATTCAAATCCAGAATTTGCTAATTGATCATTGGCTTGAACAAAATAGCGAGAGTCTGTCCATAGACCTGCAAATTTTTGTGTGATAACCAACGTTCCAGCAGATCCTGTAAATCCTGAAGTCCAAGCAATACACTTGTAATATTCGGGTAAGTATTCACTAATATGAGGGTCCGATGAAGGAATAATATAGGCATCTATATTTTGTTCTTTCATTAAAGAACGTATCGCATGAAGCTTTTCTATATGTGTCATAATATGTGTAATTTCAGTTAAAGGTACGAAATGCAATTTTTATAGCTAGTAAATTAGCGCGTTATTACTAAAATAAATACAAGGTTCGCAAAGCTTTTTTTATTGAAAAGACTTGATATTTACTGGTTTTTTACCTTGGTGTTTCCAGCGTTTATGCGTCCAAAAATAATAGGCAGGTGCCTGGTTAATTTGTTTTTCAACTTCTTGTAAAAAGCGATTAGTCAATTCGTAATTGGGTACTTCTTTGACCTTTTCACCTTCTTTTAAAAGGGGAACAAAAGTAGCTTGATAGTGGCCTCTTTTCACGTAGTCCACTTTGAGAAACATGGGTTCCATATTAAATTTTTTACACAAGGCTTCTCCACCAGTAAAGACTGGTACCTCAATGCCCATGAAGTTTTGCCAGTAATTGGCATCGCCAATCATAGGCGATTGATCGCTGATAAAGGCATAAATTCCATGATTTTTGTTGACTTCATTTTGGCGAATCACACGTATGGTCTCTTTCATTTCAACCAAACGCGTATTAAATCGCGTTCTTATTTTTAGAAATAAGTCATTGAAATGGGGATTCCCCAATTTTTTATAAACGGCATATCCTTGAAAACTAATGAATTTATCCAAAATAATCAGCCATTCCCAATTGGCATAGTGCGCACAAAATAACAAGACACTTTTTTCTTGTTTTTCTACAGCTAAAATGGTTTCTAGGTTGGTAAATTGAAAGCGTTTTTTGAGTTCTTCTTCAGAAATAGTAAAGGTTTTTATCATTTCTAAGAAAATATCACAGAGGTGTTTATAGAACTGTTTAACCACTTTTTTTACCTCTTGATCCGATAAATGAGGCATGGCTAATTTTATATTTTCTGTTACCGTTTTACGTCTGTATCGCACCACATAATAGAGAAGCACAAAAAAGCAATCCGATATAAAGTAAAAGATTGAAAAAGGTACTTTAGAAATAAGCCATAAAAGAGGATAGGCGATATAATAAACTAATAACTTCATTATTTAGGTTTAATTTACTAGCAAAGATACTGGATTTAGACTATTTTTAGCCTGTAAATAAAAACAGAAATTTCATTTATTGAAGTTTATACCGCGTAAAGAATATGGATATAGCACCTGTTATTTTAATGATACTTGTTTTGTCAGGACTTGTAACTTATAAAGGATTAAGTGATTATGCTTTTTTTTCAAAATATAATTTTGACTTAGACCGCATTCGAAAAGGAGAAATACATCGTTTAATTACTTCTGGTTTTTTGCATGTTGATTGGATGCATTTTGCTTTTAATATGTTTACGCTCTATATGTTTGCCGGTATTGTTGTGGCAATCAGTGGGAGTTTTTATTTCATTTTGATTTATTTGTTGAGTATTGTCATAGGCAATGTTTTAACGTACCAATTGTATAGTAAACAGCAGCAATACTATGCGGTAGGGGCATCGGGAGGGGTAACTGGCATTGTATATGCCTCTATTTTACTTTATCCCGATTTGAAACTGTATTTGTTTTTTATCCCCATTGGCATTAAGGGCTATATCTTTGCTATAGGCTATTTGCTTTATAGCTTGTATGGGATGCGAAAGAACCTTGGCAATATTGGCCATGCTGCTCATTTTGGGGGCGCAATAGGCGGTCTAGTTTTAACGTTAATTCGCTATCCACAGCTTTTTGAACAACAATTATTTTTAATTGGTTTGTTGTTGATTCCCATCGTTTTGCTTTTGCTTTTGGCCAAGAATAATAAAATTTAATAGTTAAAATTTTATTATATTTTAGATGGTTTTCTTTTAGTATTAGTGAATGGAATATATTTGTCTGTATTGATTAAGAAAAAAGATAAAATATGAAAAAGACTATTTTAATAGGAAGTGCACTTGTAGCGATGAGCGTTTCAAGTTATGCACAAGGTACAATAGCAACTCATGTTCCTCAGATTCAAGTACAAGGAGAAGGAAAAGTAAACGCTGTACCAGATCAAGCTATTATTCGATTAGGTATCGAAAATAAAGGTAAAACAGCAGAGGAAGTTAAAAAAGCCAATGATGTTGTGGTGACGAGTGTTTTAAAATTTTTGAAAGAGGCAAAAATACCAGAAAAAAATATTCAGACCCAACGCGTTAGTTTTTATCCATTTAAAGATTATACTGATAAGAAAGACTACTATCAGGCAAGTCAAACTATTACCCTTACTTTAGAAGATTTAGCAAAATATGAGAGCGTCATTGCAGGTGTTATGGCGAAAGGAGTAAATCGAATTGATGGAGTAGAATATAAGTCTTCTCAATTAGCTATGTACCAGTCTGAAGCTCGAAAATTAGCTATTCAAGAAGCCCAGAAAAAGGCAAAAGATTTTGCAGAGGCTTTGGGGCAGAGTATAGGGAAAGTATTGATTGTAACTGATGGTGGGGGTGGAGCTCAACCTATATTTAGACCCATGTATGCTTTAAAAACAGCAGGTCTAGCTGATACAGAATCTTCTGATCAAACACTTTCAGTTGGAGAAATTGAAGTAAATACATCGGTATCAGTGAGTTTTGAATTGAAATAAACCGATTATCACTCCCTTATATAAGCATCATGCGATACAACGTATGATGCTTTTTTTTTGCGCCTATTTGCTCTCCTACTTGCTTTGTTTCAGGGAGTTGTGGATAATAAAAAATAAATTGAATGGAAAATTTATTTTTTTTGGGTTTTAAGGTAAATTTCCTTCTTGTTGCTCTCCTTTTAATGAATTTAGTTATTAAAAGTATTTTTTATTCGATTTTCGAAATTGTTTTTTTTTCAAATAGTTTAAAATCGCTCTTTTATGACTAATAGTGAATTTATTCACCAAATGCTTGTTTAAAAAACATAAAAACGCATTATGAGATTATATTTATTATTTACATCAATTAATGAGAATTTTTATAAATACCCTAAATTATTATTTTAAATAGTTTTTAATAATTTATGTTTAATTAATGCTTTATTTTTATAAATAAAAGGTTTTTTGTGTAAAAAACTCATATATAATTTGTTTAAAATAATAATTGTTTATATTTGAATTTAGTTCATTTGCTATGAATTAATGAAAACCCTTAGGGGAAAAGTCATTCTTATTCTTTTTAGAAGATTGATTTTGTTCAATTTAATTGTAAGCATTTTGATATTTACAAAATGTAGTGTGAAAAGATAATAAAGTGTCTTTATACGCAATTTGTAAAGCAATTAAGATTCACTTTTTTCACCTTTTTAGAGATTTTAATTGTTGTTGAGCTAATTGTTTAGTCAATAATCAATTTTTTTTGTTAAGTAGTTGTTAAACGGCTGAATTTTATTTGGTTGTTTTACAGATACTTATGTTTTGTTATAACAATTATTTATATGTTTTGGCGTTGTGTGCAAATATTGCGAATATAATGGCAAGGTAATTGGTGATTCGGGAATAGAAAAAGAGTTTATACACGGAAAAGAAAAAGTTATGTTACAAGCAAATGAAGTAATTAAAAGATTGAAGCAACTGCTGGGGTACAAGAATGACCTGGAGTTGGCAAAATTATTAGGAATAAAACCAAATACATTGTCGTCATGGAAGGTTCGAGAAACACTGCGCTATGATAAAATCATTGAAATATGTAAGAAACATAAGATTGATTTAAATGATTTGTTTTTAGCACATCCCAATTCGGTTCTAAATGTTGATTTGGAAAAAAGAAGGGTAAAGATGATATCGGTGGATCATCACATTGAATATTTTCTAAACCCTGAGAAATGTTATGGAACATCTCCTTCTTGTGTTTTTCCAACAGAAGAAGAAATTGATATGGCTTTTCAAATTGGCGTTGAGAATATGAATCCTACCATTCGAATTAGTTCGTATGTTTTAACAAAGAAAATTGAGTTGGCAGAGATTAAACCCTGGCATATTTATTTATTAGTAGTGGAAGGCAAAGGTATTTTATGTTATCGTTTTAAGCGTTATACAACAGAGGGGGAATTACTTCTAATTAGCGACAACCCTGCTTTTGATAGTCTATTGGTTAAATCAAGTGATATTAGAGAAGTGTTTTGTATTCGTGGCGCATTTTTACCTAATATTAAAAACGTATCAGAATATTAGTGCTACTTTACTTACTGAATTAATATTCAGCTATTTATTACATTTTTAAATTGTTTTAAGAAGATAAGATAACCTCTTATCTTCTTTTTTTATTAAAAAAAGATTAATAAAAAGCAAAAATAGGCAAAGCGGTTAAAACCGTTACTATACAGCGGTTTTTAAAATTGTAGTCTAAAGTTGGAGGTCGGTGTACGGTAGGTTTTGGGCTTAAAATGACATGGTTAGGTTACTAAATCATTACCTGTTTAGCTTGGCAATGATTGGTGTAAATAGTTATAATTCAGCAATTTGCATTATTTTTCATATTTCCTTGTAACTCATTGATAGTTAATTTTAAACATTAAACAATTGAGTTATGGAAACAGTGAAAAGATCTACCTTCAAGCTATTATTTTACTTGAAGAAAAACGAACCAAAGAAAAACGGTAATGTCCCTATTATGGGTAGGATTACCATTGACGGAACCCCTAAAACATTTGGTGCCAAACTGGAAATTGATCCCAATAGCTGGGATTTGAAACATGGGCGTGTATTGGGCAAGAGCAACCAGGCATTAAGCACCAACCAGAAATTGGATAAAATCCGAGTACGTATCAATAAGATTTATGATGATATGTTGAAAGACGAAGGTTTTGCAACTTCACAGAAAGTTAAGCTTTCGTTTCTCGGCGTAGGTGTTATGGACGATGCCATCCTTAAAGTGTTTAGGGAACAGAATACAGATTTTGAAAAAATGGTTAGCAAAGGCAAACGTTCGCAGAACACCTATAACAAGTACAAGACTGTTTACAGCCACCTTAGCATATTTATCAGGGAACGTTATCATAGGGATGATATGGCCTTTAGGGAATTAACAGCAGATTTTATCAGAGAGTTTGACTTCTTCCTACGCATCGACCAGGATTGCACCCACAATACTGTTTGGGTTTATACCATGCCGGTTATTGCCCTTGCCGACCTTGCCATCAAAAAAGGACTGATACGTCAAAATCCTTTTGAGGATTATGAAATAAGCATGGAAGAAACAGATCGTAGCTATCTTCTCAAAGAGGGAGTTGAAAAGTTGATGTTTCTAAAAACTTCAGACCCAAAGTTCGAACTTGTAAAAGACCTGTTTATTTTCAGTTGCTTCACAGGGCTTTCATACATTGATATTAAAAAGCTGAGATCAGGCAATATCCAGTCATTCTTTGACGGTCACCAATGGATCATAAGCAGGAGAAAGAAATCGGATGTTGCTTCCAACGTCAGGTTAATGGAAATTCCAAAACTGCTGATAGAAAAATATCAGGGAACCACACGTAATGAATTTATATTTCCCGTTCCAGCAAATGCAACCTGTAACAACCACGTTAAAAAACTGATTGGCGAAGCGGAGATTATTACTGAAAATAAGGTGACCTTTCACACGGCAAGGCATACTTTCGCCACAATGTTCCTGACGGAAGGTGTACCCCTTGAAAGCCTTAGTAAAATGATGGGACACAAGAATATTTCGACCACCCAGATATATGCGAAAATAACCAGTCAAAAAATAAGTAAGGATATGGACTTGGTATCGCCAAAGTTTGCGGCTCTAGAAAGTGCTTTTGTAAATATGCAGCAAGAAAATATTATTACAGGTGGAGTTGTTACCGATGAAAAGGAATTTGAACTTGTCACCTTATAATTTTTAGTGTTTACATCAAAGCAGGATTTAACGATCCTGCTTTTTTTATGCCCATACCTGAGAGCCCAAAAAACATACTACAAACATCTTTTTAGCATTTAGCAATCTCCATTACGTGGCCAACGGCGGCCACCCTGAGGGAAAACAGGGCACTTAAAAGTGCTTTTAAAATTCAGCCTCGATGGCTGCATGCTTTCTGACCACATCGGGCCATTTCCCCAATGCCATTTTCACCACCTTCCACATAGTTTTTATCCAAGAACCGGTATGCTGTTTTTGTCCCATTTCAAGAGCAAAGGTATGATCGTGTTCTTAACGCAACAGCAAGGTCATGCCCTCCGGGTTTGCAAAATAATCTCCACCCAAGGGTAGTATTTTTTTGGCAAAACCTTGCTGCTGCTAAACACTAACCTTTTATGCTCGTGAAACGATACAAAGCATACTCCGGCTCTTTACACGAATAAAAAAAATGTCAGAATTGAAAATTATCAGCATTGGAAATGGAAAAAGTGAAACGAAAACAAGCACCTCCTCTCATTGCCGAATAAATCAAATCAAAAAAATCAAACAGGAATTTAACAACGTAAAATCGAAAATTATGAACATCACAGGTAGATTGACAAGAGATGCGGAAGTACGCACAACGTCACAGGAAAAACAGGTAGTAAACTTTTCAGTAGCGACAAACGACAGCTACCGTAACAAGCAGGGCGAACGCATTGAGCAGACAACCTATTTCGACTGCTCCTATTGGATAACGCCAAACGTAGCAAGGCTACTCAAAAAAGGGACTTTGGTAGAACTATCTGGCAGGGTAAGCACGAGAGCTTGGACTGGGAATGACGGAGAACCGAGAGCAGGATTAAATTTCCATACCTCTAACATCAAACTGCACGGAGGTAGCAGAAAAACGGAAACAGTACAAGCTACTGCACAAGCCGAAAACAACAAAGCTACAGCACAGGAAACAGAGGACGACCTCCCATTCTAAAACAACTATTCATTCAATTTTTTAACATCAAAATTTAGCATTATGGCACATAATATCAATTTCAACGAGAGAACAGGACGTTATTCATTTTTTAGCGTACAACAAAAAGCGTGGCACGGTTTGGGGCAAATCGTGGAGCAATACCCGACAAGTGAGGAAGCTATCCAACACGCAGGGTTAGATTACGAGGTAGTTAAATCCCCACTGTTTACCAAAGGATCGGGCATTATCGAAACTTCGAGCGGTATTGAGATAGGCAGTAGCGAATTGGAAGTACCCAACTATTTCGCCAACATACGCACCGATAACAATGCAGTATTGGGCGTAGTCGGTAAAGATTACCATATCGTTCAAAATAGAGAAGCCTTTAATTTCTTTGATGCTATCGTAGGCGGTGGCGAGGGTATTCTGTACGAAACCGCAGGAGCATTGGGCAACGGAGAACGCATTTTTATCACAGCCAAACTGCCCGACTATATCCGTGTAGGCAATGGCGATGACGTGACCGAAAAGTACATTTTCCTGACCACTTCGCACGATGGTAGCGGAAGTATCACAGCCGCATTTACGCCCATTAGGATTGTATGCCAAAACACGCTGAATGCCTCACTACGCAGCATGACCAATGTAGTCCGTATAAAACATACTTCGGGAGCGAAACAGCGTATCGAGAATGCCCACAAGATTTTGGGATTGGCTAACACATTGAGCAATCAGTTAGAGGGCATTTTCAACGAGTGGGCAAAAGTAAAGGTATCAGACCGAGAGGTAAGAAAGCTAATACAGTTGGCACTTTGCCCGAACAAAGAAACGCTTGACCTTATCAAAAAAGGTGCAGAGGATGAAATCTCCACCGTGTTCAAAAACACCGTTGATGATGCGTTTAGCTATGCGATGATAAGCGATACCCAACAAATGGACACCACCAAAGGCACATTGTTCGGAGCGTACAATGCCGTGACAGGTTACTATCAGAACGTAAGAAATTACAAGAATGATGAAGCCAAATTACAGAGCATTGTATTGGGTGGAACGGCTCAAATCAAATCACAGAAAGCATTTGAATTGTGTACCGCATTTGCTTTGGACGGTGCGGAAATCCTAAACCTTAATTAAATAACCACAGGCTACCGCCTTAATCGGTGGTAGCCTACTATAAACCAAAGCAATGACAATAGGGATATATAAGGCAACGCTGAAACACGATACAGGCACAACAACGCTCAGAGTAGTATCACTAAGCGGAAAGCAGGGAGCGATACAGCAGATAACAACCGCAGAGGGTTGTCCCGAATGTGCCATTGTGGACATAGTAGAAATTTTTAACGATACAAGACGGCAGGATATGAAAGCAAAAACAATCGAGGAAGCGAAAAGTCTGGCGAAGACAAAGAGCCTTGAAAAGAAGCATAAGGACGATAGCATATTTATTATTTACTGCAATCGTACAGCGTATTTCTATATCGACACGGACGGTTTAATACGCCTTTGGGAAAAGTCGCACGGTTACTATGTAAATGGTATTTATACCGCTGATAAATCACACGCATAACTATTAATATTAAAACATTTGATTATGGCAAATTGGTGTAGCAATGCGGTTGTTTTCGAGGGAGAACCCGAAGCAATCGAACAGATACAACAGCTATTCAAGGCAATGGCTAAAAAACAGGAAAAAGAAGAATGCGGTCAACTGCCCGACTTCGTAGAGGATAGCAATGGCGGTTATTTCTTCAACATCTATTGGAACGAGGGAGATACAGGGATTTTTCAGTACGAAACAAAATGGTCGCCCAATACCGAAGTGCTGAAAAAGATAGCAGAACACTATAACGTGAGTTTCTCACAGGACTATGAGGAAATGGGCAACCTTGTATATGGCAGTGCAAACTATTCTGACAAGCTACTCACGGATATTTATTTGGAATACGAGGACTTTGAAAAGTTTCAGTTTGAAGAAGAAACCGATACCTACCATTTTGAGGGCGAACAACACGAAAGTGATTGCGACATACTGGAAACTCTATTGGAACGGAAAATTGAAAATCATCAACATTAAACCCAAGTACAATGAAAACGGAAACAATAGCCACAAAGTTTGTACGCCACGATGTACCCGAACTGCAATCCCTGCAATACGCTAAAGTATACCTGCTAAGGGAGAAATTGAACAAGGGCGAAAAGATGAACCGAGCCGAGAAAAATTGGCTTGCGGAAGCCGTAAACCGAAATGCCTTTTTCAAAAGAGCCGTTCCATTGCAGGGTTATCGGTTTGGGTTTGAAGATGTGCTGAAAACCTATTTGGTAAAGCAGTACGACAGTTGGCACGAATACAATGCCCCCGACAAAACAAGCCTTAGAACCATTGTTTACGGCAGGATTGACCAAATCGCAGAAATCACAAATTAATAGGATAGAAATGTACATCACAGATTTAAACGGTTGCCTAATTGAAGTAACAGACCTTGACGAAGCCATTAAAATAACGGCAGATTACAAGGAATACAGGCACAGGGACAAAAGTCTTTCCGACTTCGACAAAAAGCAAATAGCCTATTGGACGGATATGTATGAGAAACTGACAGCAATCAAAGAACAAGTAACAACACATTAAAATTTTAGAACGATGAATACCAATTTTTTTAATCAGATACAGCAGTTGGACTTTACAGGAGTATTGCAACTGAACATTTCCAAAGGGATAGAAAGCAACCTAATTGTAACGGTATTACTCAACAACGAGCAATGCGGAGATAATGCCAAAAACCTAATTCCCCCATTAACATTTAATGCCACACCGCAGGAGTTTGACGACGGCTTTTTTGAGCAGATAACTACGCCTATCCAAACCATTTCGGGCGTAATGGTAGATATGGAAAAATTCCTAAAGCAAATGGAGGAAGTCAAAAAACAATCGGCAATGGAAAAGGAAAAATCCGATAAGGAAAAGAAAGAAAAGGAAGCCAAAGACAAGAAGTACAAAGAAGCAATGGCAAAGGCTGATGAACTGGAGGTAGCCGGCAAATTCCGTGAAGCGTGGATGAAAGTGCCGAACCTTGCCGATTTTCCCGAATATGCAGAAGCCATACGCAAACGTAAAACTTCCCTATCTGACAAATTCGCTACACCGAGCCTTTTCGGTGCAACGGAAGAAGCAACACCCGAAGCACCGCAAGCGGAAGAAGTTACAGACGATTATCCGATAGACGACACGGACGAAGAAGAATAGTGTTAACCTAAAAATCAAAGAATATGTTATTAGCAACGCAACTACAGAGAGTTTTTATAGTGAACGACAAGGGGCAGGAAATCAAGCTGACCGACCCCGAACCAAAATGGAGCGTACAGGCGGTATTGAATTTCTATTCCAATACATACCCCATATTGACCACCGCAAAAGTATCAGCACCACAAATCAAGGACGATACGGTACAGTACCGTTTTGAGAGTGCTATGGGAACAAAAGGTTAAACCAAAACAGTAAAACAATGACTTATGCAACGACATACCATATCGGGAACATTCAAAATGCCCCAAGAAACCAAGCAACGGCAATTGCACCGCCAGTTAAACGAGTTCGCAAACTGGATGCAAAGACCCAAGGACGCAAACGAAATCAAAAAGGACAAACAGCAGTCCGTACCGAAAGCTATGTTGCCAATGGTTTTCTAAAGACTTCCTTTCTGCAAAGATTGGAAGAAACGGAAACCGTACAGGCTTGCAGGGACAATGCCAAAATGGAACGGGATTTTTATACCTCCCTTTCCCAACTCGCAGAGCATTACGGTATCACTCCCAAACCCACGCAATCTTTGGGTTATCCCTACAATATTGCACTGGCTTTAAAAGATGCGGAAGAACAGCTAAAGCAGAAAGTGAAGGATTGGGAAGAAATCAGACTGGTACAGGATAGCAAGAAAACCTTTTTCACAACCGAAGAACGATACAGTACAGGTTCAACGCTTTACTATATTCCAGTATTACCGCTGTATCGTTGGCTGAAAGACCCCAAGCGAAAACATACCGCCCAATTGCTTCTATCGGTTTGCAGTTACCTGTACCACCTTGCCGATATTCCGTATTACAGGCAGGAAAGCAGTTACCTATATTGGATGTACGAAATGCAAAAGGATTGGGTAACAGAGGACGATTACGGAGAGGATACAGAAAACAATCTCGGTGAATTTGCACAAGCCGAATGGATTGGCGACTGCATGGAAAAGAAGATATATCACAATGCCAATCTAAAGCATTTTAAAGAGCGTTTAGACCGTTTTAAAGCCAAAGATACCATAGATAAGGATTGCTTGAAAGTAGCACAGGAAGCCTACGCCATTTATCAGCAGTACCCAAGTGAAAGCATATTACGCAACGCCAAACCAAATGGCGAAGCAAACGAAGAAGACATGGAAAATATCATATCAATGGAAAAATATATTTCTTTCTGTGCCGATGGCAAAGGATGGCTGATGGATAATCTTGTCGAATCGGTAAACAACGAATTGCAGGAATACGGACAGATGGAAGAACCCATGATTATCAAACGATTTGACGGAAGCGACATCACCGCAAATACATTGGAATTTGAGAACCGCCTGTTACCGATGATTGACGAACTGACCTACATATTAAACAATTTTTAAAACAGAAGCTATGAACGACATAACACAGGATTTCGGAACGCTTTACTATCCTAAATCGGCATTGGTTTTTTATCAAACCACAGGAAAGGGCAACGATACGTATGTAGAGCATTTTGATATGGACAAAAACGGTACGCCTATAAATGCACACCCTTTGACCGTACAGGAAGCAAACCGACTTGCAAAGGCATTGAAGACCGCAAAAGAGGAAAAAGACCCTTTATTGAAACCGCAGGGAATTATTGGAAGCCATATTTTACATTTTGACCCGAGTGGCAATAAGGTGGTTTGGTTTACAAAAGCCATGCAGAGGGAATTGCATTTTACAGAAAGTTTGGGTATCCCAAAAGGCAGGGCAAATGTACCGCCTATGTTGTGGATAGCGAACCGCAACGGTTTGGCGGTATTTGCTCTGACAGGCGACCGCAGACCGACCGAAAAAACAACTTTATACAATGCTCCCTTTTTTAACGTGTACGAGGATGGAAATGTATGTATGGGAACGGTAGATGTGAGGATTAAAAAAACGGCATCGTTGGAAGAATTCATAAGCGAATGGGAAGGTTTTTTCTTCAATAGCTATTTCAGCCACCTCATGCACGATTTTAACCCGATAAAAGGAAATTGCGTAAGCCTTTGGGAAAACCTTATCGCCACAGGCGAAGCCTTTCCAATGGAAGTTTTGACCAAAAGTAAGCTAACCTTAAAAAATATATTGCGATGAACACAGAAAAAATAAAAGTCCATTTTACGGACAATAGTTTGATAAATCCTACCAATCCCATATCGGTAAACCTTATCGGTGCAGGTGGCACAGGTTCAAAGGTTTTGACCGCCCTAATGGAAATGAACCACAGTTTCATTGCATTGGGACACGCAGGATTGTCCGTTCGCCTTTGGGACGATGATGTTATTACAGAAGCAAATTTGGGCAGACAGCGTTTTGCAGAATGTGAGGTCGGATTATATAAATCCGTTGCACTCATCAACCGAGCCAACCGTTTTTCGGGTACGAACTGGAAAGCCGAAACACAGAAGTTTGAAAAAGACACTATCGGTAAACTTGAAAACGTACAGGCTACTATCTTTATAACCTGTGTGGATAGCGTACAGGCGAGGTTTGGTATTGCCGAAATACTTAATGAAATGAATAACGGAAAATATCATCACAACAAACCCAAATACTGGTTAGATTATGGCAACAGTCAGCATACAGGGCAGGTATTGTTATCTACCATAGGCGATGTTCCGCAACCGAGTTCAGACCGATTTGAAACAATCGCCAATCTGCCAATGGTAACGGAAGAATTTGGCGACCTGCTGAAACAGTCCGAGCAGGAAGATGATACGCCAAGTTGCTCACTGGCAGAAGCATTGGAGAAGCAGGATTTGTTTATCAATTCCGCATTGGCTCAAATGGGTTGCTCCTTATTGTGGGGATTGTTCCGCAACGGATTGACCGAAAACAGGGGTTTTTTCCTAAATCTGAAAGATTTCCGCTCACAGCCCATTTCAGTCGCCAGATAGCAAAATCGGGCGGCAAAAATGCAATTCCTTACTACGGTCGGAAACGCATTTTTGCATCCAAAAAAGGTGCAGCCACTTTGCTAAAAATCTTCCATTTCATTCTTCCATTTCCCTATTTTTCTCAAATAGGTTGCGTTCAGGTTTCAGGGATATTCGTTATCCCTTTTGTTATTATAGCGAACTTCTTTTCTTTCCACATCTGCGACCAAAGAAAAGAAGCAAAAGAACGTCGCTTAATTATAATAGATATTTTAGGCTATTAAGGTTGCAAGATTATTAGTTACTAAAATATTCCTTTGCAATTTTCGACACTCCCACACTAAAATATCTTTCGCCGTTATAAACCACCTCAATAGCTTTTTTAAGTTCGTCTGGGTCTGCACCTTTTAACACATAGCCGTCAGCTCCGCATTCAAGCATTTTCAAAACATCTTTTTCTTCATCGTTCACACTGAATGCAATAATTTTGATAGCTGGATATTTTTTACTTAATATTTCAGTCAATTCAAATCCGTTCATCACAGGCATATTAACATCCACAATGCAAACATCAGGAATAAGGTGGCTTCTTTCTATTTTTTCTAAAGCTAATACGCCATTTTCTACTTCAAACATCATAGCAAAACCAAAGCTATCCAGAAATTGGCAGATACCATTTCTAAGCATATCGTGGTCGTCAATAATGGCGACCCTAATTATTTGTTCTTTTTTCATTTTCTATTATTTCGTTTAAATAGGTTAAAAAATCCGAGATTGGATTTAGATAAATCAGTGGTTCTATCATTATGAGGCATGCCATCGTCAAACGCAATATCCCTAATCTTAAATCTGGAAAGCCATTTCTTGAAATGAGCTATATCATCAGGTTTAAAACGTACGATTTCACCATTTTTGAGGGAGATAATAAAAATATCTATACAGAAGGAGAATGCTGATAGCTGTGACGCAGGATGGTCAAAATCAGGGTATAAAATATGCTCGTTATCCATAGCCTTAATGTTTTTTAGGTTGTGGAAGCCTTGCACAAAAAAGAAGCGCAGGCAACTACACTTACCGCACATTGAGGTACTGGTATACCCGACAACGAATAAGCGAGCGCCCACGCCTTTGGCATGAGCGTTCTTCCTTATCGTCCCGTTGTCTAAAAATTACCAGTTTTCAATGTGGGACTTAAAGCAAAAACACTTTAAGATTTTCTATATTTTCGACAACAAATGTACGAATGTTGTTTGTTATATTCAATTATTAGGTACGTTAAGAAAGGTAGTTTTGTAAATTTGTGATAAAGAAATTTTATATGTTTAGACATAAAGGGAAAGGACGTACTTATTCCCACAATCTCAAATTAGCCTCAATTCTATCTGGTGTAGCAGGCGTAGTGAATATCGTAGGGGTATTAGAATTAAATATGTTAACCACTAATGTAACAGGACATTTTGCATTCTTTTCCGAAGAACTGGTATTGAAGAATTACAGTATGGCTTTTATTTATCTTTTCTATATTATTTTCTTTCTGTTCGGAGCTTTTATGTCAAGCCTGATTATGGAATGGGTCTCAAAATACAAACCGCAGACTTCTTATGTGATACCTATAATTATTGAAATAGCACTATTACTTGGTGTTGGTTTCTCTGCCTTTCTGTTACCGAAAGAACATCACTCAATTGCTATCCTTTTGTCCTCCGCTTTACTTTTTTCTATGGGTTTGCAAAATGCACTGGTAACCCGTGTATCTCAGTCGGTGGTACGAACCACACATCTTACAGGACTTTTTACAGACTTGGGAATAGAATTATCCCAATTGTTTTTCTATAGAGAAAAGCTGGAACGGTTACGATTAAGAAAAAGCATTTTTTTGAAGTTAGCGATCATTTCCTGTTTCTTTCTCGGTGGTATCATAGGCGGGTTTACTTACCCGTATTTTGGATCAAAAACACTATTATTTCCTGTTACCTTATTGTTGTTCACCCTGTGGTATGACCGCTTATTATTTCGATATTATTATTTGAGAAGGAAATTCAGAAGTCAGCACTAAGCTTATTTCCAGTATAATTTTGCTCCAGTACAGATAGAATGTCTGACTGCTTATAAATTATCTTGCCTCCAATCTGTACGAATGGCAGGATATTATCATCACGGTATTGCTGTAAAGTCCTCTTGCTGATATGTAACAACCTACAAACATCTTCACCCGACAAGTAGATTTCTCCGTTCATTACAGGACGGTAGTTCTTCAGTATTTCTTCAATACGGTATCTCAACCGTGTTATCATTTCCTGATGGGCTATGATTTCTTCGGCTTCATTCGTCAATAAATCCATTGTGATTTGTATTGTAAGGCTGTCCGGCTTCGAGCAAAGCCTGTACATCCGAGAGTTTATAATAATTCTTGCGGTTCAGTTTTGAATACGGGAGTAAGCCTTTGTCCTTATAGGTCTGCAAAGTCCGTTTGGTAATATTCATCATCAAGCACACCTCCTGATTATCAAGCCACTTTTCCTCTTTAAAAATCGGGGTGTATTTTTGGGTAGCATTTTCGGTCAGTTCCAAAAGCTCCCTTATATCATTCTTCATTCCGTCCAATGCGGATTTTTGTACTGCGATAACTTCCATTGTTTGCTCAATTTTTATGTGGAAGTTGAATTTATAAAGGCTTTTTGCAGGGTTGGCAAAGGTTGCACCCGTTGGCTTTGAAAGGCAGTATTTGTCGTTATGCTATAAGTTTTCAGAGACTTTTATTTTGTAAATTTGAAAAGATAAATTCTACTGACGGTCATTCTAGCGAGCGATACCACAAAAACCGATGAAGTACAAGAAAATTAATCCTTGCAAAGAGTTAGATCCCCTTATTCATTTCTATTGGGAACTGAAAGGGAACGAGACTGAAAGGCAATGGGAACGGGTTTTTCCAGATGGTTGTGCTGGTATAGTAATGAATGCAGGAAATACTTGTTTGACAGATAACGGTTCTGTTTCTATGGACTTCGGGAAGACTTATGTAGTTGGTGCAATGAACTCTTTTAAAGATAGCTTTATTGACAGCGATACACATTTGTTAGGTGTGTGCCTGAAACCTGGAACTTTTGATAATTTCTATAGCTTTGCTTCACAAAATGAGCTAACCAACGACACTATTGAATTTGAAAAACCTAATTCATTTAATGTTGACAAGATATTTGACAACCCATTCGATTATTTTGACCAATTCTTTTCGAAAAGAATAAAGAGTAAAAACAATCAGCTACAATCAGTTATCAATGATATATATTTAACAAACGGTCAAATCAGCATTTACGAACTATCAAAAAGGAATTTCATAACCGTAAGACAGTTGGAACGAAATTTTAAAAAATTCATTGGATTATCACCAAAAGAATATTCAAATATTATTCGTTTTCAAAATGCTTTAAGATTAATCAAAAACTCAAATCAAACACGGAGCTTGTTAGATATAGCATTTGAATGCGGCTATTATGACCATTCGCATCTTAGTAATGAAATCAAGCGAAATACCGGACTTTCACCATCGCTATTATAATTTGTCGCATTTTTACAAAGTGCAACTGGTTTTCGAAAAGTAATTTTGTCAAAACATTTAAACTGAAATCACATGCGAAAAATATCACTTTTCATTGCAATGAGTTTAGACGGTTACATTGCACAACCAAATGACGACCTAAGCTTTTTGAAACTTGTAGAAAAAGAGGGTGAAGATTATGGCTATGCTGAATTTACGTCCACAATAGACACGATAATTATTGGTCGAAAAACCTATGACTATGTAGTTAACGAAATCGGAGCATCTCATTATGACAACGGTCAGCGGGATATTTATGTCATCACAAGAACTGAAAGACCGAAATTAGGCAGGACTACTTTTTATACAGGAGACATCACGGAATTAATCAAACGGTTAAAATCGGAAAATGGAAAGAATATTTATTGTGACGGCGGTGCTGAAGTAATCAATGAGCTATTGAAACATGACTTAATAGACGAGTTTGTAATTTCGATTATTCCAATTTTATTAGGTAATGGAACAAAACTTTTTAAAGACGGAAGACCGGAACAAGCTATTGAATTAGTAACAACAAAAACATTCGAAACTGGATTGACGCAACTACACTATAAGCGGAAAAAGTAGATTTCAGTTTACTTTTTTAGTTAACCAAAAATCGGATAACCTCGCGGGCTATCCGATTTTCATTCAAATATTATTGCTGGATGGAATATTATTTTCGTGATGATTGTTTTATCTGTTGCATTTTTTTAATCTTCTCTTTGTTCTTGTCTCCTTTAGAAGAAGCCCATATACCTAACAGTCCGAAAATAATCAGGGCGTATGCAATCCATTTGCCAATACGTTCTATAAAACGTAAAAATACCGATGCTTCAAAGCTCGAAAAACCTTCTGTTCCCATAGGGCTTCGTCTGTAAAATTTCCTACGACTTATCCAGTAGATAAGCCCAATGCCCAATATAAGGGCGACAATGCCTATTACCAAAGTAGGAGTATCCATAAGCTACACTTTTAAATTAACGGTCATTCTCACTTCTATAAAATTAAACATTTTATTTGTATGAATAAAAAAACGGCTTACCTTTCGATAAGCCGTTACTTTACAAACACATAGTGACCTAATCGCTACTATTGAACTGAAAGCTTAACTGCTTTTCATTTCCGAAGCTGTCCGAAATCCAAACCTCAAAGGACTGTGATACGGCAGAAGTTGAAGTATAATACAACCTGAATTGTTCCGATGGCAACGAATATAAATCGTTAGGCAGGTATGGTGGTTCATCATAATATCTTAAAGTACCTTGCCCGTCAAACTGGAAATATCGCAGGAAATATTCTGTATCCATGTAATTACCCTTTCGCTGTATGGTAATGCGTATCTCAACGGTCTGCCCATTGGCAACATCTTTGGGTATAGGCATTACATTTACCTCGAAAGGAAAATTGTTCTGTATTTCGAGGTCATCATCTTTGCTACAAGATACCAGCGAAACCGAAGCTGTGAGGATTGCCAATAGTATATATGTAGGCAGTAGTCCCACTCTGAATTTATTAAAAATTGCTCTCATTGTTTTTCGTTTTAAAAGTTAAACCTTAATCCTACACCTGCGGACGGTCGGAACTGTTCCAGATCCGTACCCCATAAAACCTTTGTACGCCCTTGCAGGACTAACACAAATCGGTCTGAGAGGTAAGTTTCAAAGGTTAGCCGTCCGCCAGCTCCGTAAATGAAGTTGTCCTCGCTTACTATTTTCGCACCGTCATACAACATCGCTTCGCCACGATTGATGCTTTCGTAACCGACTACGCCCATTATTCCTGCATTCAATGTGATATTCTTCCGGCTATCGCCAAGCAAGAACAAACTATAACCACCCTCGGCGGTGTAGATTTCCTGCGGTATGCGGAGGGTTTTATAGTCGTGGTATTGGTGCGTATATTCCAACGCCCAAATTTGGTAATTCCCGTTCTTACCGTTGACGGTCATCCCGATATTGAGGTAATAATCGTTACCGATTTTATCATCGGACAATACGCCTGCACTTGCTTCCAATCCTTTCTGTTTGGGCAGCATTCTTTGTGCCTGTGTAACCGTGATGGTCATCAGGAGGAGCATCACGGTATAGATATACTTTTTCATATAATTGCTTTAAAGGATTGTTAAAATTTCAGGTGCATATCATTAATCAAACGAGCTTTGATTAAATCGGAATTTTCTATCTGTAGCGTTTGATGCCTACCACCGTTCTTCTCAAAAATTTCAATCAAAAGCACCTTATCATCGGCAATGGTAAACTGATCTAACAGGAATACATTTTGCTCCATTGATTTTCCACTAATTTCGTCCAATGGCTTATAAGCACGTAGCGGTATCATTGGTCTTTCCTGTACTACAGTGCGTTTAGCTACTTTTTTATCCACAACTTTGAAATTGATAAAATCAATCTGAAACGGTACATTGGTACGATTTCTCAATTCGGTATGGAAGTAGTATTTGCCATTATGGATGTAAATACCTTTCAGTATAAACTGGATACCAAAACTCTTAGCTCCGATATGTTTTACAATACGTTTATCGTTTTTGTAAATGGTTTCTAAAAGCAAGCCAGCCAATGACGGAGAATTGTCGCCCAATTCTTCAAAAAGCACATCGTTACTGTTGGCTTTATCTACTGCTTTTTGCATCGTCAAAAGGTCATAGCTCAGTGCTTCCGGGCAAGAACTGTAATAGACATTAAAGCTGTAAAAACGTCCGTCATTGGTAATCACCGAAAAGTTCGTTTCCTGCTCAAATTCCCTTACCGATGCTTTTACACGCAATACGTTTTCCGCGTCATCCGCTTTTCCGGCAATCAGGTATTCACTGCCCAGATCCACATAACGGATGGCAGTCGGGAAAATCAGATGTGAAGTTTTATCATAGGTAACTTCCATTTTGTACGGGGCTATCTTGCCCAAAGCAAGTGGAGTTTTTGATTTTGCACTGTCCTGTGCAAAAGAGGTTACGGCTAAGCCGATGGTCAGGGCAAATGCTCCAAAGATTTTAAAAAGATGTTTCATTATTTTATTTTTTGAGTTCAACATTATTTTTTTGATACGAGAAACACCTGATGTCCTGCCTTTAGCGTAACTTTTGGTGTGCGAACCTTTTTGGCGAAATAGCCCGAAATACCCTGTACCACGCCACGGCTTAGATCAGCTGCAACCTGTTGTCCGGCATTTTGAGTAAGCATTAGGCTTGTTCCAGATTGTTGGCTCATATTGCCGGCCATTTCGGTAAGGGCATTCATTTCGGGAGAGTACGGAACATACAGACCCTGCTGACCGTCCAGATCGTAAATGGTAATCTCAACCGGAATGATATTGCCATCCAATTCGACAGAGGTTACTTTTAGCTGTAAACGTCCTGCCTGAAATTTGGCATTTGCCGTTACAATAGTCCCTTTTGGAATAGTACGGCTGGGCGTTTGGGCAGTTTCGAGCAAACGTAATCTAACTCCTGTCTCGCCAATTACCGTTTGTGCATCGTGTACGCAGGCTTTGATACTGTTTTTAGGTTGTGTGACCTGCTGGGTAGAACCTGCCGTGTAGAAGCCTCGGTTTTTGGCCTGACTCCAGTCGGCTAAAAAGGCACTATCTGTAGGCTCACGATACAAGGCAGATACGGTATTTTTTCTTGCTGAAGTGAATGATACAAAATGTTCTTTTTGTGTAGATACTTTTGGAGCCGGAGCTGCATCCTTGGCAGGCAAGGCTTCTGCTGAATTTGTACCTGTCGGAAGATACTTCGCTGCCATCTGATAGGACTTTTCCATCAATGCCAATTGGTCATCTACGGTAGCTGTTTTAGGTACATCCTTTTCTGCCAGTTGCTCTTTTAAATCGTCCAGCTGTCTGCGGAGTTCTATCGTTTCACGATCGTCATCCTGGTAAAAAGAACCTAATGTAGATTGTGCGTTACGGTAGCTGTTGACTGTCGGATTACCATATCCACTGGTCTTTTTTCCAGCGTAGCTTTCTTGCTTATCAATCGTTTCATCTGTTAGTTCTTCTCTTTCATCGGTATTCCAATAATCAGAGAGCGTGGTCAACGAATTTCGCTTTTCAACATCCTTCTGTTCCAGCATATCTTGCTCATAAGCCTTTTGCTTGTCTGCCTGCATTCCTGCTCCTGTAGCTTGCGGAACCGCATCGTTCAGTCCAATGTTTTCAAGTTCTTTCTTGTCTTCCGATGGTTTAAAGATGAGGTACATGCATCCAAGAAAAACAATTCCCATCAAGCCAAATATCAATGGCTTTTTCAACTTATCCATCTTATTCTGCGTACTGTCTTGCAGTACGTCAGTGGTTGCTGTCGGATTTCCTTCCGTTACCCGAACAACCGTCTTTTTGTTTTCACTTTCTTTCATAAATCCTATTTTTAAAAATTGTTGATAATGTGTCCTGCAAGACTGTAGGACGTTCTTTATTTTTGAGGACAGGGTTTTCAATATGCTTAATGACCATATTGTTATCTGACTTTCCTGCATCATACCACACTTTAAATATTACCCCTGTGGTAAGAATTAGGTAAGCGACGAAAAAGTACAATGTGTATTTATGCTGTTTGCCAACGGGCAGTGCTCGCCAGCTTTCATCTAGCTTGTCAAAGTGCCTGTCCATGTTTGCTCTTAGTTTTTTCATAATTGTTGTTTTAAAGCTTGAAACGCTTAGTGCTTTTATCAGCCTTTTGCGTCTGCTGCTCGTTTACCAAAGCGACTGCCTCCACCGCTTTTGGAGCAGATATTACAGACAGGTTTGTCAGTTCTGATTTTTTCAGCAGTTGCCCGAATTGGTCTTTCCTTTCAATCTCCATTCTGTTGAGAGAAAATTTTCCGTTCAGGTATTTTACCCACATACAGCATTCTACACTTGGCTTATCTTCGCCCGACCATTGCAGGTAGCCTGTCAGTAGCAAGTCCTGTTTAGGCAAGCTGTCTATACCTTTTTGGCAGTTTTCAAGGTATTCACTAATGCTGTCTTTCAATTTTCCGGCATACGCACCCTGCGTATGAAAAAAGCCGTTATACCCTTTGTCGGTAAGGATTTTTACGAACGTATTTAAATCTGATAATGCTTCCATAAGATTGTTTTTTAGCGTTCAATAACTTCAATGTCCTTATTCTCCAGAACTGCAAACTTTTCAATATTGAAACCCTGGGGATTATTGTCTGAACGAACGGAGTTTACGAGATAGCAGGAAGTAATCAGGTTACGCCTGGTTACGTTGCTGGAACGGATAATGAATTGTTTCGCATAGGTGCGTACCGCATACGGATAGGTGTCGAAATTGCAGACAACGCTATCCACCTCAATACGCTGCTGTACATTGCCTGATATGATACGGTTGTAGTATCCTTTTTCCGAAAGGTCTTTGTAATAATCAAAGGCACTTTTATCTGCAAGATTGAAGGCCCTTTTCATATTGCTTTCAATGGCGTTCTTATCGGGAGCAAGTGTAAAGAAGAGTTCGTGAAAACGCCTGATGTGTTCTCGTGCCTCTACCGGGCGGTTGATACTTGCATCCTGCGAGAGTGCCAGCATCAATGATTTTCCATTATCCAGTACATAAACCTTTTGGCGTTGCTGCTCCGCAAAGTGGTAGGACTGCCATACGGCATATCCTACAACACTTATACAGAGTACGGCAAATACAAGGGCGTACAGCCTGATTTGGCGAAAACTGTTTTCGATATTTCTTAATGTTTTAAATTCCATTTTCTTAAATGTTTAATTGTTTTTATTTCCCCATTAATTTCCCGCCGATGTTTCCTGCTGCCGAACCAGCTCCAGCTCCGGCAATATTTCCGGATTTCATTGCCGTCTGGTTTACGTTACGTGTAAAGTTTCCTGCACCGCCTGCCTGGATGATCCAGCCTGTTACGGTTGGGATTGTGAAGTATCCTACGATACCGATAATCATAAATATGATGTACATGGTATTGCTTGTATCAGGTATATAGGTCGGATCGGCAAGCATGGCGATATCCCGTTCGAGTATCAGCGACTGTATTCTTGCCAGCATGGAACTGAAAAGATCGGAAACAGGCAGCCAGAGGTAAACGCTTACGTATCTCGTGATCCATTGCGTGAGCGTGGACTGAAAACCATCCCATACGGATATGGCAAAAGCTATTGGACCTAGTATGGAAAGCACTATCAGAAAAAAGGTCCGTATCGTATCAATGACGAGTGCCGCTGCCTGAAAAAGTATTTCCAGCAGATTGCGGAACCATTCCTTTATGGCTTTTTCTATCTGATAGCCTGTCCTGTCCATATACATTCCTGCCATTGTCCCTATATCGGAAGGTGACCAACCTAATTCATCCAGTTTTTTATCAAACTCTTCATCCGATACCATGTAGGCGGTTTCAGGATTTCTGACCATTGCTTCATATTCCAACTGGTCTTTCTGCTGTTGCAATTTATTGAGGTCAAGTACCTGATCTTCGAGTATGGCATGGGTTCCCGTTACCACGGGGCTCAGTACTGCATTGATGGTTCCCAGCACAATAGTTGGGAAGAACATAATGCAAAGCCCCAAAGCAAACGGACGCAAGAGCGGAAACACATCAATTGGTTCGGCACGGCTGAGCGCCTGCCAAACCTTTAATGCCACAAAGAACAGTGCGCCTAATCCTGCAAGACCTTTAGCCACGGCCGCCATATCGCCTGCAAGCGGCATCATATCATCGTATAGTGAACGCAGGACTTCGTGAAGGTTATTCCATTCCATTTTTACCAGTATTTTTGGTTAGAAGTTCCGTATAGGTCGAGCACTCTCTTGGCATCGTTTTTCTTTTTCGCTCTCAGGTAGCTTACCGATATGTTCTTGTTGGTGTAATAGCGTACAAGGCTGTGGTATTCCTTAACTTCCTTATATACACGGTCAATAACATCCATACGCTCTTTGTCATTAAGCGAAAGGCTTGATGAGCTGATGATCTGTTTGAGTTCTTTCAGCAGTTCCGTACTTTCATTAAGCAGTGCAGAATAGCCATTGCCGATAGCAGTCAGTTCCTGTGGTGAGAAATTGGGATCGTTCATCATCTTGCCGAAATTCTGCACATACATTTCGGAAACATTACCTACCAAGAGTACAGTTTGCTGCACCTTACGGGCATCTTTTACCAGATTGTTTATGGCCTGAAGCTTATCGTAATATTCCTTTCCCTGCTTATAGACCTTTTCCACTTCCTTGAAATTCTTCACTACATTACTTACTGTGGAAGAAGTCTGTATGATTTCATTAGCACTGTTGAGAATACCCGATGCCAGATTTGCAGGGTCGGTTACTACAAATTGAGCTTTTGCTGAAGGTGCTACGGCAAGCATTAATGCCGTACACACCAGATACATTACTTTTTTCATTGTTCTGAAATTTTAAATTGTTAATGACTATTGATTTGATTTATCACGTCGCTGCATAGCGATGTGCTTAATGGCGAGCTCTACATTGCCGTCCAATTCTCCGGCGAGTTGCATGACTTCCATTTTTTCCGTTTCTTCGGTGGTATAGGCGAGATATTCCTCTAAACTCACTTCTGTGGCATATACGGCAGACTCGGTTCCCCCCAAACCGATCCATACTTCTTTGTAAAGCCTTGATGGGTCGTTGTTCATATTGATAGAAAGCACCTGTCCTTTTTCCTTGTCGGTCAGCCCCAACATCGCCTGTATATCATCGAATTTGTTCATGTACTTGCGCTGGTCTAATAGGATTTTACAGTCGGAATTGTTGATGATACTTTCCTTGACGATTGGCGATTGGATGATGTCGTCCACCTCCTGCGTTACGACAATGGCTTCTCCGAAGAATTTCCTGACGGTTTTAAACAAATATTTTATGTATTCTGCCATCCCTTCCTTCGCAATTGCCTTCCATGCTTCCTCAATCAAAATGAGTTTTCGGATACCTTTAAGCCTTCGCATCTTGTTGATAAACACCTCCATAATAATGATGGTCACTATGGGAAAGAGAATTTTGTGATCCTTGATCGCATCAATTTCAAATACAATGAAGCGTTTGGATAAAAGGTCTAACTGCTTATCAGAATTAAGTAGGTAATCATATTCGCCACCCTTATAATAGGGCTCCAGTACGTTGAGGAAATTGGCGATGTCAAAGTCTTTTTCCCTGACCTGTTTTTCCTCTAGTACCTTGCGGTAATCTCCTTGCACATACTCATAGAAGCCATTGAAAGAAGGAAAAATACCCTCGTTTTTGATACGCTCTATGTAGCCGGAAACAGCATTGGATAAAGCGACTTCTTCAGAACGGGTTGGCGGTTCGTCATCACGTTTCCAAAGTGTCAGTATCAAGGTCTTTACACTTTCACGCTTTTCAATATCGAACACGCCATCATCGGTGTAGAATGGATTAAAGGCAATAGGATTGTCTTCGGTATAAGTGAAGTAAACACCGTCTTCACCTTTGGTCTTTCCTTTGATGAGTTCGCATAAGCCCTGATAGGAATTACCTGTATCTACGAGCAGGACGTGAGCACCCTGTTCGTAATACTGCCTTACCATATGGTTGGTGAAGAACGATTTTCCCGAACCTGAAGGACCAAGTATAAACTTGTTTCGGTTCGTGATAATCCCACGTTTCATCGGCAGATCCGAAATATCCAGATGGATTGGTTTTCCGGTCAGTCGGTCAGCCATCTTTATACCGAATGGCGATGGCGAATTGTGGTAGTTGGTTTCTTCCGTAAAAAAGCACAATGCAGGCTCAATAAACGTATAGAAACTTTCCTCACTCGGAAAATCGCCTGCATTGCCCGGCATTCCTGCCCAATACAATGTGGCTACGTCCGTAGTGTTGTGTCTTGGCTTGCATTCCATTAGTGCCAAGGCACTTCCACAGTCATTTTTCAACTGTTTCAGTTCTGCCGGGTCTTCCGACCACGCCATTATATTGAAGTGCGCACGAATGGAGGACAGCCCGAAGCTGTGGGCTTCGTTCAAGTACTTTTCTATCCACTCTTTGTTGATTTGATTAGCTCTGGAGTACCGAGCCAAAGAGTGCATATTCCTTGCAGACTTCTCAAACTTTTGCAGGTTGTCTTCGCTGTTGTCTAAAAACAGGTATTGGTTGTAGATATGGTTACAGCTCAATAGCAAGCCTACGGGAGCGGCGAATGATAAACGGCAGTCACTCCGGTCGGTGGATAGTTTTTCAAATCGGGTATCTGCTGATACTGTTCCAGGCAGGTCTTCCGTATCGGACAAAGTATGCAGTGATAATCTTTTGTTGCCAATACGAACTTCTTCAGTTCCGAGTGCGATATCCTGCATTGGTGTTCCTGTTTCTCTTGACAACGTAAGGTATTGCTCCAGTAATCCCTGTTTATCATCCGTTCCGATAATTTCGTCTTCGGTAAGGCGTTGCAGGGTTATGAAACCGCTATCGTTCACGATACGTTCAAACTGTGCTACCGCTTCCATAAATCGGTGTATCGTTTCCTTGTTCCTGATTTCCTTTGGTATCAGTGAACCTTTGCAAAGCGAACTGAAGTTGCTTTGCATCCGCATTCTTTCCTTTGTGGTCTTGGTAAGGAATAGGTAGCAGTAGTGGTTAAGAAAAGGACGTTCGTTGAAATGGCGCTGATAGGATTTTGCCAAAAAACTCTGGTCTTCCTTAGCCAGATCGGGAGCGTAGTTTTCTTTGATGTACCAATCCTGTTTGTGGATAACCGTAAAATCGGGCAAGGTTTTGATCGCTTTGTGCCAGGCGGAATGCATGGCTTCGTATTCCGCGGAAGCTACCGTGAAGAGTTCCGGCAAACGCACAGCAAAGCAGGCTGTAATGTCCGCATCTTTGGATAGGATGCAGTTGTTCTCTACTGCCAGCAAAGGAAATTTGTTTTCCAGCGTTGTTGTTTTAGATGCATTTCTCATACGGTTTTGGCTTTAGGCGTGAACTTTAAATAGCGGTGTACAGGCTTGCGACAGATGATGTAGCGGGGATGTCTTTTGTTTGCTCCGATTTTCATCAGTCCGTGTTCGCCATACTTTCTGTTCAGTAAAAAGGTCTGCCACACGATTAAGGAAGCACCACCTACTCCGAGGAGAAGGCATATGTAGGAGTTTACGCCTACCATATACAGTATCATCACAAGGATAAGTGTACCGAGAAGTCCACCGGCGAAGATGAACAGGTATTGTGCTTTCAGCCCTTTAAACTCAACCGTCCTTCCGATACCTTTGTTTATGTTGTAACTGTTCATAAGACAAAGGACTAAAGGAAGAATGAACGCAGAATAGTAGCTGCCACGATAAGGAATATACACGCACCAAACCAGCTCGCCGCAGTTTTCGATGTATCAGGGTCACCACTGCTGAACTTATTATACACCTTAACGCCTCCGATGAGCCCAACCACCGCACCGATGGCGTAGATTAATTGCGTTGCGGGATCGAAATAACTTGTTACCATTTGGGTAGCCTCGTTGATACCGGCTGTGCCGTTTCCCTGTGCGAATGCACCAATTCCTGACAGCATTGCCACTGCTGCCAGCAAAACTTTTTTTCTCTGTTTTTCCATAATTGAAACACATTAATTAGTTATCCTTAACCCACACCTTGTGGGCTTTCGTGACAAAGGTGTTTCAGAAAATGAGGCAGTCTAACAAAGTGGTAGTCAAAGGAATTGTTTGGCGGTGAGTGGCGGTATTTAAAACAAGAAAGGGCTGTCTCCCTATTAGAAACAGCCCTTTTTATGCTTATTTTTCCTTCCTTTTTTTAAATATTAAATAGTTCTTAAAAAAATTATGACCTAAATAATGTGATAAAATAGGTAAGAAGATGCGAAGAATTATAATGAATTATTATCTAATTTTCCTTTAACTTGTCTTTCGTAAATTTCTTCAAGATCACGACTTATTATTTCAATTTTCCCAGGATCTAAATCTTTTTCAATCATCATTCTTACCGATGCTGTAATAGTATTCCAAGCCATTTTGGGATTACTAAAATCACTAAGTGGTTTAGCTTGATAAGGTAGAGCAGAGAAACGCTGAAGATTGTATGGTTCCTTTCTACCCCAATCATAAAATTCCAAAATCACGGGTACAATTTTTATATTTTCCTTATTATCATACCGATCTATTGCAGTTTTTATTTCGTGATCAATAATATATTTGGTGCTATAAAAATATTCACTTACCATGAAAAATATAATGTCTGCTTCTTGAAATTTATATTTGATTTTTCCATCCCAATCATCACCAGGATTTAAACTGGTACAGTACCATGGCTCTTCAATTAGTTCAGCATCTACCAAAGGTCTCAAATACCTTTTCAAAATATGAATTTGTGCAAGATCTTTCTTTGAATACGATATTACTACTTTTTTCTTTTTAACGGGGTTGTCTATAAAATCCATGTAATCTTTTAGTTTAAAAAGCTTTTGTTGTTCTGATTTCACAGGTTCAGATAATTTCTTTTCTGAAAAGACATGTTTACCTATTTTGGCATTATCTTCAAGTAATTCTTTTGATATGTAATCAATACCATCCAAGGTAACCATTTCTTCGAGTTCATAACCTTGATTAACATCTCTAATGAATTTGAGCACATCATCTCTGAATATTGGTTTCTCTTTTTGAGATAAATCATAAATATCAATACAGGCATTCCCATTTTCATTACCAAGATGAAACCTTATCATTATAATTTCTTCTGTATTAGGGTTCTTTATAATCAAACCATCTTTCCAATAATAGAATATATCTTTATTTTTATCCGAAGAAAAAAGAGTTCCAAATTTCTGAAATATGCTTAAAATAACATTTTTTTGAATGAATCCTTTGAACTCAAATCTTCTATATGTAATCTGATTTTCATTAAGAAATAACTTTATTTTTCCATCTGGAATTTTAGGCAAATAAAGTGGAGCGATGTAAACATCTGAATAAGGATTTTTGAAAATAATTTTGAATTCCTCCATCATTAATAATAAGTCATCAACCTTATCATCATCTGTTCCAAGAATTCTTACTACATAATCTCGTTTAAATTCTCCTTTTTTTTCCATCAGTTTTTCAAGAACTTTATGCATGTTCTCAATTACCCATTTCTTATCTATATATATCTTTTCATCAGTGTCTTTACTTTTACATAATACAAGTCCTACCTGTTCTAAATATTTAACTAATCTTTTAGCTTGGGAATTGTCAATAGGGTCTTGGATTATTCCATTACAATAACTCATAAATTCTAAAAAGGTTAGTACTGGCTTCCCTTTATAAGAATTTATATTATTTTTTATTGCCTCATAGAATTTAGGGAGAACGGCACCAATAATATTCATTTTATTGAGCATTTCTAAAAACAAACTATCAAAATGATCTAAATTTCTTTTAGGTTTAATAGAGATATTAATCATGTCATAAATAAAAGAATAATCACTTTTGAGAGCCTTACTGTTCTGAAATATAATATTGGAAGCGTCATCAACCTTATTCTGTATCAAAAGAAGTGGACTATCATAAGTAACTTCTCTTTTTATTACAAATTCAAAATTATCTGCTTCAACATCTTTTGTGTAAAACTTTACGGAATCTAGCCAATATCTTATTGGATAATCTTGAGTTTCAATTGCAATTTCTAAATTTTCTCTTGTTCTCTGAGTGATTTTTCTTGAATTCAAATTATTAGTTTCTTTATCCCATAGAAGAAGATAAATTGTATTTGTGCTGTAGAATAAATGATGAGTATCATGGTAATAATCGTGGCCTCCAAAATCAAAAATATGTAATAAGCACTCTTCTCCGATGGTATTAACTGAATACTTACTATTTATAATTTTCTCTTCCATCCAAAGAGTAGGAAGATGGTCATCTTCAAGGCCATTTTCTTTATCCAGATATTTTACCAACGTTGATTTACCAACCTCACTGTTTCCTACTAGGATGACCTTAATGTCTTTATTAATATAACGTCCTCTTTTTTCTATATCGTCGAGTACTCCCAAAACCTCATCTTTACCAAGATTTACAATTTCCATTGGTGGTAATTCTAACGGATTTTTTGCTATGTTTAATGTATTTAACTCCCACTTATCATTGCTTATCCCAATACGGTCAATTATTCTTGTGATTGGTCTAATATCCCTAATAAAATTGTTATGCAAGTCTATTGTTTCAATACTTTCTAACTTGCTGATAAAGTCAACCGTTTTGATCTTATTATTGCTAAGATATAGCTCTTTAAGATTATTCAACTCATTTAAAAGCTCTACCTTCGAAATTTTATTATTATTTAGGTGAGCAACTTTTAGAGAGGTTAATTTCTTTAAACCTATTATATTAGATAACTCATTATTACTTAGATTTAAGTATTCTAGTTTACTTAGTTTAGAAATAGAAGTAAGAGAAGTAATACCCCATCTGTTCCATTTCTGATTATTGTACTCATTCCAATCGCCTCCACAAACCAAGACTTTTAGTTCGGACAATTCATTCATTAATTCTGGCAAAGATTTAATGCTGTTTTTATTTCCTTTGTTTTTACTAGTAAGTTTTCTCCATTTACCATTTTTATATTCAGCCCATTCATTACTTAAGATTAACACCTCTATATGAGTGCATTCAAAAAGTTCTGGTATAACCTCCAAATCACCTAGTCCACAATTTCCTAAATCCAATATTTTTGAATTTGTTCTTAAACATTCCTCAATTCGGAAACTTGCCAATGATAAATCTGTATATCCTAAATTGTCTTCAAGGGTGTGATCTTTTGTTACGGTTTCATTCCAAATTGGCTTGATAAAAGGGAGGTAAAGAATTCGACTACACAGGGCTCCAAAATTTTGAGGATTTTGAGATTTTATTCCTAGTCTCCTAAAAAAACTTAATACTGTTTCTTCAAATTCACCATTGTAATTTCTATCTGGGAAAATATTGTCAAAAGCTTTCTTTCTATGATTTTCAGAAAGCATGGTGAGATTAAAACTTGGAGATTTCAAGTATGCAAATGCATTTCTAATACTTGGACTCAAAGAATTATGTTTATCGGTCAATTTGAATTTAATCAAATTTAAAAACCAATCATTCTGACGGACTGCGGATTTAGCTAATACACGTTTATCTGGATTTCTATTCCAGATATTTTTATGATATGCATTAAAATCAATGTAAGCGATTAGTTCTCCACAAAGTATTGTAAATTCATGTTGCTCATTAGATAAATCAGAATTGATGAATTCTTTAAAGGTAATTCCTGAAGATTTAAATTGATTCGCTAATTTCTCATAAAAATCTTTGGGTAATTTATGTTCAATATATTCATTAAATTTTCTTTCAGCTAATTCATAATAAAATTCTGTATCATATTGGATTCTTTCAATAAATTCGTTTATCCGAATATTTGGAATTTCGGCTTCAATAACGAGTTGTCCACTACTAGTATCTATATCTAGAGTATGATTTTTTACAGAATAATGTATTTCTTCATCTGGAGTACAAAACGTTAGCCTGATGCCCTCCACATTTTTGTTTTCATAGAACGCAGAACGCATAATATTTAGACTTAAATCCGGCTGAAGCTTGCCTGCTCCTGTACCTAGTATTGGAGAGGCTATTTCTCTAATATATTTTAACTCTACTACTTTTTCTGCAAGTCTTTTCCCTATTAATCTGATTGCATAGTAAGCACTATCATGTCCATCGACAGTACAAACAAAAGCTATGAATTTTCTCTTCGATTTTTTAGGTAATATTTTGACATCACCAAGTTCATATTTCTTATTTTCCCAAAGATCTTCTGCAATATCTAATTCCTCTAAACCACTTCTAAAAGAATTAGAAATGGTGCCAGCTGTTGAAATTGGGATTAATAATAAATCACAATCGACATTAAAAATATTATCATTTAAAAAATCATTCATGCAAAAGGTTTTGTATGTCTAGTTCAACGAATCCTTAATCGTTCTAAAATTGGCTAAGGCACTTTCAATATTTTCAATAATATCATCAATCAATACTTCTGGATCAGGGAGATTATCCAAGTCAATAAGATTATCATCTTTTAGCCAAAATATATCCAAATTCGTTTTATCTTTTTCTATTATTTCATCATAAGAATATTTACGCCAACGACCATTTTCATTCTCTTGACCCCATGTCTCTTTTCTTTTTGAAATGTTAATTGCATTAAAACACCTTATGAAATCTTCTAAATGTTCGTGCTTTAATGGATTCTTTTTGGGAGTATGTCTGATGTTTGTTCGATAATCATAAATCCAAACGTCTTTAGTTGCTGGTAAATCCGATCTAGATTCTTTTTGAAAGAAAAGCACATTTGATTTTACTCCTTGAGCATAAAAAATTCCTGTAGGTAGTCTTAGTATTGTATGTAAATTTGTGTTTTCAAGAAGTTTTTTCCGAATTGTTTCACCAGCACCTCCTTCAAAGAGTACATTGTCTGGAAGAACAACGGCTGCACGACCATTCTCATTTAACATAGTTACAATATGCTGTAAAAATGCTAATTGTTTATTACTTGTAGTTACCCAAAAGTCCTTCCTCAGAAAATAGCCGTCTTTTTCTGCTTGCTTGTTATCTGTTGTTGGTATATCACTACTACTTATCCCAAAAGGAGGATTAGCAAGTACTATGTCAATTTTTTCAGATTCTAACACCTCTCCGTCCGCTCTTTTCAGGCTGTCCTTAACCTCTATTTCAGGAGTTTCTTTCAAATCCCCAACTCCGTGCAAGAAGAGGTTCATTAAACATAGTCGAGCCGTAGCTTTTTCAATTTCCCATCCTTTGAATGTATGGAATTTCAAAAACTCTTGTTCCGACTTACTAAGTTTAATATTTCTTAAATGATTAAGTACACCCAAAAAGAAACCACCTGTACCACAAGAAGGATCTGCAACTTTTTCCTTTGGTTTGGGTTGCATACATTCAACCATTGCAGTAATTACCGCCCTAGGCGTAAAATATTGACCCGCTCCGCTATTTTCAGCATTTTTTTGTAATAAGGATTCATAAATCTCACCCTTAACATCTATTTCCTGTGAAGTCCAATCTTCTTCATCAATTAGGTTAATTAATTTTTTAAGCTTAACAGAATCGTGTATTTTGTTTAATGCTCCCGCAAATATTTTGCTAAGCATGCCGCCCGAATTAGAGAGCTTTTTTAATATTAATTCGTAAGTTTCTATTATTTGACTAGAAGATTTCAACTCTTGCCAATCACATCCATCAGGAATTTGATACTGATTTTTATTTTCATCTGCCATTTTGAGAAAAAGCAAATAAGTAAGTTGTTCCAAGTAATCGCCATAACCTAATCCGTCATCGCGAAGAGTATCACAGAATGACCAGATTTTTGCTACTAATATGTTTGTTGATGCCATTTTTTTATTCTTCAAGTAATTTATATGCCCAATCTTCTCCAGATGCTCTTAAACAAGAGCGAACTGTAGAGGTTAATTCCTGTTCAAGAGAAAGCATCGTTCTTAGTTTGTTAATTTCAAACTCTTTTTTGGATTTATTTTGATTAGTCGGCTCATTATTATATACGGAGTTTAATCGATTTACTTCCTTTATAATAATTGTTGTGTCTTGCCACTTTAGTTTTCTAGCTTCTTGCAAATCTGGGTAATTTAAATCTAAGTACTCAATCGTATACTTAGCCCTGTCATGATTCCATTTTTCTAAATTTTCAGGAGCCGAAGGTTTTATGCTTCCGTTGTTATCAAAATTTAAAAGCTTGACATCCTCTTTCACTGTAGGATCAAGGAAGTAATATACCTCATCAGAAATTGGCCCAGGTTGAACAACTCTATTATACTTTACTGCAAAATGGTCTCCCTTTTTTACATTTCCGACACTTCCACATAGTCGATAATTAGTAATTTCAAAAGTCAGCCACCAATACCCATCTTTGAGAGGGGTAAGTTTATCAAATATATCTTCTGTTCTTTTTTTTGGTCTAAAATGATCTATATGCAAATGGGAATACGGATTTTTGGTTTCCGAATACCAACACTTTCCGCATGACAATACCTTTAAGCTATCTTTTAAGAGCTTCCATATACGGTGATTTTGATCGATTATTTTATTTCTATCATCGTTATTTTCCGCTTCTTTAAGCTTTTCTAGTAATATGCCCACTTTATTCAACCATTTCTGATTAGGTTTTTCAAGCTTAGTATTGTCAATGTAAATCATGAGTCTTTCGCATTTTGATTATCCATTTTTTTTGCAATAAATTCAGAAAAATCAGGATCTTTAAATGTGTAGTTAAATCCCTCATTACTCAAAACTTCAAAAAGTTCTTTAAGCCTTTTTTGATCAGCATCAGTGAAATTACCCTTACTTTGTTTATACAGTAATAAATTTCTCTCTTCTAACAATTCATTTGTTGCTCTGTCAAGGGTCGTTGGCATTCCAAATAGTGGACTTGTTAAAATACCAGCAACTCCTAAGCCCCTAGGGCTTATATCTGGCTCTACTACAATCGTTTCTAAGTTCTCATTTTTTTTAAAGACACGTATTTGTTCTTTATCTAATCCACCTATAACTAATGGATCATGCGTACAAAAAACGATTTGTGTCTTAGCAGATTTACTAACTACATTTTCTAAAAACTCCAGGTATTTCCATTTCCATAACGGATTCAAATGAGTATCCGGCTCATCGAGAAGAATAAGTGCTTCATCATCTTTTGTGAATTTAAGTAGGCCAAGAACTGTAATTAATTGCTTTTCACCTTCACTAAGTTCACCCATAGCCAATTCGTCTTCAACGTGTTCTTTTAAAACTTTTATCCTGACATCCTGATCCTCTACTAATTCAGAATAATGAAGACTGCATAAAGCATTAAATAGGGTTATCTTATTTTCATATTTCATCTCGACAAATGCTCTGATAGCTTCTTTATCTTTCAAGAAAAGAAAGAGCCTGTTTAGTGTTTCTCTTTTATTTAAAGCTCCTCTCACAGTTTCCTTGTAAAACATTGGTACAATAGAAAAATTCCACAAATCTTCAATGAACCTTCGAACTAAGCCTGCTGTATTCCAAAAATGATCCGGATCTTTACGAGATTTAGACCAATTAGGTTGCTTTAGCATAAAAAGCGCTGAACCAAAATCTACTATATTAAGTTCTCTTTTTAAAAAATCAATAGTTTCTTTCTCTTTCTCGTCAAATAAATAAAAAGCGATTAAAGCAAAACTGGCATGAATTGGCTCAACTAAGAAAATACGAGGCATTTCTTTAAAGTCCTCATATTTAGATTTTGGATCCATCATTTTCTTGAATTGCTGAATCTTGTGATCTGCGTACAAAGATTTTAAACGCTCACTTAAACCCGAGTAGTAAACAAAAACATGGCTCGGTAAATATTCATTTTTGTTTTTGAAAAACTGTGTTTTTGATTTCAATTTTTCACCATCTATACAGAAAGTATATCCTGTTTTTACTGAATAATCAACTTCTATAACTTTGTCACGACAGGTATATTTAATCTTATATTCAAAAGGTTGACTTTGCTTATGTAACATTGGAACTCTTTCCAGATCTAAATCTCTAAAGATGATAACCAACGCCTCCATAAAATTAGACTTACCAGTAGCATTTAATCCAAGCAATACTGTCTCCATGGAATTTTCACCAAAATCAAAATAAAAATCTTCCAGATTCTTGAATCTACCTTTTATTTGTACGTTATTTATTTTCATCTTTTAAAGTTAAAAGTGATTCTGTCTCTGATTTCAACTCATCAATTTGATAGTAAATTTCTTTTATTTCACTGTAGAATCGTTCAATATCTCCATCGCTCGTTGATTTTTCCCACAACTCTTGAGCAGATATTGGTGTATTAGATTCTTTCAAAATTTCAAGTATGGATTTTTTCTCTTCCATTTTTTTCTTTTCTTTTGGTTTGTTAAGATTTATTTCTTTTTGCTTTTCAAGATATAATCTTTTTTCTTCTTGTATATCTTTCAACAAATCTTCTATGGATCCATTTGAAATATAGTTAACAAGTCTACCCTCAAATGCCTTTTTTAGAATTGAATGTCTAAGCGCAATAATTTCCTTCAAAACATTTTGTGCGGATTTTTCTAAATTATCAACTAAAGTAAATCTCGATTCTAATATTTCGACAATCTTATCTTGTTCTAATATAGGAGGAACCTTTAATTTGAATTTCTTTATGTCTTTTTGAAATAGATGCGGAATAGCACTTCCAGATATTTTTTCATTCACCAAACGTTGCATATTAGGACCGAGAAAGAAATAATATAAAAAATCTGGATTGAAGACCTCTCTTGAATCTATGACTAATAATGAAGAGTTTACAGTGGCTTTACCAGGCAGCTTTTTAATAATTCCTACTTTACCAATACCAGCCCCATCTTTGCATAGTAAAATATCATTTATTTTCAATTGTATCTCTGAACTTTCTTCATATCGCTCGATTGAAACAAAATTCGCATCTTTAAAAACAACATTTTTCCCATAATTTAAAGAGTGGACGGAAAGAAAAAGAGCTCCTTCATTAGTATACTCCTTCTTTGTCAATCCTCGCCAACCAATTCTGGCATTCATATTAACTAAATTATCTAAACTAGATATTGCCCAACTATAAATTTCATCATCTCTTTTATAATCAAATTCAAAATCAATTTTGATCTTTTTCCTTTTTTTGTTTTCTATCTCCGCATCATATTTCTCTTTTCTCTTTCTCTTTATATTTGTCAATTCCTGATGAGCATCCATAGATAAATCCTGCCTCCAATTCTTAGTCAATACACCTTCAATGGCATTTTTCAAGACTGCCTGTCTATAAATTTTCAAGCTGTCAATTGCTTTTTTTAATCCCTTTTCAGCATCATCAAGCTTACTAAATAATGATTCTATTTGTTGAATTATTACTCGTTGTTCTTTTAAAGTAGATATAGGAATAGGAAATACTTGTAGTATCTTTTGGCTAATATTAGGCTGTGCTCCACCAACTCTTTTCTGTAAAAGCCTCTCTCTATTATGTAACAAATAATAATATAGATATTTACTTTCAAAGCTACTTGTTGTTTTTAGAGCAGCAACAGCTTGATTTGTTGTAGCATCTATTCCTAAGAATGCTAATTTTCCTACTGTTGATCCATATAAAGCGATTAGTAATGTTCCTGAAGGAACTATTTTAGCACTAGAATTTTCAATCGCTTCTTGGGTTATTGTCTCTTCAGTTTTAATTATTGTACCATGATTCAATTCGCCAGATTTTACCCAAGGAATATCACCATTATAATAGCTGTGATTCCCTCTATCTGGCGTACCTCCACTAGATAGTAATGCTATTTCTCCTATAGTAGTCCATGCCCAACCTTCAGGTAAATTATATTTTTCTTGTTGTTCTTTCATTTTTAAATCTTTCCAAAAGATTTGTCTTTATAAATTTGATACATTTTACCCCAGACATCAATTTGAGGTAATAGTTAACTTAGCTCTGTTGAGTTTAAAAACTCTTTAATATCCACTTTTAAAAGCTGTGCAATTTGAGCTAATGTTTCAACAGACGGTTGTATTTCATTAGTGCACCATCTTGACACAGTGCTTTCACTTTTACCCAGCTCTTTGGCTAGCCATTTACTAGTCTTAGATTGTTCGACCAATATAACCTTTAGTCTGTTGATTTTCATATAGTGCTATTTAATGAGCATACAGTGCGAATTTAATATTATAAACAATACAAACAAAGTAGGTCAGATAAATTTTGAGAGTATTTCAAGAAACTCTTAGCGAAACAAGAAGGGAGCTTGCTCACGCAAACTCCCCCGATATCAAATTCCCCAAATTACGTTTTCGCTAGGTCGAAGTCGTTTCTTTCATAGTTACATTCTACGACCTTTTCTTTTACTTATTGTTTCTTTTTCCTGTGGTTGACTAATGATAGGTTTTTGCTCTGGTTTTATCTGCTGCGTATAATTACGCTTGATGGTTTCCGCAAATCGGGTCTGATGCCAAGGTATTACTTTGGCTTCATGTTGCAGATGCACTCCCTCTTTTTTTAGAAAGTCCGAATTATTTAAGTTCCCTGCCTTATTCTGTCCAATGGGATCAAGAGTACGCTTGCCGGGAATTTGTATTACAATAAGGTCTTCGGGAATTTCCTTTACATTGAGGCTCACTTCCTGAAAGGTATGTGTTCTTTGGTTGTAAGGAATGGTAAAGGTGTTGTCTTTGTGCGAATGATAATAATTGAGTTCTGAAAAAATGATGCCCCGTGACCAAACATCGTCTTTAGGTTGTAACCTATCGTTTAACAAGTCGATGTAAAAGGTATGCCCTGCGATATCTATGGTTGGTAAAATCCTTCTATTGGCAATTTTATCAAACGCATCTTGATTGACCATTAATATGAAATCGTCCATTTGCACTATCCGATCTTCGGAAATGTTGTGTTTCTTTGCCATGCCTATCGGATCAAGTTTCACAAAATCGGGTATTTCAATATATTTTGCTTCCCATTCAGAGTATTTTGTCAGACCTTTGCTCTTTGGGCTGAACCAAAATTTATAGCCTTCTGTTGGCAGTTCTTCCATATCCCTTATAGAAATCACATTTTTCGGGTTGTCTTTTCCACGCAATTCCAACTGATTGACATCCACAATAAATTCTACGCCGTCTATCTTATATATTGGAAGTTTCCTTTCTGTATCAGTGGCTATTCTATAAAGATGATCCTTTGGCTCATTAACGACATATTCGTCTTTTGGCAATAGCTGTTCCGAAACATTGCGCTTTATATGTTCTATCAGATTGGTTTCCGCCCAGGGCAGGGTTCTGGCTTCAAAGTGCATTTGCTTCAGGTATTGGGTGGTAAGGCTGTTTCCATGCTTTTTATCCCATCCCACTATATCCAAATCATACTGACCGGGGAACTGCACAATAATAATATCTTTGGGCAGTTCAGTCAGTGCTGAAACATCGTCTTGTTGAAATTCGCGGGTAGTAGGATTATATGGAATGACAAATGCCCGTCTATCACGGTCATAATAGTCTTTTATTTCCGTGAAGTTGATGCCTTTGGATTTAAAGTCGTCCTTTGGCCGTAGTTTGTTCATCTGTAGATCAACATAGAATGTATGACCTGCAATATCAAGTGTCGGCAATATGCCTTTATTCAGACGCAGATCGTGTAAACTTCCCGGCTTTATCGACAGTTCAAAGTCTCCCTTTGCTTTCACCGCTTCTAGACTAACGTTATATTTTTTAGCCATGCCCACTGCATCCATGCTCTTTAGTTCCGGTATCCTGATCTCGGGCGTACCTTGAGGTAAACCAAATTCAATTATCCGGTCAATGTCAGGGAAATTCTTTTTATTCAGATCATAATGAAACGAGTAGCCTCTTTCACCTGCGTAGTGCATGAGCTTTATTCGCATCGCATTTTCAGGGTTGGCTTTTTCCCTTAACTCTTCTTTGAGAACATCGACAATAAATGCAGTTCCCTTGATTTCAATTTCCGGCAGTTCTCTTCCCATTGTTCATCACATTTACATCCTTCTTCCTTTTTTTGTAGGCTGTTGAGGGATATTCTTCTTTTGTTCTGCTTGTTTTTTTCTTAACTCTTCGAGGTTTTCCTTTATGATTTCAGGCAGGTCTGTCTTTTCCCAAGGTATTTTCGGTGATTGATGTTCCATTTTAAAATCTATTGTCTTCAATCCCCATTTAGGGTCTCTGTTAAGGTTTATATTCCATCCGATCGGATCAAGCCGAAAAGCATAAGGCAGATTGATTGCTATTAAATCCTTCGGCAATTCCAAAATTTTCAGATAGTCCAGCTCTACGATTTCCCTTTTTATAGGATCATAAGCAAAGGTGTAATCTCCAATAATGTGGTCTGGATTTCCAAATGATGGTATATCGATGCCATGTGCAAACGGATCAGCTTTGGGAATAAGTTTATCTTTATCCAACTCCACTTGGAAAATTTCACCGGCTATATCTATGGTAGGAAGTTGACCTTTCTCCATACGCCTATCAAAGGCGTACTGGTTAACCATAATCTCAAAGTCTGTCTTGCCTCTCAACTGTTCTAAAGGAATTTTGTACTTAGTTGACATTCCAAGAGGATCAAGCTCCACCAGTTCGGGTATTTTTACTGTAATACTCTTTTCATCCGTCCAGATGTTGGGTGTATTCTTGCTTTGCAGTCCATAGCTAAATTGATACCCTCCCTCAATATCTTTCATCAAATGAAGTGACAAAATGTTTCTTTCATCAGCTTTCTCCCGAAATTCTAATCTGTTTACATCAATGATGAACTCTGTTCCTTCAATAAGTATTGTGGGTAATTTCCTTTCCATAATATTCTATATTAATCATTAAACAATAAAGGGGAGTTGCCCTTCAGACAAACTCCCCAATGTCAAAGTCATTCAAATCATTTTTCCGCAAAGTGGAAGAACCAGCATCCGTTTCTGTAGCAAGCGTGCTATCCAAAAGCTCGGCTATTCTTCGGGATGCACCCTCAATGGAATTTTCTAATAGGCTGAATAATTCAGTACCCTGTAATCTTTGAACTATCGCCACCGCGGTTTCCTTTTGAGCCTGTTCCAAATTTTCTTTTTGGAGCAAAGCCTCTATGGAGCTTAGTTCGTCGTAGGTAACCCCTTGGGCAAGACTGTCATCGCTACCAGATATTCCGTACCTGTTCCATTCTTCTTCCTCTTCTTCAAAATCAGGCATATTGCTAAAAACTTCGTCCAGCTCTTCCTGCGGAATTTGAACACCGACGTTTTCATTTTCGTCGTATTCTATGTCTAAATTATCGGGATTTATCTCCCGTTCCTCTATTTGGCTTTCATTGGCAGTGTTTGGCACTGAAAGGCTTCTTACAGGCTTGGGCTGACCCATAATATCGGGCAGATTTGGATTAACTTTTTTCTGCATCGGCTTTTGTTCCGACTTTCTTTTAATGACAATCTTGTCCTGCAAAAGCAGGGCAATAACTATCAGCAGGCATATCACAATTACTATTTCCATAACATCAGATAATTATTCAAATGGAGATTTGTTTTTTTCGTTAAACTCCTTTGTAATCATATTCTCAAATACCCTGAAATGATGGTCAAGGACATTATTGAGATAGGCAAACAAGGGCATTTTATCATCGCCTATAATCTGTACAATACGGGTTAAACGCTCGTGATGTTCAGGGCTTAGGTATATGCTTTTATTGCCTCGTTTCTGTGTTTTATTCATTTGCAGAAATGCGTTTTCATAAGTTACCTGAACTTTTTCGTTTACACTTTCAGAATGGTTGCTTTGGGCAACTGCATTCTTATTTTTCTTTGCTTTTTTCATCATAAAATAGGTTTAAAATGTTCATTGAAATAATGGGTAATATCGTCCCCGTAATCTTTAAAATGTTGTTCAAGGATATTGTCAATATAAGAATAGAGCGTTGTTCGCTCTTCCCTTGTCAGTTGCACAATGCGAAGCAATCTTTCGTGGTATTCAGGACGTATGTAAACTACCTTGCCATTACGCCCTGACGGAAACCGATTGACCAGAAATGTTTCCTCATAATCCACTTTATTTGATGAACTGTTGCGGGCTTTTTCTCTTGGCTTGGTTTCCTTTGGAATATCCTGCTGCTTATTGGCTGACGGAGTAGCAAGCTCATCGCCGCTTATAATGTTCATAAGGTAATCCTCATCAACATCTGGCTTTTTAAAATCGTTGTTTTTGTTATCAGATGCCATAATTTGCGTTTTTTACAGATGAACGATTTTTAAAAATTCCTCAACAAACAAATCCATTTTGGTTGCTTTCATTAGCTGTGGTTCGGCAGGTAGTAAACTTGAACGGAATACATAATTGCCCGTATCGTCTGTTTCCTTACGAAAACGCTTGCTGTCCATTATCCTTGTTTCCATTATGGGCAGGTTGAGTTCTTTGATTACACTTTGATAGGCATCATACAAACCTGTTTTTTCCCTACCATCCACTTGGTTCCAGAACAGCCAAATCTCTTGTTCCGCATTGCCATCATCCGTTTGGGGAAGCCCGAGAAAAGCTTTGGTAAAGCCCAATGTACTCTCCACTACCAAACGGTCGGCAGTAATGGGCGAAAAGATAAAATCCATTTTTTTTAAAGTAGTCAGAACACCTTTGGTATTGGCTGTTCCCGGCAGGTCGAAGAAAACCACATCCGGCACAACCGCCGATTGGTTTGTATATTCCGATGCTTTGTCCAGAGCCGTTTCAGCCTTGCATTTGATAATAGGGTAAGCCTTTTTGTTGATGGCTTGGAACTGTTTCATTGCAGCTTTTTTGTGGTAGTCGTTCTGCATTATGGTTCTCTTATCCCGTTCACGCATATTGGTCAGGCTATGTTGCGGAAAGTCGCAATCCATTACCAGCACATTAAACCCTAAACGGTAATGAAGCACACTTGCCAGCAAGGTGGTCATTGTCGATTTTCCCACACCGCCCTTTTGGGTGGAGAAGCTGATTTTTAAAGTTCTCTTTGTTGTTTCCATTATTTAAAAATTTATTGTTACACATTTTATTTGTTTTGCGGGATTGCATATTTGTTTACCTGAACATTACCTCAATCCCATATTCCTGCTTTCCCTTTTGGGTGTTTTCCTGCACAGTTATTTGCTTTCGTTTTTGCCTTATCAGGTATATTCTTAGGCAAGTGGTAAACCTTGCAAGAGGTAAATTGCCTTACCGCTTTTATGCTTTTACACTTTTATAGTTTTATGCTTTTAAAACCTTATGCTTTTATTCCAAACTACCTTTTTGCAGACCCGATTTTCTTCCTTGTTGAAATACATTTTTTACTGCCTGCACTAAAATTATACGGCAAATAAAGCGATTGATTTATCCGCTTCTTGATGTGTGGCAGTGTTTGGCGTTCAAAGGCAGTGTTTGTCCGGTTAGTATATAGCAACACTTTTGTGAACAGGGCTTTACTTTGTAAAATGATTTTTATTAACGGATTTATGCAAAAGTCTTTTCACAAATCGGAGGGTAACGGGAACGGCATCGATCCGTTTTTCCCTGTTAAAATCAATCCGTCCCGCAGGGCGGATTATTGTGTTCATCAGAACACGGCAAGTTGTGTTTTGAGGCACTCGAAACCGAGTTAGTGCCTCAAAACAACTTGCCCTTAGCAGGGGGCTAAAAAACACTCTCCGAAGTCGAAGTTTTGTGTGGATTAAAAATGGATTAGTGATGAACGACAACAGTAACAAAAAACAGAATAAGGGCGGACGGAGACCTAAAACCGACCCAAGCATCCACCGCCACGTTTTCCGTCTTACAGACGAAGAAAATGCCAAACTTTTATCGCTTTTTGAAGCATCGGGAATGCCCAATAAAGCAAAGTTTATCATTTCCCTGCTGTTCAATAAGGAAATGAAATCGGTCAAAATTGACAAAGGAACGGTTGATTTTTATATGCGGCTGACTTCTTTTCACAGCCAGTTCCGTTCCGTAGGCGTGAATTACAATCAGATTGTGAAGCTGTTGTACCGTCATTTTTCCGAGAAAAAGGCAGCAGCATTTCTCTACAAATTGGAAAAACAGACGGCTGAAATGGCGGTGTTATGCCAAAAAATCATTCAGATAAGTGAGGAATTTGAAGCAAAGTATCTGAAAAAATAGCCTTAGAAATGATAGCGAAAATTGGCAGAAGCGGAAATTTATACGGTGCATTGGCGTACAATCAGCTCAAAGTGGAGAATGAAAACGGACAGATTTTGTTTGCCAATAAAATGATTGAAACCGCTAATGGTCATTATTCCGTTGCTCAATTAGCTCAATCTTTTGCTCCATACCTGATAGCCAACCGCAATACAGAAAAGCATACGTTGCATATTTCGCTCAATCCCGACCCGAAAGACAAGGTAAGTGATGACAAGTTTAGAGAAATGGCGGAAGAATATATGAGGGAAATGGGTTACGGCGAACAGCCTTTTGTGGTATTCAAACATACCGATATTGACCGTAGTCATATCCACATCGTATCGGTTTGCGTGGACGAAGAGGGCAAAAAAATTTCTGACAAGTTCGAAAAAATGCGGTCTATGAATGTATGCCGTGAACTTGAAAGGAAACACGGATTGATACCAGCCACGGACAAGGAACATAAACAAAATGATAAGGTATTCCTTCCAGTGGATTATCGGGCTGGAGATGTGAAAAGCCAAATCGCTTCGGTAGTACGACACCTGCCGAACTATTATCAATACCAAACTTTGGGAGAATACAATGCTTTGCTTTCCCTGTTCAATGTTACCACCGAAAAAGTGGAGGGCGAATTGCAGGGAAAGATGAAGCAGGGATTACTGTATATTCCTTTAAACGAAAAGGGAGAAAGAGCCGGACATCCTTTCAAGGCTTCCTTATTCGGAAAGAACGCAGGGCTACCAACTTTGGAACTGCATTTTTCAAAAAGCAAAGAGGCTTTGAAAGCCAATCCAACCCAAAAAACTTTACAATCCGCAGTTACCATTGCCCTGAAATCAACAAGTGATGAGCAGGCTTTTAAAAAGCAGTTAGGCGAACAGGGCATTAACGTGGTGGTGCGTAGAAATGAAGCTGGGCGTATTTACGGAATAACTTTTATAGATCACAATTCTAAATCAGTCTGGAAGGGTTCACGTTTAAGCAAGGAACTTTCTGCGAATACCTTTAATGATTATTGGAACAATAACATCAAACCGGATATAAAAGAACCTGCCATACAAAAGCCAAAAATATCCACCTCAGATGATGCGGATCTTCCTGCGGAGCAACCACACCATTTGTTCGACTTCTTAACTACACACAAACACGAAGACGGTTTAATTGAAGCATTGGGCGGCTTGCTACCCGAAGCACAGGGCGAGGATTATGAGGAACAGGATTTTACCAACAAAATGAAGAAGAAACGTAAACGGAAAAGAGGTCATTAATAAAGATATCCTAATCAGATATTTAGCGATTAGGATACCTCATTAAATCATTTGCTATCAATATGCATTTAAAGTAAAAACTTATTTTTTATCAAATAATCCATTGCTTCTTTTACTGCTTCTTTGCCATCTTTTGGATTAAATCCCAATTCATTTCTTGATTTAGAAATATCAAAATCCTGTTGCAAACCAGAGAACATAGCAATTTCCTTGGTGGTTAGCACAGGTGGCTTCCCGCTTAACTTTGCCGAAAATTCCATCAGGCCTGCAATTGCATATAGTACGAATTTAGGAACAGAACCAGGTACTTTCAGTTTTAGTTCGGGGTAGAGTTCTTGGGCCAGCTTTGTTGTATCTGTAATAGTCATACACTTTTCGTTGGCAAGAATATAACGTTCTCCCGAGCGACCTTTTTGTGCTGCCAGATAACAGCCTTCTGCCACATCTTTCACATCCACCCAATTCAACGTAATTTTTGTGTCCATCGGAATTTGCTTGTTCAGTATCAATCTTAAAACACCATACGAAACATTCAAAGGAAGAAAAGCTTCACTACCAATCATAGCTCCGGGCATCACGGATACCAGTGCAATCCCCAATTCTTTAGCCCGTTGAAAAGCAAGCTTTTCACCATCATTTTTAGAATTGTAGTACATATCTCTTCGGTCAGGGTTGTATCCATTACTTTCTTTCGTAGGCAGATTAGTATAATCTAAAGCGGCAATAGAACTCACATAAACAATCTTCTTAACACCAGCATCAGCTGCGGCTTCAATTGTAAATCTGGTACCCTGTATATTCACATCATAGATTTCTTTTTTGGGATCTTTCGCCCACAACTTGAAAGCGGCACCTACAGCATAAAACGTATCCACTCCCTGCAAAGCTCTTACAAATGAAGCTTTGTCTGTGATATCTGCTTGTACAACTTCGCAATCCAATCCCTTGAAACATTCTTTGCTGTTAATATTGCGAACAGATGCCCGAACCTGAAATCCTTTTTTAATTAGTAACCTTACAAGATTATTTCCCAAATGTCCATTGGCTCCCGATACCAATACTAATTCCTTATTTGTCATATCTTTTGATTTTAAATGATAGGGCAAAGTTCAGCCTTGCTCATTCAAAACCACTTCACAAATGTTACTTAATAATCTGTTTGCGGATACGGCTCAGACTTTTTGGGTTCATCCCGAGAAAAGAGGCGATGTACTGCATCGGGACATTATGAAGCACTTCTGGATATTCTTCCATTAGTTTTAAATAACGTTTTTCTGCTGTCAGCGTTGCAAGTTCCTTGGAACGTTTTTCATTGTATGACAACGATCGCTGAAATACCAAAATGCTAAAATCTTTAAATGCAGAGCTTTGTTGTACAAGCAAATCAAGATCAGCTTTTTTAATCCGAAGAAGTTCACATTCTGTAATGCATTCTAGGTTTTCATCAGATTTTTTCTGATTAACAAAGTTATCATAGGAAGTAATGAAGCCCGGCGGACAATTAATATGCGTTGTCACTTCATCACCATTTTCATTGTAATGGAACAGACGTACAAAGCCCGAAACCACAAAATATAGGTATGCCGGTATTTTTCCTTCTTCTTCAAGAATACGGTTTTTAGGAAACATTACTGGTTCAAAATATCCAATGCATAAATCTCTTTCTAAATCTGAAAGAGTTGCATTTTGTGTGATAAGTTGAATAAGCTGATTGTGCATCTTGCAAAGATAAAAAACGAGTTGTTCTGCAACAAAAGGATTACTTATATTTTCATTGAACTTAGCCAAACACCGCCTCTCACAGCCAAACACTACCACATTCTTATAGCCACGCTATACAGCCCATAAATTCACGCACGAACATTAAAACTTAAAATAATGCAGGGAGAAGACGATTTAAGAGGCTTAGCCAAGATTATGGCTTTTATGCGAGCAGTAAGTATCATTATAGTATTGATGCACCTCTATTGGTTCTGCTACAGTTTCTTTATAGAACGTGGCTGGACGTTAGAAGTCATCAATAAGATATTGAGCAATTTTCAACGAACTGCCGGTCTGTTTTCACATACACTTTACACCAAAGTATTTGCAATAGTATTGTTGGCATTAAGCTGTCTGGGAACCAAAGGCGTGAAGAATGAAAAAATAACCTGGACTAAAATTTATGTGGCTTTGGGAATTGGATTTGTACTGTTCTTTCTGAACACATTCTTATTGAAGCTAACACCCCTCATTGGTACATTCTTTTATATCCTCACGCTTGCTTTGGGATATATTGCTCTGATGATGGCGGGTGTATGGATCAGCCGTTTATTACGCACCAACTTGATGGATGATGTTTTCAATAATGAAAACGAAAGTTTCCAACAGGAAACCAAATTGATGGAGAACGAGTACTCTGTCAATCTACCTACCAAGTTTTATTACAAGAATAAATGGAATGACGGTTGGGTTAATATTGTTAATCCTTTTCGGGCAACGATAGTTTTAGGAACTCCCGGTTCCGGTAAATCCTATGCCGTTGTAAACAATTACATCAAGCAGCAAATTGAGAAAGGATTTAGTATGTACATCTACGATTTTAAGTTTGACGACCTTTCTACCATTGCCTATAATCATTTACTGAAGCATCGGGACAAATATAAAATTCAACCTAAATTTTATGTAATAAACTTCGACGACCCACGCAAGAGCCACCGTTGCAATCCTCTTAACCCTGATTTTATGACCGACATCAGCGATGCTTACGAAGCGGCTTATACCATAATGCTTAACCTTAATAGGTCGTGGATACAGAAACAGGGCGATTTCTTCGTGGAAAGCCCAATTATCCTATTGGCAGCTATAATATGGTATCTAAAAATATACGAAAACGGGAAGTATTGCACTTTTCCTCACGCTATTGAATTGCTGAATAAAAAGTATTCGGACGTATTCACAATTTTAACTTCCTATCCCGATTTAGAAAACTATCTATCACCATTTATGGATGCCTGGCAAAGTGGTGCACAAGACCAATTACAGGGTCAAATTGCTTCAGCTAAAATTCCCTTATCGAGAATGATTAGCCCACAATTATATTGGGTAATGACAGGAGATGATTTTTCGCTCGATATAAATAACCCAAAAGAACCGAAGATTTTATGCGTTGGCAATAATCCCGATCGTCAAAATATTTATTCCGCAGCATTAGGCTTGTACAATTCAAGAATTGTGAAGCTTATCAACAAAAAGGGGCAATTAAAAAGTTCAGTTATCATTGATGAACTTCCTACTATTTATTTTAGAGGATTGGATAATCTTATCGCAACTGCGAGAAGTAATAAAGTTGCGGTTTGTCTGGGCTTTCAGGATTATTCGCAATTGATAAGAGATTATGGAGATAAGGAAGCAAAGGTTATACAAAATACCGTTGGTAACATTTTCAGTGGTCAGGTAGTTGGCGAAACAGCAAAAAGCCTTTCAGAACGCTTCGGGAAAGTATTGCAGAAACGTCAAAGTTTATCAATCAACAGGAATGACACCTCAACTTCAATATCGACACAATTAGATAGTCTTATACCAGCTTCTAAAATCTCAACACTCACACAAGGTATGTTTGTAGGTTCTGTTTCCGATAACTTTGATGAGCGTATCGAACAAAAGATATTCCACGCTGAAATTGTAGTAGATAATGCAAAGGTAGCTGCCGAAACCAAAGCCTACAAAAATATACCGGAAATATTATCCTTTGTAAATGAAGCTGGTGAAGATAGAATGAAACAGCAGATTGAGAAAAATTACCGTCAAATAAAGTTAGACATAGTTAATATAGTTGAAAATGAAATTGAACGTATTAAAAATGATCCTGATTTACAGCATTTAATTACAGATTTGTAGATAAATTTCTTTTCCTATTAAGAATGTCGGTATTCATTAGGCGTCATACCGACCTGCTTTTTAAAGAATTTCCCAAAAGAAGTTGCATCAGCATAGTTAAAATACTCTGCCAATTCTTTAATAGTTATTTTTGAGGACTTGATAAGAGCCTTTGCTTCCGCAATGATGTACTCAAACACCCACTCGTTGACCGTATTTCCAGTCTGCTGTTTTATGATGGTAGATAGGTACTTGGTTGATAACAGCAACTTTTCTGCATAAAACAAAGTATCTTTTTCATATCTGTAGTGTTTAAACAAAAGCTGATAGAACTCCCAGACCAACCTTTCTTTTTTTGTCAGGTTTTCGGTATCTAGTGAGGTATGGTTCTTTTCGATCAGGGCAAACTCATACATCCCGGACAATAGGGTATGTTGTATAATCTGCCTTCTAAACAAACTGTCCCCATGATTATATTTTTCAAACAAATTATCATAGAGTTTCATCAATATTTTATACTCTTCAATATCTGCTCTGAAATAGGAATTCTGCCGTGCATCAGGATAAAGGTATGAAGCATCGAACGCAGATACAAACTCAAGTGAGATTGACATATATTTCATCAAAAAATCACTACTTATTTCTTCTGGGTCGTATTGGACAATAGTTCCCGGTGAGAGTGCTATTACATCTCTTTCAGACAGAGGTATTGCTTTCAAGTTCACGCTTATAGAACCTCTCCCTTTTGTACATATACCAACAAGTAAGGAATTAATCTTTACTGGATGTTCGAGGGGGATACCAATAATATCCTCACTTGTATCTGATATTGCGAAATCATTCTTCAGGTTGTCATCCGCCGAATTCAAATGCGATACTTCTAGTGTGTAAATTGTTTTATTTTTTATCATCACATCATCTTTTAAGACAAATAAACCAAAAAAAATCAATTTAACCGTCCATTATTCCAAAAATCGTACCATGTGACTATATATTAGGAATGTATGACCTTTTTAATGTATACCATACATCGCAACTTTGCAATGTTAAAATATTGAATTAATCGGTATGAAAATTAGAAACTACTTAGTAATCGCCTCTCTTATCCTTCTTTTCGTTACAGGCTGTAAGAACAAAGAAAAGGAAACCCAAACTGAACAGCAGATTCCAGTAAAGGCAGTATTGATTGCCTTAAATGATATTGACGGACAAAGAAAATATATCGGTTCAGTCGAAGAATCTGCACTAACCCAACTTAGTTTTCAGGTTGCTGGAAATGTGAAGCAAATACTTGTTTCGGAAGGAAGCAAGGTCCACGCAGGTCAACTCATTGCAACTTTAGACAGAGCCCGGTATCAAAAGGCCTATGAGGTTGCAAAATCCCAGAAAAAGCAAGCTAAGGATGCTTATCAGAGACTTAAGATTATTTATGATAATAAGAGCTTACCTGAGATCAAGATTATTGAGGCTCAATCGCTTCTCGAACAAGCAGAAGCTGCGGAGTCGCTTGCTCTAAAAGATGTAGAAGACTGTAACCTCTATGCTCCTTACAGTGGCGTAATCGGAACCAAAGTTATTGATTTAGGTGCGAATGTAGCTGCCGGAATGCCAGTTTTCACCGTACTTAAAGTAGATAAAATACGGGTTAAAGTTTCCATTCCAGAGAATGATATAAAAGAGTTGAAAATCGGGGATGATGCAAATGTCTATGTAAAGACTTCAGATAAGAGTTATACTGGAAAAATTGTTGAAAAGGGAGTTGTTGCCAATCCATATTCCAGAGCCTACACGGTTAAAGTGGATATTTTAAATGGAAAAGACGAATTGCTTCCAGGAATGGACTGTAACATAACATTTAAGTCCGATAACGTAACAGGCTACTCACTTCCAATTTCTGTAATTCAAATTTCAGCAAGGAATGAACGATATGTCTGGAAGGTTAATAAAGACAATACTGTATTAAAACAATCAGTAAAAATAGGCGAGCTGACTTCTGATGGAGTTGTCGTACTAGAGGGGCTTGGAGAAGGAGACCGAATTGTTACCGAAGGTTTTCAGAAAATCTTTGAAGGATCTAAAGTTATCGTTAAATAAAAATTTGAACTAAAAGAAATGGCAAATAATATTAAAGCGGTAGCATGGGCTATGCGTTACCATAAAGTCGTGTTTTTGGTAACAGCACTACTTCTAATCGCAGGAATTGGCGGGCTGCTCTATATGCCCAAACAAGAATATCCAACCGTAACTATTAATCAGGGAATTATTGCAGGAATATACCCTGGAGCAAATTCAGAACAGGTTGCAAAACAGCTTACCAAGCCTTTGGAAGAACATCTTTTCAAAAATAAAGAAGTAAAAAGAAAGGCTACCTATTCACAATCCAAAGACGGCATTGTTTACGTTTATATTACGCTGAATGATAATGTAAAAAACAAGGATGAAGTCTGGGCAAAAATAAGACATGGATTAAACGAACTAAAACAGGAACTGCCTCCTGAGGTATTGGCATTGATAGTAGATTCAGATTTTGGCGAAACTTCAGCTTTACTGTTTTCAGTCGAGTCTGAAAGTAAGACCTATCGACAGCTTGAAGGCTATATGGAACAAATAGAATCCAGACTAAGACAGGTACCCGAAGTTTCAAAATTGACAAAATCAGGCCAGCAAAAAGAAAGGATTGCCATCTATCTGGATAAGGAAAAAATGGCAAAGAATGGCATCCAAGCTCAGCAAATCGGAGAAGTACTCTATACACAGGGACTGAAAGGATATGCAGGCGATATAGATAATGGAGATATGTCCATTCCAATCTATCTTAACACCGCAAATCAGACCGAGCAGAACATTGCTAACCAGATTATAAGGGGCGATGGACAGACGGACATTCTTCGCTTAAAGGATATAGCCAATGTTGTCAGAGAATATCCTGCACCTGACGATTTTATTAAGAATAACGGGAAAAAGTGCCTATTGATGTCTGTGGAGATGCAGACCGGAAACGATATTACTCGTTTCGGCAACGAATTAAACTCAATTCTTTTAGAGGAGGGAGCCAAACTTCCTGCCGATGTTAAGATCAGTACCATTGTCGATCAATCAAAGGTTGTACAAAAATCTGTGGACGAGTTTCTGGTAGAGATGCTCATCGCCATAATTTCGGTTGTACTTGTTACTGTATTTTTTATGCCGGTACGTGTTGCTGCAGTGGCAGCTACCTCTATTCCCATCACGATTTTTATTTCATTGGGGATTATGTATGCAGCAGGTTTTGAATTAAACGTTGTTACGTTTGCCGCACTTATTGTTGTACTAGGTTTGATTGTAGATGACTGTATCGTTATTGTCGACAGTTATATAGAGCATCTCGACGAAGGAATGTCCCGTTGGCATGCATCTATTGCAGGTGCAGGAGAGTACTTTAAATCGCTTGTTTCAGCAACGCTTATCATTAGTGTTACATTTTTTCCTTTTCTTATCACGCTGAAGGGGCCGAATAGAGATTTTATGTTCTCCTACCCGTGGACGTTGACAATTACACTCTTTGTTTCTCTTGCCGTAGCGTTGTTTATTATTCCCTTTATGCAGTATATACTGATAAAAAAGGGTCTGCATAAAGATAAGAAAGACACTAAGAAAAGTTTTCTTGACAGGATCCAGTTGGGCTATGATAAGATACTTCCCGTATTCTTTAAACGTCCGGTGCTAACGATGTCCATATTAATAACTTCTGTGGTGTTGGCTATGTTGATGCTGGGCAATGCGAAGATGAGAATGATGCCAATTGCAGAACGGGATCTGTTTGCAGTCGAAATTTATCTTCCACACGGAAATTCATTGGTTCAAACCGAAAAAGTGGCTGACAGTCTGGAAAAAATCCTAAAAAAGGATGATCGCGTTTTATCGATTACTTCTTTTATAGGAGCAAGCTCGCCACGTTTCCATTCAGGTTATTCACCAAATATGCCTTCTAAAAATTATGCTCAATTTATTGTAAACACCAAATCAAATAAAGCTACTGAAGAACTACTGAATGAATATGCGGACAAATATGCCTTTCATTTTCCAAGAGCTTATGTATTCTTCAAGCAGCTCGATAATGAAGTGGTACGCTATCCTATAGATGTACGATTGACAGGTGCTGATGCAGCCACATTAAAGTCGATGTCTAAGGAGCTAATCCGTGATTTATCTAAAATGGATGAATTCCTTTGGGTGCATAACGATGTAGAAAACCCATCGTCGTCGGTACAGATAAATATAGACCAACAGCTTGCCAACCGTCAAGGAATCTCCAACAATTCTGTCGCTCAAGAACTTGGCGTTATTAATAAAGGAATTGATATAACAAATGTTTGGGAGAATGACTACAAGATGAATGTCACCCTAAGAGGCGAAATAGACAGTTTACGGGAACTTAATCGTGTGGGTAATATTTACGTACCAAACATGGCCGGGGTATCCGTTCCGCTAAATCAAGTGTCCGAAGTTTCACCTGCATGGAGAGATGGACAAATAAATACCCGCAATGGCATTTATACCATCTCTGTACTTGCAGATCTGAAAAGAAATGTAAATCCAAATGATATATTTCCTAGTGTAAGTAATAAGGTTGATTCTCTTCTCAAGAATAAGGAGTATAAAAATATTGACGTTAAATATGGCGGTGTTTCAGAATCAAATGAAGAGTCGATACCACAAACGCTTCTTGCTCTTCTAATAGCCGTATTCATCATCTATTTTGTACTTGTTTTCCACTACAAGAAGATCAGTCTGGCGAACCTGACGCTGGCATCTACAATTCTTTGCTTTTTCGGTGCAGCATTCGGAATATGGGTAACCGGATTTGAATTCGGAATGACCTCTGTCCTAGGATTTGTATGTCTTATTGGTATTGTAATGAGAAATGGAATTATCCTTTTTGACTACGCTGATAAGCTTAGAAAAACTGAAAAGATGAGCGTAAAAGAAGCTGCATTGGAAGCTGGAAGAAGAAGAATGAGACCAATCGTTCTTACTTCAGTGGCAGCATCGGTTGGCGTAATTACAATGTTGGTTGTTGGAAGCCCACTTTGGGGGCCAATGGCAGCTATCATCTGTTTTGGAGCACTGTTCTCTATGGTCTTTATATTAACAATCCTGCCTGTCTCTTATTGGCTCGTATACAGAAAACAGGATACTAACATCGTAAAATAATGAAATCTGTTCACTATATATTTTTTGCTCTTTTCCTTTTGGTTACAAGTGGTGCATCAGCACAGACAAACTACACGCTAGAGCAATGCAAGGAACTCACGTTAAAGAATAACAATGCTCTAAAAGCTGACCGCTTATCAATGGAGGAAGCATCGTTAACTAAAAAAGAAGCCTTTACCAGCTATTTTCCAAAAGTTAATGCATTTGGATTTGGATATCATCTAAAGGAAGGGATGATTGGTAAAGAATCTGCAGAAATGATAAACATGCTTGGTTCAAGTTTTCCTGGGATGCCTAATGTAAGGGACAAGAGAAATGGATATATGCTAGGTATATCTTTGGAACAACCCGTTTTTACAGGAGGACAAATTTATTATGGAAATAAATTAGCTGAGTTAGGCGAAGATGTCAGTAAATATCAGACTCAGGAAGCTAAAAAAAATATACTGGTAAGTGTAGAGCAATACTATTGGACATTAGTATCCCTATATGAGAAACGCAAAACTATTGACGTAATGAAAAATCTAGCCGATAATCTATTTAGCGACGTGAAAGTTGCTGTAGATGCAGGTGTAACAAATAGGAATGATCTACTACAGGTACAGTTAAAACAAAATGAGATAAAGACAAGTGGTGTGGAGCTAGAAAACAGCATCAGCTTATTAAAAATTCAGCTTGCACAATTAATGAACGTAGATGGCGGTCAATTCGAAATTGAAACAAAGGATCAAGAGTATATTTCCAATCCCGTTACTCTCCTTGTGGATCATAACCAGGCCGTAACAAATACGAATATGCATAAGCTCCTAAGTAAAAACATTGAAGCGAAACAACTGGAAAAGAAAATAGAACGTGGTAAATTGCTTCCATACTTTGGTGTTGGGGCTGGCTATTACCAGTACAATGATATTTTCAAAAATACAAATCCGTCTACTATGGTTCACGCAACTTTATCACTTCCCATTTCAGACTGGTGGGGAGGTTCTTACAATCTCCGTAAAAAGCAAACTCAGATAGACAGGGCAGAATACGAGAAAACAGATACTGATCAAAAGCTTCTTGTCATGTTCCAGAGTTATTGGAACAAATTAAATGAAAATTACAACAAGATATTATTGGCTAAACAGGCCATAGAGACAGCCGAGGAAAATGTGCGGATAAACAAAGATCAATACCAAAATGGTCTGAGCATCTTAAGCGATCTTATTGATGCCCAGTCGCTATTACAACAGAGCAGAGATAAACATACAGAAGCCTATACAGGATTTCTGGTTGCCAGATACATCTATCTAAGAGAAACAGGAAGATAAATTATATAACAATGGAAAAAAGCAATTTTAAAAAGACACTTGGTTTTATATTTTTTGCCATCACGATCATATGCTGGATTGGCGCACCTATACTGCCGTTTACTGACATTCCCAATAAGGCAATTGTGACAACTACGGTCGTTATTGTTGGCGAGGTATTTTTCCTCTCAGCTATAGCCCTCCTAGGAAAAGAATATTGGGGTAAAATAAAGCAGTGGTTCAAAAGCCTATTCAGTAAGAAAACTAATAACCCATAGAGATAAAAATATTTAACAATATAAATGGCTATATACTACATGAATGTACATGATAATTTAAATTATTGGGAAAATGATCCCATCTAATAATAGGTGTTTGATATCAATTGTTTTTTTGTTCTTTTTTAGCAACCATGTATTTTCTCAAGACACCATAAGTAACAGCTATAGAGATAAAATAGAGATTACTACTTCATTTGGTATAAGTATCCCACGTTCAGATTTTATGAAGCATAGTAACATTGGTATAAGAACGATGACTGGCTTCCAATATCGGTACAACAAGAATATATTCTTCAGAGCAGTATATGAGATATCACTCTACAGTTTTACAAATACTAGGTCGGTCGATGGATTTTCCATTGTAAACAAAGGTAATCGATCTTTAATCGGGGCGTTCACAGATATCGGATTGAATAAAGGTATTAGAGATAGATTTGAAATTGGAGGTTTTGCGGGGTTTGGTGTTTTGTGGCTTACAAGCCCCTTTACAGAGGTTCAAGGAAGTATTGCCAGTATTAATACGCAGTCGAAAACAAAAGCTTATGAAACTTATCGATTGGGTGGTTTTGCATCATATCGTGTTAATAAAAGGTTTGTCGCTTATATCGAATTACAACATTTCAACGCTCTAAGGCGATCTCATGTATTTGGAAGTAAGCTTGGAGGTACCAATATCGCTTTAGGGTTTCGTACGAATTTGAGCAATCAAAAAAGATGATAGAACGCTAGTATAAGTTCTGATTAACAAAAAAAATAAAAGATTATGGATGAAGTAAATTCACAAAAAATAAAAATTAACTGTTCGGTAGAGCAGATTGTAGATATTTTTTTTCAGCTACATAACGAACTATATTTCGAGGGTAAGCCATTAATTGGCGGCAATCCAGAAGATTTGGCGAGAATAATTACGAACTCTTTTCTAGATTATGAAGGCAAGGCATTAGATCCCTCGTGGATTAAGACAATGTTAGTTCCATCCAGACCTAGTAGGGAGTATAAGATATTTATAATGTAACTCATCAAGTTAATATTTTTCAGACAAATTATGAGCTAGCGACTCAATAATGTCGAATAATTATAATCTAAAGTAGGAAAGGCAATTGAATAATGATAGTAAATAATAAAATTGGGATTACGCTTTCGGGAGGTGGGTTTAGAGGGATAGCTCACCTCGGTGTTCTCCAATATATGGAAGAGTTAGGAATCTCATTTGATGCTATTTCAGGTGCAAGTGCAGGTGCACTTATCGGTGCATTTATTGCTGAAGGCTACACTCCTGTTGAGATTTTCAAATTTGCAAAAACAGAAAACTTTTTCAACTACTCAGATTTGTTCCGAGGTAGTGGAGGGCTATTCAGTCCAGATATATTTGAAAGGATTATCACGAAGTATATCCCTCATGACAGCTTTGAGCAACTCAAAGTACCATTATATGTTTCCGTTACTGATCTTAGTAATGCCCGGTCTTTAGTATTCAATCAAGGTTCACTAAGTTTTGCAATTAAATCTTCATGTTGTTTTCCGATGGTTTTTATTCCAGTCAATTATCACAATGACACAATATTATGCGACGGGGGGATACTCAATAATTTTCCTAGTGAGCATATAAATGCAACGTGTGGAAAGAGTGTCGGTGTGAATGTGAATTCTATTGAGCTTACTAAGGGGCCATTGGGATATGGTGAAATTGTAGATAGGATTATCCGAATAATAACTTCAAAAATAGATAAAGACGGAGCAAATTACTGTGACGTTTTTATACAGCCTGGAGAACTTCGAAAGTTTTCTACTTTTGACACAAAACATATGGATGAAATATATCAAATAGGATATGAACATGCCAAAAAATTTCAAAATGATTTACTTTCTTTAATGGAGCATAATAACAGATCAATGCCATGATTTAGTGAACCATTACCTCTTGGCAGAAGTTAAATCTAATTTCATAACTCATAAAGGGCAACAATATAATAGATGAAAAAATACTGTTATGACAAATTACAGCAGCTAAATGATCACCTAAATGATTTATCATGCGATAAAACAATGTTATTCGCGGAAGATGCAATCGAAATTGCCAAAAAAAAACTGAATGAGGTAAAAGAGTTTATCATCGACCGAGGTTTTAAGGATACGAATGAAGAAATCTGTTTTTTTAAGAAGATAAAACCGCAGTTTGTTGCCAAGTTGATTTATTACAATGGTATTTATAAAATCGAAGCTAAAATACCTTGTGGCGGAGAAAAAGCAACGAGAAAATACTTAAAAAATGAGATTACCAAATTAAAGCGATATTTTGATAATAATCTTGAATTTTACAGATATTATAAAACAAATAGCACTTATCTAGATGATAAATATTTTTTGAGAGGGAAATATGACATAAAACTTAGCTTAGATACTTACTATTTTGAGACAGACCATAGCTTTAGTACTAGCCATGACTATAAAGTTGCAAAAATTTTAGCAAATGATCTTATTCAACTATATATTGAAGATAGGATTTTTAGACTTTCGAACATATTAACTACAAAAAATCCACAACAATCTCTGAATTGGACAGGAAGTAAGGCAGCGCTGGTTGAGCTTATTTATGCTTTGCAAGCGCAAGGAGTATTAGATCACGGGCATGCTGATATTAAACAGATATCAAGAGCATTTTCAAGGATGTTAAATATAGATCTTGGAGATTTTTATCACACTTATCTAGAGTTACGAAACAGAAAAATCAATAAAACTAAGTTTTTAGACTCTCTTCGAGATGGTTTAAGCAAAAAAATGGATGAACAAGATGATAGATCAGAAAATATATGATATTTGGTTAAAATGTATTTTTAATAGTTCTGTTCTTTGTTATTGAAGCATTTAATTCTGGAGGTTTAATTTCATTTTGATTATCTGCTTGTGTCTTCAACTGGGGAGCGATAGATAATTGTATCTTTCTTTCTACGGCTGCCAGTTCTGTTTTGAGTTCACCTAACCGGCTTTCCTTAGTCCAGGTACCATTGACCACTTCTTGAAGAATAGGCAGGTCTTTCTTCAGTTCAGAAATTTTCTCCTGTTCTTGTTTCACATAACCAGGGAGTTTTTCCAAAGCCTTTAAAAAATTCATCGATGCGGTTTCCGGATCTTTCGCCATTAGTCCATTGTTATAGTTGTATTTGATATTTCCTTCGCCCTGTACCAGAAAACGGTTTACCCGAATATCTACTCCTTCTTTTTCAGTCACTTCGGTTTTTACCAATAGATTAAATCCATAAATGCTACCAATTTCCTCATATTGGCCTCCGGTACGGGCTTTATCGGCAAGTTGGTTCAGCTTTTTACCAATTTGTTTAACATCGGCATTCAGTGGTAGACCGCTCAATTGGACGGGGTTTGCAATTGTACCATCAGAATGCTTTTGTAAGCGACCTTGTAAATTTTCCCAATCAAGGTTGATCCGGCCTAACCTTGATTGGGCACTATCCAGTAATTCTGTAAAGTCTTGCAGTTTGTACTTTGCGCTGAACTTGGAGCGGTTAAAAGCTTGTTTTTCACTTTCCAGCCCCGCAATCTGCTTTTCCAGTTTGGCCTTATCCAATAGCTCTGTATTTCCCGACAGGATGGCTACATATTCTGAAAAGTTCATTCCCGATTTTTCGTCCATACTGCCTTCATCAATAGTACGTTTGCCAAGATTGTTGGTTTTCAACTGGTCAATAAATAGCTGCTTATTGTACAGCAGGTTGAATTTATAGCTATCCAATGATTTTTCTACCGCATAGATGATGACATCTACTTTATTATTAGCAAAGAATTTTGCAATCTCATTGCCCTTACGAACGGCTCTGCCATCCCTTTGAGCAAGGTCGCTCGGTCTCCACGGCGTATCTAAATGATGAACGGCAACGGCTCTTTTTTGAGCATTTACGCCTGTACCCAGCATACTTGTTGAGCCGAACAGCACGCGGACCTTGCCCTCGTTCATCCCTTGAATAAGTTCCTTACGCTGCTTATCGGTTTTAGCTTCCTGAATAAAGCGGACTTCGTGCGCAGGTATGCCGTGGTCTTCCACAAGCTTGCGCTTGATTTCTGAGTAGACATTCCATTCGCCCGGCTTGTAGGTTCCCAGATCAGAGAAAACAAACTGCGTTCCTTTCTGCGCATTATATTGGTTGTAATATTTAGCAATATTTGTCGCACAATGTGAAGCCTTGTTATCAGGATGGTCTTCATATCTGCCGCTTACCATTCGCATATCAAGCGACATCTTGCGGGCATAATCCGTAGCAATAAGCATCTTTGCCTTTTCTTCGCTTTGAGATAAGGGAGCTCTTCCCAAAAGTTCTGCATTCCCGGTTTTGGCAAACTCCATCAGCTTTTGGATAAATACAGCCTGATCTGGTGTAGGCGGTATGTTATACAATACTTCATTTTTATTTGGGCGGTCAATGCCTATATCTTTTGCCGTTCTGTAATCTGTAATTTCTGAATAGAATTGAGCAAGTTCCGGCACTTTGATAAAGTATCGGAAGCGCTCTTTTGCGACGATATTATTAGCCACTGAAAATTCATAATCGGTCGTTTTTCTTGCATAGATAGCTGCCCAGGCATCGAAAGAATGGATACCCTGTTTTTCCATTGCTTTTGGCCGCAGGTATTTGAACAGGAGATACAATTCCGTTAATGAGTTGCTGATCGTCGTGCCCGAAAGAAAGGTTGCGCCCATATCCGCACCAGTGCGGTCCTGAATGGTACGGATGCCAAAGAGCAGGTTCATTGCCTTCAAGCTTCCGTCCACATTGCCCAATCCGGCAACCCGAGTATGCCTTGTATTGAACATCAGATTTTTAAATTGGTGGCTCTCATCTACAAAAAGATGGTCAATGCCCATCTTTTTAAAGTCCACCACATCATCTTTGCGGTTTTTAATATCGTGCTCAAGGGTTTTGAGCTTTACTTCAAGGTTTTCTTTCCGCTTGATTACTCCGGCAAGCATACCTCTGGTAACTTCCTTGCCTTGCGATTGCAGGGCATCGAGGTTACGCTCTACGCTGTCCAGTTCTATTTCTAAGATTTCTTTTTGTATTTCGGGCGACTGTGGTATCATCCCAAATTGGTCATGTGTAAGTATCACGCAATCCCAATCGTTATTTTTTATATCCCCAAAAATTCTTAGCCGTTTTTGGGGCGTAAAATCTTCTTTGCCCGGAAACAAAATTTTTGCATGTGGATAGGCGGTGCGGTAGGCTTCAGCAATTTCATGTACATTGCTTTTCAGCCCGATGATCATCGGTTTGTGCGCTAATCCCAAACGCTTCATTTCATGCGCTGCGGTACACATTACCAATGTTTTTCCCGCACCTACTTCGTGGTCGCAGATGGCACCGTTATTCAATTTTATCATCCAAACAGTGTCCTTTTGGCTGGAGTACAAATCTTGTATACCTAATGCCTTACGGTCCAGTCCCGGAAAGTCCTGATGTGACCCATCGTAATTTGGTCTTACAAAACAGTTAAAGGTGTCGTTGTATTGGTCGGTAAGCCTTCTTTTAAATTCATCGTTTTGAGCGTGAAGCCATTCGCTAAATCCGGTACGCATTTCATCAATCTTCGTATTCGCCATCTGTATGGCTTCCATATCCCGTACCTTCACTTCCTGATCGCCAATCATTACTTTTTTTGTGATGTCAGGTGTGGTATTTACCAATGCGTGTTTGAGCAGGGCAATACCGTCAAATGTCCGGCTCTCGGACTTTACCGCATATTTTTCCCATATATTTTGATTTCCCTGATTACAGGTGACTGAAAAGTCGTCGGAACTTTCAGAATAATGGATACGTACCTCAGTATCAAAAATATGCGAAGCGAACCGGGCGTAAATGCCAGTTGGTATCCAGCGTTCACCAAGATTAAAATCCAGTTCCTCAAATTCGATGCGTCTTGGTCTTGCTTCCTCCAAAACGGTAAGGCTTGCTTTGGCCTGGTTATCATCGGGATTGTTCTCAATGTAGGTTCTTACATCTTGGGCTTTCTCTACAACGTTACCTGCAACCCAGCGTTCTGCTATTTCGTATTCCTTTTGCACCGGATTATAGTAAATACGACCGTGTAAAGCTTCTTTCAAAGCATCATCGGGCATACTGCTTATTTCGGACATATAGCCCAAATCCACACCGCCATATTTGTTCAGCGATGCGGCCAATGCTTCTTCGGGATTGTCTGTTGCTATCGTTACGGTAGAGAAAGTTACAGGATGGCTGAATATATCGGCTTTGTGTACCACGCCACCAATTACACGCTCCAAATAAGGGACTTCTTTGCCTGCACTGTCTGTTTTAATGAGCTTGATATTATCGGCACTGTTGAGGTTGCCATACCTTTTTACAAAGTCGTCATATAGGCGGTTCAGTGTTTGCCTTTCTTCCTTATGTTCTATATGAAGTTCAGCTTCTTTGGTGTAAAGCTGTTGATAAATATCACGTACAGCAATATACGCTTCGGCTCTTGCTTTTTGCAGAGGTGGTAATTGCAAAGGGTGGAAAACTGGCGTACCGCCTGATGTATCTACATCTTGCAGGTGGCCAACCCAATCCTTATCCGCCACAAGGCAATCGTTGCGGTGGAACGATTTCGGTTCGCCACCATACGGAGCAGGTTCAGGAATGGTGGCGGGAATTGCTGGCCTATCAGTCAGCTCATTCCCCTTGATGTTTGAAAACAGATCACCGATGATTTCCTGTTTTTGTCCGTTGGATGCCGTATCTTTATTACTTGCCTTATTGGTAACAGGAGGCAAATAAGGCTGTTGCATTGCTGTAAACAGGTCGGTCTGGCGACCAATTGCACCTCTTCTTTTGTTAGTGCTTTGCTTTTTCGTCGTTCTTTTGGGTGAAGAAACAACCGCCAAAGGTTCAGCAATATCTGTAAACAGGTCGAAAATACTTAGCTGCTTCAATTCCTGCGGACTGTTTCCATTTGTTACTGAAATGGATAAGGGCTTTAATTCCCGTCGTATATTTACAGTTTCGTCAACCGGAGTTGTAACCTTTGGCGCAACCGGAATTCGTATCACTGGCTCATCATTACGTTCGCCACGATACTGCCCCAAATTCAGATACATTCCAAAATCATCAGAAAGCATTCCTTTAAGGTCTTTGGCTATTCCGGCAACACCGTCTTTATGTGTATAAATTAAGGCAGGCTGCCCGTAAGGGTCGGTATCTAATTTACTGTCGGTATGTACAATCCTCGTACTTTCCTTTAATAAAGCATTGCCAGGTGTGTTGTATTCGGTTGGTTTGCTTTGGCAAAATAATTCTTCTCTTTCAGTTAAGCCTTGCTTTGCCTTGTTCTTTTGCAGGATAATCAGATCGCTGCCGACTTCTGTACCAGCGTATTCCGTAAATAGATTATTAGGGAGCCGAACAACTGAGACCAAATCGTTTTCCTGCATCAGTGCCCTGCGTATGGGCTCATTTTTTTGGCTGTTCAGAATTCCTTGTGAAGTGATGTAGGCTAGCAAGCCACCATCGCGAAGCATATCAGTTCCTTTCAAAAAAAAGTAATTATGAATGCTTCTGGCTGCCTGAACTTTTGCACTGTCCTTGCTTCGGGAATAAGATAGGTCAAATATGGAGGTATCTCCAAAAGGAATGTTACTTGCAATTACATCATAGCTATTTTGTTCTTTTTCGGGTATTTCCTCAAAACCGCTTACACGTACTTTGCTTTCGGGATAGAGTTGTTTTAGTATTTTGCCTGTCAGTAGATCCTTTTCATAGGCGGTAACATTGGGTTGCTGATTTTCAGAAAAGGATTGTACAAATGAGCCGATACCTGCGGAGGGTTCGAGGAAATTTTTAATGGTAAGACCGCTTTCACGCAAGGTTGCGGAAATCGCATCTATGACCTGTGGCGGTGTGTAAAAAGCAGTAAGTACGGAGCTTTTCATACTGTCTACATACCTGCGGTATTGCTTATCGTTCCCAGAATTTTCTTTAAGAAGCTGGTGGAGTTCCTGAGTGGGCAGGAAAAGGTCGTGTTCCGTTTTTCTCCAATTATTGATGTCTATTTCGTTCTCTATGGGGTTCAGAACGAATTTAAGACCGCCAAATCCGCTGTATTGCATCATTAGCAGTCTTTCGCCTACGGTGGCTTGTCGGTTCTCCTTTTCAAGTTTAAAAGCAATTCGCAGGGCATCAATGTTCTGTTGGAGATGTTGCTTTTTACTGAAGTCCATTTTCCTCGATCCATATTGCGATGGTTCCGGTCAGTTCGGTATAGAGCAGGTCATACGCTGTGTTATAAGCGAAATCATCAGTTAGTTCATAACTGGAGAAAATAGCCTCACAAACGGGGAACATTTTAAGGGCAAACGGTCGCAGTTCCTCATCTGCCATTATGGTGTCAAACTCATTGCAGACTACTTGAAAAACTGTATCGAATTTCGAGAAGTACAGATGTTCAAACAGAATGTAATTGGCTATTTCGTTGCATTGCTCAATGGTGTTTCCCGAACGAAAAGCACCCTCATAGGCATTTGAAGCCCACGAAGAACGCTGGTCTATAAACTTTTGGTCGGTGGCTTTTTCGGGAAAGCTCGTGTTTAATAATTCTTGTAGTCGTAATCTGAAATACGACAGGTCTTTTTGCTGTGTAACCATACTATAATTTTGTTTAGAATTTTGTGTAAAACCTAAAATTAGAGTGGTAGCAAAGAGCCTTTATAGAAGTGGTAGGATTTGGCTTTGAGAGGCGATACTTGGCGTAAAACAAACTATTATCAAAGGATTTAATTTGTATTTTTGAAAAAAATCATGATATCCTTTTGTTTGCTATTTGAGTATAAGATGAAACTGCGAAAAAATATTGACTACTAACCATAAAATACTTATCACACATTGAATGGGAAAAATTATTATTGAAAACCTAAAAAGTATAACCAGATTGGAATTTAATATCCCGAGAAGTGGCATTCATGTTCTTACTGGAGTGAATGGATCCGGTAAAACGACGTTATTAGCTTGTTTACAGAGACTAACCGACTCTTATGCATTTCAAAGACATTTCAAATCGAGCAGCAATAATCAATTTGATAGCTTTAGAAATTCCAAAATAAGGTATGAGAACAATGGTTCCTTTGTGGAATATACTTACAGAAATACAAGATGGGCTCCTACTCCAAAACGAAAAGCCTCCTTGTTAAATACTATGGGCTACACCAATGCTTTTCTGGTATCGTCCAATGTAGAACGCTTTTATGTGCAGAATGAAGAATTGAATACCAGGGGCATTCAGGCCGCTCCGACATTCTACAAAGCATCAATGAATGAAATCTTTCACACCACTAAATACACTGAGCTAAGAAGAAAGAAACTGGATGGTAAAGGAAGAGGAAATGGCCGGGCAAATTACGGTTTTCTTTTGCCTGCCAAAAGTGTAGGGCACCAAAATCAATATTACACCGAAAAGAATTTCAGCCTTGGAGAACTTTTGATATTAAATGCTTTATTCCAGTTGGAAAACATTGCGGACGACTCCCTGATATTGATTGATGAGATAGAGCTTGCTTTACATCCAAAGGTACAGGTCAGCTTTCTTACATTTCTTCAAAAAATGGCCGTTCAAAAAAATCTTACGGTTATATTATCTACACATTCCAGCAGTCTTATCAAGAAGGCATCAAAGCTTATTTATCTGGAACGCAACCCCACAAATGGGCACGTAAATGTAGAGTACGACTGTTATCCAGCTCTGGCACTTCAAAATATGGCCATACAGGAAGAGGTACAACCGGATTTGGTTCTTTTCGTAGAGGATGACTATGCCAAATATATCATTGAACAACTTCTGAATTACTATTTTGGCACATTGGTGCAGCACCGCAGACCAATTATCAAGATACTTCCCGTTGGAGGATGGCCGCAAACACTACGGTTTACCATTTCATGTTCAAATTACCTGATACCACAGAATACAGGCGTATATGCCTTTCTAGATGCTGACGCATTGCCAGATATACAGGCTATACAGGCCGATGCAAACAGGAGTGGAAGCCAGCAGGAACTACTTAATCTTTATGTCGCCAATCAGGCAAGGATAAAATTTTTGCCTATCACGCCCGAATTGGGGCTTGTTACATTATTGAACGACCAGCCACACAACCATGCCCAACCATTAAGGGATATTTTTAATGAAGTCTTTGATATTGCTCAAATCATTATTGATGAGCAAAACCGTGGACGTCAATACCCTGCAAATCCACGAAAAGCAGCGAAAATAAGGATAGATTATTACATTGAGCGCATAGCAAACTACACAAACAGAGATGAAAATTATATCAAAATAAAACTTGCAGAGTATTATGCTCAGAACTATTGCCCTGCAAACCATCCGCAACTCCATCAGCTGTTTGGACCAATATTCTGATAGTATCAAACGAATAACTCTATTTGAAATGCTCGGTGGAAGTTGACGATAAGTTAATATTAAAATGTACTATTTTTAAGAAATGAATTATATAGAAAAAGTCGAAAGATTAAAGATTTTGGTTTCCGGTGCATCGACAGATGTGACCATTAGCGAAGAACAGGAGAAAGAATATAGGGGATTGAAGAATGAACTGAACCAGACTGCAAAGTTTAAAAAAAATCAATCCAAAGAATTTAAAATTTGTGCATCGCTGAAAGAATTCAGAAGGGAAATGCAGGCTAAAGGTGGATATGCCGAACGCCGGAAATACATCAATGAAATCTTCTATGCATTAATTGCAGATGAAGATACTTTATTGGACTCTATTGAAGAAATACAGCAGAGTGTCAACTTCGGACATTTGAATTTGTTGCCCGAGGATATCCAGCAAAGGGGAAAGGAAATGTCGGAGGTGTACCTGTATCTCTACTGCATAGAAAATTCGCTGAGAATATTTATTGAGGAGATTATGAAAACGGAAGCCGTTACTATCCCTAAAAAAGTGCAGGAAACGATAGACAAGCTAAAGAAAAGTGAACAGGAAAGCAAGTATCTGCCATTGCGTGGAGGCAATGATCTATTTTATTGTGATTTTATAGAGTTGGGCAAAATTATAGTAGGGAACTGGGCGATATTTGGCAAATATTTCCCGAAGAAAAATGAACATTGGTTAAATGTAATGATTGATGAACTATATAAAATTCGCTGTTTAGTAGCACATAATAGCTATGTTGGGAAAGATGAACGTGATGCTCTGAAGGTTTACTATAAAAGTATAACAGCACAATTACAGGTATAACTTAATAAAAGCATTAAAACTTATTTTATACTTTTGATCAGAAATTTTAATCCATTATCATAATGAACGAACTAATCGAAAAAATCAATGCTAGCTTTGAAACATTAAAAGCAGATGCAGAATTACAGGCAGAAAAAGGAAACAAAGCCGCAGGAACAAGAGCTCGTAAAACTTCTTTAGAGTTAGAAAAACTGTTGAAAGAATTTAGAAAATCATCTTTAGAAGCTTGTAAAGCATAATGATAAAACCCTCCAAATTTGGAGGGTTTGCTATTTATTAAGTATCTGAAGCATACTGCCGACTTCAATATCCATTCTCGAAAAGGCAAACCATTTTTTGCCCAGGTCTTTGAGTGATGCCCCGATGTGGTAAAGCTCCGTATCGTCAATAATCAAAAATCGGTCGTGGGCATCGGAGAAAACCTCAACCTCAATGGGAGGATATTGGCTGTTATACCGTTGCAAATCCAGCCGTAATTGATTGCTTATAGATTTGGTATAGATGGTGGCAGTTACATTTGTATTGCGTTTGCCCAATAAAGTAAGTACCGTATCGTCCACATAATTATCAAGCAGGATAATGGAGCTTCCGGCACTTCGGATAATATCGGAAACAAACGTATAGGCATCAAAAACCTGCCCGTTATAGAAAATACCTTTTTCGCTGTGGAGCTTATCGCTTTCCAATGCCTTAAATAATTCTTCAAATTTTTGGTCGGCTTCCAGTTGCTTCAGCTCTATTTTATCCAACCTGTGAAACAAAGAAGCATTGCTGATAAGCATACGCCGCATTTCTACAAAAGCTTCCATAATTTCAACACTTATTTTGACGGCAATATCTGAACGGAGTATGGCTGAAGCCATTGCGACTCCTTGTTCGGTAAAAACGTAGGGCAGATAACGTCTTCCACCGTAGTTCAAACTTGAGGTTCCAAATTGGAACCTCAAGTTGCTGGCTTCCTCTTCATTAAGTTGAAAGCAAAAAGAAGCCGGAAACCTTTCAATATTTCTTTTTACAGCTTTGTTGAGGTTCTTTGTTTCCACTTGATATAAGGAAGCGAGGTCGCTATCCAGCATTACTTGCTTGCCACGTATGGAATAAATCAGATTTCTGATTTCCGTTGTACTAATGTTAGGTTTATTTTCCATTACTTCTTGTAATTTTTGCTTTGCTCAAATTCAAAGGAACTATCGGCTTGCTCATTCAATACGATATAGGCATCGAACTTCTTTCCTGCCTTGCTTTTCATTCCTTTGATGAGCGAAGTTTTTCTTTTATTGACAAGGCTTTCAATATCGGCTATCCCAATTTGTACGCCACACACATTGCGAAACTGTACCCAACTACAAACTTCATCAGGGCACTTCACTATCTTATCACGGATAATGAGTTGCTGGCTTTTACATTTCGGGCAGTTAAGTTTGGGCAGGTTGCCGTTGGCAATGGAAGTTTGCAATAGTTCATTGGTAATAGATGAAGCATAGATTTCCATTTCCTTTTGAAATGCTCCGGCATCGGCTTCATTGTTTTCTATTTTCTGTAATGCCAATTCCCATTCAGCGGTCATTGCCACATCTGCAATTTTGCGGTCTTTTACGAGTTCATATACCTGCAATCCTTTTTCAGTCGGGATTAAGGATTTCTTATCCCTTTGGATATAATTTCGGGTAAACAAGGTTTCGATAATCGCCGCCCTTGTTGCAGGCGTACCAATACCAATATTTTGCAGGGCTTTACGTTCCTCTTCGTTTTCGATTTCCTTTCCGGCACTTTCCATAGCCGACAAAAGCCCTGCTTCGGTATAAAGCACAGGCGGTTTGGTTTGCTTTTCCAAAACGGTGGCTTCCTTAATTTTGAGTTCATCACCCTTTTTCAGTTCGAGCAAATCCTGTATAGGTTCGGTATCATCATCCGAGAAACTCCCTTTAATGGAACGCCAGCCTGCTTCCATAATCTTACAGCCTTTTGCCATAAAATCGTAATGCAATGCCTGTATAGCAATATCGGTTATCTCCTTGATACAGGCTTGTGAAATAGCTTCGAGCAACCGAAAGGCAATCATATCATAAACCGCATTTTCCTTAGCGTTAAGGGCAGACGGTATTTTATCCGTAATCAGCAAACCGTGATGGTCGGTAACACGCAGGTCGTTCACGATACGTTTGTTGAAACGACCCCATTTTACTTTGGCTACGGCTTGCTTACAGGTTTCTCTATCCTGCAATGCTCTCACGAGATTGGGAATTTCTGCCCATACATCTTCGGGAATGTATTTACTCCCTGTGCGTGGGTAAGTTATAAACTTCTTTTCGTAAAGGCTTTGGGCAATGTTTAGGGTTTCTTCGGCAGACAAATTCAACTTTTTGTTGGCTTCCTTTTGCAATCCGGTAAGGTCAAACAACAAAGGCGGTTGTTCTGTAACGTTCTTGGTTTCTACTGATGTAATTGTAGCCGTATCGCTTCGCTGAATGGCTTTCAATGTATCATCGGCGAGTTTTTGGTCTTCCCATTTGGTTTTGGAAAGGCTTTTAAAATCAATACCTGCTTTGTGATGCAACAACTGTATCTGCCAATATTTCTTTACCGAGAAGTTTTTGTTTTCGAGATAACGCCTGCATATCAAAGCCAGTGTGGGCGTTTGCACCCTGCCGAGCGAGTAAACCCCGTTACTTGCGGCAATGCTTAATGCCTGTGTAGCATTGATGCCCACCAACCAATCGGCACGGCTTCTGCCTTGTGCTGCCCGATACAACCCGTCAAATGCTGCCCCGTCTTTTAGGTTGTCAAAGCCTTGCTTGATGGCTTTTTCGGTAAGCGAGCTTATCCAAAGCCGTTCAAATGGTTTCTTGCATTTGAGGTGTTCATATATATAGCGAAAGATGAGTTCGCCCTCACGTCCTGCATCGGTAGCTACAATAATGCTATCGCTACGGTTGAAAAGCTGGTCTATTATTTTCAGTTGCTTCAACGCACCTGCATCAGCGGTATAGCCTTTGTCTTTTTTTACTTTCCGGACGGTCAGTAAAAACGGGTTGGGGAGTATCGGCAATGATGCTTTGTCAAATCCCGTAATACCGTAATCTTCGGGCATTCCCAATCCTATTAAATGACCGAATGCCCACGTAACAAAATAGCCGTTACCTGTCAGGTAGCCTTCCTTTTTATCAGATGCTCCCACAAGTCCGGCTATTTCCCTTGCTACGCTTGGTTTTTCTGCAATTATTGTTTTCATATTTTACTACATTTTTCTGCGTTTGGACTTTGCAGGTGCTTTAGGCTTTTCTTGTTGTTCCTGCTGTTGTTTGTTTTTAGGTGTTTGCTGTCCGGACTTCAAAGCCTCGTTGATATTTTTGGTCGCTTCGTTGGTCTTTCCCTCCGAATTGACGGCAACTTGCGTTTTATTTGTTTCGGCAGGTTTTGCCTGTGCCTTAACCTGGCTTGGAAAGGCAAAGTCGGTTTTTCCTGTTTCCTTGTTGAAAGTGATATAACCTTGATACGGTTGCCCTTTTTTATCCCTCAATCCGTCAATGTAAACCGTCTGCCCAGCTTTGAAATCCTTGTGCTGCTCATCGGTCAGTTCCTTGCCTCTGAATGTTTTTGGAGCTTCCTGTGGCTGGCTTTGCTGGTTACTTTGTCCATTGTTTTGGATTTTACCGTTGCTTTGGGTATGCCTGTTGGAATTATTGCGGTCAAACAGAAACTCAACATAACGCTTGTCTGCATTGAACTGTACCATTGCTGAAAATTCAGTTCCTTTCGTGGAAATCATTCCCTCTAACTTTAGCGGTTTACCCTCTATTAATGTTTGCTTTTGGGCATCGTCCAATTTCACTCCCTTAATTTCATCGGGAATTTTTATAAAATCCGTTCGCAGTGCAATTACATCGTTTGTCAGCCTGTCTATACTGATAATGGATGGCATTAGTTCGCCTGTTTTGGTGTTTTTCAAATCAACTACACGCCCCATATTACGTGTTTCGAGCAGGTTTTTCTTGTCTTCATCCGTGAATTTGTGTCCAAAAAATTCAAAATGTAGATTAGGCTCTTTTCTGATGCCGTGTATTCCCACCACAACTTTTCCGTCTTCGGCTTGCTGCAATGACAGGCGGGCATCTGTACGGAGAATAGTACCGCCCAGGTTAACACCAATTGGTAAGAGTTCATTAGTTTTATAACCTTTCAGTAAAGGGTCAAGCAGGTTTCTCTTTTCAAGGTATTCCTTGCTTAATCCGAGATTGGTCATTGTGTCCCAATCAATCTGCTCCGGTTTGTAGCGGTATTCGCTTACATCCGGCGTTGTCTGTGCTGTTTCCATATTTTTTTGATTTTCTTGTTTTATATCCTGTTGAGGTCCCGTTTTTACCTCGTGTTCTTTCATTACTTTTTCGCCTTCGGGAGTTGGTTTATCTACCTGCTTCTGCATTTCCTGTGCTTTCTCAACGGCGATAGGTGCAGGCACTTTGAAAAATGAAAAATTAGTAGGGTTCTTTAACTGGCTAAAAAAATTGGAGAAGAAGTTGGAAAAGAAATCGCCACTCTTGTCTACACGCATAAACTGATTTTGGTTTTTCTTCGTGGGTTCAACGGTTTCCATTTTCCCATTCTCATCAATACTCTTTACGGCTTGGATTTTCATTTTTTCTTTGTCCAGCACCAATAATATGTCCGATAATTGTTCTGGCATTTCCTGTTTGTTTGTGGTTTCTTCACTCATAGTCTCAAAATTTTAAAAGTTCACCGCCCAATGTAAAGGAAGCATTCACCGCATTGCCCGAAGTGGCATTCAAAGGCAGTGTTTGTCACTTATTGGCGTTCATTTTGTAGGAGGGTTGAAACTTTCCCTTATGAACTGATGCACATCGGACAGCTTGTAATACAGTTTACCGCTAATAGTATAATAGGGCAGTTTACCGATGGAGCGATACCGTTGCAGGGAACGGTTACTGATTTTTAGCATTTGCAACAAATCCTGATTATCCAACAATTCTTCGCCGTCGATACTATTACGTTTCTTTTGTAAACCATCTATGTTATCACCCAACATATCGAGGCGACCCATCAGGCGTTCCATCCACGCCAAAAATTCCATTCTGTCAATATTCATAGGAAAAATACTTTTAAGGGTTTTTAGTGGTCTTTAGCTTTCTACCTTTTTCGATATAGCTTTTGCCTTTTGCCATTAGCTCCTGTACAAACTCATCACTGCTCTGTATGGCATTAGTATTAAGCATATTCTTAATTGCTCCAATGGTGTAGAAATACTGACCGTAGATTTTTGAATAAGCTACTTCGCCTTTGGTACGCATACGCCACAATGTTTTCTCGCTGATGTGCAGATATTGGCATACCTCGTGGTTATTGAGCCACAGGTCATCATAGCTTTCATCTTCCTGTCTTTTCAGGTAGTCGGCAATGGCATTGATACGGCTGTTTAGCTGTTGCCACGCTTCTTCTTCAATGGTTATAATTTTCATTGCACAGCATTTAAAGTTCACTATGCAAAATTGTGAAAGGTGGCAGTGTTTGTCTGCCAAGCCTTGCCAATTGGTTTGGCAGTTTTTTGAATTTTTTTTGCAAACAGGAAAAACCCTTGTTTCATAAGGATTTAAATGTATTGTAGATATGTTGAGAGGGAGTTTTATCAACATTTGCCAATTGGCATATATGGGCAAAGAAAAAGCAGTACGTTTTGAGTACTGCTTTTAAATTACTGTATTGAAACAGCTAAAGGTCTTTATCCATATATTCTTCGAGGGATATTTTGAGTTGGTCTAAAAATGCCGTTCGGGAACCTGCCCTTGTTTTCATTCGATGGAAAGCATGATGTAGATCATTTAATGGGATCCGGAAAAGTATTTGGAACATTAGGCTTATTTTTCGGATACCAATCTTGCCGTGTGAAATAGCCCCTGAAGCATGGAGGGCATAAATTAGCTCAACAAGAGAATTTTTACTGTCCGTCCAGAATATATCTTTGTAACTTTCCGAGTTTTGCAAAATCAGATCAGGGTTTTCATCGGGATTGATTTTTGTAAGCAGGTACGAATAGAGTAATTCATTCGCAATAATTCTAGAAACTTTATAGTCGAAAAATGTTGAAAAAGATGGATCCATTTCGAATACAATGCTGTTTAATCCATCGTGATAGTTTATATTGCCTCGTTTAAAATATGAGTTATCACGATCTGTTCTTCCCGAGCGGTAATACCTATAGAAATCGGAATTACATATATGCTCAATATACTCCCGCTTCAGATTAGTCAACTGTTTAGAAAAGTAGCTGTTATACATTTTACCATTACTAACTGGACAGGCCGTTTCGGTACGATAAACCTTATTATAGTAAATCAATTTCCCGAGTATCTGCGGTTTTGTATTGCGAAAGAAAGTAATCTCCTCTACGTCATTTTTAAATTTCTCTTCAGCAATTAACTTTTTGACTGAAAGCAATAAGTCTTGGAGATATAACATCATTTCATGTGCCTCATCAATCAGACTTTTGTTTTGTGATGAAACCTTATCTTCTTTCTTGTGTATCTCTAAAATGATATTTTGTAAAGAGTATTTCATAGTCCGTATTTTTTACTGGAAGCACCAGATTTTAAAATCTGGTTTTCCTGATTTAAATCACAAACTTTGTTATTAAAAATGAGAATCTTTCCCAAGTTCTTCCCAACTTGGGAAAGATTTTTCTACATTTGTAATGTTGTTACAAGGAAAATGAATGAGAATGTATGCAATTAGCACCATTACTAAATCGTTACCGAAAACGATTTCCTTTTTTATAAGCTACTCTTTATAAGCTGCTTTCAACTTAACTAATCTTTTTTTTAAAAAAAAACTTCCTTCTCAAATGGATTTTTTTAAACGACCACTAAATCCCTCTTTCGGTTCTAGTCCAGTTGGTAAAAAAGGAATAGTGGTAAAAGGATGTATACGTAACAGATGTAGAGATTTTTTTATCTACAAATTGTAAATATTAAGGTGATGTGTTAGAATGATGTGATACAGGTCGAGGACTAGTTTTTCGCATATTACGATTTTTTTTAAATGAATTCTAAACTTAAATAGTAGATTTCTAATGATATAACTCTATTTGGTTCTTTTTGTGTTTAAATGAGCTGTCTATGATACAGAGTTATATATTTTTTGGGTCTCATTTTTTAGCTCATTTTTTTCACTTATTGAGATTTTAGTGGCCGTGTTTTTGCAATTTTTAGAAATAATTCTCCAAAAAGTGAAAAAATCAAGATAAAGAAAACACATTATTTTGAATGACATAGAAAATACACATATTGAGATTCTGTTGCGCCACAGGGGCATCTATATTTAAGTTATTCCATTTTTTAGATTTTTATAAATAATTAAGTGATGGTGTGAGATTTTTTAACAAAATACAAAAAATGATTAAAATATAATTTTGACATATATTGGTGTAGTATTCTTTATTTTATTTTGATTTTGTTGTGAATATTTGTAATAATTAAGGATTGTTGTGTAATTATATTTAATGAATGTACCTTTGTGTAGTTGACAATTATGAATTATCTAACAAAAAAATACAGAATATGATTCGAAGAGTAATTCCACTAGTAGTCCTTTTACTAAGTGGCACAGCAATGGCTCAAATTGGTATTGGGACTAAAAATGCAGCCACTTCCGCACAATTAGATATTGTATCAATTAAAAAAGGAGTTCTTTTACCAAGAGTAGAATTGGAAGCTAGAAATAATCGCTCTCCAATTGTAGGTGAAATGGTTGAAAGCCTTTTGGTTTATCATATAGGGAATAGCAATTTAAAAGCAGGATTCTATTATTGGAAATCAAATGCTTGGACTGCATTACTGTCTGATGATACTTTTACAGATCGGAAAAATAATACATTTACAATTGGAGGAAATCCAACTAAAAATGGGGAGGAATCTTTAATTATTACAGATACTGAAAATCACAGTGTGTACCTATCTATTGCAGCTATTGCCAATAACAGCACATTTATTACTAATTTGGTTGAGAATAATGAGTTCGTAACTAAACTTGGGGATAATATTGATTTTATCAATCATATTACTAACAATAATGAGTTCATTGAAAATATTATCAATGAATTAAAGAATACCTATGGAAATGTAAATTACGATTCAACCACCAATAAGTTCTTTTATTACGATGAAAATGGTGTGAAACACGAAATCGATTGGTCTGCATTAAATACAACTAACGTAAGTTTTACTTTAGTTGGTGATTTTTTAGTTGTTACCGATTCCAATAACGATTCAGTTCGTTTAGCGGTATCCGAAATAGCGAAT
>NZ_CBCPHW010000007.1:0-181392 GCF_965118575.1 Myroides odoratus | reverse complement strand
AGGATTACCTTTAGCCGTAATCGATATTGCAGGAACGGTGATTGAGAATATTACGGAAATCTTAAACGATACAACCGTACAAAATGATATTTATACCACGGTAGCTGCACAAGGAAAAGCGACAACCGCTGCGGATGGTTCGATCCAAATAGACAATGGAGGTCAATCGGTATTGAGTGAAATGCAAATCTCTGTTGCCAATCAAGGTATAACACCTGCAAAAATTCAACCTGGAACCAACAAACAATTGTTACTCACAGATGCGAATGGAGCTGTTATTTGGGCAGATGCCTCTGATACAATTATCAAAGAAATTGTTGCGCAAAATGAAGTGGTAACGTTGTTGGTCGATGGAGGAGATGGTACTTTTACCTATTACAATGAAAAGGGAATTGATGCAGATGGAAACTTAATTTCAGGCCAAGGGGTGAAATTTGATGCTAATACGCTTAGAATTGAAAAAAATGCCGCAAATAGCTATGAATTTTACGATAAAACAAGTACGACAACCCCAATTGCAGTTATTGATGTAGCAGGTTCAGTGATTGAAAATATCACAGAGATTTTAAATGATACAACGGTACAAAATACTATTTATACAACGGTAGCGGCTCAAGGAAAAGCGACAACCGCTGCGGATGGCTCGATCCAAATAGACAATGGAGATCAATCGGTATTGAGTGAAATGCAAATCTCCGTAGCCAATCAAGGAATAACAACGACTAAAATCAAACCTGGAGCAAACAAACAACTATTGGTAACGGATGCAAATGGTCAGGTTGCTTGGGTAGATGCTTCTGATACCATCATTAAAGAAATTATTGAAGGAAATGATGTAGTTACTCTATTGGTTGATGGGGGTGATGGAACGTTTACGTATTACAATGAAAATGGAATTGATGCGGATGGAAACTTAATTGCAGGGCAAGGGATTAAATTCGATGCTAATACGCTTAGAATTGAAAAAAATGCCGCCAATAAATATGAGTTTTACGATAAAACAAGTGATACAACGCCAATTGCAGTTATTGATGTTGCAGGAAGTGTAATTGAAAATATTACGGAGATCCTCAATACGGAAGAGGTAAAAAATGAAATTTTTACTACGGTAGCAGCCAATGGCAAAAAGATGGCAAGCAATGATGGATCTATCGCAATTACAGGTGGCGATAAAGCGGTTTTAAACGGGGTAATTGTAAATATTCAACAAGCAGGTGTGAAAACCGACCATATTAAAGATGGCGCGGTTACTACGCAAAAAATCACTTCCGCTGGATCAGTAAAAGGAGCTATTCTTACTGCCGATGGATTGGGGAACACTGGATTTTCAGCTCCATCAGAAACAGTTAAACCAGCCATGCAAGGGGATTTAGAAGGAGAAGCAGGTGTAATTAATATTGTCGGTGGCGGTGAGAATGTTTTATTTGGCGATGCGAATAAAAAAGTCTCTATTGAAATTAATCAAGGGGGTATTACAGGAACACATATTGGTTTTGAAACCATTGAAAATAACAATATTGCCAAGCAAACGATTGGCGTAACAAAGTTAGATGCAACGGGAGAAACGGCAGGGAATGTAGCCACCGTAAAAGCGGATGGTACTGTTAGTTACCAACCTTTAACTTCCGCTATTATAACGGATAAAGGAGATATTACAACGGATGGTATTGTATCGGTTGATAATGGAACGGGTAAAGTATTAGGTAATGTTACCCTAGGCATCAACAACCAGTCTGTAACGGCTTCTAAATTAGATGCAACAGGTGCTGTAACGGGTGCTGTGGCAACAGCAAATGCAGATGGTACCGTAACGTATAAACCGCTAGAAGCAGAATCTTTAGCAGCAAAGGGAACATTGGCTACGGATGGAATAGTAACCGTTGATAATGGCACGGATAAGGTATTAGCGGATGTTACGCTAGGAATTAAAGACAAAGGGATTACAGCTACTCAAATAGCCGATAATACCATCACAAATGAACAAATAGCCCTTAATACAATTACAGTAGATCGCTTATCTGCGGGTAATGAACCGCCTAAGAGAGTGATGGTAATTGATGAAAATGGCATAGTGAAATGGGGTGAATTAGATGATCTTGTTACGGATGCAGCAGGTAATTTAACCACAGATAGTATCATTGAAATCACAACAGGTGACGGTGTAAATTCTCTTTTTAACGATGTAGGACTTGGTATCAAGGATGCAAGTATCACCAATCAAAAAATTGCAGATAAAACAGTTGAGATTGGCAAACTAAGCAATGCTGGTTCACAACCTGGTATGGTTATGGTAACCAATACAACCGGCGGATTTACCTATGTAGATAGAGAAACTATCGTACAAGCGGGTGAAGATTTAACTTTAGGAAATGAATTAGAATTTTTAGCAGGTAATGGCGTTTCAACGCTATTGGCAGAAGCTAAAATAGGAATTAAAGAGGGCGGTATTTCTACAGATAAAATAGGAAATCAGGCGGTTACACCAGCTAAAATTTCTTCTGTAGGTGCAGATGAAAATACAGTGCTTACTGCGGATGGAGCTGGAAATGTAACGTATAAGAAGATAAATGAAGCTGCTTTTGAAGGAACTGAAGCTGATTTAAAATCCGATGGTTCATTACTGGTACCACTAGCTAATAAAGCGGTATTAAAAGAAACGGTAATTGGCATTGCAAATTCAGGAGTTCAAACCGCACATATCTCAAATAAAGCAGTAACAGCAGCTAAAATAGATGCTCAAACGGCTGTAAATGGCGCTGTGTTAACGGCGGATGGATCGGGGAATGCTGTTTTTCAATCCTTGGATCAAGTGGCACAAGCACAGGGTAAAGTCCTATCTTCTACCGATAGTTCTTTGGCTATAACAGCCAATAATAAAGCTGTTTTGCAGGATGTAACTATTGACGTTGCATCAAGTGGAATTAAAAGTACACATATCGCTGCAATGGCTGTTACAGAAGATAAAATCGGAACCAATAAAGGAGCTGGTTTAGTATTGACTTCTAATGGGGCAGGTGGAGCAGAGTTTAAAACACTGGGACAGGTTATCGGTACTAATGGAAAAGCAATTGAAGGTTCTGCAGCTATCGCGGTTGAAGGTGGTGAACATGCAGCACTTGCTGATGTAACGATCGATGTAGTAGATGCTGGAATTACAGCGGCTAAATTGGCGGCTAATTCGGTTACTACCGCTAAAATTGAAGATCAAGCAGTAACGGTTAATAAGATTACTGGCGATGGTGGAACCTTACAACTTTTAGGGACAAACCGCGGAGGAGAAGTGAAATGGTTAAATGCGGATAGCGATATCCTAAAAGTAATTATCAATTCCCATGAAACAAGTACTGTATTACATGACAATGGCGATGGAACTTTTACGTATTATAATGAAAGTCAGATCGATAGTGAGGGCAATGTAATACCAGGTGCTACAGGAGTAAAGTTTAATGCCAATACACTTAAAATAACGCAAAACCCTACAGGCGTATTCACGTTTTTAGATAAATCAGGAACGACTCCCTTGGCTAAAATTGATACCCGTGCCAAATCAATTACTTTTGAAGATCATTCATCAATCGAATACAACAATGTAGAAGAAGCAATTTTTGCACTTAATCAAAAAATTGAGCATTTAGAAGAATTAGATATTCAAAAGGAAACGCTATCGGGGAATGGTATATTAGTTAATGGAAATGCAAACGCAACAGAGGCTGTATTCAAAGCAATCGAATTGAGTATTGCGGATGAAGCGGTTACACCAACAAAGATAAAAGGCGGAATTGCCAAGCAAATTTTAGTAACTAATGCATTAGGAAAAGCACAGTGGGTGGATGCAACTGATGATATCATTGAAGAAATTGTCAATACGCAAGAAAGACTTACTATTTTGCAAGATAATCAAGATGGAACATTAACTTATTTTAATGAGGAAGACGTTGATAAAAACGGTACTATTATAGGTAGTGGGGTTTCATTTAATGCTAATACACTTCGCATTGATTCAACAGAACCTGCAAAATATGTGTTTTACGATAAGTTGACGAATAATCCATTAGCAACGATTGATGTTCAAGCGGATGTAATCGAAAAAATAACAGAAATACTAAGTGATACAACTGTTCAAGAACATATATACACAACAATTGTTGCACAAGGAAAAGCAGTAGCTACAGATAATTCCATTGCAGTTTCAGGAGGAGAAAAAGCGGTTTTACAAGAGATGACTATTTCTCTTAGAGATGGGGGAGTTACCGCAGCAAAATTATTTGCTGGAGCCAATAAAGAAAACTTTGTACCTGTTGCACAAGCAGATGGTACGGTAGAATATCAGTCGATGGCTACCGTTTTACAAGGACATGAATTAGCAGTTGATAATTCTTTAGAAATTACTGGTACAGGAGATGCCTCTAAAGCCTTATTGCAAGCCGTTGGTTTACAGGTAAAAGAAGAGGGTATTGCGAATTCACATATTCAAAATCTGGCTGTAACAGCAGCTAAAATTGGTTCTGAATTGGCAGAAAAAGGAGAAGTACTTACTGCGGATGGTTCGGGCAATGCTGTATTTATTACCAGTGACGAAGTAATTGCACCAACTATGCAAGGGGATTTAGTAGGAACAGAAGGAATTATTGTTCAAGGCGGAGAGAATGTTCTTTTCGGTGATGAAGAAACAAGTGTAGTGGTCAAAATTAATGATGGTGGAGTAAAAGGGAAGCATATTGCCGCTTCAACTATTACGAATACCAATATTGCGGATCATACGATTCAGGCTCCTAAATTAACAGCAGGCCAAGGCTTAGAAAATAGAGTAGGAGTGGCTAATGCAGCAGGTGAAATTACCTATCAAATGTTAACTTCAGACATTATTATAGAAAAAGGAAATATTAGTACTGATGGTATTATTACAGTATCAAATAATGGAGTAGAAAAAGTATTATCTGATGTAACGTTGGGAATTGCAAATAAATCAATTGGAGCAGGTAAGTTAACTGGAGGTAATGCGCCAGCAGGAGCTGTAGCAACTGTAGGTTCTAATGGAGTATCTGTAACTTACAAACCCATTACAGCAGCTAGTATTTCTAATAAAGGAACCCTTACAACAGATGGAATTATTACAGTCGATAATGGCGTTGATAAAGTCTTAGAAAATTTTAGATTAGGTATTAATGATAAAGGAATTACAACGGCTAAACTAGCAGATGGTGCAGTATTAAATACACAATTAGGTGAAAAAGCAGTAACGGCTAATAAGATTTCTGCCGAAGGAATTACGGCGGCAAGTGTGCTTCTTAGTAGAGGTGATGGAGAAGTTGTATGGGGCGAACTAGGTGATATTGTTACAGATACAGCAGGGAATTTAGCCACAGATGGCATTATTCAAATGACCAATGGCACTGGAGAAAATACGTTATTAAAAGATGTTACCCTTAGTATTGCTCCTAACAGTATTACCAAGGATAAATTGAGCTCTGCTAATGGTGCTACCAATATGCCGCTAGATTATATTTTAGTTACCAATGGTCAAGGAGGCTTTGATTATGTGTTGAAAGAAGCGGTGCAAGCCGGTGGAGTTGACCTTGAACTAGGTTCTGCACTTGTATTTACTGAAGGCACAGATGGTTTAAATGCTGTATTAGCTCCAACATCTATCGATGTGAAAGTGGGTGGTATTGGCACAACTAAATTGACAGATGGTGCGGTAACTATAGCAAAAATTTCTTCTTCTGGAGCGGATGAGAATACAGTTTTAACCGCGGATGGATTAGGAAATGTAACCTACAAAAAGATAAATGAAGCTGCTTTTGAAGGAACGGAAGCAGATTTAAAATCGGATGGGTCCTTATTGATTCCAATAGGAAATAAAGCAGTATTAGCAGAGACGGTAATTGGTATTGCTGATGCAGGAGTGGATACGAAACACTTGAAATCGAATGCCGTTACAAATGACAAGATAAGCTCTACTGTAGCAGGAACAGCAGCTGCAAATGGCACTATTTTAACGGCAGATGGAAATGGAAATACAGCCTTCCAATCTTTTGAAACGGTTGCCGCTACACAAGGTAAAGCAGTGACTTCAACGGATGCTTCTCTTGCAGTGACAGCAAATAATAAGGCTGCTTTACAAGATTTAAATATCACGGTTGCTCAAGAGGGAATCAAAACAACTCACTTGGCAACAAGAAATGTTACAGCTGATAAAATAGGTTCGGTAGACAAAGAAAGTGGTTTAGTATTAACTACAGATGGACAAGGTGGTGCTGAATTTAGAAGTATTGGCGATGCACTTGTAGGAAGTGGAAAAGCTTTGCAAGGAGGAACGGGTATCACTATTGGAGGAACGGGTGCTGCACAAGCTTTATTAAAAGACGCTACAGTGAGTATTAGCAATGGTGGCGTTGGTGAAACGCAATTAGCGAGTAATGCGGTTACAGCTATCAAGGTAGCGACTGCAGCAATAACGGAAGCTAAACTGGCATCCAATGCAGTGACAACAGCAAAAATCGCTAATACAGCAGTGACCGCTGATAAATTAGCAGTGAATGCAGTAGTTACAACAAAAATAAATGCGGAGGCTGTTACAGATGAAAAACTTGCAACGAATGCAGTAACTACAGTAAAAATAGCAACAAATGCTGTAACAGAAGCTAAACTAGCCACGGATGCTGTAACAAGTGCAAAAATTAAAGATGGAGCCATTACAAATACAAAAATCGCAAATAACGCTGTAGGACAAAATCATATTTATGTTCAGAATATTTTAGAGAAACACTTTGGCAATAGTGCTGTTAGTGAAAGAGCGATTGCAAGTAATGCAGTAACAACAGCGAAAGTTGCAGATAAAGCGATTACGAAAGCGAAAATAAGTGCTGCTGGTGAAACCGTAGGTCATGTATTAACGGTAGAATCAAATGGCAATGTAGCTTTTAAAGCGCCAACAGGTCAGAGTACAACAGCAAATTTACTTGGAACGAGTACAATTAAAGTAACAGGCGGTACGAATGCTATTTTAAGTCAAGCAACACTTGAAGTTAATGGGAATTCTATTAAAACAGAACATATCGTAGACAGAGCAATAACGGCTGATGAACTTGATAACAATGCGGTTGAAACAAGTAAAATCGCCAATAAAGCGGTAACAAATGAAAAACTTGCCGATGATGCTGTTGGAACAAATCAATTGCAAATAGAATCCGTTTGGGGGAATGTAATCAAAGAGCAAGGAATTGAATCAGATCGACTAAGTTCTGTGGAGAATTCAAGTAATGCTCCTGAAGGTCATGTGCTGACTGCTGATGGAAATGGTGGTGTTTCTTTCCAACCTGCTTCAGGTGGATCAACTTCAGGTGGATCAGGCTTTTTCTATGCTCCTTCTTTTACGGTTGAGATTGTACCCGGTGCTACAGCAAGTAAAAATGTGTATGATATCTATAAAAACCAGTTTAATGGAGCTATAAAATCAAGATCAAGTGCATCTATACACACCTATGAGGCTAATCAATTGGATTATTTTGTAGTGTATTACGATGAAGATGTATTTGAAGATATAGCGATTAGCGAACAAGGTATTTTAACCTATAAGACAAAAAGAAATATAGAAATTACATCTAAAACGTACTTTAATGTTGTCATGCAACAAAAGGTAGACTAAATTAAATAGGCTATTTTAGACATTTTTTTAAAATAGCCTAAAATTAACTTGACCTTGACAACAACTAGTTTTGATTTAAGATAAAAAAATATGATAAAAAATGTAATAGTAATAGTTCTTGTTGTTTTGAGCTTGAATTCCCTTTCAGCTCAAGTAAAAGACAGACCTTTTCCCTATGCTTTATCACTGACAGGAAATACCAAACCCGATGAAATTGATGAACATATAGAAAATGCACCGACAGGAACCGATCGATATACCAAAGATGGAATCGTATTAACCGAAGATCAAGTAGAATTTTCTTTTAGTGGTTTTTATTTAAACGAAATAGAGTTTCCTTCCAATCACGGTATTATCGTAGAGTTTTCGTATGCTATGGCGGATGGAAAAAAATACGGCAATAGCTATGGTGATGGAATTAGTATGTTTTTATTTGATGGACAAAAAGATTTCTCGATTGGAGCACCTGGAGCAAGTTTAGGGTATGCCAATAAAAATACTTCCGTAGGAAATCAACCCGGTTTAAATGGGGCTTATCTAGGACTGGGATTAGATGTTTTTGGTAGTTATAAGTTACGCGGAAATAATGTTAATGAGCGTAGAGAAGGTATTGATGGTTTAACGTATAAAAATGAAACAAATCACATTACTTTGAGAGGAGGACAGTATAAAAATGATCGGTATAAAGGATATCCGGTTTTATTTACTGAACAAGTTGAATATGGTAATGAAAGCAGGCCCAATATTGCTAGTGCTTCTTTAAACTATAATACAGGAGATTATCAGACCAGTACATATAGTACTCCCGGTTTTTCGGAGTTGAGAACAGGCTACTATTTTGGCGATACCTATAATTATAATAGAGTAGAAGCTAAATTAATACCGATTAACAATGGGGCTAATGGAATGAAAGTATCTGTTTTCATAAAAAGTGAAAGATCAAGTGCCACTAAATACCCTATTCGGGATTTTATCTATCCTAATTCATTTAAAACCAGAGATGAAAATGGGACAATCTACAATTATGAAACACAAGTGCCAAGTATTTTTAAAGTTGGTTTTGCGGGTGGTACTGGCGGTGCAACTCAAACTCAGATTATCAAAGATGTGGTTGTAAATTTACCTTATGCTCCTATTACGCAAGATCGGGACATGCTTTTATGTCTCACCAATGGTGATGATAAAAATAATTCACAAAGTATTGTATCGCCCTTTTCATTAGATACCTTTTATGTTGGAACCATTGATAATCCAAGTAGTCAACAAGGAGAACGCAATGTGGATGTAACCTCTTTTCGATTTGAAGATGAAAATGGATTTAATATTAATACGGGTACAAGAATGGACTCTAATTTTTATATAGTGGAGTATCGACAATCAGGGATTGGATTATGGGAGTATTATTACGATCGTAGGTTGGGAAACACGCCCGCCAATTATTTATATTTTACGCCAGAAACTAATAATTTACCAGAAGGTGACTACAGTGTATATTATTCAGCTCACAGTAAAGATGATGGCAGTAATGGACCTTTTGCTGAACATATTTACAGGTGTAGACCCACAAAAATTACGGTAAAAGCAAGAGTGTGTAGTGCAGTAGTTAATCCAAATCTACCGATTAAAGTTCTACTAGAAGAGTAATCTGAAATACTAAAAAAGGGCTTGAAATTATCTTTCAAGCCCTTTTTAGATACATTAAATTCAAAAAAAAAATCGCTCCTTTTTGAATTGAACTATTCTTCAATATTGTTTTCTTTCAGTAGGTTTTGCGCTTTTTCTACATCTTTTTCTTCCACAAATACATGAACCGCTTTACCTAAAGTGCCATAACCTGCACTGCGTCCTGCTTCAATATCATCTCGGATAATATAGGCGATGTTGTTTTCTTCTAATAAGTTACGTACAGCTAAAACCATAACTTCACTGCCTGCATATAATTTTTTGTGATCCATATCTCGTTTATTTTTTATTAAAAGTACACTTTTTAAACTAAATAAACAGAGGATTATTTCTTTTTTTAGCAAGTTTCTCTCCGAAGTTTCCGAGTATTATAGGAGAAAGTTCTATTTTTACTCTTTCTAATAAATGCGATATGTACAATCTGAAAATAGACTATGCAGAAGGAGCTCATCCTGCAATTCTAGATAAATTACTAGAAACCAATTTTATACAACAAAATGGCTACGGAATAGATGATTTCACACTGGAAGCTAAAGCTGCTTTACGTGAGAAAATCAATAAACCCGAAGCAGAAATTTATTTTGTTTCTGGAGGAACGCAAGCGAATTTACTGGTGATATCTTCTTTATTAAGGGTTCATGAAGCGGTGATTTGCGCCAATACAGGACATATTTATGCCAATGAAACGGGAGCCATTGAAGCTACGGGACACAAGGTTATTCCAATTGAAACAAAAGAGGGGAAAATTACGGTTGACCAAGTAGAACAGACCCTAGCCTCCTTCCAATTGCGTCCGCATGTTGTAAAACCAAGGTTAGTTTATATATCCAATACAACCGAATTGGGAACCCTTTATACCTCTAAAGAATTACGCGCTCTTTCTGATTTTTGCAGAGCAAATGATCTTTTGCTTTTTTTAGATGGCGCCCGATTAGGACATGCTCTTACTGCTGCAACCAATGATCTATCTCTAGAGGAAATAGCAGATTTAGTGGATGTTTTTTATATAGGTGCAACAAAAAACGGCGCACTATTTGGCGAAGCAATTGTCTTCCCAAACCCAAAATGGGCACTTGATTTTGATTATAGTCTCAAACAAAAAGGAGCGCTCTTAGCCAAAGGACGAGTATTGGGTATTCAGTTTTTAGTACTTTTTCAAGACGACTTGTATTTTAAACTCGCACAAGATGCAAATAGAAAGGCAGATAAAATTGTAGAAGCACTCTATGAAAATGGCTATGCTTTTTTAGTAGAACCTGCAAGTAATCAGATTTTTCCCATTTTACCACTTGTACTTATTCAACGCCTACAGGAAGAATTTGACTTCTATGTTTGGAAACCAATTAATGCAGAATATGCTGCGATACGCTTAATTACCTCTTGGGCAACGGATGAAAAAATGGTAGATGTTTTTATTTCAATGCTAACTGAATAAGAATCATATGAACCAGATTTTTATTACTGATCTAGATGGGACTTTATTAAATAGCAGGGGCTATTTGAGTGTGGAAAGTGAAGCTATTCTCAATCAGGTGGCTACGGAAACCTCACATAAAATAGCATTTGCAACTGCAAGAGGCCTAGCGAGTGCACAAAAGGTTATTCAAAGGGTGCAGTGGAATTTCCCTGTACTTCTAAATAATGGTGCAATCATTTACGATTGGACCGCACAGAAAATTTTAAAAATTAACGGTATTGAAAATCAATATGTTCAAAAGATATTGAGTATCAGTGCGGATTGCGGAATATCTCCTTTTGTTTTTACGTTAAACGAGCATTTTGAAGAGGGCATTTTTTATCAAAAAAATCCATCCTCTGGAATGCAAAGTTTTTTGGACTTACGCCCTAAGGACCCCCGTTTTTTAGAAGTTGACATTCTTCAATCTCATCCAGCTATTGAGAATACTCAAAGCCTTGTTCTTATGTTTATAGCAGAGTATGAAACCTTAGTACCCTTAAAACTGTATTTTCAAGAACACTTTAAAAATGAAATGAAGTGTCTATTAACCCAAGATCAATATATTGCCAATCAATTTGTTTTAGAACTTTCCAGTGCAAATGCAACCAAAGAAAATGGAATTACTTACCTGAAAAATCTATGGGATATAGCTCCTCAAGATTTGCATCTTTTTGGAGATAATTTAAATGACAAAGGGATGTTAGAATTGGAAGCCAACACCTACGCTGTTAGCAATGCACATGCTGTTATTTTAGAAACTGTTCAACATAGAATTAAATCCAATGATGAAGATGGTGTAGCTCAAGTGATCGAAAAAAGAGTAGCACTTCAAAAATAACACTTAAATACAGTAAAGAAGAGAAGTGAAAAGCACATCCGCTTATTCTACAATTTTTTTATACCTTCGGGGTTTTCTTTTTTGACCTATATTTTAGAAGAGAAAGACCAAAGTAAAAATCAAAGTAAAGACCAAAGTAAAGACCAAACAATAAAAACTAAAAACATAAATTCATGAAATTAGCTAGTATAGACAACGGCACTAGGGACGGTCAATTAGTAGTTGTTACAAAAGATTTGACAAAAGCAATTGCGGTTAGTGAGATTGCAGCTACTATGCAAGAATCCATAGATCAATGGGCAACAAAAGAATCACTTTTAAAAGAAGTGTATGACAACTTAAACGCAGGAAAACTGTCTAATACAATTGATTTTACAACAGCTAAAGTAATGGCGCCCATTCCAAGAGCTTTTCATTGGGCTGATGGAAGTGCGTATGTAACGCATGTGGAATTGGTTCGCAAGGCAAGAAATGCAGAATTACCTGAGTCCTTTTGGACAGATCCATTGATGTATATGGGAGCGTCAGATGCCTTTATTGGTGCAACAGACCCAATTGAAATTGAAAAAGAAGAGTGGGGAATTGATTTTGAATCTGAAGTAGCTGTTATTACTGACGATGTTCCTCCAGGAGTAGATACTCAAACAGCATTGAAACATATTAAATTAGTGACAATCGTAAATGATGTGTCTCTGAGAAACTTGATTCCTGCTGAATTGGGTAAACAATTTGGTTTCTATCAGTCTAAACCATGGACTACTTTTGCCCCTGTAGCAGTCACACTAGATGAACTAGGAGATGACTGGAAAGAAGGAAAATTGCATTTACCTTTGCACTCTACCTTAAATGGTACACTAATCGGTTCTCCAAATGCAGGTATCGATATGACGTTTCATTTTGGACAGTTAGTTGCGCATGCCGCAAAGACGCGTTCTTTAATGGCAGGAACAGTAATTGGATCTGGAACAGTAGCAAATCAGGGTAGCCCTACAGGATCAAGCTGCTTGGCAGAGGTTCGATGTCTTGAAACAATAAAAGACGGTAAACCTTCAACTCCATTTATGCAGTTTGGAGATCGTATTGAAATTGAAATGATGGATAATGACGGAAAAAGTATTTTTGGACGTATCAATCAAGTAGTAAAGCAATATAATAAATAAGCCTACTTCATATACTTAAAAAAGCGCGTTTTTAAAAGACGCGCTTTTTTTGTTTGGATCGAATGCCATCCGAAACGAACAATACAAATAATAAAGAAACCATTGTAAAAGAGGGAGATCACACCAAAAATCCCCACCAAACGCCTAACCTGAAGGCCAAATATCCCACCTAGGAAAGGTTTATTAGCCCCTATAGCCTTGTTTTTATCAGGTTGAGTGAAACATTTTTACGTTTGGGTACTCGATTTTATCCGTTTGAGTTTTGTTTTTCTCTCAGTTAGCCCAATAAACACTACTATTGTATTACTTAAAACTCGTGAAAGAAAAGAATAAGCGTATAGCTTTAAGAGAGAATCAGTTTTAAATATAAAATGGTTGAGTTAAAAGTTTTATTAGATGCTCTCGTGATATATAGCATATATTTCTTTTGCTAGGTTAGTAATTGATAAGGTGAATGAGAAGAACAAACTTACTATAGGTTTGTTCTTTTTTTTTGTACCTATTCTACGGTAAATATTCGGCGCTCAACATGGCATACGGGACGGCTGCGGGTCGTGGAAGTGTCATACGATACATACCTCAGTCTTTACACCCCCAGTATGTCCTAAAGGACAGTTATGGAAATCTTTTTATATGTTCAGCAGGACATACAAGACGGCCACATATGACAGAAGTATGAAATAAGTACATTAAGTCTTCATACCTAGCTTGTCACCCATCAGATGTCCTTGGGAGCACTAAGGTTTGCATCCTAGACCTCACGTTTTATCAATTCCTACCCAACTTTTGCGCTTGATCCCATCCATCCGCTATCCTATCTAGAATAAAGAAAAAACGCTTATATTTTGCTATACGTCCCCAACTTTCGGTCTAGATTCCTTTTCATTTTGTATTTTTGAATGCATAAATAATAAAAAACAATGAAATTAATTTTCGCTTCAAATAACAAAAACAAAATCAAAGAAATCAAGAATCAACTTCCAGATTCCATAGAAATACTAAGCTTAGAAGATATTGGTTGCATGGTGGATATTCCCGAGACGGCTACTACTATAGAGGGCAATGCACTTTTAAAAGCAGATTATATTAAGCGCCATTACGGGTTTAATTGCTTTGCAGATGATTCTGGATTAGAAGTTAATGCATTGGGCGGTGCTCCAGGGGTTTATTCTGCTAGATATGCAGGGGATGGCAAAAATGATCAAGCGAATAATGCTAAACTATTGAGCGAATTGAAGGATAAAACGGATAGAAAGGCAAACTTCAAAACAGTAATTGCCTTGCATTTCAATGGAGTACAACATTTGTTTACAGGTGTTATTGCTGGAGAAATTCTAGTAAAAGAACAAGGCGAAGGAGGATTTGGATATGATCCTTTATTCAAAGCAGATACAATGAATAAATCTTTCGCGGAATTGACTATTGAAGAAAAAAATGCAGTGAGTCACAGAGGAAAAGCAGTGAGTCAATTGGTAGATTTTTTAAAAGGAAAAGACGCCGAAGACCTATAAGTTACAAAATACGCTTGAAAATACATCTCTTTTAGTAGCGATTACTTGTCTTTTAGTTTTATATGGATTGACTTATCGTATAAAAACTAAAATAAGTTTTTTTAAAGGAGCGATAGGAAAGTGTACCCATAAGAAATAAAATAAAAAGAAGATTGGTTTTAAGTATTTGTTAGCCAGTTATTTGACGGGTTGATGATTCAGGTTTTTCTTTTTTTTAGTAGCCCGATAGCACAGACAATCTTGGCTAAGGTTAAAAGATAAGCTGAAAAAAGTTTTGTAGTCTTATAGAATACTATAAATTTGATTAATTTTGCAATCGTTTTAAATCAATAAAGTTACAAAAGAACAACCATGATACTATCAATTGTTGGGTATGGCGATCCTGTTTTACGTAAAATAGGAGAAGACATAGCGGAAGATTATCCAAACTTAAGCGAATTAATTGCTAATATGTACGATACGATGTATTCGGCTAGTGGCGTAGGATTAGCAGCTCCTCAAATTGGATTACCAATTCGTTTATTCGTAGTTGATTGTGCTCCATTTGCAGAAATGGAAGATAATACAGCAGAAGAAATAGCGTTTTTAAAGGAATATAAAAGAACATTCATTAATGCAAAAATCCTAAGTGAGGAGGGAAATGAGTGGTCTTTCAATGAAGGGTGTTTAAGTATTCCTGATATTCATGAAGCTGTAATTCGTAAAGAACAAATCACAATTGAATATTATGATGAAAACTTTACCAAATACACGGAAACAATAAATGGTTTGGCTGCACGTGTTATTCAACATGAGTATGATCACATTGAAGGTATTTTGTTTACAGACAAGCTATCAACCTTAAAAAAGAAATTAATTGCGAAGCGATTAAAAAATATTATGGAAGGTAAAGTGTTTACAGACTATAAAATGAAATTTGCCTCTAAAAAAGGGAGATAAAAAATTGGAAATTAAGAAGTAATTAAGATATTTGTCACAAAGAAAATTTTTAGAAAATGAGTTTAGAAAAAGTATTAGCTATTTCTGGTAAACCAGGATTATTTGAGTTAATGGTTCAAACACGCACAGGATTTATTGCAGAGTCATTAGTTGATCGAAAAAGAAGTACTGTAGGGTTAAAAAATAACGTTAGTTTATTATCTGAAATCTCAATATACACACACGAAGGAGAAATTAAACTTTTTGACGTATTCAAGAATATCGCGGCAAAAGAAAACAATGGAGAAGCGATTTCTCATAAAGCTTCGGATGCTGAATTAGTTGCTTACTTCCAAGAAGTATTGCCAAACTATGATTCAGAAAGAGTTTATAATTCGGATATTAAAAAAGTACTTAACTGGTATAACATTATACAGAAAAGAGGTTTAATCGAAGAAACTTTTCAGGTAGTTGAAGAAAACAAGTAAGAAAAAAGAATAAATAAAAAAGCTCGTTGTACAACGAGCTTTTTTATTTTTACAGGAGTATTAAATAGACCTATTATGCATACACAACAAGAGAAACTGGAAGCCATCGGTAAGTTATTAACGATAATGGATGAGTTAAGAATTCAGTGTCCGTGGGATAAGAAACAAACGTTTGAATCTTTGCGCTCATTGACCATTGAAGAAGTATATGAACTAGCAGATAGTATATCGGGTGCTAATCCAAAAGAAATAAAGGGAGAATTAGGTGATTTACTTATGCATATTGTTTTCTATGCCAAAATAGGAAGCGAACAAGGTTTGTTTGATGTTAAAACAATTGCGGATGGAATATGTGAAAAATTAATCTATAGACACCCTCATATTTATGGAGATGTTCAAGTAGAAAATGAACAAGAAGTACTGCAAAATTGGGAACAACTCAAGCTTAAAGAAGGAAGAAAATCAGTGCTAGAAGGCGTACCAACAAGTTTACCTGCCATTATCAAAGCACTGCGCATACAAGAAAAAGTAAGTGGAATTGGTTTCGATTGGAGCAATAAAACCGATGTTTGGGCCAAAGTAGAGGAAGAAATTCAAGAATTTAAAGTAGAAGAAGCAGCTGGAAATAAAGAGCTGATGGAAAAAGAATTTGGTGATATTCTCTTTTCTTTGGTTAATTATGCCCGTTTTGTAGGCATTGATCCGGAACACGCTTTAAATCAAACCAATCAAAAATTCTTATTGCGATTTAAAACGATGGAAAGTCTGATCCAAGAAGATACAAAGGTCATACATCAAATGACGCTTGATCAAATGGATGTATATTGGGAAAAAGCAAAAAAGTTAACGCAAAAATAAAGGAGAAAATGAGCAAGAAATCCATAATTGAGCTTAAAATAGTTTTTGTTTTACTGTTTTCGTTGAGTCTGTCCACCAGTTATAGCCAGCGAATTCAACAAGATATTTGGAGTGATTTGACTTATAATACAGAGCAGTATACAGCAAAACTAAAGCAAAATAGCTTTGACGACTTAACTTTTACGGATTCAAATGCTAATAAAATTGAATTTAATACGGCTTATTTAGAAAAAAAACTCGGTGGTGCATATAAGGATACAGAAGTTAAATCGATGTTTTTTAAAGACTTAATCCTTGATTATATGCATATTCAAGGCTATGAAGCGTCCTATACTGTAGATGTTTTAGGAGTCTTAACGCTTGCGGATAATCAAGGAAAAAAAGTTGTTTTAGAAGCGCATATAGCCAATAGTTTAAGGGATGATGAGCCTAGATTAGCTGCTAATGTAACAGTTAATGAAGCTGGCAATTGGGTATATCAATCAACCGACCAACAAGCGGAGTTGACGAAAAGTCTGAACGGAAATAGAAGGTATACAGACAGTAATAAAACAATACTTGAGTTTGAAAGGGCGACTTGGGAACAAATAGTAAAAAAGCATAAATCAGAACGTGCATTATTTCTTTATTTATTGAAGGAGCTTTTATTGTTGAAGAATTAGTTTCCCGTCTACATAAACCTGTTTTACTTAAATTAACGTATAGATAAGGGTGATAATATTTGTTTTTTGAATTAAAACAGCTGATTTTGATAGAATTTAGCAAATATATATTGGGGCTTTGGTATTCAAATTATTTGAACTACTTTGCACAACAAATAAAAAAAGAGAGGTCCCCGCTTCAAAATGTCATCTTCAGAATGAAGAGTTTGGAAGAGATCTTGAGATTTAAATAATACACACGAACCAAATTAGACAAGTAGCCGTCTTATTTTATGGTATCAAAAAGCTAACTTCTTGAGTTAGCTTTTTTATTTTCCCATCTAAGGGATGCCTAATCTTTTTTCTACCTCCTTTTTCTTTTGTTTACTATTTGTTGGAAATCCTAAAAGATAGAAGCTCTAGAACCATAGAAAAAGCAAGAACTTTTTTTAATTAGATTTAATATAAATTAGTTGATCATTTACTTGCTGAAATTAAGGAGAGTAACTACATTTGTTTGCGTAAAAATAATGTTAAAATAGATGAGTTCTTTTTTCAAGATTACCATTTTAGCTGTGCTCTTTTTCTTTGTAGAAAATGCTGCTCTAGCCCAAGTTAAACAAGGTGTAGTTCATGGAGTCGTAGTGGATCAAGCGAAACAGCCTATTCCAGGAGCTACGATTTTAATTGAAGGAACCTCAATTGGCGTCATGTCCGACACTAAAGGTCATTTTCAACTTAAAAATTCAATTGGAGAAGCAACGATTCAAGTAGCTTTTCTCGGATTTGAAACCCAAGTTAAAAAAATATATTTTAAAGAAGTAGCAGGTAGCGTATTGCAATTTGTCTTAGTTGAAACTCCAGCAATGTTGGATGATGTGGTGGTGGAAGTGAAAGGGAAAGTATCCGCTTTAAGAGATGAAGCCTTTGCAGTATCAGCGATTGATTTAAAAAAGTTTAGCAATAGCACCTCTGATTTGAATCAATTGTTGAACAAGAGTACAGGGATTAAAGTACGTCAACAGGGTGGAGTAGGTTCAGATTACAACTTCTCTATTAATGGAATGTCCGGTAAAGCCGTAAAATTCTTTGTGGATGGTGTACCACTGGAAATGCTGGGAAAAGGGGTGGACATGAATACACTACCCGTTAATATGGCAAAACGCGTAGAGATTTACAAAGGCGTTGTACCCGTTCATTTGAGTACGGATGCCATGGGAGGAGCAGTCAATATAATAAGTAACAGTCAACAAGCCGATTATGCGGATGTGAGCTATACTACAGGGTCATTTAATACCCACAAGGTCAACTTAAATGGACAGTTTAAAGAAGAAGGCACTGGAATCGTCCTGCGATTAAATACGTTTTTTAATCATTCAGATAATGACTATACCATGCGCAACATGAAGATATGGAATGCCGATAAATACGCCTATGAATACAAAGATGTAAAGCGCTTTAACGATCAATACCAATCTTTTTTTGTACTGACAGAATTTGGTGTAGTAAATAAAAAGTGGGCGGATCAATTTTTCGTAGGAACCTCGTATTCCCTATTTGATAAAGCGATTCAAACCGGATCCAATCAGGATGTTGTCTACGGTAAAGTAAAGCAAAAAGGAGATGCCAACAACTATTTTCTAAAGTATAAAAAAGGCAATCTACTAGACAATCGATTGGATATCAATCTATATGCGGGTTATTCTAAGAGTTTAGAACATGGAATTGATACCTTAATGCGCAAATATGCTTGGGATGGAACCTATACACCTGCAGGAGGAAGTGAAATGGGAGGCCCATCATTCAGTTATATTTACAGAGATCGCTTCTATTCTCAACTATCGTTGGAGTATAGATTTAGCGATTATCATAAAATCAATGCAAACTATACCGTTGATTATATTGAGAATACAACCTATAATTCCTTAATTCAGACCAAAGCAGATGTTTTTCCAGCAAGAATGACCAAACAGATTGCTTCTTTGAGCTATCAACAAGACTTCTTTGATAAGCGTTGGACCAATATATTCTTTGGAAAGTACTATAAAATCAATTTGCAAAAGACCATTTGGGATGCGTGGACGCAAGTGAATACTGCTGTGAAAGAAAACTTTGACAATAGTGGCTATGGAGTAGCAACCCTCTTTAAAATAACGGACAATTTAGGGCTAAAAGCCTCTTTTGAACGTTCGTATCGCTTACTAGAACCCGAAGAGATTTTTGGAGACGGTATTACGATAACGAGTAATATGGATTTAAAACCAGAAAATAGCAACAACTATAATTTGGGGGTGTATTATAGTAATCGCTTTACGGATCATTTTATTCGTTTGGAAGCAGCAGGTTATATTCGCGACACCAAAGATTATATTTATACTGTGCCCAACTTGTATAGCAGTACATTTAAATATGAGAACTTAACCAATATTTTTACGAAAGGACTAGAGGCAGAATTTAATTATCAGTATAAAAATTACATCAATGCCGTATTTAATTTGAGTTACAATTATGCCTACGACAATACTAAATACGCGAATAACAGTGAAATTGTATCGGCAACGTATAAAAAGGAAATACCTAATCAACCGTGGTTATATGGAAATATTGATATCACACTTGGGCAGGATGATCTTTGGCAAAAAGGCAGTCGCCTTGAATTTCATTGGGGATGGCAAATGACGGAATGGTTTTATAAAAACTGGCAGTCATATGGAAATAAGAAAAATATACCGACCATACCTAGACAAAATCTCCATGATATCGGTGTTAGTTATAGTTTGGCCAACGGAAAATACAATGTTGCTTTTGACTGTACTAATGTGGGGAATGCTTTAGCCTATGACAATTTCCGTTTACAAAAACAAGGCAGAGCCTTTTATTTAAAGTTTAGATATTCATTACAATAACACATTCGATTCATGAAAGTTAACTATATAATCATGCTATTGCTCACTATAGGTCTAGTGAGTAGCTGTAGTAAAGAGCCTAGTCAACAAGGCGGATTTGAAGGAGAAGAAAAATACGATTACTTTTTGTTGTCTGCCCTGGGAAGTTGGCCCAATACCGTCCATTATATGACAGCAACCAATAATTTACGCGAAGGAGAAATGAATTTGGAAGTGGAGGGAGATGAAGTAAATTCAAAAGGAACCTATTCCTATATTGTCAAAGATGGTTATATCTATAATTACAAAACGGATCAAGGCGTATTTAAAAAAATGAAATACACCAAAGATCATTTGGTTACCGAATTAGAAGTTCCCTTTGCAGCCATTTATGATGTCAATACTTATACTTGGATAGACGACAATACACTGTTAGTATTAGGAACAACAGGTGGAGTAGAAAAATTAGTTTGTACGGTGTTTGATGTGCGTACCTTGCGTATTCTTCATCAAGGAGAAATCAAAGGGCTGGATACTTTCCCCGATAAATACAATTACTATTTACTTGGTGCGATTGCCTATGTGGATGGAAAGTTATTTTTACAATATGGATATCGCGATCATACCTGGTTAACCCCAACTTATTTTAATTTTGCTACCATATCGTATCCAAATTTTGAGGTAATCAGCAAAGAAGATGACACGCGAAGTAGAGGAGTAGCTAATAGTTCTCCTTATTTTAGAACGACATTCATAAAAGATAATGCCGATTTCTATTTTACTTGTTTTCCCAGAGAAGCAACCGGTCAAACCGATGTGTTTTTATTTAGAGCACAAAAAGGAGATACAGCAACGGATAAGAGCTATGAAATTAACCTATCTAATTTAGCTGGAGGTAAGATAATTGAACCTGCAATCGGTTATTTGGGGGATAATAAAATGGTAATGCTTTACCGTGATCCTGCTTTAGGAGATAGTTACAATGGACGATATGCCCTTGTCGATTTAGAAAGTAAAAAGATAATACGCATATTGGATGAAATTCCTGGAGATGAACCCTATGAGTTAGGATTTTTCTGTAAAGAAGGCAAATTGTATATCGCAAACAATGCCTTAAAAGAGCAAAATCACATTTGGATTTATGATAGTCAAACCGATCAAGTGACAAAAGGAATGAAAATTCCAGATCGTATCTCAGGTTTTGCGCGATTTGAAAGTTTTTATTAGTAATCAATAGCAACAACAAAAAAAAGGACATCATTTGGTGTCCTTTTTTTGTTGTATCCATACCTAAAAAAACACCTTTGCTTCAACAAGTGAGGAGCAAAGGTGTTGGTGAAATAAAAGATTTAAAATTTGTAATTGAAGGATAATGTAAAAATTCGACTGTCTAGGTCGTAATCTTGTTTGACTTTTGAATTGAAATCATTTCCTTGAATTGTATAATTATTGGTATTCAATACATCAGTAAGTGCCAATTTGATACTGCCTTTCTCCTTTAACACACTAGTAGAAGCACCAAGAGATAAATTAAAATAGCTGTCTCTTTTGTATAAACCAATATTGGATTTAGAAAAATATTGAGCATTAACTTCCGCTTTTATTCCTTTGGTAATTGTAAAACTATTTTGTGCATTTAGTGTGAAAGCCAATTGCTCACTATCAATAGTTGTTCCTTGGTAATCTCCTTTGTATTTGTTGTTGAAAAGATTAAGCATGGTGCTCATAGTCCAAAAGTCAGCCGGGTTTACCGTTGCTGTAATTGTGGTTCCATAATGATATGATTTGTTTAAGTTTTCCAGTGTTTTAACTAGAATCGTATTGTCTTGTTCATACTTGTAAACCTCAGTCATTACGTCGTTGGTCTGGCTAAAATAAACCGTTGCAATAAGGTATTTACTCCAAATATAACCGATCTCCGTTGCATGCGTAATTTCCGGTTTTAGGTTTACATTTCCCTGCCAATAATTAAAAGGATCATCGTAAAAACGGAAGGGATTTAAATCAAAGTGACTCGGTCTGTTGATACGCTTACTGTACGAAGCATAGTAGCTATGCGCATTGTCCGTTTCGTATTTAATGGATGCACTAGGAAAAAGCTTGTTATAATCCTTATTGTAGTGCTCTTCCGTTGTTTTCTGATGAATTTGACGATCCGTATACTCATTTCGCAAGCCAAATTGAATTTGCCAATGATCCAAAGCAAGCTTATAATTGGCGTATAACGCATGAATTTGCTCCTTGTAATCGTAATGATTACTCGTTACAGGATCAAGCACCCATTGGCTATCTTGTTCTAGTTCATAAACTGAAGGATTATCATTGGATTTAACAATGGATTTCCAACCTGTTTCTAGTGTTTGCTTTTCATTTACCGGAATTGTAAAATCTAATTTACCATTCCACACTTGTAGTGTAGACGGAATTTTCCCTTTTCTATTTGGGTAATTTTCCGATGCAGGTAGAAGGTTCTCCTGCAATTGAGTCTGGAGCGATCTGAATTTGGAGTTTTCATATTCTACATCAAAATCCAGTCGAACCCCTTCTTCCGAAAACTTGTGTATTCCATTTATACTAAACGTATAATCATACCAATGTTCGTCGTTGTAATTATTGGAGCGAATAGTAGAAAATAACGTCTGGACTGGAGCATAAATCTCACTTGTTCCTTTTGACTTATTTTCGTAACGACCAATTTTAGCATCAAATAGAATACCTAGATTCGTTTTAGATGACACTTGATAATCCGCACCAACTTTGAAGTTATTAGACGTTAAAGGTTCGCTCGTTGTATACCTTTGTGTGGTTTTTTTGATTACTACATTTGCTTGATTCGGGTCAAAAAAGTCCTGATTAAATGTTTTGCGTTCTTCTTCTCCTCTAAAAGTATAGCTATAATCCGTATAAAGACTTAATTTATTGTGGGTATAATTTAAACTAAGCCCAGAGTTGATGCGATTTTTTCTTCCTCTTCCACCATTTACATATACCGTTCCGTTGAGACCTTCTAAAACACTTTTTTTCAATACAATATTGATAATTCCAGCATTTCCCGTTGCATCGTATTTGGCTGATGGATTGGAGATAATTTCAATGTTCTTGACTACGGATGAATTGGTAGATCGGAGTAGATTGGCTAGTTCTTTCGAAGAAAGAGAACTTAATTTGCCATTGATCATAACACTTACCCCTTTTTTTCCTCGTAAAGATAGTTCCCCATCTTGCGAAACAACAACCCCTGGTGCGCGACCTAGTACCTCCAAAATCGTACTCCCTTCTGACAGGGTACTGCTTTCAACATTAAAAACCATCTTATCTGCTTTCTGTTGAAATACAGGCTTATCCATACGGATAATTACTTCGCCTAGGTTGGTGTTAGGTTGTTGGAAGATACTGTCTAATTGTGCTTCGGTTTGAGCATACGAGTTCAATCCCCATAAGGAGAGTAGTAAAATATAAGCTCTATTCATGATTAAAATTTATTGTGTGTTTTTACTTGTTTTCGTTTTGTTGCGGCGTCCACGCCAGATTAAAAAGCCCGTAATAGGCAAAGAGGCACAAAATAAACTACTCACAAAAGCAAATACCTTTCCCGGGAAACCAAAAAACGCCCCAACATGTAAATCATAGGTAGCATCTACTGCTTTTTGTGCGACTAATTTGTCTTGATGTGATCGATCGAATAACAATTTTCCAGAGTGTTCATCAAAAATCATCATATGAGATTCGGCATAGGTGAATTCCTTATCCTTAATCCAAATACTAAAATTCTCATGGTGATGGTCAGCCTCTTCGTGATCTTCCAGGTCCAATCCAAACGAATAAGCTTGCGGATAATATTCGCGTACTTGCGCGATAATAGCGTCGATTGTAGTTGGGGTTTCTTCACTTTCTGGAGCCGTTGTAACATATTGTTCGTAGCTAGGGTATTGACTGTCCCCTCCATTTAAAGCAACATATACCCAATGTTTGGTAATAGTAAACGAGTACATAATTCCCGTTAAAGCAATAATAATCGCTAAAAAAGAAGCATAGAAACCTAGAATATTGTGTACATCGTAATTTTTGCGTCTCCAGCCTTTTACTTTTTTCCATCTAAACCAAAAACGCTGCTTGCGCATGTTTTTGTTTTTGGGCCACCACAAGATGATACCCGTAATGAGCATGATAGCAAAAATAACGGTAGATACCCCCACAATGGTTCCCCCAATACTATTGCTTAAAAGTAAGGAGCGATGCAAAATCATCGTAAAGAAAAAGGGATTGTTTCGGATATTATATACGGCCAGAACCTTGCCTGTATATTGGTTTACATAAACGTTTTTATATACTAGGTAGGTATTAAAATAGTTCCATCCGTTGGGATCGACTAGATGAATACCAAATTGGTAGGATCGAGTAGGGTCGATGGGAATGGTTACTTCCTCTGCGAGTAAAGTTTCTCCTTGTTCTTTAAGTTGTATATTGACTAGATCTTTTAATTCCCTAATAGGAATAGGAAGTTTATCCTGTATGTTTTGTTCGTGATGGAAAATGACATCCTTTCTAAGAAAAGCGGTAATATCTTCATTGAAAACATAAAAGGCACCCGATAGGGAGGCAATTAGCACAATACAACCACTAAGAAGTCCTAACCATAAATGAGCTTTTACAATCCATTTTCTGAAAAGTCCCTTTTTTTTCTTCTTGTCATTGCCCATAACCGCATTTTTTTATTTAGATTCAATATAGATAATACAAATGAAACGCAAATATAATATTATTTAGAATCATTTTAAGCATTAATTAGGATAATTTACAAGCTATTGTTTATGAGGTGTTTGTTTTGATTTTGTTCACTTGTTTTTTCTTTCTAAGGTAGAATGGCGAAGGTTAAATTAACATTAAGCACAAGATTTACATTAATTTTTTACTACTACTTAAAAAAAAGGTAATTTTACTAATCACATAAAATAAAACAGATGACACATTTAAAAGTGGGCGACCAAGCACCCAATTTCACAGGAATAGATCAAGCAGGAGTTAAGCATCAATTAAGCGATTACAAAGGAAAAAAATTAGTTATTTTCTTTTATCCTAAAGCAAGTACACCAGGTTGTACGGCCGAAGTGTGTAATTTGAGAGATAACTATCAGATATTGAAAGAACAAGGGTTTGAATTACTAGGTGTAAGTGCAGATTCTGCTGAAAGACAACAGAAGTTCATAACTAAAAATAAGTTGCCTTTTCCCTTACTGGCAGATGAAAATAAAGAAGTTTTAAATGCTTTTGGGGTTTGGGGACCTAAAAAATTTATGGGAAGAACGTATGAAGGTATTCACCGTTTGACTTTTGTTATTGATGCAGAAGGAAAGATTCAACAAATCATCGAAAAAGTCAAAACAAAAGACCATGCTGCTCAAATTTTAGAAGCGTAAAAAGCGGGTATATACACGTTTTAGGTTGTAATAAAATTGAATATGAAAGAAAAAGAAAAACAAGTAACCAAACAAGAGCTATTCTTACTTAAAGAGTATTCTTCTATCGATAACCAACAGTTTAAAATTTTATACGATACCTATGGGTTTGCTTCAGCCAAACAATGGAAAGATTTTATCTATTATGCCTTGTTGGTTTGTGGAACTGGCTTTTTAGTAAGTGGTATCCTATTCTTTTTTGCCTTTAATTGGGATCAAATGCCCGTTAGTGTAAAATTCTCGCTAGTGGGCCTTGGTATTTTAGGAAGTGCCTATTTTGCAATAACCCCCCGAGTAAAAGAAGAAGTAAACAAGATTAGCTTAGTGGCAACTTCCTTGCTAATTGGTGTATTGTTAGCTGTTTTTGGACAAAACTATCAAACGGGAGCCAATGCGTATGATTTGTTTTTAACTTGGTTGGTAATAGTCACCCCACTAACGTTGGTTAGTAACTTTAGTTATCAGTGGTTATTTTTTAGTGTTTTAGCCAATACAACACTCATTTTGGCCATGGTTCAATACTTTCAAGTTGATTCTGTTTTTGTGGGAATTGCCTATTTAGTTCTACTGAATTTAATCTTGTTGGTATTGCCGCAATTCAAACCCCTATACCGCAATTTTCAAATCAATAACTTCTATCAGCAAATACAACTCGTAACTCTTTTTACCTTAGCTACTGCGGGATTTGGGTTTTGGTTGTTTACCAAGGATTCAAGTTACCAAGCCAAAGAAGTAGAAGGTGCCCTTTGGACGCTGCTTATTGCTGTGGTTGTACTAGGAGGAGGCTTAGGAATAGGCTGGATGAAAAAGCAAATTTATTTATTTTCTTATGCAGTTATTGCCCTTGTTAGTTGTGGACTTATGCTGTGGATGAAGTTATTTAAAGATGCCACCGAAGGATTACTTGTTTATATGCTTTACTCTCTAGGTGCTATATTTTTTATTATTAAAATCGTTTCAATTCAATCTAAAGCGTGGAAGCATGAAAACAAAAACAGGGAATAACTTAATCGAGGAGGTTGAGAAACAGGGAGTTGTTGTTGATCAACAACTCATGGAGCACCTAAAAGAAGAAAAGGCTATCAAGTATATATTTTTAAAACTGGTTGCTATTTTGGGAAGTTTACTGGTTGTAGGTTTTTTCTTTGGTTTCCTAATCCTTGCGCTTAATGATAGTTTGAACTATATCAGCTTTTTGTTTTTTGCAGCTATCTTATATGGCCTAAGCTTTCTAGGAAATAAAAAAACAGAACCCGCACTAAGAGACGGCGTTTTTGTTGCCACGTATATCAGTGCTATAATTTGTGTTATAGCGGCTTGTATTGACTTACAACTAAGTGAAGAAAATACACTTTTGTGTTTTAGTATACTTTGTGGTGGTGGATTCTTTCTCTTCAAAAGCAAGCTCATTCAGTTTATATCAGTGCTAGGTTTGTATTATGGTCTAGTTTACTATTTAGGCAATATAGGGGTGGGCTATGTAGGTCTATTTTTGTTTTGGGTGGTATTAGGAGGATTGTATTTCTTGTTTGATAGAGAGTTAGATATTAAAACAAACAATAAATTTTTGGGGAAGAAATATAATCCCTTAGTTAATGCTTTATTTTTTGTGCTTCTTTTTGAAGTGATACTTGATAATTTAGCCTTGCTAGAGCCAACAAACTGGTTCATTAGAGGTAGATATGGTGAATATAGTTGGTTTAATCATCGTATTTACTTAGTATTTGCGGGAATTGTACTTATTCTCTTGATCTATTTTACAGGAAAGAAAATAAATGAAAAACTACAGTTTCAAAAAGTAAATCTTGCCATTGGTCTGGGATGTCTTTTTATTTTAGGGATTTCCTTTTGGATGAAGGGATTTGGAATTCCATTGGCAATTAGTCTTTTACTCTTACTTTGGTCGTATCTATTTCGCTATCAAAAGGGAATTGTTTTAGCGCTTGCCACTTTGGGATTATCACTAATTTCATATTATTACTATTTGAATGTTACTTTGCTGGTAAAATCATTAATTCTAATGGGATTAGGTATACTTTTTTTAGGTTTATTTGTAATTAATACTAAGTTGAATCGTGAGAAATAAAAGAAATAGTGTCATTGTTCTAACTCTTGTTTTGTTTGGTGTATTTTTCGGACGTGCGATCTGGCAGAAAGAACAAACTATTCAAGAAGGAAAACTCGTTTTCTTAGAGTTAGCCCCTGTTGATCCTCGTTCCTTAATGCAAGGCGATTATATGCAGTTGAATTATGCTGTCAATAATCAATTGAGTGATGCAGGGATAGATAAAGAAAAAATACACAAGCGGGGCTATGTTGTTCTCGCCCTAGATCCCCAAAATAAAGGGGTATTTAAAGCCATAGGAGAGACTTTACCCCTTGATCTAGTAGATTCATTGATTGCGGTAAAATACTTCAATTGGAATGGGTTTAGCCTTTCTGTAGGTGCAGAAAGTTACTTCTTTCAAGAAGGGAAAGACACTTTACACGAAAAAGCAAAATATGGAGGATTGCGTGTGGACTCCAAAGGAAATAGTGTATTGATGGGTTTATATGATGCCGATCTCAAAATAATTGAATAAAATAGATAAAGATGAAAAAAATAGGATTAATTATGGCATTGATTTCCTTTGTACTAAGTGCAGGGTGTAAGAGTCAAGCTATATCAAAGGATACCCAAACTGAAACAAGCATTCCGATGAATACGACAAGTAAATTAGATGGAGAATGGGAGTTGATAGCTATTCAATCTAGCGCTAAAACAGAGGAAAACGTACAAGATTTATTTCCCCTAAAAAAACCCTTTCTTATTGTAGATTCGAAAGAAATGAGTTTCCATGGTCATAATGGCTGTAATATATATCAAGGAACGATAGAAGCCATAGACGCTAATATACTGCTTTTAGATAAAAAGATAGTATCAACCCGTAAATACTGTGAAGGTGTTAATTCCCCAGTCTATATGAGCGCTTTAGGAAAAGTCAAAGACTATCAAATGGAACAAGATGTATTGACTTTGACTTCTGAAGATCAAAATGTATTTTTAAAGTTTAAAAAAATAGAGAATTAATAGTCGTTAGTCTATATTAAAATTATACCTCTTCCTTTTTAATATAAAAACGAAGGGAGTTATGAAATAATTTGTAAATTTGAATAGTAATATTAAAAAATAAAACTATGAGAAGAAAGTATTTATCAATTGTTGCTGTAGCTGTATTGAGCGTTTTTACGTTAGCAAGTTGTAAAAAAGAAGTAAAAGAAACAACGGAACCCATAAAAGAAGTGGTAACGACTGAAGAAGGGATGGCTGATAATTCTAAAACATCTTTAGATTGGGCTGGAACCTACAAAGGAACTATTCCATGTGCAGATTGTCCAGGTATTGACGAAACAATCGAAATTAAAGCAGATGGAACCTTCAAATTGGTGGACCATTACCAAGAAAGAAAAGACGGACATTTTGAAGAAGTAGGAATGTATGAGTGGGACAATGCAGGAAATAAAATTGTACTTACTTTAAAAGATGGAGGTAAAAAACACCTTGCAGTACACGAAGGAAGTGTATTAGTTTTAGATCAAGAAGGCAATGTTATTACAGGGAATTTAGCTGAAAATTACCGTTTGAAAAAACAATAAAAAGAACAAGTAACCACACTCGAAGGGGCAAAAATGCGATGCATTTTTGCCCCTTTTTTTTGTTCGCTTACCTATAAAAAATAGGGGGTATACTTTTTAGTTTATACTATTTGATCCAATCTTTGTTGCGGGCTATTTCGTTTTAAGGCTTGATTTATTTGAGTGAGATAAATAGTCAATGGAACAAAAATAAGGTAAATCATTACTTTAACTAAAGGTGGTTAAGTGAAATAACAAGGCGCTTTTAGACAAAAATAACAAAGGACGAATAAAATACAAATGACTTAAAGTGACTTTAATTTAATATGAATTAAAAGTTTAATCAAACACGTATAAGTATTTGAAAAATAACGATATATATAAATTAAAGTAATCACATAACAATAAGTTATGAGTTGTAAATTGTTGTTTTTTGTCTTTTGGATTGCGTCTTAGGGCTTTTTTAAATTTAGTAGATATAAAAGTTAGGTTTTTTTATTCTTGTTTTTTGGTTCTTGAAAGCCATCCTCTTTTTTGTCTTTTTTAAGAGAATTTAGATTCGCATAAAAAGAAGATATATCCTAAAAATGCAATACCTTTAGTCAAGGCAAATCAATTGTAAAAAAAGAAATATGGCGACCCTTATTCTAGAAAGAAAAAAATCCTTGGTGGATCGATTTAGAACCTTTCAAATCTATTTAGATGGAGAGAAAGTACACACCATTGCCAATGGCGAACAAATCCAATTTGACGTAGAAAAAGGCAAACATATGTTAGCCGCAAAAATTGATTGGTATATTTCTTTGCCTGTTGTTTTTGATATTGAAGAAGAAGAGACACTCACTTTTTTAGTGCATACGCCAAATTTGGTTCAAGCCGTTTTTTATGCTTTTTCAAATAAGCACAAGTACCTAACTTTAAAAATTAATACCAGCGATAAGCGCGTGCGATAAACCTAAAAGTAAAACTTTTTAAAGCTTGTATTTGCAACGTTTTTATCCTTAATTTTGCACGAATCGACAAATAATACCATTTGTTTTTTGAAAGTTTACCCGTATGTTTAAAACCAAAACTTGGATCTCTGCCGCAAGATTGCGCACGTTACCCTTATCCATTTCGGGCATTATCGTAGGAACGGCATGTGCCTATCCTTACTATGCCAGTAACCCTCATTTTTCTTTGATTTTTCTATTTGCAATTCTTACCACTTTGCTGTTTCAAATTCTATCCAATTTTGCCAATGATTATGGCGATGGGGTGAAGGGAACGGATAACGAAAATAGAATAGGCCCTAAAAGAGCTTTACAAAGCGGTCTGTTGACCAAAGAAGAATTGAAGAAGGGGATTAGTATTACAGCGGGATTATCACTTATTTCTGCGCTTATTTTAATTTATCTCGCCTTTGGCAGAGAACACTTTTTAACCTCTTTGTTTTTCTTTGTATTGGGCATTAGCTGTGTGGCTGCGGCAATTAAATATACCGTTGGAAAATCGGCCTATGGATATAAAGGATTAGGTGACCTATTTGTGTTTATCTTTTTCGGACTTGTAAGTGTAATGGGGTCTTTCTATTTGTATGGACAAGCTCTGAATTGGTGTATCATTTTACCCGCTATAGCCGTTGGAAATTTGAGTATCTCCGTATTGAACATTAACAATATGCGAGATCTAGATGCAGATAAAGTAGTAGGGAAGCATACACTTGCCGTAAAGTTAGGTAGACAAAAGGCAAAATACTACCATTATTTTATTGTTCTTTTTGCCCTAGTAGCTTTTGTGGTTTATGCTGTGTTCAGCGCCATACCGTGGTGGAATTTTGCTTTTAGTATTGCCTATATTCCCTTTGTGAAACATTTGATATTCGTAAAAAACAACATTGAACCTAGCGCTTTAGATAGTCAGATGAAAGTGGTAGCCTTAAGTACTTTTTTGGTTTCTCTACTTTTTTCCTTAGCTTTAATCATATAAAACAAGAAATATGAAAATAACTTATTATGGACATGCCTGTTTAGGTATCCAAATCGAAGATATTCACGTAATCGTTGATCCTTTTATTACCGGAAATCCTTTGCCTGCTGCCAGAGAAATCAACGTAGAAGCAATCCAAGCAGATTATATTTTATTGACCCATGCCCATGGCGATCACATTGCGGATGTAGAGTTAATTATCCAGCACAACCCCGAGGCGATTATTGTTTCAAATGCCGAAATTGCTGGACACTATGAAGCCAAAGGCTTTAATGCACATCCAATGAATCACGGCGGAACGTGGCAGTTTGAATTTGGCAAAGTAAAATATACACCAGCCATTCACTCGAGTTCTTTTCCCGATGGGAGCTATGGCGGACAACCTGGAGGCTTTGTTATCGAAAGTAAAAACAAAACGATTTACATCGCAGGAGATACCGCTCTGACTATGGATATGAAATTAATTCCCCTATTTGCATCCTTAGATTTAGCCATCTTACCGATTGGAAGTAACTTCACTATGGGCGTAGAAGAAGCCGTTGTTGCAGCTGATTTTGTACAGTGTGATAAAGTATTGGGGTATCATTTCGATACCTTTGGCTATATTGAAATCGACCATGAAGAGGCCAAACGCAAATTCTTTGAAAAAGGAAAAGATCTAATGCTTTTAACTATCGGAGAGAGCCTAACCTTATAAAAGAGATGAAAGCAACATATAGCAAGCATATCTTGCAGTTTAAGAGACTTTCTGCAACTTCTAGGGGAGTAATGACCCAAAAAGAAACTTGGTTGCTTAAAATAGAAGAAAACGATAAATTTGGAGTGGGAGAGTGCGGGATACTGCGCTCTCTTAGTTTTGATGATCGTCCAGGCTATGAAGCACAATTGAAATGGGTGGTTGAAAATATCCATTTAGGGAAAGAGGTTTTATGGGAAAACCTCCGCGATTGGCCTTCGATTCAGTTTGGTGTTGAACAAGCGTTTTTATCTTTAGCAAGTAGTGATCCCTTTGTTCTTTTTCCCTCTCAATTTGTGGAAGGCAAGGAAGCAATTTCCATCAATGGTTTAGTGTGGATGGGCAATGAAGCTTTTATGAAAGAGCAAATTGATGAAAAACTAAGCCAAGGATTCACTTGTGTAAAATTAAAGATTGGCGCCCTTGATTTTGAAGCAGAATTAAATCTGCTGCACGATATAAGAAAGCAGTATACAGCAGCTCAAATTGAGCTAAGAGTAGATGCAAATGGAGGATTTACGGTAGAAGATGCCTTAACAAAACTCCAACAATTACAGGTTCTAAGCCTGCATAGTATTGAACAACCCATCAAGGCAAAGCAAGAGAAAGAAATGGCGGCGCTTTGTCGAGAAACGCCCTTGCCAATTGCCTTAGATGAAGAATTAATAGGCATAACAACCTATGAAGCTAAAAAGGCGCTGTTGGAACGTATTCGTCCCCAGTATATTATTTTAAAACCAAGCTTAATAGGCGGTTTTAAAGGAAGTATGGAATGGATAGAAATTGCAGAGCACTTGCAAATAAAATGGTGGATTACCTCTGCTTTAGAAAGCAATATAGGTTTGAATGCCATTGCCCAATGGACCTTTACTCTTCAAAACCCGATGCCACAAGGTTTGGGAACAGGAGCTTTATACACCAATAATTTCGAATCTCCTTTGGAGGTTAAAGAAGGGAAGCTCTGGTATAACCCAACTCTAAAATGGGATTTCCTTTAAAAAGAACGTAAATAAAATAAAGAAGGCTCACAAGTTGTGGGCCTTTTCTATGAACAAAGCACACTTGCTTTTATTTTCTTCTAAATTCATCTGGCGCTAGGCCAATGTGTTTTTTAAAAAACCGTGAAAAATAAGAATTGTCTTTAAAGTTGAGTTGATAAGCAATTTCACTGGCCGATAAATTGGTGTGAATTAAGAGCCTTTTACATTCCATCAAGATGCGATTGCGAATCATATCTCCAGCCGATTGGTTTTTAACCCTTTGACACATGGCATTGAGATAATTTGGTGTAACTAATAATACTTTAGCATACTCCTTGGGAAATCGATACTCAAAAAAATGCTTGTCGATTAACGATTCAAAGGATTTAATAAGCGCATTGGATTTTACGTCATTTTTATTGCCTGAAGCAGTAGTTTCAATTTCCTTTTTACACAACAAGAGAACCTCTAGTAAATACGTCCGCAGTAAATTAATATAAGTCCCATTTTCTGTTTCATAATCTTTGAGCATGCAATCCATGGCAAGTTGTACTGCCTGATTCAATTCATCTCCCATTTCTAAGACATGATGCGTTGTAAATTTTTTGAAAAAAGGCAAATCGTGAACAAATAAATGATCAGAGACAAACTGCGTAAGAAAACTGGGCGTAAAACTCAGCAGGTACCCTTGGATGGTTGTATTAAAACTCCAGCTGTGTTGTTGCCACGTATTTAAAAAAATAATATCGCCTCTTTTTATTTCATAAGCTTGTAAATCGATATATTGAATACCTGTGCCATTTGTAATATAAATAAGCTGAAAAAAATCATTTTTATGCATTTTAGTCGTATAACTATCCGTTACCTGTAAGGTATGGTGTAGTTTGGTTATCATAAATTCCTTTTTCTCGCCTTTAGTAGTAAATAATCGTTGTTGGTTTAATTCCCCATTATGCATTTTATCTATTTTGTATTGCAATACTAAAGATAGGTTTATTGTTTTGTATTCGTGTTTTAATTAATAATTTTAGTATTTTTTTATAAAAAATACACAGAATGAGGGTTTGTTTTAGGAATAAGATAATTTGAATATTATATAAATAGACCGTTTTTTTGCTTTTAGTATATAAATCAAAAAGACCGCTCTTTCAAAGAATGAAAGTAGCGGTCTTTTTTTTTAACAAACTAAACCAATCGTTTGTTTTCGTTAGAAAACATATCCATTCGCGTCTATTACTTTTTTAGCAATAGATTCTCGCAGTGCATTTACATTGGGTAGATTTACGTATTTAGTAAATCGTCTTAATCCCATTAACATGATGCGTTGTTCGTCACCTTCAGTAAAAGAAGCGATTCCTTCTTTTCCTTTTTGAGCTATGATATCAACCGCATGGTATAAATAGAGTTGAGCCATCGCAATTTCTTCCTGGATGTTTTGCTCTCCTTTGTTTTTGGCTAATTTTTCAGTTCTTAAGATTGCACTTTCCGCCATGTAAATTTCAATCATCATATCTGCTGCAGCCATCATTAAAGCTTGGTGTTTTTCCAAATCAGGACCAAATTTTTGAACAGCGCTTCCAGCAACCATTAAAAAGGCTTTTTTAAGCTTTTCAATCATTTCTTTTTCTTCCGCGAATAGTTCACTGTAGTCTGGGGTATCAAAACTTGGAATAGCCATTAATTCATCAGCCACTTGCATAGCAGGTGTTAATAAATCGACATGCCCTTTCATTGCTTTTTTGATTAACATTCCAACAGCAAGCATGCGGTTGATTTCATTTGTTCCTTCGTAAATACGAGATATACGCGCATCTCTCCAGGCACTTTCCATCGGTGTATCTTCAGAGAATCCCATACCGCCAAAAATCTGAATTCCTTCATCCGCACACGATTGAACATCTTCAGAAACCGCAACTTTTAGAATCGAACATTCGATAGCAAATTCTTCAACCCCTTTTAATTCCGCTTCTTGATGTGTATTGCCTTCTTCAACACGTTGATTGATTCTCTTTTCAATACTTCCAGCTGCTCTATAAGAAGCCGATTCCCCTACATAGGCATTGGTCACCATTTCGGCAATTTTCGTGCGTATTGCCCCAAATGAAGCAATAGGAACTTTGAACTGAATACGCTCATTGGCATAGTTTACAGCCTCATTGATTAATCTTCGTTGAGAATCCAAACAAGCAGCAGCTAATTTAATACGTCCAACGTTTAAGGCATTCATTGCAATTTTAAACCCATTGCCACGTTCCGAAAGCATATTTTCAACAGGTACTTTCGTATTGTTGAAAAACACCTGGCGCGTAGAAGAAGCTCTAATACCTAACTTGTGTTCCTCTTCTCCGAGAGAAATGCCATTAGAAGGATCATTTTCTACAATAAATCCCGTAATATTTTTATCATCTTCAATACGTGCAAATACAATGTATACACTGCAGAAACCTGCATTTGAAATCCACATTTTTTGCCCCGTAATAGAATAGTATTTACCATCTTCGGAAAGTACAGCTTTTGTTTTTCCTGAATTGGCATCTGATCCTGCATCTGGTTCTGTTAAACAGTAAGCGCCAAACCATTCACCACTAGCTAATTTGGGAACGTATTTTTGTTTCTGTGCTTCATTTCCATACAGAGTGATGGGCATAGTTCCAATTCCGGTATGTGCACCAAAAGCCGTAGAAAAAGATCCTGTTGCCCCCGATATGTAGTCACAAACTAACATCGTAGAGACAAAACCCATTTCTAAACCGCCATAGGCCTCAGGAACAGCAACGCCTAAAAGTCCCAATTCCCCCGCTTTTTGCATACACGCTTTGGTGAAAGCATAATCCTTATTTTCAAAGCGATTCTTGTGTGGCCAAACTTCTTTGTCGATAAACTCTTTGACAGAGTCACGCATCATTAGTTGCTCTTCTGAAAAATCTTCCGGAGTAAAGATATTTTCACTTTTTGTTTCTTTTATTAAATATTGACCTCCTCTTGTTATAGCTGTATTCATGATTTATTTTTTTAGGGTTAATTAGTTACTTATAGTAATTCGTAGATTCCAGCAGCACCTTGACCTGTTCCCACACACATGGTGACGATACCGTATTTAGAGCCTCTGCGTTTCATTTCATCAAATAATTGAACAGATAATTTAGCTCCTGTACAACCTAGAGGATGGCCTAAAGCAATCGCACCTCCATTGACATTAACGATATCTGGATTAATTCCCAATTCTCTGATTACAGCTAACGATTGCGAAGCAAAAGCTTCATTCAATTCAATCAAATCGATATCGTTTAATTGTAACCCTGCTTGTTTTAGTGCTTTAGGAATGGCTTTAACAGGACCAATTCCCATAATTCTAGGCTCAACACCTGCAGCTGCATAATTAACCATACGAGCAATCGGTTCAATATTAAGTTCCTTAACCATTTCTTCAGACATAATCATAACAAAAGCTGCGCCATCACTCATTTGAGAAGAATTCCCAGCCGTAACTGATCCATCCGCAGCAAATACAGGTCTCAACTTAGACAACGCCTCAATAGAAGTACCCTTACGCGGTCCTTCATCTTGTGTAACAACATACGATTTACTTTCTCTTTTGCCTTTTTCATTAATAAAGACCTCATCTACGGTAATAGGTACAATTTGATCCGCAAATTTCCCATCAGCAATTGCTTTTAAGGCCTTCATATGTGAATGATAGGCAAACTCATCTTGATCTTCTCTGCTTACTTTAAACTGGTTTGCAACTGCTTCCGCCGTCAATCCCATGCCCCAGTAGTAATCTTCATTACCCGCTTTAGCAACACTATAATCTGGTGCAGGTTTATACCCACCCATAGGAATATAGCTCATGCTTTCAGCTCCACCCGCAATAATGCAATCAGCCATACCTGCTTGAATTTTTGCAACGGCCATACTAATCGTTTCAATTCCAGATGCACAATATCGATTTACGGTTACACCCGGAACATCATCTATTTTTAGTCCCATTAAAGAAATTAGGCGCCCTATATTTAAGCCTTGTTCCGCTTCGGGCATGGCGTTGCCTACCATCACATCATCAATGCGCGTCTTGTCAAATTCAGGCAAGGCTTGCATGAGATATTCAATGGTTTCTGCTGCTAGTTCATCGGGTCTTTTAAAACGAAAAACACCACGAGGAGCTTTACCGACAGCTGTTCTATATCCTTTTACTATATATGCAGTTTTCATGTTTTTGTACGTGTTGGTTAGTTAGTTTCTCAAAGGTTTACCTGTTTTAAGCATATGTTGAATACGCTCTAAGGTTTTGCGTTCTCCACACAGAGATAGGAAAGCTTCTCTTTCTAAGTCTAGTAAATATTGTTCAGACACTAGTGTAGCTTCAGATAAATCTCCACCCGCCATAACATAAGCGAGTTTATTGGCGATTTTTAAATCGTGTTCTGAAATGTATTTACCTTCCATCATGCTGTTTGTTCCTACATAGAACATACCCAAAGCTTGACGGCCTAAAACCTTGATGTCTTTGCGTTTAACCGGTTGGGTGTAGCCTGCTTGTGCTAGCAATAAAGCTTCGCGTTTGGCTTGCGCAAGTTGCAAGTCTTTATTGACAACCACTAAATCTTTGCCTCTTTGAAGAATATTAAAGTCATACGCCTCTTCCGCAGAAGTAGCCACTTTAGCCATGGCAATAGTTAAGAAATGTTCTTGTAAGGTATTTAACTCCACATCATTTTTGCGATATAAGTCAGAAGCTCTTACAGTCATTTCTTTCGAACCACCACCACCAGGAATTAAGCCCACACCAAATTCAACTAATCCAATATACGTTTCTGCTGCGGCAACCACTTTATCTGCGTGTAAACTAATTTCACAGCCCCCTCCAAAGGTCATCCCATGTGGAGCAGCTACAACAGGAATTGCGGAGTAACGCATGCGCATTGTTGTATCCTGAAACATTTTGATTGCAATGTTTAACTCATCCCAATCTTGTTCAGCAGCCATCATGAAAATCATCATCAAGTTAGCACCTACAGAGAAGTTTGAACCTTGATTTCCAATAACCAATCCTTCAAAATTAGTTTCTGCAAGCTCCACCGCTTTGTTTAGACCCGCTAAAACACCTCCACCGATGGTATTCATTTTCGAGTGGAATTCTAAGTTTACAATTCCATCCCCTAAATCGAGTAGGGTAGCCTCGCTATTGCCCCAAACTTTATTGGTTGTGCGAATATTATTTAAAATAATAAAAGCATCTTGTCCAGGAATAACGTCAAACGTTTTGGACTGTTGATTGTAAAATAGTTTTTTGCCGTTTTCCAATTTATAGAAACTCTGTGCACCAGAGGCTGCTAACTCTTTAATCCAAGCAGCAACTTCATAGCCTTCTTGTTCAATTAAGTCAATCCCTTTTTGCAAGCCTAGGACATCCCAAGTTTCAAAAGGACCGTATTTCCAAGCATATCCTGTTTTCATCGCATCATCAATAGAGAAGAGCGTATCTGTGATTTCAGGCACTCGTTGGGCTACATACGCAAATAGTGAAGCAAAATGTTTGCGGATAAGCGTACCTGCTTTTCCTTTATCTGCCAATAAAACAGACCATTTCGCTTTTGTGCCACCCGCTTGATTCGCCATTTCAACCGCTTCAAGTTTAGCGCGTACTAACGGTCTATAAGTTAAGGTAGTTAAATCTAAAGCAAAGCGATTTGTTTTGCCTTCTTTATCTACTTCTTTATAATAAAAACCTTTTTTGGTTTTATCTCCTAAAAATTTATTTTCCAACAAGAAGTTTAAAGCTGTATTGTCTTTAATTTCTTGAATCATTGCATCCGCAGGACAGTTTTGTTTCAGTCCCATTGTTACATTAATTGCTGTGTCTAAACCAACTAAATCACCAAGTTTAAAAGTTCCCGTTTTAGGACGTCCTAGAAAGGAGCCCGTTAAGGTATCAGCTTCTTCAATCGTAAGACCAATTTCTTGCGTTAATTGCATAACCATGGCCATGGAATAAACGCCAATTCGATTGCCAATAAAACCAGGCGTATCTTTACATAATACAGGTGTTTTACCTAAGTATACGCGGGCATAGTTTTGGAAAAAAGAAAGTACCTCTGGAGCCGTATTCGGTCCAGGAATAATTTCAAATAAAGGCAAGTAACGAGGTGGATTAAAAAAGTGAGTACCGCAAAAGTGTTTTTGAAAATCGTCAGAACGACCTTCCACCAACAGTTTCATTGGAATTCCAGATGTATTAGAAGTAATTAAAGTGCCTGGTTTTCGGTGTTTTTCAATATTTTCAAAAACGGACTTCTTAATATCTAGTCGCTCAATAACGACTTCAATTATCCAATCTACATTTTTTATTTTTGATAAATCATCCTCGAGATTTCCTACTGTAATTCGATCAGCAAAGCGCGGCGAATAAATAGGAGAGGGTTTTGATTTTAGTGCATTGGTCAAATGCATTTGAGCAATTTTATTTCGAATTGCACGATCAGCAAGGGTGAATCCCTTTTTTTCTTCTTCAGGGGTTAAAGCATTGGGAACAATATCCATTAACAATACCTCAATACCGATATTTGCAAAGTGACATGCAATAGCTGATCCCATAACGCCTGAACCAATTACAGCCACTTTTTTAATTCTTCTTTTCATATGTTTATATAATTCCAGTGGTTATTATTTGTTGTTTATACCAATTCTCCTTACTTTTTCGTCTCAAATATGGCCTTGTCGGCAATAAGTTGATGGATGGTTTCCGTAACTTGAATAAAATTGGCTATTTGTTCCTCCGTAAGATGCTCCTTTAAAGTCTCATTAAAACGCTTGACCTTTTCTTTCGAAAGCTCTCTTTTTTCAAGACCTAAGGGGGTTAGCTTTAGGATAACACCTCTGCCATCGTGCGGATTTTTTTCTCTTGTGATTAATTCCTTTTCCTCCATTTTGTTCAAGGTACGCGTTAAACTCGTCGCTTCCATTCCCATATTTGGACCTAATAGAGTAGAAGGGGTACCGTTTCTATCTATACTTAAAAGTGCAAAAGCGAGAGACATTGTAGCGCCATATTTTGCAGCCTCTTCATTGTACATTCTTGCTACGGCTTGCCAAGTTGCTCTTAGGGTATAGTCAATTGTTTTTTCCTTCATTTTCAAAAATGGGTTAAACTCAAATATACTAAAAAAATAATATGCTTGCATACTAATTGATAAGATATTTTTTTAAAAAGTAATTTATTTTTCTTTGAAAGAAAAAACGAAGAAACTTAAGTCCTTCTAAATTAGTGAATTATTTTAACATGAGGGCTATGTATGGGATACTAATTTTTTGGGTAACAAAAAAAATAAACGAGTAAATTAAAAAAGTTAGGACAAAAAAACGGAAAAGGAGACGGGTTGGATTTATAAAGAGTATCTTTGCTGACTGAATTAATAGGAAGCTGTTAAATCGATAATTAATAATTTTTTTTTGCATGAATCCGAGTCATTTTTCTTTTATAAGAACATCAAAAACGTACTTACCACAATATGATGTATTATTAGAAAAAGCGGATGCTTTCCGTATTTGGCCTGAATTTATATTACAGGATAAAGTAAATATCAAATACTGGGAAGATCTGTATGTTGAATTTCCGTTGTATCAGTTTTTTTTAACGGATCAACAAGAAGTTGTTGGCAATGGCAACTGTGTTCCGTTGAGTTTGACAGCAGAAGAAGTAAACCATCTACCTGAGGGAGGTTGGGATTGGGCACTCGAACGCGCTTTTTTAGACAAAAAGGCAGGGAAGAAACCCAATACCTTATGTGTGTTACAACTCGGTATAAATAAAGGATATCAAGGGCAAGGGGTTAGTGATACCTTGGTTCGCTTTATGAAAGCGATAGCCAAAGAACAACAATTCACCCAGTTTATAGCACCTATTCGTCCACATGGCAAACAACAGTATCCGCTTCAAACGATGGAAAACTATGTTAGCTGGACCAATGCGGAAGGTTTGCCTTTTGATTCGTGGATACAGACCCATTGCAAAAATGGAGCGCAAATAGATAAGATATGCGCAAAAGCAAGACAGGTAGAAGGAACCGTTCAACAATGGGAGCACTGGACAAAGCAATCTTTTCAGAGCTCAGGGAAATATATTGTTGATTTTGCCTTAAACCCAATTGAAATTGATTTAGAACACAATATTGGACGGTATACGGAACCCCATGTTTGGATGAAGTATAGCGTAGAATAAGTAAATAATTACCTTGTTGCAAGTTGAGTAGACCCCAAAAAGTGAATTGCCTTTTGGGGTTTATTTTTGGTTGGCTGCGAATTATTTTTGATCTGTATGTCCATTTGGAATCTCTCTTAAAGGCAAAAATACATAGCGTCTACAGGCGCTATTTGTATTGGTGCGAGTCAGAGACTTCGAGTAAAAGGGATGGCCATTTGGAATGAATTTGTTTGGGTCTTGCTTGGATTTGGCTCAAATTAAGTTTTAGTCTTGTTCAAGTCTTGTTCGGGTCAGGTTCGGGTCAGGTTCGGAAAAACGCACTTTTTCTCGAACAACATTCGACTAATATTCGACTTATGCGCGAATCAGTTTCATCGTGTATCCCAATTATTTTAGGAATAAGCAAATACAGATTGAGAAGAGAATAGCCCCTGGACTACTTGAATAGTCCTATTTTAGAAAGATAAAAAAAATTTAACAATAGTTGGTTTTAAGTTTTGTTTGGCATATTTTTATAAATTCATTAACATCTGGCTTCTAGGTGAAGAGAACCTGGTGTTTTTAGTTGTTTTTTAAGAAGTGAAGTCTTGAAAATAAAAATAATAGAGCAAAATTTAGTAAAAACCGAAACAATGAAACTACGATTATCTTTTTTCAATTTAATTCTTGTATGCTTTTTTAGCCAATACAGTTTTTCACAGTCGAGTGAATCAGTAACTACCTTATTTGATAAAGTTATTTTTTATGATGGCTATGCAGCTGCGTCCGCAGAACCTACACAAGTGGGTGTTGTAAGATTGCGAAACGATCTGTATGCAAAAAAGATAACTGATGAAGAGCGCAATAGCGTGAAGTCAACCTTAACGATTGACGTAACAATAGGTGCGCTTTGCGATAACTACGATCGATTAGGAGGAGTTTTTATTTCTTTGGTTCCCAAAGGACAACCGTTGAGTGACAATACTAAAAAAACAATTGAAATAGGTCGTTTTATTACGCCTTTTATGAATAAAAATAGACAGCCAACAGAAGTACCATATACGTTTGATTTGACGCATTTAGTGCCGATGTTTAAAGACAATGCAATGAAGGCGTATGATTTCTGGATTGAATTCAATGTCTTTGGCGTTCCGTATGCTGCCAATAATGAAGTAGTGGGTTGCTCAGGGAGAAATGATGTATTTGAAGGAACGGTAAAAATGAAAACGGCGGGTTCAGGCAATGTATTAGACACCTTTTATTTATTGCCTTTAGCGAGTAGAGATACCTTTAACAATTACAACGCAACAGATGTAGCAGGTACGACAACCAAAGTGTATCAATTTACCCTTGAACAAGATATTAATGAGTCTTATTTTCATTTGATTACGTCTAACCACGGAGCGAATTCGGGCGGAGAAGAATATGTTCGCCGTATGCATTACGTATATTTAGACAATAGCTTGATCGAATCTTATAAGCCAGGAGGAAAATCATGTGAGCCTTACCGCCAATACAATACCCAAGCGAATGGCATTTATGGCAACCGACCTAAGACGGAAGCCGATTGGACTAGTTGGAATAATTGGTGTCCCGGAGATGTTATTCCAAACCGAATTTACAAAATCGCCGATCTGAAAAAGGGAACCCATGAATTCAAACTGACAGTTCCCGATGCACAATTTGTTGGACAACAAGGGGATTTTCCTTTATCGCTTTTCTTCTATGCAACCGGAATAAATGGCGTTTTATCCAATGAGAAATTCGAAAAAGTAAGTTATAAACTATACCCAAACCCAACGCAGGATGTGATTCATATTAGCTCCGAAGATCAGGTGGATACCTTGGTTCTATATGATATGAAAGGCAGTAAGGTAATGGAGGCAAAACAAGTAAATACATTGAATATGAGTAAATTGTCTTCGGGGAATTATATTTTAACTATTATTTTTTCCAATGGTGTAAAAACAAAGGAAACGATCGTAAAAAAATAAACTACGTATTTTAAAGATATAAAAAAGGCTCAAGTGAATTCACTTGAGCCTTTTTTGTTCGTTGTATGGAATGAGAGCCCTTACTACGCAGTTCCATCCATGGCACTTCTGCCGTAGTAGCCGTCTCGTATGTCATTCTGCTTGCTGTGAAGCATCGCATCGGTTATTCAACTTTGTCATTCGCAGTATGGATTTATAGGATGCGACCTCTCCTTCGTCGAGGACATGCGAACAGGAAAAGTGAATTCGAAAAAAGTGGATGTTTTGGTCAATCCCCAACTTTTACACTTGATTCTATCGTTGTTTCGTTCTAAACTACACTTAATCCGCAATAGAATCAGGCTATAAAAAGCGAGTAGCCTTTTCCTGAGAAAGAAAAGGCTACGTCATTTGTTGTTTGTTGTTTTTGCTTCTAAATAGCGGGCTATTGGGTATTATTTTGTTTATACGTTTAGAAAAAGACAATTTATTGAATCTCTTTTGGCTATCCTGTCCTTTTTTAGGACTTATATTTAATTATTAACCAAAATCTGTGCCATAAATTTCATTTCTAGTAGCTCGAATTTAAACTGGATGTTTTTGAAGTAAAAAGATGCAATTGCGTTGCAAATACAGTCAGATAGTATTAAAATCCAAAAAGACTTTCTATTTTTGTAAGGATGAAACACTACAAGTACATACTAGCTTTGTTTTTAGCAATAACTATTTTGGTTATCTCTTTTTATCCTTGTGCGGATAGATATGTTTCATCTATAGTGCAAACAGAAGTAGCAAGTACAGAGGCATTTGAAACGCAACATAAGGAGCATTCTTCGGACGCTTGTTCTCCTTTTTGTACCTGTGTATGCTGTGCGGTATCTGTAAATTTAACCTTACCTAATTACGCCTTACCCCAACTGCTACCAACCCTAGCAACAGCAAAGACACTGCTGCCTTATCCTTTTGTAGAAACTGTCGTTTATCATATTTGGCAACCCCCTAAGCTCGTATAATTAGCTCGTTTTTTTTGCCGTTAATCTTCTGAAGGTTAGGGCTTTATTCACGTTTATATTTATACAAAGATGCTAGATAAAATCATTCAGTTTAGTATCCGAAACAAATTCATAATTGGCCTTTTCGTACTGGGACTTATCGCAGTAGGAAGTTATTCGCTCGTGAATTTGCCGATGGATACCCAGCCTGATATTACCAACAATCAGGTGCAAATTATTACAAGCTCACCAACCTTAGCCACGCAAGAGGTGGAGCAATTTATTACCTATCCCATTGAACAAGCGGTAAAACCCATCCCAAATATCACAGAACTCCGTTCGATTAGTCGTTTTGGATTAAGTGTGGTAACGGTTGTTTTTACAGAAGATACAGATATCTATTGGGCTAGAACTCAGATTAGTGAAAAGCTTAAAGCCGCGGAAGAAGTTATTCCCAAAAATGTGGGAACTCCAGAATTAGCTCCTGTAAGTACAGGACTTGGAGAAATTTATCAATATGTGGTCTATGCCCAAGAAGGGTATGAGGATCAGTATAATAGCATGGATCTTCGCACCATTCAAGATTGGATTATTAAACCCCAATTAATCGGCGTAAAAGGGGTAGCGGAAGTCAATACCCTTGGTGGACATCTCAAGCAATATGAGGTAGCTGTTCAGCCTGATCGCTTAAAAAGTATGAATACCTCTATTATTGAAATATTTGATGCTTTAGAACAAAATAATGAAAATACAGGAGGTGCCTATATCGATAAAAAACCCTATGCTTATTTTATTCGAAGTATTGGAATGGTGCAATCCATAGAAGACATTGAGAAAATTGTCGTCAAAACGGTGAATGGTTCCCCAATTTTAATCCGCGATGTAGCAGAAGTCAAAATTGGCAGCAGTATTCGATACGGCGCTGTTACCAAAGATGGCAAAGGAGAAGATGTAAGCGGTATGGTGATGATGCTCAAAGATTCCAATACCCAAGAAGTAGTGAAATTGGTCAAAGAAAAAATGACTCAAATTGAAAAAACACTACCCGAAGGTGTGGCTATTGAAGCTTTTATTGATCGCACAAAATTAATTGACAAAACCGTAAGCACGATTCAAACTAATTTGATTGAAGGCGCCTTAATTGTCGTTTTCGTTTTGGTCTTGCTTTTAGGTAATTGGCGCGCAGGACTTATAGTGGCTTCCGTTATACCCCTGTCTTTGCTATTTGCTATCAGTTTGATGAAGTTATTTGGTGTAAGTGGTAACCTAATGAGTTTAGGAGCGATTGATTTTGGTTTAATTGTCGATGGAGCCGTTATTATTGTAGAAGCCATTGTGCATCGCTTACATATCGGCAAGCAGCGGAAAATTACCCAAAAAGAAATGAATGAAGAGGTATATAAAGCCGCCTCTAAAATTAGAACTAGTGCCTCCTTTGGTGAATTGATTATCTTAATTGTCTATTTGCCTATTTTAGCGCTAACAGGCATAGAAGGAAAAATGTTTGGTCCCATGGCAATGACCGTATCTTTTGCCATCTTAGGAGCTTTTATCCTTTCTCTTACCTACGTGCCTATGGCATCTTCGCTATTTCTAAAGAAAGAAATGGGGAAAGTAAAACCCAATTTTAGCGATAAATTAATTGATAAATTATATCGCTTTTATAAACCTATTTTGGAAGGAGCCTTTCGCTTCAAGCGATTAGTTTTGGTCATTGCTTTTGGTTTATTTGCTTTAGCTTTAGTTGTTTTCAGTAGAATGGGGGGAGAGTTTATCCCTACGCTAGATGAAGGGGATTTAGCGACCCATATTATTATATCATCGGGTAGTTCCCTGTCACAAGAAATCGAAACAACAACCAAAGCGGAACAAATCCTAATGGATAACTTCCCTGAAGTAAAGATGGTTATCTCAAAAATTGGAAGTGCCGAAATTCCAACGGATCCTATGCCGATGGAAGCCGCAGATATGATTATCGTGTTGAAAGACAAAAAAGAATGGACCTCTGCGAAAACCAAAGCGGAACTCATCGATAAAATGGAGGAAGCACTAGAGCAAATACCCGGTGTTACCACCGAGTTTTCTCAACCCATTCAAATGCGTTTTAATGAATTAATGACTGGCGTTCGAAGTGATGTCGCTATTAAAGTCTTTGGCGATGATTTGGAGCGTTTGGCAAGTATAGGCGATGAGATTAATGGTCTGATTGCAACTATTCCTGGCGTATCTGCACCCAAATTAGAACGCGTAACGGGTTTACCGCAGATTTCAATTAAATACGACAAAGATAAACTAGCGTTATATGGCTTAAAAATTGCCGATATCAGTCAGATTATTCGCGCGGGATTTGCAGGTGAAACAACCGGATTGGTTTATGAAGGTGAAAAGCGCTTTGATTTGGTCGTTCGCTTAGATCAGGCGTCTAGATCTGATATTGATAACCTCAAAAACTTCTTCATTCCTTTGGCAGATGGGCAGCAAATTCCCCTAAGTCAAATTGCAGATATTGATTATGAAGATGGTCCTCAGCAAATTAGTAGGGAAGATGGACGACGACGCATTGTGTTGGGATTCAATGTTAAAGAGCGTGATGTTAAGAGTGTGGTACACGATATTCAAGAGCAATTAGACCGCAAACTAAAACTCCCTGAGGGGTATTATATTACCTACGGGGGGCAATTTGAAAATTTAGTCGAAGCAACCAATCGCTTATTGATTGCTGTGCCGATTGCCTTGGCTTTAATTTTTGTTTTGCTGTATTTTACGTTTAAATCTGTCAAGCAATCACTTCTTATTTTTACGGCAATTCCGCTATCTGCCATTGGAGGAGTAGCCGCTTTGTGGTTGAGAGATATGCCTTTTAGTATATCCGCAGGGGTTGGATTTATTGCTCTTTTTGGTGTGGCAGTATTGAATGGAATCGTATTAATAGGTCAATTTAATCAACTAAAAGAACAAGGAATGGGTTTATATGAACGAATTATAGAAGGTACCAAAATACGCTTGCGACCTGTAATATTAACGGCTGCTGTAGCTTCTTTGGGATTCCTACCCATGGCTTTGAGTACAAGCGCAGGTGCTGAAGTACAAAAACCCTTGGCAACCGTAGTGATTGGAGGATTAATAACAGCAACCTTATTGACGTTGCTTGTATTGCCTATTATCTATTATTATGAAGAAAGAGGATTTCGCAAAAGACCAAAAGCAACGGGCTTAGCTGTATTAACTCTTTTGTTTACCTTAACTGCGGTACAGGCTGAAGCGCAAGAGACTACTACGCTTTCACTGCAACAAGCTTTAGAATTAGCCCGTGAAAATAACCAAAGTTTAAAAGCGGCTAAAGCCCATGTGTTGAGCCAAGAACAAAGGAGAAAAACGGCGTATGATATCCCTAAAACAGAAGTGTCAACAGGATTTGGTTATTTGAATGGAAAAAACCAAAAAGATATTAGTTTAACGGTGAGCCAATCGCTGAGTCCTTTTACCTATGGAAAGAAGAAAACTATTTTGCAAAAAGAGTATGAAAGTGCACAGCTTCAAGTAGAAGGAAAGGTAATAATGCTTGAATTTGAGATTAGACAAACGTGGGAAAACATCCTATATGCTCAATCCAAGAAAAAACTATTAGAGCAGCAATTTACCTTATTGAAAGCCTTTTCCAAATCAGCGAGATTGCGATATGAAACGGGGGAAACGACTTTGATGGAAAGCAATGTTGCCCAAGCAAAAGAACAGGAAATCAGCGTTATATTGACCCAAAACAATACCTTTTTACAAAATGAAAAATCAAAAATTAAGACGTATTTGAATTTGGAAGGCAATTTTGAGTTGGTGGAGCAAGACCTAATCTACGATGAACACGACCCTTGGTCAGACTTGAATTTAGATGAAAACAATAGCTTGCAAATGGCAGAAAAGGAGATAGAACGCGTGGAAGCCGCTCAGAAATTAGAGAAATCACTGTTGTTGCCAGATATTACCCTGGGATACTCGATTGAGTCAGAAGCAGGATTGCGTGCGAATGGAACGAATTACGGCAGAGAATTGCGCATCCCCAGTTATACGGTTGGAATCGCTATTCCTATCTTTTTTGGTAGTCAAGCAAAAAAAATTAAAGCAATGAAGTACAGTGTAGAGCAGGTGGAATTAGAAAAAAGCTATTTGCATAAACAATTGAGTGAATCGGTTCAGCAGCAATTGGAAATTATTCGCGCACAACAATCGGTTATTGATTATTATAAAGATAATGCTTTGTTAAATGCGTCTATTATTCAAGATCACGCCAATAAATCCTACAACAATGGAGATATCTCCTATGTGGAATATATCCAATCTGTCGAAACCGCTTTAAACATCCAGATTAATTATTTAGAGGCAGTATTGCAATATAATTTAGGACACAATGCCCTTCATTATTTAGTTAACCAATAATTCGAATTTAAAATGAAAAGAATATATATCGCTTTACTTGCGCTTGGAACTGTTTTCTTTGTGAGTTGTCAAGATAAAAGCTCAACGGTAGCAACAGAGGAAACGCAGGAATCCGAGCACGAAGAAAGTACAAAGAAAGAGGTAGAGTTAAACAACGCCCAAAAGCAAGCCGCTGGTATTGTAATGGGGCAGTTGGAGAATAAGAATCTGACGGATGTGATTCAAGTAAGTGGGCAAACGGAATTACCGCCTCAAAATCAGGCCGATGTCACTACTTTTTTAAGTGGAACGGTAACTCAAATTCTCGTTAATATTGGAGATAGAGTAACCAAAGGACAAGTATTGGCTCTTGCGGACAGTCCTGAGTTTATCAAACTACAAGAAGAATATCAAATTTCAAAAAACAATTTAGAGTATTTGGAATTGGAGTACAAAAGACAACAAACCCTGCGAGCAGAAAATGTCAATTCAGAAAAAACCTATCAAAAAACAAAGGCAGAGTTAAATATTGAAAAGTCGCGGTATCAATCGCTGACCAATCAATTGACGGTATTAGCAGTAAGTCCAAATTCCATGTCGCGCACGCTAAAAATTGTAGCGCCGATTAGTGGAAATGTAGCGGCTATTCCCATCCGCATAGGAACGAATATGATTAATGGACAGTTGTTGTTTTCTTTGGTAGACAATTCAAAAATACACCTGGATTTAAAGATTTACGAAAAAGATCTTCCCTATGTGCACGAAGGTCAAAAAGTGTCTTTTAATTTAACAAATATCAATAAATCAGAAGTAACCGCTACGATTTTTAGTATTGGAAAAGCATTTGAGCCCGGAACAAAAACCGTGATTGCTCATGCGAATATCGATCAGGTACCGGATAATCTAATACCTGGATTATATGTAAATGCGTTGATCGATATCGGAGCTAAAACCGTAAGTGCTTTACCTAATGATGCTCTTGTAAAAGCAGATGGAAGAACGTTTATCTTTGTTGCTGATACAACAGAAGAACACACGGCACATTTCCATTACCAGCGAATTGAAGTGAAAACAGGCGTAAAAGAATTGGGCTTTACGCAAGTAGATATTTTGGAAGAATTGCCTGAAAAGTACAGTATTGTCATACAGGGCGCCTATTATTTACAAAGCCACTTGATTAAGAATGAAGGGGGTGGAGGGCATAGCCATTAAAATACACATGTAAAAAACTCGTCTCGCAGAGACGAGTTTTTTATTTTATACGCAGGAGAAAGTTATTGGTCTGAACACATCAAATTCGGTTCTTTTTATAAAAGAATTGCCTCATTCATAGCTAAAGCCCTAGAAATAATTAAATTTGTATTTCAATCTTTAAAAATCAAAACTTATCATGCTTACAAATCGCTTCAGATTAAACGAAATGTTGGTATTTGCCTATCGACTTTTTTTAGCCTTCTTTTTTTACTTTTTAGCGCGCGTTTTATTCTATGTATACAATAGTGATTTGCTGGCTGTTGATTCTGTAGGTCAATTTTTAACCTTGGCTTATCATGGCTTGACCTTTGATAGAATGGCTATTTTCTATGTGAATAGTTTGTTTATTATCTTGTCAATTCTGCCGATTTTTAAAACCACTTCCAAAGGCTATCAGAAAGTAGTCTTTTGGAGTTATATCATCCCGAACTTATTGGCCTATGCCACGAATTTTATTGATTTCATTTACTATCGTTTTATCTATGCACGTACGACAATTGCTGTATTCGATAGCTTAGAACACGAATCCAATAAGGGACAATTATTTTTAAACTTTTTAGTTAATTACTGGCATGTATTTGCTTTGTGTATAGCACTTTGTGTTTTGTGGGTCTATTTATACAAACGCATTAGCTTTTCCAGACCTCTTGAATTGGGTAGCAAGAGAAATTATTTTGTATCTAGTGCAATTATTTTTGTTTTAGTAGTCGTTGGTTTTATCGCAGGAGTACGTGGAGATTTAAAGAAAACAACAAGACCCTTAAATATTATTGATGCAAACCGCCATGTAGAAAAACCAGAGCATGCCGATATTGTTTTGAATACGCCTTTTGCCATCTTGCGTACGATTGGAAAAACGAGCTTCAAGAAAGTAGAGTACATGGATGAAGCAACCCTAAATCACTATGTAAGCGGAACGAAGCAATATTATTCTACTGATCCGTCTAAGCCGAATATTGTCTTGTTTATCACAGAGAGTTATGCTAGAGAATACCTAGGTGCATTTAATGTGGACCTAAATATTCCCAACTATAAAAGTTATACGCCTTTCCTGGACTCTTTAGCCCAACATAGTTTGATTTTTCCCAATGCATTTGCCAACGGATATAAGTCTATTCACGGGGTGTCTTCCGTTATTGCGGGAATTCCCTCTTTCAAAGATGCTTTTACCTCTTCACCTTTTCCCAAACAAAAAATAGAATCCTTAGTTTCTACCTTGAAATCGCAAGGCTATGATACGTCCTTTTTTCATGGAGCACCGAATGGTTCTATGGGCTTTTTGGGATTCGGCAATATTCTGGGGTATGATCATTATTATGGAAAAACAGAATACAACAACGATGATGATTTTGATGGAACTTGGGGTATTTGGGATGAACCTTTCTTCCAATATATGCGTCAAACGTTGAATGAGAAAAAACAACCTTTTTTCGCTACTTTATTTACGGTTTCTTCCCATGAACCTTTCCAGGTACCTAGTGCATATAAAGACAAGTTTCCCAAGGGTAATCAACCGATTCACCAAACGGTTGGCTATACGGATTATGCCTTTAAACGCTTTTTTGAAGAAAGTAGTAAAGAACCGTGGTTTAAAAATACCATTTTCATCATTACCGCAGATCACACCAATCAAATTGATTATGATGAATATAGAAAATTAGTGAATCGTACAGCCGTTCCGATTTTATTCTATACCGCTGATGAACGTTACAAAGGCGTAAATAAAACCTTGGCACAACAGATTGATATCTACCCGACTGTATTGGATATGATCGGCTATAATAAGCCGTTTAGAAGTTGGGGACGTAGTCTGTTAAATGACACCTTGGTTCAGCCTTTTACCATCAATTATGGAGCTAATGAGTATACCTATCAAGAAGGGAATTACATCTGTAGATTTAACGGAAAAGAAGTAACTGGATTTTATGCCATCGACGATAAAGGATTAGAGAAAAATCTAATCAAACACAAGAATAAAGAAATGGAACAAGTGGAAATGAAAGCCAAGGCTTTTATTCAAGATTACTTCAATCGCATTATCGATAAACGCCTCGATAAGTAAGTTTTTTATTACAGCGAAGCCTTGAAAAAAACGCAATCTAGATCGATTTAATACGCTAACCGCTTTATATAGAAACGACTAAATTTTATGGTTATTTTACGACTTTTAAAATTAGAAGAATAGCTTTAAAAGTTGTATTTTTGCCAAGTTTTATTCTTTACAACACAACAAATACATATAAATGAGACAAGCTAAGTATATTTTCGTAACAGGAGGGGTAACGTCTTCCTTAGGAAAAGGAATTATAGCAGCATCGCTGGCAAAATTGTTGCAAGCGAGAGGTTATTCAGCAACAATTCAAAAATTTGATCCTTATATTAATGTGGATCCAGGTACACTAAACCCGTATGAACATGGGGAGTGTTTCGTAACAGACGATGGAGCAGAGACAGATTTGGATTTAGGTCACTATGAAAGATTTTTGAATGTTCCAACTTCTCAAGCCAACAACGTAACTACGGGTCGTGTGTATTTATCAGTTATTGAGAAAGAAAGAAGAGGAGAGTTTTTAGGAAAAACCGTTCAAGTAGTTCCTCATATTACCAATGAAATTAAAGAGCGTATGCAGTTGCTTGGTAAAACAGGTGATTACGATATTATCATTACTGAAATTGGAGGTACTGTAGGAGATATTGAATCTTTACCTTATATTGAATCTGTCCGTCAGTTACTATGGGAATTAGGCGATAACAACGCGATTGTTGTTCACCTTACTTTAGTACCGTATCTGGCAGCGGCAGGGGAGTTGAAAACAAAGCCAACCCAGCATTCTGTGAAAACATTAATGGAAAGTGGAATCAAAGCAGATATCTTGGTTTGTAGAACAGAACATAATTTAAGTGCTGAAATCCGTCAAAAATTGGCCCAATTCTGCAATGTAAAACCAGAGGCGGTAATCCAATCTATTGATGCGGAAACTATTTATGATGTTCCGAATTTAATGCTAGAAGAAGGATTAGATAAAGTAGCCTTAAAACGCTTAGACTTACCAGAAAAACAAACGCCAGATTTAGTTAAATGGAATGAATTTATTCACCGTTTAAAATTTCCAAATCACATTGTAAATATTGGATTAGTAGGAAAATATGTAGAATTACAAGATTCCTATAAATCAATTTTAGAAGCGCTTGTGCATGGAGGTGCTGAAAACCAAACGAAAGTGAATATTATTTCAATTCAGTCAGATTTGATTTCAGCGGCTAATGTCAGTGAGAAAATGAAAAATTTAGATGCTATTTTAGTAGCACCTGGATTTGGATCTCGTGGTATCGAAGGAAAAATCGAAACAGTAAAATACGCAAGAGAAAATAAAATTCCCTTCTTGGGAATTTGTTTGGGTATGCAAATGGCTGTTATTGAGTATGCCAGAAATGTACTAGGCTATCAATCAGCAAATACAACCGAAGTAAATGAAAGTACACAATATCCTGTAATTACTTTTATGGAAGACCAAAAAGATATTACAGACAAAGGCGGTACTATGCGTTTAGGAGGCTGGGATTGTAAACTAAAAGAAGGTTCTAAAGTATTCGATATCTATGAAAATAGCCTCATCAATGAACGTCACCGTCATAGATATGAATTCAATAACCAATATTTAGAAGACTTTGAGAATGCAGGCTTAACCGCTTCAGGTTGGAATCCAGAAACGGGATTAATTGAAATTATAGAATTGGATTCACATCCTTTCTTTATTGGTGTTCAATTTCACCCAGAATACAAAAGTACGGTAGCCAAACCGCACCCACTTTTTGTTCATTTTGTAAAAGCAGCTATTGCCTATAAATCAAATTAAGCAATAGACTTTTTATATAACAAATTTTATCACTTACAAATTAAGTAATGGAAGGAAAAAAATTAGATCGTAACAGTATTATCGGCTTTGTAATTATTGCAGGATTGCTTATTTGGATGATGTTGAATAACATCAACAAAGAGCAAGATTCAATACAAAAAGATACTGAATTAGCACAGAAAGAGACTATTAAAAAAGAACAATCCGCTACCTTTGAAGAAGCCCTTCAAAAGCCAGTAGCAGGAGATTCTTTACAATCTGAACAAGTTCGTGCTACATTTGGTCCTTTTGCTTATAGTGCGATGTTACCAGCAGCTAAAGGAGGAACTACAACATTAAAAACGGATTTACTTACAATTGAAGTTGATAATAAAGGGGGGAAATTAGCCCAAGTAGTTGTAAATAAATTCAAGAGATTTAGCAAAAAATCGGAGGAGATTGTTACTTTGATTAAAGATCACAACGCGAAATTTAATTTACAATTATATACCAACGACAACCGAGTATTCAATACAGAAGACTTGTATTTTGAACCAATTTTGACCAAAGAAGGGGAGAATCAAGTATTGACGATGCGCTTAAAAGCTTCTGAAACGGAGTTTTTAGAATATCGTTATGTATTGAAACCAGATGAGTATATGCTCGATTTCTCTATCCGTACCCAAGGATTGAGCAAAATTGTTGATGCTTCTAAAACCCCACAGTTAAACTGGGAAATGAAAACGTACCGCAATGAAAAAAGTATTGCATACGAAAATAGATACGTGCGTTTGTACTATGAACATGAAAAAGGCAAAGACAATAACTTGAGCGAATCGAGTAAAGATGATACCAAAGAGCTAAAAGATGTTTCATACATCGCTTACAAGCAGCACTTCTTCACGTCTATCCTATTGACCAATAAGAATTTTGATACGGCTACTTTAAATACGAAAAATTTAGTAAATGATGAAAAAGTAGATACGGTTTTTACAAAACAATTTGCAAGTACAATTCCGTTGAATTATACCAATGGTGAATTGAATTACGATATGAATTGGTATTTTGGTCCTTCTGACTTTAAAATATTAAAATCATACGAACGCAATTTAGATAATATCGTTCCTTTAGGATGGGGTATTTTTGGATGGATGAACCGTTTCTTGTTTATTCCCGTATTTGGATTTTTAACTAGTTTCTTGCCGTATGGTATTGGTATTATTGTATTGACAATTCTAGTTCGTTTGTTTACTTCACCTTTGACTTATAAATCGTATGTTTCTCAAGCGAAGATGAAAATGATTCGCCCAGAGGTTACAGAATTAAACGAAAAGTTTAAGAATGACCCAATGAAGAAACAACAAGAAACCATGAAATTGTATTCTAAAGCAGGTGTAAACCCGATGGCCGGATGTATTCCAGCCTTGTTGCAGATTCCGATTTTCTATTCTTTGTTTCAATTCTTCCCGTCTTCTTTTGATTTAAGACAGAAGAGCTTCTTATGGGCAGATGATTTATCGTCGTATGACTCGGTATTACAATTGCCATTTCATATTCCATTCTATGGAAATCACGTGAGTTTATTCCCATTATTAGCTTCAGTTGCTATTTTCTTCTATATGAAGATGACAACAGGAGATCAACAAATGGCGCAACCAACGCAAGAAGGGATGCCAGATATGAGTAAAATCATGAAGGTAATGATTTATGTATCGCCATTGATGATGTTGTTCTTCTTTAATAACTATGCTTCAGGTTTGAGTTTGTACTACTTTATTTCTAACTCAATTACAATTGGTATTATGTATGTAATTAAAAATCACATTGTAAAAGACGAAAAGATTAAAGCGACAATCGAAGAAAATAAAACCAAAAAGCGTCCACAAGGAAAATGGCAGAAAAAAATGCAAGATATGATGGAACAAGCGCAAGAACAACAACGCTTGAAAGATAACAATAAGAAATAAGTAATTAGAATATAAAGATGAATGAGGCTGTCCGAAAAGACAGCCTTTTTCTTTTTGTATTTTTTGGGATTAACTTTTATACGCCTATATTTTCCGCAAAGGGATATACATTGGCTGACAACATCGTTCTAAATACCTGTTTTCCTAAAACAAAGCGAATAGTACCTCTACAAATACAAAGATATATTTTGTTTAAAAAAGCCAATAGATTGCATATTATTGTTATTTTTGACAAAATTTATATTTTATGAAAAAATTAATACTTTTTAGCTTTTTAGGAGCTGCGACATTAATGAATGCACCAATACATGCACAAGAAAAAGTAAAATTCACAAAAGAACAGTTAAAAATGATGGATGATGAACTATTCGATGAAATGTTTGTCGGTGTCAGTTCTAAAAAGAATTCAACTCTTGTCCTTAAAGATGGAACTAAAAAAGAAGGTTCTGTTTCTGGAATAGATAGAAAAAAAGGTCAAATTACATCCATCAAAATGAAAGATGCTTCAGGTAAAAAAATAGAATACAAAGCGGATGAAATCGAAGAGATGTATTTACCTATTGCTGGATTAGTCAAGGGAGCTAAAGTAGCTAACTATTTTGGCAATACCAGAAACTGGGGCAGTAAAAGCTTAAGTAAATCAACCAATCCTGATGAAGTTTATGTAAAAAACATTAAAGCTTCATTAAAAAACAAGAAAACTGAAAAAGAATTCTTGATGCAATTAATCAATCCAAGCTTCAGTAGTCAAATTGAAGTGTATGCTGATCCAACGGCTGCTGAAACATCATCTATTAGCTTTGGTGGAGGACCTAATATCGGTGGAGGAGTTATTAAATCGTATTACGTTAAAAAAGGAGAGGAAGTGATCTGGCTTAAAAAAGGAGAATTTGAAGAAAACTACAACTTCCTTTTTGGGGATAATCAAGAATTTCTACAAAAATTCCCATACAATTCAATTAAATGGGACCATTTAAGCTACCTAATAGCTGAATACACAAAAATGGCAGAAGAGAAAAACTCATAAATTCACAAAAGAAGGTGCCCCAAATGAAGGGCACTGAAAAACTATATTAATAATGAGAAAAGAGCATTTTTACCGTAAAATGCTCTTTTCTGTTTTTACCATCCATTATACTAGCCACGCTGTATGTCATGCTACTTGCAGTGAAGCATCGCATTGGTTACTCATATTGTAGACCTATAGGATGCCTTTCGTGCCCTCAGTGTAATTACTGTGTAAGTGGTGGTGTATGTAAGTGGTGGGTGTATATAAAGCAACCCTGTTGCTTCTGAAATTGCTATACTTTTTCTAGTACACGTTGTGCTTTTTTTCGTACTTTTACCCCATGAAATGGTTCGTATCTTTTCTTGTGATTTTTCTTGTATTCGCTTGCTCCAACGAAGTGAAGCAATTGCCATATTTGGGTAATCATACGGAAGAGGTTTCTCCTACTGGAGAAAAAATAGAAAAGTACTATACAATTCCCGCGTTTTCTTTTTTAAATCAGGATAGTCTTACAGTTGCGAATCAAACTCTTGCTGGGCAACTATATGTAGCGGATTTTATCTTCTTGCAATGTCCTACCATTTGTCCCAAGATGAATGTAGAGATGAAAAGGGTATATGATGCATTTTTAGATAAAGAAAATGTACGTTTTGTTTCCTATACCATAGACCCTAAAAATGATTCCATTCCCTTGCTCAAAGCCTATAGTGAATCTTTAGGTGTTGATTCAAAGAAATGGCATTTTTTACATGGCGATGAAAGGGAAATACACCGTTTAGCCGAGGGCTATTTTATGCAGGCGTATCAAGAAACAAACGCCCCTGGCGGATATGCCCATAGTGGTGGATTTCTATTGATTGACGGAAAACAACACATTCGCGGTGTGTATGATGGTACGAATCCAACGGATGTAAATCGATTGATTAGCGATCTTCGCCTTTTAGTAAATGAACCCGTAAAATAAATGAAAAAGAGTGTTTTACTTCTTTTATTGCTTTCTTTTATTTACCAAAATACGTCTAGTTTTTGGATACTAACTTCATTTTATATCAATCAAACCTACATTGCCGAAAATATTTGTATTAATCGCTTTGATGCTATTCCCATCTGTTATGGAAGCTGTTACCTCCAACAAGAATTATCTCAAGATTCAGACAATAAGAGGGAACTTCCCGTTTTCAAAAGCAAAGAAATTCAACCGCTATTTAGTCAATTTCAGGGATATGAACCCTATGTAGTTGCGCTAGTGCCTACGGATCAGACCGTCTATCCCTCGTACCACAATACGTTAACGCACACTACTTTTATTTTTTCTGTTTTTCAACCACCGGAAATAGCTTAACTATCTCCAAATAAAAGTCTATTGTTTTGTTGGTCAGCAGCTTATTTTGTTTTGTCAAGAGGCAAGTGATGCAGCAGATAAAAGACGTAGAAAATCAAGTTGAAAATTTAAAAATTTAAGTTATGCAAGCGAATAAACTACCCGTTTGCAATATTGGTTTATTTAATCCTTCCAATGAACTTTGGATGGAATCAATTGCGGGGGTATTGATCAAATACCCTATTTTAGAATCTCCCCACAGCACTACTTTTTATTTACTTGTAAGTGTGGAAAGAGGAGAGGGCGTGCTTGTTATTGATCAGGATAAAATTCACCTATGTGCAGGACAAGTGCTGATAATCAAACCAAATTGCATTAATCAAATAACGTTCAAAGCTGAAACAACAGGAACCCTTATTGGTTTTACCCCTGATTTTTTCTCTTTGCGTTACAACACCAATGTTTTACATCAGTTTTCATTTTTTAATGAAGTCAATTATACCGTTTTAACCCTGCAAAAGAACAAAGTTGAGTCGATGTTGTTTTTGCTAGGTCAGATGTTAGAAGAGTGTAGAGTTAAAAATATCGCTTCTCAAAAAGTATTGCGTTCCTATCTCAATATTTTATTGATTGAGTTAGACCGTATGTACATCCCTATTCAGGCCGTGAAAGTACACAGTGCTGTAAATGATAAAATACAGAAATATCAACTGTTGATTGAAAAGCATTTTAAAACCCACAAAATGCCTTCAGAATACGCAGAAATGCTCCATATTAGCACCAATTATCTCAATAAAATTTGCCGGACTATCTTGGGTCAAACGTCAGGAAATCTCATTAAGAAGCACATTATTCTCGAGGCTAAGCGCCTGTTGAATTATACGACCAATTCGATTAGTGAAATAGCGGATGAATTAGGGTTTGAACACGCGTCCTATTTTGTGACTATTTTTAAGAAAGCAACCAATCAAACCCCCGAGCAATACAGAAAAAATCAAAGAGTAGCTTAATTGAATTGAATACAAGGCTTTTAGGGAATACTGAAAATTACAGCTGAAAATTAGCAAAGAGGAAGGGGTTAATTATTTTGTTACTTCAACGAAGTAAAGAGGTGAAAAGTAAGCCTTTTATTTCTTCTTTTCCGCGATAAATGCTTTCATTTTGTTAAAAGTATTAGGGATTCATTTCGAATTGACTACCTTTAATTTTAATAAAGTAAAAAGATATGATTTTAAAGCGTTTGCTATTGCTTTTTTGTTTTTTAGGTGGTTTACTAAGTGTGGAAGCACAGAACCGGTTGGATCAGGTGATGGAGGTTTTTATGGAAGATTACAATACAAGTAATTACGACAAATTTTACCATCGCTTTTCAGAATCTCTCCAAAGTAGAGTGCCTTTTAATACCGTAGAAGCGTTTTTTGATGAAATGAAGCAAAATTTAGGTTCTATTGTGAATATTGAATATTATGGGGTTAATGATGACCAAACCCCCTTATTTAAGGCACAATTTGAAAAGGATACTGCGATTGTCAATTTGGCTTTTGATGAGGAGGCAAATATTGTAGGTTTTCGAATCTTAGATTACGTCAATAGAGAAGATCTAAAACGCGAATTGGCGGGAAAAACGATAGAAGATATTATCCGTGAAAATGGCTTGCTTCTTCCGGATCAGACACAATTAGCCATGGCTGTTGTAAAGGAGGGGCAAGTAACGTATTATGGATTTAAAAAGAATAAGGACGAATTAATTGCCCTTGACAATAAAAAAAGACTTTTTGCTTTGGGAACTTTCGCTTCTATTTTTACCAATACTATTTTGGCGCAAGCTGATGTTGAAGGTAAAGTGAAGGTATGGGACGATATCAATGCCTATTACCCACAGCCGTTTAAAGACACGTTGTCCTTTTCATTTGCTTCTTTAGCTAATGGTGCGGCGATGTTGCCATTTTTTCCCAAAATTACCTTGGTAAAAGACGATTGGAAAAACAAGAAAAAGAGAGATAACCCAAAGATAGGTAATGCTTCTATTGCTAATTATTTAGCGGAAGATCTTATGTTAGATACACTAGCAACAAGAGGCCGATTTTCAATTTTTGGCATCAGCGTGTTAGGGGATGCACTAGCTCGGGTTTACCAAGAACCCTATGCGAAGCTCTTTCAGACGAAGATTGTAGATCACTATGATTTACAGTCTACACATTTGATAAAAGGCAAGCGAACAAAAGTAGTTGAATCTGTGGGTAAGGTTGACCTAGGGTTGGATGATAAAGCGAATTATATCGATATTTTCCTACCTTCAACACAAGGGTATTCAACGATTGAAGATCTATCCAAATACGTGCAGGCGTATTTTGATCCCGCTTATCCGGAATTAGCTTTAATGCAAAAACCAACCACGATGGTTACCTCGGATGATTGGATAAGCTTAGGATGGCGATTGAATTTCTTTGGAACGAAAGAATCGCTCTTTTTTCACCGGGGAATAGATGTAGCTTATGCGAACTTTGTTAGTTTTAGCCCAGATAGAAAAGAAGCCGTAATTTTATTAACCAATAGTTCTACGGATGATGTGATTCAGATAATTGAAAATATAAGTTTTCAAATTTGGTCAAAATTAGTCTTAGAAGATTTAGAATCCTAATAAAAAAGGAGCTGATGTTTAATCAGCTCCTTTTTTATTGCATTATACTTTTGATGTATTAGGTTTTTGTTTGTTAGCCTTTCTAGGTCTTTTTCGACCATATGATTTATTTACGATCTTACCTCTTCTTGTTTTTAAATCTCCTTTTCCCATAGTTCTAAATTAAAGTTTAACATTCGTTCCTCCAAGATACGGATTTTAAATGGACAATGAGCCTTTATAAATTTAAAATGGTAATAATCAGTTTTTTACAAAATAAAAATAAACCGACCGACTAGTGGAAAACGGTGAAAATAAATCCAAAATAACAACCTGTAAAAAAGGATTATTTTTTGGCATTAAATGTTGGATAAATTAGTTTGTAGAGTTGTTTTTAAGCCTTATTTTAGTGCCCTTTAAAACCAATTATGAAACATATAGATTATAACCGAAAAGACCTATCCGATCAAACGTTAATTGATTTGTATAAAAGGCTATTGAAACCAAGAATGATAGAAGAGAAGATGCTTATTTTAATCCGTCAAGGAAAAGTGTCGAAATGGTTTTCTGGAATTGGACAAGAAGCGATATCTGTAGGTATTGTGGCTGCTTTAGAAAACGATGAGTATGTATTGCCTATGCATCGTAATCTAGCTGTTTTCACTTCTAGAGATATTCCTTTGCATCGTTTATTTTCACAATGGCAAGGGAAAGGAAATGGTTTTACAAAAGGGAGAGATCGTTCTTTCCACTTCGGAACACAAGAATTTAATATTGTAGGTATGATTTCCCATTTAGGCCCACAATTGGGTGTGGCTGATGGGATCGCCTTAGCACATAAATTGCGCAAGCAAAAGAAAATTACGGCTGTATTTACGGGAGAAGGAGCCACTTCAGAAGGAGACTTTCACGAGGCCTTAAATGTGGCTTCAGTATGGGATTTACCTGTTTTATTTGTCATTGAAAATAACGGCTATGGTTTATCTACCCCAACAAACGAACAATACCGTTGTGAGCGTTTAGCAGATCGCGGGATTGGCTATGGCATGGAAAGTTATACCCTTGAGGGGAATGACATTTTAGAAGTATATACGAAAGTGAATGAATTAGCGCAATCCATGCGTGAAAATCCACGACCAGTTTTACTTGAATTCCTAACGTTTAGAAGAAGAGGGCATGAAGAGGCTAGTGGTACAAAATACGTCCCACAAGAATTAATGGATGAATGGGAAAAGAAAGATCCAGTAGAAAATTACCGTGCTTATTTAAGTGAGATTGGTGTACTGACGAATGAACTAGATGAGGAAATCAGAAAATCGTTTAAGCAGGAAATAGATACCGATTGGAAATTGGTACAAGAGGAAGCGCCGATCACGGCTAATTTGGAAACGGAATTAACAGATATGTATGCTCCTTTTACGTATGAGCATGTTGAACAAGGAACAGAAACAAAAAATATTCGCCTTATTGATGCTATTTCAGAAGGGTTAAAACAATCCTTTGAAAAGCACCCTGAATTGATTATTATGGGTCAAGATATCGCTGAATATGGTGGGGCATTCAAAGTAACCGATGGATTTGTAGATTTATTTGGCAAAGAGCGCATTAGAAATACACCGATTTGTGAAAGTGCTATTGTTTCTGCTGCAATGGGGTATTCAATCAATGGTGGAAAAGCCATCATGGAGATGCAATTTGCAGATTTCGTATCTACCGGTTTTAATCCGATTGTCAATTACTTGGCAAAAGTTCACTACCGCTGGAATGAAAAAGCAGATGTCGTGGTGCGTATGCCTTGTGGGGGTGGAACTCAGGCGGGGCCTTTCCATTCACAGACCAATGAAGCTTGGTTTACCAAAACGCCAGGGTTAAAAGTAGTTTACCCTGCTTTCCCAGTTGATGCAAAAGGATTGATGAATACAGCTATCAACGACCCAAATCCAGTTGTGTTTTTTGAGCATAAACAATTGTATAGAAGTATCTATCAAGAAGTGCCTTCAAACTATTATACCATTCCATTTGGTCAAGCAGCGTTGCTTAAAGAGGGAACGGATGTAACGATTATCTCCTTTGGTGCTGGAGTGCATTGGGCACTAGAAACATTAGAGAAACATCCAGAGATCAAAGCGGATTTAATCGATTTGCGTACGTTGCAACCTTTGGATGAAGAAACGATCTTTAAATCAGTAAAGAAAACAAATAAAGTTATAATTTTGCAAGAAGACTCTATGTTTGGAGGTATTGCAAGTGATCTATCAGCGATGATTATGGAGAATTGTTTTGAATATTTAGATGCTCCAGTAAAAAGAGTAGCGAGTATCGAAACAGCGATTCCATTTGTGAAAGCTTTAGAAGATCAATACCTACCTAAAGGTAGATTTGAGACTGCGCTTTTAGATTTATTAGCGTACTAAATAGGAAGAACTACACAACATACATATATGAGTAACACAATCACACAAACTAATTTTAAATTTCCAAACCAAAAAAGTGTATATCACGGTAAGGTAAGAGAAGTTTATACCATAGCAGATCAAGTTTTAGTTATGGTTGCAACCGATCGTTTATCTGCTTTTGACGTGATCATGCCTAAAGGGATTCCTTATAAAGGACAAATTTTGAATCAAATAGCAACACGATTCATGAAAATGACCGAAGATATTGTACCGAACTGGCTCTTGGCTACTCCGGATCCCAATGTTGCTGTAGGACATATTTGTGAGCCTTTTAAGGTTGAAATGGTAATTCGTGGCTACTTAGCGGGACATGCTGCTAGGGAGTATAAAGAAGGAAAACGCGTATTGTGTGGTGTAGCTTTGCCAGAAGGATTGCAAGAGAATGACAAATTGCCTCAACCTATTATTACCCCTTCAACAAAAGAAGAATTGGGGTTACATGATGAAGATATCTCTAGAGAGGACATCTTAGCACGTGGCATCGTTTCTGAAGCGGATTATCTTGTTTTAGAGCAGTATACACGCGCTTTATTTCAAAGAGGAACTGAGATTGCTGCGGATAGAGGGTTGATTTTGGTGGATACGAAATATGAATTTGGCAAAACCCAAGAAGGTAAGATTGTGTTAATTGATGAAATTCATACGCCTGATTCTTCGCGTTATTTTTATGCAGAGGGCTATGAAGAACGTCAGGCAAAAGGAGAATTGCAAAAGCAATTGTCGAAAGAGTTTGTGCGTCAATGGTTAATTAACAATGGTTTTCAAGGCAAAGAAGGGCAAGTTGTTCCAGAGATGTCAGAGGATTACATTCAGTCCATCTCTGAGCGTTATATTGAATTGTATGAACATATTTTAGGAGAGCCTTTTGTCAAAGCAGATGTTTCGGCTATTGAACAAAGGATAGAGTCCAATGTATTGGCTTTTTTAGCTAAAATTTAAAGTTGATAAGTTATGAGGTTACTAGATAATTTAAAATGGCGTTATGCTACAAAACGCTATAATAACAAAGTTAAATTAGAAGATTCTCAGGTGATGCAAGTGGTTGAAGCAGCTCGTTTGGCACCTACTTCTTCTGGATTACAGCCTTTTGAAATGATTTTAATTAAAAATCAAGAAGTAAAAGAACAGTTATTTCCGATTGCCATGAATCAAATGCAAATCAAAGAGTGTTCACACCTTTTGGTTTTTGCAGCTTGGGACAGTTATACGGACCAAAGAGTAGATGCTGTTTTTGATAATATGGAAGCTATTCGAGAATTGCCGAAAGGCGAAATGAATGAGTTCAAAAATAGTATCAAGGCGAATTTCAATGCTAAAACCGAAGAACAACAATTTGAACATGCAGCAAGACAAGCTTATTTGGCTTTTGGAATTGCGATTGCAGCCGCCGCAGAATTGAAAATTGACGCTTCTCCAATGGAAGGGTTCCACAATGATCAATTGGATGCGTTTTTAGGTTTAGACAAAAAAGGACTGAAGAGTGTTACTATTTTAGCACTAGGAGAAAGAGATCCTGAGAATGACTGGCTGATGCCAATGAAAAAAGTACGATTTGCTATGGCGTCCATGTTGACTGTTATAGACTAAGATAAAAAAAGCCTTTGTTGAACGAACAAAGGCTTTTTTGTTTATATTCTGTTGAGGATTTACTAATCAAATGCTTTTTTTTAAGATATGATTTTTATATTCTCATTTTTTTTGGTTTATTCCTTTATAAAAATCAAAAAACCCAAGTACTAATTCACAATATTCCTTTGGATTATATTAGCTTTTTTGTTTGGATTATTTTATATTCGTATCCTGTAAAATATTAGGTTACGCGATGAGTCAAAATAAAAAAAACACAGCGCTTTCTTTTGAAGATTTTAAGAAAGAGGTTATTCAAGATTATACAATTGCTAAGATCAGTAGAGAATGTAGTTTACTAGGTCGTCGTGAAGTTTTAACGGGTAAGGCTAAGTTTGGGATATTTGGAGATGGAAAAGAGGTACCTCAGTTAGCAATGGCTAAAGCTTTTCAAAATGGAGATTTCAGATCTGGTTACTACCGAGATCAAACCTTTATGATGGCAATTGGTCAGTTAAATATCCAACAGTTTTTTGCTGGTTTATTTGGTGATGCCAATATTGAAAATGACCCAATGTCTGGTGGACGTCAAATGGGAGGGCATTTTGCTACACACAGTTTGGATGAAAATGGAAAATGGAAAAAGCTAACAGCACAGAAAAATTCAAGTGGTGATATTTCTCCAACGGCAGGACAAATGCCGAGATTACTTGGACTTGCACAGGCTTCAAAATATTATAGAGCACTACCTGAAGCAGATAAAAACCAACAATTTTCTATCAGTGGAAATGAAGTTGCTTGGGGAACAATTGGAAATGCTTCAACATCAGAAGGACTATTCTTTGAGACAATCAATGCTGCAGGAGTATTACAAGTTCCTATGGTAATGAGTGTTTGGGATGACCAATATGGAATCTCTGTTCATGCAAAATATCAAACAACGAAAGAAAATATTTCTGAAATTTTAAAAGGTTTCCAACGGGATGAATTTGGAAATGGCTATGAAATTTTAAGAGTCAAAGGATGGGATTATCCTGCTTTAGTAGAGACGTATGCGAAAGCTTCTCAAATAGCTAGAGAAGAGCATGTTCCTGTTTTGATTCACGTACAAGAATTAACACAACCTCAAGGGCATTCAACTTCAGGTTCTCATGAGCGTTACAAAAGCAAAGAGCGCTTAGCTTGGGAAGTGGAACAAGATTGTATTTTACAAATGCGAAATTGGATGTTAGAAGCCAATATCACAACTGTAGAAGAATTGGACGCTTTGGATAAAGACCTTAAAAAACAAGTTTTAGAAGGAAAAAAACAAGCGTGGAGAAACTATGTAGATCCAATTGTTGCAGAACAAAATGAATTAATTGCGGTTTTACAACAAATTGCAAATCAAAGCCCAAATAAAGTGTTTATTGAAAAACACATCGCTGACTTACAAGGTATAAAGGAGCCTATTCGCCGTGATGTTTTATCTGTAGCACGTAAAGTTTTGCGCTTGATTATTCAAGAGAGTAGCAAGTCTATATTAGTTCAATTTATTGAAAAATACTATGCGCAGGTACAACCAAAATACAGCTCTCATTTATTTTCAAGTTCAGATGAAAAAGCACAACAAGTTGCAGCAGTTGCTCCAACCTATGATGCGAATGCAGAGGAAGTAGATGCGCGTATTATCTTGAAAGACAACTTTGATTATATCTTAGGGAACAATAAAAAAGTAACCATTTTTGGGGAGGATTCAGGTACTATTGGAGACGTGAACCAGGGATTGGAAGGTTTGCAAGAAAAACACGGTGTAGAACGTGTAACCGATACAGGAATTCGCGAGGCAACGATTTTAGGCCAAGGAATTGGGATGGCCATGCGTGGTTTACGTCCAATTGCAGAAATCCAATATTTAGACTATTTGTTGTATGCGATTCAAATTATGAGTGATGATTTGGCTACGCTTCAATATAGAACTGTTGGACGCCAAAAAGCACCTTTAATTGTTCGTACACGTGGACACCGTTTGGAAGGAATTTGGCATTCAGGTTCGCCAATGGGAATGATTATCAACGCGATACGCGGAATGCATGTTTTAGTTCCTAGAGATATGACTAAAGCCGCTGGTTTTTATAATACACTATTGGAAAGTGATGAACCCGCGCTATTGATTGAGTGTTTAAATGGGTACCGTTTAAAAGAGAAGATGCCTAATAATATTGGCCAATTCAAAACGCCAATTGGCGTAGTTGAAACTATCAGAGAAGGAAAGGACGTAACGATTCTCTCTTATGGTTCAACTTTGCGTATTATTGAACAAGCTGCCAAAGAATTAATGGAAGTGGGTATTGATATCGAAATTATTGATGCACAGTCTTTATTGCCTTTTGATATTAATCACGATGTCGTGAAGAGTTTGGCTAAAACAAATCGCTTATTGGTAGTAGATGAAGATGTGCCAGGAGGAGCTTCGGCTTACCTATTGCAACAAGTTTTAGAAGTGCAAAAAGGATATCGCTATTTAGATAGTGAACCACAAACCTTAACTTCAAAAGAGCATAGACCTGCTTATGGAACAGATGGAGATTACTTTAGTAAGCCATCCGCAGAAGATGTTTTTGAAAAAGTATATGCTTTAATGCATGAAGTTAATCCAACTAAGTTTCCAAAATTGTATTAATATATAAGTGAAAACCTCTCAATTTGAGAGGTTTTTATTTATTTGATAATTTTAGTGTATGAATTGTGTATTTTAAAACTATTTTTTTAAATTGTATATTATAAAATTCTATTCGTTTTTGAGAAAAGAGGAGTAGAAAATTATCTATAATTGAATAAATTCTCTTTAATTTATTATGAAAGCATACAAAATATGAGTAATTTTGCATTTGTTTTTTTAAACATAGTTATATTATGGTAAATGATTTATTTGACAGAATACAGAAGAATAAAGGACCTTTAGGAAAATGGGCGTCACAAGCTGAAGGATATTATGTTTTTCCAAAACTAGAAGGACCTTTATCAAATCGTATGATGTTTCATGGAAAAGAAGTAATCAATTGGAGTATCAATGATTACTTAGGGTTGTCAAATCATCCAGAAGTAAGAAAAGTAGATGCTGAGGCAGCTGCTGAATATGGTGCAGCCTATCCAATGGGAGCTCGTATGATGTCAGGACATACAACGATGCATGAACAACTTCAAGATGAGTTAGCTGCTTTTGTACAAAAAGAAGCTGCTTATTTGTTAAACTTCGGTTACCAAGGAATGGTGTCTATTATCGATGCCTTAGTAACGAAGAATGACGTAATTGTATATGATGTTGATTCACATGCTTGTATAATTGATGGTGTGCGTTTGCATATGGGAAAACGCTTTACGTATAAGCACAATGATATTGAGAGTCTTGAAAAGAACTTAGAGCGTGCTACAAAAATGGCTGAAACCACAGGTGGCGGTATTTTAGTAATTACGGAAGGAGTATTCGGTATGCGCGGGCAACAAGGTAAGTTGAAAGAAATCGTTGCTTTAAAGGGAAAATATAACTTTAGACTACTTGTAGATGATGCACACGGTTTTGGTACCTTAGGGGCAACTGGAGCTGGAGCTGGAGAAGAACAAGGATGTCAAGATGACATTGATGTTTACTTTTCTACTTTTGCAAAATCAATGGCTAGTATTGGGGCATTCGTTGCTGCAGATAAAGCTATTATTGATTATTTAAAATACAATCTTCGTTCTCAAATGTTTGCTAAATCATTGCCAATGATTTTTACAATGGGAGCTTTAAAACGTTTGGATTTATTGCGTACACAACCAGAGCTTAAAGCTAAGTTATGGGAAAATGTCAATGCACTTCAAAATGGATTAAAAGACAGAGGATTTAATATTGGTGATACAAACACATGTGTTACACCGGTTTATCTAGAAGGAAGTATTCCTGAAGCCATGGTGTTGGTAAATGATTTACGTGAGAATTACAATATTTTCTTGTCGATTGTTGTATATCCGGTTATTCCAAAAGGGATTATCTTATTGAGAATGATTCCTACATCCATGCATACGATGCAAGATATAGAAGAAACCTTAGCGGCTTACGAAGGAATCCGCGAAAAATTAGAAAATGGGACGTATAAACAGATCGCTTCTGAAACGACAGTGGATGTGTCTAACGCTTAAACATACTAAAAAAACTCGAAACTTAGTTTCGAGTTTTTTTTTGTATAGGCCAAAGAGGGTTAAAACCGATGCTATGAAGTACTTTATAAAATAATAGTTAAGGACTGTAGGTTTGTGTATGTTGGCGTTTAGAATTGCTAAAAGCACGACTTACTAGATGAGAGTCTCTCTGTCACAATCTCTCCTTTTCCTATTTCTATCCACTAGGTTGTAACCCGCTTTCAAGGGTATTTGTTATTCCATTTGTTGTTTTAGAGGACCTCTTTTTTTCGCTATATACGATTGAAGAACGAGGCAAAAGAAGGTGTCCTTTGTTTGAAGCTGTTTTTAATTTATTAAATTTGTTCATCATAAAGACGAATTAAAAACCACTACAATTGAAAGCTATTACACTAAATAACTTTGGAGGTGTTGAAAATTTTGAGCTTCAAGAATTTGAACAACCAAAAGTCAATAATGAAGATGTTCTTATTAAAATTAGAGCAACAGCATTTAATCCAATTGATTATCAAATGCGACAAGGCTCTACGGAAAGTAAACTGCTAAAATCTCCAATTTTAGGGAGAGAACTTTCTGGAGAAATAGTGAAGCTTGGCAAAGAGGTGAACTTTTTTAGTATTGGTGATAAAGTTTCTGCTTATGTGGGAAGTTTAGCTTCCAATGGCACTTATGCAGAGCTTATCAGTGTACCTGCAAAATTAGTATCAAAGAATCCCGATAAACTAAGTTTTGAAGAGGCGGCGGCCATACCTATGGTCGGGATGACAGCTTTGCAAGGTTTTAATCGGGTCACTATTCCGAAAGATAAACCAATCTTCCTAACAGGAGGAGCTGGAGGCGTTGGAACTATTCTTATTAAGCTGTTATTAGCCAACGGAAATACAAATATCTATACAACTGCGGGCAATAAAGATAGCATCAATCATTTGAAAAATATTGGAATTAGCGAAAACAACATCATCAATTACAAAGAGGAAGATTTAATTGAGGTGTTACGTAATAAGGTTGGCCACTTTGAATATGTAATAGATTTGGTTGGAGGTAAAATGTCTGAAATAGCCGCAGAACTTGTTGCTGTATTCGGCATGTATATGGATGTAACTTTTCTTGCAACAGAAAAAGCCAAAGAGCAATTATTTGATAAAGCCACGACTATTCTAAATATTGCTAACTATGCACCAGCATTGAAAAATAGCGAGACAAGATTTGAATATTATGGAAATGCGTTACGGGAGCTTTTTGATAAAATCGAGAAAGATATCATAAGTCCAACAAAAATAAATATTGTCGGAAAATTGAGCGTTGAAACTGTTCAAAAAGCACATCTAATGATGGAAAATAACCAGACAAATGGGAAGAAATTAATAATGATAATCGAGTGAAATTGTTAGCTGATGTAGATTCAGATTTGCACTTTTCTTTTTTACTATCAATCCACAAGCGGTGCTTACCTGCTTTTTGATATTTAAAACAAGCATAAGGGGTTTATAAACGGTCATTGCATACCTAGATTTTGTTCTTTCTTTTTTTTGTTTTCTATTTCTATTTGTTTGTTTATGAAGTCAATACAAAGGCTATCGAAGTGATTAAATTTTTCGCAAGATATAGGAACTATTGTTTTAAATACATTTTAAGCGATATTAAAGGCGTTTGTGTAAAAATATAATTTAAAATAAGAACTAAAAATAATTATACTTATATTTGTTAACATAATTAAACTAATTTTAATTAAAAATAAAGAAACAAAGGTGGTTGATACACGTTTTCTGGTTTTAGGACGTTATAAGTATAAAGTAAAGGATGAAAAGGATATATTATTTTTTGATGTTGGGATTAAGTCTTGTATTGGTGCAATGCCAAGGAGATAAAAAACAAGAGACAACAGCATTTGCGGAGCAAAAGGATGAAATTAGACTTTATAAAGCAAATGAAATTCCCTATGAAGAAAACAAAGGGTATATACTAAAAAATCAGTTGCACAATAATGGAGTACAACATGTTAAAATTACCAGCAAAGCACAGTTTTCTACTTTGTTTGATCCAAATACAGCCTTAAAAGAGTTGAAAGAAATTGACTTTTCAAAGTCTTTTGTCTTGGCTTTGGTGGGGATTCCAAGTAAACTAGAAACTGCATTTTCTATTAAAAGTGTAAAAGAAAAACAAGATTCTATTGAATTGATGTATTGTTTAGAAGAAGAGGAAATAGAATTAACTAAGGCGATATATCCCTATACCATTCTGGTTTTAGATAAGAAATTCAATAAAGATGTTCATTTTTTAATTGAATAAAAAAATAGGGTGGTGAATAGAACAGAAAGCTAATTCCCTTTAAAAGCTGAATAAAAACGAGCAAAGGACTTTTCTACATAGAAAAGTCCTTTGCTCGTTTTTATGCGTTTGTAGTATTAGTTCCTTTTCTTTGTCCAAGTTAAAGCCCAAATAGCAAATGGAATTGTTCCAACCATGACTAAAGCAGTGGAAAATAAGGCTTCTTTCGAAAAGAAAGAGACAATAGCACTAGCAATGAAACACATACCCAATTGAATGGTGTTTTGAAGAGCAGCTGCTTTTCCAGAATGGTTTGGAAATAGTTTAAGCGCTTCAGCTACCACAATAGGATAACAAGCGCCATTGGCTAAGGCCATAAAACAGAAAGGAATTAGCAAGCTAGTTAGCGTAGGGGTAGTGAAGATGGCTAAAGCGGCAACTATTACAATCGACACGGAGAATAAGCAGATGAAATAAGCCACCAATTTTGTGCCGTCTATTTTTGGAGCTAGGGTTCGATATCCAAAACCACCAATTAAAAACGCAATGGTTTGCGGTACAAAGCTAAAGCCAATTTCTGCTTCACTATATCCCATTTCTTTTAAAAAGAAAGGTGATCCTGTTAACCAGGCAAAGAAGGCGGCTGAACAAACAGCAAAAATCATTACATTACCTAGATAGGATTTTGATTGTAATAGGGTCCAGTACGATAGCGGTTTCACTTCTGGACGATCATCCACAGTTGTTGTTTGTGGTTTTGTTTTATTCTGAATAGTTAATGTATACAGCATAAGTGCAATAGCAAGAATTGCGAGGGTAATGAAAATAGATCGCCATCCGAAGTGCTCCAGTAAATAAACGCCTAATAAAGGAGCTAAAGCAGGGGATAATGCAACCAAAGGCATGATGGTGGCAAAAACGCGATTGGTTTGCTCCGAAGGGTATCTTTCAATAACCAAGGCCTGCCAACTCACTGCAGCAGCACAAACACCGATAGCTTGTATTAAACGCAAGATTAAAAAAGCAGTAACACTAGATGTAAAATAGATAGCCAAGGAGGAAAGGGTAAAAATACTTAGCCCCATGAGGATTGTTTTGGGCTTTCCTACTTTATCCGAAATGGGTCCCCATAACAACTGAGCGATGGCATAACCCGCTAGAAACAAACTCAACGTGGCGCTAATATTGCTTTTTGTAGTATTCAAATCTAGGCGCATTTTTTCAAAGGCAGGCAAATACATATCTGTGGCTAAGAAACCAATAATACTTAGGCCTGTTAAGTAGATTAAAAAGGGTAAATTATTTTTGTTATTTTGAGACATAGCATTAAAATTTATCAAGGGGCAAAAGTACAGCAATTCTGGGGGCTTTCTGTCCTTTGTAAACGTTAAGTTTGAAAGAGTGTTTTTCTAATATTTAATTGAATCATACCCAGTCCTTTGCTTAAATTAAATATGAAATAAGAAGGAGTTCTCTTGGGTATATTTATAATTTTTACTAGAAATTAGTAGGGTGTACTCAAAAAAGTAAGGAGGAAATGCCCCCATTTTATTCTATTCCTTTGGGTAGTATTCTCAAAAAAATCTTGATATCTAACCTTAAAAATACTTACTTTAGCTAATTGAACAGAATTCAATCATCGCAAAGTAATTTTATAGCATGGATGCAGTAAAAAAGTATGTACCACATCTTTTAGTGTTGGTAGGTTTTATCGTAGTGGCTTTACTCTATTTTTCTCCTGTTTTACAAGACAAGGTTATTTACCAGTCTGATATTGTACAGTATACGGGAATGGCAAAGGAGCAAAACAATTTTAGAGCGGAATTTAACGAAGAGCCATATTGGACAAATAGTGCTTTTGGTGGAATGCCAACCTATCAATTAGGTGCTAAATATCCTTTTAATTTTGTTAAACACTTAGATTCAGCTATTCGTTTTTTACCGAGACCTGCGGATTATTTGTTCCTATATTTCTTGGGTTTTTATGCATTGATGCTCACTTTAGGTGTACGTCCTTTAAAAGCTTTTATAGGCTCTTTAGCATTTGGGTTTTCGACCTATTTAATTATTATTTTAGGTGTAGGACATAATGCGAAAGCGCATGCGATTGCCTATATGCCTATGGTGGTAGCAGGGGTGTTACTTGTATTTCGCAAAAAATATGTGATTGGAGGAATTCTAACGGTAGTTGCAGCGGCTTTAGAAATAAGTGCCAACCACTTCCAAATGACCTATTACTTACTCTTATTCCTTTTGATTTTAGCTGGAGCTTATACCTATCAATATATTAAAGCAAAAGATTGGAAAGGCTTAGGCATCGCTTATGCTATTTTAGTAGGTTCGGCTGTGTTGAGTATTGGAGCCAATGCAACCAATATTATGGCAACGGCAGAATATACCAAGTTTAGTACTCGTAGTTCAAGCGAATTGACGTATCAGCCAGATGGATCACCTAAAACATCAGCTAATGCAATGAGTTATGCTTATATTACGGAATATAGTTATGGCGTTTTTGAGAGTTTAAATGTACTAGTTCCTCGTTTAACTGGAGGAGCAAATAATGAAACGTTAGATAAAGACAACGCAATATATCGTTATTTTACTTCTATGGGCGCAGATCCGCAGCAAGCGACAGAGATGAGTAAACAAGCACCGACCTATTGGGGAGATCAGCCTATTGTGGCCGCTCCTGCCTATATTGGAGCTGTGGTTTTTTTCTTGTTTGTTTTGGGTATGTTTACAGAACAAAGAAAAATCAAATACATTTTCTTTGTAGGGGCACTTTTTGCTTTGGTTCTGTCCTGGGGTAAGAATTTTGCTTTTGTTACCAATCTCTTTATTGATTTTGTTCCCATGTACAATAAGTTTAGAGCCGTTTCTTCGATTCAAGTAATCCTCGAGATGTGTTTACCTGCTTTGGCGATTATGGGCTTATATAGCTTCTTTAAATTGGAAAAGCAACAACAACTAGATGCTTTAAAGAAAACAAGTCTTATTGCAGGTGGGGTTCTAGTTTTTCTATTCTTCATTAAAGGGACACTTTCATTTTCAGGTTTAAATGATGATTATTACCGCAATGCGTATGGTGAAATAGGACCTGGATTCATTCGCGCTTTAATAGAAGAACGCAAAGCGATGTACACAAGTGATTTGATTCGCTCTTTGTTATTGATGTTAGCCAGTGCAGTTGTCTTGTTTTTAATTGTTAAGGACAAATTGAAAGAGTTATATGCTATTGTAATTATTGGCCTTTTATTAGTGGGCGATTTGGTTATGGTAGATCGAAAATACGTGAATGATACTTCTTTTGTATCTGCAAGAAAAATGGAAGAACCCTTTGAAATTACACAAGCAGATAAGCAAATTTTGAATGACCCAACTCATTTTAGGGTATTTGATGCACAAGGAGGCTTAAACAGTGCGAAGGCTTCTTATTTTCATCAATCTTTAGGGGGATATCACGCAGCGAAACCAAGAAGAATACAGCAATTAGCGGATTATCAATTGAGCGCTAATCCGATGCCTATATTTAATATGCTGAATGTAAAATACATCATCCAGTCAGACGAAGAAGGAAGAAGTGTAGCTATGCTAAATAATGAGGTAAATGGAAATGCTTGGTTTGTCTCAAAAGTAGAAAAAGTAACAACCGCAGATGATGAAATGAAAACTTTAGGCACTATTGATACAAAAACGACGGCTATCTTTAATACTACAGCATTTACCCAGGACTTAAAAGATAGTTATGTGGTTGATTCCTTAGCCAGGATACAGTTGGTTTCTTATAAAGCGAATACGTTGAGCTATGAATCGACGAATACCCAAGCAGGGTTAGCTGTTTTTTCAGAAATCTATTATCCACACGGATGGATTGCTAAAGTGGATGGTCAAGAAGTGCCAATTGTGGCTGTTGATTATGTATTGCGTGCGATTGAATTACCGAAAGGAAAACATACTATTGAATTTACCTTTGAGCCACAAGTAGTAAAAACAGGAAGTAGAATTGCATTGGCAAGTTCAATTTTAATTCTTTTGTTTGCTCTTGGAGCCATTGGGTGGTCAGTGAAAAAGAAAAGAGAAGAATAAAAAATGCTGCATGACTTGACATGGAAAAGGAAATGAAGAAAGAAAAGAAAAAGGTATTAATCCTTTGTTATTATTGGCCTCCCGCAGGTGGGCCAGGGGTACAACGTTGGTTAAAATTTGTAAAGTATTTACCCGATTTTAATATAGAGCCCATTGTGTATGTGCCTGATGGGGCTACTTACCCTTTGATTGATACGCAACTGGAATTGGAAGTAGATCCTTCGGTTGTTATTTTGCGCAATAGGATTAAAGAACCGTATTCCCTTGCACAAAAAATGATGGGACAACGGGCACAAACGATGAGTTCAGGTATGATCCCACAAGTTCGAAATCAATCGAAATGGGATAAACTGCTCCTGTGGATTCGCGGCAATCTATTTATTCCCGATGCACGTGTGGGTTGGGTAAAACCTTCGGTAACCTATCTCGAAAACTATCTCAAACAAAACCCAGATATCGATACCCTTATTACAACAGGACCACCACACAGTGTTCACTTGATTGGTATGGAATTGAAGAAAAAGTTAAATATTAAATGGTTTGCTGATTTTAGAGATCCTTGGACTACAATAAGTTATCATAAGGAACTTAAACTATCGGTTAAGGCAAAAGAAAAACACCTGGCGCTTGAAAAAGAGGTTTTAAATACGGCGGATCATATTATCGTTACGAGTAAAACAACCCGTAAAGAGTTTGAAACCAAAACAGATAAGCCAATTGCTGTTCTAACCAATGGGTATGATATTAGTAATTTTGGCAAGGTACCCTTAGATCAAAAATTTACTTTGGCGCATATAGGTTCCTTTCTCTCTAACCGCAATCCTCGCGTATTATGGAAAGCTATTAGCGAATTGAGAAGAGAAAATCCAGCGTTTAAGGAAGCTTTTGAGTTGAAATTAATCGGAAAGATAAGCGAGGATATCCTAGCTACTTTAAAAGAGTTTAAGCTCCTTGAATGTACGGATAACAGAGGCTATGTCGACAATCAAGAAGCCTTGAGACAAATGCGTGCTTCTCAAGTTTTATTATTGGTGGAGATCGATTCAGAGGACACAAAAGCTATTGTTCCAGGAAAGTTATTTGAATATATGGCTGCTGAACGTCCGATTTTGGCCATTGGTCCTGAAGAATCGGATTTCTTTGAAATTATTCAACAAACCAATGTAGGGCGCAATGCTCTTTATAGTGAGAAAGATAAAATTAGCGAGATTTTAATGCAGTATTTTGAGCAATATCAAAAACAACAGTTGAATGTACATGCCATGGGTTTACAATATTTTGGACGTAAACGCCTGACTGAACGGCTTGCTAGTCTATTGGAAAAATAAAACAAAAAAGGAGCAATTTGCTCCTTTTTTGTTTTATTTTAATTTCTTTTTTAAGTATTTACCTGTACTAGATGCTTTGCATTTGACAATTTCTTCTGGTGTTCCAAAAGCAATCAATTGACCGCCATTTTCACCTCCTTCTGGACCAATGTCAATGATGTAATCGGCACATTTAATCAGGTCTAAATTATGTTCAATTACTAGAATTGAATGTCCCTTTTCGATGAGTGCATTCAAGGCGGACAACAATTTTTTAATATCGTGAAAGTGCAAGCCTGTTGTTGGTTCATCAAATACAAAAAGTACTTTTTCTCTGGTTGAACCAGCCAATAAGAAAGAAGCTAGTTTAATACGTTGTGCTTCACCTCCAGAAAGGGTAGAAGACGATTGTCCGAGCTGTACGTAGCCTAATCCAACATCTTGTAAGGGCTGTAAACGCGTAGCTATTTTGGTTTGGTTGTGTTGTTTAAAGAAGACTAAGGCATCATCAATCGTCAGGGTTAAAATATCATTGATATTTTTACCTTCAAAATTGACTTCTAACACTTCTTTTTTAAAGCGTTTCCCCTGACAAGTCTCACATTCTAAGTGAACATCTGCCATAAACTGCATCTCAACCGTAACGATTCCTTCTCCTTTACATACCTCACATCTTCCACCATCGACATTAAAAGAAAAGTGCTTCGGTTGATATCCTCTTAGTTTTGACGTATTCTGCTTCGAATATAAATCGCGGATTTCATCATAGGCTTTGATATACGTAACTGGATTGGAACGCGAACTTCTTCCAATTGGATTTTGATCAATGTATTCAATTTGTTTGATGTGATCAAATTTCCCCTCTAAAGCAGTAAATTGACCTGGTTTATCACTTAGTCCCGTCAGCTTTTTTTGCAAAGCGGGAAACAAAATACTTTTAACCAACGTACTTTTACCACTTCCAGATACACCTGTAATGACTGTTAAACAATCCAAAGGGAATCGAACATCAATATTTTTTAAGTTGTGCTCTCTTGCTCCAATGATATCAATATAATGTTTGTAATCGCGGCGTTTTTTGGGAACTTCTATAGCAATTGTTCCATTTAAATATTGAGCGGTTAAAGAATCCGATTTTAGGATTTCAGCAAATGTTCCTTGTGCAACGAGTTCTCCTCCAAAAGTTCCGGCTTCTGGGCCAATATCAATGATTTGATCTGCGGCTTGCATGATTTCTTCATCGTGTTCAACAATGATAACCGTATTACCTAAGGCTTTGAGCTCTTTGAGTACCTGAATTAACTTTTCACCATCTTTAGGATGTAAACCAATACTTGGTTCATCCAAAATATACATGGATCCCACCAAGCTGCTACCTAAAGAGGTTGCTAAATTGATGCGTTGAGATTCTCCTCCCGATAACGTAGATGAATTTCGGTTTAAGGTCAAATAAGATAAGCCAACATTAAGCAGAAATCCAAGGCGATTGTCAATTTCAATTAACAAGCGTTTGGCTACTTGCTTTTCGTATGCATTGAGTTTTAATTCTCGGAAGAATACCAATAGTTTTTCAATTGGCATATCCACTAAGTCAGAAATGGTAATTCCGCCAATTTTGATGTAGTTAGCTTCTTTTCTCAATCGTTTTCCCTTGCAAGTAGGGCATTTGGTTTTTCCTCTATATCTTGAGAGTAAGACTCTATTTTGGATTTTATAATTTTTGTCTTCTAGTTCTTGAAAAAAAGCAGTTAAGCCTGTAAAATATTCATTTCCTTCCCATAAGAGCGCTTTTTCTTCTGCTGTAAGCTGAAAAATAGGACGATGAATAGGAAAGTCAAATTTATAAGCATGTTGAATTAATTGATCGCGATACCAGCCCATGGATTCTCCACGCCACGGAAATATGGCATTCTCATACACTGATAATCCGGTATTAGGGAAAACAAGTTCTTCGTCTATGCCAATAACGTTGCCATAGCCATCACAGGTAGGACAAGCTCCATAGGGATTGTTAAAACTAAACAAGTGAATATTAGGTTCTAAGAAGGTAAGCCCATCTAATTCAAAGCGATTGCTAAATTCATATTGTGTTTCTCCTTCAAGGGATCGGATAAAACAGGTTCCTTTTCCTTCAAAAAAGGCTGTTTCTATTGCATCGCCCAATCGATTGTAGAATTCATCGGTATCTTTGACCACAATACGATCAATAATTAATAAGACTTCCTTTCGATCAAATTGATTGATGAGTTCTTCTTCTAAGTTGAGGAATTCATCTAAGCGAACCATTTCATTCTTTACATACAAACGCGCATACCCTTGTTTTAAAAGCACCGCTAAATAGTCTGCTAAGGAACGATCTTCATCAAATAGTAAGGGGGCTAATAAAAGCCATTTGCTATCCAAAGGAAGAGTTTTTACCCAATTCGTAACATCAGTAACAGAATCCTTTTTGACTTCCTGTCCAGAAATAGGAGAGAAGGTGCGTCCAACACGCGCAAACAACAATTTGATATAGTCATAAATCTCCGTGGATGTACCTACGGTTGATCGGGCATTGGTTGTATTTACTTTTTGTTCAATAGCAATAGCAGGAGCAATCCCTTTGATATATTCAACCTTTGGCTTATCAATACGGCCTAAAAATTGACGAGCATAAGAGGATAAGCTTTCTACATAGCGACGTTGTCCTTCCGCATATAGGGTATCAAATGCTAAGGATGATTTTCCAGAACCAGAGAGACCAGTTATTACAATCATCTGATTTCTAGGGATAACAACATCTATATGTTTTAAATTATGCAGATGTGCACCTTTGATAATAATATTCTTTTTCGGATCTAGTTTAGAAAAATCTATTTTAGACATAGGAGGTTCGTATATATAAGAGACAAAAATACGCTTTTATCTTTGTTTATGAAATGCTTTAACTGTGGAAAGAACAATTAAAATATTTAACATTTTTTTAAAACAAGTGCTTTTAACAATATATTTTACCTATATTTGCACAGTAAACTTATAAAAATCAATTGCCTATATAACACAAATACTTTTTAGAACGAAATAGAAAACAGCTATAAAAAGAATTTGTTATGGAATTAATTCAATTACCAGATGCTACGCTTGTGCAGCAGTATATAAAAGGCAATGAATATGCACTTGAAATTTTAATCAAGCGACATCAAGGAAAAATTTTCGGATTCATTTTTAGTAAATTGGATGATGTAGAATTGACAAATGATGTTTTTCAAGATACTTTTATCAAAGTAATCAATACCCTTAAAAGCGGAAAATACAACGAAGAAGGAAAATTTATTTCCTGGGTTATGCGTATTGCACATAATTTAATTATGGATCACTACCGACGCGAAAGACGTATAACGATTCACAATGATACAGAAGAAACTCCTTTTTTTAGTTTCTTAAAAGATGATTCAGATACGATAGAAGAGTCGCTAATTAACAACCAAATAATTGAAGATTTACAGCAATTAATATTGGAATTGCCTGAAGATCAGCAAGAGGTTGTCCGTTTGCGCTTATACCAAGATTTGAGCTTCAAAGAAATTGCAGAAACTACGGATGTCAGTATTAATACAGCATTGGGAAGAATGCGTTATGCAATTATTAATTTGCGAAGACTGATGGATAAAAAACAAATTTCGTTTACCCTATAATATATTCGCGATTTGTGCGTTTTAAAAGAGAAGCACAATAGATTTTTTATGAAAAAAAACTACATGACTCTTTTAACAGCAAAAGAAACCCAACTTCCAAAATCGGAGATCATTGAAAAACTAATGACCTATTCTAAAGTATGGTCTCAATTGGCACTCAGTGATTTCATGGAAAAGAAGTTACAAACTTCTAAATTAAATTAATAAAAAAAGCATCGAGACTTATTTCGATGCTTTTTTTTCTTGTTTTTTATAGTATTCGTTGAGTACTGTTTTACGGCCAATTACACTGGTTATGATATCGAGTTCTAAGTTCCATGCTCTTGCTGGAGAATATTGACGACCATACCAAACCAATTGTAGGTGTAATTTGTTCCATTGGTCTTTGGGAAATAAACGTTTGGCATCTTTTTCTGTTTGTTGCACATTTTTGCCATTAGAAAAGCCCCAACGATATAATAAACGATGGATGTGTGTGTCTACTGGAAAAGCGGGTATATCAAACGCTTGAGCCATCACTACGGAGGCCGTTTTATGGCCTACAGCAGGCATGCGTTCCAGCGCTTCCATATCAGCGGGTACTTGTCCCTGGTGTTCCTCGATCAAAATTTTAGATAAACCATAAATTCCTTTGCTCTTCATTGGCGATAAACCACAAGGGCGAATAATGTCTTGAATTTCTTCTACCGTCATTTTTACCATATCATAAGGATTGTCCGCTTTAGCAAATAAAAGAGGCGTGATTTTATTCACTCGTTCATCTGTGCATTGGGCAGATAGCAGAACGGCAATTAATAACGTATACGCATCTTTGTGATCTAAGGGTACTGGAATTTCTGGGTATATAGCATCTAAAGTTTCAAGAACAAAAGTTACTTTTTCAGTTTTAGTCATAATCAATCGTTGAATAGATAAAAAATTGTAGATGAGTTAAAGAACAAATATCGTTAAAAAAGATTAGATAGTTAGCCTTTAACTTTCAAAGCTTAGGCGCATAATTTATTCTCTCTTGTCCGTTTTTAGGAGAAGGGAGAAAACTTTATTCCCAAAGCTTGCATTAAAAGGAGAGAATTATTTATTCAATGTCATATTAATTTAACTCTATTTAATATGTTTTTGATAAAAAAAACACCTATTTAGTTCTTTTTAGTATATTATTTATTTGTTTATTATGGTTTTCTTTTAATATGTTTGGCTTATCAAATTTAAAATAAAAGTTATGAAAAGAAGTTTTCAAATTGCAGTAAGTCTGACTGTACTGTTAGGTGTTTTGGGCTTAGTCTCTTGTAGTAGTGATGACAATAAATCGGAACCTAATCCTCCAGAGCAAGGAATTGAGGTACCTACGTCTACTGAATTTAGTCAGTTGAGAACTAATGTTTTAGATAATGAAAAGCAATATACTAAAACTACAGTTGATGAAAATGGTGGATTTGGTTTTGTAAGTAAAAAAGGAGTAAAGGTTCGCGTTACTAGTTTAGGTGCGCTTACCGATTGGGCGGAGCCTGGAGATGAAGTGGAATGTACTTTTATTGAGTTGTATGATAAAGGAGTAATGGCTTTGGCTAATCGTCCTACTATGGGGATTTATCCCAATCGCGATGAATCTGGGTATTTTGAAATAGTAAAAGATGAATATGGTCGTATTTCAACCGAAGGACATCGTGCCTTTATTATTACAGGTGGAGAGTTTTACTTTGATATTAAATTGAAAGGAAAACAGGTTACGAATTATAATATTGCTATGGAAGTACCTGTTAAAAACACAAGAGGATTTCAAGAAGATATGCTTGTTTGGCAAGGGAATGTCAATGAAAAAGATGATTTGACCTTTACTGAAATTCCTATTCAAACAGAAATGGGATTTTTAAATGGAGATGAAACCAATGGAAATTATGAGTTTTTCCTAAACGGATGGAATGAATTACCTTCAGAAATTGGTTGGTCTAATATTGATAAGTATTCGGTTGTTGAAGGAGAAAAGACACAATTTTTTGTAAAAGTACCTCAAGGTTATAACTATAGCAATGCAGCTATTTATCTAGGCGTTAAAAATGAAGAAGGATTGGCTCATTTGGATGTGTTTTTAAATCACCCTGAAATTGGAGATGTATTTACAGAGCATTATGGATGGGTACCTATTGGATTGGAAGGCTATGTGTTCTTTATTTCAGTAGATCCTACTACCAAGAAGGTTGTTTATGCTATAAAAGATATTAAAGTAGTTAAAAATCAAGTTGTAGTGATTAAAGCTGAGGATTTGAAAACGGGGACTACAGAAGACGTAATTACTTTATTAAATCAAATGAGATAAGGTATTTAGTATTGATTATTTGTTTTTATTTGAAAGAGGCACAGGCATTTTTGTTTGTGCCTTTTTTTATATGATAGGCTCTATTTCCATTTATAGCCCCTCAATGCCTTCTGTCCAATACGCTCGAGTGTAAACCTTACTCTGCGTTTTATCGTTAATTACTTTTTTAAAAATTTCAATTGATTTGGCATTGCCTGTCAAGAGGAATGTTGCATTTTCCCATGCATTGGATTGAATAGGAGCCAATTGATTGATTCGTCTTTCATTGCGAAAGGTTTGATTCTTCGAAAAAACGATACTCTTCTCAATACCTAAACACGCGGGAATATCTTTATTTTCCTCCTCCAATTCAAAGAGAAATAAAAATTGATACGCTTCTTTCTGCCATTTAGGTAGTAGAGAAAGTGCTAGTCCTAACGAACTTTCATCGCCAAAGAATACATATTTGGTTGTTTGTAGCTTTAAATTAGCACTGTTTGCGCGCAAGTTGCTTATATTCAGGGTGTTTCCTAGGCGAAGCTGATTGATAAACTGTAGGCCAGGACCGCCATTTTTATGAAGATAAACAATCAATTCAAGAATATTTCTTTCTCTATCTACCTGGGCAATCGTATAGGTTCTAACTTGAGTATAGTTGAGTTTAAAACTTAAGTAGGATCCGCTAGTTATCTTGATTTTAGAAAAATTTCCTTGTAGTTGTATTTTTTTCAAAGAAGGAGATAAAAGGGCTATACTAACCACTTCTGTTAACGGTAGTTTTAAGGGTAGAATGCCTAAAAAATCGAGTATTCGTCGAAGAAGATTCGCTATCATAACTACTTTTTATTTGTTGCAAAATTAAGGTAAAAACGACGAAATAACACCAGAATAAAAGCTGTTACTAGTGGACAAAACACCGCTTTTAATTTTCTAGTTTAGACTAAACGTTTCTTTTGAATGCTTTTTTTTTATTTTAATTAACAAAACTGCGTTTCCTTATTTTCTATTTTTTATTATATGTTGTAATTTTTATTATAATAATTGATGCTATTTTATTAAAATTACTATATTAGTGTGTATTTTAAAATGATAAGCAAATAATATATTCTTCCATTCTTGTTTTTTATTAAATATTGTAAAAATTATAACTTGAATTGACCGAATCCCTTGTGTTTATTGTGTATTAAACCTAATGAAACTAACCAACAAACCGATTATGAATAAACAATTACTTTTTAAATTATTTTTGACTTTCCTGTTATTCTCCGTGCAAGTAACCAGCGCACAAACGTATACACCGCTGGTTGTTACTTCTGGTTTCAATGAGGATGTCATCGCAGAAAATAGTCCTGCGGCTACTTTTACTACGGCAGCTGTAGACGCAACAAGTACGGGTGCGAACAATGCTTTTATGACGAGGGATTATCCTGGAGCTACAGTTGGACTTCCTGTTACGGGATTAATTTCTTCAGTAGCAACGGTTACACCTGGATTAACGTTTCAGTTAGCTCCTTTTAATGGAAGTAATGCCTTGCGAATAAATGAAAATGGAGGTACAGGTACTTTTGTGCTTCAGACTCATACCTCTAAGTTAAGTAAACTATTTATTTTAGCTACTTCAGGAAGTTCTGTCTCTACCTTTACAGGAACGATTACTTTTACGGATGGTACAACACAAGCAATTAGCAGTCAGTCCGTTCCAGATTGGTATCAAACAGGCACCCCTCCAGTGGCGATTCAAGGAATAGGAAGAGTTCCACGTAGTGGAGGAAATCCAGATAATAATGCAAGCAATCCTAAGATGTTTCAAGTAACGATTGCAATTGCAGCAGTGAATCAAACTAAATTTATTCAACAAGTTGCCATTACAAAAACAAGTGCTACCAGTGGCTTTTTAAATATTTTTGCTCTTTCAGGAGAAGTAACGCCAAATTGTATTCAACCCGAAGCCTTAGGTGTAGATAATATTACACCAGCCACAGCTGATTTGAGCTGGGAAGGACTCGGAGATACCTTTGACGTCAAGTGGGGAGTTAGAGATTTTAATTTGGAGACAGCGGGTACCTTAGTCCCTAATTTTGAAAATGGGGGAACACTTTCAGGTTTAACTGCAGATACGAATTATGAGTTTTACGTTCGTCAGAATTGCGGAACTTTATTAGGAGTAAGTAGATGGTCTGGTCCATTTCGATTTTTTACGGGTTACTGTATACCAACGGGTTCAGCTAATAATGCAGATGAGATCCGAAACTTTACCTTGAGTAATTTGAATAATAGTTCGACTGCCTCAGATGGTGTTGCTGGATATAAGAATTATTCGAGTACTGTAGCACCTGCTGTTCTTGAAATAGGAACTCCATATAGGGCTTCATTAACAAGTGGTTCTGGATCTGGAACTCATGGTGCTACTATTTGGATAGACTACAATAGCAATATGATTTTTGATGCTAATGAAAGAGTTGCTTCTATCAATAATACCATTACAAGCGACGCAACGGTTAACTTTCCAGCATTTACGGTACCAGCTACGGTTCAACCGGGAATATATCGATTAAGGGTACAGTATCAACACAATAGAAATGGATCGGAATTGAATCCTTGTGGAGCATTTTCAATCTATGCAGAGATAGAAGATTATGCGGTTGAAATTAGATCGCTAGAAACTTGTTTTTTCCCTTCTAATATTCAAGTCACAGCAGTTACTAAAAATGCGGCAAAACTAACTTGGCGTGTTCCCACTCAAGGGGATACCCCAACTCTAGGATATAAAATAGAAGTTAGAACGAGTGGCGTACCGGGTGATGCAACAGGTTTAGTGAGTACGAGTACAACAACCGAACTAGAAAAAATACTATTGGCTCTAACGCCATCAACTGCATATTCTATTTATATTCAATCCCTTTGTTCAGCAACGGATTCAAGTACTTGGACTACCTTAACTTTCACTACGTTATGTAATTATCCAGAGGCTGAATTAGCTACACCAACTGAGGTATTAAGTCGTTGTGGTACAGGTTCAATTGATCTTGAAGTAACAACGCAAGGTGTAGTTCATTGGTATACATCGGCCACTTCGAATACACCTATATATACAGGAAATACGTATACAACTGGGGTTTTAACTCAATCTACTTCTTTTTGGTACGCAGTGGCAACACCTGCATCAGCACCAATTTTGACTGGGCCTCTAACCCCGTCTGTTGTGGGTAGTTCTCAAGACACTTGGACTACTGCATCTGAAGTTTATTTTACCATTATTCAACCTACTACTTTACAATCAATGGATATTTTTCCCTTAACAACCGCTCAAACGGGAAGAATGACTTTTAAGCAAAGAGGAGGAGGAGGATCAACCGTTGGAATTGTGAATTATACTACTTCGGTTAGTGGGGGTACAACTGCTCAAACGGTGGCTGTTAATTTGGAATTTCAACCAGGAACTTATGTCATTGAAACAAGTTTACCAACTGGCGGACTAAAAATAAATGCATCAGGTGCCACTTATCCTTATAGTTCAACCGTAGCCTCAATTACTGGAAATGCACAATCTTCTATTTTTTATATGGGGTATTACAATTGGAATTTTACCACAGCTTGTAAAGCACCTCGTGAAGAAGTAGCGGTTACGCTTGTACCATCTGTTGCTATAACGAATGCTGAAGTCGACGTGATGATGGGAGCTATTGCTACTTTGACGATAGAATCAACTGCGACTTCTTTTGCTATCGAATATGGTGAAGCAGGTTTTGAACGAGGAGACGGAATAGCTGTATCCGATATTACTTCGCCTTATAATTTCTCAAATTTACAAGGAGATGTTAGTTATGATGTTTATATTCAAGCTTTACCTTGTGGATCTTGGTATGGGCCTGTTACTTTTACAACCATATCAGCGGCACAAGAACAAACCATTAGCGTCAGTGATGTCGAAAAAGTATATGGTGAGAATGCTTTTGTTTGGGGTAGTTCAGATAGTGGTTTAGCTTTGAGTTATGCTATTGAAGATGAGTCTATTGCTGTTTTTAGAGAGGGTAACCTTGTAATTAAAGGGGTAGGTCAAACTAGTATTACGGCTAGTCAAGCGGGTAATGGAAGGTATTTACCAGCTCAAGAGGTCACTTTTGACTTAACCGTTACAGCGGCAGAACTAACGGTAACCGCTGCTAGTAATCAAGATAAGGAGTATGGAGCGAGTGATCCAACGTTAACCTATGCAATTACAGGGTTTAAGTATTCGGATACTTCGAGTAGTATAACAGGCGCTTTAACACGAGAAACAGGTGAAAATGTGGGTACTTACCCTATTCTTTTAGGTACTTTAAGAGGGAATACTAATTATCGTATTCGCTTTGTATCGGCTACTTTTGCTATTACAGCTGCGGAGCTTCATGTTTCTGTTGATGCTCAAACGAAAAGCTATGGAGATTCTGATCCTACTTTAACTTATCAGGTAACAGGATTAAAAAACAATGAAGCTGCAAGTGATGTATTTAGCGGAACACTTTCGCGTCTAGCAGGTGAAAATGTGGGCTTATATGCGATAGGGCTAGGTACTTTAGAAGTAGTAAATAATTATACCTTAACATTTAATGCAGGTGAATTAGCAATTACGGCAGCAGAATTATCTATTGTTCCAACTGTAAATCAACAAAAGATCTATGGGCAAGTAAATCCGATTTATTCATTTACAGCTACAGGATTTAAATTTGAGGATACGATTGCTTCTGCAATTCAGGGAACATTAGGTAGATTAAATGGAGAAAATGTAGGCTTATATTCCTATATCCAAGGGAGTATACAAGCTGTATCAAACAATTACACCTTTAGAATAGTTGGTGAAGAGAAATTTAAAATCACACCCGCTGCTTTACAGGTTGTAGTTAATGAGAATCAACAAAAATTATATGGTCAAGCGGATCCTGTTTTCACGTATTCAGTGGAAGGATTGCAACGTGGTGATCTTCCTTTTCAGGTATTTACAGGAAATTTAACCCGTCTGCCTGGGGAAGTATTGGGCTTATATCCAATTGGTCAAGGAAGCTTAGTTCCTCGAGCAAATTATACGTTAGCTACTTTTAGTGGTGCAGATTTCAAAATTATAAGTGGAACTATTCAAGGATTGACGCTACCTTCTAAATCGTATATTTATGATGGAAACCCTAAAGCCTTAGTTGTGGAGGGAACCCCATCTACTGATGTAACAATCACGTATACAAATAATAATCAAACGGATGTGGGTAGATATGCAGTAACTGCACGAATTGAATCGGGTTCAAATTATGAGCCTTTGATACTAACAGCTGTATTAACAATAACTAAAGCAGATCAATCTATCGCTTTTGAAGCTCCTTATCAAGTAATTTTAGAAGATACACCAACACTGCAACTAACCGCTACGGCAAGTTCTTCTTTACCTGTATCTTATACCATTAACGAGGAACAAACGGTTGCTACAGTTACAGCATCAGGACTTGTACGTTTCTTAACTCCTGGAGTAGTTACCCTAACGGCCAATCAAGCGGGTAATGCCAATTACAATGCTGCAACTCCCGTTTCTAGAAAGATAGAAGTAATTAGCAAAGATGCGTCGATTCTAAACTTAATCATCGATGGGGTTTCCTATGGTAAAGTGGAAAAGGAAGTACAGGTTATTATTGGTTGTGATACGGCACAAGACAAAGTTATTCTCGAGGTAGAAACAGTGCTAGGAGCCGAAGTTACACCTTCAAATTACATTGAAGTTCTCGTTCCTGAATATGGTCAATATGAACAAATAATCAAAGTTAAATCCATGTATGGCACGGAGGAAACGTATCGAATTCTTATTGAAAAACGCATACCAACAGACCAAATTGTCTATCAGAAATACGATAATGTATTGTTGGTAAATAACAACAAACAAACCAATGGCGGCTATGTATTTAGTGCCTATCAATGGTTTAAGAATGGAGAAGTAGTTGGCAATCAGCAAGCGTATTCAGCTGGAGATGATAAAGCGAATACGTTAGAAGTAGGTGCAACCTATCACGTTGCATTGACTTTACACAATGGCAAGAAAATAATGAGTTGCCCGATTTACATTGAAGCATCATCCCAAGAGAGTTTAAGCGTATATCCAAATCCAGTGCGAAAGAATCAGCTCTTGTATGTTAGTTTGGATCAAAAAGAGCAAGAAATAACAAGCTATGTGATTTACAATTTAAAAGGACAAACGATTAAACGTGGAGAATTACAACCTGGAAATTCAAGTATTGAAATTCCTACAACGGTGTCTTCTGGTTCTTATTTCTTAGTGTTAAAGGGCAGTGGAAAACAACAAAGCGTTCAATTTATTGTTAAAGAATAATTGATTTAACTTGTACTAAAAGAAGGGTTCGAACGCTACTGAACCCTATCTTTTAAAGCTAATTTATAATCTAATAAGATAAGATATGAGAAAATATATAAGTGTTTTAGCCTTTGGTCTTTTACTGGGAAGTTATCAGCACGCACAAGCGCAGTTTAGCCGTTACTATTTTAAAAAACACGAAGTAGGTGTGAGTTTAAAAGCAGGTGTTCTCCAAAATTATGGCAGTTTACCAGATCAATTTTCAGCAGATTTTAAATTTAATACCGCTGTAGGCCTCCAATATGATTATTATGTAAATCAGAAATGGAGCTTAGGACTAGGGGCACAATACGCTATGCAAACGGTTGATTTTACAGCGACTAATTTAAAAGGTCAAAGTGAAAAAACCGATTGGGAGAATCAAAATTTTATCTTTCATTATGACGGTAAAAACTACAAAGAACAATGGAAAGTAAATCAAGTGAATATTCCACTTACGGTTCAATATGTTGGAGAAGGAGAGATGAGTTTGTATGTGCGAACAGGTATCCAGTACTCTTTAGTTATGAGTAGTAAATCAACACTTACTTGGAATAATTTAGAGACTTATGGGTTTTTTCCACAATATAATTTAGAATTGCATAAACCTCCATTTGCGGGCTTTGATTCTCAAGATGAAGCAGAATACAAACCTGATTTAGATTTAAAAGATAGATGGGCCTGGATTGCTGAAATAGGCTTTAAATACAACATCAAGGACAATCAAAATTTGTATATAGGTGCCTATTTTGATTTAGGTTTAAACAATCAAAAACCGTCTGTTAATGAAACGAAAGAAAAAGTAATTGATTATAGACCAATAGAAAATGATGCACTTGAATATAACAGTATACAACAAGGTTCCAAAGCTGTTTTTAAAAACTATAACTTTGGTATTCAATTGCGTTATGGTATTGGATTATAATATATATAAGGAAAATAGCTTTTAATTGGCTAGTAATAAAAAGAGAGGCAACTAAAACACTGTTTTAGTTGCCTCTCTTTTTTTATCTCTCCAACAGTCGTTATAAGTAGCTCTATCACATGGATAAAAATACAATACTTCTATGTTACAATCGTTTTTTGCTACTTAACCAAACAATCGCCAAAGCGAGAATACTCCAAGTTATCATTTGCAAAAGTGCGAGATTCCAACCGCCTATAGACCAGCTCCATAAACCAAAAAAAGTTCCAATTCCAGCTCCTAAAAAATAAGTGGTCATATAAATGGTATTTAAACGACTATGTGCGGTTTCATCTAAGGAGTAAATACGCGTAAAATTGGTGATTTGTGTAGCTTGAACCCCAATATCTAAAAAGAAAATGGCTAGGATTAATACAAAAATTGAATGGGGAAAAATAAGAAGAGATACTAGACTAAGTAGAATCATTCCCACGGTAAGGGTCAGATTCTTAAAGATACTGCCTTTTTCGGCTAATTTTCCGAAATAGGGAGCTACTAAAGCCCCTCCAATCGCTATTATACCAAATCCCCCAATGGTTGAAGCAGAAAAGGAGAAAGGTTCACCACTAAGGTGAAAGGTCAAGGTTGTCCAAAAAGAGCAGAAAACCCCAAAAGTAAATGCTCCTAATAACGCAGCTTGTCGTAAAACTTTAAATTGACGAATTAGGGCTAAAGTAGATTTTAATAAACTGAGATAAGTTCCTTTAAAAGCACCTGGAACTTCGGGCAATATTAGCCATACTAAAATACTACTGCAAGAAACAAGGACAGCCGAAAATAGAAATACACTGGGCCATCCCCATAGATCCGTTAACCAACCACTCAATAGGCGAGAACCCAGTATACCGCATAAGATTCCACTAAATACAATACCCACATTTTTCCCTCTATTTTCTTTGCCTAACGTAGCAGACATAGGCAAGATGATTTGGGCGGGTGTAGAACCTACTCCTAGTAGAAAGCTTAAAATTAATAATAGCGTCAGATCTTTGGTATTGGCTATTACTAGTAAGGTAAGGATTAAAAAGAAAGACAAGAGTAAAATTAATCGCTTGCGATTTAATTTATCCCCTAAAGGCAATAGAAAAAACATCCCTAATCCGTATCCCAGTTGAGCCAGCATGGCCATTTTACCAACGGACTCTTCCGATTTTCCTAAATCTTCCGCTATATTTTTTAAAATAGGTTGACTGTAATATACATTGGCTACAATAGCACCTGCACAAAAGGCCATACTGGGAATTATCCATTTATTGGTTCTGTTTTTAGACATAGATCAAGATTGAATTTGGGAACAAAAGTAGCAGAGACACCTTACTTATAAATGTATAAATAGTTCTATTTTTGGTATTTTTAGCTATTTTTGACACATGAAACTCATTCAATTTGAACCTTTATTTTTTCGGGATTTTCAAACGGATACTTGGCCATTTCCCTTACACAACCACAACCATTATGAGTTGATGTATATTCGCTTTGGAAAGGGCGAACATTGTTTGAATGGCATAATTTCTACGTATGATACGGGGGATATTTTTTTCTTAAGTCCAGAAGATGAACACCGTTTTACTATTCAAGAAAAAACGCACTTTAGTGTAATTAAATTCCTCCCAGTTGTACTGAAAGGAGGGATGAATACTTGTCCTACTGATTTTTGGGACAATTTGCTTACTACTTTAGCAAGAGGTATACAAGGTCAGTTAAAAGCAAGCACACAAAATTCGAATACAGAAGTACGACATATTGTTGAAATTTTAATTGCTACTTGGCGAGCTGCTAATGAAAAGCCTACCGAGTTGCATGCCAATTTATTGCGCAGTCTCTTATTGCTTTTAGCTAAGGATATACCTAGTGCTGTTGAAAATTCAATTGATGACTTAGCACAGTCGACACTTAGTAGGATCCAAAATTACATTCACTCTAACATCTATCAGCCAGAAAAACTCACTGTGCAAGCCTTAAGCCTTACCTTTAAACGGTCAGAATCAGGGATAAAAACGCGCTTTAAAAGAGAAATGGGAATGTCCTTACGCGATTATATTAGTGCTTTAAAAATACAATTAATTAAGGAGCAGTTGGAACACAGCGGTCATACAATTACTGAGATCGCACAAGATTTTAGTTTTACGGATTCGAGTCATTTGTATCGTTTTTTCTTTAATCATGTGGGGATGGCACCCAATGAATTTAGAAAAAAAGTAAAGGCTAATAGCTAAATTAGCCCACTATTTATACACAAACAGAGCCCCTAGGAGCTCTGTTTGTGTATAGTAGATTAAGATTAATGTCCTGCGCCTGCAATTATTTTTCCTGCACCTTTTTTGATTAAGATGAGAATAAAGGGAATACAAATTAAGAATAAAATACCTAAAAACATGAATACATCCATATAGGTAAGTACTGATGCTTGTTTGGTAACTCCTAAATCTAACAGGGTATAGGCCTTTTGTAGGGCTTCATCTGCTGTAAATCCTTTGGTTATAAAAGATTGCTGTAAGGTAGCCACTCGGTTTTGTACTTCTAAAGAAGCGGAGTCCAAATGACTGACTAAATTTAAACGATGATTTACGGTCCATCTGGAAATAAAAGTAGTAATTAAAGCAATACCAAAAGAACCTCCTAATTGACGCATCATTCCTGTAAAGGCTGCTCCTTCGCCAATTTGTCTGTTGCGCAAATTCGATAAGGAGAGCGTTGTAATCGGTACAAATAATAACCCTAAACCAATACCACGCATCACTAAAGGCCAGAAAAAATGTTCACTTCCTGTATCTGGTGTTAGAATATTATGTGCCCAGAAACTATAGATAAAAAACACTAAGAATCCTCCGGCTACTAAGTATTTTGGTGGAACTCCACGTTGCAACATTCGCGCAATAAAAGGCATCATTAGAGCGGTCATTAAGGAGCTAGGAACCAATAGCATACCTGCATCTGTAGCTGTCCATCCTAAAATGGATTGGGTATAGATGGGAATGATAAAAGTAGATCCATAAAGTCCAAATCCCAAAATAAAAGATAATACGGTACCAATTGCAAGGTTAGAATCTTTTAAAACACGCAGGTTTACAATAGGCTTTTCACAGGTTAATTCTCTCCAAATAAAGAAAAAGAATCCTAGAACGGAGCTTATTGACAAAGTTAGAATGGTTGTATTTTCGAACCAATCATCTTGTTGGCCATGTTCAAGTACGTATTGGAGCGAACCAACGGCAATTGCTAGTAAGATAATACCTAAAAAATCAACCTCTCTTAATTTGCTCTTTTCAGCATATCTTGGACTTTTTACATAGAGTATCGTTAAGATAGTTGCTATAATACCTATCGGAATATTAATGTAAAAGATAAAAGGCCAAGAGTAGTTGTCGATAATATAGCCTCCTAAAGGGGGACCTAAAGTAGGACCAACAATTACTCCCATACCGTAAATTGCTTGTGCGACACCTCTTTTTTCAACGGGATAACTTTCTGTAATAATCGTTTGAGAAGTAACCAATAAGGCTCCTCCACCTAAACCTTGAATAAAACGAAAGAGAATAATCTCCCAAAGTGTGGTAGAATACCCACATAAAAAGGAGGCAACCGTAAAGATGATGATCGAAGCGGCAAAGTAATTGCGTCTTCCGAATTGTTGTGAGAGCCAGCTCGTCATCGGCACAACAATTACATTGGCAATGGCATAAGCAGTAACTACCCATGCAATATCGGTTAGTGATACTCCGATACTCCCTTTCATATCATTCATGGCTACATTGACAATTGTAGTATCTACAATTTCTAGTAAGGCACAAAGAATGGCTGTAATGGTTATGATTATTCGACGATAGCCATGTTCTACTAAGCTTTCTTCATTCATAATTTCTTATTTATCTACCGCTCTTAATATTGACATCAATATCCACATTCATTCCTGCTTTTACATGGGTTAGCATTTCATCTTCTGGATGGGTAAATGTAATTTTCACTGGAATTCGCTGTACTGTTTTTACGAAGTTTCCTGAGGCATTATCGGGAGGTAGTAATGCAAATTTAGCTCCTGTAGCTGGAGACATCGAATTGATGATTCCCTCAAATTCGTGTTTTGGAAAAGCATCAACTTTAATCTGTACCGATTGTCCTTCGCGCATGTACTCCATTTGGGTTTCTTTGAAGTTGGCAACCACCCATATTGCATTCTTTTGTACCGTATTAAATAAACCTTGCCCAGGTTGAATGAGTTGGCCAATTTGCAAATTGATTTTTGAAATTTGTCCCTCTTCTTTTGCTGTGATAACGGTATAAGAAAGATACAATTCAGCATTGTCTAAATTGGCTTTGGCTTGATCAACCATGGCTTTTGCTGCATCAATTTGAGAGGTAGAAGCAACGGCTTGTGACTGGCTAACCTTAATTTGTTGAGAAACAGCATTGGCTTGTTTTTCAGCAGCTTTCATCTGCTCCTGCAATACAATCACTTGTTTTTCAGCTGTTTCTTTTGCTGCTAATGCTTGTTCATATTGTTGCTTGGTAATAGATTGACTTTCATATAAACGATGGTATCTCTCATAATCGTTTTGTGCTCTCCATAGTTGTGTTTTTGCCGATTCAATATTTGCTTTAGCTGTTCCAACATTTGCTTGTGCACTAGAAGCACCAGCTTGAGCAGATACAATTGTTGATTCACTTGTATGGTGTCCTGCTTCAGCAATTTTTAACTGACTCAAGGCCGCTTGATAATTCGCTTTTGCCTGTTCCACTTTAATTGCATATTCAGTTTCATCCAAACGAAGTAAAGTATCTCCCTTTTTAATGAGTTGATTGTCTTGAATATAAATAGCTTTAATATACCCTGGCACCTTAGATACAATTGGTGTAATTTTTGACTCTACTTGTGCATCATCCGTAGTTTCATGCGAACGGGAATGTATATACTTGTATATGCCATACCCACCACCAAATAAAACAATAGCGCTTAAAGCAATAATAAATTTTTTATTTAGTGGTTTTTTATATTCGGTATTATTTGTTTCCATCTTATTTTTTTTCTTGTACGTTCTCTATTAATTTACCTGTTTTGTACGCATATTGATATAAGGCTAATGATTCATCTGTTTGGCCTAATACATAATCAATTTGCGCTTGAAGTTGCTGTACATCAGCCTCTAAAAGATGATCTGTATCGGTTAGCCCATTGTCGTATTTATCCTTTACGATGCGATAATTTTCAGTGGCCTGAACGATTGCTTTGGTTAAAACAGCATTTTTCTTTAGCGCTAATTCATACGTATTATACGCTTCTTCAATTTCAACTTTGGCTTGATCTTCAACTAGTTGTATTTGATAATCACTCTCTACTTTTTTCGCTTTCGCTTTGTGTACTTCTGATCTATTTTTGTAAAGCGAAGAGAGGTCATATTTTAAACCAATACCTACACTCGTTGCATTAGTTATATCAATCACCTTGTCTAACTGTAGGGCAGAATAACCTGCTGTTAAACCAATGGAAGGTAGGTAGTTACCTTGTGCAATTCTAATAGCTGATTGTGCAATTTCATCCAATTTTTGTATGCTTTGTACATCCTTACGTGTTGTAATATCTCCCTCTCTTGTTGGAAAAATAGCAATTGGACTTACTTTTTCAGCAACAATAGCTTCTTCCGTAGGAAGATCAAGTAAGACACTTAAACGCAATGAAACATTTTTACGCGTCGTATTGGCTTCTTCTAGGGAGAGTTCAATATTTGATTCTTGCAATTGGGTTCTCAAAAAATCATTGCGCGCAATTAACCCATGGGCTAGGAATTGTTCAAAATCAAGGGTACGTTGATGCGCTCGTTTTAGATTTTCGCGCAATAAATCAATAGATGCTTGCGTTTTGTATAAGGCAAAATAGAGGTTAATCGTTTGATAAACAACATTTTCAGTTGTTGATTCTTCCGTTAATTTAGCTAAAGCATAGTATTGTTTGCTCTGCGTAATGGAGTTTGTAATTTTGAATCCATTAAATAACGGAAGATTAGCTTTAGCTTGACCAATCATCAGGTGATTGGGTTTAACATCAGGCATTTTAGCATCTTCAGATGAAGCGGGTAAGGGTATTTTGAGGTTCATATCTGTACCATCAAAAAGGCGATTGTAACTTCCTGAAAGTTCTAAATCAGGATATCGCATAAGCTGTGTACTACTTACTTGAAGTCTTGAAGCTTCTGTACTGGCTTTTACTTTTTTTATCTCTTTGCCATTTTGCAAACTCAATGTGATTGCTTGTTCAATGCTAAGTGCTTTATGAACAGGTGTTTGAGCGAATGTTTGGCAAATAACAAAGGAAGCAAGTAAAAGATAATTACTTTTGTTCATTGTAACTTAAAATTGATTTAAAGGATTGTACTAAATAAGGGTAAATCTGTTGTTTGATATATAAACTATAGTCTTCGTGATTTTCCGCTCCCCAATATAGAGATAGTGAACGCTCATGTTGGATGACATAGCTAATAATTCCTTGTGTAAAAACAAGCAATGCAATAGGATCTGGTTGGGTTTGAAACAATCCCATTTGATATCCTTCTTTGATAAATCCACCCAGAATAGCTAATATTTCTAACTGAAGGGTTCGAATGGCATCACTCACTATAATTTCCTGATCCTTTTTAGATAAATGCCCCATCAAAACAATATGGAAGGCGGCATTTTGTAATTGAACCGTCAACATATGCTCTGTAAAAGCAATTAATTTATCCATGGGGTTTAGGTTAGCATCACTAGTTATAGATGCTAGCTTTTCGCGTATTCGCGTAAGTCGAATTTCAAAAAGAGCACTAACCAATGCACTTTTTGATCCAAAATAGTAGTTAACCATGGCGACATTTATTCCTGCTGCTTTTGATATGTCGCGAATACTCGTTCCTTCAATTCCTTTTTGAGAGAACAATTCCTCTGCAATTTTTACAATCTCTATCTGCTTATCTGATAACGCCATGATGTACTTATTTTCGATTGCAAAATTAAACAAACGTTTAATTGGTTTTTATTTTTTTGTCATTTTTTTTACAATATTCTGAGGTTAATCCAATCATTACCCTTTTTAATTACATTAAGTTTAATTGTAACTTTTTGATTGACTGATTTTTAGTTGTTTTGGGTATAGTTAAAAATAATCTCTTCATCCCTTTTTATACAAAAAACCTCAATTCATCCAATAGCCTCCTTCGTTAGCGCTTGTTTCGTTTTAGGTTATGCGGTTGCTTTGTTTCAATAAAAAGTACAAACTTTAAAACGGCATAATCGGATGATTTCAACAATACCAAAATGGCTAACTAGTTTATTTGGTCAGGCGCTACAGCCCAATGTAAAAAGTATTGAAATAGATGCTTTAAGCCCTGAGATTAAAAGAATTCGCTTCAAAGGAGATCTTTCCAAGTGGAATATGCAATTGGGGTATGCAAGTGTTATTCGAATAAGTGAAACTGAATTTAGAAATTATACTATTGCCTCTTATGATCAAGTGCAAGGTATATTTGATGTGATTTTTTATATCAATGGCAAGGGAATTGGCAGCCAAAAGATAGGAACCTTGCAAAAAGAAGAGGTTCTTTTTATTTCACCTCCTAGAGGAAAAAGGATGTACGAATCTTCGGTGCACCAACAGGTATTTTTTGGGGATGAAACTTCTTTGGGATTGGCTTATTCTCTTTTTCCGCTTTTAAAACAAAACAACCATCAGTTTCATTTTTATTTTGAATTGAACCCTGCGAACAATCATTTACCAGCTGTATTAGGATTAGATAATTATACAGTTAAAACTAAAGATAAGAATTTGGATACTGAAAAATGGAACCATCTACTTGATTCAAGTACATGGATTGATTGGGAAGAAGCTGCTTTTATTTTGACAGGTAATGCCATTACAATTCAACAACAAAGAAAAATTTTAAAGGAAAGGAAGGCAGGAAAAATTCTCTCGCAAGGTTATTGGGTGGAGGGGAAGAAAGGGGGGTAAATTAGAACCTAATTTAGTCTAAGCCCTTTTCTTATTTTATCTTTAAATGTGTAGTTTATATTATTTAATTCGCTTAATTTTAAGGATTATTTTAACTTTTAAAAGATGAGAAAAACACTTGTTTTACTAACACTATTAATCAGTTTACTTGCTTGCTCTACGGATGACAATACTAAAAGAGTTTATCAAGCTGCTATTCAAGGAACTTGGCAAGAATCAAGCGTCGTTTTTTTAAATGTAAATAATAAAAAATTAGAGGAACGAAAGGCGAGTAATCAAGATGGCTGCGATTTAAATGAGATTGAGTTTAACAATGCAACCTTTTATACGCATAGATTTTATAAATTCGATAGTTATGAATGTAAGAAATCAACACAAAAAAAGGCATATGTTTTAAAAGGTAATACGTTTGAAACTGAATTTGTAAGAGATGATTATATTGAATTAAATGAGTATGAAATAATCCTATCAACTTCAACTAAATTGATTTTAAAAACAACGGTAGATTGGTATTATGGAGGGAAACCTAAAGATGCCTTTTATATGGAAACGACCTATATCAAAAAATAAAGCTTTTAATTTACTACTTGTACTTGGTATGGATAGTTATGAATAGAGAAATCAAAACGTACAACTTTAGCCCTTTGCCTGTTGAAATAGAGGTAAAGGATTTATCTTTTGTCAAAAGTGTGCCTCACATTTTAGGCCAGCCTCATAAAGCTAAGTTTTATCAACTTATTTGGGTAAAAGAAGGTGTTTTTAAAGGGCGTATTGATTTTAAAGACGTTGCAATACACGCCAATGAAGTTCTCTTTATATCCCCAGGGCAGGTTTGTGAGTTTGATGTCTCACAGGCGTATTTGGGTAAATTAGTACTTTTTACAGCTAGTTTTTTTACTCGAACAGAGGAAGATGCCAATTTTTTGTATACCGCCGAAATTTTAAACCCTATAAATAGCAATCACATTGTTCTTATTGAGCCCTGTCTTCTTTCCCCTTTATTTACTTTATTAGAAGAAGAACTAAAAAGAGCAAACACGCATTTTCAAGTGGCTATTGCACAAAATTATTTGCGTATTGTTTTACTCGAAACAGAAAGACATGTACAACCTGCGTATGTGCTAGGTATTAAAAACACAGCTAGAATATTCTATCATGCACTTGAGAAGCATTTTAAAATAAATAAAAACACAAGTTATTATGCTGATTTAATTGGTGTTTCAGAAAAAATATTGACCAAAGAATTGAAGTCTTTAACCGGAAATACACCCAAAGTTTGTATTGATGCCCGTGTTATTCTCGAGGCCAAACGCTTATTGAGCTTTAGTAATTTATCGATGAAAGAAATTGGATTTGAACTCGGCTTTGAGGAACCAACCAATTTTACGAAGTATTTCCGCAAGCATACAAACCTTACTCCAAATGCATTTCGGGATAGTATGCAGCACAAATAAAAGGCGGAGATTTACCCTAATCAGGCGGAGATGTATTAGTTCATTTTTGCTAAGTGAAATTACTTTTGTTCCTATATCTAAACTAAAAAAATATGAAAAATATCGTATTACTAGGAGCTAGTGGATTTGTTGGATCTGCACTTTTAAATGAAGCTTTAAATCGCAATATAAAAGTTACAGCTGTGGTTCGCCACCCAGAAAAGATTACTATTTCAAATGAAAATCTAACACTTGTTCAAGCGGATTTATCCTCGATCGATCAAATTGCAGCGCTAAGTAAAGGCAAAGATGCGGTGCTAAGTGCTTATAATCCTGGATGGACAAGAGCAGATATTTATGAAGAAACATTAAGAGTCTATCCCTTAATTTTGGAAGGTGTAAAAAAAGCCGGAGTAAAACGCTTACTTATTGTAGGAGGCGCGGGTACTTTATTTGTAAAACCAGGGCTTCGCGTGGTTGATTCAGGTGCTATTCCTCAAGAAATACTAGGAGGTGTACAATCATTAGGCGAGTTTTATTTAAATACACTTATTCCAGAAAAGGAGATAGATTGGGTATTTTTCTCTCCAGCAGGTCATCTTGAACCTGGAGAAAGAACAGGTATCTATCGCTTAGGAAAAGATGATTTACTAGTCAATGAAAAAGGAGAAAGTAAAATATCTGTTCAAGATTATGCCAAAGCCCTAATCGATGAATTAGAAACACCTGTGCATCATCAAGAACGCTTTACTATTGGGTATTAATAATTTATTTATGCACTAAAAAGGGGTTAGATAACAAAAATAGACTGCTTGTTTATGGTGGTCTATTTTTGTTAAGCATTTAGGATAAAAGAGTCATAGTAATAAAGATATAAAAAATAAACTGTAAAATAAAGTCTAACTTTACTATATGTTGGTTCATATGCATCATAAAGACTATTTAAAATATCGTTTACTACCCTAAAACCCGCACATACAGTTTCCTCATAAATAATAGTGTTAGTTAACTTATCAATTACTACAATTCTGTACTGTCTTTTGTTATCAGTCCTTTCTACTGAAATAGGTGTTTCAACTTTTTCAGTTGTACGCGCTACTATGACCCCCTAAGAGTAATAGAGAAGCAAGTAAAAGAAATGTTTTTTTCATCATGTTATAGTTTCAATTGGTAGTAGAAAACAACATCAAAAGGAAGATAAATAAAAACAAGTATAACTACCTAAGGCGTCCTTCAAATAGGCCAAAATTTTTTAATTGAATTTTTCAAAAAAGCCCAGGTAAAAGCGTATTGTTTCTACAAATCAATCGAACATTGTTTCAGATTGTTTCATACCTTTAGCGTTCTTAAATGCAATAGAGTTATGGCACAACAAAAAATTCTTGTAGTTGACGATGAAGAAAAGTTAAGAAAATTACTAGCTCGAATAATCGAATTAGAAGGATTTGAGGTTCATCAAGCCCCAGATTTAAAAACAGCTAGTAAAAAGTTAGAACAACTAGAAATTGATTTGGTATTATGTGATGTCAAACTTCCCGATGGCAATGGCGTGGCTTTTGTGGAGCAAGTGAAAGTAAAGTATCCGCTTGTAGAGATTATTTTACTAACGGCTTATGGCAATATACCTGATGGGGTACAAGCCATTAAGAATGGCGCTTTTGATTATATTACAAAGGGCGATGACAACAATAAAATACTCCCTTTATTATATCGAGCGTTAGAACGTGTAGCGCTTAATCGAAGTTTAGCCCAAACGCAGATTGAAGTAGAAACCAAGATAACGGGTTTTGATCAGGTGATTGGTATTTCTGCTATTTTTTTAGCAACCATTCACTTAGCTAAACGGGTAGCACCTACTAATGCAACGGTTTTATTAACAGGTGAAACGGGAACAGGAAAAGAGGTTTTTGCCCAAGCAATCCATCGCGGTAGTACGAGGGCTAAAAACAATTTTGTGGCAGTCAATTGTTCAGCTTTTAGTAAGGAATTATTAGAGAGTGAATTATTTGGTCATAAAGCAGGTTCTTTTACCAATGCGATGAAAGATCAGAAGGGATTATTTGAAGAAGCGCATCAAGGCACTTTATTTTTAGATGAAATAGGAGAGATGCCTATTGAATTACAAGCTAAATTACTACGTGTATTAGAAACAGGTGAATTTTTAAAAATTGGCGAAACACGACCTACCAAAGTTGATGTACGCATTATAGCTGCTACGAATAGAAATTTAGAAAAAGAAATAAAAGAAGGACAATTTAGAGAGGACTTGTATTATCGCATATCCGTATTTGAAATTTATTTACCTGCTTTAAGAGAAAGAATAGAAGATATTCCATTACTAGCGGAACGCTTTAGAAAGCAATTTGCTTTTGAACAAGGAATGTCCATACAAAAAATAACACCTGAGGCTTTAGAAGCAATGAAACTTTATCAGTGGCCGGGTAATATTAGAGAGTTGAGAAATGCGCTAGAGCGCGCTATTATTTTATGTACAACTGCCAGTATAGATCTTTGTGACTTACCTTATGAAGTACAGCAAAAAGCAGCTCCTTTAGGTGGAGGAATCACTGCATTAGATTTAGCTTCAGTGGAAAAACAGCACATTAAGAAAGTACTTGCACACACCAATGGCAATAAAACTAAAACAGCTGAACTCTTAGGAATTGCACTTACTACTTTATACCGCAAAATGACAGAATATGCTATTAATTAAAAATAGTACTCCTTTTTTAGATCAAGTACAACTCAGAGAATGTGATAGAGGAAGGGATTAAATATCATAAATAGAATAGGGAGGACTAAAAAGCCTCCCTATTCTATTTATCTAGGATTAATGAGGATATTTTTTCAAATCGCGTTTTAGTACAGGACTTCCAAATTCTGTTGGAGACAAAGTGAATTTGTTTGATCTACCGTATTCTATTTTTAGTGGTTGACCGATTTGATAGGCATAGTTTATTTGCATGGCCTCTGAAATTCCATAATCTGAGAAAACAATAATTTCCTTAATCATTTTAGATGGAATCAGAAACGCCTCAGAAGTTCCTGTAAAATCACCTAAGTCGATGATCAACTTGCAGAACCCTTCCGCATCATAGTAACCAATTTTTGTATTTGGATATCTTGTATTACCTGCTTCTAGGGTTACTAAGGTTTTGTCGTTCTCACCATCAAATTCGTCGTCACTGCTACTTGAACATCCCAAAAAGGGAAAAAGCAGTAAGATCAATACTAATTTTTTCATGTACTAGGTATATTAGAGATAAAAAATAAATAATACTAAATATTAACGTTTTTTAATTCGATATATATTTAATATTCTATAATAATATTGGGCAAAAATAGTGTTTTTAAAGTAAATATATTTATTATGTACTACATTATTAAGATTCCTAACAAAACACACCCTTTCACTTTGAAAGGCTCCAACAACTGAAACCCTATCATTTTGATAGGGTTTTTTTGTTTAGTGTATTTGGTTTTTGATTTAATTCACTGATTAGTAGTGATTTGTGATTTGTGCCAAAAATTGGTATACCATTCGCTTATACTAAGCAAAAATCACACATAATGAAAACTCAGTATTCTTTACCAAGTAGGCGTAGCACTAGATTACTCCCAAAACTAGAAGTAGCAATATGCTATAACAAACTATCAAACCTAATTTTAAAATTAAATCAATGACAATTTTAGCGTGTATCGTTTTAGGCGTTGTGTGCTTTGTTTTGTTTTACAAAGCCATTCATTTTTTTGATAATCTATAATTCAACAACTCCATGATTTTATTATTAATTATTGCTTTAGCAGTATTTGTCTATCTGTGTTATGTCTTACTTAAACCAGAGGAATTTTAAAGACACCATACAAGATATAGGTGTCATTCTATTAGTCTTTGCGATGGTCTATGGCATCGTGTATCTAATTCATAAAATTTTATTATTAATTGATTAATTAAAATGAATACAGAAATTGTCGGAATCTTGATCACTTTTTTAGTGGCCATTGGAATTTCCATTCCCTTAGGGAAATATATAGCTAAGGTTTATGCGGGGCAATCTACTTTTTTAGACCGTATAATGACTCCTTTAGAAAATTTATTTTACAAGAGCAGTAAAATTAAGTCTGAGGAAGGAATGAATTGGAAACAGCACCTGGTAGCTTTGCTAACAATCAATGCTGTTTGGTTTGTGTTGGGTTTTGTTTTGTTATTAACTCAAGGATCCTTGCCGTTCAATCCAGATAATAATCCAAGTATGTCTCCTGATTTGGCGTTTAATACGATTATTTCCTTTTTAGTAAACTGTAATTTGCAACACTATGCAGGAGAAACAGGGGTAACGTATTTAACTCAGACGTGGTTGATGTTTCTTCAATTTGTCAGTGCCGCAACTGGTATGGCAGCAGCAGCAGTTGTATTTGAAGCGTTTAGGAACAAAACAACAACACTCTTAGGTAACTTTTATGTGTATTTTGTAAAATCAATCACTCGTATTTTATTGCCTTTAAGTATTATCGTATCAGCTATCTTGATTTTTCAAGGTACACCAATGACTTTTGAAGGAAAAGATACCCAAACAACTTTAGAGGGGCAACAAGTAGAAGTATCACGTGGTCCAGCCGCGGCTTTTATTGCCATTAAACACTTAGGAACAAATGGGGGAGGTTTCTTTGGAACAAACTCTGCGCATCCTTTTGAAAATCCTACATATTTAACCAATATGACGGAGATGATTGCTCAGTTAATTATTCCTTTAGCAATGGTATTTGCCTTTGGATATTACATTAATCGCAAGCGTTTCTCTTGGATGATGTTTGGCGTAATGACTCTAGGATTCTTGTGTTTGGCTATACCAAACATTATAATGGAAGCGGGAGGTAACCCTAATATTGCTGCGATGGGCATAGATAATTCTATGGGCGCAATGGAGGGAAAAGAAGTGCGAATAGGGGCTGCTGCTTCTGGTTTTTGGAGTATCGTAACTACAGTTATATCAACGGGTTCTGTAAACTCTATGCACGATAGCTCCATGCCTTTATCTGGAATGAATCAGTTATTAGCCATGATGATTAACTCCTTCTATGGAGGTGTCGGTGTCGGAATTTTGAACTTCTTTGTCTTTATTGTCTTAGCTGTTTTTATTAGTGGATTGATGGTTGGAAGAACACCTGAATTATTTGGTAAAAAAATAGAAGCTAAAGAGATGAAAATAGCCATGATCGTTGCTTTGATTCATCCCTTATTGATATTGAGCAGCACAGCATTGGGTACAGCCTTTCCTGATTTGACTAGAGACACCTTAAACAATCCTTCTTTTCACGGTTTTAGTGAGATCTTGTATGAATACACTTCATCAGCAGCTAATAATGGTAGTGGATTTGAAGGTTTAGGGGATAATACGCCTTGGTGGAACTTCTCAACAGGGATTATTTTATTACTAGGACGCTTTTTACCTATTATTGGGCCACTAGCCTTAGCGGGCTTTTTAGCTCAAAAAAACTATGTCCCCGAAGGTTCTGGTACACTAGCAACGGATACGGTAACATTTGGAACTATCGTGTTAACTGTGATTTTAATCATAGCCGCTTTAGCTTTTTTCCCCGTATTAACTTTAGGTCCAATTGCTGATTATTTTACATTACTAAGTTTATAAAAAATGGCAACTCAAAATAACAATACTCTTTTTCAAAAAGAGGTCGTACTAAAAGCCTTAACGGAGGCTTTCGTTAAGTTAGATCCAAGAACCTTATTCCGCAATCCTGTTATGTTTACAGTAGAGATAGGAACAGCTATTATGCTTGGGGTTTGTATATGGATTTTGTTTGGTGAACAGAGTCAAGGGAGTTTTGGCTATAATTTTGCCATTTTCTTATTGTTGTTTGTAACGCTGTTGTTTGCCAATTTTGCAGAGGCTATTGCCGAAGCAAGAGGAAAGGCTCAAGCAGATAGTTTGCGCAAAACAAGAGAAGAAACGCCTGCTACTTTAGAAAATGGAACACAAGTATCGTCTTCTAGTTTACAAAAAGGAATTGTATATATCTGTGTCGCTGGAGATATAATTCCCGCAGATGGAGAAATTATCGAAGGATTAGCAACTATTGATGAGAGTGCCATTACAGGGGAAAGTGCTCCTGTAATTCGAGAAGCAGGAGGAGATAAAAGTTCTGTTACAGGAGGAACAAAAGTATTATCTGATCGGATCAAAGTACGCGTAACGGCGCAAGCAGGTGAGAGCTTCTTAGATAAGATGATTGCCTTGGTAGAAGGGGCAAATAGACAAAAGTCACCCAATGAAATAGCACTGACTATTTTATTAGCTGGATTTACTTTAGTGTTTACGATTGTGATTATCACATTAAAACCTTTTGCAGATTTTGCTAATGTAAGTCTTACTATTGGAGCTTTAATTTCCTTGTATGTATGCTTAATTCCCACCACCATAGGAGGTTTATTATCCGCTATTGGTATAGCAGGTATGGATAGAGCCTTAAGAGCAAACGTGATTACTAAAAGCGGTAAAGCAGTAGAAACAGCAGGAGATATCGATGTATTACTATTAGATAAAACGGGAACTATAACCATAGGGAACCGCAAGGCAACCAATTTTCATCCTGCCAATGGAGTTGATAAAATGGAGTTGATTAAAGCTGCTGTTTTGAGTTCTTTAAGCGATGATACACCAGAAGGTAAATCAATCATTGAATTGGCTAATGTAGATCCAACGGATTTTACAGTAAATCAGCCCCGGTTCATTTCATTTTCAGCAGAAACAAGAAGTTCAGGTATTGATTATGACGATATACGCATACGCAAAGGAGCCGTAGATGCAATTAAGAATCTATGTGTGAATACAGGGAATGCATTTCCTGCAGAAGTAGCAGAATCTGTGCGAATGATTGCAGAAAATGGTGGAACACCTTTAGTTGTCGCACAAAATGAGCAAGTATTAGGGGTTGTAGAGTTACAAGATATAATTAAACCTGGTATTCAAGAGCGTTTTGCTCGATTGAGAAAGATGGGGATTAAGACCGTTATGGTAACGGGAGATAATCCCATGACAGCTAAGTTTATTGCTACAAAAGCAGGGGTAGATGATTTTATTGCTGAGGCTAAACCGGAAGACAAAATGAACTATATCAAACGCGAGCAAGCAGAAGGTAGATTAGTTGCCATGATGGGTGATGGTACAAATGATGCACCTGCTTTGGCTCAAGCTGATGTTGGTGTAGCCATGAATAGCGGTACTCAAGCAGCGAAGGAAGCAGGAAATATGGTAGACTTAGACAATGATCCAACCAAATTAATTGAGGTAGTGGAAATTGGAAAACAATTACTGATGACCCGCGGTACTTTGACAACTTTTAGTATTGCCAATGACGTAGCAAAATACTTCGCCATTATCCCCGCTTTATTTATTACAGCGATTCCCGCTTTACAAGGACTAAACATAATGAAGCTATACAGTCCTGAGAGTGCTATACTTTCTGCTGTTATTTTCAATGCTATTATTATTCCATTTTTAATACCCTTGGCCTTAAAAGGGGTAGCTTATAAGCCTATTGGAGCAAGTGCACTCTTGCGTCGTAATTTGTTAATTTATGGATTAGGTGGCGTGATTGTACCCTTTATCGGAATCAAATTAATTGACCTTTTTGTCTCACTATTTATGTAATAAACCAATGAAAACAAATCTATTACCCTCGATTATATTAACTATTACTTTACTAGTTTTACTGTGTGTAGCTTATCCTGTACTGATGTGGGGAATTGCTAAACTAACTCCAAATTCAGGAGCTGGATTTACCATAGAAACGGCTCAAGGAAAAAACTATGTAAACCTAGGACAGGCTTTTACTTCAGATCAATATTTTTGGTCTCGTCCCTCTGCGGTAGATTATAATGCTGCAGGTTCAGGTGCTAGCAATAAAGCAACTACGAATGCAGCTTATCTACAAGAAGTACAAAAGCGCTTAGATAATTTTTTAGCTAAAAACCCAACGGTTGCTAAAGAAGATATTCCGGTGGATTTGCTTACCGCTAGTGGTAGTGGTTTGGACCCTAATATTTCAGTTCAAAGTGCACGTGTTCAAATTGCGCGTATTGCTAAAAATAGAGGAATTGAAGCAGGTCGCCTAGAGCAATTGGTAACGGAGCAAACGCAGCAACCGCTATTTGGCATACTAGGACCACAAAAAATAAATGTATTAGAATTGAATCTGGCCTTAGACGCCTTACAATAATATGAAAGAGAGACTATCTTTAGTAGGTGCACTTGTCATCGGTGCACTTGCTCTTTCATCTGTTCAAGCCCAAGAACGCCCATGGACAGATGACTTAAAAGTACAAGCTTATGGTGAGTTATACTATATGTATGACTTGAACCAGCCTAAAAAAGGACAAGTAAACAACTTCCTATATTCTTATAATCGTCATAATGAAGTAAATTTAAACTTCGGTATGGTCAAACTAAATTATGAAAAAGAGCGCCTCCGAGCCAATCTTGCTTTTATGGCTGGAACCTATGTAACTTCTAATTTAGTCAATGAATCCGATGGTTTGAAAAATATATACGAAGCGAATGTTGGAGTAAAGCTATCTCCTACAAAAGAGGTATGGTTAGATGTGGGGATTATGCCGTCGCATATTGGGTTTGAAAGCACAATTGGGGCAGATCTTATGACGATGACACGCAGTATAATGGCAGAGAATTCGCCTTATTTTTCTTCTGCAATAAAATTATCCTACTTAACACCGAATCGCAAATGGATGCTCGCTTTAAATGTCATGAATGGTTGGCAGCGAATTCAGCGTCCTGAGGGGAATTCTACCTTAGCTGTAGGACATCAATTGACGTATACACCTACAAGTAAATGGACCATTAACAGCAGTTCATTTGTTGGTAGTGATACGCCAGATATAGAACGTAAAATGCGATATTTTCACAATTTATACGCCTCCTATCAGTTGCATGAAAATTTCAAAATATTGGCAGGTTTTGATATCGGAGTTCAACAAAAAGAAAAAAATGGACAAGCATACAGCAATTGGTACGCTCCTTTGATTATGGGGCAATATGCTTTATCTGACAAATGGAGGATTGCCGCTAGAGCAGAATATTACTATGATAGAGATGGGGTAATTATTTCTACTGAAACGACCAACGGATTTCAAACATGGGGATATTCTACCAATTTAGACTATCAAATTACACCGGAGGTATTATGGCGTCTTGAAGTGCGGTCTTTAACTAGTAAAGATGCTATCTTTATGAGAAACGACAAAGAAGTAACAGGACAAACCTTTATAGGTAGCAGTCTATCAATTCGATTGTAAATGGAAAGAGAAACTCGTCAAAGTGCAGAAGATTTTTTAGCTCTTATCCGCCGTTCAAAACGCGGGAAGTTTAAGGTTTATATAGGGATGAGTGCTGGAGTAGGTAAAACCTACCGCATGCTTCTGGAAGCAAGAGACTTAAAGCGAAATGGAATAGATGTTAAATTAGGATTTATCGAAACCCATAATCGCAAAGAGACACACGCTTTATTAGAAGGATTATCTATTATACCCAGAAAAGAAGTTTTCTATAAGGGAAAAATGATTGAAGAATTGGATCTAGATGCCATTCTAAAAGATCATCCTGAAATTGTTATTATTGACGAATTAGCTCATTCTAATATTGCAGGCAGTAAAAACGCAAAACGCTGGCAAGATGTAATGGAAATATTAGAGGCAGGTATCAATGTGATATCTGCCCTAAATATTCAACACATCGAAAGCTTGAATAATGCAGTAAAAGAAATTACCTCTATCGATGTAACAGAGCGCGTACCGGATAAAGTATTACAAGAAGCAGATGAAGTAGTCAATATCGATCTTACTTCGGATGATTTAATAGAGCGATTAAAAGAAGGAAAAATATATCCAGCAGATAAAGTACCAGCTGCCTTACAAAATTTTTTCACTTCGGCTAATATTCTTCAATTGCGTGAGTTAGCTTTAAAAGAAGTAGCCTCTCATGTTGAAAACAAGGTGGCTACAGAAGTCAGTATGTCTATTTCGGCTAAGCCCAATCGCTTTATGGCCTGTATCAGTTCCAATGATAAGAATGCGAAAATTGTAATTAGAAAAACGGCCCGCTTAGCGAGTTATTTAAATACCAAATGGTATGTGCTTTATGTACAAACGCCTAAAGAACATCCCAATAAAATTGCCTTAGATAAGCAACGACATTTAATTAATAATTTTAAATTAGCCACTGAATTAGGAGCGGAGATTATTAAAATTGAACATCAAAATACAGCCAAAGCGATTATTGATCAGGTAGAACTGCGACAAATCACTACGATTTGTATCGGAAAACCAAGATTGCGGTTGTATCAAATTATTTTAGCAACGAATGTCTTAAACCAATTGTTGAAGAAACTCACTTCTTTGCCTATTGATATTATAATTTTTTCGAAATGAGAATTAAAACAAAACTAACGTTAGGTCTTGGGTTACTCGTTACTTTAATTGTCTTTTTAGGGGCAATTGCAGCCGTGTATATTCATTTTCTAAAGCTTGATACGCGTAATATCCTTCATGATAATTACAATTCACTTCTATATGCCAAAAGCATGCTACGCGCTTTAGACCTATCGGGAGATAATCGTTTGGCTCAATTCGAGGAACAGCTAAAAAAGCAAGAAGGCAATGCAACTGAAGTAGGGGAACAGGAAATGAATAGCACTTTGCGCACGTATTTCGAAGCCTATATAAATAAAGGACAGCGCCCTGAAGATTTATTGCAAATTAGAGAATGGCTCATTGAAGTCATGGAAATGAATATGCATGCCATTGAGCTTAAAAGTGAATTGGCAAATAAAACCGCTATTCAAGCGACAATATGGATTGCTATTGCGGGAACGGCTTGTTTTATGATTGCCTTGAGCTTGTTTATAAACTTGCCTTCAAACATAGCGGATCCCATTCAGAAATTAACGGCGAGTATTAAACAAATTGCGGCAAGTAATTATAAAGAGCGCGTTTTTTTAGATAAACACGATGAATTTGGTGAATTAGCCCAGTCTTTTAATAGCATGGCTCAAAAGTTAGAAGAATACAATAGTAGTCATTTAGCCAAGTTGATGCGTCAGAAAAAGAGAATTGAGGCTTTAATAAATAATATGTCGGATGTCGTTATTGGTTTAGATGAAACGATGCAGGTTATTTTTGTCAATGAAGAAGCGTGTAAAGTTTTGGGATTAGAGGAACAAGAAATGGTAGGTAAGAGCAGTAAGGATATTGCTATTTACAACGATTTAATGCGTTTATTACTCAAAGAAATCCACAGCGAGCAAATGGATAAAGAATTGCTGAAAATTATTTATAACGACAAGGAAAATTATTTTGATAAACAGTTTTTACACATAGAAATAACTCCAACAGGTGAGGAACATAAAGAATTAGTAGGACATGTAATTATTTTAAAGAATATTACTGAATTTAAAGAATTAGATACGGCTAAAACACATTTTATTGCAACAGTATCGCACGAGTTTAAAACGCCAATAGCATCGATGAAGATGAGTCTTCAACTCTTAAAAAATGAACAAATAGGTCTCCTTAATGAAGAGCAAACTATCTTGATTGACAGTATTCAGGACGATGCAGGAAGACTCTTAAAAATAACGGCTGAATTGCTAAATCTAACGCAAATAGAAAGTGGAAAGATTTCAATGAATATGAAACCTTGTGAAGTAGAGCAAATTGTTCAATATGCAGTGGAGACAAACCATATGCAAGCTGAACGAAAAGAGATTCAGTTAGAAGTTAAACTGCCAGAAACCTTACATACAATTAAAGTTGATGCAGAGAAAACAACGTGGGTATTGACTAATTTAATTGCCAATGCTATTAATTATTCTCATGAATCTTCGGTAGTAAAGGTTTGCGTTTCTCAAGATGAACAAGGAACAACAACTATTAAAATTATAGATGACGGTATGGGAATACCTCCTGAATATCTAGGACGGGTATTTGATCGTTATTTTAGGGTGCCTGGAACACATAGGGAAGGCACCGGATTGGGGCTTTCCATAAGTAAAGAGATTATAGAGGCGCAGCAGGGAACTATTCGTGTACATAGCGAATATGGCGTGGGAAGTGAATTTATACTTACTTTTAATAGTTAATATTGATACGATTAAAGGGGAAGATGAATAGTATTTTCTAAACTTTATACTTCTGTTTTTACTTTGTTGTATACCAAGTTTCCAATTCTTCTAATATAGGCAATAACCTAATTCCTTTTTCTGTGAGTTTGTATTCTACACGCGGAGGTATTTCGGCATATACTTCTCGAAGTAATAAACCGTCATTTTCCAAGTCTCTCAATACAGTTGTCAACGTTCCTTGCGCAATGGTATCTAGATTTTTTTTGAGTATACCAAATCGCTTTGGACAATTAACGGCAATGGTTTTGATAATGGATATTTTCCATTTTCCAGTAATTGTTTTTAAAGCTTGTTGAGTAAAATCGTTATTTTCAAAATATTCTAATTTTTTTTCGACCGTAGTGGGCTCATTTTCAGTATTGGTATTGTTTTTCATACGTAGTCTCTTTTTTTTACCTACTTGACTGTAAGCTAGATATCGCTGACATTTGCAAAGATAATTATAAAATATCGGAAGCAACGAATGAATACAACAATAGCTCCATTTAAAAAAAGAGTAACGCTAGTCTTACTCTCTATGTCCATTTTTCTAAGCGTATTAGATTTATTTATTGTCAATGTTGCGATTCCTCAAATACGAGAGGCTCTAAACGCCAACGTAGCAGATATACAGTTTATTATTGTGTATTATGTCATTGGGTATGGTGCTTTTTTAATTACTTCAGGCAAAGTAGGTCTAAAATATGGGCATAAACGGGTATTTATTCTGTCTATTTTCAGTTTTGGCCTATTTTCTTTCTTATGTGGAATCGCTTCAACGGTAGAACAACTCAATCTCTTTCGGCTACTTCAAGGTATGAGTGGTGCTTTTATGGTACCTCAAGGGGTAACTTTATTAGCAACTGTATTTACGGAAGAGCAGGAGAGACGACGCGCCTATGCTATCTATGGGGCAATAGCAGGTATAGCCTCCGTATTAGGACAAGTTCTAGGTGGATTTCTACCTGATTTAGCTTATGATTTTGGTGCCTGGCGATTAATTTTTCTTATCAATGTACCGCTGGCCTTTTTAGTGGGTTTGCTATCCTGTTTCCTTTTGGTAGAAGTTGAGCGCAAAAAAACGATACAGATTCAACCGTTATCTCAACTAACCCTAATTGCTTTGCTTGTTCTATTCTTATATAGTTTAGTACGAGGCGTAGATGCGGGATGGACAACCTTTTTACTCCTAGGTTTTGTCTTTTCTGTTCTAGGTATTCTGATGTTTTTCTACTTTCAATTTAAAAAATACAAACAAAATAAATCCGTACTTATTGATTTTAAACCCTTTAAAAACAGTGCATTTAAAGTAACACTTCTTGCTTTAGTATTTTATTCTTTCGTACAAGATTCGTATTTCTTTATCTATGCCAATCACTTTCAGTTACAATTACATTATACCGCTACCGAAACGGGTCTATTATTTGCCTTTCAAGGTATTGGCTATGTTCTTGCCTCTTTGCTGTCATTCAAGTTTTTAGCACAGTATCAAGAACGTTTTATGCTATTGGGGTTACTCTTGATGGTAGTTGGACTAATTACACACTATCTTCTATTAAGAACAGAACAACTGACTTTCTACCAAGTATCCCTTTTATTATTTGAATACGGTGTAGGATGCGGTATCATTTTGCCTTCTATGTTTACCTATGCTTTGAGTACTTTACCAACCGCTTATACTTCAGCAGGATCCAGTTTATATTTAACCGTACAGCAATTGAGTATTGCGTTGGGTGTAAGTTTAGTTGGGCAAACTTATTTTAGTAGTACAAATGGCTTTTTATATGCAACTATTTTGATGCTTATTCTCTTGATTTTAACCGGAAGTGTATTTTTATTAAGTTATCAAAGACGGCTTACAGCATTCATGCAGAATTAATTAAAAGGTTTAAATAAAAAAGCATTTTAAGGAATGAAAATGCTTTTTTATTCTATTATCTTTCGATAAAGAGATAATTAAACCTAAAAAAGTGTAACTCTCGTTTACCACTGATTGAGGTAAAATTAAATCGAGTACTTAATCTAAGGTTGGAAAGTAAGGCAATATTTCGGTGGCTAATTCATCCAAAGTTTCACCTAGATTTCTTTTTCCAAATTGAATTCCTAATGCCGCGTGGTTGACTCCAATTTCTTGCCATTTATGTAAAAGTTCAAGTAAGCCATATCTTCCTGTTTGTAAAATAAATCCACCTTGTAATGGAGTACGCGGAAAATGAGGATCCTCATGTAATTGGATCCATTCATTCGTCATATGTGGCTTAAAAATAGGAGTAGGGATAAAACTCCTAAAAGTTTTAATTTTTTGTTCTAAACCAGCGGTGTCTTTATTTGTGGTTGTCGGACCGGGATAACTCATCCATCCATCTGCATGTTCAGCAATCCATTGCAGCGATTGTTGACTAGCTCCGGTAATAAGTGTAGGTACAAAAGAATGAATGGGCTTAGGAATAAGGTCTAACTCTTCATTTTGGGTTAGAGAGGAATTCATTTTAGGAAAATGATCGCGATGAAGTATTTTCATATCGTTTAAGACCTCTCTAAATAAAGCGGAACGTTGTTCATAAGGTTTGCCAAAGGCCTTATACTCTGTAAAACGATCGCCAGAACCAATTCCCAAAATTAACCTTCCGTTGGATAGTTGATCAATAGAAGCGGTTATTTTAGCTAAAGCAATCGGGTGGTGTAGGGGAAGAACAATACTGCCCGTTCCCAAAGCTATATTTTGGGTTTGTCCAGCAAGATAAGCAAGATAGGTTAAAGGATCATACCCTTGTCCTACATCCCTGAAATTTGGGTCATACATAGGAATATCCCTTACCCATAAGGAAGCAAAATTAGCTTGATCTATTTGTTTAATATACTGCATGTGTATATTAAAGTTTAGATGAGGTTCCTTATAAACCTCCAGAGGAAGAAAAATCCCAAGGGTTAGTTTATCTTTTTTAAAGACTCGATTAAATGTTTGATGATTATTCATTTTTATTTAATTAGATATTTAGATATCTAAAATTATAGATATGTTTGTTTTAACGTTTAGAATTAAAGAAGTTTTTATTTTTAAAGCTGATTTTTAATATAGGCTGCTAGTTCAGCAATTTTTAATTCATTGCGTTTATAATACGTCCATTGCCCGTTTCGAATAGAAGTCAATAAGCCAATTTGAACCATAGCGGTTAAATAGGATGAAATGGTTGATTGAGATAAGCCTGCTTTCTTTTGAATCACACTCATACAAACCCCAAATTCATGTACTTCAGGTTCAATATCATCTAATTCAAAATAAGCATGGGGTTTTTTCAACCACGTTAATATTTGAATTCGATGTTCATTGGATAAGGCTTTGAAAAAATCTACCATTTCTATATATCTAGAATTAACGATACAAAAGAAAGAAATAAAAATTAATTAAGCAAGAGGAGTTGTTTAAAAGTTAGATCTACAATTATAGTTATCTAGGAACTCGCTGAAACAGCAAGGAGCGCACTAGAAGATGAGATGCCTTAGAGCATTTATAATAGCTATTTTTAGTAAATCATAGTTCTATCAAAACAAGAAGGACTGTTTCATTTGACAACGTAGAATTCTAAACATCAATACAATTAAGCTTTAATTAAGAGCAAGATACGCTTCGAAATGTTTGTAAATTTTATTTATTGAACTAAATAAGTTAAATAAGTACTATTATAGTATAATGATGTGTAAAATATATTTTATATTCTTATTTTTTATAAATTAGTAGTAGGAAAGGTTTGTGCTTCTTACAGTTTTAAATAGAAGATTTTTTATCTAACTGTTAGTTTTGCTCCTACTTTTTTAAAGTCATAAAATTAAATAATAACTGAAACGGAAAGACATACCGCTTGAATTGTAAAATTCCTTCTGTATCTGTCTCTCTGTCGTATAGTACCCAAGCACAAGTAACCCTTAGTTATTTATGAAAGCAGTAGGTAATACCGTAGAGCAAATCTTATCAAACGTACCAACGGAACGCAAAGAGGCGTTTACAAGACTTCACAACATTATTGTTGAAAATCTGCCCAAAGGTTTTGAACCAGCTATAAGCTATGGGGGATTGGGTTATGTGGTTCCACATAGTATTTATCCCGCAGGTTATCATTGTAAACCGATAGAACCTTTACCTTTTGCTGGCATCGCTTCTCAAAAGAATTCTATTAACTTATATCACATGGGTATTTACTCTGATCCTACATTATTAGATTGGTTTGTAGCAGAATATCCGAAACACAGTAAACAAAAATTGGATATGGGCAAAAGTTGTATCCGATTTAAAAAAATGGAAGAGATTCCCTATACTCTTCTTGGTGAATTGATGCAAAAAATGAGCGTAAAACAGTGGGTTGATTTGTACGAAAGTAAATTGAAGAAATAATTCTAAAATACTAATTATGTCCAATAAAGTAACTTTACACAGAGTGCTTACAGTTAGCCCAGAAAAGGTTTTTAAAGCTTTTTCTGATGCAGATGCACTAGCTTCTTGGTTACCGCCATATGGTTTTACAGCTAAAGTTCTACAGTTAGATTTTAAAGTTGGCGGTTCTTATGAAATGGCATTCACTAATTTTTCAACCGGTAGTAGTCATTCCTTTAGCGGAGAATATATTGAAATAGTTCCCAGTGAATTTCTGAAATACACCGACCGTTTTGACAATCCAAATTTACCTGGAGAAATGACCACAACTATTGTATTTAAAAAAGTAAATTGTGGTACTGAAATTACGGCTACACAAGAAGGAATTCCTGATGCCATTCCTGTTGAAATGTGCTATTTAGGCTGGCAAGAAAGCTTGGAAAAACTGAAAAAGTTAGTTGAGCCTAACATTCCTGATGCTTAATGAAGCAATGCCAATTAAGGCGGTAGGTATCTGCTTTCCGAAGAAGAATAAAATCTATAATTTTTTCTAATATTTAAATTAAACTATGGCAACAGTACACACTTATTTAACTTTTGATGGAAATTGTGAAGAGGCATTTAACTTTTACAAATCCGTTTTTGGGGGAGAATTTACTTATATAGGAAAATTCGGTGAAATGCCTAACGAAGAAGGATTCCCAGTGCTTGAAGCGGATAAAAATAAAATAATGCACGTGAGTTTACCAATTGGTAATACCGTTTTAATGGGAAGTGATACAGGGGGAGAATGTGGTCCTACTTTTATGCAAGGCAATAACTTTTCAATTTCCATTAATGCGGAGAGCAAAGAAGAAGCAGATAAATTATTTGCGGGTATTTCAGTAGGTGGACAAGTTATCATGCCTATGGAAAATACGTTTTGGGGTGCTTATTTTGGTATGTCTACGGATAAATTTGGCATCAATTGGATGGTTAATTTTGACGTTGAACCCCAAGAGAACTAATAGCTGGAGCAGAAGATATTTACTCGTATAAAAAAGTCAAGCCTAAATTTTTAGGCTTGACTTTCTATTTAGACAAATTTAATTTCTCTTTGCCAATTTGGCGTGGGTCTATGAACGATAAGATGTTTGGTCGGAGCACTAAAGCGAGTCGATGATTGCAGTGTTTTTTGTAGGATTGGTTCTGGATTCTCAGAGTTATCTTTCGTATCCTCGCTGCCAAAAAAGGTACGCGTTGAAACTGAAATATGCACATACTTCTTGAGAATTTCATCCAAGTGTACTTCTTTTTGTTCCAATTCTTCCGTAATTATTTTTTTGGTTAAAAGTTGTTCGCTTTGTTTTTTAATTCCTGTACGAAAGGCTTTTAGATCTTCTGGAATGGGATGTTTTTCTTCAAATAGAGCTGCATTAAAAGGGACATTAAATTTTCGTGCTATTTCCAGCATTAGGTGCCCATAAACATATTGTAAATGTCCTTGAACAGGGTTTCTTCTGCTTATCGTATTATACCCAAGGGATTTTTTTTCAAATTCAAAAGACAAATTATGTAGGATATTTTTAAAATCGGGATTGTCCTTTTTTATTTTTTCTGCATCAGCCATAGCCCCCCCTTGCGTATAAGTAGCATTAAGGTTAATCGTTTTTACTTCGTTTTCACTGGTATTATAGCCTCCACCAATATCAGAATGCGCGCCAGGTACGCGTAATTCAAAATAGTTTTTAGATGTACTTTTGTGATAGCCTGCTCCTGTTTTATGAGCATTTGCATATTGGTCTGCTGTAGTAAAAATACTAGTTAATGGAAAATTTTCTCTACACTCATGTAGAGCAGTTAAGTGAAAAATTCCTTCTGCTTTCACCTTAGCTAAAGATAAATTCAGCGGACTTAATTTAATACTTTCAACGGTATCAAATAATCCTATAAAACCAAGATTTAAATTACTTAAATGATGTCCTTCATTTTGCAAAATACGCTTAAATATCGTTTCATTTTCAAGGGCTACATTGGCAAAATTTCTAGCTAAGGAGGCACCTCTACTGAACCCAAATAAATCGAGGGTTATGGAAATATCAAGCGTCTGTTGGTAATTTTTGATTGCCAATTCTTCAAGATAGCTATATAAACTCTCAAAAGCTCTTTGTGTTTTAGCATTGGCACTATAGCCTTCCCAAATATCATGCCCACTAGCCGAAGAGGTTGTCGAATCATCACAGTGATCTAAAGTTCCTATACCTTCAATATAGATGGCTTTGGTTTGATCTGTACCGTTTTGGGTATAGTTTTTAAATAGTCGATAAATATTGGTTGGAGAGATAGCATAACTGCCAGTGGGTTCTGAACAATCCGAAGTAGTTCGCTTTAATGCATTTTGGGCATTATTTCCTGTTCCATCAAAGAAAATGCCAATTCTAAGTTCTTTTTTAAGGGTAGTTTTTCATTGTTTAATTAATAGGTTGATAGGCTCCTAAATGTTCATTCCATCTATAATAGCCTTGTTTAATTTGAGCATCTAAATATTCTATTTCTTTGCCAAACCCCGTACGCATGAGTTGGTTATTGGTCGTAAAGTACTTATATACAATAGGTCCCTGCGGATAAAAATAAATAAATTGATACTTCAATTGATCTAGGGTTGCATTACTGAGTACATAGATGGTCGTTTGTGTTTCTATGAGTTCTTTCAACCAAGGTAAGTTGTATTCTTCCCAGAATTGGGTGTCATTTTTATACACAGCGTTATCGAGATTTAGAATTTTAAACCCTCTATAGGTATGTTGTTTAAAGCTGCTAGTCTCTACTTGCGGAAAGTTTAAATACGCAATTGAATTGTAAATATCTTGTATGGTATCTGTGGTATTTACAATTTTTTTATAGACCCCAACTAAAGCCACAGGTTTAGTTTTATCACCAACAATGACTCGGTTGGGATACCAACTTAGTTTAATTTTTAGCGTATCCCTTTTAGAGTCGGGGTCTTGAAAGGCAAAAGATCGTTCTTGAGCAACTCCTTGGATACCTAAAAAAGTACATAACGTTAAGAACAGTATAGGGAGGATTGATTTCATATACTACAAGAATTTAGCTATTTCGAAATGCATTCCATCCTTTCTACTGAAGTGACCTCCCCAATAAAACCCATATTCATGGGCTAAGGGAACTAATTCGCGAACAGAACCGGTCAATCCCAATGCGGTAGGATCTGCATTTAAAGAATTCCACTGCATATTAAAATCAAATGCTGTTCCAAAGGAATGATTAGAAAGGGAGGTTTTGGAGCCCCTAATTAAACGTGGATTATAACTTCCACCATACGTAAGGAGCAGAGGTAATAGCCCTTTTTTTTCGATTTCATTAAAAAAACTGCGCAATTGTTCTGCTCCCTTGCGATGAAAACGCATGGCTTTATATATTCCTTTAGACATTTTATTCAATTGTGGAAGCTCCACGCGAACAATATTTTTAGTTTCAAAATCATTGAGAATAACAATATTCTCAGGATTATCCTTCGTAGGACTAGGTGCAAATTTTAATTCTCCAAATGTTTCAAACTTAGTTTGTTGCGCTACGACAGGGGAAAAATTGGGTTTCATAGGAAATTCCATTTTTTGTGTATCAGAAAACACCATCCCTTCTTTATAGGCTTCTAACCAGGTTTTATTGCCTATAAATCCATCGGGAGGTAGCTGTTTTTCACGTTGGTATTTTTGGATGGTTTCTAAAAAGTTTATATCGTAGAATTCATCGATTTTACCTTGGTAATTTCCCAAGCTATTTTGGAATTCCTTCCACTGCTTTATAGCTGGATGGGATACATTGGGTTTTAGTAGTTCAATTTTCATACCTTTTTTTTTTAGTAGTTTGACTCGCGCTATGTAATTTGTCGCTTTAAGAAATTTTCATAACTCTCAGTGATAAGTCTTAGCCCCTCGGCTGTTTCTTGAGGGCTTAACGTAATTTCCAGTTTGCCCCAATTAGTACCAGGCGTCTTTTTAAGCATGGCAGAAGAGGGTTTTCCAAATAAAATCTGCAATTCATCTTGTATGATTTGCATTTGAAATTCAGTGGTAAATTTGGCTTTTTCAATCCCGCAATTATTCATAGGAACCATAGCAATCAATGGAACCTCTACAGGTGTCATTACCAAAGAAAAATTGTCGGAGTTTTCATTATTTGGCACTGTATTTTGTACAGGATATGTAAGCGTTACTGTTTTTGGAATGAGGGTCTTTTTGGTTGTTATTTCTCCTTTTTCATTAGCAACTTCTACTTCTTGTTCTTCAAAGTATTCCTGTAAAAGGGATAAGTTCTGTTTCACTATTTGTTCACTAGACAGCAAGATAGCTGAATGTATAGCCTGAATAAATTTTTTAAAACTAATTAATGCCATGAGAGAGATATTTAGAGGTTAAACGGAGCTTTTTCATAAGATTTGACTGCTTGCTCAAGAATGCTTTTACTGTCAGTTGATAAACCAACAGCTGCTTGGCAAGTAGGACAAGTAAATTTCGTTCCTTGTAGCAATTGAACTATTTCAAGTAGAATAGGTGTACTGCAATTAGGACAAGCGATGGTTGATGTTTTGGGTTGCATATTTACTTAATATTTGAAGGTTGAATATTTTTACTATAGAGATCTAGAATATTTAAAATTCCCAAAGGAAGGGGCAATGAACCAGCCTGAATATCGATTTTTAATGCCCTTTGGCTCGTTTTTGTATATTTATTTTCGCCCGAATCATGGGGAGTGACGTTTGATATTTTGCCATTTAACTGGGCTTTCCGTTCAATTATTCCATTGGGTTTATTAATGTAACTGGTTGTAGAAGTGATATCTAAATTGAAAGACAATTTCATTTTTTCTATAGCAATAGAATTGATCGGCGCAATCGATAAGAGTGGAACTTGAAAAACGACTTCATGATTACTAACTTCTCCTTCGAAATCAATGCGCTTCGTAAAAGTCATATTTATCATTTTAGGCTTGTATATCTTTTTCCCCTTTTTCTTTTTTGTTACTTCTATAAAGTATTGATCAAGAATAGATTGTGCCTGTCCATTTAACATCATGGTATTGGCCTTAGATAAAGCGATTAAAGGTGCAGAGATAATCGATTCTATATTAAGCTCTGAATCTTGGTCTCTGGTATAGGCTTGTTGTTTTATTGGAGTCATACTATCACTTTTTTTAAGTGAGCTCTAGAAGTAGAGCTCACTTGAATTGTTTTTAATCTTTCAAAATCATCTATTAGATGCACTTTTTAATGAGCAATCGCTTTTAAACTTCTTTTTTAGGAAGAATAATAGGATCAATGGATTTAGAAAAAACATCAATAATAGTTGCTACACCAGTAGGAATAGGTAATTGTCCGGCATGTACACTCACGTGATATTTAGCCGAATTACTTTTCTGGTAATGCTGACTTTCTTTGCTTGTTTCACTGCTATCGTAACTTGCTTTTCCTTTGATTGTAGCAGAAAAACAACCAAAGCCAATCTTAGCTTCTAAAGAAGCTTCTCCTGCTTTTGCTTCTTTCTTTTCTTTAGAAGTTTCTTCAGCAAAACTCGAGTTCACTTCCATATCAAACGTGATATCCACAGAATCCACAGCTAAAGAATTAATGGCTATAATCGTCATTAATGGCAAATTGAATGATGTTTTGACAATTTCTATGGTAGGTTCTTTGGCAGGATCTTCAGACTCTTTAATAAAAGGGCGTTCTAATTCCATTTTAATCATAATAGGCTGAAAACTTTCACTAATAACTCGATCACCCTCTTTTTCTATTTTTTTAGAAAAACAAGTGTCTAAAAGAAACATAGTTTGTGTCATTGCCATTTTTGCATTGGCATCTGCGGCAGCATTTAAAGGGCCTCCGATTAAGGCATCCATTGGTAATCCCGAAAATTGTTGGGAAATTGATAATAAATTTGATTCCATAACTTTTAAGTTTTAAAGTTTGATACAAATCTAGGTTCGAATCTAAAATCTATTTAGGGTGAAAACACCCTATTTATAAGGTAATTCTCCCTTATTTACTTAAAAACTATACAATGCAATTCCCAAAAATGTTAGTTAGTTTTAACTATATTTGTGTATCTGTTAACCTATTTAGATATGAAAAAAATCACTTTTAAAGAAGTCAAAGAAGGAGTAACTAATTGGTATCAAATAGCGAAGTCTTTGGAGAAATCGAACTTATTGTTTAATCATTTACTCAAATTTGAGCTTATTGATGTTTTTTATGATGTATTAAAAGCAGAAAAGGAGCTAAAAATATATTTGGGATATAAACAAAAAGATATCGATCCAAAGAGCGATATAAAAGAAATTGTCAGTAATTTTTTTATAGTAGTTATACCTGATTCACTGGATAAGCAAAAAAACTATGAAAAGGATCAATTACCTGAAGGGGTATTGAGTTTCACCGCTTTATATGCGCCCTTAGTATCTACAGAAATCTCGAGTAAAGAAGCTTTAGAGCGAATGAAACATTGGCATAATGCTGAAACAAGAACGCATACCTTTGCTAATCTAAAATCATCACCTCTTCTTTTTCAAATTCCCAAAGAAAATATTTCTTCCAAGGCTGAAGCTAACTTTATCTACTTAGGTTTGGTAAATAAAGCAACAAAAGAAGAAAAAGACAGTAATTTTCAATATGATTTACTTGTCGAGCAAGTGTTTCCAAAACTTGAACAAAGCCAGTCTTTTTATGATACAGCTAGACCTGTACCTCCTTTTAAACCAACATTCGACGCCGGTTTATATAAATATTTAGAATTAGATCTTCAGTAATCTAATATGGATATATACACCCTTGCAGACCTTATTACCAAGGCTTTAACGATTAATTTAATGGTATCCATAGTAATCTATGGATACTTTTTTTTAACCAAACAGCGCTTAAACACTCTCCTTTGTCTTTATGTACTTGGTTGTCTTGTATTTGATGCATCGAGCTATTTACTTGGAAAATATTTAGGTTATAATCACTTTCTAATTCCCTTATTTGGTCTTTTTGAATTTGTAATCTGGCATCATTTCTTTTTGACAAAAGAAAAAAGAAAAGCGTATCAGTATAGGGCAATCTTGGCTTTCTATATGGGTATTATAGGTATCGAAATATTGTTTTTGTTTTTTGAAGCTTCTTTTTTACCTATTCCGAGTCGCTCGTTAGGTTATGCCCTCTTATTGTTTAATCTAAAAAAATTTAGTTTAACAGCAACCTACCAGCAGCTTAAAAAATATAAGTGGCTACTACCTTGTGTTCTGTTCTATATTTCATTTAGTTGTATTTATTACCTATTACTAACCTTTTCTGTTTATTGGAATAATAATTTGAAGTTTATTCTATGGCTGTTACATTCAACTCTATTGCATCTCTTTTATATAGCAATCACGTATTATCAATTGAACCCTGGAAAGATCCGTTGAATTTATTTATATGGTTCATTTATGCTTTACTTATTGTTAGCGGTATTAGTTATTCCTCGATTTACTTACTAAAAAAAAATCACCGCAATGAAATAAAAAGAAAACAACAAGTCGAGCAAATAGAAAAAACACACTTAAAAGTCTTGATTCAAAAGCATATTGAAACACAAGAAGATGAAAGAATACGCATTGGCAGTGATTTACACGATACAATATCAAACAAATTAAGTCTTATTCTGTTGAAATTAAACTTAGGTTATTCAGTAGAGCAAGTAGAATCGGATATCAAAGAAACATTGCTAACTGTAAGAGATATCTCACATAATTTAAATCCTCCTTTTTACAAGGACACGCCTTTACCTGTTTTACTACTCAATCAATTGGAGAAAGTAATTCCAAAATATACACTTCATAAATGGGTTAGTTTGCACCGACAAAAAGATTGGTCTGCTAATTTTAAAATGCAGCTTATTAGAATTGTTCAAGAGTTGATTACCAATATTGTGAAACATGCAAAAGCGACAGAGATAAAAATGGAGCTACGAGAAAGTCAAAAAGGGATTTACTTCTCCTTGGAAGATAATGGAATAGGCTTTTTGGGGAATACTAAAGGGTTGGGGTATCAAAGCATTCAAAATCGACTTTTTTTAATTAATGGTCAGTTTAAGATTAAGAGCAAAATAAATTGTGGAACTAAAATAATAGTACTTGTACAAAATGAAATATAAAATTACACTGGTTGAAGATGATACTTTAATCTTAGAACTAATTAAAGACTTTCTTAATGCTTCGCCAAATTTAGAAGTTGCTTATACTTTCGAAAATGGAACACAGTTTAAAGAAGCCTTAGGGACCATTAGCAAGGATACTGATCTGATTATTATGGACTTTCAATTAGGAGATACTACAGCAGAAAAGTTAATGGAAATTTTAAAATTGGAACATATTACTATTCCTGTTATCGTGCTAACTTCTCATTATAACGAATCCTTAATTGGCTATATGATTAAATTAGGCGTTGCGGGGTATTTACCAAAGTATATTAAACTAAATGAGTTTGTTCTTATTCTACACGAAATCTTAACTAAAGGGCATTATATTACTAAAGAGCAATTTCCTTATTTAAAGAATGCTATTCAGGATAATAGTAGTGAACTTGCCCTCAAAAAGCATGATATTTCTACTAGAGAATTAGACATACTTTATTTATTAGCCAAACAATGTACGGCTAAAGAAATAGGAGAGAAGCTTTTTTTGGCGCCCAAAACGGTTGAGAATTACAAAAACACACTCTTTTTAAAAACAGGCACCAAAAATATTGTAGGATTAGTTCTGTGGGCTATCCAGCGGAAATTAATTTCAATGGATTCATTTAACGCTATATAAGCGATTATTTCAAACGTAAACACGAAGGCGCTTGCTTTCGTGTTTATCGTATTTGAGATGCGCTAACGAGCCGTTCTTTTCTTTTTTATTTTAGTAAATCCGGGTGTTCTATCAAGTATTGAAAGGCCTCTTTTACAGCTACTTCTGGAGGTTTTGGAGCAAATCCCAATTCGCTCTTTGCTTTTGAAAGGTCGAAATTTTGCTGTAACCCTGAGAACATCGCAATGTCTTTGCGTGTCAATAGAGGGGGTTTACCATTTATTTTGGACGAAAACTCCATTAGAGCTGCTAAGGTAGACAAGACAAATCTAGGCACGCTTTTAGGGACTTTAATTTTCAAGGTAGGATACAAGCTTTGGGCTAACTTTGTTGTATGCGTAATGGACATACATTTTTCATTTGCAAGAATGTATCGCTCACCTGAACGACCTTGGTTTGCTGCTAGATAACAGCCTTCGGCGACGTCTCTTACATCAACCCAATTGAGTGTAATCTTTGTGTCTACAGGAATTTTCTTATTCAAAATTAGTTTTAATATGCCATAAGATACATTTAAAGGAGCAAAGGCTTCACCGCCAATCATGGCACTCGGTAGGACAGCTACAAGTTCAATTCCCAGTTCATTCGCCAATTGAAAGGCCAGTTTTTCGCCGTCGTTTTTGGAATTGTAATAGCTATCTCTGCGATCTGGATTATAGCCTTTACTTTCATTCGTAGGTAGATGCGTATAATCTAATGCAGCAATCGAACTGACATAAACAATTCGCTTTACACCTGCTTGTGCAGCTGCTTCTATCGTGTTGCGTGTCCCTTGCATATTCACCTCATAAATTTCTTTTTGAGGATCTTTAGCCCATAATTTAAAAGAAGCTCCAACAGCATAAAAAGTATGTACACCTTGTAAGGCGGCAATAAAGGAAGCTTTATTTGTAATATCAGCTTGTACAACTTCACAAGCTAACCCTTCAAAACAGGCTTTGTGTTTGTGGTTGCGAACGGAGGCTCGCACGGGAAATCCTTTGGCTAACAAAAATCGAACTAAGTTATTACCTAAATGACCATTGGCTCCTGATACTAATACTAAATTTTGATTTGTCATATTCCTTTGTTTTATATACAAGGGCAAAAATGAAACTTAAATACCAAGAACTACTTCACAAATGTTACCTAATGATCTGTTTGCGAATGCGACTAAGACTCTTGGGATTCATCCCTAGATAAGAAGCAATGTATTGCATGGGCACATGATGTACTAGTTCGGGGTATTCTTCTAAGAGCTTTAAATACCGCATTTCGGCACTAAGGGTGGCTAATTCTCGTGCTCGCTTTTCATTATAAGTGAGCGCTTCTTGAAATACGGAAATGCTAAAGTCTTTAAAACTAACACTTTGTCCGATAAGAAAGTCTAGGTTTGCTTTTGTTATTCGCAAAAGTTTACAATCCGTAATACATTCTAAATTCTCTTCGGATGGGGTTTGATTACTGAAATTAGAATAAGAAGTAATAAAACCAGGAGGGCAATTAATATGGGTTGTCAGTTGCTCACCTTTATCATTGTAATGATAGAGTCTTACAAAACCTGAAACTACAAAATAGAGATACTGGGGTATTTTTCCTTCTTCTTCGATTCGCTGGTTTTTGGAATACTCCACAGGTTCAAAGTAATCCTTACCTAATTTTTTTTCTGATTCTGATAGATTAACTTTTTGACTTAGGAGTAAGAGGAGGGGATGATCCATACAATTCTATTTAACGTATATAATTTATATAAATGTAAGGCTTTTGCCTCTTTTTAGAATTATTTTCTTAAGAAAGTCGACTTTATTTCCAATAATAACTCAGAGTTCTGATGGGCTCCAAAAACAAAATTATTTTTAGTAAATTTAAGGTATCAATTCTAGAAGAAAATACGTTATTTAAAATAATTCTAATTAGGCCTTTTTTTAAGTAAAGATTGTTTAAATTTGAAATAAACATAAGACCATGATGATACACTATTTTGATAGATTTTGGATTTGCTTCTGTTTATCCTTTCTTTTTTTATCATGCAATTCAACGGTTATGCCAGAAAAAGCGGAGCCTATTGCTAATTTTGATGTCAACCAGTATTTAGGGACTTGGTATGAAATTGCGCGTTTTGATTTTTATTTTGAAAAAGATTTAGATAATACTTCAGCTCAATATAGCTTAGATAGGCAAGGAAATGTTCAGGTTTTAAATAGTGGATACAATACTAAAAAAAGTACATGGAGCAAGGCGGATGGAACAGCTAAATTTAGAGGCGATACCAAAATAGGGGCATTAAAAGTTAGTTTTTTCGGCCCTTTTTATTCTGGATATAGTATAATTGCTCTTGATGAACAGTACAAATATGCGCTAATAGCAGGTAAGAATCTAGATTATCTATGGATTTTGTCAAGAGAAAAAAGTATTCCTAAAGAAGTGAAGGAAGAATATCTTAAGAAAGCCAAAGAAATTGGCTATGATACTTCGCGTTTACTTTGGATTAAACACGATAGAGATGATAATCCCTACTTTAAAAAATAAATTCTAGGGAGTTCAATAAGTAAAAGAATACTTGTAGATGAAGATTTTAAAATTTCATAAAACCGAATGTGGTGTTGAGTTCTTATTAAATGTTATTCACCTAACTGATGTTGATGAATCGTATTTAAAAGCGATGCCCTTTACTACGGATTTCTTTGAAGTTCTATTTTTCAAAAGAGGAAAAGGACAAGTAAGCCTCAATCACGATACTATTGATCTTGTTGATGCTAGTATTGTTTTTATTTCTCCTTTCCAAAAACGACAGTGGATGTTTATTGGGGATGAGCAAGAAGTAACCATCTTACTCTTTCAGGAAGATTTTTTAAATGAATTTTTTGAAGATAAATTGTTTGCTTATCGACTTTTGTATTTTTATCAATTGAATTATCCGTTGCATATTTCATTACAAGAGAATAGTTTTGAAAATTATTGGAAAATTCTGCAAGAGATTAAAGGCGAATTAGTAGATACGCAATCGGATAGCATTCATATTGTACGCTCTTTATTATATTATATCCTTCAGAAACTCAATAGAGAATATGCAATTCAAAATGCATTAGCCATAGAGAGAGATGAGAACCATTATGCCTTTCAATTCAAATTATTAATTGAAAAGCATATTCGTGAGAAGCAAAGAGTAGGTGAGTATGCGGTTCTATTGGGTATTAGTCGAATATCCTTAAATAAAGCAGTTATGAAGCAGTTCCATGTTACGGCTACTCATTTAATAAAGCAACGCTTATTACTAGAGATAAAGAATTACTTAGTGCATTCCTCTCTAACGGTAAATGAAATTGCTTATCAACTCCATTTTTCAGAATCCAATCACTTGATGCGTTTTTTTAAAAAACAAACGGGTTATACAACAAGTGAGTTTTTAAAAGAACATCAAACTGCTACAGCGGATTAGTTAAGTTATCAATAAGGTAGTTTACTATTGCTCTTTGGTAGTCTTTTTTTTGTTTTATTTTAAGACTTTTGTACCTAGTATTAATCAAATAAAAAAATGAAAAATGAAAAAAGCATTGTTACTAGTTGATATTCAAAATGATTATTTTGAAAACGGAGCATGGGAATTAGTTGGTGCAACTGAGGCAAGTATACAAGCGAGAAAAGTACTCGATCATTTTAGAAAAGAAAACGCATCAATTATCCATATTCAACATTTGGCTGTTGGAGAGGAACTTCCTTTTTTTAAACCCGATACTTATGGCGTTGAAATACATCTAAATGTACAACCTCTAGAAGGAGAAAAGCTCATCGTAAAGCATCATCCCAATAGCTTTAAAGAAACTGATTTACTAGAGTATCTTAAATCTGAAGGAATTACAGAACTGGTTATAACCGGTATGATGACACATATATGTATCGATGCAACAACTAGAGCAGCTAAGGACTTCGGTTTTGATTGTACGGTTATTGCAGATGCTTGTGCATCTAGAGACCTAGAGCTTGATGGAAAAATAGTAAAAGCTTTAGAGGTTCATACTGCTTTTCTTTCGGCTTTGGGTTTTGCTTATGCTTCAGTAATTTCAGCAGATGCGTATATACGCTCTCAAAAATAATGCTAGAGACTTGATGTTCTTTATTTCATAAAAAGAATCTCAATTGAAAATAAATATCCCCCAATTAGTTAAACACGGATTGGGGAATATTTTTTTTGCAATAAGCAATTGCTATCGTCTTTTATTAGGTTTATTCTACTGATAAATAGGAGAGAAGTAGCTTTGTTTGTTATACCCTTGCTTTTTCGAGTACTAAAAGCAATAGATCGTTGTTTTCTTCTTTCAAAAATAGCACTCCTCTTTAATGAACTCTTTTTACTTCTATTGAATTACAGTTCATATTCAATAGAAAAGTAAATGTAAGGAGGAATCAAATATAGAGGTTATGGATATTAAAATTTACTGATAGTATTGCCCCATTTACTGCTATTTTAAATGCTCTTTAAAGAATGCCTCTAACTTCTTGAATGGGATTACATCAACTTTATCATATAGATCCACATGAACAGCTTTTGGAATAATCATTAATTCTTTGGGTTCTGTGGCCATTTGATAAGCATCTTCACTGAAATAACGAGAATGTGCTTGTTCCCCAGCAATTAAAAGTATAGGCCTTGGAGCAATCTCTTTAATGTACGTCAAGATTGGCATATTCATAAACGATAGGGCATTGGTAGTATTCCACGCGCTTGTTGAATTTAAAGAACGCTCATGGTATCCTCTGGGCGTGCGATAATAGTCATGATAGTCTTTGACAAACTGTGGTTCATCTCCTTTTAGTTGTTCGGGATTCAATATCGCTCCTGAGGCAAATGTTCCTTTTTCTGCATCTTTCCAACGTTGTTCGCCCAATTGTTCTAATATCCTGGTCCGTTCTTCTAACGTAACAGCATCATTATATCCTTTGGACATTACGCGGGACATGTCGTACATACTTGTTGTAACCACGGCTTTTATTCGTTTATCAATTGCAGTAGCATTTAGAGCAAAACCGGCCCAACCACAGATACCGATAATCCCAATTTTGTTGCGGTCGATATTTTTTTGTATGCCCAGAAAATCGACTGCAGCACTAAAATCCTCTGTATTAATATCGGGAGAGGCAACGGCACGAGGCTCGCCTCCGCTTTCACCTGTATAAGAAGGATCAAAAGCCAATACTGCAAAGCCCCGTTTAGCCATTTGATTGGCATATAATCCAGAAGCTTGTTCTTTTACTGCTCCGAAAGGGCCACTAATAGCTATAGCCGACAAAAGTTTATGGTTCTGCTCTTTAGGTAGATATAAATCCCCAGTAAGTACTAGTCCATATCGATTTTTAAAGGTTACTTTTTGACGAGTAACCTTATCACTTAATTCAAAAATATAGTGTTCCATTGTATGAGTTGTCTTGTTCATATTAGCTGAGTTTTGTGGGTCTGCATTTTGTTTTTGTTTACATCCGCTCATTATCATAAGCGAAGTGACTGCAAGAATTAATACATTTTTCATCCGTTTGTTTTTACTTCTTTGTTTTATTGCTTTCTGCAAATTCTTGTTCTGTTACTGGCTGTAACCAAGTTACCTGTATATCCTCTTTGTAATTAGTGATAGCAATATGAACTAGGGTATCATTTGCTGTAGCTCCATGCCAATGCACTACATTTTCAGGGATATTTACAACATCACCTTTTTTAATTGATTGTGCAGGTTTTCCTTTTTCTTGATAAAAACCCTTCCCTTCAATCACAAGCAAAACCTGCCCTTTGGGATGGGTGTGCCAATTTGTTCTTGCTCCAGCTTCGAAAGTTACACTTCCTGCTGAAAATTCATTGTTTTTGTCTTTGGTTACTAAGGGCTCTAAAAAAGCATTTCCAATAAACCATTCATTTGATAATTTATCTCCTTTGGGATAAATTGAAGTAGTAAGGGGTGTTTCCATAATAGCTGATTTTTTGTTGCTTTCACCTTGTTTTTGTTTACAAGCTTGTCCGATAAATAAAAGCAAGATTAATACTTGTATTTTTTTCATATTTCCTATAAAGCTTCAAATTTTACTTTGACATTCTCTGTGCCTAAAGCAGCCTCCAGTTCATCTAGATTATCGATGGTACCCAATTTTACATAACTATAGGAACTAGTAACTGTTTTATAAAATAGAACCAGACTTTTGTAATCGGCATTCCAAAGCATTAAATCGCCTGCGTGAATGGTATCTTGTCTGATGGCTTGTCCAGGTAGTTTATTTGGTAGTTGGCCATACTTCTCGTTATTGTGAAGCTCGGTCATTTCGATTGTTAAGGGAAGTAATTCCATAAATGCCCGTGTGGTGTTAGTATGTATCATTGTAGCAGTAAGTACTTTATGGCCAATTGTAATTTTTACTTTCATCTTTTTTGAATTTAGAATTACATCCCTTGGATTTTCAATTTCTATTTGACTACTAGCAGTAGGTGATAGTGTAGAGGCCTGCGTCTGTAAACCAACCCAAACACATAGTAAGAGGTAAATAAATTTTTTAATAACAGTTCTATTTAGAAGTTAGATTATTTTTATAATTTTCGCAGGAACTCCACCTACTACAGCATTGTCAGGAACATCTTTTGATACAACAGCACCTGAAGCTACAATTGCATTTTCACCTATAGTTACACCCGCTAATATCGTTGCATTGGCTCCAATCCAAGCGTTTTTTTTAATGTGAATGGGAGCAGGAACAAGTGAATGCCTATTTTCGGGTAGAACAGGATGTGCTTCGGATAGCAGATTTACTTTGGGAGCAATCAATACATGGTCTTCAATTGTAATTCCTCCTAAATCTAAAAATACACAATCAAAATTGATGAATACATTTTTACCAATCTTGGTATTTTTACCATAATTGATTTGCAGGGGCGTAAAAACAGCAACACTATCGTCAATTTCACTCGCTGTGATTTCGCTTAACAGCCTCCGAATTTCCGCAGGGTCTGAAGCATTATTCATCTGTACAAGTATTTTTTTTGTTTTAGATGAAGCCTCGCGCATTTTATAAGCTTCAGGATCATTCGGAGAAATCGTTTCTCCCGCTCTCAATCTTTCAAAAATATCTTTTGTAGGTTCCATTTTTTTCTATTTAGTTTAAGGATATTACTATTAACTTCTTTTCTAATACAAATTTCGCCCGTTTGTGTCTGATACATTTATACAGCTTACGGATTAATTTACCATTTTCACTGATTTTAAGGCAAATACAGAATACTCAAGTTTATATTTTCTAAATTTGTAAAGAAAAAGTTTAGAAATGGAACATTTTGAAAAAATCGATACTGTAAAAAATTACAACGACTATACAGGAGTGGATACTTTACATCCTTTAGTGAGTGTAGTTAATTTTAGTGAACTTCGAGATGTACCTAATTTCAAACGGTACATGGGAATTTATGCTATATTTCTAAAAGATACCAATTGTGGAGATATAAGGTATGGAAATCAGCCCTATGATTATGAAGATGGGACGCTTGTTTTTGTATCACCAGGGCAGATTTACGGAATTGATAATCACAGTGTTGTTAAAAGCCCCAAAGGATATGGTTTAGTTTTTCATCCGGACCTACTTGTGGGAACAAACTTGGGGAAAACAATAAAAGCGTATTCTTTTTTTTCGTATGAAGTAAATGAGGCGCTGCATCTTTCTAAAAAGGAGCACCAAACAATTGTAAGCTGTTTTGAGCAAATAGCTGTTGAAATTAATCAAAATATTGATACGCACAGTAAAACCTTACTTGTGTCAAATATAGAGCTGCTTCTCAATTACTGTATGCGTTTTTATGATCGTCAATTTATTACTCGGAATCATATAAATACAGATATACTAACAAGATTTGAGAGCCTTCTACACGCATATTTTCAATCCAATAATGCCCAGGACTTAGGATTACCAAGTGTAACGTGGTGCGCAGAACAGCTCCATCTTTCACCTAATTACTTGGGTGATTTAATCAAAAAAGAAACAGGCCATACAGCTTTAGATCTCATCCAATCTCGCCTGATTGAAGAAGCTAAATTGAGAATATTTGATGCAAATACCTCAATTAGTGATCTAGCTTTTCAACTGGGTTTTAAATATCAGCAACATTTTAGCCGTTTGTTTAAACAAAAAACAGGGATGACTCCAAATGAATTTCGCCATTTAAATTAAATAGGCTGTTTTATAATTCAAAAATATGCGGTCTATCCCTATTCAAAAATAGTTGAAAATTGTATTTTAAATAAGAAAGTTCTACTTGTTCTATTCCTTCTTTTTTTGAGCGATAAAACGAATCACACTTCCTTGTCCTTGGTGATAAATACCTTCATTAAGATCAATGACAACTTCTTCGAGTTGCAAAAAACTACAAGTTGAAAAATCAGCTTCTATTTCATCTATTGAAAATAAATCATCAATATCAGAAGGACCACCTACCTTAGGATTTTCCTCTTTTAGTTTGATATGATTCTTGCTAAAAGCTTCAAACACAACTAATCCACCAGGTTTTAAAAGAGAGAGTAGTTTTTTGTGATAACTTGATTTTATAGCCGCCGGAAAATGGGCATAAATCAGTGCAATAACATCAAATTGATGCGTTGTAAAATCCAATTCAAAAAGATCACCTACCTGATATTCGATAGTAACCTCCTTTTTAGTAGCCAGTTGAATGGCTTTTTTATAGGCTTCTGTGCTAATATCAAAGGCAGCTACTTCCCAGCCTTTACTAGCAGCATAAACCGCATTTCTTCCTTCACCTTCTGCAGCAAAAAGTATCTTTTGAGGTTCTACTTTTTGTAGCTTGTCTTCTAAGAAAAGATTTGGTTCTTCTCCATACGCATAGGCTGAAGAACTATATCTGTCATTCCATTTATCTAACCAGTTATTTGTCATTTTTTTATTTATAGTAAAATTAAGTCTTGTAAGGTATTATAAAGTGAAAGGGGCAAAGCACTAAACAATCCAATTCATTTTAGATCTACAAACATGCTGGGCATAGGCCAGAGATTGTAAAGTTTGCGCTCTTTATTTTGTAATTCGGCGGTAAGGTAAAAGAGGGTTCTACCTCATTTAAACAAGTAGTGGTTTGACAACGTTCACACGTAAAATGCACATGGTTATGCTTGTGTTTTTTTTCGGTGCAATTCTCACAGATGGCATATTTTATAGTTCCATCTACTGTAGCAATTTTATGAATAGCTCCTTCATCAGATAAGCGATCTAATACTCTATAAATAGTGACTCTGTCACACAATCCTTGTACTAAAGAAAGTAGTTCTAAAGGCGATAAAGCAACCTCAGAATTTTCTATTAACTTTAAAATCTCTGTCTTTGCTTGTGTATTTCTTGTTTGTTTCATGGGATAAAATAATATTGCAACCTTGTTGCAATTACAAATTTAATCATTATTATTGCAACTTAATTGCATTAATTAAAAAAACACAAAAATAAAGTTATAGAAGCCTCTTCTTTGATGCACAAAGTTGCGAGGGGGTGTATTGATTCATCACTTAAAGATTTATTCCACCTAATTTTCTACTACCATGACAAATCAAAAGCAATACGATGTACTAATCCTTGGAGGAAGTTATGCAGGACTTTCAGCCGCTATGGCATTAGGGCGTTTACAGCAAAAAGTTCTCGTAATTGACAGTGGTTTGCCTTGTAATAGACAAACCCCACATTCCCATAATTTTCTTACGCAAGATGGAGAAACTCCTTTGGCTATTGCTAAAAAAGCTAAAGAGCAAGTTTTAAACTATCCAACGGTTGAATTTTATGAGGGTTTAGCCCTTACAGGCGAGAAAATACACCATGGATTTCAAATTACAACAGAAAAGAAGCATTTCTTTCAAAGTAAAAAATTAATTTTTGCCAGTGGAATTAAAGACCTCATGCCCGATATCAAAGGGCTATCCGTTTGCTGGGGTATTTCTGTCATTCACTGCCCTTATTGCCATGGCTATGAGTTTAGAGGAAAGAAAACCGCTATTTTGGCTAATTCAGATAAGGCGATGCACCTTGCTTCTTTGGTTAATAATCTTACTGCTCATATTACTGTATTAACACAAGGCAAAGCCAATTTTAGCCAAGAGCAATTACTCAAACTTCAACAAAAGAATATTGAGGTAATTGAGACGTGTGTAACTGACCTAAACCACAACAAGGGCTACGTTCAATCGGTTGTATTAAAGGACGCAACAAAATTAGATTTTGATGTAATCTATGCTCCACTGGCATTTGAGCAAAATACTACTATTCCCATGCTTTTAGGTTGTGAATTAACTGTAAACGGACATTTAAAAATAGATGCTTTTCAAAAAACAACCGTAGATGGTATCTATGCTTGTGGTGATAATTCTAGTAGCATGAGATCTGTAGCTGGTGCAGTAGCTAGTGGATCACTAGCAGGAGTAATGGTTGTTAAAGAGCTTACAGATGAACGATTTTAACTTAATAAGTAGAAAATTAAAAATCAGAAAAGTTATTTTTGTAGAATTAAGAGCTATAAAATATAAACATGAGAAAAGTAGTACCAACCTTAGTTTTGATAACGATGCTTATGTTCACTATATCAACGTTACATGCCCAAAGTATTGCAGAAACTTTGCATACTATGAAACAAGGAGAGCGCCTTGACAAAATAATTACTCTGGATCAGGAACAAGAACTGGGGTATATTCCTGTAAGTCTTATAAAAGGAAAGTATCCAGGTAAGGTATTCACTATTGTTGCAGGTATTCACGGCTATGAATATCCGCCCATTACAGCCGTTCAAGAACTCTTGAAAGAACTTAAACCCGATGAGCTTCATGGAACTTTGATTGTATTACCTTTGGCCAATGTAGCTTCTTTTTACAAGCGATCTCCTTTTGTTAATCCAATTGATTACAAGAACCTAAATACAACCTTTCCTGGATCCGAAACGGGTAGTCTAACAGAAAAGATTGCGCATTGGATTAGCACAGAGGTAATCCTCAACAGCGATGTCTTCTTGGATATTCACGGAGGAGATGCAGGAGAGGACCTTATCCCTTTTATTTGTTATTACAACAATGAAAGTAATCCACAAACAACCAAAGAAGCGCATTTATTAAGTGAAGCCTCTCAAATGGAATATATTGTTTCTTATCCTTATGATCTAAAGAAAACAGATAAAGCCAAGTATGCATTTAAACAAGCCGTACAAAATGATATTGTTGCGCTAAGTATAGAAGCAGGTAAGTTGGGAACCGTTCAAAAAGAAAATGTAGAATTGATCAAAAATGCGGTTTATCATATGTTGGCGTATGCAACATTGTATAAAAATGAGCCAAAGATAGAAATACCAAACCAAACCAAAACCTATTTAAGGAACCAAACGTATGTAAAGGTTGAACAAAAGGGCCTTTTTTATAGTTCAATTGCTGCTGGAGACAACGTTATTCAAGGACAAGAAATAGGCACTATTACTGATGAATTTGGTCAAGTTTTAAACCAAGTTAAATCTCCAGTAACAGGTATTGTTTTGTATAAAACGGGAACCCCTCCTGTCAATAAAGGAGAAACTTTGTTTTGCATAGGTCATTACTAACGAATCACTAATCGATATACAACTCCCTGAATAAAAGCTAATTCAGGGAGTTTTTATTTTGGAACTAAGTAAGCGTAACTACTAAGGAATATTTTTTTTTCTCAATCGAAGACTTTCTTTCAGTTAACCAATATGAGACCTACGCCATTTAAGGAAATAGCAATAAAACAATTCGTAGTTTACAACATAAATAGCTCATGCCATGGTAAAATTGATTTGACCATGGCTACTTTTGTATTTTACCTTAAATGACTGTTGAAATTTGTTTATTTTCCTATTGAATCTGTACATTTAAATCACTCTATGTTTTTCTTCATCATCCAATCTGTTTGTAAATCATCCCCCAATTGAAACTGGTGTTGATCAAACACTTTAAAACCATTTTTTTCATAAAAGCGTATAGCTCTTTGATTTCTTTCCCAAACGCCTAACCAAACAGAAGTAACCTTTAAATTTTGTGCAACTTGTAGGGCTTGTTCTAATAGAATTTGACCTATTTTCTTGCCGTGATAGGCTTGGTGAACATAGATACGTTCAATCTCTAAAGAATTTAAGAGTAGATGCTCTGTTTGTGCTGTTCCTGTATTTAGCTTTAAGTAACCAATCGTTATTTGACCTAAATTGACAAAATAAAACATTGATTCCTCTTGATCTAGTTCTTGTATGAGTGTTTCAATACTCAAATTCTCTGTGATATATTTATCCATATCCTCCTTTTTATTGTAAACGGCAAAAGTCTCTATAAAAGTTTTTATACTTATTTCTTGAAGTAAATGAACTTCTTTGGAGGTTATCCTTTCAATTGCAATCAATTCCATTTTAACTATTTTTGATGTAGTGAGCTAATTCTTTTTCTGTTGTAATATCACTATTTTCAAGATGATGTACAATTCTATCTCGTTCTATTTGTGTTTTATTCTGGCTTAATTTTTTTATTCCTTGTAAGTCTGAAACTTCTATTTAAAAAGCAATAATGCCCTTAGTAATTCCCAGTTTGAACTTATCAGACAAATTCTCCCACTGGGTCATATACTCCTTTTCATAGTATTGTATCATCTGTTCCAGCGCTTGTATTTTTAAAGCAGTATCTTGGATTATTTTTGCTTTTCCATAGGCATGAACTGCAATATAATCCCAAGTTGGAACACTTTCAATTTTATCATAGTGCTTCGGGGAGATATAAGCATGGGGTTCACTAAAGATAACTAAAGATATTGTTTCCTCAATATACTTTGCCTGAGTATTTGCTACAGAAAAATGAGCACTTAAAATTTATCTATTTGTTTGATTGTCAATAAAAAAAGGCAATTGTGTAGCTAGAGGAATACTTCCATCATAGGTAATAAGAGTAGCAAAACTATATCGCTCTATAAAGTCTATTTTTTCTTTTTCAGATGTAAATTTGAAGTATGTATGAATTATTTGTATTAGATGAATTGCAAAAATAAAGCTATATCGGACTATTGAAATAAGCCAATTTAAAAATAATGAACAGACCCTTTTATTAGAAACTTTTAAAAAATTAAAAAGAGATACTTCAAAGAATAAACCAATGTATTTACAATTGGCCAATCTCCTCCTTGCTCGGATTAAGATGGGCAAATTTAGTCCAGAACAAAAATTTCCAAGTTCTCTCGATTTAGCTTATCTATTAAAATTAAATAGACTAACTGTATCCAAAGCATATCAAGAACTTTACATGGAAGGATGGTTAACAAGTGCAGTGGGAAAGAAGTTGAACCTTTAGTTTATGAGGGTGAAAACCAAGATGCTATTATTGATAATATTCTAATTTTTAATCCTAAATTAATTTTTAGCCCGTCTATTTATTTCATATAAAAAAATGAGGTATGTGTGCTTAATTTCAATATTCATTTTTAACTTAAAACCGCACTTATTTGTGTATTTATTGGGTAAAAAATAAACAAAATGTGGATTATATGTACAAATTGTTTATTTCAATAATTTCAGGTTGAATAAATATACCCTACTTTCTCAATCTCAGTATTCGCCTATTGCGAAGTATTTACAAGGAGCTAAAATTGGAATCTAATTATACATTTATCAGTAAAATGAAAAAAAAAGAACACTTTTTGCAACTCTACTAAGTAATAACATTCTATTTATTTAGTAATACAAGACAAATACGCACATATAATAAAAAACGAAATATCTATTTATAAAAAATTTGGACTGTAAACTTTACTCCAAAAAAATGAGCTAAAATGGAGTAGAAGTAGAGAGAATTAGCCTAACTATTTAAAAGGAAAAAGATGAGAAATATTTTTTGGTTAATACTTATAATTCTTCTAATCGGATGGGGAATTGGTTTTTTTGCCTTTGGGCAAATACTAGGAGCAGCCATACATATATTATTAGTAGTAGCTTTAATTATGTTAGTACTAAGACTCCTTCAACCGACACGAAATAGACCGTAAAATACTGTGAAATATCACTACAACGAGTCACATATCAATTAGTAAAAAAACTCAACTATGAAAAACGAAAAAATGTACAAATTTGGAAAAATGCTAGGTTGTGCTGCTTTAGGAATTGCAGTTGTAGCTTTAGTCATAAAGAAAGGTTTACTTGATAAGGGAGCTTTGGAGGAATGTACAAAAGATTAAAATAGAGTTCTTCATTTAAGCAAAGTTTAAGCTTTATCAAAGCCAAGAGAAAATCAAAAATAATATAAATCAAAAATATATAGAGATATGAATAAGTTAGAACTAGAAGGAAAATGGAAACGCATTAAAGGAGCTGTAAAACAAAAATACGGTCAATGGTTTGACAACGACGAAGTCTTTGCAGAAGGTAAATTTGATGAGATGGTAGGAAAAATGCAGGAAAAAAGCGGAAAAACAAAAGAAGAAATAGAAGATCTCATTAAAAACTGGAAAGAGGATTAATTAATTCTGTTATATTTCAACTAAATCTTAGTCTAATACTAAGGTAAACGCAAGGGGCTATATTTAAGGAAATCTTAAATATAGCCCCTTTTTCTGTAAGATTTTACATCAAATATAATAGTATAAAAAAAGGAGACCTCCTGTTAGGCCACCTTAACCTGTAATAAATAATTTAATTACGATAAAGTACTCCTTTAGCTTTTTAAATATTTTGAAGGAGTTAAAGTCGTTTTCTTTTTAAAAAAACGACTGAACTCTTCTATATTGTCATAATAGAGCATGGATGCTACTTCGGAGATATTGTATTTCCCCATTTTTAAAAGGTGTTTAGCTTGTAGCAATCTCATTTCATCAATGTGTATTTTAGCTGTTTTCCCTGTTGTTTCTACTAACAATCTACTTAAATGTGCCGGAGAGGTATGTAGTAAATCTGCATAAAAAGAAACTTTTCGCTCTTTATAAAAATGTTTAATAAGTAAATGCTGAAAGTTAGAGAGCTTTTTTTCCTTCCCCTTATGTCTTTTTGTATACTTAATTTCTTGGTTCTGATTCAAAAAAATGTTTTCAAGTTCATAGAGTAAAATAATCAATTCACTTCGGATAATATCTCGCTTAAAATGATGTGTATTTTGATTTGTTTTTTTGGCTATTCTTTTTAATTTGGCTTCAAAGAGTTCCATTTCACTCTCTTCCAATTGCATATGAGAAACCCCTTGATTTCGGAGGATCTGAAAGCGTTCAAGAAAATATATATTGTTTAAAGTTTCCAAGAGAAAACCCTTTTGGAACATCATCATCACACAACTAAAGTCGTCCGATACATCCGTTACATCTAAAGTATTAAAAGGACTAAAGGATGTAAAGCTATTTTTGGTATACTGTACATTTTCTCCAGAAAAATTCAGGGATATACTCCCAGATAAGCAAAAGGCAAATTGGTATCCATTAAGACGTGTTGGTTTGCGCAAAAGATTGTCTGTCGTTACTCTTGTAATGTCATAATCAATAGCCTCCCTTATAGGCTTGCCAACTATTTCACTTCTATTTTCACTTCTATTTTTATTTCTATCCAGCATAATCATCTTCCCTGTATAAATCAAATTTAGTCAAATTTAGCATCAATACTGTCAAAAAGGTATCATTTATTGTCAATAGATTTGGTTCAAGACAAATTTCTACTGCTTTTCTTACTTCACTCATATTTATGCTTTCAGGAACACAATGAGTCATTCAATGTTGTAAAAGTGACTGAATAGAACCTTTACTTACCCTATTACTGCCTCCCTTTTAAAAAAGCGCTTAAATAGAACAACAACGCTGTTTTTTGAGTAAAAAGAAAAGCTTTCTCAAAGCGGAGTAAGGCTAAGGCTAAAGAGGGAAAATATGGGGATTTGGAACATAAATCGGTCCGTAATACAAGGAAGTTTACTCTCTCAAATTAAAGATTGAAGATAAAATCGACTGCAAAAAAATTAATTTCAATCTTGTATTTATACTTTAAAATAATATTAATTTAAAACTAGAAAATAGTATGGAAATAACTTGGAAAACCCATGAAGTAACCAATCAGGTTTCAGAATTAGAAAATTATAATCTATTTACCACAGATGCGGTACTTACAGCCTATTTTACAAAAAATAAGGTAGAATGGGCTAATCAGAAGTTAGTAGAGACTGGGGAGCGTATAGGTACAACCTTTGCTTATCATCAAGCCTTAGTAGCAAATCAAATTACTCCTGTTTTAAAGGCTTTTGATACGAGAGGTAATCGAAAAGATTTTGTGGAGTTTCACCCTGCCTGGCATTGGTTTATGCAATTTTGTAAAAAAACTGGAATGATTTCCATTCCAGTTGGATCTGATAAAAAGCACCGTTGGCCTTATTTTGCGACTACATTTATGCTGTTGTCTCAAGTAGAAGATGGATCTATGTGTCCTACTATAATGACGCTAGGATCTATTCCTTTACTACAAAAAGAACCCAAACTATGGGAGATACTAAAAGATAAACTTTTAAGTCAAGAGTATGATGAGCGCGATATTCCAATTGCTGAAAAGACATCCATTTGGATAGGAATGGGTATGACTGAAAAGCAAGGAGGTTCAGATGTTCGCTCTAATACTACGGTAGCCTTTCCAATGTCTAAATCAGGAAGAGGAGAGGCTTATCAAATAAGAGGGCACAAATGGTTTTTTTCGGCACCGATGAGTGATGCACATCTCGTAGTTGCCCGAACGAGTGATACGGATTCTTTAGCTTGTTTTTTTGTTCCTAGATGGAAATTGGATGGAACAAAAAATCCAATTCTTATACAACAACTAAAAAATAAAGTTGGAAATAAAAGTAATTCTAGTAGCGAAGTTGAATTTCAAGACGCTTGGGGCATTATGATAGGAGAGGAAGGCAGAGGAATTCCAACCATCATAGAAATGGCCAATTATACTAGATTAGCTTGTGTTTTAGGCGCTTCTGGTATCATGCGTCAAGCAACAGTTCAAGCCCTATATTATGCGCGTAATCGCGATGTTTTTGGTAAAAAATTATACGACCAACCTTTAATGAGGAATGTATTAATTGACTTTGCTCTAACGTCTGAAGCCACTCAACATCTTGGATTAAAACTAGCAGAAGCTTTTGAAAATGGAGATACCGATCTTTCTTCAAAAGCCTGGAAAAGAATCGTAACACCCGCAGCCAAATATTGGTGTTGTAAACGTTCAGAAAGCCTTACTGCTGAAGCGATGGAAGTTTTTGGTGGTAATGGATATGTAGAAGAAAGTGTGATGGCAAGATTATTTAAAGAGGCCCCTGTTAATTCTATTTGGGAAGGGTCTGGAAATGTAATGTGTTTGGATGTATTAAGAGCAATTAATAAAGAACCCAAATTAGTAGAAATTCTCTTTGCTGAGCTCTCAGAAATTTCTGAGAATAATCAATATCTCGTAAAGGCTTTATCTCATGTAACGGCCTTACTTTCTAATCCTCAAACTCTAGAGACTCAAGCAAGAACCTTAACCGAAAAATTAATTTTAATTGTTCAAGCCTGCTTGTTGCTTAAAAATGCACCTTCTTTTGTCAGTGATGCCTTTATAAAAACTAGAATTGAAAAGCCGCTTTCTGTGCATTACGGTGCTTTAGATCTTGAAACTATAGAAGAAACTAAAATTTTAGAACGAGCTTTTCCTTTAAATTTTTCGATGAATATAAATGTAGAAAAAAAGTAGTAATTCTTATACCTTAATTAGTATGAATTTATTAAATGTGTTTGATGCCAATGTTAGAAAATTTGGTGATAAAGATTTTATCCGATACAAAGGGAAGAAGGAAACTTATTTAGAAACTCAATACAAATCCCTTCAAGCAGCTCAAATTTTAAAAGGGTATGGTATTCAAGCAAATGATAAAGTAGCCCTTTTTTGTTATAATACACCGTCCTTTCTATGGATACTTTTTGGTGCGTGGCGATTGGGTGCCATAGTAGTGCCGATAAATCACAAATTAAAATCTCGAGAACTAATTTATATTTTAGAGGATTCAGAGGCTAAATTTCTCCTTTTTGATGCTCAACTTGCAGCTGTTGTCAAAAATACAACTATCGATATACCTAGCCTATCTACGCAAGGAAATGGAGATACAGGAGAAGAAATTGAAGCTATACTACAAAATACGCAACCATTAGCTCTCGAAGATAAGGCTATTTTAACCTTTGAATCTGTTGGTGAAATTCTATATACTTCAGGGACAACAGGGCTGCCAAAAGGATGTATTATGACCCATAGAAGTATCTATATTGCGGCTCAAATTGCAGCTGTTGCTGTTTCCTTAAAAAAAGATGAGCGTTTACTGATGGCAATGCCCATTTGGCATGCATCCCCTTTAAACAACTGGTTTGGAGGTACTTTGTATGTTGGAGGTACTGTGGTTTTACTCCGAGAATATCATCCGCTATATTTTTTACAAACCATAGAAAAAGAAAATATTACTCTTTTTTTCGGTTCCCCTATTTCTTATACACTACCTATGAATACCATTTCTAATTTTTCTGATTTTGACTTGAGTAGTGTTCGTGTTTGGATTTATGGTGCAGGACCAATAGGAGAAGAATTGAGTAGAAAAATTAGTACTAATTACAATTCTGGAGCCTTTTATCAAGTTTTTGGCATGACAGAAACTGGACCAACTGGAATAGCCTTATATCCTGAAGAACAACTTATTAAAGCAGGTTCTATTGGCAAATTTCCATTGCCGACAGTTAGTATTAAAGTAGTAGATGAAAATGGAAATGAAGTAGGTAAAGGGGAGATAGGTGAAATTTGGATGAAAGCGGATAGTTTGATGTCAGGTTATTATAAAAAACCCAAAGAATCAAAAGAAGCTTTTACGGAAGATGGTTGGTATATTACTGGTGATATGGTAAGAATAGATGAAGATGGATATCTGTTTATAGTCGATAGAAAAAACGATATTATAATTTCTAGAGGTGGAGAAAATGTATATTCAAAAGAAGTAGAGGATATGATACTCTTACATCCAGATATTGCGGATGTAGCCGTCATAGGTATACCGAGTGAGGAATGGGGCGAAACGGTTACTGCTATAGTAGTTTTAAAACCTAATACAGCATTGACTTCAGAACAATTAAAATCCTTTTTAAAGGAAAATATGGCCGATTATCGAGTACCTAGAATTTATTACTTTACGGATATATTACCACGTACTCCGTCTGGAAAAGTTCAAAAATTTATTCTTAGAGAAGAGATTGTAAAGAACGAAAAAGCAAACTCATAAATAATAAACAAATGAATCAAGAAACATTTAATGAAATAGTTCAAACACAAGTTCCTATTGCTTGGTTTGCAGGTGTACGTTTAGAAAGTGCTAACGAGAATGAAACTAAAACGTATGTAGAATTAGATTTTGTCAATCAAAACCCTTTTAAAAGTATGTTTTGGGCGGTTGAGGGCATGGCAGCTGAGTTTGCTGGAGGCATGATGTTACTTAGTAAAATTGAAAGGACAAGAAAAAGTTTAGCAAGTTTAGTAATAAAAAATGAAGGACACTTTACAAAAAAAGCAGTAGGTAAAATTGTTTTTTCTTGTTCAGAAGGAAAAAAAATAGATCAGGCTATTGCAAAAGCCATTGATTCTAAAGAAAGCGTTTTGATTGAGCTTACGACCCTTGGTACGGATGAAATAGGAGATGAAGTCGCAAGGTTTCTTTTTACCTGGAGTATCAAACTCAGGGAATAATTCTCTTTAGATTGCATGCGCGCAAAAAAATAGTGAAAGTTTAAAAAGCGTTAAACTTTATCCTATGGAAAATCCTACAGACCTATATATACCCTTAAACAGCATGCTGTTTAAGGGTATATTGCATTTAAATATGTTTTTTAATTTACCCTAAAGCTACATCTAAAGTCATCATGACAATAAATCCACCAATAAATCCAAGGGTAGCTATATCCGTATTATTATTTTGTTGAGATTCAGGTATCACTTCTTCTACAACAACAAAAATCATAGCACCAGCAGCAAAAGCTAAAGTATAAGGTAAAATTGGAGTAAAAGTTGTAACCGCTACTGCACCTAAAACTCCAGCTATCGGTTCGACAATTGCTGAAAGTTGCCCATAAAAAAAACTTTTTCGTCTACTTAATCCCATGCGTCTTAAAGGCATTGAAACCGCAATACCCTCTGGAAAATTTTGTAACCCTATGCCAATGGCAAGTGTTACTGCTCCAGCTATAGTGGCTTGTGGAACATCTGCAGCAACCCCTCCAAATAAAACTCCCACTGCTAATCCTTCAGGAATGTTGTGAAGGGTAATGGCTAAAATCAATAAAGTTGTTTTTTGCCAAGGAGATTTTATCCCTTCTACTTGTTTGAAATTGGCATGGAAATGAGGCAGTATTTTGTCTAACATAAAAAGGAAAGCTGCCCCTGCCAAAAATCCTATTACAGCAGGTGTTACTTTCACAAAACCTTCGCCATCACTCATATCAATGGCTGGAATTAATAAACTCCATATACTTGCAGCAACCATTACCCCACCTGTAAAGCCAAGCATTCCATCTAATATTTTTTTATTTTCTCTTTTAAAGAAAAATACTAAGGCTGCCCCTAATGCAGTAACTAACCAAGTGAATAGTGTAGCATATAAAGCAGCTAGAATAGGGTTAATAGATTCAAAATAGCTAATTATAGATTCAAACATGTATTTTTGTATTAATAGGCACTATATTATTCTACTTTATTCTATAGAGATTACCGCCCTGTAGCAATCTATGCCTACTTTGAGGTAAGCAAGTTTAAGAATAAACAATTCAAATTATTTTTAGCAAAATTAATAAAAATTACAGGAAACTAATCCTTTATTTAGTTGTGGCTAATTTTTGTAGTTAGGCTCAGAAAGGAAGTGTTATTTTCCTTTTAATTCATACAAGCTATACTTACAAAATTAAGGTTTTAAGGGCATTAATTCTGTCTCAAGTTATTACAGACCAATTTCAAAACAACTAGGAGAGGAGAGGGTATATTAAAATGAAATTTAGAGACTTTCTTTGAGTCTGTTTTATTCTTAAAATTATGTATATTTAAATCAAAAAAATAGAATGAATACTAAAATACTTATAACGTTCACTTTTTTGTTAGTTCCATTAATAGGGGGTGCTTGTACGCTTAAGGCTGACTTAGATAAGGGGCTTAAAGAAATTTATTCAGAACTTGATAATTGGGATAATAGGATTAAAAGCTATACTAAATTCCAGTTGCTTGCCTCAGAGAATAAACAAGTGGTAGAAGTCAAAGACAAAAAAGAGCAAGAACACAATAAATCCTTTAAAGAGCTTAGCAATATAATAGATCAATATGCAGCTAATACGCTACAAAAAGGCAATATTAATTCCTTGGCAATAGCGATTTATAAAGAAGGTGAAGTCTATCAACAATATTATGGTGAGTTAGATAAAAAGTCTAAACAGAAGCCGAATGATACGACACTTTATGAGATCGCTTCAATTTCAAAGGTTTTTGTGGGTTCATTAGCCGCACAAGCAGTTCTTGAAAAAAAGATACGGTTAGATGATGATATTAGAATGTATCTTAAAGGAGACTATGCTAATCTACAATTCGAAGGAACTCCCATTACGATTCAAAATTTAGTGACGCATACGCTAGGATTTAAAACTAAGACGCCTAAAAAACTTGAAAAAATAAACAAACAGACAAATGAAGGGTATTATGAAAATAGACCTTTTACTTATACAATGTCTGATTTATTACAAGAACTTAGAACGGTTAAATTAGATAAAAAACCAGGTACATTCTACGATTATAATTCTGTAGGTCCGGAGCTTGTTGCCTATATTTTAGAACAAGTATACTCTAAATCCTATAAAGAATTACTCCAAGATTTCTTAAACGAAGTGGAATTACAACATACTTATTTACAAGCTTATAATACATATAAAAAAGAATTAGCTGTAAGTTTTGGTGAAGATGGTAAAGTAGCTCCCTTAGATAAGAATCCTTTACTGGGAGGTGCTTATGGCATGATTAGTAGTTTACCAGACTTAACAAAATTTATGCAATTTCAGTTAGAAAGTGGTCATCCTCTAATTAAAGAATCTACCCGTTTATTATTTAAAGAAGAGCAAAATGAGGATGATAAGGGCTATTTGTGGGATGTAGGGTATGGTCAAAAAGAGGGTTTTTATTATGGAAAAACCGGAACATCAAATGGTGTTCAAAGTGGTCTATTAATTTGTCCAGATTCTAAGTATGGTCTGGTTTTAATTATGAATAACAAATCTGAAGCAGCGCTAAACGATTGGGGAAATTTATACAATAAAATAGAGACCGAATTAATTCTGTATCCAAAAATTAATTTAGTTTCGTTATTAGCAAGGGAATTTCAAAACAACTTTGACCTTGCAGCAGTAAAATATCGAGAACTAAGAGAGGATACAGCTCATTATCTATCAGGATCTTTTTATCTAAATAATTTTGGCTATGAATTAATTCATACTAATCAGATAGAAAAGGCCATTGCGGTATTTGAATTGGCTATTTCAGAGGATATAAGTAATGCTAATTTATACGATAGCTTAGGTGAGGCTTATTATCTAAATAAAGAGTACAAAAAAGCCTTAACGAATTACAGTAAATCACTTGAGCTAGATCCCCACAACGAAAATGCTAAAAAAAGTATAGAAAAAATAAATCATTTATAGGTAAATCACCCTTAGTTCTTATTGCAACTTTTTAAAACCATTTAACCAAGAATAGCATGCTTAGAAAAGCACTTCCAAAAGATATAATACAAGCATCAAAAGTACTAGAAGAAGTAAAAAAACATATGATAAATCAAGGTATTGATCAGTGGGATCAAGCTTATCCAAACAAATTTGTATTGATCCAAGATATTGATAAAGAAGAAGCCTTTATTTATGAAGAGGAAGGCGAATTGTTAGCTTATATGGTATTAAATGAGAGATGCGATGAAGAATACAAGGAATTAGACTGGAAAACAGGGCTTCCCTTTCTTGTTATTCATCGGTTATTCGTAAAACCAACGGCACAAGGAAAAGGAATTTCAAGCAAAATGATCCGATATGCAGAACAATACGCTAATGAAAATAAGTATCAATCTATTCGATTCGATGCCTTCGCTTTGAATGATACGGCCAATGCAGTGTACTTAAAAAAAGGATATGACCTCGTAGGTACTGTCAATTTTCGAAAAGGAGTTTTCAACTGTTATGAAAAAGCAGTATAAAACAACTTTAGGATATCAAATCAATAGTTTACATTTTTCAATTGAAAGTATTGAAGAGCAAATCTAGCTTACAATTCTGGTAGGTATACTGCTTTTATTTGCCTTTGTAAATGCAAGTAGCTAACTAGGTAACGATCTGCGCACCTGATTATAAGAGTGTATCAAATAGAATAGCTATCAAATTTAAATGAATAAAAATCTTTAAACCAGTATCATAAAAATGAGAATAAATAAACTAGATAACCCTGCTTGGTATTCTTTGAGCGAAACGCATCAAAATTTTGCCCTTGAGTATGAAGGTATAAAATTTTATAACCCTACTAATTGTCCTTTCGGCGGGATAAAAAATTCTGACAAAATACAAACGGGAATTGACTTATATGCTGCATTGACCAACACCTTTTTTGTAGTGGGTACCCAGCCCGATATTAATTCTAAAGTTCAATTGAAAAGTGAAATAGTTTGCAATCAAATGGTGCTTGACAAACGAATTGATATTGAAATAAAGGAACCTATAATTGAACTTCAAACAGAACAGCATAAGGATGATCTGTTTAGACTTGTTAATTTGATTCAACCTGGTTATTTCAAAAATAAGACCGTAGATCTGGGAAGTTATTATGGTATATACAAGGAAAATAACTTAATTGCAGTGACTGGAGAACGAATGAAAATGAAGGAATACACCGAATTAAGTGCTATTGTAACACACCCTGAACACACAGGCAACGGCTATGCAAAACAGTTGATAGCGTACACAAGCAATAAAGTATTCAATGAAAACAAAATTCCTTATCTACACGTCGTGCATACTAATTTTGGTGCTATAAAACTCTATGAAAAACTTGGTTTTGAGACAAGAAAACAACTAAGTTTTTGGCAATTCGTTACAAATGAAAATAAATAAAAGAGAACAACTACACTAATACATCTCAAAATCGCGCGATACATCTCACCATTTTGATGATCGCTATTCCTCTATTCTTATATATCCCCAATAGCAACATCAATACTTCCTCTTACGGAGTCAATTGAAAAAGGGGCGATTATTCTTGACCTATCATTAGAAAAACTTGGTATTTGTGTTGAAAAAAGTAGTATTAATTAGATTTTGTACTACTAAGTAAAACTTTATCATTGGTTGCTAATTTCTTTTAGTCTTTAAAAAAAGAGAAAATAGATCGGGCCATATTTTGGATAAGGGACCAAAAGATAAAAATAACTTTTTCATTATATTCAATTAGTACATAGAAACGCCACCACTTGGCTTTAAGTTACTTAACTATCGAAGAAGGTAACAAAATATAAAAAGGGTACTGAACTGGTATTCCAAATTTTATTGAGAGATGCAGTCAATACTCCACTATACTGTACAAATATTCGAGTTCAATAAAAAATAGAGAAAAAACCTCTTTTTTTTTATTGAACTCGAATATTTTGCAATTTGAAGATGATTATGTTCTATCTCTATTCATTTAAATAACAAATTTGGGCTTATATCCTGATAAAATCTCACTTTTTTGACCTAATAAGTATAAAAAAACAGCTTTTTTTAACCCGAATTGAAGAGCTTTACTTTTGGTAAATTTACTTTTTAATTTAACAACTTGTTGTTTTACAGTATTTTAAATTTGAAAATAAAAAAGGTAAATGGATGGTTTTTACTTTTAAAACCTATCTATGATGGATTGTCATCTAAGTTTGTACAAATTACTTGAAGTCTTCTTGTTGTTCTTAGTCTATTTGCACTGTAGTTAAGTGAAAAATCCTTTTAGAAGTTACTAACTAACTTCTTAAACTTTAGGATAAGATAAAAGTTTCTAACCCACTAAAGGTACTTAATTCTACTATTTAGTATTAGATGTAGAGGGGTTTAGTCCGCTACAATTTAAGCTTAAAAAACAAAATGTAAATAATTAATAATTTAAATACAAAAAGATGAAAAGAATTCTATTTTATGCCTGTTTCTTAACTATTGCGTATACAGCTAATGCCCAGGTTGGTATTGGAACACCAAACCCAAAAGGTTCTGCCATGCTGGATGTAGAAGCAACAGATAAAGGTATTTTGATACCAAGAGTTACTTTAACAAGTAGAACCGTTTTCGCGCCTATAACTGGGGAACAAGTAGACGGATTGCTTGTATATAATTTGGGTGGGCCTGCAAATGCTCCTGAAAAAGCAATGCCATCCGGGTTTTACTTTTGGAAGAACCAAGAATGGAATCAAGTTGTGGATCAAGTTAATCTTGAAGAGACCATCACTAATTTAGTTTCTGGAGATATTGGAGAGGCAAAAAAAATCGTTGATTATCTAGTGCCTACGAATCCATCGAGTTCAGATAAAACAATTCCACAAGGTGTGCTAGTGTATGATACTGAAAATAATAAAATCTATCATGTAGTTTATGATGCTGTAAATCAAAAATATACTAAGGTTGATGTTGATTTAACAGATTTTATACAAGGATTTGAGAGCGCAACTTTAATTAAAAGAGCTAAAGTGGCTACTGCTGGTGCTCCTCTTGAGTTTCATGATACAGAAGCTGTTGTACCTGCTGACACAAAACTAGGTGAGATTTATTACCAATATACAGGAGAGAATGGACGTGTTGATTATCTAAATCTAACAGAAGACATTCAACAGATTTTTAATGAGAGTGATATCATTAAAAATGAAATTACAAATATTATCAACAATGATGGAGGAAACGTTTACTTCACGAATGTGGAAATAACGGAAGGTAATATTCCTGCAAATAGTTTATACCAAGTTGACCCAGTAACAAAAGAAAAGAAAATCATTGATGTTGAAGCCAATATTAAGAATTTCTTTGAAGAAAAATTGGAGTTTATTAAACAGGAGATTGGCGACAAAGTAACGAATAATATTTCTGTCAATACAGGGAATAAGATTGATGGGGATGATGTTTTTTTATTTAAAAACAGTGCGAGCTTTACAAATGCAGGAGCTAAGATTGATGAAGTTACGATCACATTACCTACAAATACAACCACTATAGACCGAATTGTTTCTATTAAGTTATTTAGAGATAAGAAAATTATTTCAAGCTCCGTAACTGGCGTTAGTATAACAGGATCTAAAATTAACTTTTATATGGGTGAGGGATCCATGTATTATCCACAGACAGCAGGAACTAATTATGAAGTTATGATTGAATTTACAGCGAGATAATACTTTTTAATCTAGGAGGAGGTTTTCTCCTAGATTCTTTTTTTCTATGTTTTAATTAAGAATAGAAAGATCGTACTCTAAGAGTAACTCAAACAAAAAATATTCCTAATTACTTACAATTTTACTTCTCTTATACACAATCAGTAAAGTATTAAATGAATCGTTGGAGCAAAATCTAACTCAAAAATACTTTCTACGCTAGTAAAGTAATAAAGTATAAAAAAACAAATAATATGGAGTAGATCATTTGCTCTATACTACTTATACCATCCTATAGGTATCAAAGGGAATAATTCTAAAACCTCTCTTTTCTTTAAAGACAATCTCTTTTTACCCCTTAATGAACGATCAGATTTTGCTTCAATACCGAATTCAAGAGATTTAATCTTCCTTTTATAGTATGGCAAAATTTTGCTTGAGCAGTAATACTTCTTTTTACAATTGATTTTGTAAGAAGAAGTATTCAAAATAAAATTAAAAAAACCAACATGAAAAAGAACTATTTATATACTATTTTTATTTTGAGCTACACCCTTTTAAATAGTCTTGTACTTAAGGCACAAAATAATGTTTTTTTAAACAAAGGAATATTTCAAATTGAGAACCAGACTATTTTAAGTTCCTATTCAAACTTTATTAATGATAGCAAGGGGCAATTGATCAACGATGGTGAAATACACTATTATAGAACAGTCACCAATCATGGATTATTCAGTTTTAGTAAGCGATTAACTTCGGGTAAAGTTTATTTTTTTTCAGATAACGGGACGAACCAAGTCATAGAAGGAGATAACAGGTTCGAATTTAATAATCTCTCTTTTAACACGAATCAGAAAGAAGTTTTTTTTGATCTTAAAGCCAATATTGATATCTGGGGTGCGCTAGATTTTAAGCATGGAATTATTAAAGTCGATTCCACCAAAAATAACACAACCAATTTAACCAAAGGGATGATTAGTTTTATGCCCAATGCGAGTCATATCAATGCTAGTAATTTAAGTTTCATAGAAGGTGAAGCTGAAAAAATTGGAGCAACGGAATTTGTATTTCCAATTGGAGCAAAAGGAATTGTAAGACCCCTAAAAATTAGCGCTTCAGGAGCTGAAAAAAATATTTACCAAGCAAAGTATACAGTAGGCGATAAGGCTTTTTTTGATAAAAACAAAGCCAAGTCAGGAATCATCAATCAAGTCAATGAGCGTGAATATTGGACGGTGCTAAAGGGAAAGGATAATGCCGAGAAGGATATTAAGCTTACGTTAAGCTGGGATGAAGCGGTTACCCCCCTAGAATTACTTCAAGACCCAGAAACGGAATTGCATATCGTTCGTTGGGATGACAAGCAACAGTTGTGGGTTGATGAGGGAGGTGCTGTTGATATGTCTACCAAAGAAGTTACCACCATATCAACGGTAAAAGGCTATGGTTATTTCACCTTAGCGACAATTAAGAAAAACTGGCTTTTAGATGGTGATGTAGTTATTTACAATCTTGTTACTCCAGATGGGGATGGAAAAAACGATTACTTTCTTATTGATAACATCAACAAGTACCCCAACAATCGCGTCGAGATTTACAACCGTTGGGGAATTAAAGTATATGAAACGACCCAATATGATTCCAATGGAGATGGTAGTATGAATGTATTCAAAGGTTATTCAGAAGGTAAAATCACCGTGGATAAAAGCAAAAAATTACCTAGTGGTACATACTATTATGTTCTTACCTATGAGTACAAAGATGCAAATGGCAGCCGTATGATTAAGAAAGCCGCTAATTTACATGTAGAGACCAATTAAACCAAAAAGGCGATGAAATTAAATAACACAATAAAAAGAATCATTTTAGGTGGTGTAGGTCTATTTTGTATAGAGCAAAGTTACAGCCAACAAGACCCTCAATATACGCAGTATATGTACAACCACTCCAATATTAATCCTGCCTATGCAGGGAGTAGGGAAGGCTTGAATATCTTTGGCTTATACCGCACCCAATGGGTTGGGCTTGAAGGAGCTCCAAAAACGGCAACCCTATCTGTTGATACGCCCCTAGGTAATTCGGGATTGGGATTAGGCGTGAATTTCAGCAATGATCATTTGGGGATAATGGATGATAATACGCTATCTATTGATTTATCTTATGCTATTGATTTGAATTATCAATATAAATTAGCTTTTGGACTTAAGGGATCCGCCAATTTATTGGATGTCAATTACAGTAAATTAAGTATTTATAATCCAACAGATCCAGTAGCACAGGAAGATATTAAAAGTGAATTTACACCGAATATCGGAGCTGGATTATTCTTGTACTCCGATAAAACCTATGTTGGATTATCCGCACCTCGTTTGTTAACACGTCATCGTTATGATGATGATAAGGTAAAAACACTGCGTCAAAACGTACATATATACTTAACTGGAGGGTATGTATTTGATTTGAATCCCAATTTAAAATTCAAACCAGCAGCTCTAGTAAAAATAGAGCAAGGATCTCCTTTACAAGTAGATTTAACAACGAATTTCATGTTTATCGATACGTTCACTATTGGAGCTGCTTACCGCTGGAATGCCTCGGTTAGTGGACTTGTAGGATTCCAAGTATCAGATCATCTCTTTATTGGTTATAGTTATGATGCCGAAACAAGTAAGCTCGCCAATTACAACTCAGGATCTCACGAAATTTTTATGCGCTTTAGTTTGTTTAACGTTTTCAAACGCGTTTCGACGCCAAGATTTTTCTAAAAATAATAGGTATGAAAAAACAGATGATACAGGTAGGTCTCCTGTGTTTAGCTTTGAGTTTTGGAACCTCAGGATACAGTCAGCTAAAAAAAGAAAAACAAGCCATCCAAAGTTTTAACCGCATGGCGTATGTAGACGCCATAAATAGCTATGAACGCATTGTAGAAAAAGGGTACATCAATGTCAAGGTCTTACAAAATCTTGCCGATGCCTATTATTTCAACGGTAAACTGGTTGAGGCAAACAAATGGTATGCTATGTTATTTGAAGGCCACTATGCAAATAAAAACCTATCGAAACTTTCTTCCGAATACTTTTACCGTTATGCACAAACGCTAAAATCTGTAGATAACTACACGAAATTTCAAGAGATGATGGATCAATTTGGGGTTTTAGAACAAGAAGATCACAGAGTTATCTTATACAATAAGAATCGCAATTACTTAGCAGCGATAGAAAATAAATCCGATCACTATGCTCTTACATTATTGGATATCAATACCCCTTATTCTGATTATGGAGGAACACTACTTGGAGATGCATTTATTTATACATCCACCCAAGCAACAGCCAATCCAAAGGAAAATGAAAGGAATAGCAGAACCCAAGAGAGTTATACCAGTTTATACCGCTCTACACTAGATGCTAAAGGTTTTGGAACCCCAACAGTATTTGCTCCAGAAATCAATTCTAAAGTAAATGATGCCAATGCTGTTTTTACCCAAGATGGAAATACGATGTACTTTACGCGTAACAATTCCACATCCAAGGGCAAGAGTAAGCAAAATAAAGCAAATACCTCTGTATTGAAAGTATACAAAGTGATAAAGCAAATGGACGGGAAGTGGGGACAAGTGAAGGAGTTACCCATCAACGGCGATCATTTCAATACGGCTCATCCAGCTTTAACACCCGATGATAAATGGTTGTATTTTTCTTCCGATCGCAATGGAACAATCGGTCAATCGGATTTATTTCGCGTCGCCCTATATGAAAATGGAGGCTATGGACCTATAGAAAATTTGGGGAAATCAATCAATACGGAAGGAAGAGAGAACTTTCCGTTTATCTCCTCCGACTTTCATTTGTATTTTTCATCGGATGGACATCCAGGCCTTGGTGGCTTGGACGTATTTGTGTCCAAAATTTACCCAGATGGTAGCTTTGGTTCTGCAGTAAACTTAGGGGAACCAATCAATAGTCCCCTGGATGATTTTGGTATCTATTTTGATTCCAAACAAGGGAAAGGTTTTGTTAGTTCCAATCGAGCAGGAGGTAAGGGGTCCGATGATGTCTATTTTTTAGCTGAGAAACCCTGTATACAAAACGTAGAAGGAAACGTATATGATAAAGATACGAACGAAAAGTTGACCCACGCATTAGTTACGATTTATGATGCACGGTATCAAAAATCAGACACGCTTCGAACGAATAACGAAGGGTATTATATCACTTCGGGATTAAATTGTGATTACAAATACCGCATCAAAGTTGAAAAGCCCTTATACAACACAGTTGAAGTGGCCTTTAATGTGCAACGTGAACCTGGAGGTAAGACGATAAACATCGGCTTAGAAAAATCAGAAAAACCCCTACAAGTCGATGATGATTTATTTGAGAAATTAAATCTTCAGCCGATTTACTTTGACTTTGACCAAGCCAATATCCGAAGGGATGCAGCCATGGAACTGATACAGTTAGTAGAGGTGATGAAACAAAATCCCACGATGAAAATTGATGTACGTTCTCATACAGATAGCAGAGGAAATGATACCTATAACTTGACTTTATCAGATCGCCGGGTGAAAGAAACGATTAAATGGATGATTGAACAAGGAATCGATCCAATTCGATTAACAGGTAGAGGCTATGGAGAAACACAGGTGCTAAACACTTGTACAAATGGGATACAATGTACAGAGGCTGAACATCAATTAAATAGACGCAGTGAATTTATAGTTAAAGAATTATAGATGATGAATCTTAGCTATCTTAGCTAGCTTTATAGTTTCTTTGGGTATTAAATTCATACTATAAAAAAAGGATATTAATGGGCTATAGATTGATAATCCTACAGCAAAATCTAATACTATATATACATCACATAATAGGAATCCAATTGGTTTTTTTATAATACTGATTTTCTGTGCGTTTAAAACTTTCATAGCTTGTGAAACCACTTGCCAGTATGATTTCACCTTCAACTTGTTGCGCTTGATCTAAGGATTCTTTTAATTCCAAGTACTCGTTAAATCTACATTTATTTATAAACTGTGAAAAGTTCATCTCATAAGTTGTATTAATAAAAGAAGATAAATAAGTTCTATTCGTCATTAAATCCGCTAAAAGATCGGTAATTTTTAATTGAGGATTTAAATACGGTTTATGATTTCTAATGTACGCTTCAAAATCCGCTTTGTTAATAGGATTTCCTTTTTTGTTTTCCTGCTTCTTTTTATCCTCGATAATATCTTCATAAACTAAGGCGAAATTTTGGCTAAAAATATTGTAACAAAGACTAATATTAAAAAACATAAATAAAAAGTTAGGTATCAATTGACCAAACATTAAACTATGTTTTATATCAGGTATAAAATAAAACAGTAGAGGTCCAGGATACAATAAAAAGACAATAATAAAAATACGATACAACCATCTTAAAGAATTTTGACTTTCATCAGAAGAATAGTTGCTAATGTTTCTTCTGTATCGAATTAATCGATAAAGCCCTAATGACAAATAAAAAGAGTTGTAAATAATTCTTGCTACGATTCTCCCATTATCAAAGAAAAGTGTGTTTTTGATGTTATCTTCTTTGAAGATAGTGGAAGCAGGATCTAGTAAAAATTCCGAATAAAGTAAATAAAATAGACCCACTAAAAAACAAACTAAATAGTGGTAATACTTGAATTTTTCTTCCTTTCTTAATCTAGAAAGTTTAAAGACAATATGGTAAAATATCACTGGAATCAATAGAACCGATTGAAAGTTCAGTGCTTTAAACCACCAAAAAAGTTTTACATCAAAAACATATAATAAAATGGTAATATTATATAGAATACTAATGAAATAAAAAATGACAAGTACTATAGATAATCTTTTTGTAAAATAATCTAATGAATCCAAGTTTGTGTTGATTAATTTCAATGCAATTAAAATTAAGCAAAACAAGGCTGAAAAAATAGAGGCTGAAAAAGATACTACTAAAAATAAATATTCGAAATCCATATTATGCTTGTGTTAAATCGTTTTATTTTTTTGTTCAACGCTTTGTTTTGCTCTCAGGTAATGGCGTAAATTTGAAAATCCTGCCCTTTGAACTAAATTTTCCAGAAGCATCTCTTCTTTATTTTTCTGCAATTCTTCCACTTCTTTTATTCTCCATTGATTGATATACTGACTTACATTGGAATTAAAGGTTACATTGATAAATTTTGAGATATACGTTCGATTAACGCCAAAGTGTTTCACTAAATCATCTAATTTAAAGTCTTGGTTTAAATAGGGTTTTTCAGTTGAAAAATAGGCAACTACATCCTGTTGCGTTAGTAAACTATTTGATTCATTATGGCCTGGTAGATATGCTGAATTATGGGATATATTTTCTACTTGTCCTTTGTTATCGACTGAAACAATTTGCCCCGAGGGAAGCATGATATTGGTTTTATATTCTGCTCTAATCTTATCGATAATATTTTTCTGTAAAACATTAAATATTAATATAATATGCTGCGTTGCAATCAGAACAACTATGGTTGTATCAATTAGAATAATCCGCTGATTATTGAAAATAAATAGAATGGAAAATAAAGTTCGCAACAAGAGTAAAACATGAATCCAATTAAAGCTACTTCTCGCAAATTGCCTGTTGTATTTTTCCTGATTATATTTATAAAGTCTAATCCAACATAGTGCCGTATAATATACCATATTTAAGGAAGTATATAGATACAAATATTGATAAAAAAAGTAATTGAAATCAAAGTCACTATAGTCTTTAATGCTGGAAATGACATAAACTAAAATACTAGCCATGATAAAAATAGCTATAGCTATTTTATAGTGGAAAGCATTAAATTTTTCTTTTGTGGGGACGATATAGCATATAAAGTGATAAAACACGACTTGGGTTAAGTGTATCAATAAAAAGAAAAAAGGAACTACGATTAACATGTTCTTATAATGCTCTATTGAAATATTTGTAATCAACCACAAAAGTGTCATTAAAATATAATAACTTCCAAGTGTTTGTCTAATTCTATTTTCTGTTAGGGAAAGACTCTTATGAAATACGACCATAAAAATAAGTCCACAGGTCATGGATGAAATGAGTGGAATTGAGATCAAGATGTATTTAAAGAGATCCATGGCTGTTATATGATTAATCATTAGAATTAATTCGAATTTAGCGATTTATTGTTTTATTAGCAACTAATACATTACATTAAGTTTTGTTTATTTTTGATGCAAATAAATAACACAAATCAAAGTTTTTCTGTTATATTTTTAAGTTAAATAAATACCAAATAAATATAAAATCAGGCTTATACAAAGAATTTCTTCTAGATCCTTGTATGAAGCTTTTCAGTACAAATGAGGTAAAAATTGGGAGGCTATTAAAGCAAGTGAATGAAACCAGATAAATCCGGCTTAGCTATCGATATAAAATCCTTTACATAGAAATAATTCCAAGCAATCTTTAATTTTCACTTCTATAATTCTTTGGCTATCACAATCAAGTTGTAAAGTATTTAAAATAAAATCGATAGAAATCAATTTGGCATATAAGAAACCTATGTCTTTGACAATCATCACATAGGTTTCTCCAATACTTAATTCACTTACTTCTACTCTTTTACAAAAGGTAAAAAGAAGCTTACTTTTTCGATCTTTTTCATTTTCTGTCGCTATCTGTATAATGAGATCAAAATCGATATTTTCAGGAAAATAAACCCAAGGTAATACGGTTGTATTTTTGAAATTAGGATTGAAATAGTAATCCCAATACTTACTGATATATAAAATGGGAACTTGAATGTAGCGCTCCATGGGCTTATCTTTTGAACCGTGCTCAAAAAATAAATCATTTAAGTCAATATTATATTCCATGCATATAGCTAATAGGCGATGATAAGGCATTGAATCTCTTACTTTCCAGGAAGACATGGTATTGGGTTTTACACCAATAAGATTCGCTAATTCATATCCCTTTTTCAATCCTAATAAAAGCTTGAGCTTTTTTAGTACATCCGTTGGCGATGATAATTCTACTTCATTCTTCATTTTTTTTCGTTTTTATTATTAAACCATAAACTCCTCTATTTTTAGATTCTAGGAAAGAATATCTGGAGTTAAATCTTCTCCTTTAAGCCTTTCTTAATTTATTAGTGTTTTTTTAGAAAATATGATATTTAGCGCTTGTAAATACCATAAATAGGCGCATTATGAGATTATTTAAGTTTTATGGGACAAAGAAATTGATGATTCGTCAGATTGAATCGCTAAAGTGTAAAAAAGTATGCGCTATTTTAATTTTTACCTTTTTTGTATGGTAAAATAGAGGAAAATGTATCAATTATTATTTTTATGTTTTTCGCAAAACCTTGATTTTTAGTAGTTTGTATTTTATTTTCTTCTGTGTCAGAAAAATAGAAGGATTTTCTTCTACCTTACTTTTAAGAAAAAAAAATAGATGTTTCATACTAAAAAAGATTTTGATCCATGATTTGTATCGCAGGAAGAATAAAATAAGGATTCGTTTTTTTAAATCATAAATAGTTCCAAATTATAAACAGATATATTGTTGTTTTTACTTTACTTTTTTATCCTTTATCAACCTGTATTAGGCTTATTTCGTGAATTTTGTTTCGAATTAAGAATAAAAAAACAGAAAGATGAAACAAGTAAAATATATACTAAGTCTAGTAATCTATTTAAAAATATTCGCTATTTATGGACAAGTTGGAATTAATACACCTCAACCACATCCTTCAGCAGCTTTAGAAATCGCTTCATCCAATCAAGGTTTTCTACCTCCCCGCGTTCCGCTAAAAGGTAAAAAGGATCAGATTACTATTGATCGACCTGCTATAGGCTTACTTATCTATAATACGGTAGATGCAGGGACTCTTGATACTCGCGTTTTACCAGGATATTACTATTGGAACGGGACGAATTGGAATGATTTTCAGTCTAATACCGATTCATGGGATATAAAAGGAAATGATAATATTAATGACAAGCTGCATTTTATTGGAACGAAAACCGATATGGATGTACTATTTAAACGAAACAATATAGAATCAGGAAGATTGTCCAATATGAATACTTCCTTTGGTGTTAGTGCTTTGTCTAATTTAATTTCTGAAGGACAATATAATACAGCAATAGGGATCAATACTTTAAGAAGATTAGAAGGTGGTACAATGAATACTGCGATTGGTTTTAGTGCTTTAGAAAATAATAATTATTATTCTAATATAGGTATTGGAGCATATGCCTTACAAAATTCAACTCAAGGTTTTGGAAATGTAGGAATTGGCAATTTTACAATGCGCCGTAATTCACAAGGGGTTGGCAATAGCAGTTTAGGTAATAGTTCCTTATCTAGTATGCAAAGCGGAAATTGGAATATAGGCATAGGTCAGTATGCGGGAAGTAATCTTTTGTCTGGCGATTATAACATATTAATTGGTGCCTCAACTGATGTATCTGACATCAATGGAAGTAATCAATTAAATATTGGCAATAGCATCTATGGATTGAATATAAATACTGGTAAAAGCAAGCCTGCTCGCATAGGAATTAATACAAAAACCCCTCATAGTTCCGCTGTACTAGATTTAAGCGCAAACAATATGGGTTTTCTACCTCCAAGAGTTAGTTTAAAAGGGATTGATGATTTAGAAACGATTTTGAATCCTGCAAAAGGTTTACTTGTATTTAATACTTCACTCGTTCAAAACGAGACCAATCCCGTTTATTCAGGCTATTATTACTTTAATGGCAAGCAATGGGTTATGCTCTCCACTGCAGACAATACTTGGAGTACGAAAGGAAATTCTAATACAGATTCCAGTCAAAATTTTATTGGCACAACGGATAATCAAGATTTAATTTTTAAACGTCATGGGGTTCAAGCAGGCTTGTTGAGTGATATAAATACGTATAATACTTCTTTTGGTGTTGGTTCTTATAAAGGTACACCAAAGGGTACTTATCACGGAAGATGGAATACGGCTATTGGTTATAATAGTTTAAATGGAGAAAATCAAATTATTTCAGGACATGATAATACGGCAGTAGGAGCGAATAGCTTAAAAATGAATTCCACTGGAGAAGCGAATACGGCTATTGGTTCTAGTGTGTTAAAAAACAATACCAAAGGATTAAATAATACGGGGGTAGGAATGGAAGCCTTAGTGAGCAATAGTTATGGAAATTATAATGTTGCTATGGGGAGAAGTACTTTACTAAGCAACACCTATGGAAGCTCTAATACAGGAATTGGATATAGGGCTTTGAATACCAATATAAATGGTTCATTTAATACCGCTATAGGATATGGTGCCAGTATAGATGCGCTGGATCTTACGAATACTACTACAGTGGGAAATGGGGCTAAGGTGTATCGTTCGAATCACATTCGATTCGGAAATGAAAATGTGGTTTCCATTTATGGGCAAGTTCCTTTTTCTGCTATAAACGATAAACGATCGCTCGAGAATATTTCACTTTTACCCGTAGGACTAGATTTAGTAACTAAATTAAAACCCATGCAATACACTCGTATAGGAGATAGCACGCAAAAAAAGGAGTGGGGTATTGTAGCGCAAGATTTACAGCAAACTTTGACTGATCTTGATCTAACCCATACGGGAATTATTCAATCCGATAACACACAAGAGCAGGTTTTAATCTTGCGATACACCGATTTAATAGCGCCCATGATCAAAGCGATTCAAGAGCTATCCCAAGAAAACCAAGAGCTAAAAGCGAGACTTGATCGTTTAGAAAACTAACTTTTTTTTTATTGTTGGAGGAGAATGTCCCAAAAGGCAGTCTCCTTCATTTTTTTACCAGACTTTGTCTATTTTCCTTCTGTCTACAAAATGAGTGCATCCTGTTACTAAGAGGGGTATTAAAAAAGATTTGCTTTAATGGACTCACTATGGACTCATTTCCCATCAGTAAAGAGGTATAAGAAATAAGTAGAGAATAGGGCATATGCTTTATCTCGTAAAATTCTCTTCTTCCAAACCACCCCATTGAAATACAAACCACAGGGTATTCCTAGCCCTCTTTGTCGTTTAGTTTGGCTTGTAATGGATTAAAATATAACGCATTAAAAAGCGTAGCGCAGAGGAATAAATTCCAATGTGAGTTAATTGTAAAAGTCTCCCTTAAAGAACAACAAGTTTAAGTTTTACTATTTCTTTGAGATTGCTTCATTTCCTGGATTTACCCCTGCAGATAGAAATAAAAAAGTAAAACTTTAAAATAGCTTGAATAGTAAATCGGTCTTCTAAATTGACAAAAGAGGTACTAACTCAAAAGCTAAAATTAAAGTTTTACGGATTAAAAGACTAGCATTGTAAACGAAATAAGCTAGACCATACTTAAAAGAAAGATGAGGACGACTTCCAATTTGCGAATCGTGATAAACCAATACAATCGATTCAATAAGCAATAGTTCAAGTCTATTGTCCCCACAAACCCCACCTTTCTAATTATGAAAAAAAAGTAACGTAATGATTCTCTTATTTAGATGTATTCTTTTAAATCAAACAGCAATAGCTATTTTTTTCATTTCTTCATCATTTCTGTGGCAAAGAAAGAACGGTTTTGGAATAATCTTATTTTAAAAGATAAAAAGTTTTAACAAGGAGGAATAGGATGATTTAGTAAAAGTAAAAAATCGAGTTATTTTATAAATTAAGATAAAACAATTTAGTTAAAATATATTGATGTACAGCGTATTAGGTTTAAATAAAGATAAATTTTACTTTATAACTATAAGTCTTTTACTAGAATAAAAAAACTAAATTCCCTTTACTTCAATAGGTCTTTTTATTGAGTAAAGGGAATTCTTTATTGGAGGTTAATCAAATAAGAGGATCGGTCTTATTGCTTCTCCGTTTGCTAGTCTTTCAAAACCTTCATTTATATCTTCAAGTTTCAGTCTATGTGTAATGAGCTTGTCAACCAGTCATAACGGCACAACCAAATAAAGCAGCGATTTCAAAGGGATAAGACTTGTCTATTTTTACTAACGAATAAATAGAGGCAACGCTATATTGAGCAAAATTAGACAAAAACGGATGCCTTTTTTATGAATTAAATACTACCCCTAAAATAGAGGTTTTGAATCTTCTAGTACCGATTTGGAATTTTGACTTCTATCTTTTTAAAATGTCCATTTTCCTCTTCTTCCCATTTGTTATCGCCTAGTAAATAATACGATCCATTTTCCTTCTTTATTCTATGTTCAAAGTCCTGGGGTTCTGAAACAAATGCTTGGGTTTCTGCCATTTTACTCCATTTGTCTTCACGATACGAAAAAACATAAAGCGCATTCCACCAACCTTCATTTGTACGAGAAAAAACGAATAGTTCATTTGCATTATCCTGATTTAAGTCTTCGGTTTTAGAAATATAAACCCCTAAACTCCCTTCAATTGTTAAGGCTGCTATATTTCCTGAAAATTTAATTGTTATAGCTTGCAAATTTTCTTCCATTTCTAATTCATTCGCTGCGCTGTTCTTGGAATGTATAAAAGCCGTATCCTGTATTTGGTCCTTATTTAGATCACCAACGAGGAATATTTTACTTTCAACAGGATATTTTTTAGGATCCACACTTTGATTGTCTTTCTTTTTTTGATAGGGATGACAAGCCCCAATTAAGATCACCCATCCCCCCAATAGGACAGGTACTATTTTTTTGAATATTCGTTCCTGTGGGATACTCAATTTTTTTTCAAGTTTCATAAAATTTAAAAAAAGGTTAAACAACCTTGATTGGCTCTTGTAAATATATTCAATTTTCAGCGTATTGATTGCGGTAATACTTCTGTTTTAGTTTGGAATAGGATAAGGAAAGAGAAGTAGGTAAGCCATATTTCGACAGTTGATAGGACAACTTGATAAGATAAGATTATGAAATAGTATCCCAAAAAAATGGAGTAAGCTATTTTTATTACAGAATTATTGGATACGTATAGCAATTTAAACATGAAGATACTTTACATTCGTGGATTGAAAATACAAAGCTCTAAATCATATTATTTTTTCAGTAATTTGCTTAATACACTTAAACAAATACAATGAAACGTTGAATAAAACAAGAATATGAATAGATTAGGAAGCAATATTAAAAAAGAATATTTCTAGCAAAATTGAGGTTTATTTTTAAAAACAATAGGAAGTAATCATTTAAATAAAAGAAACTAAGTAATTGAAGATGAATAAAAAAGAACAAATTTTAAAACATATTGCAAAATCTATTTTACTTGCTTTTATCCTTGCTATTGTCTATTTTTTCCTTGGCACTGCTTTACTAAAAGGGGCGTATGCCGAACTTTTTCATTTTTTTGTTGCCTTAGGTGTATTCATCGCAAGTATTGTTTTTTATTTTCTATTTATTTATTTCAAATCAATTCAAAAATTAAAATGGCTCTTTGGTGGACTTGTCATTTACTTTGCTATTACAACCCTAGCGAATTCGAATCTTGATCTTTATTTTAGAAACTTATTTACGAGTACTAAGTTACCGAGAGCGTATATTGACTATCAAGATATAAATGAGCCTGTATTGCATTTCAAGAATAAAGAAATGAGTCTCCTAATGGAAGGCGATCTTCCCTTGAATCCTTATCTCACACCCCAAAATAACCTAATCCTAACTAAGGCTAAATATGAAGGCGGAGAGAGGGAACAAAGATTAAAAATGGAATATTATAAGTTGGATAACTACGGTAATTTATTTGCGCAATATAAACCATCGACGGAGGATGAATTGTTTTTTGAAGGTTATCTGATCAATCTAGAGGAAGGCTATTATAAAACCTGGGCATTAGATGGGGATACGATAAAAAGAAAAATTGAAATACACAACGAGGATTTTAGTTTTGATAGCCAAAAGCAAGTTGAATCGATTAAAAATATAGAGAATAAGGCTACTTTTTTCTTTGCTAAAAACTATTACAGTCTAGCGGATGGAACCTATAAGGTTTTTGAAAAGGTGGTATTTTGGCAAGACAACAAGTGGAATATCCTTTTTAATGATACTAAATCGTTTCGTGAGATTCAAAAAAAAGTTAGTAAAGAATTGTTTCGATACTATTCAACAGACAAATATGAGTGGGTAGCTAATGATAATCCGAATATCCAATACCAGTATTTTCAAAAAATAACATTGGAAGAGAATCACTTGTGGGAGGGGTTCTTATATACTACTGTACGTATCGATCAAGATACGTTAAAAATTAAAGAGGCTGTGAGGATGAGTGATAAGTGGAAGAATGACAAAGTAGAAATCAACAATAAACTTGTAGGTAATCTCTCTCGAGCGGGGCAATCAGATTTCTTACCTTATTTATATTATACACATCCAAACCTACACTATCACTTGTTTACCAACAATTTAGGTAAACTATATTTAATAAAAAATAAATGAAAAATTTAAAATTAAAGCACTTGTCGCTTGTGTTTTTACTGCTCTTCGCTTTCAGTTCTTGTTCTTCGCGCTATATTAAATTGGTAAGCCCTGAAACAAAAACAGAATTTGGCATTACAGTAATAGCACCTTCTACAGCTATTTTCTTTGTTGAAAATCTAAACGTTAAGGGTGACAATGAAGTACATACCAAACTAGCCAATTCACTATACAATCAATATGGACCAGCTACTGATAAAAGAGTGGTGGGTAGAACGGATGCCAGACAGCTAAAATTTAGATTGAAAGACAAAACATATTTAATCGATATTACAAAATTGAAGAAAAGAACAGCAATGATTTTGTTTGATGGGAAAAGTAAACCGATCATTGAATACAAGACTAAAAAGTATAGGTCTTTGATTCAACGTTATTTCGGTTCTTAGTAAGAATACGTAGGGTATTGGATAACCTTCTTTTTAAATGCATATTGTTCAAAAATGGCTTCCAAATAAAAGCAAACGTAAAAGGCTTACGAGATAAATGAAAACAGTCCACAACCAAATTTTGCTCTAATCGCATATGAACATAAATTAGCCCAAGCCCTTTTAAAAGGCAGTATATATCAAGAATGCTTCACATGATACTCCTTTTGTAACCCCCTGAGGCTAACTATGAAGCAATTAAAGCTTTTTTTGGCAGCACAATTAGATACCCAAAAACTGTACCTAAAATAGATAGATATAAACGCTCTACTTTATATCATTTTATTTCTATCATTGAGACTCCTTTTAAAGGTAAGCGTTTCACTTTCAATAGGAAGTAGTTAGTATTTCTCATACTTCAAGAAATTTTTTATACCTGAGACAACAATAAACGTATGCGAAATAGACGTATAAAATCTTATTTAGCAAGACTATCAAGCCTTATTTTTAAATATTTTACAATATAATTATAAAATATTTAAGAAAATATTAAAAAATAATTTTATTAAAATAATTAAAATACTACTTTCGTCGCTGAAAACTCTCTAATACAAGAGGGAAATAATTTAAAAAAAATGAATATGACAAAAAAAGTGTTTTTAATTACAGTTATTGCTTTTTTCACCATCAATATGGTATCTGCAAAAGCAAAAATTCCAGTTTGTTTACCTTGTGAAACAATAGAAACAACAATGGAGTTACCTACCGATTCTGAAATTCAAAAGATAGTAGGTCAAAAAGTAAACGTAGCTTATCTCAATACGGAGTACGGCGCATTGACAATGTCTGTTTGGAATGAGAATGGAAGATATGTGTTGGCTGATATTTCAAATAATACCTACGTTGAAATTGACGATCAAATAGCTGAAATATTAAAAGAAAAACATGATTTTGATGTAAAAACAGCGGAAAGTCCTTTGTCTTTCTGGAAGAAAATTGGAGGAAAACTTGTTTTTATACTTATAATAGCCTTGGTAATCTGGGGATGTCTTCCATCGAAAAAAGAGAATATAAAACCAACTAATATTTAAATTCAGTAGGTTATGGATCCTTTATTTCTAATACCTCTTGTCCTGGTAATTGCAGGCGTGTGTTTTATGCTTTATATGAATAAAAAACACAAAAAAGTAGCAGCAGAAATCGACTTAGATGTTGAAAGAAGTAAGTACGAGGTTTATAAACAAGCGGTATTAATGCACGATTTTCCACAACTAAATCAGGGGATGAAAGGAAAATCAATCGATGCTTTTACTTCAGCATCGATTCCAGAATCAACCGCCAACAAGGTTCAAAATCTTTTGAGTGATGGACTTCAAAATGTTGCTTTATCTGCTATTGGAATGAAACTAAAAAGAAGTGAAATGAACTGTTTTTGGGTTTTAAGTGGAAATGAGTTACATTTTTTTAGTACGGATACAGCTGGTGAGTTAGATGAGCATATTATCTTCGATACATTTAGAATTGAAGCAGCTAAACTTCACTATACAGGTATTTTAAAAGCCGGATTAGGCATATATACAAAATCATCAGAACAGTATTTACCTAAAGTACATACTATTACATTTGATATAGATGGCCATGCGTTGTCTCTTGAAATTCACGATAGATTGAATTATGTACCTGATCCTACTGACCTTTTTAATTTAGAAAAACAGTTTGCAACAAGAGCTAAATATCAAGTTGTTGGGGAGCGATTTATAACAACACTACAAGATAAGTTTTCTAACTTAACTTTAAACTAAGCGCAAATATGAATGTGTTTTCGAAAATTTTAAATGCGTTTAAAAGTATTCAGTTAAATTCAAAAAACGCAGTAATAGGACAGCGATTAGATCACTTATTACTCAGTTCAATGTATGCCGAGCAGCAATCCGCTTATCTCAATTCATATGAAACGGGGCTTAGTAAGGCGACAATAAAGACCCTTTTAGAAGATTATTGGCAACTATTTGACAAGGAAGATGCCCTTGATATTTTATCGGATTTACAAAATAGAAATCAAGATAAATATATCGATATCGTCTATTGTGCATTTGAAGATAAGGAAAACTATGTGGCTATTTTAAAGGCAAACTTACCCGCTGAAAAAGAGGCTTTTAATCATTATCTAGAGATTTATAGAAATTTAAATAAGCTAGTACCTGAGCTGATTGAAGAGGGTGTAGTGGATAATTTTACCTCTTTGCGAAAAGTAAAAGATGCAGGTTGGAATTATGGAAGAGGAGCATTTATTGCTCGCTGTTGTTTTGACATGGGTTATCTTACTGAAGAGGAATTAAAAGCGTATTTAGAAAAATCCTATATTGGAATTAAAACTTATTGTGGTTCTTGGAAAGAGTATACCATTAGTTATATTTTTGGAAGAGCCTTGTGGGGGAGTGCTACTAACAGTGGAATGATTCAAATTGCCCATGATTTATTGGAAAATGAGAAAAGTCCATTGAAAAATAAAAAATATTTGTAATCAATTTTTTGACAAAAAGTAAGCGGGTGACCTTTTGGGACACCCGCTTACTTTTTTATACAATTTCTAGATAATAAGTGGAGCAATTTAAAGTGTACATGGTTCTAATCGCGGTGATGGATTAGCTGAAAATCTTCCAGGGGGATAAATACTATCATATAGATCTTGTAATTCTATAGCCTTTTCTACTGCTCTATCGAAGCCACAGTACGGCCCTTCTTCGTAAACAATGGTATTATTATTCCATAAATCAATCACAACAACTGCATATGTGACATCTGAAAACTTGTCATCAGTTTCTGTTCTAAATGTTGTTTCAGTTGGCTTAGTTTTCGCAAATCCAACAGTTCCTCCTAATAAAAAAAGAGTGAAGACTAATAATAAAATTTTTTTCATAATACTATAGGTTTAAATTAATAGTAGAAAATTAAAAAATACAAATTTGAGTAGCAGTATAATTAACTGATTGGCAACATGATATGAAGTTTAAGTGTAATTAATTTTAAAGGAAATCTATAAAATTATGAAAGCGATAGAAATAATATAATTAAAAGTCTGTTCTTTTATTATTTTATTTATTTAAATAAACACAAAAAACGGTTTACTTATTATTATTGCGATTTAAAATAATAATCCTATTTAAAAATGTTAATATTTTAGAAAACAAACCTATACTAAATTTCGGGAATAAGGTTCTCACCTTGTGGTTATTGAGAGTGGTTGGAAATAATCTATTGAGCATCAAATGGATAAAAAATATACTACCTCAGAATTTACGCTCTCTGAAGAAATTGTTACTAAGGTTGGTATAAGAAAGGAGATACACTTTAGAAGTCAGGGAGAAATCATCAGAATTAAAGAAGCTATCTATTGAATTTATTTAAAAATAAATATAGGTGTTTTAGTAATAAAAAACGAAAGGATTTGCCTTTGTATAGGGCCATGCAGAAGCTTATGTTTCTATCCGAGTACAGCAGAAGCTTTCTGGGAGGATGATACATCGTTTTAAAATAGTAATCTAGGAGAGATAGAATTTTTGGTATTGATTAATAGATAGAATAGTATTAGTGATTAAGTTTTGCAAAAAAACGACTTGTTTAGCTACTTTTTTAATAAAGAACCTCTTGGCTCATCTCGCTCTTCTAGTACAAGATTAGAGTGAAGAAATTTAGCAGCCTCTGCCGAGTCTTTAACTTTAGAAGCACTGCGTTCAAACATGGCTGATTCAAATGCAGCTAATACACTTTCTCTCAAACCATTTTCTTTCCATTGTAATGCGGAAGTACTCCCTTTTGCTAGGGCACGAGCCAATAGCAAGGCATCTAACAAAGCCTGGTTTGCTCCTTGTCCTTTAAAAGGACTCATGGGATGAGCCGCATCTCCAATTAAAGTAATCGAGTTCTTTTTTTCAACTAAATTTAAGTTTACTAATTCACGATCATAAACAGGATAACCTGAAATTTGAGCGGGCAATGTAGCCTTTAAAATCTGAGGAATTGGATCGTGCCATTGGGTTCTACGACAGGCTTCTTCTTTGAGCGCATCACTCCCTAAAGCACTTAAGGCAGTAGCTTCTTTTTCGGAAATAGGAAAACTAAGTTGCCACATAACTGAATCAATTGTGTAAGGCATCACATAGATACGCTCATAGCCATTCGCTGTTTGAAACACCGTTGCCGAATCGAGTAAAACATTTTCTGTCACCCCCTGTACGGCTGTTAGAGGGCAAATCCCCAATATAACCATGCATCCCAAATAACGCAAAGGTGCCACTTCTTCACCAATTAATAACCTTCTCACTGAACTGCGAATACCATCAGCTCCAACGATAAGATTAGCTTTGGTTGTTTTAATCTCACCCTTTACTTGAAAACTCAATTCGAAGTTATCTTCTGTAATTTGCTTATAATCAATCAACCGATGCCCCCATTGTACAACTTGATGTCCTCCAAGTTGATTGAGTAGGGCTAGACGCAAAGATTGACGCGCTATATGTATATTTGTTTTTTTTGTAGCTTTATTTGGTGCAGATGGATTCCATTTTCGGAGTCCCCATGCTCCAAGTACTTTTCCTTCTGCATTGTGAACCACATGTTTCGTAGAAATTACTTGATCCTCTAGTGCTAAAATCCCCAACCCCTTAATGGCTTTACTCGCTTGTTGTAAGGTAAGTCCATACCCTTGTGCACGGGCATAAAAATTTTCATCACGTTCATAAAGCGTAAAGGGAATTCCACGGTGCAAACAAGCTACTGCTAGCGCTATTCCGCCAATACCACCACCAATTATAGCAACATGTGGGTACTTGTCATAATCTGCAACTAGGGGACGATCGGAAGGGAGTATACCAGAGCCTAAACACTTCGAACAAGTATATAGGTGAGGTGCAGAAACACTTGTTTCTTTGCTTATTTCTAGGTCTACTTCTCCTTTCAATTGATTCGTTAGCTCCTGCTGCTTGTATTTTGATTTTTTGCTGCGTCCTTTGCTTTTTTTTCCAAACCCTTGACATGCTTTGCATATGATCCAACTTGCTTGATTTTTCCCCTCTTTTTCCATATTCTTCTTATTTCATTGGATTCCATTTCTTAAATGAAGAAAAGAACGCAGCTGACGCTATTTCAGTTTTTTATAGGGTACAAATTTACTATAAATCAGCAGCAAATAATCAGGTTGGAAAAGTAAATTAATTAGAAAATTAAAAAGGACACGACAATGTGCTATGTGCTTTATGAACCTTGTTTTCTATAGTTGCGCCATCTTTGATAAACCTAGTTATTTAATATTAACAAAATTAGTATTAAGCCTAGAAGAGTTCATCCTGACAGTAATTTTCTTTCTATATCCTTCTTACAAACCCCAACTAGAGAATATAGTTTATTTTAGTTCACTAATATCAACTAGGTTCCTTGCCTTGCTAATTTGCTTGGTAGTAACCTGTGTTTTATCATAAGCTAAATACAAGGTATTAGATGTAGTAGTGTTTCCTCGCCAAATCTCTTTTAACAACCCCTTGTCAATATATTTTTTAGCTAAATAATTAGCTGTAATAGTTATACCTTGCCTTGAGGTTAATGACTCTAAAATAATATTCAAATCTGGAATAATATAGGTAGGTCTAATTCCTGAACGTTTTCTAAAATTCTCCAACCAAAATCGACGGATTATCGTAAGCATAGGATCATAGGTAAACCAAATCTGCTCTTCCAGCCATCCTTCAACGGCTTTCCAATCTTCATTTTTGATGTGAATGTCAAATTCCTCTGTTTTCAACAATGGATGGGCTATAAGGACAAATTCCTCTACGAAAATAGGTTCATATACCATATTTGTACCTTCAATAAGCTGCGCGGCAATAATAAAATCAAGTTCCCCTTTTTTTAGCTTTTTAATAAGCTCAGCTGTTTGTCCAAATGTTATCTGAAAACAAGTTGTATTAGTATCAATTTGTTTGGAAATAAAAGAATGAAAAAACTCTCTCACACTTCCTATTCGTAAAGTCTGTACTTGTTTTCCAATACACTTTCGGTTAAATTCTTCCTCTACACCTTCTAATTTCTCTAAAGCTTCTATTACTTGTGTATAAAATAATTTGCCGTATTCTGTCGGAATTACCTGAGGTTTTCGCTCAAATAATTGCTTTCCAATATAGGCTTCTAAAGCATTAATATGCTGACTCACATTAGGTTGAGATACAAATAATATCTTAGCAGCTGCTGTAAGAGAACCCGTCTGATACACTGCTTTAAAGGTTCTATACCATTCTAAATTTACCATACCTGCAAGGTATAAAAATATTTATAACACCCTATAAATCATGTTATTAAACTTAGCTAAGTTACATCAATAGAAGGCATACCTTTATAAAGTAACAAAGAAGAAGAAAAGAATAATATTATGAAAAGAATAATTTTAGCTCTATTGCTTGTTACATGCACTACGATTGCACAGCATAGAGTTCACAACAATTATAACAAATACACCATGAAGAAAAAAGTATTATTTGTACTAACCAGTCATAATGAACTTGGCGATACTGGAAAGTCAACAGGATTTCACCTAGGTGAAGTTTCACATCCTTGGAAAGTTCTAGTTGAAGCAGGTTTAGAAATAGACTTTGTAAGTCCTAAAGGAGGGAAAGCACCTGTGGATGGTTTTGATTTAGAAGATCCGATCAATAAAGAATTTTGGGAAGATGAAGTATATAAGCTCAAGACAAAAAACACGTTAAAACCCTCTGAAGTGAAAGTAGAAGATTACAATGTAATATACTATGCGGGAGGACATGGCACAATGTGGGATTTTGCTGATAATATAGAGTTACAAACGATTGCTCGAAAAATTTATGAGAACAAGGGTATAGTCGCTGCCATCTGTCATGGCCCAGCAGCTTTGGTTAATATAAAATTGAATGATGGTAAATATTTAGTAGACGGTAAAAAGATAAATAGTTTTACAGATGCTGAGGAAAAAGCTTTAGGACTGGAAAAAGTTGTTCCTTTCCTTTTGGAAACCATATTGAAAGAAAGAGGGGCTAAGTTTGAAAATTCCGATTTGTGGCAAATTCATGTAACCAACGATCAAAGAGTAATTACAGGTCAGAATCCCATGTCTGCAAAAAGGGTAGGAGAAGCAATTTTACAAGAACAAATAAAATTAAAATGAATATAAGAAAAACAGCCTTGATAGTAGGAGGAAATGGGATTGTAGGACGCAACTTGACAAGTTATCTAGAAAGTTCTGATTTATGGCATGTGATTGTTACTTCTCATTCTCCATTGAATTATAAAAGCAATGCAACATTTGTACAGCTAGATCTAACAGATACTAATGCAATTGACAAGCAAAAAGAAATACTTAAAAACGTGACTCATGTATTTTATGGAGCCTATATAGAACGAGAGAGCTTGGCTATGCAAACGCAGTTAAATTCTCAATTATTAGAAAACCTGATTATAGGTATCGAAAAAGTAGCACCTAATTTTAAACACATTAGTTTTATACAAGGAGCCAAAGCTTATGGAGCACATTTAGGTATGTACAAAACTCCTGCTAAGGAAACCGATGCACGGCACTTTCCTCCAAATTTCTACTACAGTCAAGAAGATTTTTTGAGAGAACATTCTAGGAATAAGAATTGGACCTGGACAGCACTTCGCCCTGATATAGTGATAGGTATCGCTATTGGAAATCCAATGAACCTTGCCACTTTGATAGCCGTTTATGCTACTTTGTGTAAGGAATTAAATATCCCCATGCGATTCCCAGGAAACAGCCGAGCGTATAAGGCTTTGGTCAATGTAACTGATGCAACTTTATTGGCTAAAGGAATGGAGTATACAGCCCTGAATGATAAATGTAACAATGAGATATTCAATGTTACAAATGGAGATATATTTAGATGGGAAGAACTGTGGCCAAAGTTTGGGAAATATTTTAACATTGACATCGCTGAACCACAAACATTTTCCCTATCAGAGTATATGAAAGATAAAGCAGACCTTTGGAAAAGTATTGTAGATAAATATGATTTAATAGATTCTAATTTTGAAAGCTTAGCACATTGGAAATTTGGGGATTTTATTTTTAATAACCAGTATGATGCTTTTCAAGATGTAAATAAATTCAGACGATTTGGATTTCACGAAATGCAAGTAGATACTTTTAGTTGTTTTAAAGGAGTTTTTAAGCAACTAAAAGAGGCTCGTATTATAAGCGAATAGAATTTTCCTGAAAGCAATAGCCTTAAAATCAATTTTATGATATAACAATTTGTTTAACTTAAAAATAAAAGCGTACAAATTTGAGTATAAAAAATCCTAACTATTTGACTATAAATAGTTAGGATTTTTTTCTTGGGAGTCGCTGTGTTTTGTACTATTTCATCTCCTATTAGAACAAGGTATATCTCTAAAAGGATACTTAGTTTTGTTCAGATAAAAAATTAACAAGATGAATATACAAGACATTTTGAAAGAAACAGACAAACCAGTTCTATTACAATTTTATGCAGAGTGGTGTGGTCCATGCAAGACTTTATCAAAGATGATCGATGAGTCAATAAACGATATTACAACACATGTTGAACTAAAACGCATTAACGTGGATGAGCATCATGATATTGCTGCTGAATTTTTTGTAAGAGCAATTCCTACTATGGTACTAGTGAACCAAACAGGAGAAATTAAATGGAAACACACAGGTGTGATGCCAGTAAAAGATATTGTAGCTGAACTAATCAAGTAATTAAAAAGCATAGTTAGAGATAGTTATCCTGGATTATCCGCATTCTACCTCATTACCAAAAATCATAAAACGGCTTTAAAGTATTTATATACAACCATTTCACCAATTTTTTATCTTTGATTTTTTTTTTACTGAAACTTTATTTAAAATAAATAAGCCTATTTTTAATTCCTATATATTGTAAATTTATTTATTTTCAAACTATAAGTTTATTTAAATCAAGACATTATGTTTTCTTCTCAAGAAGGCATAATGTCTTTTTTTTTGACAATTCTACTTTTGTAAAATCGTATTTTACTTAGTTGCTACTATGTTTTTATGATTTAAAAGCCTTTTGTTTGTTTTTGTCTGTCTATTTGTAGTAGAAAATTCCTTAGAACGTTTTATCCGTTGTGAAAATCATACCGTTATGATTAATAATCCTCTTGATATTTTAATAGAGAAATTATAGGAATAGGGATGCGTTATTCTACCACAAATAAAATGTATCATAATTAAATTATAAAAAATATGAAAAAAAAAATTTGGATAATGTTTTTTTTATCAAGTTGTGTTATACCTACTGTGATGGCACAAGAAAGTATTGGTATAGGAACTGCTAATGCTCATAGTGCTGCAATGTTAGATATAGAATCTTCTAATAAAGGAGTTCTATTTCCAAGGCTTGCTTTAAATGAAACCACGGTGTTAAACGGGGGATCTAATCCTTTAGGTATAATCGTTTTTAACAATGGGGAAGGAGATATAAAAAAGAAAGGCTTCTATTTCTGGCAAGGAGGAAGTAAGTGGGAACTCTTGTCTTCCGATTCGGATTTAGCAGATAAGTTTTTACAATTGGATAATGAATTAACGGAAAAATTTAAAAATTTAAAAGTAATTATAAATAATCCTTCCGTGTCTACAAATGAAGTTATAGATAATAAGCTTGTTTATATAGGGCGTTATGATATTAAGGTTGTAAATCCTATTAATACCAATCTAAGTTATAATACAACTATAGAGACACCTTTGGCGATTGCTAATTTTGAAAAAGTAGTGGATGCTAAGATTTATGACTCTTCCGGTGAATTGGTCTTGCAGAATGTTACAAATGTAACCAGTAATGGAGGAGTATCATTTTATTTCGGATCTAAGAACATATATTCTACGTTGCCTATTGGGGATTATCAAGTAATCCTTAAATATGTTTCTAATGTAGTAGCTAATTAATTATTGATTTTAAAAGAATAGATATGAAAAAATATATACTAATAGCTTTAATCTTAGTTATATCAAATATTGGATTGTCTTATGGACAAGTTGTAATTGGGGGGGCTTCTTATCCTGTAGAAGGTGCAATATTAGATTTAAAGGAACACAATGCCAATTCAGAAAATGTAACAGGAAATAAAGGATTTTTATTACCTCGTGTTAAGTTACAAAATCCGAAAAGCTTGATTCCTTTGGTTCATACAGATACTGATGCGAATAAGCTTGAACATACTGGCGTTCAGGTTTATCATGTTGGAGGTGGAGAATTAACATCTGGATTAAAGGTATGGAATGGAATACAATGGGAGGATTTATATAGTAGTTCAAAAGAACAGTGGTTTTACATGCCTCCTTTCCCAATTAAAATGTTTGTAGCAGAAGAGCAAAAAGTTGACTTATATGCTGAGTATGAGAAACAAATGGATACTACTAGGAGTGGTATTTCTTTATGGAAAGAGTCTGAGGTTACTTTTGCTATAATTGGATATGATTCAATTGCATTTGATGGAATACCAATAGTGAGTGTTGAAAACAGCAAACAAATGCTTGTTTATAAAGCTGCTCTAGGAAAGATGTCAGCGTCGTCCTATTTAAATATAATTGTAGTTAAGAAATAATGAGAAAGGATTTTATACATTTTTTTTGTTTACTCTTTTTTGTGCTTTTTTCTTTTTCCAATGCACAAGCACAATTTCCCTATAATAATTCTATAGTGCTAGGTGATGATTTTTCTGATTTTCAAAATGTTGGAGGAAATGTTAGTTTTACTCCATATGGAGCCGAATTAACAAATAATACGAGTCAAACCAGAGGAATTTATTTAAATGATTTAGCCTTTACTATAGATCGAGGTTTTATTATCAGTTTTGATTATATAATGACCGGTAGAGGAAGTAATGGATTTGGATTTGGAGATGGATTAGCGTTGGTACTATTTGATGGAAGCGTGATAGATCCTGTTATGGGAGCTAATGGTTCCGGTTTGGGTTATAGCTATTCTAGAAGCCTTTATTCAAATGGAAATGTTAATGGTTTGTCAAAAGGTTTTTTAGCTGTTGGACTTGATTTATATGGAAATTTTAAATATCGTATGGCTAATTATACTGAGTTTCGCAATGGGATTCGTACTCTTACAGGTGAAGATAATCATGTTACAATTAGAGGGCAAGGGGATTTGCAGAAAGGCTATCCTGTCTTGATTTCCCAGAGTGTTTCTGATATTAATAAGAGATATAAACTCGATATTTCAAATGGTGAATATACTTCTAATTTTGAAGCTCCAGATACTGATTTTTCTTTTTCATTAAGAGAAAATAGGGGAAATGATTTAAGTGATATTGACGCTGGTTTTGGACATCCTTCTTATAGAAAAGTAACCGTTAGTATGTATCCTGGATTAAAAGAGTCTGTGAAAGGTTTTTTTATAAATGTTGAAATTATTCATGGAAATCAAATGAATCGTATTATTAAGGATTATTTTATCCCTAATAGTAGTTCTATCGTTTATAAAGAAGCAAAGACTGAAGGAACAGATGAATATGTAACTAAAGTTTTGAAAGCACCTAAAACTTTTAAGATTGGCTTTACTGCTGCTACTGGAGGAGCTATGCAAGTTAATATGGTGAGAAATCTAAGTGTTTATTTGCCTTTTTCTCCCGTAGTACAGGATGTTTTAATGGATGATGTGTGTAGAGATAAACCAACAGTTATAGATGTTTTAGCCAATAGTGTAGGATTTGATACAAATCTATATGAGGAAGAAGGGGATTTACATCCTTTAGGAAAGAAAGAATTTTTAGATCCCTATAGTTTCAATTTTATGACTTTAATTAATGGAATCTTAGAAAATACGGTTAATCCTTATCTTGCAATTACTGCGGCTGGAGTGTATGAATATGATCCCGTGACAAGTAAAGTTGTATTTATGCCAAACGATGAGGGAGTTTCACAAGCGAGTGATGTCGTTTATTTTAGCATTAGAAATAAGAAAAAAATAGCCAATAATTTTGATTTAGGAAATGAACAATTCAGATCAAAGAGCGCTACTGTAAAGTTGAATTTTGGTCATAACTGTAATGATATCCTTATAATTAATGGTAATGCTATCTAAAAAAAGAAGAATGAAGAAAAACAAAACAGGAAAATTTATTTTTCTATTAGCCAGTTTATTGAGTTGTCAATTATTCTATGCTCAATTTCCATATTATAATTCAGGACAAAAATCAGAGGGTTTTAAAATACTAGGAGAGAGCAATCCGGGGCTTATTACCTTTAGTAATGGGGGAATAAAATTGATTGATAATACAAATCAATATTCAGGGGTGTCTTTGGATAATTTAAGTTTTAGTACAGAAAAAGGTTTTATTCTAGAGTTTGAGTTTGTTTTAGATAGGGGAACTCTTTTGGAGAATAAATATGGAGATGGTTTCTCCATCGTTTTATTTGATGCTCAAGCTACTGAACCTAAAATAGGCGATAAAGGAGGCGCATTAGGGTATGCTTATACCAAAAAAACAGGTAATAATAATGTAGAGGGATTTAGTCAAGGTTTTTTGGGGTTGGGATTTGATTTATTTGGTAACTACAAAAACATCAAGAAAGATTATGATGAAATTAGAAATGGAATTGTTAATAATTCTGATGGGGATTTTATTGTTTTAAGAGGACCTTATAATGCAGTGGATAAATTTCAAGGATACCCCGTTCTATTTGCAATAGGGACACTAAAGAATTCCAATTTTCATTTAGACCGTTATAGTGGTAATACTGTTGTAAAGAAAAAAGGGTTAATAGGTCAGCGTTTTAGCCTTAGAGGAAATCGCTTAGATGTATCTCCTGGAGATGTTGAGTATAGAAAAGCGAAAATTTCTTTAATACCAGGTAGAGAAGAAATTAATGGAGAATTGGGTTATTTTATTTCGGTGGAGATTGTTAATGGTATGTACAACTCTTCCATTATCAAGAATTATTTTATTCCTAAAGAAGGTCAGATTAAATACATTGAACAAACATCACAGACCCATTATGAGCATGTAGATTTAAGTATTAAAACACCTGAAACTTTAAAAATGGCTTTCACAGGAAGTACTGGAGGTGCTTCAATACGGGCTCATATTCGCAATATTGCATTGAGTTTACCTTTTTCTCCACTAGCGAATGATGTGGTTATAAATGATGTTTTACGCAATAGAGAACATAGTATAAAACCGTTATATAGTGCTTATGGTTATGATACCAATGTTTTTTCGATTTTAAGGCCACCTAATAAGTCTACTTTGTTTTTAGATAAATCTTCTTTTAGGTTTATGATATTTGATGAGGCTACTCAAAAATTTAGGGTGAGTCCCGATCCTTTTAAACTAAGTGTCCCTAATGTTGGAGAATTTGATTACAATGTTAATAGTGGAGAGGTCCTATTTAAACCAATAGAAGGGATTGAAGGGGATAGATATATTTTTTATTATGATATAAAAAATCAACAATCAACAACTGGTTTTGTTGATATAAGTGCTGAGGAATATAGATCAAGAGTGACTTCGGTTACACTGAATTTTACAGATAAAACGTCTTTAAATAATAGTAATTATCTTATTATAAATAAAGGATTGAAGAAAAATTAGTATTTCTAAATCAGTTTGTTGTTATATATTGCAAGAGGGTGTCCCAAAAGGTCACCCTCTGTTTCTAAAATATCAGTTTTCTTAACACAATTTAAAGAATACTATTCTCAGTAGATAGTACATCATAGTACTAGGAGAACAGTTGTTTTTTACTTCATTTTTATGACAAAAAAAGCCTTAAAACCACTTTTATGGTATTTTTTAAACTTATTTGATTAATAACGTATAATAGAAAAAGTTATAAAAAAGTATAGTTTTTGGACAAAAAAGCAAAGATAAAAATTCGTTCCTTTTTCAGAAAGGAAAACGTTGATTATCAGCTGGGGACTTATACTAAGTTAACTGTTACTAGAGAATACTAGGAAAAATATCATAGTGCGGTGCGTATTAAAGATATTAAGTTTAGAAATATGCAAAATGAAGTTCATAATGAACTAAATGCAATTGCAACACTTCGAAAAGTAAATGTAGTGAAGCTGCTTGTTGATCGATACCAAAAGGATAAAAGGAAGAAGTTACTTGTTAAAGATGTCGATGTCAAATTCTGCACTAAGTTTGAAGAATATTGTTATGAAACATTTGTTGGAAGGGGAATTCGCTCTTTTCTATAGAAGTATTCATTAGTCCAAATAGTATAAAGATTGCCTAGTAAGTTAAAAAAAGTAAACGAAATGAATAAGCAACACGAATTCTCGAAAATAGTAAATACCTATTGGCAAGAGCAATCAGGAACAAAAATAGCCTTTAAAAATGCTTCTTTTGAAGTTTTTATAAATGAAAATCTAGATGAGGATTATGAGGTAATGCTATTGGAATTCTCTGAAGATAAAAATTGGGTTATTATGCGCTTAGCGCTTTTAGAGCGCTTAGGTAAAAAAGAGATACAAAAGCTTGATTTTGTACAATTAAAAAGTGTTTTAGAAAAAGAAGGAATCATCTTACATGGTGCGGATTATGTTTTTTACTTTTCGGAAGAAGAAAAAACAAGAATTAGACATTTGGAACTTCCAGAAAATATTCGGGTATTAACTAAAGAAGATGCCGTTTATTTTGCTGAATTCGAGTCCAGGGCAACAGAACAAGATTTAGATGATGCATCTGTAGATCTTGCGCACTGGAAAGTGTATGGCGTATTTGAAGCTGGTAAACTTGTTGCAGTAGCGAGTATGTATCCTTGGGATGAAGAGAGTAAAATAGGAGACGTGGGAGTTCTTACTCTACCAAACTATAGAGGGAAAGGGTATGCGAAGAAATTAATAGAGATTTGCAGTAAAGCGGCTTTACTACAAGGATACGAGCCTCAATATCGTTGTCAATTAGATAATCTAGCATCGGTTAGACTCGCCAAAAAGCTTACTCTGGATTTGTTTGCCTTGTGGAATGTGAGTATCAAATTATAAACAAAGTATGGAATTAGAATTAAAAGAGGTCGGTATTGACGAAGAATAGCAAAAGATAATACTAACTATTGGATACTTCGATTTATAATAGACTATAAATATCAAGGCAAAGGCTTTGGTAAACAAGCTTTTTTAGTTTTTATTGCGCATATTAAGATTAGTCTTCGGGTTAAATAAATCCAATAAAAAGGCCTGTGACTCTATGAATCTTGTAGCTTTAGATTCACTGGTAAAATTAAAGACGGGGAGTTGTTTATGTTTTAGATACAGCAATATAATTCTATAAAAATAACGGTTTAAATGAGCTATTTTTTTTATAAATAGCCTTAACTTTACGTTACTAAAGGTAATAATTTATCTATTTTTTTTTGAATTTGGTATTTCTCCGTTTTAGAACTCGTTAGTTCCAAAGCTCGTTTATAGTATTCTATAACTTTCTCTTTAGTATCATTTTTAGATAAGTAAGCTAATAACTCATAATAGTAAGATAGTTGAGTTAGATTTAGCTTTTCTGCCTCTTTAATTCCTTCTTTAAACCCATATACTTTTGCAAAAGCAAAAGTTCTATTTAAGGCTGTAATAGGAGAATATTCTATAAGGATTAATTGATTGTATAGATCTAAGATAGGTTTGGATATCCTAATGAAATTCGGACAATTAGTTAAGCAGCTTTATTAATATTTATTATTTGA
>NZ_CBCPHW010000006.1:0-187644 GCF_965118575.1 Myroides odoratus | reverse complement strand
AATTCTTTTCCACATTTTAAATATATTATAGTAGTAGGTATATTATTAAGTATTTTACTAATCTCATTTTATACTTAACTGGATATAGATTATTAATCTATTAATTATCATTATTTCACAACAATTTTATAATCCCAAAAAATTTGATCTTTCCATCCTTTTCTGATAAAAAAATCAGCTGCTAAATCTCTTTCAAATGGAACTTCAATTAACTCAATTCTCTCCGCTGAAGTAACAGTTTTTGAACAATCTCCTAAGAAACAACTGGTACATGTAACACCATCCGGAATACATCCTTTATTATTCGAACAACCTTTTGTCGAACAACTTGTTGTTGTTGCGTATAAGTAACCTTTGTAAGCAAAAGCCCCTATGGTAGAAATATAATTTGTACTCGCTGATTTTGCTTGTAAAAAATAATCTCCATCTAATTCAATAAAATTAACATCATCTAATTTAGCATCTGTTTTTTCTAAAAAAAGTAAACTTTTATTCCAATTTTTTAAAAGCAAATCCTTATCCTTGGTTAATACAGGTATCCCTTTATCATCTATATACCCCATAATTGGATCATTAAAATCCTTACTATTATCTATAAGGCTATTAATTTCAGCTACTGATTTTTTCAAATCAATTTTTCCCTCTCCCTCGCTAGAGCATGCTCCACTAAATATAGCTCCAAACAACAATGCAATAACAACATAAAAGAATTTAATTCTTCTCATAATGATATAATATTAGTTTCAACAATACGTTAAAGATAACAAAAAAAACATTATTATTAATAATTATACTAATTAAACAATAAATCACTTAACAATAAAAGTTAAAAACACGATAATTACAAACAAAATTACCCACCACCTAAACTGCTCCCTATCTACCTTCTTTTCATCTTCCTGTTCAGCTTTCTTTTCTTCCTGATCAAAACTCAACTGAGCATTTTCCTCCTTCACTCTTACGGATTCCAACTCCTCACCGGCCTCTTTATTACTCAAATCAATCTCATCAACATTAAAAGTAATAGAACCATTGCGAATGTTGGAGCGAGAATAAAAGAATACAATACCAGTATCGTTTTACATACAATGATCATTGAGCCTGTTAGTGTGCACTATACATTTAAAAATAAATTCAAAACCTTTATTGGTGGGGATTTAGGAACCACAATAAGCGCTAAAAACCCCTATGATGAGGATGAACCAGGGATGACCCTTTTTGCAGAGAGCATTAAGTTTTTCGACTTCAGTCTCTTTTTTGGTGGGGGATACAAACTAACCGATAAGATTGATATTAACCTAAAATACAACTTGGGTTTAACGAACATCAATGACTCCAAAGAAGAAAATGCTAAAAAGTGGAGAAAAAATTACTTAACCCTAAGTATGGGGTATACATTCAGATAATTTACAATATAAACAGTCCTCTATAGGGCTGTTTTTTTTTAAAGCCCTTGCTACTTATTCTTTTCATTGTTCATTTAATTCAATACATTTGAAATAATCCTTCAAACTAGTGCGTTATGAGATTCAAATCATTTTTGGTTTTTATTGTTTTTCTGCTTCCTTGTATAGGGTGGGCGCAAAAATTCAATACGGAAAAAGCAGATGAATACATACAGCGCATTACTTCCTATAAAAGAGGAATTGGATCCGTAGCAATATACAAAAACAACAAAGTCATCTACCAAAGAGATTTTGGTCAGGAGTTTGTAGGAGAAGCACAACAAGAGCCCCATTTATACCGCATTGGCTCTATTACCAAAATGTTTACTGCCGTATTGATTTATCAATTAATTGATGAAGGCAAACTCAACCTAGAGGATCGAATTGCAACCTATTTTCCGACGATTAATATTCCCAATCTATTTACCCTAAAAATCAGCGATTTATTAAGTCACACCAGTGGCTTGGATGATTATACCTGCCAGGACGATAATTTTTATTGGCTCAAAGAAGCACAAACGCAAGAAGCGATTATTGACCATATAATTCAACAAGGAACTCCTCATTATGGAGCTAAAAAGAAAAGCTTTTTCTTTTCCAATACGGGTTATTATTTATTGGCGAGAATTATAGAAGAAAAACGCAAGATGACCTATGATGAGGCGGTAAAAAAATACATCATCCAAAAAATAAATCTAAAAAACACCTATACTGTTAGCGATACTGTACCGTATGTGGTGCAATCCTACCAACTTTTTGATCAATGGGAGGCCATGGATGAGATCAGTTTTGAAAACACCAATGGGGTAAATGACCTCATCTCTTCGGTAGAGGATTTAGCTCAATTCAATCAAGCTTTATTTTCACATAAATTGATTTCAAAAAACAGTCTTGCGAGTATGAAACCCATACCGTATCAAGAGAAATATGGGCGCGGTATGATGTATTATATTTACAAAAAAAAGAACTTTGTAGGGCATACGGGGGGAACTTTTGGTTCGTTTTCTTTGCTGTATTACAATGAAGCTGAAAAACTAACCGTTGTCTATGCCATCAATGGAGCTGCATTTTCTCATTATCAACTATTTGATGCTTTACTAGCTATTCTCTATAACAAAAAGTATGTACTCCCTCAATTTAATACGATTCCCGTTACGGATGAACAGTTGCAAAACTATATTGGTACGTATCAAAACACACAACTTGATCTTACCATCGAATTTGTTATCGAAAAGAGTAAATTGTTTTTAAAACCATCGGGATGTAATCGGTATGCACTACTGGATGCGGTGGGTGAAAATACGTTTCGCTCTCCAGAGGGAACGGTAACGTATATTTTCAATCCGATAACCCAACAAGTAACCGTACAACAACTCAAAGGCAACTTTACCTTGAATAAAAAAACAACGGAATAGTTGTATTCTATTCCGTCTCTTAGGTTATGGCTGAAGGATAATAAATTCTGACCTTCTATTCTGTTGATTTTCGGCTTCGGTACACACTTTACAAACTACTTGTGGATTAGTACTCCCTACACCCTGAGTTTCCACTCTATTTGGGGCAATTCCTTGCTCAAATACATATTGTGCTGTAGCATCTGCACGCGCTTGAGATAATTTCTTATTGTAGCGTTCTTTCCCCACTTGATCCGTATGTGCTTTTATTAAAATCCGCATCGTTGTATTTTCTTTCATAAAAGCAACGAGTCGATCTAACTCTCGTTTACCCAATGCTGTAATTTCCGTTTGATCAAAGGCAAATGGAATCGCATTCAACATTATTTTATTGTCTTCAACTTTAGGTTTCACCTGTTTTTTCAACGCAATAACACTCGATTCTCCTTCCTCCTTTTTACTCCTAAATTCCTGTTCTTTATAGAAATAGCCCTCTTTTTCAACTTTAGCAACATACGCTTTATCACAAGGAAGAAGTACCGTAAACTCTCCTTTAGAAGTGGTTTGTGCCTTCGCTATTACTTGACGAGATATATCGGCTAATTCTATCTTAACCCCATGGAGTACTTCTTGGGTTTCTCCATCGATGACAACACCATGCCATTGGGTTTCGCAAATTGGCTTTACGCGGTAAATATCCATACGTCCAATGCGATTCGTCGATAAAAAACCATACTCGCGTTTGCTGTTATACACCCAATTAAAATCGTCTTTGGGCGTATTAATTCCCTCGCCTAAATTTTGAGGTTGTGCGTCTTTATTTTTAAAATCTAAAGCATAAATATCCAATCCCCCATAGCCTCCCCAGCGATCTGACGTAAAATACAATACCTCATCCTCACTTACAAAAGGATAATCTTCCTCATAGCCTGTATTGATGTGTTCACCTAAATTCTCAGGCTCGCCAAAAGCTTTACCCTCTTCTAAAATGGCAACTCTCCACAAATCTAAACCTCCAATCGTACCGGGCTGATTTGAAGCAAAATACAAATAATCCCCTTTTGCGGTTACAAAAGGATTCACATACGTAAAACCTTCTTGTACAAAGGGCAATACTTTTACTTTCTTCCATTTTTTGCGCTTTCGCTCTGCCGAAAAGAGACTCATCATGCCTTGTCTTTGCTTCACTTCTTTATTTTTTCTAAACTTTCGATTGCGGTAACTCTCTGAAGTAAAATAGATTAATTTACCTGATGGATGCATGACCGCTTGCCCCTCTTGAAAACGGCGATTAATAGGACCGCGCAAAAGACTATGTTCATACAGTGGAATATCCTTCGATGTCAGTGTCGTCTGATAAATACCCGAATTGGGCATAGCAGTTCCCTTTTGCCGTACTTCAAATAGTCTTCGCATCCAGTTTGAACTGTATTTCGTTCGATTGGATACAAATAAGAGCGTATCTGTTGTTGTTGTCCAAGAAACACTGTAATCTGCATAAAACGGGTCGTTGATTCCTGATTCCTCAACAAAATAGACAGATGGGGTTTTTCCTGCAAGGGGATAATCCTCGGTGTGTTTTAAGAAATAAAGGACTCTTGCATCCTCTTTCGCTCCATAGGCAAATTTTTGCATGGCCGATTTTGCGGCTTCATACCGCCCATTCTTCGTTAAGTTATACGCTAATCGATAGTAAAATTCATTATTTAAAGAGGGATCTTTGCCTAAGGCGGTTGCATAAAAATTGGCTGCTTGAACAGACAGACCCAATTGATCATAACACAAAGCTAGTTGTTGATTAATATAATTTGGAGTATGTCGCCCTCGTAACAAGCGCGTATATTCTTCTTTTGCTTTTACATATTCCGTTTTTGCAAAATAGGCATCTGCTTTTTTTAAACTTGGTTTGCGTTTTGCTTGCGTGGTTATAGCTAGTACAAGCAATAAAACGACGAGTGCTTTTTTCATTCTTCAATCCTTTCACATTTATAAGGTAGTAACGCAATTGTGAGAGCTTAGATTGCGGCATTTTCGAAGTTTAATAGGCAATTAACATCGAAGCAATTGCCTGTTCCCAAAAGAACAATAATTTGTTTATTTTCTTGTCATTTTTTTATTTTTCACCTCCAATTACTGATGAAGTCGCTTTCATCGATTTTTTATACTTTTATTTCAAAGGCATCTTTTACGATTAAAATCTCAGTTTCAAACCTTTAAAAATTGATTTTACTTTTTAAAAAATTATGGGAGTCGCATTCGTTATCCTCTCTTTTTAAAACGTTAAAAACCTAGTATTTATCAAATCTATTCGTACTTTTAATACATGAAAACTCTGACCTACAGCATTTGTAAGTCACCCAATAAATAATCCAAATGACAAAGTACGTTTTGGCCTTTGCTTTCTTAGCATTAAGCCCATCTATTGTAAAAGCTAACGAATACATAAAACAAACTTCAACCATGAAAGAAACCTCAAAAAACCAACAAAGCATTTACCAATTTAAGGTAAACGATTTGTATGGAAATGAATTTGACTTTGCTTCCTTAAAAGGAAAAAAAATACTGATTGTCAACACGGCATCAGAATGTGGGTTAACTCCGCAATATGAACAATTACAAAGTTTGTATGAAGAATTTGGAGGAGATAACTTTGTAATTATCGGATTTCCTGCCAATAATTTCGGCAATCAAGAACCAGGTAGTAATGAGCAGATTGCTACTTTTTGTAAAGCAAACTTTGGGGTAACTTTTCCGATGATGGATAAAGTATCCGTTAAGGGAGAAGATATGGCACCCATCTATAAATTCTTAACGCAAAAAAGCTTAAATGGTTTTGCTGATAGCAACGTAGAGTGGAACTTTCAAAAATACTTAATTGATGAAAAAGGCCATGTCGTACAAGTTATCAATCCAAGAATACTTCCAAACGATCCTGAAATCAAGGAATGGATTAAAAAGAAATAAGCTAGATTAAGGAGGCCATAGTAATTTTATTTGTAATTTTATCTTTTTGAAATTACTATGGTTTACCCTTCAATACAGTTAGCACAGAGCATTATTTCGATTTGTAAAGCAAAGAATCTGAAAAATGTTGTTATATCTCCTGGATCGCGCAATGCCCCTTTGACTCTTGGTTTTGCAAACGATCCTTTTTTTACTTGCTATAGTCTTGCTGATGAAAGATGTGCTGCCTTTTTTGGTATGGGTATAGGACAACAATTGCATACACCTACGCTATTAGTTTGTACTTCGGGTTCTGCCTTATTGAATTATTATCCAGCAGTTGCTGAAGCTTTTTACAGCCAGATTCCACTGATTGTTCTGTCCGCAGATCGTCCGCTAGACAAAATTGATATTGGAGATGGACAAACGATACGACAGCAAAATGTCTATCACAATCATATTTTATATAGCGCTAATCTAACGGAGGAAGCTTCGATTGAAAATGATCACCTCATCAATGAAGCGATTCATACAGCTCTGAGTAAACGAGGACCTGTACACATCAATGCGCCTTTTGAAGAGCCGTTGTATCAAACTACAAATCAATTAGAGGTTGCACCTCATATAGAAAAACCACATCCTGTACTTTTGCCGGCTGTGGATTATGATTATTATTCAAACGAATGGAATAAAGCAACCAAAAAACTTATTTTGGTGGGCGCTTATTCTCCTGAAACTATTTCTCAAGAAATAGTGACTCAACTAACCACCGATGACTCCCTTCTATTTTTTGCAGAAACCATAAGTAATATTCAGGCTCCAGGTGTTATTAATGCCATTGACCGTTTGCTTATACCATTAAAAGAAGAGGAACTCCAATACCTACAACCCGATATATTACTCACCTTTGGCGGGATGGTTGTAAGTAAAAAAGTAAAACAATTTTTACGCCAATTCGCTCCTAAGCAACATTGGCATGTGGATACACTCCGACACTATGATACTTATGATTGCTTGACCCATCGCATTTATACAGATGCAGCTTCTTTCTTAGCCAAACTAACCGCAAAAGCAATACCTCAGACCTCGACGTACAGTTCATGGGGCTCTACACTTATGCTGTCGCGTGATGCAAAACACAGCCAATTTTTAAAAGAAGCGGTTTTCTCAGATTTTAAAGTTATTGATTATGTATTGCAGCTACTGCCTAAAAACAGTCAATTACAAGTGAGTAATAGTGCGGTAATTCGCTATGTTCAATTAATTGCTATCGATTCGAGTATTGAAGTATTTTGTAACAGAGGAACCAGTGGAATTGATGGGTGTACATCAACAGCAATTGGGGCTTCAATTGGATCTGGAAAACCAACGGTCCTACTGACTGGAGATATCAGCTTCTTTTATGATAGCAATGCTTTATGGAATGCTTATATTCCCAAAAATTTTAAAATTATCCTCATCAATAATGGTGGAGGTGGTATTTTTAGAACCTTACCGGGTCATGAAGAAAATGAAGTCTTCCATACTTATTTTGAAACTACACATCAACTTACAGCACAACAGCTAGCGACTATGTATGGTTTTGCTTATTTTCAAGCAGATACAGAAGAGGATTTAGCAACAGAAGCAACTGCTTTTTTTGAGACTCACTCAAGACCAGCTATTCTGGAGGTTCACACTCCTACCTTTTTAAATGATACAATTTTTAAAGAATATTATCGCAATTTATAATTTTTCATCTTCTATTTCTTTTTTTTTAGTAACTTGTAGCAACAAAAAAACAGAATTATGAGTAAAAGAGCTGAATTAATTGAAAAGTACGCTGCAGATTTAAAGGATAAATGCGGTGTTAAACCCAACATGGAATTACTAGAAAAAGTAACGATTGGCTGTGGCCCTTCGATTTACAACCAAGATTCATCTACAGTGGCGAGTTCTTCGGCATCGGAATTAACAACGGTGCGCACTAATTTTCTAATTAAAAAATTAGGGCTAAAAGACGATGCAAAGTTAGATGCTGGTTTACAACACGTAATTGAACAATACGGTGTGTCTAATAAACACAAATACAGAGCTGTATTATACTATTTGTTAACGGTTCACTTTAAAAAAGAAGCGGTATATTTAAAATAAAAACTCCCTTAAGTATAAAAAAGAGCGATTAAACAATTTAATCGCTCTTTTTCGTTGGTTTTATGTAGTTTGTTGTTTCTATTTAGTTTGTTGTTTCTATTTAGTTTGCTGTTTGTTTTTAAACAAAGTACACTAATTTTCCTCTATTAAAAACAGCTTCTCTTACTGGTATTCTCGCTACTGCTTCTGCGGAACAGGAAGCTTCTACGAGTATAAAGCTAGCTTCATCTCCTACTAAGGGCCACACTTGTTTACCTTCTGCATTTAACGGTAAAAGCTGATTCTTCGTTGCGATTTGCAGGGCTCGACTCAATGTAAATTCATCTCTCCAACCGTACAATTCAGCGGTTAATTTGGCTTTTTCTAACATATCACAAGACCCAAAAGGGGACCAATGATCAATGATACTATCTGTACCCGTCATTAGTTGTACCTGGTGCTTATACAACATAGGAAGAGGCATATTCAATTTACCTAAAGGTACAGTTGATATAATACCTATGCCTACTTCTGCCAATTGCTCGCCAATTGCTTCCGTTTCCTTTACTTCTAATTGACCTAAAGCAAATCCATGACTGATAAAAGTTTTGCCTTGTAAGGCTTTATTCTCTCTTACTTTGGCTATCATATATTCAATAGCAGGCAAACCCGTAGCTTTGCCTTCATGCAAGTGAATGTCAATGCCTTTATCATAATCTAAAGCAATCTGAAACATAACATCCAGTGACTTTTTCATATCGCCATCTACGGTCGTAGGATCTAATCCTCCAATATAATCCACGCCCATTTGGGCAGCTTCACGCAAAATTCCCTCAGCATCTGAATATAAAATACCATGTTGTGGAAAAGCGACAATTTCAGTTTGGATTGCCTCTTTTTTATTTGCCAAAGCTTTTTGTAGATTTTCTAAACTTTTCAATCCACTGGTTGGTTCTATATTGGTTTGGCATCTCGCAAAATAAGTGCCTTTGCTATTCATTAAATCAATGGCCATTTCCGCTTTTTCAGTAGAATGAAGTAATAAATCAGGTAAAATACGACGTTCTAAAGCGATCATATCTTTGACTGTTTTAGCGCCTAAAGGCTCAGCGTTCCAAGGTTCGCCATAAAATGTTTTGTCAATATGAACATGCATATCTCTCAATCCTGGCAACAACAATTTACCTTTTGCATCCCACCTAGGCAAGACATAAACACTACCTATTGCCCTAGTTATAGACACTATCTTTCCTGCTTTAATATGGAGGTCATATAAGCCTGTTTGAGTGGCTTTTACTTGTCCTTTCTCGTTGTATATAAAATATTCTTCTAAACGAGCATTAATCAGTATATATTCTTCTGTAACCAATTCTCTCCTTTTTGTATCTTTTTCTTTCACTCCTTTTGATTCTGCTGATTCCGTTGCTCCACCAAAAAAGAAACCTCCCGTTGCCGCAGTTGTTAAATGCAAAAATTCTTTTCTATTCATCAATTCATTAGTTAAATGTTTAACGAGCACCTGCTGCTTCCAATAATTTTATTATGTCCGTGTATCGTTTGGTTTTTGCATAATACAGAGGCGTTTTTCCGTCGTGATCGGGAATATTTACATCCACGCCTCCTTCAATTAAAGCTTGAACAATAGCAATATGCACTGCTCCACCGTTGCTCAATACGATTGCCTCCATTAAGGCAGTCCACCCCAAGCGATTGACATGATTAATTGGAAAATTAGGCGTGTTAACTAATACTTGTACTACTTCTAAATGCCCCTTTTCGGCAGCTGGAATCAAAGCAGTTCCATTATAGCGATTGAAAACAGTAAAATCAGCACCGTGTGCTAGTGCTTTTTGTACAAGTTCAAGATTTCCAGCTGCTCCTGCATATAAAAAAGGACTATTTAATACGGAGTCCTGCGCATTTACATCAGCACCTTGCTCCATTAAATAGGAAGCAATGGCATTGTACTTTAGATAAGTTGCTACCATCAAAGGGGTCTCCCCTTTGCTATTCTTCACGTCTATACTAACCGTTTTGGCAGCTAAAATTTCTTTTACTGAAACTAAATTATTCTTTTGAACAGCTTGAAACAAGTCTTTTTCTTTGGTAGTAATCCTCATACTTTCTAATTCCTTTGTATTTGTATCCGAACAACTTGCCATTAGATTTGTAGAAAGTCCTACGACAAAAAACAAGGTTAAGAAATGGGTTATACTTTTAATCATAAGGCTTATCGTTTTAATTATTCTTATTCAAAGGTAATAGCAACCTACCTAAAAGCTGCTGTGTTTTTACAGCGCTTTATTGTAAAAATTATAACTTTCTCTAAATTGTCCTGGTGTTTTATTTGTCGATCTTTTAAAATAGTGATTGAAATATCCCGTATCGTGAAATCCCAATTCAAAAGCAATTTCTTTAATCGATAATGCGGTAGTTATCAACAAACGCTCTGCTTCTAAGATAATGCGTTGTTGTATACAATGACTCGCAGATGTACCTAAAATCTTCCTTGTGCGTATATTTAAATAATTAGGGGTAATATTGAGCTTGTCTGCATAAAAAGCCACTTTATTCTGCGTTTTGAAATAAATCTCCAATAAGGCTTTAAATTCTTGTATTTTAACATCCCCCACTTGTAATTCCAAATCAACATAAGACTGAAGGTAATAGCGCTGTATCTTTTTTAGCAACAAGAAAAACTGCAAAATACTTATTTCTCTATCAATGGTCTCTGTCTTAGGTAATACTTCTAGGAGAATTTTTAATTCTTGATGCAAATTTATATATTCTTCCTGAGTCAACTGTAAAACAGGAGGAACATCAATTTGAAAAAACGGCAATACACTCAAATGATTGATTAAATGAATAGCACTCGCAGAAAACATCAATTGATACCCCAGGGTATCTTCTGCTAATTTCCAATAATGCACCTGTTGAGGTCGTAGAAAATGAACCTGAAAAGGCTTGACATCTAAACGCAAAAAATCAATCTCATGGAATCCACTTCCTTGTTCTACAAAAAGAATAAGATAAAAATCGTGCATATGTGGAATTACCAAATCACTTTTTCCTTTTTCTCTCTGCTCAAATAAAGTGATATCCCAGGTTTCTTCTCCTATTATTTTTAGCTTACTCCACGTTTCTATATCCTGCAATTGTTTCTTCATCTGAATGAACCTTAGTTTCTATATCTTACTGCACTATTTCTCAACAAGATAATCAAAAAAAAAACTCGTTTCAAAAAGAAACGAGTTTTATACTTTATGGATAAGAATCTTATCTTCTTATTTTTTTAATGCAACTGCCTTTTCATACAATTCCTCATACATTGGCAATATTTCACTAATCTGAAAACGCTTCGCTGTTTTTCTTGCACCTTCTTTAAAACGACATAACGTATCTTCATCTTTTAAGATTGCCAAGGCATTTTTAACCATGTCATCAACATCTTTTACATTGCTTAAATAACCCGAAACTCCATGTTCATTAACTTCAGGTAAACCTCCTGTATTACTTGAAATAACAGGCACGCCAAGCGCCATTGCTTCTAGTGCCGCTAGTCCAAAACTCTCTGTTTCTGATGGCAATAAAAATAAATCGGAATAACCTAAAATTTGATTCACTTCCGTACTGTTTCCAAAGAAAATAATTTTGTCGTAAATACCCAAATCCATAGCTATACGCTCTGCTTTCTCTTTCTCAGGACCATCTCCTACCAACATTAACTTCGCAGGAAGTGCCTGTTGAATTCCATGAAAGATTCTAACGACATCCGAAATGCGTTTTACCTTTCTAAAGTTACTGATATGGGTGATAATAAATTCTCCCTTTTCTGCCATTGCACTTCGCTGACAAGGAGTTTCTGAGCAATCCACATCTTTCACTTCTATGAAATTTGGAATGACACAAATTTCCTTTTTACTCTGAAACAATTCATAGGTAGATTGTTTCAAAGATTCAGAAACTGAGGTTACAAAATCAGACTGGTTAATGCTAAAGGTTACCGCTGTTTTATAGTTAGGATGATTTCCAACTAAAGTAATATCTGTTCCATGTAACGTAGTAATCATGGGTAAATTGATGCCTTCTTCTTTCAGCATTTGTTTTGCCATATAGCCCGCATACGCATGTGGAATGGCATAATGTACATGTAAAACATCAATATTAAATAGCTTTACAATATCAACTAGTTTACTAGATAGAGCCAATTCATAAGGCTGATAGTGAAACAAGGGATATTCAGGTACATTAACTTCATGGTAGTGAATCTTTGGGTTTAATAAAGCTAATCGAACGGGTTGACTATAGGTAATAAAATGTACTTCGTGATCTCTTTTTGCTAGTTCTAAACCTAGCTCTGTAGCTACAACCCCACTTCCACCGAAAGTTGGGTAGCATACGATTGCGATTTTCATATATGAATAATTTGGTCTTAAAGATACTTCGAATTATTTATAATCAATATAAACTTTTCCCACAGATTTATAGCTTTCCACTAATTTAACACACCATTTACTTTGCCTTATTTTATAATTGACTCATAAATAACCTGTTGAATATTTTCTCTAATATTCTCTTTGGATAAGCGGTTTACATTTGAATCTGGATACGTACGATTGGAAAGAAACACATAAATCAAGTCTTTTTCGGGATCAGCCCAAGTCATTGTTCCAGTAAATCCTGTATGTCCAAAACTCGTTAAAGAAGCACAACCACAAGTAGGTCCTGGTTTTCCCTTCTGTTGAGGTTTATCAAAACCAATGCCTCTTCTATTGCCTTTTTCACAATAAACGCAACTATTAAACGCTTCAAATGTAGCTTTAGAAAAAAATCGTTCTTCACCATACTCTCCTTCATTTAAATAAAGTTGCATCATTTTAGCGACATCTAAAGCCGTACCAAAAAGCCCAGCATGTCCAGCTACTCCACCTTGCATAGCTGCTCCCATATCATGCACATAGCCTTGCACAGTGGTATAGCGATAATACGCATCTTCTTCTGTTGGTGGAATCTCGTGAATATCAAATTTGTGTAAAGGCAAATACGTTAACCGATTCGCTCCAAGAGGGGCATAAAATTTATCTTGAACCAATTGAGCCAACGTAGAATGATAGGTTTTTTCAATATACTCTTTTAAGGAGATAAAGCCCAAGTCACTGTACTTATACTCTCCTTTTTTAGCCAATTTAGTATGGGCAATTTCTTCTAACATCTCTTTGGTATATCCCTTTTTAAGAAATAAATTTTCACTTACTTGGGTTGGGAAATCGGGTGAATATTGCAAGCGATATAAATTTTGATCAGGACGGTTGTTGCTATCTAATGTATTCTTATAAAAAGGCAACCACGCAACCAATCCAGCTTGATGCGTCAAAAGATCTTTTAACGTAATGTCCTTTTTATCTGTTTTTCTAAATTCTGGTATTAAATCGCCAAACTTAGATTGCATCGTAATTTTTTGATCACTATACAACTTCATCACCATCGGTAAAGTGGCTAAAATCTTAGTTAAAGAGGCTAAATCGTATAAATCTGTATTTTTAACGGGGTACTCTGTTTTGTAGGTATGATAACCAAATGATTTATTATAGACTACCTTTCCATGACGAGCCACTAAAATCTGTGCCCCTGGCATTAATTGATTCGCGATAGCATATTGTGCAATACTGTCAATTTTAGTTAGCACTAAAGGATCCAATCCTTCATTTCCTGGCGTTGAAAATCCCAAACGTTGAATAGGTTTCGTTTTTATACCCGTACCTACATCATATTTATTGCTAATGGTTACTGGCAATTCACCTTTTGCTCCCAGACCACCAAAAAGAATCTGTGCGGCAGCTTTTTCAGCAAATTGATTATTTTGATACCCCACAACTAAAGCTTCTAAATCTTTTATTTCTTCTTGAAGATCAGATAAAGCATAGGGCTTAGCAAAAGAAACTAGAATTGTTTTATTCTTGGCTGCTATTTGTTTTATTGTTTCCTTTTCAGTAGCAGAAAAACTGTGATTTCTCCAAGGGTTATCCACTTTATGATAGCCTATAACAACGAGTGAAAACTGATCCAAACGATCCAATACAGTATCTGAAACTACTTCTATATCGGTATAATTACGCATCATTTCTAGGAATGGTGTACTGTCATCATCTCCTAATCGCACATAGGCAATTTTTTCTTGATTTAATTTGCGAATAGGTAAAACTCTCCCATTGTTTTTTACGATGGTAATGGCTTCATTAAATAATTTTGTATTTAAATCGTCATATTCGGAAGCATTCAATTCTGCAACAAGATTTTCTCTCTTAATTAGAGGAGATTTTGTCAACCCTACGTTATACTTATATTCTAATACTTTTTTTACGGAATACGCTAATCTACTTTCTGTTACATCTCCTTTTTCATAGGCCTCTTTTATTTTTGTAGATGCCTTTGCTACATCTTCAGAAAACAGCAATAAATCATTCCCTGCCTTAAAAGCAGCTAAATCAACCTCACCAGGTGTCAGATAAGATGAAGCAGCTTTCATATTTAATGCATCCGTAAAAATAAGCCCTTCAAATCCTAATTCTTCTCTCAATAACTTAGTCACTACATTATAAGATAAAGAACTTGGAATAGCATCATTCGGTTCATAGGCGGGTACATTTAAATGAGCAACCATAACACTCGATAGCCCTGCATGAATTAATTTCTTATACGGATATAACTCAACGCGATTGAGACGATCTTTATCCAAATCAATAAGAGGTAATTTGTAATGAGAATCACTAGATGTATCTCCGTGTCCAGGAAAATGCTTAGCTGTAGCAAAAAGACCTTCTCCTTGATAACCACGCATAAACGCTAAGGATCGATCCGTTACAATTTCTCTTGTTTCACCATACGCACGTACGCCGATAATAGGATTACTTGGATCTATATTAATATCTACAACAGGTGCAAAATTAAACTGTATCCCCAAACGCTTAGACTGTTTAGCCATTGCTTTTCCCAGATCTTCAATTAAATCCAAACTTTGAACAGCTCCTAAAGTCATATTAAAAGGAAACCTATAGGTTGAATCTAACCGCATACTAAGCCCCCATTCTCCATCAATTCCAACCAATAGAGGTAACTTGCTTTGCTTTTGTAAACGATTCGCTATAGAGGCCTGTCTTTGTGGTCCACCTTGGAAAAAAATCAATCCTCCCACATAATTTGTGTTTACTAAATTCTCAAGTTCTTGAATATGTTTTTCATTTTTATTTGAATAAGCAGCAACCATAAAGAGTTGTCCAATTCTTTGATCTAAAGACATCGAATTATAAACACTATCTACCCATTGACGTTGTTGAATTTCTTTAGAATATATATCGGTCTTCGCTTGTCCGAAAGACAAAAACGAAAATAATAAGACGATGATTACTACTATTTTTCTCATAGATTTTTTAGCTTTTAAAAACAACAATCACCGGCAAATAACTACGCAATGGTTTTGTCTACTTGCAAACTTAGCAAATCTACTTTACTTAAAAAAGAAGGTATGCTAAGTTTCGTTTGACATAACTTTATAATTTTATCAATTTTGCATTAAAATATTTAATCAAATAAATAAAAATTTAGCATCCTCAAAATAAAAAATTTCATTTAAACTAAATTTCAAAAACACAACCTTTTTAAAATCAAATATTTCCGTTTTTTTTGGAATTAAAAAAAACGGAAATAATAAGTGAATGTTTAAAAATATTTGAACCCAAAATAAAAAAAATCACCGTCAAAAAATTGACGATGATTTAACTATTTTTTCGGATGTTACTACTTTTTATCTAAAAAATCGGCTGTGCCAACTCTCTTCGGCGGGAACTTCCCAGAATTCTCTGTATTCACCTAAATCATTAACTAGGTTATTAAACACAATGGTAGTTGCAGAAACTGCTTTTGTTTTTACCATTTGTTTAAACTCTATTAATGTCTTAAAAGCAATAAAATCTCCTGTTTTATAGGTCACATTCATTTTATCCAACAAATCTACACTGTACTTTTGTTCAATATCTTGAATAACACGTACAGAAGCATCTATAGAACAACCCGAAGCTGGGTGAATATCTTGATCAACCGCTAAAATAATGAAGCGATTGTATTTAATTTCATAAGAACAAGTCAAGGGTGTAGCATGCGCCACCCACTCTTCCGTAAAACGACTTAATACTTCGTCAATATCTTGTACCTCCTCCTCAGAGAATTTTCTATTTGACTGATAAATCCAAACTCTTGAATGATCAGGCATTTCTTCAAATGGCTTAAACATAGTTATAAATCTTCTGCGTTTGCAATTAATTCGGCAACGTCAAGTACTTTAACTTCGCCCTCTTTGTTTTTAAATTTTACCCCGTCTGTAAGCATTGTATTACAGAAAGGACATCCAGCAGCAATAATTTCAGCATTTGTTTCAATCGCCTCTTCTGTTCGATCAACATGCACTTCTTTACTACCGTGTTCAGGTTCTTTGAACAATTGTGCGCCACCGGCTCCACAACAAAAACCATTCAACTTAGAACGCTTCATTTCTACTAATTCAGCATCTAGTTTTTCAATTAATTGACGAGGTGCTTCAAAGACGTGATTCGCACGTCCTAGATAACAAGGATCGTGGAATGTAATGCGCTTTCCTTTAAAACTTCCGCCTTCGATGGTTAATCTTCCCTCATCTAAAAGTGATTTCAAAAATTGGGTATGATGTACAACTTCGTATTTTCCTCCTAGCCCAGGATATTCGTTTTTGATTGTATTAAAACAGTGCGGACAAGCCGTAACAATTTTCTTAACCTCATAGGCATCTAATACCTGAATATTCATCATGGCTTGCATTTGAAATGCAAATTCGTTTCCTGCGCGTTTTGCAGGATCACCTGTACAACCTTCTTCTGTACCAAGTACCGCAAAAGGTACCTTTGCTTTATTCAAAAGTTTTACAAATGCCTTTGTTATTTTTTTTGCTCTATCGTCAAAACTACCTGAACAACCTACCCAAAATAAAACCTCAGGTTGTTCTCCTTTTGCCATCATCTCGGCCATTGTAGGCACTACTAAATTTTCTGACATAATTTATTGGTGTCTATTTTAAATCAACAGCAATTGTCAATTTATTTTTGTTAGTTAATTAGTTTTCGTCCTTCCAGTTCAAGCGATCCATTTGGTTATACTGCCAAGGCGCACTATTGTTTTCAATATTCTGCATCATATTGTTTAATTCATTTGGTGCAGCACTTTGTTCCATTACTAAGAATCTTCGCATATCCATAATAATAGATAAAGGACTAATATCGATTGGACATTCTTCTACACATGCATTACATGTATTACAAGCCCATAATTCTTCTGGGGTAATATAATCGTTTAACAATGTTTTACCATCATCAACAAATTTCCCGTTATTTGCATCTAATATTTTACTTACATCTTCAATACGATCACGGGTTGACATCATGATTTTACGAGGAGATAATTTTTTTCCAGTTGTATTTTGAGGGCAAGATGAAGTACATCTTCCACATTCTGTACAAGAATAGGCATTCAGCAATTGAACCCAACTCAAGTCCATAATATCTTGTGCACCAAACTTTTCAGGTTCCCCTACAGGTTCAGTAGGTGCCGCAAAGGGGTCCGCATTTGGATCCATCATCAAAGCAACTTCTTTTCTAACTGACTCCAAATTATCAAATTCTCCTTGTGGGTTTAAATTTGCATAATAGGTATTAGGGAAAGCTAAGAAGATGTGTAGGTGCTTAGAATAGTATAAGTAATTCATAAAAAACATGACTCCTATAATATGTGCCCACCAACAAAAACGCTCAATAAAAGCAACAGTAGCCAAATCAACTCCATTAAAAATAGGCGCGATTAAACCTGATATTGGAAAAGAACCTGCGGAAATATAGTGCGGATAATTATTCAATTGTAAATAATGATCTGCGGCATTCATCACCAGGAAAAAAACCATCAAAATAGATTCAATATAAATGATATTATTGGCATCTCGTTTTGCCCAACCATCCAATTCAGGTTGATTTAAACGTTTGATTTTAAGGATATTTCTGCGTATCCAGAAAACAGCAACACCAAAAATAACTAAGAAAGCTAATACTTCAAAACAGGCAATTAATACATCATAAACTACGCCTAAAAAACTAAAGGCACGGTGTGTACCAAATAATCCATCGACAATAATTTCGAGCATTTCGATATTAATAATTACAAATCCCACATACACAAATAAGTGCAAAATTGCGGGTATAGGACGTTTGACCATTTTGGATTGTCCCAAAGCCACACGAATCATATTGCGCAATCGTTCTTTAGGTCTATCAGTGCGGTCAATGGTACGACCTAACTTAATATTGCGGATTAATTTCTTTACATTTCGAATAAAGAAACCAAATCCAACTATAAGGAGTAGTAAAAATAATGCTTGGCCTAAATACTGCATAGTTGTAATAAATTGTTTCTGTAAAGTTGTTAGTTTTTTTTGTTAGATTGATTCTAAATTTCAATTATTCTATTTTTGCTTCTGGTTCTTGGTAAGGTGTCGCCTTTCTACCAAACACCGATAAGTGAATATAGCGTTTCGGATTTTCTTTTAAATCGCGCAGTAATTGTTCTAATTCTTTTGAAGCTCCGGTCAAATTTTTGTATAGTTCTTCATCTTTTAATAACTTTCCTACCGAACCATTTCCATTTTCAATACCAGCCAAAAGCTTATCAATATTAGCGGATGCATGCTGTAAGTTAGTAAAAGTTCCGTTGATATCCAATTGATTCAACTCTTCGGATAAGCCCACAAAATTTTCGCTCATCACATTTAAATTGCTCATCGTCCCTTTTAGTTGGGGTTCAATACCAGTCACTAATTTGTTTGCTCCAGCTAAGGTACCTTTCAATTCTGCAACACTTGATTTTAAATCCGCTTGCATTTGCTCATCTAAAACGCCATTAACGGCAACTAACATCGCATTTGCATTTGTTAATACCGCATCAAGCTTATTTTTCAAGGGTTCTAATTCACCTACTAATTTTTCTGTAATATCAAATTGAACCTCTCCTTTTAAATATTGTCCCGATTCAGCATAATCTGCCTCTCCAAATTTTGGATCTATGGAAATTCCCTTTCCTGCCAATAAACTAGGAGAATAAATTGTTGCTACACTTGATTTTGCAATATCAATAGGATGTGTCATCATTAATTCGACAATTAACTTACCTGTTTGTGGATTGATAGTAATACGTGATACTTTTCCTACTACCAAACCGTTAATTGTAACATTAGAAGATGTTGTTAATCCTTCAACGTTATCATATTCAACATAATACTTAGTACTATTATCAAAAATATTTCTTCCATCTAAAAAAGAATATCCCCAAATAAATAAAGCAATGGCTCCTAATACTAAAATAGCTGTTTTAATTTCTCTAGATATTTTCAAAACTCTATATTTTTATATACATGCAAAATTAAACTTTTATTTTTTAAAAAGTAATGTTTATTTCAACGCCTCATCGACTGAAATACTCTTACCATCCTTATAAGCTACAATAAAAGAAGAGCTATGTCCTTTTGCTTTAGCTTCTTCTAGTAATTTTTTAGCTTCCGTGTAATCCGAGGTTTGACCGTAAAAATACTTATTTACTTTTGCTCCTTTTTCCATTGAAAGGTTACTAAGTCCTTTGAAATTCTTAGGTTTTAACTCTAAAACACGGGTGCTAGCCGCAATTTGAATTTTAAAAACAACCCCTTTTGTTGTTACTTTCGCTGGTGTACTTTCCTTAGTCTTTTCCGTTTTAACAGTAGTAGTGGTGTTAGAAGCAGATGAAGTTGAGCTCTTTGCTGGTAGTGTATTTACGGTAGCATCGCCTCCGTAATACGCATTTTTGTATTCAATAATTCCCTTTGCAATAGATTCAGCTAACTCTTGCTGTCCTTTTTTAGAAGATAAATAAGCCCCTTCCTCTTTATTTGATACAAATCCCAATTCAATCAATATACTTGGCATAAACGCACCGTGTAACACCCAGAATGGCCCTTGTTTGACTCCTCGATTCTTTCGCTTCAAATCATAGGTAAACCCATCTTGTACTCTACTTGCTAAATCAATGCTTTGGTGGATGTAATCTTCTTGAATTAAAGTCAGTCCTATAATAGATTCGGGTGCTTTAGGATCAAAACCGGCATACTTCGTTTTATAATCATCCTCCATCATAATCACCGAGTTTTCTTGCTTTGCTACATCCAAATTGGATTTATTTTTACTCAAACCCATTACATAAGTTTCTGTTCCTGAAGCTGAATTGCCATCAACCCCATTACAGTGAATAGAAACAAAAACATTTCCTTCTTTGTCATTAGCAATTACAGAACGCTGTTTTACTTCTACGAAAACATCTTTATTACGGGTATAAATTACCTCGATATCTTTATATTTCTCGAGAATCTTCCCTGTTTCCAAAGCTACAGCTAAAACAATGTCTTTCTCAACATTACCTAAATGATTGGTTCCAGTATCCTTACCTCCATGCCCGGGGTCTAAGACTACTTTAAATTTTTTATTTTGCCCTAATGTAGCAACAGTAATGAATAGGAAAGAAAATACTATCAGTAATTTAGCAACGCTATTGTTCATAAAAAAGTCCTTTAGAATTCGTTTAATATAAATTAAATTACATTTTTCAGAAAAAATATATGTAAGTTTGACACGTTAAAAACAACGGGTTTGATTTTACAAAAATAGCACATATTCATAGATTTGCGTACTAATATTTTCAATATCGTCATAGTTTTGTTTGTTTTAGGGATATTTTCATTCCCTAGAGTTAAAGCTCAGGAGTTCAACAAAACAAATACTTCACTGAAAGTCAACAACAAAGATTCCAATCTACTCCCAGGTTTGGCCTCAGATACTATTGTACCTACCCAAGACTCTTTAGCCTCAGTAAAGAGTCCGAAAGACACTATTAAACCGCCAACAAAAGGTTATTTAGAAGATATTGTCTATCGCAAGGCCAAAGATTACAATAAATTAGATCAGAAGAAAAAACAGATCACGCTATATAACGAAGCGGAAATCAAATATCAAGATTTCGAATTAACGGCGGGTATCATTATATTCAATTACGAACAGAATCAAATTTATGCAGGACGCATCAAAGATAGTTTAGGTAATTTGAGTCAAGCACCCGTTTTTAAACAAGGGGGACAAGTAGTTGAACCTGACTCTATTGTTTACAATACAAAATCACAACGTGCTTTAGTTTGGCAGTCCAGAACGTCTCAAGGTGAGTTTAACATCAAATCTGGGATGACGAAAAAAGAGAATGACTCCGTGTATTTTATGCAGGATGTAATCTTTACTACGGCCAAAGATTTAGATGATCCTGAATACTACTTCAAAACGAAAAAAGTAAAGTTTGTACCTAATAAAAAAGTAGTGGTCGGACCTACAAATATGGTGATTGCTGGCGTACCTACTCCACTGGGATTGCCTTTTGCTTTTTTCCCTATGTCGGAAAAAGCGGAATCCGGTTTTATTATTCCAAGTGTTGGAGAAACAAATCAGCAAGGGTATTACCTACAAAATGGAGGATATTATTTTGCATTGAGTGAAAGAGCGGATTTAACCCTTCAAGGGGATTATTATACCAATGGAAGCTGGGCTTTGCGCTCTAGTAGTAACTATGCGACACGGTATAAGTATAACGGTCGTGTATTAGTTCGGTATGAAAACAACGTATTCAGTGAAAGAGGATTACCGGATTACCAAAAAAGTACCATCTACAACATTCAATGGAACCACGCTCAGGATGCAAAATCCAATCCAGGTTCTCGCTTTTCAGCCTCTGTAAACATGGGTAGTGGTCAATATTTCAGACAATCCAATAACTCCTATAATGTAGGAGCTTCCTTAAACAATACAATGAACTCTTCCATCAGTTATTCTAAAACTTTTGAAAGTACCCCTCAAGTTAATATGTCCCTTTCGGCAACACATTCACAATCCACCAATACAGGACGCGTGAATATGTCTTTACCTACGCTTCAGGCCAGTGTAGATCGAATGTTTCCCTTTGCACCAAAGAATGGATCCAAAAAAGGACTAATCAAAAACTTAAATCTTTCCTATAACCTAAGAGGAGAAAATCGCGTTGATATTCACGAAGATAATTTCTTCAAGCAGCCCATGTTTGACAGTTTAAATTCAGGTTTTCAACACACGATTCCACTTACTACAAACTTTAAATTATTCAAATATTTTTCAGTTACTGCAGGAGGAACCTACAATGAAACATGGGTATTTAATACCATTAAAAAACAATATAATCCCGAAACCAATCGCGTAGATGATGTTCGCGTAAATGGATTCGATCGCTTTAGCACCTATAATTTAAATACTTCTGTTGGTACAACCATATACGGTACCTTTAATTTTGGAGAGAGTAGTAAAATCCAAGCCATTAGACACGTAATGCGTCCTACGCTTGGTTATTCTTATACGCCGAGTTTTGACAAATATTACGATACGTATAGTATAGATGCAACGGGGTTAACAATGCAAGATTATACGCGTTTTCAGGGCGGCTTATTCGGCGCTCCAGGTAGAATGAATTCCAGTATGTTGAATATGGGATTAAGTAATACCTTCGAAGCAAAAGTTCGCGATGACGAAGAAAAAGATGGCTTTAGAAAAAAGATGTTATTAAATAACTTGAACTTTAGTACAAGCTATAATATGTCTGCCGATTCCTTGAAATGGGCGCCCGTACGTGTATCAACAGGTACAGCCTTTTTTAAAGACAAAATGCAAATCAACTTAGGTGCTACTTTAGACCCTTATGCTTTGAACAACAACAACCAACGAATTGACATGTTCAATATCAACAATGGGGGGAGTTTATTTCGTTTAACTAGTGCTAACGTAACTGTCAACTGGTCCATGTCAAGTAATGATCCATTATTTGGAAATTCTGAAAAACCAAATCAAAATTCAGTAGATAATGGAGGACGTGGCGATGATTTATTTGGTCAAGCAGGGAATTTAGGTGATAATCGTCAAAGTATGTTTGGTGATGATAAAGAAGATCGTCCTTTTGAAGGGTTTTACAATGCTAAATTACCTTGGGATTTAACCTTCGCTTATTCCTTAACGTATAATAATTCAGCTCGTCAAAATGAAATTGCTAATAATACAGTGATGATGTCTGGAAACTTAGAACTTACACCTCGTTGGAAAATTGGTTTTTCTTCTGGTTATGACTTTGTTCAAAAAGGAGTTACTTTTACACAACTTCGCTTTGAACGAGATTTATTAAGCTGGAGAATGGACTTTACCTGGGTACCTATTGGAGCCTATACGAGTTGGGGATTCTTTATTGGAATCAAATCCTCTATGTTAAGTGATATTAAGTGGGAAAAACGAAAAGCACCAGATAAACGCTACTTTTAATTCAATTTATACGCATGAAAAAAACAATCATTAATTCCAATCAAGCACCTAAACCTATTGGTCCTTATAATCATTCTGTATTAGTTGGTGATTTACTTTTTATATCCGGCCAAATCCCTTTTAATCAAGCAACTGAAACTTTAGTTACTACAGGTATTGAGGATGAAGCCAACCAAGTTATGGCTAATTTAAAAGCTATTTTAACTGAAGCTGGAATGACTTTCGAAAATGTGGTCAAATCAACTATTTTCTTAACGGATATGAACGATTTTACTAAAGTTAATGAAGTATATGGTAGCTTTTTTGTACCTGAAACAGCGCCTGCAAGAGAATGTATTCAAGTGGTAAAATTACCGCGTAATGTCAACGTTGAAATTTCAATGATTGCTACGAAATAAATGATAAGAAATAAAAAAAGTCCCTAGGGACTTTTTTATTTCTTAAAATCTATGTCAAATTAAACTAAGGTTTCAGCTTATTGTATTGCGTTTAACAACAATTGAGCACTCGCTTCATTGGTTGCTAAAGGCACATTGTGTACATCGCATACGCGAAGTAACATATTAATATCAGGTTCATGTGCATGTTTTCCTAAGGGATCTTTAAAAAACAAAACCATATTGGTTTTTTCCTCCGCCACCCGAGCAGCAATTTGTGCATCCCCTCCTAAAGGGCCTGAAAGCATACGCAAAACTTCAAAACCTTCTTTTTGAGCAATACCTCCTGTTGTTCCGGTTGCTATCAATGTCACACCTTCTCTTGTTAAAACGGCTTTATTCTTTTTTATAAAAGCAACCATTTCATCTTTTTTACCATCGTGGGCAATTATTGCTATTTCCATTTTTATTCTATTTGTGATAGTCTATTAATCCATCTAAAGGTTTTTGAATAATCATGCCAACCTTTATTCCATTTTTATGCAACACTGATCTAAATTCATCCTGTAAAAAATAAGCTACTGAACCAACAAAATGAACCGGTACTGTATTAGATTCTGGGTGGCTTTTAATATAGTGTTCTACAAAAAAAACAACTTGTTCTTGAATCATCGCTTGAAAAAAAACATGGTCTTTATGTTCGATTAAAAAAGGTAAGAAAGAAGCAAGATAGGCATTTGGATTTTCCTTTTTGTAGAAATTATACTTTACAACATCCGCATCTAAATCATATTTCTGTGTGAATTTTTTCGCTAATTCAACAGGCATATAATTTAAAAATAAAGCTTTTATCATGAGTCTCCCTAAGGCACTTCCGCTACAATCGTCCATAGCCATAAATCCTAAAGATTGTATCTTTTGATGAATAACTTCACCATCGTAATACGATACATTCGACCCCGTACCATTAATACAAACAATTCCCTTTTCATTTTTACCTGTTGTTGCGTATACTGCCGCATACGTATCTTCATGGATGTTAATCGATTGGCAATTGACAAAATAGTTCGCAAAGAAATCCCTTACTGTATTCTTACTGCGATTTGATCCACAACCCGATCCGTAAAAGAAAAGTTGCTTGATTTGATCTTTGTTCTTCACAATATCAGGTACAGTATTTACACGAGTATAAAACTCATCTAAAGTAATAACTTCGGGATTAAGCCCGAGGCTTGTCACCGAAGTTATTATTTTATTATTTTGATCAAAAAAAATCCAATCTGCTTTTGTAGAACCGCTATCGACGATTATTTTCATTTGATTTTATATTACTTTACAGTCGTTAACAAGACAGCCATATCTACCATTTTAGCGGCATAACCATATTCATTATCGTACCAGGCAACAAATTTAAAAAAAGTATCATTTAAGGCAATCCCTGCTTTTGCATCAATGATGCATGTATGCGTATCAGAAACGAAATCTTGAGAAACGACATCGTCTTCTACGAAGGCCATAATTCCTTTTAATTCGTTTTCACTCGCTTTTTTGAAAACAGCCATCACATCCTCATAGGTAGTTGCTTTGGCTAATTTCACGGTCAAATCCACAACAGATACATCTGCAGTTGGCACGCGCATAGACATTCCTGTTATTTTTCCTTTCAAGGCAGGAATTACTTTACCAACTGCTTTAGCTGCTCCTGTAGAAGCAGGAATAATATTTACTAAAGCAGAACGTCCACCTCTAAAATCTTTTTTAGAAGGACCATCTACGGTATATTGTGTTGCAGTTGCCGCGTGAATGGTAGTCATCAACCCCTCAACAATACCGAAAGAATCATCTAATACTTTGGCTAAAGGAGCTAAGCAATTGGTTGTACATGAGGCATTTGAAACAATCGTATCCGTTGCTTTCAATTCCTTTTCATTCACTCCCATCACAAACATAGGTGCATCTGGTGAAGGAGAAGAAATCAATACTTTTTTAGCCCCCGCATCGATGTGTTTTTGTGCGCCTTCTAGATCTTTGAATATTCCCGTACAATCCGCAACAACATCAACCTGAAGCTCATTCCATTTCAACACTAAAGGATCGCGTTCAGCAGTTACACGAATTTCTTTACCATTGACAATTAAATGTCCATCTACAATATCAACCGTTCCTTCAAAACGACCATGTACCGAATCATATTTAATTAGATATGCTAATTGTTCTACTGCCATTAAATCATTCACAGCCACAATTTCTATATCATTTCTCTTTACAGCTTCTCTCAACATTAAACGTCCAATACGTCCAAATCCATTTATTCCAACTCTTGTTTTCATATTTTGCTTTTTATTAAATTCTAAATTAAATGGTAATAATATCTGCTACGCGCAACAATTCTGCATCTACAGCAGTATGTCCCTTTACGATGTGTTCTAAGGGAGTTAGAGCCACTTGATTATTAAGTAAACCAACCATGTAATTTTTCCCTCCTTCTAATAAGGTTTCCACTGCTTTCACGCTTAAACGACTCGCTAAAACTCGATCAAAACACGAAGGAGCTCCTCCTCTTTGCATATGGCCTAAAACCGATACACGCACTTCATATTCAGGTAAATTCTCCTCTACGTATTCTCCTAATTCAAATACATTTTTTCCGAGTTTTTCTCCTTCTGCAACAATAACGATACTCGAAGATTTTCCGGATTCCTTACTTTTCTTTAAGGATTCCAGTAGGCGTTCTAATCCCATGTTTTCCTCGGGAATAATAATCTCCTCTGCTCCTGCTCCAATTCCTGCATTTAAAGCAATATGTCCTGCATCACGTCCCATCACCTCAACAAAAAACAAACGCTTATGAGAGCTTGCGGTATCTCTGATTTTATCTACCGCATCCACTACGGTATTCAATGCCGTATCAAAACCGATGGTGTGACTGGTTCCATTTATATCATTATCAATCGTACCAGGGATTCCCATAACTGGAATATCAAACTCTTTGCTCAATAGCATAGCCCCTGTAAAACTACCATCACCGCCAATTACAATTAAGGCGTCAATCTGTGCGTTTTTTAAATTTTCGTATGCCGCTTTTCGTCCTTCTTCTGTTCTAAAAACAGCACTACGGGCTGTTTTTAAAATGGTACCTCCTTTGTTAATAATATAATTCACATCTCGCGGACCTAACACTTCGAAATCTCCTTCAACTAAACCTTGAAATCCTCTAAATACCCCAACACACATTACATCATGGTAAGAACAGGTACGAACAATAGCTCTGATTGCTGCATTCATACCAGGTGCATCCCCACCAGAGGTTAAAACCCCTATCTTTCTTATAAGGTTACTCATAATTACTTTCTTTTTAGTAAATTTAAGGAATACGCTAGATTAAATCAATGAGTAAACGCTATTTATTTCACTGGTGTCTATTATATTTTTGTTAAAAGCCTTCTATTTTTTATACAAAAATTAGTTATCTATTTGAACCCTTACCCTACCTGTTAATTAATTCGTGAACTAATTTTTCAACACATACATATATACTTAAAAATCAATTACATAATCTAATTATATTTACTAGATTTAAAAAACCTTTGTATAAACTGCGAATTGCTTTATACGTCTATTTTCTTTTTAATACAACCATAGACCTATCCTTCCCAAATTAATCCCTCTCTATTTAGTATCCTAAAATAGAATTAGTATAAATTATAAAATACGCAACAAAAAAAACAATAAGACAATGCAAATCAATTAATTACAACTAAATGGAGTTCATTTGTAAAAACGGTAAAAAAAAACAAATAATGGAAATTAAAGCTATTTTTGTGGCATGAAAAGAAAGAGAACAGAAAGAATCGTATTCGAAAACGTAGAAGTCCTTGATGCAGGTGCAAAAGGCGTTTCGGTAGCTAAAGCTCCTGATGGGAAAGTTATTTTTATTCCCAATGTTGTTCCAGGAGATGTAATTGATATTCAAACCGTTAAAAAGCGCAAAGCGTATTATGAAGGGATTGCTATAAAAATTCACAGCTTTTCTAAAAACAGAATTGAGCCTGTTTGTCAACATTTCGGTGCTTGTGGGGGATGTAAATGGCAAAATATGTCTTATGAGCAACAGTTGTTTTATAAAAACCAAGAAGTTCAAAACAACCTGAAGCGAATTGGAAAAATTGAACTACCTGAATTTGAACCTATTTTAGGTTCTGAAAAGACCCTGTTTTATAGAAATAAAATGGAATTTTCCTTTTCAAATGCTCGTTGGTTAACACCGGAAGAAATTGCAAGCGGTGACGAAATTGGCAAAGAAAATGCACTTGGGTTTCACATTCCAAAAATGTGGGATAAGATTTTAGACATCCAAAAGTGTCATTTACAACAAGATCCATCCAATGCAATTCGAAATGAAATCAGAAGATTTGCAAATGAACACCAGTTGTCTTTTTACAATCCAAGAGAACAAGAAGGTTTATTGCGTACTTTAATGATTCGCACGAGTTCTATTGGGGAGATAATGGTGATGATTCAGTTTTTCTATGACAACCAACAAGAAAGAGAATTACTCATGGATCACCTAGCGGCACAATTCCCTGAAATAACGTCTTTGCAATACGTGGTTAATGGAAAAGCCAATGATACAATTTATGATCAAGACGTAGTTCTATATCATGGGCGCGATTATATTTTGGAAGAAATGGAAGGATTAAAATTCAGCATTAATGCTAAATCTTTTTATCAAACCAATTCAGATCAAGCGTATGAATTGTATAAAATTACCCGTGATTATGCCGAGTTAACTGGAAATGAATTGGTATTTGATTTATATACAGGTACAGGAACTATTGCACAATTTGTATCTAAAAAGGCGAAAAAAGTGGTAGGAGTTGAAGCGGTTCCTGAGGCGATTGCAGATGCTAAAATCAATGCAGAACGCAACCAGATAACTAATTGTGATTTCTTTGTAGGAGATATGAAAAACGTATTTAACGACGAATTCATTGCTGCACATGGTCATCCAGATGTGATTATTACGGATCCACCGAGAGACGGTATGCATAAAGATGTGATCGATATGCTTTTAAAAGTTGCTGCTAAACGCATCGTATATGTTAGTTGTAATTCAGCTACGCAAGCCCGAGATTTAGCTTTATTAGATCCGAAATACAAAGTAACTAAAGTTAGACCAGTTGACATGTTTCCACAAACACACCACGTGGAAAATGTAGTTCAATTGGAATTAAAATAGTTCACTTTTAAAATATTCATAAAAAAAATCCAGCGTAAATACGCTGGATTTTTTTGTACGATCTGAAATTCACTTTCTTTAAAAGTTTGGTTTCAAGGTATATTTTTTATAAAAAGCATCAATGCGTTCTACTACTTCATCAGCGGAATCAACTAACTGAATTAAATTTAGATCTTCGGGTGAAACCGTATTGTATTTTTCCAACACTACCTTTTTGATCCAATCTAACATGCCACCCCAAAATTCAGTTCCTACTAAAATAATAGGAAACCTAGCTATTTTTTTGGTTTGGATTAACGTAATCGCTTCAAATAATTCATCCAACGTTCCAAATCCTCCAGGCATAACAACAAATCCTTGCGAATACTTGACAAACATTACTTTGCGAACAAAGAAATAGTCAAACTGAATGTTTTTATCACTATCAATATATGGATTAAAATGCTGTTCGAAAGGCAATTCAATATTTAAACCAACCGATACGCCCTGTCCTAAATGAGCACCTTTATTTCCGGCTTCCATAATTCCTGGTCCACCACCTGTAATCACACCATATCCTGCTTTACTAACTTTAAAAGCAATTTCTTCCGCTAGTAGGTAATTTGCATCCTCCTTTTTTGTTCGCGCTGAACCAAAAATAGAAATACAAGGGCCGATACGTCCCATTTTTTCATACCCATTAACAAATTCAGACATGATTTTAAAAATCCCCCATGAATCATTAGTTTTAATCTCTGTCCAAGATTTTTGTGTGAACTTATCTTGGATTTTTTCCTCCTCATTTCCTAAATTTTCTTTCATATTTCAATCATTTTTTAAGCTCTTTTTTTAAAAATTGAGCCGTATAACTTTTCTTTACTTTACTTACTTCTTCTGGTGTTCCTTTAGCTAAGACTTCTCCGCCATTGGCACCCCCTTCGTAACCGATATCAATAAGGTAATCTGCCAATTTTATAACATCTAAATTGTGCTCAATAATCAGCACTGTATTTCCTTTTTCTACTAAGGTATTGATGACTTCCATCAATACGCGAATATCTTCAAAATGCAATCCTGTTGTTGGCTCATCTAAAATATAGAATGTATTTCCAGTATCTTTTTTAGACAATTCAGTGGCCAACTTAATGCGTTGTGCTTCTCCTCCAGATAAAGTAGTACTTTGTTGTCCTAAAGTAATATACCCTAATCCAACATCGTTTATCGTTTTTAATTTGCGATAAATTTTTGGAATATTTTCAAAGAATTCCGCTGCATCTCCCACAGTCATGGCTAAGATATCCGAAATAGATTTTCCTTTATATCGAATTTCTAGTGTTTCTCTGTTGAATCGCTTGCCTTGACAAGTTTCACATTCTACATACACATCGGGTAAAAAGCCCATTTCGATGGTGCGAACTCCAGATCCTTCACAAGTTTCACATCTACCTCCGCTAACATTAAAACTAAATCTACCTGGTTTATATCCGCGAATAGACGCTTCTGTAGTTTGAGCAAATAGGTTTCGAATATCTGAAAAAACTTCGGTATACGTTGCTGGATTTGACCTTGGTGTTCTTCCAATTGGACTTTGATCAATGCCAATTACTTTGTCTATATGTTCTAATCCACTAATCTTTTTATAAGGTTGAGGCTTCGTTACAGCATGAAAGAAGTGCGTGTTTAAAATTGGATACAAAGTTCCATTAATCAACGTAGATTTTCCAGATCCCGACACGCCTGTAACACAAGTTAAAGTTCCCAAAGGAATTTTAATCGTTACATTTTTTAAATTATTCCCTGTTGCTCCTTCTAATTTAATGAAATTGCCATTTCCTTTTCTTCGTTCTGTCGGAACAGCAATTTCTAATTCACCATTCAAGTACTTTGCCGTTAAGGTATGTTCTTTCAACAATTCTTCTGGCGTCCCTGTACTGATGATTTGTCCTCCGCGTTTTCCAGCATAAGGGCCAATATCAATCACGTAATCTGCACGCTCAATCATATCCTTATCATGTTCAACCACCAAAACGGAGTTTCCTAAATCGCGCAAAGACTCTAAAGATTGTATCAAGCGCTCGTTATCTCTTTGGTGCAAGCCAATACTCGGTTCATCCAAAATATACAGTACACCTACCAATTGAGAACCGATTTGCGTTGCTAAACGAATACGCTGTGCTTCTCCTCCAGATAGTGTTCTCGAACTGCGGTTTAACGACAAATAAGTTAATCCTACATCTTTTAAAAAGGATAATCTCGTTTTGATTTCCTTCAAAATTTCTTCTGCAATACTCTTTTGTTTTTCAGAAAGTTTTGGAGGCAAATCAGCAAACCATTGGATAAGATGCTCAATATCCATTTGAATTAAGGTTCCTATATTTTCATCTCCAATTCTAAAATACAAAGCTTCTTTCTTTAAACGTGTTCCCTTGCATGAAGGACAATCAATTTCATCCATATATTCTTTTGCCCAACGTTTGATAGACGCCGTTTCGCTTTCTTCAAATTGATTTTTAATAAAATTATTAATTCCTTCAAAATCAATCTTATAATTTTTAGAAATCCCCGCTACTTTGTGTTCAACCGTAAAACTATCTTGCCCACCATTGAGAATAATGTCCATGGCTTCTTTGGGAATCGCTTGGATTGCCTCTGTTAGTTTAAAATTATAACGTTGTGCGATGGTTTCTAATTGCTTAAAAATCCAAGTGTTTTTTTCAGGTCCTAAAGGGGCTAATCCTCCTTTTTTAATCGATAAAGTCGCATCGGGAATTACTTTTTGATAATTAATTTCATGCACTGTTCCCAATCCATTACAAACCTCACAAGCTCCTTTTGGAGAGTTAAATGAAAAGTTATTTGGTTCGGGTTTAGCATATGATATTCCAGAAGTTGGACACATCAAATGGCGGCTAAAAAAACGAATTTCTTGCGATTCTTGGTCTAAAATAACAATCGTATCTTCGCCGTGATACATTGCCGTTTGAATACTCTCTGCCAAGCGCTGAGCTGTCTGTTCTTTACTATCTATTGCTAATCGATCAATGACAATTTCAATATCATGGGTCTTATAGCGATCGGCTTTCATACCGTATTCTAAATCTTTAATTTCGCCATCTAAACGCACTTTCAAAAAACCTTGTTTGGCAATTTGCTCAAACAATTCGCGATAATGTCCTTTTCTTGAACGAACAACAGGGGCAAGAATATTAATTTTTTTCCCATTGAAATCATGGAGGATCAGTTCTTGGATTTGATTATCCGTATAACTGACCATCTTTTCTCCTGTATTATAACTATAGGCTTCTCCAGCTCTTGCATATAGTAGGCGCAAAAAGTCATAAATTTCCGTAATCGTTCCAACTGTAGATCTTGGACTTCGGTTGGTCGTTTTTTGTTCGATTGCAATAACAGGAGATAAACCATCAATTTTATCAACATCCGGTCTTTCTAATCCCCCTAAAAACTGTCTGGCATAGGCAGAAAACGTTTCGATATAACGGCGTTGTCCTTCAGCATAGATTGTATCAAATGCTAATGACGATTTACCAGAACCAGACAAACCCGTAATTACTACGAGTTTTTCTCGAGGAATACGGATATCGATATTTTTTAGATTGTGAACTCTAGCTCCTAAAACTTCAATATAATCTTCTACTTTAGACATAATTTTGTGCAAAAAACAAAGATACATATTAATCTTGTTCTTTGTAATCTGCCGTTCTATTGTTTTTATGTGATTTAGCATTATTTAACAGCTTGATTTGTATCGCTTTTATTTCATCCAAACGCCGTTCTCCTACTTTTAAAAATCGTATTTTTATCTTTCTAAAATAAAAACGATGAAAGGAGCCATTTTATATGAATTAGGTCAAGTTCCAAAATTTGGAGAAATCGAAGAACCTACCGTACTACAAGAAGGACAACACTTAATACGTGTAACCGCAGCAGCTGTAAAAAACTTAGATAAAGCAAGAGTAAGTGGAAAACACTATGCCAATTATACGCACTTACCAGCCGTTGTAGGAAATGATGGAGTTGGTTTTTTAGAAGATGGAACAAAAGTTTATGGGCACGGAATCACGGGAATGCTTGCTGAAAAAGCAATTATTTCGAGTAATTATACCCCTGTACCTCAAAATCTAGATGATGCTACTGCTGCTGCCTTGCCCAATGCTATTTTAGGTTCTGCCATGCCTCTCCTTATTCGGGCTAAACTACAAGAAGGACAAAATGTATTATTTAACGGAGCAACGGGTGTAACAGGACAAGTTGCGGTTCAAATTGCCAAGCATTATGGTGCCAAAGAAATCATTGTTACTGGAAGAAATCAAGCCGTTCTGGATCAATTAAAAGCCTTTGGTGCAACACAAATTCTAGTTTTAAAGGAAGGTGAAAATCAAGATTATCTCACTGAAAAAGTAAGAGCTATTCATCAAAGAACACCTATTGATATAGTGATTGATTATTTATGGGGTAAGCCTTTTCAAGCTATTTTAAATGCCTTCAAAAGCGCGGATATCAACCACTTGACATCCACCGTAAAAATAGTAACTGCGGGAGATATGGCTGGTAAAGAAATACAACTGACTTCTGCTATTTTACGCAGCACTGATATACAGTTAATGGGTTCTGGTTTTGGAAGTTTAACCAAAGAAGAACTCATTGTTTTCAACAAAGTTATTTTACCTGAAATGTTTTTATTAGCCGCAAGAGGAAAACTTCATATTCAAACGGAAATACACCCTTTAGCAGACATTGAAAAGGTATGGAATAAAACAATTGATCGCGGTTTACGGCTGGTGATTAAAATTTAATTTTGAGCTATAAAAACTTGCTTTTGCTCATCCTTGAAAACTTCCTATTTTTGCTTGCTAATTCAACAACACAATGAAAACCTTTTTAGAAAATTACTTTCAGTTAAGTCAAAACAACACAACCATCAAAAAAGAAATGATGGCTGGCGTTATTACCTTCTTAACGATGTCTTATATTCTAGTGGTCAATCCCAATATTTTAGCAGATGCGGGTATGGACAAACAAGCCGTATTTATGGCCACAGCCCTAGCTACTGTTTGCGCTACCTTATTAATGGGTATCATGGCTAAATTGCCAATTGCACAAGCTCCAGGTATGGGACTCAATAGTTTTTTTGCTTATACCGTTGTATTGACTATGGGGTATAGCTGGGAATTTGCTTTAACAGGTGTCTTTTTAGCTGGTTTGATCTTTTTAGTACTTACAGTATTTAATATCCGAGAGCTTATTGTCAATAATATTCCCAAGGTTTTAAAAGAAGCTATTCCAGTTGGAATTGGTTTGTTTATTACTTTAATTGGTCTAAAAAGTGCTGGTATTGTCGTTACAAACCCCAATACGCTGGTCACATTAGGAGATTTTAGTCAACACAGTGTTTGGATTGCTTTACTTGGACTTTTAATTACAGGGATCTTATTGATTAAAAACATAAATGGTTCTATTTTAATCGGTATCGTTGTGGCAACTCTTTTTGGTTTTGTATTAGGTGACGTTCATTTACCTACACGTATAATCACAGCTCCACCTTCTATGGAACCCACTTTTGGAAAAGCGTTGTCTTTTTTATTTTCACCTGAATCTGCAACTAGTGTCTTTTCAATTGACATGTTAATCGTCGTTTTTACCTTTCTATTTGTCAATCTATTTGATACGATTGGAACACTTATAGGTGTGGTTTCTAAAACGGGAATTGCAGATAAAAACGGCAACTTCCCTCAAATGAAAAAAGCTTTATTAACTGATGCTTTAGGCACAACCTTCGGAGCTATTTTAGGTACAAGTTCAGTAACTTCTTATGTAGAAAGTGCATCTGGTGTTGCTGCTGGTGGTCGTACGGGGCTAACGGCTGTTAGCGTAGCTTGTATGTTTGCATTATCAATTTTCTTAGCTCCTTTATTCTTACTTATTCCTGCTGCGGCAACAGCTCCAGCCTTAATTATTGTTGGACTATTTATGATGAGCTCTGTTGTCAATATTAATTTTACTGATTTTTCAGAAGCCTTACCTGCCTTTATCACTCTTATTTTTATGCCTTTTACCTATAGTATTGCAGAAGGTATTGTATTTGGTATGTTGAGTTACACGCTTTTCAAAGTAGGGACCCAACAATATAAAGCAGTTAGCCCTACCCTATATATTTTATCTCTCTTATTTTTGATTAAAATAATCTTAGATGCACTATAAAAAAATAAGCCCTAAAAGTTTCTACGTTTAGGGCTTATTTTTTATTCGTTATTTTTTATTTTTAAAGCGACTAACTGCGCTAAGTTTGATTGCTTATCCTTTTCTGAAAGATTGTCAAACACTTGTTTCAACTGAGATAAATCATCCTTACTTGTATAAAATAAATAATACAAAGCGGTTAATGAGGTACTGTATTGATCCAAATAATTTCCAATAAAGGTACTTTGATCGTCTTGTAATCCCTTATATTTACCTAAAATCAATTTGATTGTGGCATCATCTTTCTTTTCAAGTGCTTCCGCATACGCCTGTTGCTGTTGTCCTTGATACATCAATATGTTGTACTTATACAAACTCAGACTTCTTTCAAACTCACTCAAGGTTTCGTTATTAGATGTCCCTTTTAAATCAAATGCTGTAAAATTATCTTGATCAATACTCACTTGTGTTTTTCCACTTTCAATAAACAACGGAATCTTTCCTTTTTGATCTCGAAAAGACAAATAGCCCAAGGTAGGGTGTGCTACTTTTCCTTCAAATTTAAAGGTATTATTTTTCACAAAAGTCGAATCCAATTTTATCAGTTCTTCTGCATTTGTATCTGCTATTTTATTCAAATATACGAGCGTATTATCTGGCATATTTGCTAGCGTTCCTTCAACCACAAAGTTGTTACTAGATAGATTACAAGAAGCGAATAGGATTATTACACTCAGACCTAGCCAATAGTTAAACGTTTTCATATCATTTTAATTTATCAAGTTAATATTTACCTTATTTACTCAAAACTACAAGGATAAAAATGAAATAAACAAAAGAATCCATCCAATTACTAAGGCAAGTCCACCGATTGGTGTTATGGGTCCTAATATTTTTATTTTCTTTCCAAAAGTAGTACTCAATGCCAATCCATAAATACTAAATGAAAACAAAATAACACCTATAATAATAATATTTCCGGCATAATAACTGTAGCTATTAAATGGCATAAACCCAATAATAAGTAACAAAAGTGCATGGTACATTTGATACCGAACTCCAGTTTCAAAACTTTCTAATACCTCTTTTGTCATATGCTTTTTTAAGGCATGGGCACCGAAAGCACCAATTACAATGGTTAATGCGCCAAAAAAACTTCCGGCAAATAAAGCTGTTGTATGCGTAACTTCCATAATTATAGTATTCAAATTAATTTAAGGTTAACTGTCCTAAGATTTCCTCAGACATAAAGGGACCACCAGGATAGCGAGCTGTATAATCGAGATTCAACCATATTTGTCCTCTTTCATCTACGTGATAATGCACTTCTTTTCCTTGGCTTTCCTCTTTAAATAAAACCTCTTTAATTAGGAAAATCACTTTCTCTAAATGGGCTTTATTTTCAATTAGCATTTCCGGATACATATGTTCTTTGGTGTGAATTAGCCGTGGCGTTCCACCAATAGAGCGAATCAATGCAGCCATTAAAATTGAATAATCATCACAATCACCCGAAAAATGGATTAAAGACTCCGAAGCAGTAGCGATATATTCTCTTCCTTTAGGATCATTAACATAGTTCCAACGGGTGCGTACTTCTTTAAAAATAGCCATACATTGTATGATTTGTCTGTATTCTCCATACCCTTGCACTTTAGAAAAGTTTTTTGTTGTTGCCAACAAAGCAAAATTTCTCACTTTTGGATTATCATATTCAACTGCTTTAATCACCTTTGATTTATTAGGAAATGGCAAGAGTTTTGATATAATCAAATCTTGCGGATTTTGTGTACTAGCCATAGCATAAATCATGACGCGATAATCGTCAACAATTGATTCTAAATCATAATCATCATGCGAAGTTCCTACAATAAAAATCCCCAAATAAACTAGAATACAGATAAACAATATGGTTTTCAATTTGGATAAAATAAATTGAAAAAGAGCCAATATTATTACACAAAGTAAAATTCGATCTAAATGATACGGCCATTCAGGATCTACAATATTTTGATGTACAATAATAAATACAGGGACCGTAAGTAGTACGTTTAATATAAAAATAATGATATAGTCCCAGGGAGAAGGAATTCTCAGGTACTCATACCACTTTTTTTTCTTTTTAATAACTTGTACTTCTTGTGTATCCATCTATGTTACAGAAAAAAATATTACATTTTTACTTCTTCGTATTTTTTAGCATTCTCTATCAGCTGAAGATCGATTAGCTGTTGTTGAATTTTATTGTAATTTGTTGCTGATACTTGTTTCTGAGACCATCGAGTCAAAGACAACCAACTAGTAATATCTTCTACTTTTTGATCATAGCGTTGGGCTAAAGTTCGATCAATGCTCGGTATGTGTTTAAACTCTGAAGTTGTGGTATTTATTATATCTAATATACTTTCGATTACTTCTTTATTTTCGCGAACAAAATTTTGATTTCCAACTAATAAAAAAGAGGGCCAAGGTGTTGGACATTCCCCAACTCTTCTAAAAACCTCCTGATCTACAAGTGGTTGAGTCATAAAACGCTCCCACATAAAATAGTCCGCTTCCTTATTTTTTAAAGCTACTACTGCTTTATCTAAGGTATCTACAACTACAAATTCCAAGCAATCCACATCCCAATTCATTTGCTTGGCATGGACGATTGCCATTAAATGTGATCCTGATCCGAATCGACTAATCGCTATGCGTTTATTTTCTAAATCTCCTAGGGTATGAAAAGGTGAACCTGCAGCCACATGAATGCCCCAAATTAAAGGAGAAGCTACATATTCTTGAATAATTGAAGTGGGATTACCCGCTGCAATGTCCTTGATAATTCCTTCGGATAAAATAAGTGCTAAATCAGTTTCATCTTGGCGAAGCATCTGACACATCTTTCCGGTTCCTTCTGGGATATCCCTCCATTGCAAATCGATTCCAACTTCATTAAACTCTCCATTTTCTATACACAAATGCCAAGGTAAATTAAAGTGTTCAGGTACTCCTACAATTCTAACTGTTTTCATTTTTATATGTTCTACACATTTTACTGCTAAGATAATAAAAAGTATGTTTACTGCTTCGGAAATCGGTAAGAAGCAAAAAAAATCCCCACAAAGTTTGTAGGGATTTTAATAACTATGCTTTCATCGTCCCTGTTTGTTTTAGACGTGTATGAAATTTGAATGCTTCTTCTAAAATATGAGGGGTATGACCTCCTCCTAATTTAGCGCGTTCAAAGTAATCCCTTAGTTCTTCTTTGTAGGCTGGATGCACACAATTTTCGATAATTACCTCCGCCCTTTCGCGAGGAGATAATCCTCTTAAATCTGCTAATCCCTGGTCCGTTACCAAAATATCAACATCGTGTTCGGTATGATCTACATGAGATACCATAGGTAAAACATGGGATATTTTATTTTCTTTCGAAGCTGCTTGAGTTACAAAAATACTCAAATAAGCATTTCGTGCAAAATCTCCTGACCCTCCAATACCATTCATCATTCTATTTCCACCAATATGCGTTGAATTGACGTTTCCATAAATATCAAATTCTATAGCCGTATTAATAGCTATAATCCCCAATCTTCGAATTACTTCAGGGGCATTGCTAATATTTTGTGGACGCAAAATTAATTTGTCTTTATATTGTTCAAAATTCTTAATCAATTTTTCATAACAAGATTCTGTTACTGTAATTGATGAACCCGATGCAAATACCATTTTTCCCGAATCGATTAAATCAAAAGTACTATCTTGAAGCACCTCAGAATACATCGTCAAGTCTTTAAATGGCCCATCAATAAATCCTGTCAAAACAGCATTGGCTACTTTTCCAATTCCAGCTTGTAAAGGCAATAATGCTTCTGTTAGATTTCCTTTTTTCACCTCTGATTCGAAAAAGTTCAGCAAATGGGCAGAAATTGCAGTCGTTTTTACATCTGGTTCTGGTAAAATAGCAGGAGTATCCTCAATACTTGAAAAAACGACAGCCACAACGCGATCGGGATCTAACCGAATAAACGTTTCTCCTATTCTATCTTTAACGGTATGAATAGGTATTATTTCACGTCTGGGTTGCTTAATGGGAATACTGTTATCGTGAATACCTTCTACACTTAATGGAATAGCTGTATTTACTTCGATAATAATTTTCTTGGCAACACTGGCAAAATAAGCTGAATTCCCTATGGATGTTGTTGGAATAATAAAGCCTTCTTCTGTAATATAAGTAGCTTCAATAATTGCAATTTCTACTTGCGGTATATGCTTTTCTTGTAACTGCTCAATAGTTTCACTTAAATGCTGATCAATATATTTTACCTGACCACTATTAATAGCATGTCTTAAATCTGAATCTGCTTGAAAAGGTAATCGCCTGATTAATGCATTATTTTTAGCCAAATCGGCATCCGTTGTTTGTCCCAAAGAAGCTCCTGTGATCAAAGTAATAGCTACTTTTTCATTCGCTGCTCTTTGTGCAAAAGCGGGTAATACAGATTTACTATCTCCTGCTTTTGTAAAACCACTCGCCCCTACAATAGCTTTATCGTGAATTAATAAGGCTGCTTCTTCAGCAGATATAATTCGATCTCTATAAGGAACATATTTGATTCTGTCCAAATTAGAATCTTCTTGTATCATTTCTCATTCGTTTTAATAACTGCTTAAAAATAGAACTTTTTATTAATATTTAATAGGTATATAAGTACCTGATCGTATTTATATTACAATATATCCTACTTATCATAAAATAATCATCATTAAATACTTTTTTTAAGACAACAAAACCACTATCGCAATTTAATCAACGTATTCTTCCAAAAATCCTAACTTAATTTCTCTGTCCATTTTCTCATTTTCAGCTCTTACTCTATTTTCCCTCCTTATTCTTATAAAAACAAAAAGAAACCCCATGCATATTTAATTTTTTTAACACTATTTACAAGTAGGTGCTATTAATAGATGAACGAATTGAATAGACCACAGAGTAATACTGAGTCGATGCATAGAGTGCAACTCTTTGTGCTCTCAAAATACTACGGGTAGTACTAGGTGAATGTATAGAATGCGACTCTTCGTTCCCTCAGCGCTACCTACAATCTAGAAATAAAAAAAGCAACCGCATAAAAATATACGGTTGCTTTACTATTTTGAATCCATTTTTCTATTTGACAAGAAAAATCGTTTATTTCATTAACTCTTCTACTTTTTTGTACAATTCTTCACCGTAAAGATTAACAGCTAAAATTTCACCTTTTTCGTTAATTAAGTAGTTTGCAGGAATTGCTTTTACGCCATAAGCAGCAGCAATTTCGTCATTCCAAAACTGTAAGTTAGAAACTTGTGCCCAAACTAACCCATCTTTTTCGATTGCTTGTACCCATTTTTCTTTTTCTTTATCCAAAGATACACCAATGACATCCAATCCTTTAGCTTTAAATCCGTTGTATAATTTCACAACATTTGGATTTTCAACACGACAAGGACCACACCAAGATGCCCAGAAATCAATTAATACTAATTTTTTTCCTTTTTTGAATTCTTCTAAGGATAAGTCTTTGCCATCTGGCGTTTTACTTGTAAAAGCAGGTGCAATATCTCCCACTTTTAATCCTTGAGCTTGTTCTTCTTCTTCTGATGCTCCCATCATTTTCAGCATAGAATCAATTTTCTTTCCAACTTTAGATGCTTTTAATTCAGCTGAAAACGTATCAAACTCTTTTACGAAATCTGTTTCACCATCTTGTGAAGACATCATTTGTTGAGAAAGCAACAATAAGCCAAAAGCATTGGTTGCATTATCTTTTTGATGTTTTTTATACACGTCATTGATGCTGTCAACATATCCCATATACTCTTTTTGAAGGGCCTCTAATTTAGCGCGATCTCCTTCGTCATTCGACTGGCTTAACTGCATTAAAGTCATTTGATTTGCATCAATAAAAGCTTTAAGTTTAACCACAGTTGGTTTCACCTCATCCTGAAGTTTTTGCAACTTCTGGTTGTTATCACTTCCTCCTAATACGGTTTCAGTTGGTTGATCTTTGGTATAAGAAATTGTAATATGTCCTGGTTCTCCAATAAAAAACACATTGTTCTGCATTTCTCCGCCTATAACCATATAAGCCTCTTCTAACTCCGTGAAAGGATTTTCAAAAACTACTTTATTTCCTTTTACAGTTCCAGTATGCACAACAGTTGGAGATGGACTTCCCAATTCCGAAGTCATAATTTCTACTTTTGTATCGTCAGCTACGTCCTTAGTAGTAATCTCAATTGTATTATTTTGCTTACATGAAAACATCACTAATGCTAGCAAAACAACTGCTAATTTCTTCATATTAATTATTTATAATTTTAAGTCCTCGTAAAAGTATTAATAAAATAATTATATCAAAAAGAAGTTTCGTTAATAAATTAGTTAATATTACGTTTGAATCAAGAATGTTTTACTTTTCAACTCTTTTTATACTAAATCCTAGCATCTATTAACTTAGCCACTGCTTAAAATCAGTAACTTTTTCTCTGCTTACAATCAATTCGTCCTCCAAATCAACCTTTAAATTTAAGATTAAGCGAGAATTAGTATACGCTGTAATCTCTTTAATGGCATCCAGGGCAACGATATGTTTTCGACTAATGCGAAAAAACTGTTCTATCTCAATGGTCTTTTCTATTTCATCAAGCGAATTATCTAAAATATAATCCCTTCCTTCTTTTGTTTTTAGATAGGTAATTTTATGGGTACTAAAAAAACAGGCAATCTCGCCAATTGGAATAATCTTTAATTGACTGCCAATTTTGATTACAAAGCGCTCTTTATTCTCTTTGGGAGCTGCTGACAAAAAGGTTTTAAACAAATTCAACTGTTCTGTAAAGGCGAAAAAAGAAGCGCGTTGTTCATTAAATTTATCGATAGCCCCTTTCAAATCAGGTTCAGTTATCGGTTTTAATAAATAATCGATACTATTTAATTTAAACGCCCGAAGTGCATAAGCATCGTAAGCAGTAGTAAAAATAATTGCACTTTTAACCACAACTTGATCGAATATTTCAAACGACAAACCATCTGATAGTTGGATATCCAAAAAGATCAAATCGGGTTCCTCTTCTTTTCTTAACCAGTTTACGGCATCTTCGACACTAGTTAATTTTTCAAGAACCTGATACCCCATTTTCTCAATTTTCCGCTCCAATAAGCGTGCGGCAGGCTTTTCATCTTCAATAATGAGTATTCGGAGTAGGTTCATCTTTTAATTTCAATTGATATTCGTAGGTACTTTTTAAGCGATTAAACTCTTTTTGTTCTAACCTATCTTGCCATTTTGACAAGATGGGCAAACGTTCTGCATAATAAAAAACAAATTGTACAAGAATAAGAGGCAACCAAAACAAAGGTAATTCATAAAACATTCGCTCCGAACTGTTATAGAAATCGGCTTGTATACCGATTACTCCTCCCTCAATTCCCACGTACTGTTGATAAGCCATCAATCCAGTAAACAAAGACCAGATAAAAACGTGAATCCACAAGCCTATCAGGCGTCTAATTCGGCTCCTTTTATAGCCGTAATATTTTCTTTCAACTTCTTTTGTATAAAATCCCATGTGCTTTATTTCCAAGTATTACTTCGCTGGTTCTGTTTATCCATATACTCTCGGATTTTGCGGTCTTCCCAGTCTTTACCTAAAAAGAAGTGGTAATTATAGGTTTTCATCCAATCACTTACTAAGCCAATTCCCCAGGAGAAAACTACGATTAAACTCCACATGAAATTAGAATTTGTCATTAAGTTCAAAAGTATTAAAAAAGTATTAGCCATAATATACACCGTTAGATGGGCGTAAAATTTTTTAAGTCTCTCCACTTTCTTTTTCGCTTCGATCAATATTTCTTGTTCGTTTTCTTGTACATCGATAATTCTCATAGGTTCAAATAGTTTAGTTAATATAGGAATTTGTATTATAAATTTGGTTTCGGTTTGTTCTACTTTAATGGGTTTATTGGTTAATAAAGCATAGCGATCCGCAATATTCGTTAAGCCAATCCCCTTCCGTTTTTCGTTTACTTGACGGAGGTTTAAATTATTTTCTACCAGTAAATAACCATTTTCTTGTTTAATGATAATGTGCAAAGGATTGATAGAAGTCGCTTTGTTGTGCTTGATTACATTTTCTAGCAACAACTGCAAAGACAAAGGCACTACTTTTGCATCAATTTGTACCGTTGATGGATCAATTTCATAAGTTAGACTCTCTTCAAAACGCATTTGAAGTAATTCAATATACGTTTTAGCAAAATCCAACTCTTCCTCTAGGGGTACGAGTTCTTTATTCTTCTGATCTAAGATATAGCGATACGTTTTGGATAAACCATTGGTAAACTCTTGGGCTTTTTCGGGATTCTCTTCTATTAAAGCATTGAGTACATTTAAACTATTAAAGAGAAAATGAGGGTCTAATTGATTTTTTAGGCTTTCAAATTGAGCGGAGACGCTTCCGGTAATCACCTTTTGCTCATCAATACTCATTTTCTTATCTAAAGAAGTAAAATAGGTATAATAGTATATATACACTAAGATACTAAAGAAAAATGCAGTACTGAAGATAGAGCTAAAACCACTTGAATCTATAAAATAATCAAAGTTTCTATTGCCAATCAAATGCACATCAAAAATCTTCAAACCTAAACTCAAAAGCCAAATAAGCCCAAAATTAACTGCCGTTACAATAGCTGTAACTTTGTGTACACTATTCTCTTTTCCATCGAGTGATTGTGCTAATTTCTTCCAATACTTTTCTTTCCAAAATTGGTTAACCAGAATAATTATTCCAACAAAAGACACGAGATATCCTAAAAAAAGGGACAAATCCATGAAATGCAGCTTTAATACCTTTGTAAAAAGAATGAATACAATAAAGGCTAAGAGTATTATTTTGACGTAATTATTTTTCATTTTGTTTGGTATAGGGTTCTATTCCTTTTTGGGGAATGCTCTTTTTTGTTTTTTCTTCTATAATCAACGAACTTGGTTCCTCTTTAATAAAAGTTGAATTAACCGCGAATCCTGAAACTAATTGGAGCGCCAATTGGATTACTGTTACAAGGATCAAAAATATAAATTTCATATCTACTTGGTTTGATTTACAAGACAAAGATTAAAGGATAAAAAAGATAAAAAAAATAATAGTGGACGAACTGTAATTTTAGTAGGATGAATTGTAAAAGGAGTAATGTTTTGATTTCCAATCTAGAAAAAACAGATGTAGCAAAGATGAATAAAAAGACTTTATTTATAAGAAAAGAGTTAATAATAATTATAAATTTGCAGTTCTAATCGGTTTTAAAAATTATGGTTTATAAATTCAGAGTTATCCTTGATACTGAGGAAGATATTTTTCGCGATATTGCTATTTTAGAAGAAGATACTTTAGAAGATTTACACAATGCAATTGTTAATACCTTTGGTTTTGACGGTATGGAAGCGGCTTCCTTTTATGCTTGTGATGATAGTTGGACTCAACTCGAAGAGGAGATTTCTCTTTTTGATATGAGTGAAGATCAGGGTGCAGGAAAAACAATGGGAACAACGCCAATTAATACAATCTTGGATGAGGAGCAGACGAAAATCATTTATGTTTATGATTTCTTAAATATGTGGACTTTCTTTGTAGAATTAGCCGCTATTGAAGAAGAAGAACCCGGTACTTCCTATCCAGAATTATTATTCTCTCACGGTATTTTACCGGATCATATTTCTGCAAAATCATTCTCTGCTGACCCAGTATCTAATGAAGATATTTACGGCGATTTTGACGATGATTATGACGAGGAAGATTATGATCTATTCGATGGGGATGATAGTTTCACAGACTATGGTGAAGAGGACAACTGGAACTAAAATTCTACACTTATAAAAATAACGGATCTGCAAGGATCTACTACATACTTAAAATATTATGATCAATCTTTTTAATGCGCACATAGAAACTTTATCTATTCATAGAGTTGGAAATAAAAGTAGAAATGAAGCTATCTTTTTATCAGATGAGCCTTATAGCTTAAATGATGAAATTGCTCCATTATTAAAAGAATATTTCTTCAAGCCTTTTCGCGAGAAAGAAGAAAGTTATTTCCAGTTTGTACATGATGTTGATTTAGAGTTCAACGATATGTTTAATTATGCAGCAGAGTTATTTAATGCGCCTTCTAGTGAAAAATCACATGAAATAGCTAAAAAAATCACCAAACACTTATTTGAGCAATCGAATCATCCACACATTAAAAATGGAGAAGTTTATGTTACGTATTTAACAAATGCTTCTATTGATAACAATGTAGTAGACGCTATTGGTATCTTCAAAAGTGAAATTAAATCTGACTTCTTGCAATTTCAAGAAAATGGCTCCAATTTAGAAATGATCTTACAGCAAGGCATTAACTTAAACAAGTTAGATAAAGGTTGCATCATTTTTAATTATAAAAAAGAGGAAGGGTACAAAATCCTAACGATTGACAGTAACCGTTATGATGCTCGTTATTGGTTAGAACACTTTTTATGTGTTGATATTTTCCAAGATGAAGCCTTTATGACTAAGAAATATTTGAAATTCTGTCAAGATTTTGCTAAAGATGTTGTTTTACCTGCGGAAGACAAAAAAGAAGAAGTAATGTTTATGAATCGCTCTGTCAACTACTTTGCTAAGAACGATGAATTTGAAGAATCTAATTTCTTAAATGAAGTCATTGACAATCCCGATTTGATTTCCGAATTTAAAAATTACAAAGTAGATAAAGGAGAGAAATACAGTATTGAAGATACAACTTCGTTTCCAATTGCAAATAATGCCGTTTCTGATGCGCGTAAGAAAATCAAAAATGTCATTAATTTAGATACGAATATTCAGATTAAACTTGATTTTATCAATCCTGAAAGTGCAGATAAATTTGTAGAAAAAGGATGGGATGAAGAAAAGCAAATGTATTACTACTTAGTATATTTCAACAAAGAACAAAAATCATAGCATAAAAAAAACCGAGACAATGTCTCGGTTTTTTTATGGTTTATTTATTTCACTACGATTTTATCCGTAATTTTTCGTTCTTTACTTTCATAAACTACGATGTAGTTTCCTGTTTTTAGTTGCGGAATTTTTACTTTATTTTCTCCTTTTTCAACAGCAAAGTCTTGAGTTACTTTTTGTCCTGCCATATTAAAGAAGGTTACAGTTCCCTTCTCATCTTTAATGAGTACAGTCAACTCACCATTAGTAACCGGGTTAGGATACATACTAAATATATCTTCTGTCAATTCAAAATCCTCTATTCCCATATTTGGACGACGTTCTCCGAAACCAACAGCAAACCACGCGTCATATACGGCAAAGTACTCTTCTGAATCTACGCCATATAAATCTTCGACAACCGTTAATGTTGCTTCTACCGCATCAACATATTGTGAATTTGCACCTAGTTGAGTCATCATAGCTTGAAAAGCAATTTGTTCTGCTTTTTGCAATCCAATACCCGATACAACATAATCATCTCCTTTATCATTGACGCCTGATCCTCCTTCACTTACTAAGTAATACCAGTAGTTAATAACCCCACTATTGGTATGTACACCTCCTTGATCTGCTGCTCCAATTCTTGTACTAGCCCAAAATTCTCCTTGATATGTACTCGGTTGTTTACCACCTGCACGATTATTTTTCGGATTTTCCATGCTTCTCATATAGGAAACACCTCCAAATTTAGCCACCCCTGTACCAATTAACCAATCGGCATCCGTAACGGCATAATGTTCAATTGAAGTTCCAAAAATATCTGCAAATCCTTCATTCAATGCGCCTGATTCCCCTTGGTATTGTAATCCACCTCTACCATTATTACCAATAACCAAATGCGTAAATTCATGTCCTGTTACATCAATGGCTACTAAGGGATTAAAATAACTAGACCCTCTTCCAAACATCATAAAATTAAAAGGTGCTGACATGGCTACCGCATTATCAGGAAATCCTGAATCATCACCATCCATAAGCACAGGGTTATAGAAAGCTTTAATTTCTCCACCTGCTCCATCATAGCTATCTCTATGATGTATCTCTTTATAATAATCATAGGTATTGGCTAATCCCCAATGGATATCATTCATTGGGCTTTGAGGAAATGTTGTGGATGTATGTTCCACGAACTCCCCTCTCCCTCTGTAGATATCCCATTCATTTTGCATATTTTCAGCATTGAAAGTTGTTAATTTTCGATCTGTATCAACTAGTTGATATTTGCCATTCTCTAACTTTAAACCCAAAGGTAAATTATTGCGATAAAATCCATTACCTACGCCTGGAATATTCGCATGAGCAAGTAAAGATATTTCATTGACAACTTCTCCTTTTTCAACCTCTATAAATACATTTTTACTTATAATTTTTCCCGAAGTCAAATCGTCTATACGTACTTTATGTGCCAAAACAAACACGCCTTCTTGTTTCGCAGAAGGCACAAATACAGTTTCTACTGGATACTCTACCCTACTTTCTGAGGCTACTTTATTGACTTGAAAAGCAATAGTCACTGCATTTTCTTGTGAAATAGCTGGTTTTCTATTTACGTTCGCACGTAAACTATACGGGCTTTTTTTATTTTCGATATTAATAATTGTCCCATTCACAGAAGTTACGACTCCCTTTTTGCTGTGAACAATAAACATCTGTCCATCTACAGGGTAATTACCCACATAATGTTGATAGGTATTGTGCACTTTACCAGAACCATCGGTATAACTATGCAACAATTTAAACGTATTCGTTTCGAATAATCCGAAAAATTCATTTGCTTTGGCTAAGAATTCTGCTTCCGTTAGTTTCGTTTTTTGATCCATTCGGATTACAAATGAACCATAGCTATTTAACGGTTTATACGTGGGTAATTGGCTGGTATATACTTCTACATTACTTACTTCGTCTGTTTTAACTGTACTAGCATACCCATTTCCTACAAGAAGGAAAGAGGCTAATGCAACATAAAAAGAAGAAGTATATAGGTATTTTTTTTTCATAATCCTGTATTATTTAGATTAGGTTTAAATTATTTTGGAAATATACCAAAAAATACTTAATGATTATTTAACAAAACAATTCTCACAAACATTTAACACTTTTTAAAACTACTCCCTGAAAAATAGCCTTCTTTCAAGTATCATCTGCTCCTTATATGCTAATATAAATTTGAAAAATAAAACGCCTAAATTAATTTATCTCAATTTTTAACATAGTATTTCGGTTCATTTTTTTTGAATTTGATTTTATCTTCCTATAATTACATCTACTTAGGTAAAAATAGTTGTCATTTGAAAGTAGAAATATATAGTTCACGTCATACAAACAGTTGGAATGCTTTTTTAAAGCAAGCAAACAACGCTAGTTTTTTATTCCATCGCGATTTTATGGAGTATCACAAAGATCGCTTTTGCGACCATTCTCTTTTAATTTATGACACCGATAAACTAATTGCGTTAGTACCTGCACATATTCAAGATCAAGTGTTATGCAGTCATTTTGGACTGAGTTACGGGGGTATTATACATACTTCCGCTCTCACGCTTTCACATTTTCTGTCTATTCTAGAAGCAATTGCGGATCATTGCAAAAAACAAAACATAACTGCTCTAATTTTAAATGAAATTCCCTCTATCTATCAGACGATAAGCAACAATTATTTGTCCTTTGTTAGCTATGCGTTACAGGCTTCTATCCAAAACATACAACTCTTTTCTACTGTGGATTTTAGCGCGCCACTCACTTTAAATACCAATCGCAAGCGTATGGTTCAAAAGGGAATGCGTCAGGGTTATTTTATTCAAGAAGATCAATCAGCCACTTCTTTTTGGCAAGAAATTTTAATTCCTCGCTTACAGGAACGCTACCAAACGAGTCCGATTCATTCTTTGGAAGAAATTACGACTTTAATGCGTACATTTCCCCAAGCGATTAAACAATTTAATGTTTACAATGCCCAAGGAGAGCTTGTAGGGGGTACCCTGCTTTTTATTCATCCTCATGTGGTTCACCTTCAGTATATAGCTGGAAAAGAAGAGGACAATGCGCAAGGAGCCCTCGATTTACTTATCTATACGTTACTAGAGCAATATAAAACTAGCGTTCGTTATTTTGATTTTGGCAGTAGCCACATAAGTCCGAAGCAAGTAAACCCAGGTTTACTCTATTGGAAAGAGAGCTTTGGTGCGAGAAGTATTCCGCAATACTGTTATGTTTTTAACATGGATAACCTCAGCAAAGCGAGGGGAATAATCGATTGATAATGCTTACTTTTGTCGGTATTGATTTGTTTACTTGTAGCAATGGCGCACTCTTTTAAAATACCGTATACCCGTTTAATCCAAATAGATAAAGCTTCTACTACGCCTATCTATAGGCAGATAGCTAATCAGTTTAGCAATGCTATTCAGCGCAATATAATTCCCATTCAAACCAAATTGCCAGGAAGTCGAAAACTCGCTGAACTCCTGCAAGTCAATCGCAATACGGTAATTGCAGCCTTTGAAGAACTCATTGCCCAAGGTTGGTTAATTAGTTACCCTAATCAAGGTACTTTTGTGCATCAGTCCAAATATCAAGTCAGCAGTAAATCGCATGCTTTTCCATTGACAACGGGTTATACCTTTGTGACAGACAATCGCTTAGATATCCCCAACCATCAACACAGTTGTACCTATTTTTTTACAGATGGTACGCCTGATATTCGCTTGGGGTTACAAGAAGAAATAGCAGCTGTTTTTAGTGCGACTCTCAAGCGAAAACAACAAATCAAATATTTTGACCCTTATACTAAGAAGAATCAAATATCCTATAAAAAACAGGTGGTCAATTACTTGAATTTGACGCGAAATATTCAGGCAACACCCGTCCATTTACTAACCACATCAAGTAGTACAACTGCTTTATATCTATGTGCTCAATTATTTTTAAAAGCCGGAGATCACGTCGCTATCAGTGAATACAGTTATTATGGCAGTAATGTTATTCTACAAAAAACAGGAGCTCATTTGCATACCATTCCCCAAGATGAGGAAGGGCTAAATGTAGCTGCCTTGGAAAAACGCTGTCAACAAATACCGATTCGCCTGATGTACTTAACTACAAACAATTCCTATCCAACGACCGATTCGCTCAGTACACAACGCCGAGTAAAACTTCTGCAATTGGCGCATCAATACGACTTCATTATCATCGAAGATGACCCCAATTTTGATTTCTATTACAGCCAAAATCCCTCTCTGCCATTAATTAGCAATGATCCAAATGGCCGGGTAATCTATATCAGTACGATTGGTAAATCCCTAGCTTCAGATTTTACCAGAGGTATACTTTTGGCTCCAGAAAATGCAGTGTTTGAACTTGAAAAATACAAAGCTTTAATGGAGAAGAACAAAGACTACTTTACGGAGCATACTTTAACTGAATTAATAGAAGAAGGTACTTTATTTCGCCATCAAGTCAAAGTCAATAAAATCTACAAAGAACGCCGCGATTACTTTTGTAAACAATTAGCTTCTCTCTTTGGTGATGCTATTGATTTTACCTTTCCAGAAGGGGATTTAGCCCTTTGGATCACCTTTACACAACCTGTAAATTTAATGCGCATCCGCACTTTTTGTTTGCTCAATGATTTATATATTCCCACGACTTTACTCTATCAAAGTAAAAAATTAACCGCTATTCGCCTTGGATTTGCGCATTTAACTTTGGATGAAATAGAGGGTTGCTTGGTTATTTTTCATGAAGCGTATTTGGAGGCTATTGATGGTGATGGGTTAGAGGTGAAAGGGTATGGGTTATGACAAAAAAACAAGGGTGAATTGCAAAGCAATTCACCCTTGTTTTTTTATAATGAGGAGTGATTTTTACTATTTTTGAATTAAGAAAATTTACCCTTCACCCATTTCCCTTAACCCTTCACCTAATTTGTAAACAACAATTCGCGGTATTTGGTCAAGGTCCACAACTCATTATCTACCATCATTTCCAATTTATCACTGTGGTAACGAATAATATCAAAATAAGGTTTTACAATATGACAATACATTTTTGCTTGTTCTTCCAGCTCTTCAACTGCATTCGCTAGCTTGCGTTGATCAACCATTTCAGCTACTTTAATATTGATTTGCGCAATATGGTAAGATATTTTCTTTAAGATATGCAGTTGTTCTGCAGCGAATTCTTTATATTCCTCTTCACCAAAAATTTCTTTTAATCCTTTTACGTTGTCAATAACTAGATTTTGATATTTTATTGCTGTAGGAATCACGTGATTTTTAGCGATATCTCCTAAAACACGTCCTTCAATTTGAATGCGTTTTACGTACTCTTCCAATTCAATTTCATAACGCGCTTCTACTTCCACCTTAGTCATTACTTGCATCTCTTCAAACACAGCAATGGACGCTGGGTAAACTTTTGCTTTTAAGGCTTCTGGTGTTGTTTTATGGTTGCTCAATCCACGTCTTGCCGCTTCTTCTTCCCATTCTTTACTATATCCATCACCTTCAAATAAGATACGCTCACTTTGTTTAATATAATCGCGTAAAACATTGAAAATAGCTTCGTCTTTTTTCAATCCCCCTTCAATCAAACGATCTACCTCTATTTTAAATTCTTTTAACTGTTTGGCAATAATGGTGTTTAAAACGGTCATCGGGCCTGCACAGTTCGCTGTTGATCCAACGGCTCTAAATTCCCATTTATTTCCAGTAAAAGCAAAAGGTGAAGTTCTATTTCGATCAGTATTATCTAACAATACATCTGGAATTTTCCCAACAACATTTAGTTTTAAATCTGTTTTTTCTTCTGGAGATAGTTTACCATCTGTCACTACTTTTAACTCTTCTAAAACCTTGGTCAATTGTTGACCAATAAAGACAGACATAATTGCAGGCGGTGCTTCATTTGCTCCTAAACGATGATCATTACTTGCAGAAGCAATAGCTGAACGCAATAATTCTTCATTGTCATTCACTGCTTTAATTGTATTGATAAAGAAAGTCAAAAATTGTAAATTGCTTTTTGGTGTTTTACTAGGGCTCAATAAATTGATTCCTGTATCCGTCGCTAAAGACCAGTTGTTGTGTTTACCTGATCCATTTACTCCTTTGAACGGTTTTTCGTGGAATAACACTTTAAAATTGTGCTTTTCCGCTACTTTTTTCATTACATCCATCAACAGCGAATTATGATCCACTGCTAAGTTGATTTCTTCAAAAATAGGGGCTAATTCAAACTGATTTGGAGCCACCTCATTGTGTCTTGTTTTTACTGGAATTCCCAATAAAATACAGTGATTTTCTAAATCGTGCATATAGTTTAATACACGAGTTGGAATTGATCCAAAATAATGATCATCCAATTGTTGTCCTTTGGCTGCTGTATGCCCTAACAAAGTTCTACCTGTAGTTAAGATATCAGGTCTTGAGGCAGCTAAAGCAGCATCAACTAGAAAATATTCTTGCTCCCAACCTAACGTTGGGCTTACTTTTTTTACATTTTTATCAAAATAACGCGCTACTTCTGTTGCTGCATCATCAATAGCATTAATAGCTTTTAAAAGCGGTGTTTTATTGTCTAATGCTTCTCCTGTATAGGAAATAAATACCGTTGGTATACATAAGGTAGAACCAAAGATAAAGGCAGGTGATGTTGGATCCCAAGCCGTATATCCTCTTGCTTCAAATGTATTTCTAATTCCTCCATTTGGAAAACTTGAAGCATCTGGTTCTTGTTGTACCAATTGTCCTCCATTAAATTTTTCAACGGGATCCCCATCAAATTGTGTTTCAAAAAAAGCATCGTGCTTTTCTGCTGTGGTACCTGTTAACGGCTGAAACCAGTGTGTATAATGTGTCACTCCTTTTGAAAGTGCCCATTCCTTCATCCCTAATGCGATGTAATCCGCTAATCGGCGATCAATCTTTATGCCCAACTGTGCATTCTTTACTGCCTGATACGCTTCAGGAGTCAGAAATTGGCGCATCGACTTGTCATTAAAGACATGATCTCCAAATATTAATGATTTTCTACCCAGTTCTTCTACCTTCACAGCTTGTCTTGAAGCTGCTTTTTCAATTGCTCGAAAACGAAATGTTGACATAATTACATTTTTTAATGGGACACCCCCTATTTTGACAATACAAAAGTAATAAAAAACAAAAAAATACAATACACACCCCCTAAAAAAATAACATTAATTTTAAAAAAAATAAATATACAGGTAACACAGCCTCAAAAATCAAGGGATATTCTTCTTTTTTCATCTTCTATTCTCTGGAATCAAGTACAAAAATTGGGGAGGAATAGATAAGACATAACGCTTTTCCTTACCTAATGATGGTACTAGATGAACGAATGGGATGCGACCTTTCGTGCTCAAGGTGGGCGGTATGTCGTCGAACGGAGTTGCTAGATTGAATTTAGCATGCAATCCTATATATCCTTCAAGATTGACTAACTGTGTAGGATTTTTGCTAGCTTTTGATTTTGATTCTGATTTGTTCTATGCAGTAAAAATAAAAAACAGCAATTAACCTTCCGTTAATTGCTGTTTTTTATTTTTACTTCTACTTTTTATCTCTTTCTTATATATAAAGAACCTTTTGTATTAATACTTTTTGTGTATTTCTACATTTTGTAAGTTGTATTTTACTACGGCATCATCATAGCTCAATGGTTTTACCTCTTCCTTTACCGACTGACTTGTGGTTCGTTTGATAGGATCTAAAGCCGGAATATACACAACTCTAAATTCTTGATTTCGAATATAATTCATAGGTCCATTAGGTCCACTTGCGTTAGCAAAGAAATCCAAAGGTACCGTAGCACGTGCAATAATTTCAAAATCCTCAGGGGCAAAATTAAAGAGATACTCTAATTCTTCATCTTTCTGTGTAGCTGCGTCATTAACAAAATAACGAATTGGCAAAGGTGTCCAGATAGGATCTCCTTTTTTAGTAGTTCCATCTTTGATATAAATCAAAACAACATCACCAATATGAAGATCTATAGGATGTGTTACGAAGTTACTTGCTACATTTTCATTCAAATTTTTATCAAAACTCAATCGAATATCCATCACGTACGGGTATTCATTTCCTCCATCAGGTCCTTGAGGTCCAGGGAATCCTTGCGGTCCACGAGGTCCTTCACAGCTTATGGTAAACAAACTTCCCAATACCACTGCGCATACTAACATTATTTTTTTCATACCATTTCTTTTTTACCTATTTCAAATGTATTGTTTATTTTATAAGATAAATTCTTTATTAAGACATTTTTAGCAATTTAAGGCCAAATCAATAAGAATATCTTCATTTCTAATTTTAAAACTAAGCTTCTTTTAGCAAAGAACAAAACAAATCAATAAAAAATGTATTTGTAACCTTACAATCTCTTATTTTTATATTGATTTTATTTCAAATTCTAAACTGTCTCATGAAAAAATTTAGCTACCTCTGTTTTATTTTTATAAGTCTATCTGCTTTTGCTCAACACCTAAAGCCCGTTGTAGAGCTACAGGAGATTAAACATAGTTTACACTTAGCAGAAGATATACAAAGACCCTATGCTACAGATTCTCTATATCAGCTAACTCAATATGAAACAGTGTATCGTTCTCCAGAAATGGGATTAACCAATAAATGGGGACTTTATTACAACAAGGAAAAGCATGTTGCAGAAATCGTAATACGCGGATCCGTAAATAAAGGAATTAGTTGGTTGGCTAATTATTATGCGGCGATGTTACCCGCAAATGGGACTATTTATTTAACCCCTGATCAACCCGTTGATTATCGTTTTGCTGAGGATGAAAAAGCAAGTGTTCATGCCGGATGGGCGATTGCTTCTATCTATCTACTGCAAGATATGAAGCCTAAAATTGACAGCCTCTACCAAGCGAATACGAAAGAAATTATCATTTCAGGTCATAGTCAAGGTGGTGTAATTGCCTACTTAATAACAGCTCAGCTCAAGCAATGGCAAAAAGAGGCTATTCTTCCTAAAGATATTACTTTTAAAACCTATACGTTAGCAGCTCCTAAACCGGGTAATCAATATTTTGCTTATCAATACGAAAAGGAAATGAATCAATGGAGCTATTCCGTTATTAATACGCAAGATTGGGTTCCTGAAGTTCCGCCGACCACGCAACGCTTTGAAGACTTCAATCCGATTAGCCCTTTTAGTAAAGAAAATATCAACCAAGCAATTAAAAAAATCAGTTGGCCTAAAAGATGGTTTGCGCGCAGAATTTACAACCGCGTAAATAACCCTACAACTAAAAGTGTAAAGCGTTATTCCAACCTACTTGGTCCTTTTTTATTCAAACAAATCAACAAAACTTTGCCTGATTTACAAGAACCTATCTATCGCGTAGAGAGCAATTATAGTCGTTGTGGAACACCTATTATTCTTGATGGTTTATTCAATGCAACCTATCAAACGCAATTTAATCGTTCAGACAACACCATGACCCATCATTTACCGAAGGCTTATCTTTTTTTATTAGAGCAAAACACACACAACTAGTAGAAAAAAGTATACTTCATATCTTGAAACTGACAAACTACCCCCATTTTAATCAATAAGAGGCATTTATCTTTAGCCAATTTTGTATTTTAATCCTCCTAATATTCGATTTTATATAGCTAAAAATCATAATTTTTACACTTTTACCCTGAAAAATAAAAAAAAATTTAATTGAAAAATCACCCAATTTAAGCAATGATAATTAATTATTACCGCTAAAAAGAAAATGGATTCCTATTCTTTAAAGAAAAAAAACAAATATTACCTTATAAATTTAACAATGTTAAACTAACATATCAATAGATTTTAATTTGGATTCTTATAAAATTCTAACTAAACTAGCATTGAAATTGAATTAATATCAACAAAGAAGTTTTAAACCGGAATAAACAATACAAAAGAAAAAATACAAAAGAAACAAACAACACACAAACAAACAACACAAACTAACCTTATGAAACTTGAATTATTTGAAGAAATACAGCGTACGCTTAAGCACTTTGTACGGCATTTTTCTAAGATTACACCCTTTGGTAACTTAAACTCTCTTGCTTTTCAACATTATCATTTCAATAATTTTAAAGCAATGACTTGTACTTTATTTGAAGCCTTACTGCATATCAATTATGCACAGCTACAAAAAAGCGAAAATCAAATCACGTACAAGACGTCCTTTTCACTCACCTTAGATTCATCCCTGGAGTTAATACGAGAAATTGAGTTTTCTAAAATTCAGCAAGACAAAAGAAATAAAATACTAGCAGCAGTTCAGGCAGAAATTAAAGATAAATTTTTAAAACATCCCGTAAATACCTATACCTGCATTAATTTTAATTGTCTCGATAGAACCAAACAGATGTGTGCCTTAATTGGAACGATTCATTTATCGGAAAACAACGAATTCACCGTCAATCTCTTTTATTTAAAAATAGAAACCCAACAAGAAGAATTGCTTTTAGATTTTAATTTTTATCTCAAAGACAAAAACAAACATCAAACCATATACAATACCTTATTAGAAACTGAAACCGCCGATGATATAAAACTACTTACACTCGTACACAACAACAACCTATCTATCAAAGAGTTTGAAGAGAACATGGTATATTTTTATGGTGACAATTTAGCCAATTATCGAAAAAAGGAACGCTTTTTAAAATCTTTAGAGTTACTCCTTTTTTCTCAAAACTCAATAGAAGATATCGCAAAAACTTGTGAAAAAATAAGATCGCCCTATAGCTTAACGCATTTTTTTAACAGCAAACGCTCTTCTAAAAATAATGCGGTTATTCGATACAATATACAGTAATATTCACTGACCAAGTACAGTCTACAGCTAATGTCTATACAAGTCATTAGCTGTAAATTGTAAACGCATACATGTTTGTATCTAAACAATCATTACTCATCTCTCACCATAAATCAATAACTAGCTTAATACATTAAAAATCAGTTAGTCGTCAAAAAAGTAAAGGGGATAACCCTTTTTTTTATATCTTTGTATCCAAGTGTCTTATATCCTTATGTTTGACAAATCTTATTTTATGAAGAAATATTTATCCATATTATTCCTGTCTTTATCCGTACTCGTTACAGCTAATCCAATTATCAGTTGGAACTGTAAAGATATGGTCATGACTGGTTGTATGGAAATGAAGGAAGACACCCAGCCTTGTTGCTCCAACGAGCCAATGAGCAAACATCAGAACATGGCTGATATGCTATGCTGTTCTCCAATGGCACGTATCCATACCGTTCAAACTGATTTGCAAATTGAACAAACAGAGGCTACACCGAATACAAAAGAAAAGAAAGCTGCGATACAATCTAAATGGTTTAATTCAGACTACTTGACCGATTTAAAATCCATTGATTTAACTTCTTCTTTCTTTGTGTCAATTCCTGTAGATGGTTTTAAATTTACAGCCACGGATCGACTTTCCTATATATGTACATACCGAATATGATACCGCTAATTCTTAGTTAGCCTGCTTTTATATTGAATTTTTTCGGCCATTTCTAGGTCTTTGATTATTCTTTGATGACTCTTTACTTGATCTGTTTACTTGATCTGTTTTGATCGACTTGCTAACTCAGAATTTCTTCAACAATTTTTCTCGAAACACTTTATTTTTTAGTTCCTAAATGAAACACACAACTGTTTTGTATTCAAATACTTGTATGTGATTTTTTCATATCTTTAACTAAAAGATTGCTCTAATTGTAGGTCTATTTCTTAGAAATACGATCTAATTGGTGTTTCCTATAGCGTATCATTAACACTTTTAAAGACATCCTATATGCTTAATAAAATCATTAAGTACTTCTTACATAATCGATTAATTACGATGCTTATCTTAATTATCGTCATCGTATGGGGATTAATTACAGCCCCTTTTAATTGGCATCAAAACCTATTGCCAAGCGATCCTGTTCCTGTAGATGCAATTCCAGATATTGGTGAAAACCAACAAATTGTTGCTACAGAGTGGATGGGACGATCCCCCAAAGACATACAAGAACAAATTACGTATCCACTAACGACCTCCCTTTTAGGAGTTCCAGGTGTAAAAACCATTCGCAGTAGTTCGATGTTTGGCATGTCTTTTATCTACATCATTTTTGAAGAAGATGTAGAATTTTACTGGAGTAGATCCCGTATTTTAGAAAAACTAAATTCCTTACCCACTGGAACATTACCTGAGGGGGCTATTCCTACTTTAGGGCCCGATGCAACTGCTTTAGGGCAAGTATATTGGTACACCTTGGAAGGAAGAAATCCTCAAACCGGTGAACCTACGGGAGGTTGGGATCCTGATGAATTGCGTACGATACAAGATTTCTATGCAAAATACAGTTTAGCATCCGCAGAAGGGGTATCAGAAGTTGCTTCTATTGGAGGCTATGTAAAAGAATACCAAGTAGAAGTAAAACCGGATGCAATGCGTGCGTATAAGGTTTCTATCATGGATATTATGAGCGCCATTCAAAAAAGCAATTTAGACATTGGAGCAGAAACCATTGAGATTAATAAGGCGGAATATCTCGTTCGCGGTTTGGGGTATATAAAAAGTATCCAAGATCTAGAGGATGCCGTTGTTACGGTTCGAAATAACACGCCTGTAAAAATAAAAGATGTTGCCTTCGTCAATTTAGGTCCTGCTACCCGTAGAGGAGGTCTGGACAAAGAGGGGATTGAAGCCGTTGGCGGGGTTGTTGTTGCGCGTTATGGTGCAAACCCCATGGCAGTAATTGACAATGTAAAAGGCAAAATCAAAGAGATGGAAGCGGGTCTTCCACAAAAAACACTAGCGGATGGGACGATTTCTAAAGTTACTGTGGTTCCCTTTTATGACCGTTCGGGTTTAATTAAAGAAACCATTGGCACCTTAGAAACAGCCTTAGCCCATGAAATACTTATTTGTATTATTGTGGTGATTGTATTAGTAATCAATCTTCGCGCCTCTATTATTATTTCTAGTATTCTTCCCATCGGTGTATTGGCAACCTTCATCATCATGAAATACATGGGTATTGAAGCAAATATCGTTGCTTTATCGGGTATTGCCATTGCTATTGGTGTTATGGTGGATGTAGGGGTCATCTTCGTCGAAAGTATTATACGCCACATGGAAGAAGAACGGGAACGGGGGGTGCATAGCAAAGGACAGGCTTTCATCAACTTAATTGTCAAAGCCGTTTCTGAGGTATCTGGTGCCCTATCAACCGCTATGCTAACAACTATTATTAGCTTTCTACCTGTTTTTGCCATGGAAGCGCAAGAGGGTAAATTATTTAGACCTTTAGCGTATACGAAAACCTTTGCTTTAGTATCTGCTTTTATATTAGGTATTATTATCCTACCTACCCTAGCCTATTACATTTATTCCATTAGAATTGACAAGGCAAAAGTACGTAAAATAGCAAACTATGGTTTGTGTATTTTAGGTATTGGTTTGTGGATTTATACAGGCGTTTTTACGGCAATTGCTTTAACCTTTGTTGGAATAAATAACTTGTATACACCTAAATGGAGAAATGAAAAAACAGCCAACTACATCAATGTTGCGCTTACTTTATTAGTTGCCATTTACTATTTAGCCATTGAATGGTTACCGTTAGGAACACAAGCAAATACAGGAGTAAACTTCCTATTTGTCATTCTTGCTATTGGTAGTATCCTTGGAATCTTATGGTTGCTAGTGATTTACTACGAACAGATTTTGAGATGGGCCTTAGCCAACCGTTGGAAATTTATGACCCTTCCAATTCTTACGATCGTTTTCGGTATATTGGTCTGGTTGGGGTTCAATACTTCCTTTGGATTTGTGGCAAAAGGATTTGAAACTGTCGGTTGGAAATCTTTTAGAGAGACAACCTTTTGGCAAAAATCAGTTGAAACTTTCCCGGGAATTGGACAAGAATTTATGCCTAGTTTAAATGAAGGATCCTTTTTACTCATGCCTACGAGTATGCCTCATACGGGAATTGAACAAAACTTAACCTTTATTCGAACTTTAGATAAACGCATTCAAAACATACCTGAAGTAGAACTAACCATCGGTAAATGGGGACGAGTAAACTCAGCCCTTGACCCCGCTCCTACTCAGATGTTTGAAAACACCATCAATTATAAACCCGAATATTTCTTGGATGAAGATGGACATAGACAACGGTTTAAAGTTACCAAAGAGGGCGAATTTGAATTAATTAACGGTTCTACCTATGCGGTTACTAACGGCTATCGTCAAGTACCTAGAGATAGTCTTATTGCAGACAAAAAGGGAAAATTCTTCAGACAATGGCGTCCTGAAATTAAAAACACAGATGATATATGGCAACAGATTGTCAACGTCTCTCATCTACCTGGCTTAACCTCAGCGCCAAAATTACAACCGATCGAAGCGCGTTTAGTCATGCTTTCAACCGGTATGCGCGCGCCAATGGGATTGAAGGTTTCTGGACCTGACTTAGAATCAATTGAAGAAGGGGGAAAAGCCTTAGAAACGGCTTTAAAAGATATTCCCTCTATTATGTCATCTACGGTATTCTATGATCGTGCGGTTGGAGCTCCCTATATTGAGATTCACTTGAATCGAAATAACATGGCTCGCTATGGTATTACGGTTGCCGATTTACAAGAGGTATTAGAAGCCGCAGTTGGAGGTATGCAGTTGACAACTACCGTTGAAGGAAGAGAACGCTTCCCTGTTCGATTGAGATATCCACGCGAATTAAGAGATAATCCTGAAGCACTAGCCAAACTATTGATTCCTACAGGAACAGGCATTCAAATTCCATTAAGTGATGTTGCTGATATTACCTATGCCAAAGGTTCACAAATGATTCAAAGTGAAAATACCTTCTTATTAGGGTATGTTATATTTGATAAAATAAGTGGTAAAGCAGAAGTAGATGTCGTTCGCGAAGCGGATCAAGCGCTGAAAGCTAAGCTTGATTCTGGTGAATTAACGCTACCGAAAGGGGTTACCTACAAATTTGCTGGAAATTATGAACAACAGGAACGAGCAACACAGCGCTTACTGTATGTAATTCCCATGAGTCTATTGGCTATTTTATTGATTTTGTATTTCCAATTCAAAACAATTACAGCCTCTTTAATTCACTTTTCTGGTGTTTTTGTAGCTTTTGCAGGTGGTTTTATCCTGTTATGGCTCTATGGACAACCTTGGTTTATGAATTTCTCTATTGGCGATATGAATATGCGCGATTTATTCCAAATGCACAATATTAATTTGAGTATTGCCGTCTGGGTAGGGTTTATTGCTTTATTTGGTTTAGCGACCAATGATGGGGTATTAATGGGAACTTATATTCACGATACTTTCGAAGCTAGAAATCCTCAAACCAAAGGCGAAATTCGAGAAGCTGTTGTTTATGCAGGACTAAAAAGAGTGCGTCCAGCGGCAATGACTACAGCCACGGCATTGATTGCCTTATTGCCTGTGATGACCTCCACGGGCAAAGGAGCTGAAATCATGATTCCAATGGCTATTCCAACTTTTGGAGGGATGCTTATCCAATCCATGACCATGTTTGTCGTTCCGGTATTTCAATGCTGGTGGAGAGAATGGGCCTTAAAAAAAGAACAAAAATCAACTGAAAAAATCGCTAACAATGAATAGAATATCCGCCATAAAATTAGCTGTATTTGGTGTATTATCATTTACAGCAACCGCATGGGCACAAGAAACTCCTGTAGATTCTCTTGCCCATTATACCCGCCTAGCCATGGAAAATAATCCAGGATTAAAATCACAGCGATTTGCTTATGAGGCTTTTTTAGAAAAGATTCCTCAAGCAGGCGCCTTCGACGACCCTGAATTATCGATGGGTTTTTATACGAAACCCATGGATATTGTCGGTGGAAGACAAATTGGGGACCTTACATTAATGCAAATGCTTCCTTGGTTTGGTACAAAAAAATCGGCCAAAAAAGAAGCCAATCACATGGCTAATATGCAGATGCAACAATATAGAGAGGCTAAAGAAGCTGTAATTTTACAAGTACACACCCAATGGTATGTCGTACAAAAATTACAACAACAAGTTAGCAATGCGCAACAGAATAAGAAGCTGTTGGAACAAGTAGAACAATTAGCACTAAAGAAATTCTCCTCTCCTTCTGGGGCAACAGCCTCGAATAGTATAGCGACTTCTGCTACTTCTACCAGTAGTACAACAAGCAGTACAAATTCCACAGGTATGGGTGGAATGAGTATGGGTGGAGGAACAACAGCTACAACAACTTCTACCCCCTCAACAAGTAGTACTATGGCAAGTATGGGCGGCGGCGGAAGTGGTTCTAATATGTCTGATGTATTGAGAATTCAATTGGAAACCATTGAAATTGAAAACACAATTGAAAGCTTACAAGCTCAAATTAAAGCCGAAAAGGTAAAACTCAATGCTTTATTAGATCAAGAGGTACATGCAACACTAACGGTTCCACATGAAATTAAAAAAGTAGCCTTTTTGATGACCGATGCGGATATCCTTGCAACAATCGAAACAAATAATCCAATGCTAGAGATGCTCTCAGAAGAGGGGCTTGCTTATAAAGCAAAGGCAGAAATGGATAAAAAAATGAGTTATCCTATGGTTGGTCTTGGGGTACAATATATGATTATTGGAAAAACCAATGATCCTATGTTAGGCATGGGAAATATGAATGGCAAAGACATGATCATGCCCATGGTTACGCTCTCACTCCCTATTTTTAGAAAAAAATACAAAGCCCAACAAGAGGAAGGTAAAAAATGGTGGCAATCGAGTGATGAGAAATACAAAGATACCTACAATACACTAGTAGCTTCGTATTACAGCTTTAAAAATCAAGTAGACGATACCGAACGAACTCTTACACTTTTAGAGAAACAAACCACATTGGCTGAAACGACATTCAATCTAATTATCAAAGAATTCGCAACGGGAAAAAGTGATTTGACAAATGTAATTCAGGTACAACGTCAACTTTTAGACTATCAGCTTAAAAAAGCAGAAGCTGTAGCTACGTACAATACGCTTGTAGCGTCAATTAAAAATATTACAGCTACTACTAACGATTTATAACCCATAGACAATGAATAAATTAAACGATATATTTAAAAACAAACGAGTGAAATACGCAGTTATTCTACTCGTAGGTCTTCTTTTAGGATGGTTAATTTTTGGAGGATCAGCAACACATGAACACAATGGTGAACCAGCTCCTACAGAAGAAGCAGCTGTCATTTGGACGTGTTCCATGCACCCGCAAATTAAAATGGATAAACCCGGAAAATGTCCTTTATGTGGGATGGACTTAATTCCTTTAAAATCGTCAGATAGTGGAGATGATGCCATTGATGATGATGCCATACAAATGTCTAAAGAAGCAGTAGCTCTCGCCAACATTCAAACGACAAAGGTAGGTCGTGATGCGGCCATCAAAGACATACAATTGTATGGAACCATTCAGGTAGACGAGCGTTTACAACAATCACAGACCTCCCATGTGAATGGTCGTATTGAAAAGCTATACCTTAATTTTACGGGTGAATCTGTCAAACAAGGGCAATTAATTGCGTCTATTTATTCTCCTGATTTATTAAATGCTCAGCAAGAGCTATTGGAAGCGCAAAAACTAACTAACTTTCAACCGTTACTCCTCGATGCCGCCAAAGAAAAATTGAGATTTTGGAAAATGTCTGATACGCAGATTAACAAGATATTAGCTACGGGAAAAGTTTCTCCTTATGTGAGTATTACCGCCAATACAAGTGGTATTGTGACGGCTAAAAACGTCAATCAAGGGGATTATATTACCCCAGGTTCCGTTTTGTATACCATTTCTAATATGACTAAACTTTGGGCTATTTTTGAGGCTTATGAAGGGGATTTACCGTTTTTAAAAGAGGGAGATTTACTGGAATATACGCTTCAAAGTGTTCCTGGTAAAGTATACAAAGGTAAAATTTCGTTTATCAACCCCATTATTGATGCTACCTCGCGTACAGCAAAAATTCGCGTAGAAACAGACAATAAAGACCAGGTATTAAAACCAGAAATGTATGCCACTGCAACCATCAAAGCACCAATTCAAGAGCACAATACGCAATTAATCATCCCCAAATCAGCGGTACTCTGGACGGGTAAACGCTCGGTTGTTTACATCAAACAACCGCATACCAATACGCCTGCATTCAAGATGAGAGAAATTGTCTTAGGCCCTTCCTTAGGGGATAACTACGTTGTACTATCTGGTTTAGAAGATGGGGAAGAATTGGTTACTCGTGGGGTATTTACGGTAGATTCCAGTGCGCAATTAGAAGGAAAACCCAGTATGATGAACAATACTACATCTACTGCTACTCCAACCGATAAAGAAGAACACACAATGTTTACGGTTGCGGGAAATTGCGATATGTGTAAAGCGCGTATTGAAAAAGCAGCCAAAAGTGTTGCTGGTGTAGTGAGCGCCAAATGGGAAGCTAAAGATCAAATGCTACACTTGAATTTTGATGCTTCTAAAACGGATCAAAAGAAGATTAGCAAAGCCATTGCCCAAGCTGGACATGACACGGCTCTAGATAAGGCTACAGACAAAGCGTATGATGCCTTACCTAGTTGTTGCCTATACAGTAGAACAAATGTCAATTCAACTACACAAGACCACAGCAAACACGGTTCTACTTCTACATCGAAAGACCCAATGGCAAAAGACCCAATGGCGAAAGACCCAATGGCGAAAGACCCAGTTACGAAAACTTCGATGACAAAAGCTCCAACTCAAGAACACGCGATGCTCAAGGTTAAAGGTAATTGTACGATGTGTAAAGCGCGCATCGAAACAGCTGCCAAAAAGGTAGTTGGTGTTTCCACTGCGGTTTGGGATGTTAATTCAAACATAGTACACCTGAATTTTGATCCCGCTAAAACCGATCAAAAGAAGATTAGTAAAGCGATAGCTGCTGCGGGACATGATACCGCTTTGGACAAAGCTCAGGACAAAACCTACAATGATTTACCTGGTTGTTGTCAGTATGAGCGCTAAATAACACCAACATCAAGGATAATCGTTGAAAAAGTGGATACCCAATTTTCTAACTTTCAATCAGTTATTCTATTATTTTCATTTTTATGCAATTATCCTTGGTGTTTCTGTAAAAAATAGAATATATTTGCACCATCAAAATGAGAAAGTATAAAATACGCAATTGTTTTGATGGTTTAAATCTTTACTGATTTAAGGGTCCAATAGCTCAGCTGGATAGAGCAACTGCCTTCTAAGCAGTAGGTCTCAGGTTCGAATCCTGATTGGATCACAAAGTAAAAAGGTTGTACATTTGTACAGCCTTTTTTTTATGCAATTTAGCCATATTATATAAAATATTTTACGTAATCACATAATCATATAAAAGTAAATAGTATATTTGCTGTGCAATGGTTGTGCAAGATTTACCACTCTTAACCGTTGCTGAAATATTTGTCAAATTAAAACCCTATCAAAATGGCTACTGTTAAGTTTCTTCTTAGAGGGAAATCTAACCCCTCAAATCTATATCTAAGATTTTCGCATACTCGAGAAATTGATGTATTTCAAAAGACACAAATTTTAATCAATCCATCGCATTGGGATTTAAAAAAAGAACAGATAAAAAATCTCATAGCCGTAAAGAATAAAGATGAAGTAAATCTTAAACTTTCTGAGCTTAAAATTCACATTCTTACGAATTTTAATACTTCCTACATGCGAGGCGAAATAATAGACAAAGTTTGGATTGCAAATCAAGTCAACGAGTTCTTTCACCGACCTGTATCAGAATTAAATTTTAAAATAAAAAAAGAGGAGGTTTTCTTTACCTCTTTTGCATCTTGGTGGTTAAAAGAAATTGCTCCTACTTATAAGATTTCAGCAAAAAAATACATGACTGAAATAACCATTAAGCATTATGAGCGAACACGAGACTTATTTATCGAATTTGAGCAAAACAATCAAATTAAGATAGCCGATATAGACAATAAAACTTTGGATGCCTTTAGTCAATACCTGACGCAAAATAAGCAATATTCTACATCTACTGTAGAACGACAAATCAGCAGAGCTAAATTCTTCTGTCAAAGAGCTGAGAAAATGAATCTGAAAGTCAACAAATCATATCAAGAAACTGTCTATGTAGAGCAAGAAGAAATCGAATATAAAGAACCATATTTGAATATTGATGAAATAAATAGTATTTTTAATCTTAAAATACAAGATAAAAAGACAGATGCAATAAGAGATAATTTCATAATTGGATTATGGACAGGACTCCGTGTTTCGGACTTTTTGAATCAATTATTAATAGATCATATACAGGGTGATTTTATTGTTATAGAAACAACTAAAACTAAACAAAAAGTAGCAATCCCATTGCATGAACAAATAAAATTGATTCTAAAAAAATGGGACGGATTACCACCTAAAACAAACGATCAGGATTTTAATCTAGAAATAAAAGAAATTTGTCAAATAGCAAAAATAAACAATGTTATAATTGGTGGTAAAACTGAAACTACATTTAACGAAAAGACAGGTAAAAATATAACTAGAAAAACAGTTGGAAAATATAAAAAATATGAACTCGTAACCTCTCATATCTGTAGAAGATCATTTGCCACTAACCTATTCGGAAAACTACAAAACAAAGTGATAATGGATGTTTGCGGATGGAAGAGTGAAAAACAAATGTTAGAGTACAACAAACAAACAAACAAACAAACAAACAAACTTAGAATCAGCCAAAATATTAGCCGAATTCTGGAAAAAACAAGCCTCGTAATATGGAAGAAAAGACAATAATCGAGAACCCAGGTGAACGAATTAAAATGATCGCTAAAGCAATGGGCATTACTGTACAAGAATTAAGTAGTCGACTTGGTTACAAGACACAAGGAACATTGAGCTCAATTATTTATGGGCAAACCTCCTCCATTACTCTTGCCTTTGCTGAAAATGCAGTTAAACAATGTCCAGAAATTAATTATTTGTTCCTAACAAAAGGAGAACTACCCGTTTTGGTCGCGGACAACACAATTACACAGCTGCAAAAACAAATGCTTGGCGTTACTGATGAAATTACCAATCAGCAAATCTTAGCTAAACTAGACGTCATTTCTAAGACACAAATACGCATTCTTAAAGAGATTGAAGAACTAAAGAAAAAATAATCTCATTTTTTACGTAAAATTTACGTATAGATCACGTATTATTTATGTAATTTTTATATATTTGTACCAATCAATAAGGCATGGTACCCTGAATTGATTTAGGTTACAAGTCTTATTGATAGTATTAACGATAATACATAAAACCTCCAACAGCTTACCATGCCGCTGATTGGAGGTTTTTTTATGCGTTCTACGGCTCGATTCGGAAAACCTTACTTGAATTGTCTTTCTACAAATTCAGAAAACTTTGCATCCCAACAATTTTCAGCATTCATTCCTTTGGGCAATTCTTCTCTTACCCATTTTTGAAGCTTTTGAGGTTTGTCAAAATTGATTATTTCTTTTTTATCAGGTATTTGAGGTAACCCAATTGGTATGCCATAAACGTCATATATTTCGCCTAGTGTACCATCTTTAGAGATAATGACGATATCTAAAACAGGGTTGTATCCGTATTCCCAAGACTTTGTTTTGTTCTTGGCAATTCGGAGTTTTTCATCAACTCTATCTTCAATCTTAGTACCTAAGTAATACATTCCTATTTAAGCTTTTAAACTTCAATAGGCTTTTTGTTTTGACAGTTATTTCTTAGTAAAATTCTTTAGAGGAGCTTTTTTAGCAGTAGTTTTCACTTCTTCTACATTTTCTACAACGTCCCAAAATGTAGGATCGTGAAGCTCTCTTTCTAATTCATTTATCTTTCCTAGTATTCCTTCTGCTCTATCTAAAGCATTATCACGAACACCAATAAAAGAATAAAGTAATTGTTCAGATGTTCTAGTAATATTACCTTCCTCATCTTTTTCATCTTCAAATTTAGGAAGAGATTTTGAAACAGCTTCAAAAGTCATATCAACTAGCTTTTGATATTTTTCAATCAGTTTAGGTATTTCTTCCTTCCTTTGTTCTTGTAATTTTCCGTTATCCATACTATCCAACTTTAGCTAAACAATCTTTCGTGCGAATCCAAGTATACTCTTTACCATCAATGTAGACGTCAACTCCGTAGTAGTGATTGTAATGGATGGTATCGCCTTTGGTCACATCATCCCTAAGCAAATCAGCATTTGGAATTTGAACAATGGCAACTCCTTTGATTTCTTTTGGTTTAGCAATTTCAGTAATAATCAATCCCATTTTCTTTTCTTCTGCCGAATCCATTACTTTAGAAACAATTAGGTTTTCTCCAAAACCAACCCATTCACTTTGACTATCTTTTCTAATTGCGATTATCATATTAGCCTGAACTTTGAAAAATCCTTTGTGTCCTGATATTTCATTGTTCGCTCCTTTACCATGGTCATATAGATTTTGAAAATAAATGGTCGGATCAATGAAAGCTTGATAACCTACAATATCTTCTCCTTCATAGTCAAGGGGCATTGCTTTTATTTCAACTTCTCTTTGGGCCAAACGCTTTTGTAGAAAACGATTATCGCCGAAAAGTTCTAATCCGCTTTAAGTTTTGAAAGTTCCATTGAAAGCAACATCTGTATAAACTATGAAGTCGTATATTTATACCATAGATAAAAACTATTACTAACAAAATCAAAGATAGAAATTATTTATCAATAATAACAAATAATTCATATAAAAGCGTTTTTCTATATATATAATTTAAGAAAAAACTGTAAACTGATTTTTATGTGAAAATTAAATTAATTTATTTTTTTTTACTAAAATAAACACAAATATTAAATATATTTTACTAATTTTGATTTTAAATAAAATATTTCTATATTCAAAAACAACTATTTAATTATGAAAAAAACAATTAAAAAATTAAGTCTCTTAATTTTATTAAGCTTTATTGCTGTGTCATGCAATACAGATGATAAAACATCTACTGAAAAAGAAAAAGCAGAATATAATATTCAAGAAAAAGGAAGTAGTGTAACTATAAATTATAAAGACAGTAAGGAAAAAGAAGCCATTCTGGCTAATTTAAGCTCAGATTATATTGAAACTATTTATTTAAAAAATAACATAGATACGAGATATCAGATTTCAGGGGCAATTATTCAGGATGATAAAATTAATAAAACGATACGTTTAGAATTTGAAACTGTCAATTTAGGGAATATGAGTGATGCTGAATTAGTATCATTTATGATGTTTTATTCAATAGATTATAAAAACAATGATAAATTAAGCTTAGCAAAGACAGAAAAATTATCTCATTATTGCGATGGAGGTAAAAAAGATGGTACATCAATAACATTAAATAGGCCAACAGGACCAGTGAGCGCTGCAAGCTATGGAAGAAAAGTTGCTGATTTTGCTCAAGCCTGCTTAGATGGCGGAGGATGCATGCAAGTTTGCAGAGCTTATATAGTTTTTCTTCCTACACTTGAAGCAATTAAGTTTGAAAAAGTTTCATACCTACAAGAATATACAAAATTGTTAGAAGTTAGTCAAACTGCTTTGTTCTCAAACTTAGAATTAAAAATAAAGAAGTAATTCTTGAAATCACACAATACAAACAAAGCCGACTATTTAAATAGCCAGCTTGCGTTTTTCAAGAATTTTCTAAAAATGTAAGCGACTACTGAAATAATAACCAAGAGTATAATAATTGGCCCCAAATTAAATTGTTTTCTGTCAATTTTTTTATCTTTCTCTTGGCTCTTGTCTTTTTCAGTTTGTAGTATATCCGTTTCAGTCTGTTTTGATTTTTCTTCCAAAGATTCCTTTTTTTGTTCTTTCTTTTCGGTTGAGGGATTATAGATTTTCCTTTTTCCTGATTCTTCAATAATGGAATCGGCTCGGAAGTTTTCTGTGTAGATGTATTCAGAAAGGCTCTTGCGTTCGTTTTCTAGCTCTTTAATCTTTACAGAAAGATTAGTTTCGATATCATTAATTCGCTTGTGCAAATCAACTTTACGCGATCCGCAGCTAAGGATGGTGAAGGAGAGTAGGATGATTAAATACTTCATAACTGTTGATTTTTATCCCATTTAATTAGCCAATTCAAAACTATTTCAACCAAACAATCTTCATTTTCGTGAAATGCTTTCATATCTCCTATATTGGTTATAAAAGCAAACTCAATCAAAACCGTAATTCCGCCTTTGGATAATATTCCAATTTTACCGCGGGCAGTTTGTTCTTCTGTTTTTACTCCACGGTTTTTTATTCCCATAGATTTAGAACAGTTATCAACTAATTCTTGGGCAGCTTCCAAAGTTTCTTTTGATGCATTTTTATGTACAAATACTCCACAACCTGTTGCGGTAGGTCCGCCAGCGTCTAAGTGCATATCAAGCAAAACATCACCTTTTACGGGTTTAATTCTTGATTGATATTGAGTATTAGTTTCGTGATTTTGGTCAGTAATATATTTGTGACCTAGTAGTTCAAGTCTTTTAATAAGCTTATTTCTAAACCTATCCATTTCTTTCATTTCGACAAATCCATTCGCGACTGCTCCTGGATCCTTGTCGTGATGCCCAGCACTAGGGTAAGACATTTCGTTTGCCATTTCATTTCAATTAAAAGTGGAAAGGCTTTTTGTATTTGACAGTTATTCTTCTTTATTTTTACTATCGAAGAACGCTTTTAAATCGCCGTTCTTCTCGAAGTCATAAAGTTTTTTCATTATGAATTCAGGAGGATATTTTCCGTTACTCATAATGTAAACGTTTTTGAAAACTTTTGAAGTTGGATAGAGTAGGGTTGTGATTTGAATAGTGACTTTAAATAGTTCTCCTACGATATTATTTCCTGCGGTATATCTAAGCATTTCGAGCATGATATAAACAACAGAAACAATCAATATCATAATTCCATTTCGTTTAAAGAAACCACCCCAACTGAAACTTTTATTTTTGAAATGAAATACAATACCAACTCCCATATTTATAAATAGTGCAATACACATAAATTGACCAAATTGCTTGTTTTCTGAAAACCACCAACCAACTATATCAACTAAAAATGCAATTGGAGCTAGTCTATATAATATGGATAAATAGTAATCGATTCTATCAGGTAATTTAACGCAAGGTTCTGACAGTAATGTAATTCTAGTAAGGATTTGCTGTATGTTCATTACTCCATATTTTGAAATTCCCCTGTCATTGGATTGATACTTACATTGCCATATGTTTGCATCAACTCATTATTAAGTTTAGTACTTTCATTTATTACTTCAATGTTCATATTGTCTAATTTCGCCTTAGCTTGTTTTATATCAAACTCACATTGGTATATTTCAGCAGCTAATTGATCAATACTTAATAGTTTCTGATTTGATTCTTGAAGTTTTGCTAAATGCAAGGGAGAAATCTTGTTTACTGTTTCTTCAGCTGATTTCGTTTCCTTATTTGTGCTTGTGTTTTTCATTTTGTTCTTATTTTTTAAATTAATGGTGATTTTCTAAAAATTCCTGACTTGGCTTCCCCCACATAAATTTGAAGTATCGGCAAGTCATTTTCGTTTAATAGGTTTTGATCTATTGTTATTTTGTTTTGTCTGAAAGCTTCAAATGATAGCTTTTGACCTGGTTGTATTAGATTTTCAAAGTATCGGATGCAGTTAGTTCCAGTTATACTTTCAATATGAATTTTGGCGGGATATTCTCCACTAAGGAATGAATTGAAAAAGTCAATAACTTCCTGACTATTTGTTGTTAGTGTTGAATTGTTGACACTATAATTCAGCGCTTCTGAAATATCTCTATGGTTGATATACTGTGTTCTTTCTAAATTGAAAATATTCAATTGACTAAGCATGTTGAAGTTTAAAATAATGTGCCCAATAGATCCATAATCTGTAGCTCCAGCATACATGAAATAGAATCTTTGTCTTGTATCTTCTGTGAAGTTGATACCATCGTCTGACCATAGAAAATCAACCGTACCTAATCTAGTTTCATAATCTCCAGCGCCCCCACCATAAGAAAACCCTATTTGATTGTTCTCAAGGTTTATTCTTTTTATAATATCTCCAACAACTAAATCCCTATGAGGATGGCTTGCAAAATCACTACTTCTGACATTCATATTGTTTATTTCAACAATTTTTAATGCCCTAAATTCCCTTCCTTGATTTGGTTTATATGGAGGGAAAGTATCTGTTGTTACATCAAATAAAGTAAGGTTGTAGCCCTTCGCAGTATTATTTATAATACTTGATAATTCGTTATCATGACCTATATCTTTATCGGCCCATGTAATTACATTACTACCTGTGCGAATCGAAGAACTCAACCTCTCTTGTACTGCTATTAATCTTAATTCTGCCATGCTATAAACCGCTATATTGACCGCTTCCAACATCTGCAACGTCGAATTTTATGGTTGATATTGTCCCTTCGGATGTACCAGAAGAGAAAAATGCTTTTAATTCACCCATAAGTAAGTCATTTGCAAAAAACTCTTGGTTATTTTGAACTAGGATTCCATTAAATGTTACAATTACTGGAGGACCTATAATTTTCAAAATTACTTTTAATGGAACATCATTTTCAGGATCTCCATAAGCGGGAATCGTATCAAAAGTAAAAGCATTGATGTTCAACGGCACTAATACTCCTATTGGACATTCAATTGTATTATTTCCAACCGAATTAGGAGGTAAATTAGTTCCTGATACAACATCAATAAAAAGCTTAGCTGATTCATTTATATAATCAGAAATTGTATTGGCAGTGGAGTTATATGCAGATGCTGTATATTCTACATAATCACTACCTATTGCGTTGCCTTTTACTTTGAAAAGATTACCATCTAAATTAGCTCGGTTAACTTCACCATTTTGTACAACATTATTTACGTATCGCATAACTTGACCATTATTGGTCAATGTTGCAATTATAGCTGTGTCTGATGGACGTAAAATGTTATTGATATTCAAACCATAACCGAGGATTTTAACCCCGCCAATTGGTCTATTAAATTCGTGAGAATAACTAGGTACTGAATTAGTTAAATCAGCTCTAGTAATATTTACCGTTTGCCCGACGACAACCCTAATTCTAACATTTCCGATTCGCTCAGGGGCAATATTATCGTTTGTCGCTATTATTTGAAGTTCTGCCATATTTGTGCTGTATTAAAATGCCCAAGGATTGAAATAGGCTATTTTATTATTGATTGAATAACCGAAAGTTCTTTCCACCCCTCCAGTAGAATTATAAGCCAATAATGAACCTTTGTTAATGCTATGAAATCTATTTCCATTATCGATTTCACCCACTAATGAACTTAACTCTGCGGAGTTTTGTCCTAAGTAGTAACCTTTCAAAAGAACAGATTTATTATCTGGAAGTGATATTCCTAAAAATGCAGTTGAATTTAATCGCGACTGTTCTGCATCATTTGTATCATTCCACTTTCTCCAGGCTCCATCTGTTCCTAGATAAACTAGTGTTGGTTTAGTTACATTTCTTAAATCTTGATTTGACAGAATTTCTCCACTTGCTGAATAAGGAGAATTAACTAGTTCTTCTGAGGCTTTGCCTTTATGAAAAACACTTATTCCTGAACCATACTCAGATACATAATCTTCTGCACCTGCTCCTGTGCCACCTCCACTAATATTGTCTCGTATGAATTTCCAATTAGGAATATCCATATCACCAAATGAATGTTGTTCTTTATAAAATTGAATATTGGCAAATTCCCCTTTACCGTTAGATTTCATTACATACGCATTACTACGAATAGATGCGTCTTTCCCATTTCCAATTATAAATAGTGGGGAATCATCGTTTATTGTATTGGTTGTTGTATTCAAAATAGGATGGTTGTAACGGCCTGTAACTGTACAACCTCTTTGGTTGTTTAGCAAAAAAGCCCCCACAACAGTACCTTCCATTGGGGTGTTGGTAGAATAAGGTCCTACTACTGTTCCATAAGCACCAAGATTGGCACTAAGCGGACCAATAGCTAATCCATCATTCCCATCTGAATTAACCGATGTACCAATTCCAATTGCATTATATTTTGTTGCTCCACCGCCTTTGGTAATTGCAATTGCCCCATCTCTAGTAGCAAGTGAATTGTAGTTTCTGATTCTTAATCCTCCTTGTGGGGTGTGTTCCCAAAGTGAATCTGCACCTTGAGCTAACTTATTTGTAACAAAATCAGAAATATCTATTGTTCTCCATACTCGAATTGCTGTATCAGTGCCAGTATTCAATAAAGCGAGCGTACCAGCTGAATATGTAGTATTAATTGCTGAAATTGTACTACCATTAATTTGAACATTCGTTCCCGCAATCAATGTTTGAGTAGAAAAACCTTGTGAATTAACCCAAGTTCTATCTGCTAAAATTTTCCAAGAATTTTCTGTATTTGACCCGTCAAATGTTTTAATCCATAAATAATCTTGATTAGCTGCTTTATATATATCAAACCCTAATTGAGATGCAGGTCCTGAATATCTTTCCATCCTAATACCTGTACCGTTAGAAGAATTAACAGGGTAGTTAGTACTCAAACCTCCTGATGTTAGATAAGGTGTAAATGCCTGTCCTAATTCTCTAATATTAGCATCTAGTCTTGCTCTTGATGCTAATGAATTTAATACTATAGTATTTCCATCTGAAATAGATATTTCCCCATGAGGAGTACCTAATGCTAAAGTTTGTTTAAAATTTTGAGAGTTAACCCAAGATTGAGTAGCAGGGTTAACTAAATTACCACTGTGCCAGAATGAATACCAGTCTCTATATGTACCTGCTTCTAGACCTCTAAACCATATATTAGCATTTCTACCTGCTATTTGAAAACCATACTCAGATAGACCAGATAAAGTTAAAACAGTAGAATTAGTATTATTTGGTCTATTTGCACCAGTCGCATATATTACAGAATCTCTTTGTAAATCTAAATCAGCTGCTACAGATTTACTATTGAATACACGATTATCTCCTGTACGTAAATACCTACCTTCAGGATTTCCCCAGTCGTAGGCTTGTTTCCATTGTGATGAATCTCCATGAATTGAACTTCTTATAAAACCATCACCTGAAAATAGAGTTTGATTAGCACCTACACTATATCCAAGAGGTCTTATTGCAACACCTACAGTACTTGAAGAACCTAAAGTATTATTTGCTAATATAGTGCCTTGTTGACCTTTAGATAGAAATGTAACTCCACCACTAGATATCATTGCTGTGGCAGTTGAAAAATCTAATAAACCAGACATAACATCACCAGTCTTCTTTACAAATCCATTTACATCAAAGTTACCAGTATGTAAAACTTCTTTCCAATTAGTATAACCACCGTTATGTTTTGTTCTAAATGCTAATCTTCCACCTGCTGTTGTATTATGTCCGATGTCGTATTGCATTTGTAATCCCATATTAATAGAACTTCCTTGATAATGTATTAATCCACCGTATCCAAAGAATGCACCATTGGTCAACCATCCTGAACTACCATAAGAAGCTACATATCCACCAGACTTATCATCAAAATATACATTAGCATCAACAGACGCTATCGCTAAAGCTCTAAGATTATTTGCATTCCAATATCCAAAATCTCTATGATTACCCCAATCAACTGCTTGTTTCCACTGAAGAGATGTACCGTGATTTAAGGATGTAATGAGTCCTGCATTATCAATTTTAAGCAACTGACTTGTTACATTATTAATCTTTCTTTCAATTACTAAATCATTATTGAAAATCATTCGCATGTCTGCCCAAGCACTAGTACCGTATGCAGTATCTCTACTTGCACCTCTTTTCATTTCAAGAATAGTTTCTCTGTTATTAGAGGTACTGTTTGACCACAATGATAGATGTTCTACTCCGTAGATATGACCTATCGTATCTAATCTACCTTCTGGTGTTAGTCTTAACATCTGACTAACTACATTATTGCCTGCTTCTAAATTAGCAGGAGTTATATGTGTGATGTAAAAATTGTCCCCTAAATTACCTAAACCCCAAGAACCTCCATTAAACGTTTTCTGAGCTAACCATCCACTATATGTAACATTGGATCCAGGTTTATCATATCTAATCCCTACTCTATCCCACATACCACTTGCCCATGAACCACCTAATTGACGGCCTGTTAAAGTCCCAGTCATAGTATCTCCTGCTTTCTTTACAAATGTATTATCATCTGTAAAAACTACATTGGCATCAGTCAAATCTGATTTTACTATTCGCCTAAATGCTGGCGTCCCGTTCATTGAAACTGGAGCTAAAAAAGCAGTACCTTGTAATTGATTTTTTAAAGAAACAACCAAACTTCTATTATTATAATCTAAGCTTTCTGTATTGAGATTAAATATAGAAGGGAATGCTACTGATAAACCAGGAATATAAGATTCTTTACTAACTGTACTAATTGTACCTAGGTCACGTCTAAATAAATTTCCATCCGCTTGTACAATAGCTGAAAGACTACTATTAGAAATTGGCAAAGTTTCAATAGTAGCAGTTCCTTGAATTATAAAATCTCCTTCTATTCTCATTATTATGCTATTGTAATGATTACTACTTTTACTTTATTTAAACCTGGAGGACGTCCAAATGAAGCTTGAATTTGAGTATTACTTATAGGTAAATAATCAACTAGAATCTTTTGTTCAGAAGGCATTTCAAAGAATTCAGCAATCAAATTCTTTGTATTAGCTCCATGAGTAATCGGGAATTTAGTATTTGTTGCATCCCCAAAAATAGCTGTGTAGCCTTGATTAACCGAAGCATCAACAACTGCTTTAACTTTTTCAGGAGTCATAATTGTTGTATTATCCGTACCCGCTAAAGCTTCTGAAGTAGTTGCTATTTTTGCTAAACCAGTTCGAGTTTCAGTTGCAGTTCGAGCAGATAATCCAGCTGGTGTTATTGCCTTAGTATTATTTGTGCCGGCTTGAACTTCTGCATTAGTCGCAAGCATGACCATACCCAAAATAGTAGTAGTCGCTTGGTCAGCATTAGTCTGCAAAAAGATATAATCATTCGCATTGGTATTACTAGGATTGTCTTTATTGGCCACGATTACATCACCAACTTGAAAAGGATTACCTTGAATTGTACCTGCTACGGTGACATACCAAAAATCTGCTTTCTTGGTATTTGAGCCTCCTGGGAAATTAGTATTTGTGGCTGCATCATAACCGCCTATTAATTTACCTAATCCGGCGATTGAAGCATCAACATAAGCTTTTACAGCCCCACTTGTGATAAGAGAAGTTCCATTTGCCCCTGATAAATCATTTGTATTGATAATTGGAATAGCAGAAGATACTCCAGTTCCTGCAGCAGTTCGCCCAATTACAGTCATTGTTGCAATATCATTTATCTTTGCAAATGTGATATTTTTGTCTGTAATCTTAACCGTGGTTACCGCATTGTTAGCTAATTTAGCAGTAGTTACTCCTAAGTCTTTAAGCCTAACAACACCTGCACCGATTTCAATACTAGCGTTATCTAAGTTTAGGTTTATTGTTGCAACTCCATCTGCTTGAGCAACGCTTAAACCTCCGTCTGTGTTTTCTACTTTGTCTAAAGTCCCTAGCTTTAACCACTTGGTGCCATCCCAATACTTAACTGATTTTTCAGTAGTATTGTAATATATTTGGCTCTCAACTGGGCTAGCTGGCGGTTGAGGGCGGGGATCAAGAGGCACGTTAATTATCGCGTGTTGATCTAGATCTAAAATGTTTTCTACTTTCATTCTTACCTGATTAATACAATTCCAGTTTGAGGCCTTCCGAACTTGACAATAATTGTATTTAAATCTTCTTCGTAATGAATATCTGCTAGGACTTTCTCTGTTCCTATAATAACTGTTGGGTCAACATATCTCCCTAGATTATGAGGAATAACAACTTCAGAAAGGTTGCTGAATTGATACGTTTTTCCCCCCACATCTTTTACTGTAGCGAACTTATCAACTCCATTCTCTCCATCATTAATTAAATCTGAGGTTGATTTTGGTATTTCAAAATCAACCTCTACTTCTTGTTTAATAACTTCAGATAAACTCTTAACTGAAAAAGTCTTGGTTTGGAGAACGTTTTTATCCGCTGAATCAGTACCAATAAGATAATCCTCAAGAGTAACATTATGATCTTCAGGATAAACTTCTTTATTACTAATCTTTGCCATTATAAATAAAATCTATTCTTCTTACCTCAAAGATAGAAAATATTTATGTATTAGTTCTATATTTGTTACGTATTGTTTATGTAAAAATAAAATTAACGTAATGAGCAAAAGGCTAGACTTAATGATAAAGCTTCCACCATTAGCTAAAGAAAGGATGGAAAATGATAAGACAAAAATCGTTGAAGCGTTCTTTAAAGGCAATGAAAAAGAAGCCTACACGAAATTGCAATTCGCTAGGATTTATAAAGGATACGATTTGCTTGAAAACTTTGGATATGTAAGACACGCCTTGCAAAGAAAATATAACATTAGCGTTACACTACTAGAAACTATTCTATACTTGGTTCCGAAAACCTTTTTTATGGTAGATGATCTAAAAGAAATTACCCAAATTCGCTACACCTATAAAAAAGTTGACACCTTAATCCGAATGGGATATGTATCTCGAGCAGCTAGGGGAGGAAATAAAAACGAACACCTTTACACAGCAACAGCAAAAGCACGTCAAATTTGCCAAGAAATGCACGAAATGTTAGCTGGAGAGATTCCTGTTCCACAAGAACTTTACAACTCAAAAGAAGCTTCTAAAAGCGATTTGATAAAGGCGGAAATCATTGAGAAACTCAATAAGAAAGAAAAAAACAAAACAGTGAAATTGCTTTGGGCTCGTGTGAAGTAATATTTTAGTTTTATGGAAAAATAGAGGTTGAGCAACAGTTGCTCTTGTGTTAAGCAGTTTTATTGTTCTACACGTATAGAAAAACTGTTACTTCCAGGTTTATCATTTTTAGTCCCCTTAACAGTTATAGATATTCCATTATGATCTTGGATTATTTCTACATTACCTTGTTGTTTCATAAAAGATTTGTCTCCGTTAATACTTATAATAGTATTTGGAGTAGAAAAATCAGAATTTTTTGAAAACCCAATTCCTCCTCCTTCTGTTTTTTGGACAATACTTGTGTCAGAATAAATAGATGCACCATTAAATTTTAAAGCGCCATTTTCTATTAGAAACTTTATAATTTCTTTAGACTTCATTTTGGCACCTTGAAGGTCAACTTGATTCTTTTCTAACTCATCTGCTAATTTTGTCTCTAAATCACTTTGATTTGTCTGATTAGTAGTAATAGATTTTACTAAGTCCCAAATTGCACTTGCTGCTAAATTAATTCCTAAGTCTGCTAAAAATTGAATCATATATTTTTTTGTTAATTGATAATGCCACCAAAAATTCACTTATAATATTGTTTTTAACGGAACAAAATACTCTACAGTTTCGTAAAACTACACCTATATATGTCTTTCGTAAAATGAAAAACGAATATAGTTAATTTTTCTTAAAAATATAGAAAATAAAAAGCCCAAAACAGTTAAATTGCTTTGGGCTCGTAAGAGATAATATTTTACATAAAGAGTATAACATCATTATACTCCTTCTATACTGTTTTCATATGAATTATCTATTCAGATACTTTTTTATACAATGAACAGCTCCTAAATTTTCTGTGAATGGATGGAAATCCTCTAAAAAAATCACTTTGAAGTTTAGTTTTTCCCAAATTATTTTATTTGCTTCATCTGTTTTTGATAATTCTTTCCAATTTCCATATCCATAAGTAGGCAACCATACAGTTTTTGTATCATTCGTATTTTCTACTAAACAATTATTTGAAGTAGCAAAATACCATACCCTTATTTTTTCATTTGGATCATCAACATAAACTAATGGCAGAGGATTTCTTATCACTTCAAATTCTTCTATTTCAGATAGTTGTTTAGAAATATCATCTAAGACTTCTGACATAGAATAAAGTAAACTTTCTGGTAAATCAATTATTTCTGCTGCTAATTTTGGATCTCCAACCATTATTTGATATTTCCCCTGATCATTACGTCCAACAAGAGTCATAAACATATCAATATGAAATAAAGGCTGTACAGTTCCTTCTTTATTACCGAAAAAAACTATTTGTTCCCACTTTTCATTATCTACAATAATAGATGAAGTTTCTTGTTGAGGAACTTTAATCGTACTGCCTATATAGTACAGTTTCTTATTTGTATCTAAGTATTTATTATACAATCTCGTTATACATTGTTCCTTTGTTTCATTATGCTGTGGAGTAATTACTTTATCTATATATTTTAAAGAATTATTTGCATAATCTTTTCCAATTAAAAAAAAATTATCACCGATAAGAATATTTCCCCCTTGAAAATACAATGGAGCTTGATATATAATTGATTCCGAAACATTAGATGCAATTTTAGACACTATACTATCTGCATATCTAGGGAATTCAAATGGTTGGGCAAAATAAGTCTCACTATTATCTTTTGTGATGGCATGCGCATCTTCTGCCCAGACAGAGAAATGAAGATCATCATCAATAGAATTAATTATAACTCTTTCATTTACATTCAGTTTAACTAACCAATCAGTTACAGAATCAATTATAGAACTATGTGTTAAAATTAAAAAATTAGTATAGTTTGGAAGTTTTATTAAAAGATCTGAATATACTTTTTTGTAAGGATTTTCTCCCCCCTCAAATGCGTACTTAGGTATTGTTAAAAGCATACGTGATATTTTACCATCACTTGAATTTATCAATGAAGGATTCAATGGTTTAGGTAAAGATTCTAAATCAAGTGATTTGAAAGTTTCTGCATATTTATTTTCAGATAATCTGTCACTACTTACTCTAGAGACAATTTGGCTACTCTTTTCGAAATGTCTTAATTTTTTCATAATTAATAAGGTTTTATGTTAATAAATCCAAATATACAATACTTTAAGATAAAAGCAAGTAAATACTAATATATTACGCATTACGCATTAATTAACATACTTTTCCAACAAAAAAATCAACATCTCCCTTTTCACTCAAAACTAGATACTCAATTCCATCAATAACCATTTGTAAACCATCCGAGTATTTAAACTTTCGGATACGATCACCTGGTTTAATATACTTCACTTTTACACCAACTTCCACTACTTTGTATTCGTTTTCGCTTTGGTAGTTTATAGGTAAGATTAAGCCACTTTCTGTTTGCTTTTCTTCTACTATGCGAGTGCATAAAATTCTATCTCCTAATAATTTCATCGTATATTAAATTTAATAGGTTACTTAATAATTTGCGCAAACTCGCCTTGTTTCCAAAAGCAAATAATACCTGAAGGACTTGTTACTGTATCTTCATCCGGATTATACTGCAATCGAGGAACGTTGGTTACGTTTACTTCTTTGTCCAATTTCAAACAGTGAATTGCTTTGGCCTTGGCAAAGTGTTTTTCTATTTTCTTTAAATCTTTCTCGTTCATAATATTTCAAAATAAAAAAGCTGGCTTACGAGAAACCAGCCTTTAACAACACAACTAATCTTACTTACGATTCAAAAAGTGATTTAACAGCCATCATAGTACCTTTTTCGATATCCGTGATTGCAGCAGCTTTTCTTCTTGGATCCTTTCCGTGTTCTTCAATCAAGTTCACTAACTCAATAGCTTTTTGTTTAATCAAATCCACGGATTCTCTACTCTCGTTATTAAAACGACCTATAATTTGTTCTCCTTTTGATCTTGTATCAAAAACAGCAGGAGCTTTAGTTTCTTGTTTCATAGCAATTTTATTTAGGGTTATTTTTAATTCGCTCAATTATCGTATTGTATTCTTGAATCCATTCAGTAGGAACAGCCATTTCTGATTTTCTGTGACGAACAATAGCATCTACTATTTCAGTTAGGCGTTCGTTGTCTAATTCAGATTGAGTGCGGATTGGTTTTATTTTAGCCATTTCTAAAAGTCTATCCATAAAAGAACCACTACGTCCGGTTCTGATTTTTATTAAACGAATTTCTTTTTCTAACTCCGAACCTAGTCTAAACTGAGTAAATAACTCCATAAATTCATACCATGATATTTTCTTAACAAAACAATAGAAATCAACAATCATTTCCTCTAGTCTTTTTCCTATAGTTCTATAAGAACCACTACTACCAGTTTCTTTATGAGTAAGTTTTACAGTAAAATCTCTTTCAATAAAAATTTCAATATTTGTGAATTCTAATAAGTCAGATAGATATTTATCATAAGTGTCAATAAACTTACTTTCAAAATCATCACAATGATCATCGGACACCATTAACTCGATTTGTTTTTTAATCTCAGTATTAGAAGTGATTTTATCAACATCAGCCATTTCGCTTAATTCAATTAAAATTTTCACTTTATTGTTTTGGATAAATTCTTTTGGTTTAAATCCGAATTCTAACAATTGTGAATAAACATCATAATCCATTGTTAGATTACAAGCATATTTACCTACATTTAATTTATCTGCTACTAGCAAATTAGCACTTAATACACGCATACCTACTCAATTTTAAATTTCACATACTCTTCGCCTTTCTTTACAAGGACCTTTGAAACAGTTCCTCTGTAAATATCCCTATCATCAATACCGTACTTCTTACATAGTATATCTTGAAAAGGCTTTATAGGATTATCCCAATCAGAAAGTTTGCTTGAAACTCCAAATTCAAAAGTGATTGAAAAAGGAGAATTAGGTATTTCAATTCGCTTAGGCAGCATAAGTAAAACCGCTTTTTCGTAAGAATTGTATTCTGGAGTCTTAAAACGTTTGCCTTGCCACGCAGAATTTACCGAAAGGGGTTTGATATTAACTGTTATCACTATTCAACCTTTTTACCTAATCCATCGGAATACACACCCTCTTGATAAGCTTGTACACTCCAACCTTTACTTTTACTAATCGATTTCATTTTTTCATATTCGGCAAGTGTCATTTTCTTTCTCATTACAACTTCAACAAGAGTATTGTCAGGAAGCAATGTTGTTTTGATTTGTTTTGCCATAAAATAATGATTGAAATACCATTCATTAATTAGAAATAAACCAATTACTGAATGATATATTAGATATTAAAAAAAAAACACTTCAATACTGAATCTAATCAATAATGAAGTGTTTTTAATGAAAAAAATAATGTTTTGCTAAGTAGTCAGGACTCGAACCTGAACTGCCGTTTTTACCCCAGGGTCAAGCTAATTTTAAATTAACACGGCAACCCTTATCGGAACCATTTTGGGTAGGTTGATAATTGCGTCTACCATTTTCGCCACTACTTAACGTTACTTTTTACAGAAGCAACAAACTGGTTATTAACCAAAACCTATAAAATTGTAGGATGAGCAGGAATCGAACCTGCACGAGCATATGGTAGATGTTAGTTAGCACCATATAGGGATATGTCTTATTATTTTCATCTACTTTAAGGCTTATATTGTCTTTGAGCTATTTACCTAACTTCTTTTACAACACAATCTCTTTGCACAAGCCTACTCTTATCGACTATTTAGCGTCTACCATTCCGCCATCATCCTATTTATCTCGTACCTATGGAGGGAGTCGAACCCACACTATATCTCGATCCTAAATCGAGCGCGTTTACCTGTTTCGCCACATAGGTATTTATTAATTTAAATAAAACCACCTGCCAGCCGTGCAATAAGGGTGTCAAAAAGCCTCTTCAAAGCACCCTCGAATCTGCTATTACGATTCCACGTTGGTCTGTCATTACCTCAGCTAATCTAGTTAGCGACAAGTAGTTTAATTTTTATATACACAAATGCCAAAAATGTCAATGATCTATTTTAAATATTCCAAAGCCAATCGGTCATATAATTCGGAAGCAGTTTCAATTAACACATCATCCTCTTTTTCTATTCGCCCAAAATTGCAGAAGAAACAATAGTGATCAATTTCACTCAAGACTTCTTTTTGACCGTTAAAATGAAAAAGCATTATATCCTTAATCGCTTTCAACAAAAATGAATTATCATAAACAGGTACCGTTGTTCCATACAACTGAGTCAAACCGTTTGAGATTTCATAATCTCGTGTCGTTTGCTCTTTTATCGATTCAATTACCAATACAAAGAGATCCTTGTTCATAATTTCAATTTTGATTCATGACAAATATATAAAAGACTTTATACAATTACATAATTATTGCATAAAATATTTCATACAATAATTACACAATAAAATAAATCAACTTATGCTAAAATGGAAATAAGAAAAGAGACTGTTTTAAGCCTTAGAATTATCAAAATGAGTATTCGGTTATTTGAAAGAAGAAAACCTCTTAGAAGTAAAGAAAAGGAGGTTAAATATTAAAATTGAGCTATGGTAGTGTGTTTGGGATGGTATACATGTTTCAGAGCGAACGGACCGCAAAAGGAAAACGCGATATAAAAGGGTATTGGGGGTGCATTTGCTTTTGCGTTCAAAAACATTTTAGCTTTTTATATCCGGTCATCCAGAACTGATTTCAGGCAGCAACTAATTTAAAGATTAAGCTTTTGGCTTTATTGATTTTATAGGAACTAAACTACTGCAAAAGGAAAGTGTAATCCTACTAGGATTCGAACTAAAAAATACAAAGCACTGTAAAACAACGCTTTGAGATTTGATTATATGAATCTTGCACAACCATTGCACAACTACAATAAATCGTGTCGCTTCTTCCAGTACTCCAAAAGGTCGTTAAGTTCTTGAATCTTAGCCTTGTGCTTCTTTGGTGTTCGTTTGCTACTAATGTTGTCGCCAGCTTTTAATACGCGTGTAAGTTCTGCTTTATTGATTAGATCATCTATCATAATACTATATTTAAATAACAACAAAATTAGTAAAAATACACGATTCAAGACCAAATATCTTTGTGATTTATACCTTAATATATTACAGCGACACAAGTAAGCTAAACGACAGCGCGTTTGTGTTTGTTTTTCCATCACTCTCAACTCACATCAATACGATTCATTTACTATCATATTTCATCACAGTTCAATTATTTCCTCTCTTTAATAATTGTATACGTAAATTTTAATTGAAGCCTTTAAAACAAAGGAAAATAAGGTATTATAAGCTTTATCTATTGAATTATGTTTTACCATAGAAATTACGTATCAAAACTTTTTCATTAATGATTTTTTATGTAAAATATTCACTATACATTTGTGTAGTATAAAATAAGAAATAAAACATCTTCTTTTTACACTCCCCCCCTCGGGGACGTTCTTTGACTTACTGTCTGCTCTCTCTTATGCTTTTGTTATGGTCGTAAGATTATAACTAAGCGAATCAGGCTTGATAATTACCACTATGCAAGCCGTTACCACAAACATTAAATAACCCTATTAACATTTATAAAATGGATACAAACTATTTTACAACATGCAAAACACTGGACGAAGCTAAGAACTTATTAAAAAAGCTTTGTTTTGAGTTACACCCTGACACTAGCGGTTATAACTCACAATTTGAATTCGTACAAATGTTTAAGGCATTCAAATCCTTAGAAAACCGTTTCAATACTTCTGACGCAGAAGAAAATACAAACAACTCTTTTAATGCTGAGCAATTCTATAATATCGTAAAGATGTTCGAAGGCTTAGAAGGAATCAATATTTCTTTTGTCGGTTCCTTTATATGGCTTACAGACTTAACACCTGTGGCGATGTACTCACAAAAAGAAAGAATCAAAACTATTACAATTGAAAATTATAACGCTCCCCGTTGGGCGGGACAAAAGAAGTCTTGGTATTTCTCTCCTAGTGATTATGTGAAGAAAGGAAGGTCTAATAAAGACCTAAGCGAATTAAAAGATTTATTCGGCTCTACTGATTTTCAAACTAAGTCAAACTTTAAACTAGCAATGTAATGGAAATAGACTTTAATAATTCGAATCTTAAAAGCACTTTAACAACAACCAAAGCAGTAGAAAAATTCTACTACGCAACTAAAAGCGCATCAGAACAACAGCCAAATTCTAAGTTTTGGAAAGACGCTTTATTTTTTATAGAAAAAAGATTTAAGAAATTAAAATCTCCAAAATCTATAAATGAAATCGGACCATACATATAACACCTAATCAAACTGCCCTTGCCACTTACCACTCAATGTAAGGGCAGTTGTAAACCCTATTAAAAAATGAAAGACAATCTTATCCTTGCCCTTGTGGGCGTGTGCTTGGTACTTACTGTATCTGCTATTTTGGCTTTCCATAGCATAACTAAGCAAATCGAAAAAATAGAAGAAGCCAACGAACAATACTACCGCTTCATTTGGAATGATGACCCTGAAGGACTCCCGTCTGCAGGAACCAAAATCGTTATCGAAGAAATCGACGGTAATATAATCTATCTAGGAAATGAGTAATACTAAACACAGCAAGCGACTATCTTGTATTTGGATAGCCTTAACGACCGCTTACTTTGGAGTAATGATTATAAAACACTTAACAAACTAGATTATGAATAAACTTTATAAAATAAGCGACATAGTAAAAGCCACAGACCCTTTAGATGGTGATTATTTCATATTTGGTGAAATATTAGAAATAGAAATAACCGGCGAAACACCATACTTCTTAGTTGGAAGTTCATGGCATGAATCTTACCGAATTGAAAAAGCTCCAGAAGAAGTAATTAAACTATTTAAAAACCATATATAAATTTTACACAAATGAATACTTATAGCAAATATGCACCAAACGTGTTTTTAGCAAAAACAGAAGAACGCCACGAAAAAGGAGACATTATAAATCTGACAACTAAATACGGAAAAGAAAACGAAGTAATTATATATAACCTAATTTATACTAAAGATGGTTTTTACTTCTACTCATTTGTACGCGCTGACGGCTTCAATATCCAAGAAAGAGCAAAGAATAAAGCTGCTAGATATGAAAATTGGGCGGGTTCCGCAGAAAAGAAAAGCAACGAGTACTACGAAGCATCCCAAGAGGGAAAAGATTTTCTAGTATTAGCAGAGCCTATAAAAATAGGACACCACAGCGAGAAAAGACACCGCGCACTCATCGAAAGGAATTGGAACAGAATGGGCAAAAGCGTTGAATTTTCAGACAAAGCCAATGACCACTTAAGTAAAGCGGAGTATTGGGAAAGCAAAGCAAACGAAATTAATCTTTCAATACCCGAAAGCTTAGAATACTACGAGTATAAACTAGAAGAAGCTAAAGAGAAGCACGAGGGACTCAAAAGCGGGAAGTATAAACGAGAGCACTCCTTTTCTCTTACATATGCTAAGAAAGATGTAAACGAACTTACTAAGAAGCTAGAAACAGCAAAAAAACTTTGGGAATAACAAAAGACCTGGAGCACGTCGCTAAACTGCTCTATTTATTATGAAAACAAAAGAAGAAGTAATACGAGAAGCGTGGGAAGAATTAGGTATAGATATTTCTAACACAAATATTTCTGAAAATGGATATATAAAAGTTAAACCATCTCAATACTCAGCAAAATATAGTGAATTAGAAGTACTAAGATTTAGCGAAAATAAATGGAGTATTAGACCAAAATCACTTCAAGGCCTTGAAAACAATAACGGTTGGATTTCTTTAAACGGAACTGAAATAGAAACTGAATACGAAGGAGATCTTTGGATTATAAACCAACGCGGAGACCTTGAATTTTATGGAAAAGATGATTTTCTTATACCTGGCGATGCAATAATGTGGCAGCCAGTGGAAGAACCTAAACTCCCATTACACCGATAAAATCATGAAACTAGCGACAGAAAAACCAAATGGTTTCGGGATCATTCAAAAGAACGCAGACGGCACAATTAGTCAAATAGGATTGACGCAAGAACAATATGATTTACTAGAGGATTTCTTATTTAAAATAAGTGAAAAATCTCCTTTACCTAGAATGCCCAAACAATTAAACTTAGTGTTGGAATCTAGATACAATAAACTTTTAAACAAATAGGACTATGATACAAGCAAGTGAAGTGCGTATAGGTAACTGTACAGAACAAGGCAAAATAATAGAACTAAAACAAACTGTTTTCCGAGTAGAATATACTACAGACAAAAAAAGAACTGCTTTAATAGCATATGAAGATTTAAAACCAACCGAACTAACAGAAGAAATACTTTTAAAGTGTGGGTTTAAGCATCTTGGTAATGGTTTCTATGAATTATTAGGTAGCTTTGTTAGTCTATGTAATATTGGAGATGTGTTTTTTAATGCAGGATTCAAAGGCGCAACTATTGGCAATATAAAATACCTCCACCAACTCCAGAACCTTTATTTCACCCTTACAGGAAAAGAATTAGAAATTAATCTTTAGATTTACTCAATAAAAAAATCCCGTTGGCGTTACCACACACCAACGGGAAACATGTCTGCTAATTTTAACCCTATTAAAATTTGCAATTACAAAATTACTAAATATTATGTCGTTAAAAGAAGAAATTGCCCAAAAATTAAAAGCGCGAAGATTAGAGCTTAATCTAACGATGGAGGAACTTGCAATATTAGTTTGGGGTGACCCTAAAAAGAGTGGTCAGATATCCAACTATGAGAATGGAAAAAGAGCTTTTTCTCTTGATACCTTAGAGCTTTTTTTAGCAGCTTTACAACTAAATCTTGCTTTACAAAACAAATGATTATAAAAATTCATTTTATTTATCGCATCTAGTTTGATAAAATACATAAAAATAAGCTCCTTATTTGTTGTGCAATTGTTGTGCAGAACACAACTTAAAAAAAATCATTTTATTGAATAACAGTATCTTAAAAAATATTAATCGAATCCTGATTGGATCACAGAAGCTTAAAAGTCAATCCTAACACGACTTTTAAGCTTTTTTTTATAATCTTACGGTTAATAATTACTTAAAAAAACGGCAACCTAAATGGCAACCTTAAAAAGTAATTACAAATGCCGAAAAATCTTCCCTTTGACTGCTCATGCACAGATATGTGGGTATGTCCTAAAAATTGGAAAAACGGTGAATTCTAAAAAAGTCCCTCGATCTTGATTGGTACGTACAATTTAAATTTCACAATCCTTTGTTCGTGGAAAAATATCCTAACGGCTTTCAATTCAGAACATTAGAAGAAAGAAAAGTTGCATTAGAATTCTATTTAAAGCAACTATCCTTATTGTTAGAAAAGCGGTACAACCTATTTGAAGTAAAGGTGTTGTACTGTTTTTAAGCTTTTCATAAAACTATTAAAAAAAAGTAAACCGACTATTTAATTAGTCGGCTTAAAGAAATTAAATTATAATTATTACATATTTTCAAACTTAATTATATAACCTGGTGTATTATCAGGGTTTTCTGCTGGAAACCCTGGAGAGGTAACATATGGCATATATCTAAATGTTCCATTTACATGATAATTTGGATCATAAGCTGTGTTTGATATTGGGTTTCCATTGTTCTGCAGATAATAAACTACCCACTGTGGTTGAGGAGATGAAGGTAATTCATTCCTAATACCAAAAAACTCTATGTCATTAACAGGAAATGAAAAAGGTAAGGGTACAGAAGTAAATTTCGGATATGGGTTATTTGATAAAATTTGATTAAAACTATTAGGTGTTTCTAAAGCCAACCAATGGTGTTCACCTTCTTCATTATCTTTAATTACCCAAAACTCTATAAAAGCGACTTTAAATTCAGATCCAGCAGCATATGGATTACTAAATATTGGATACTTATTCCAAAGATAAAAATTAGGTATAGAGGGTAATACTCCAATTAAATTAGTATTAACATCCCATTGAGAACGATACATATGATCCCATACTTCAATTGGTCCTTTAATACTAGGTGAAGCCGTTGATTGTCCATATACACCTCCAACTTGTCCGTGATGTTCTTGATTTGGAGTGATTAAAAAATCTAAAATGAAAAACTTATCTCTTGTTTCCATTCTTGTGTCTAACGTGTTGGCAGTGAAAGTGAATTTAGGTAAAGCATACATATTCATTCTAATTGTATGTTTAGTCTCATTAATCATTAAGTAGCCCTTTCCAAATGGATATACTGCGTTAGCATATACACCACCAACTAACTGACCATTAACTATTCTATTCATGTCAGGATCCCCCGGATCCACAATTGCATTTTCTCTTTTTTCTTCACTTTTAGGAATTGCACTTTCTTCTTTTGCACAAGAAAACATCAAAGTCCCTAATACTAATACTATTAATACTTTTTTCATAAAATAACAACTTAGTTAAAATTAACTTAAACTTAAGTATATATTTTTAATATAAAAAAATAATCGTGTGCTTTTTTAACATAATAAAAAAACAGTAATCTAAGTATTATAATACCCCACCAATTGTACTGATTTCTCTCTACTTTCTTTGATGACTAGTCCCGAAATAGCGATACAGAATTTATAATTTAAAACTACAAACTAAATGAGGGTGACCTTTTGGGACACCCTCATTTAATTTTATCCATGAATACCTCAGGTCAATCCCAAAAGTTGTGTTTACGTATAACTAGTCACTAATCTATATAATAAAAAAATGGATTTCTAAAAAGTCTTATCTTATATCCTTTTATACATGCCAAGAATTGAATTCTAACCTTTCAAAATCCTCTTAATCATACTATTTGAAAACGTTAAAATAGATCGCACACCTCATTTTGCTAAAAAATAGTGTCTTGGTTTCCTTACCTTTCATAAATCCCCTTACGTGCGCTTATACTTTCTTTGGTGGAAGATCGAATGCAACGGCTTCATGTTCAAAATGACCATTATGTGCGCCATCGCAAAAAGGTTTGTTTTTTGAAAGCCCACAGCGACAAATTGAAAGTACCGTTCTACCTTGCAATCCGTAAGCATTTCCATTTTTATCTACGATTTCAAAATCACCTTCTATCTTTACCGATCCGTTATTGTTGATTGTAAGTTTTGTTTTTGTCATGTCTATTTGAGTTATTTTGTTTGCACAAAACTAGAACAATAAAACGAGTACTTAGTATTTGCACTTCTATTTAGAAACATTCCTTTTTAGCAATAGCTCGGAATTATTGCTCTCGCAATCAAGCTTACAAAGTAGACAAAAGCGAAAAGTACAGTATAGAAGATAATAGTTCTTTCCGTATTTTGCATAAGGCTGTAACTAGAGCGCGCAAGTAATTTAAAAACGGGATCAACCTGAATACAAACATCACAATGAAGCTTGATTTCGTGAACCCTGAAAGCACAGATAAATTTATCGAAAAGGGATGAGGAAAAACAGATATATTTATATCTTCTTTACTACTACAAAAAAACTAAATAAATAAAGAAAGCCCCTTAATAGGAGCTTTCTTGTTTATATAATTACTAGTACTTACACCTTATCTATTTATGTAAATATTTCTTATCGGAGATAACGATTTATAAGATCGCGAATAATATCTGCAAAAGTGAAATTTATAGGGTAGTGATATATGCCTTCGTAAATATCCCACATACCTCTATTTCTATCATAGACACCGAGATAAAGAGTGAATGAACCTCCATAATTTGAGGAAGAAGGCGAAATTCTTTGCCCTTCTGCCATAATAGCTTTAACATCGTCTTTACTTATTGATCGTTCAAATTGATACTCTTGAATAGCCCCACTTCTTACGTCAGTAAATTGTGCTCTAGTTTGAGCTTGGATTGCGGTATTTACTCCAAATACCAATAAAAATAACATAATAAAATTCTTCATAGTTTCTGATTTTAAATTATTAAAAACAATGGTTAACCATATCAAATATAATAAAAAACTGTAAAAAACTAATTATTTTTAATTAAAAACAAATTAATATATTTTTTTTATCAAAAAATTATATTTAAAAAATATTATAAATTCAGGATTTTAAAGTCTTCAGAAGCAGCGTGAAAATTTTATTTCACCAACTTGTCATACTCAAACCTCCCCTCTATGCTTATACTAAGCAAACTCCTTATATACCTTTGCTTTTTCAATTTCTACCTTTAAAATAGTACCTTTTACTTAACTTTGTTGTTTTTAGCAGCTATGGATCAATTCGTATTAGAAAAATTCAGAGAAAAGATAAACACCTATTCCCCGATTTCAGAAGCTTCCTTTGAGGCACTCCTCAATATTGCTACGATTCGTCGGTTGAAGAAAAATGAAATCTTTATTGAGCAGGGATTTGTTTGTCGCCAATTTTGTTTTTTATATTCGGGATACCTGATCGCTTATATCAATGATAGTGAAGGGCGAACCTACAACAAAAATATATTTGTTCCCAGTGACTGGGTAAGTTCACTTGTATCTGCTATTTTACAACAACCCTCCCAATTCACAGCGAAAGCAGTAACCGATTGCGTCATATTAAGTTTACCTTATAAGGCATGGAGAGAATTAATTTCACAAACAGATGATCTCCAAGCCTTCTACATTCACTATCTCGAAAAAAATTGGGTGATTGACAAAGAGAAAAGAGAAGTTTCGCTTGTTATGGACGATGCACAAACGCGCTATGAAAAGTTATTGCACAGTCAACCTGAGATTGAGAAATATGTGCCTTTACAGGATATTGCCTCTCATTTAGGGATCACCCCTACCCAATTAAGCAGAATCCGAAAACGAATAAAATAATTTATCCCTCAACCTATGTAAAGCCTTTTTCCTTTTTTATGTTCCAATTTTGTTGCATTAAAAGAAATAAAAATGGAAAATATAAAACGCATCAACCGAACCTTTCAACCGTCTAGTATTACTAAAATGATTCTTAGTCTTCTTTTAGCCTTAATGAGTCATTCATCATTTGCACAAAACATCCTACGTCAAACCGTTTACAGTACAAAAATGGATAAAAATATAAACGTGGTAGTGATTTCACCACCTTTTGAAACGGGAGTAAACTACAAAACGGTCTATATTCTTCATGGTTATAGCGGCAATGCAGAAAGAACCTATCAAAAAGACCTTCCAGATTTAGTTAAAAAAGCGGAAAAGTATCAAACGATTTATGTATTAGCTGATGGAAATTACAACTCTTGGTATGTCGATAGTCCAATCGATGCTACTTCCCAATACCAAACTTTTATTGGAGAAGAACTTGTAGCCTTTATAGACGCAAACTATCCAACCTTACCCAATAAAGAGAACCGCGGTATTTTAGGCTGGAGCATGGGGGGTTTTGGAGCGTTGCATATTGGTATTGCCCATCCAACTACTTTTTCAATTGTTGGAAGTTCCTGTGGAGCGATTAACTTAGTCGCTTTTGAAAAAGAGTATGCTGATTATCAAATCGACAAGGTGTTGGGAAAACGGGAAGATGTACCTCTAAAGTACCAGTTATTGGACAATGAAGATCAAATGAAAAATACGGGACAATACTACATTCTTGACTGTGGAACGGAAGATACCCAAATGATTCAAATGAATCGCACGTTTCACCGTCAATTGACAGCTAAAAATATTGAACATAGTTATACTGAATATAAGGGAGAACACAATACAGCCTATTGGAGTAAAGCTTTAGCTATTCAACTGGCGTTATTTGACGCCTTTTTTCAAAAATAGGAGATTAGTACCCTCATAAAAAAAGCCGTGGTCAGAAGAAATACTGATCACGACTTTTTTTATTCTTTATCTCTTATTTCGATTCATCAATCTCATCTAGAATTACATCGATTTAATTGCTTTGTCTTTATTAAAAGAAAGACCATTTTTTCCTATTGACCAAAAATAAGCTTAAAAAGCTTAAATTTTAATCATTGCTACCATATCAGCAGATGCTATTTTAATATGATTAAATCCGTCGCTAAAAATATAATGTTTAATACTCTTAGAATCGCAATAGTCTAAGGCAATCAATTTATTTTCTCTTTTCATCTGTTCCAACTTTCCATTAGAAAACTCTTTGTAAGAAATAATAAACTTTTTCCCTACTAAATCACAAACACTAGAATTGTCTAGCTCCAAAACTTCATTTAAGGTCATACTAAAAAAATTAAAATTGTAGAATTACTAAGATACGGATAAATAAGCAATCCTCCTCCCTATTTAAGGAATAACCTAATTTAATTAACTTAAAAACAATAAGTTAAGCTTTTATTTTCTTTTATAGAGCCTTAATTTGTTATTTTTGGTTCTTTAATCCAATAGCAAACTAAATAAAGTACATGACAAAGAAATAAGGCTAATCCTGTTAAAAACAATAGATCCGCAGGAATACTATTGGTGAGAGCTGAAATAAAGAAGGTTAACATCAGCTGTAAGGATCCCAACAAAGCAGATGCTGATCCGCTATTTTCGTAAAAAGGTTCTAATGCTAATTTTGTAGTGGCTGGAAATAAAATGCCCAAGGTCAAAACGATAAAAAACAAAGGAATTAAAAGTACTTCGATGGGTTGTTTCACAATACAAAACCCGAAGAAAATAATACTAAATACTAATCCAGCGATCGTTGTATACTTTATAATTTGACGAATAGATAACCAACGCGTAAATATCGCATTAGAAATCCAAGCGCCCAGCATTAATCCAATTGCATTAAAAGCAAAGATATAACTAAAAGTAGCCGATGATAATTGCCCATATTCCATAATCAAATAAGGTGCATTCGCTAAATAAATCATCAATATACTATAGGTCACACTACCTATCAACGTGTACTTTAAAAAGGTCTTAACCTGCAGTACTTCTTTGAATTCTCGTATTAAATTCCTCTTTTTAACGGTCGCTGTTATCTTGGTTTCGGGCAGAAAAAACAGCACTAAAAACAAAGAAATAACCCCTAAAATTAAGAGTGTAACGAAGGTTGATTGCCAATCAAAATGCGATACTAAGAAATTTCCTGCAATGGGACCTATAATGGGTGCTACTCCTGCAATAATGGCTAATAGCGAAAAAATGTGCATCGTATCTGTTTGATCAAAATACTCATTTACAATCGCTCGTGCAATGACAACTCCAGCACAACCTGCAAAGGCTTGAAAGAAACGAGCAATCCAAAACTGTTCGATATTTACAGCATAGATACAAGCTATTGTTGCAGCAATAAATAACAGTAAGGATATAATAGTAGGTAGTTTACGTCCATAGGTATCTGATATAATTCCCCAAAATAATTGTCCTACAGCAAATCCTGCTAAAAACGTAGAGATAGAAAATTGAACCGCTTTTAGATCGGTTTCGTAATACTGTGAAATTTTTAGAAATCCAGGCAAATACAAATCAATACTAAAAGGCTCTAAAGCAGATAATAAGGCCAAGATAAATACTACGATAAACTGATTTTTCTTTAATTTACTCATATAATTTCTTTAAAGGCACAAAACTAATCAGCAATCAGAAATATAAACTTATCTAAAAGAGACTTATCCTTGGACTTTTTTAACTTGTTCTCTAAAATCTTTAGGCGTTTGCTGAGTGAGTTTTTTAAAAAATCGATTAAAATAAGAAACTTCTGAAAAATTCAATTGATCTGCAATGGTTTGAATATTGTCTTCACTGTACCCAACCAATCGCTTCGCTTCAAGCAACAAGCGTTCTTGTAATTGTTGTTTTAAACTCTTTCCTATCGCTTGAACTAAAATTTCATTCATTCGTTTAGTAGAAAGAGAAACTCGATCTGCATAAAACTCATTTTGTCGCTCAGTAAGATAATGTTCTTCTATTAGTCTCAATAGTTTGTGAATTCGCTCATCAATTGCAATGTGTTTTTCTGATAGCATCGGAAGATCCTGTATATGAATAATATACAATTGCAAATAGTGCTCTAGCACCGTTGATCGTTTATAGGAATTAAATTCGATTTCCATCAAAAGATGAAGATGTTCAAAGCGTTGAATGTCAATTGATGTAACCGCAAACTTCAAATGACTATGTCCCGTAAAAGCTTGTTGCTTGGCTTCTTTAAACAAAACACTATTAAAATAGTTTTTGTCAATCGCCAAGCAATATCCTTTACTAAATCTTGGATCGAGATGGTGCACTTGTCCCGGATAAATAATCCAAATTTCATGTGCCTTGATGGGATAAGAAACAAAATCTATTTCATGCTTGTGTGGCTCTAAGACATCCGTAAACCAATATATTTGATAAAAATCGTATTGATAGTGGCCTTCAAACTCAAAGAGATTGACAATAGCTTCAATTCTAAAAAACTCAATGGGAATATTCTTATCGCTTTGCTGAACTTGAACGACTTGTCTCTTTGTCTTCATCTGTATTTTAAGTTAGCAAATCATGCCTTACCATGATATTGGTTTAATACTGCTTCATAAAACGAAATAAAGACAAATGTAACACTTAAAAAAACAAAAAAACGCATTAGAATCGAACGTCTTTCGAACGTTTGCTTTTCTTTTTTCTGTATCATTACCTTAAAAACACATTAACAAAACATATAGAATAACTATACAATTAATTAATAATAAACTAATTACACTATTAATTAACTTATATTTTATAATTTAACAGTAACCAATTTTTAATTTATACGTTTATGAAAAATTTAATTTTAATCTTGACTTTGGTTCTGTCTTTTAGTGCTTTTGCACAATATGACAAAGCAGCGCCTCCAGCAGATGTACAAGGCTGGTTTACCTATGAGTTTTATACTTGTGATAGTAATGGACAGCAAATTACAGATCGCAAGCATCCAAAGTACAAAAAGTTTACAGTAGAAATATACCAAACCATTTATGGAACACCTCCTACTGGTATTCTCTATACCCTTGTTCAGCAAGTTTCAGATCAAATTTGCCAATATGGAGAGCTTCAACGCTTTTACCCTAATGTAAGAATACTTGATATCGAATATTCTACTTATATTGGTATTGGCGATCCCATTACCCCATAAGTAAAAGAGTCGACAACGGCACTGGGATTAGTTCATAAATCATAAAAAAAGGCTCGTTAATTCGAACCTTTTTTTATTTACGTTGTTATTGTTACTACAGGAGAATGAGGCACTTTGACGTGCCGTATGCCATCACTAAAATAGAGCGATTGAGTTATTGTTTATCCGAAAATCGCGTGCAATGCGCTTTTCGTCTATGCTTACGGATTTCACTTTTCCGTTGCGTTGTTCTCGAAACGAAATCCTAAACCTTTTTCCAACTAATTCACGCATACTAGTAGTATCTAACTAAAAACCTCATAGAAATCTGGTACAAAAGTTGAAGGGTATACGGAGCATGTTTCCTCAAAAAATAAATGCCTTTTTAACTCCTATCAATTTCTCCTTACTTTAAAGATTCCATTAAAGCATGACTATCTTCTAGAAACAAATATTTAGTAATGCGCCCCTCGTCTACCTGAAACTGAACAGAAAAATAGCTATCAAACAATTTATTCGTCTTTAAAACTCGACTAACCAAATGCCCCGTCACAACGGCTTGATTACCTGAATAAAATTTTCCCGTTACTTCATAAGATACACCTTCGATATTTTCGTAAAGTTCTTTAAAAAATTCAAGAACTTCCTCCTTGCTATTTCGATCCTTGGTCCAAACAGCCCGAGAGGCATCTCCTGGAATACGCCATTCAATCTGATTAGCAAATAATTGCACAATTGCTTCATACTCTTTTTTACTCAAATACTCATAATATGCCTCTACGATTACCTGGGTTTGTTTTTCATTATTTTTTTCCATTTTCTTGTATTTTTTATTCTGAACCAATCAGTTCAAAATAGATTAAATTTTTCATTCTTTCATCATCGCTAGCATAAAATCAATCATTTCTTTTACTTCTTTTTTATTGCCTGATAAAATGTAATACTTATAAAATCCACTAAAAGAAGACAAAATATACTTTGCCGCAACCTCTGGGACAATACTTTGCTTTATTTCTTTTGATTCCTGAGCTTTTTCTAATAAATCTTTGAATAGTCCTTCCAGAACCCAAGCATTTCCCTTAATCAATGTACTGACTGCTTCATCACTATTCCCCAATTCAAATATTGTACGAACAATAAGACAACTTTTTTGATCTTTAATGGTTTGATTCATGACATCGTGAACAACATGAGATAATACAGCAAATGCCTTATCTTTGTGAGTTGCAGCTGCTTTGTATTGAGCTGTTTTCATCTTAGCATAATCCGATAAACAAGCAAGAAACAAGGTTTGCTTATTGCCATAGGTATTGTAAATACTACTCTTATTCAGTTGAAGTGTCTTCACAATATCTTGCATAGAAGTTGCCTGATATCCTTTTTCCCAAAAAAGATCTCGGACTTTTTCCAACTTTTCTTCATAATCGAATGCTCTATTTCTTGCCATACCTCAAAGATACCTTTTTGTACCATTCGTTTCAGAATTATTTTTATTTTTAACTTATCTATAAAATTCAAAGAAATATCTTCGACTCATCAAGCGTTTTCACTCCCTTTTCATTGGTTAAGTTTATAGTAGCAAATGCGCCTTGTGAAAAAGAAATAACGTATTTTCATACATTCATTTTAATTTCAAACGAATCCATCCGTCCTCGATTGAACTAGTATTGAATTAAAGGTTCTATTCCTTGCACAAAGTTTGAAATTTCCATGCTTTTTACTGCCAATTGGACTTTACTATTCTTTGACAAGACGAGCAATTGTGCTTATTAGGTATTGGTACTACTCGTTTTTTACAGCCTTTTTACAATAAAGAACTGGCAGAAAATCTAATGCTGCATTTACAAGTAGCAAATGCAGATGATTGGAAGCCCCCTATTCAAGCTTTCAATTTAAGTTCTACTTTCAATTTTAAAATAACAGCTGTAGAAAATAGCTCAGACAAATCTTATTTAGTTAGATTTACTACTATTTCCTCTCTTTCTAATGCCTAAGCACCAAAGCAGTCAACACTTTTTAGACAGTAAAAATACAATTCAACCTACTTCATCTATACCTATGTTGTATTTTTTTTGTATTTTTAAGTGTATTTTAGCCTACTTCATTCAATCCTAAAACTGAGTTAATTATGTCTGATACCATCCAAACTACCTTTCAGCATCTATTTTCTAGCTATTCGGAAGATACGTCTCTCTCAACCTCCTATTGGACTGAAATTGAGCTTCATTATAAGGCTAAAAATCGTCATCACCACAATTTAATTCATCTAGAACATGTAATCAAAGAATTAAAATCCATACAAACAGAGGTTATGGATTGGGATGTTTTGCTTTTTTCTGTCTTTTACCACGATATTGTTTATCAATCTACCGCCAATGATAATGAAGAAAAAAGTGCTGCATTTGCACAGAAAAGATTAGCCAGAATTCAATTACCTGAAACAAAAATAACACGAGTGATCAACCAGATATTGGCAACAAAAACACATGTCATATCTTCCGATTTAGACACGAATTACTTCCTTGATGCAGACTTAAGTATACTGGGACAGGAATGGGAGTCCTATGAAAAATATAGCACATGTATCAGAAAAGAATACGCTATTTACCCTGATTTCTTATATAATTTAGGAAGAAAAAAAGCCTTAATTCACTTTTTAGCTTTTGAAGACATCTTTAAAACGACTTATTTTAAAGAAAAATATGAAAAACAGGCAAGAATAAATATCGAAAGGGAGATTGAATCCTTAACATCCTTCTTTCTATAACCTGATATAAAAGTTGAGATATATCGTTCTATACCTCAACTTTTTTTTATGCTTTGACCTAAGTGTGTATCTCTAATCAATAGGTAAACACAATTCAACCCTTACTTTCTGTTCTGGATGTTCTCTAAAATTGTTTAAGTGAAATTCATACGATTTGGCCAACCTTAGCTTATAATTGTGCTGTACAATATACAAACACATAATTTCCCATGCTTGAGCAAATTCCTCTAATTTAATTTCAAAACACCCAACGATGTATTTTCCTCCTTCTAACTGGACTTTACCTAAAGGCTCTTGTACAATCCTATCATGAGGAATACTGATACATACATCTTGTCTTAGCCGATCCAATCCCACTATTGCTGGATCATCGTGATAAGCGGTTAAAACTTTCACTTCAGGTTGATTCAATACGCCATTTGGGATCGCCCAGGCAAATAATTTTTCATAGGATTGACCAATGGCTCTATAGTCTCCGATATGACGAACATACGCTACGGTTAACTCTTCCAATACTTTTTCTTCGATTTTAAATTCCATACTTGTAAAAGATTTAATTATTATTTTACAAATCTCTGGAAAACTCAAATCTTCGTTTTGCATATTCTTGCTATAAAGAGCAATCAGTGTATTTATTTTTTCTAATTCGCAATTTCCCTCTTCCACCTTTTGACATTGAAAGGCTGTTGGACTAAATCCATAATGTTTAGCAAATACTCTACTAAAAAGAGATAACGAGGAAAAACCACAGGAATAGGCTATAGCTGTACAACTCAAATCCGCTTGATGCTTTAATAAAGAGGAAGCCTTGTGAATGCGAACGAGAGTAATGAATTTATTCAAACTTACGCCCGTAATCTGACTAAAAATACGGTGGAAATGAAAAGAGGATATTCCAATATGATGGGCAATACTTTCTAAGGATAAAGGTTCTGGGTACTTGACATTAATGTAATCAATCACCTCATTGACCACTTTAATATAGCGATTTTGACTGGAACGTTCTTTCATTTTTTCGATATTAATAAACAACGAAAGTAAAACTAACTTTCCCTATTGACTTGACTAAACTTGCTAAAAAAAGTCTTTGGTTTCCCAAAGACTTTTCTAATTTATTTCGCTTGAATTAACTCATCTAATGTTACTCTAAACTTAGAGCTATTCCAATCTGCTGCTCTAAACTTCTTTACTACAATATTGCCTTTTTTATCTATAACATAAGAAGCAGGCAAAGAGCTCGAATACAATAAAGCAGGTGGTGCATCTTGTTGAAAATAAGTAGGCAAAGTATAGCCGTTTTTTTCTTTAAACGTTTGTACTTTATCTAACGAATCCGTGGTAACAAATAAAAACACAACCTTATCTTTATAGTCGTCATATAAAGCTTGGAAACTTGGTTTTTCTGCAATACAAGGCGGACACCAAGTAGCCCAAAAATTAAGTACAACTACTCTACCTTTGATACTAGCCATATCCAAAACCTGTCCATCTTCATCTAATAAGGTCCATCCATCTAAACTCACTTGTTCAACATCTTCTTGTTTTTCTAAACTAGGACTCATGGCCACTAGTCGATTCACCCATACCTTAAACGTCGTTCCTAGTGGAGTGAATAACAATACACAAAGAATTAGGATAAAAATAAGATTGCCAATCCATCCTTTTCTCTTCTTTTCACCTTTATTAAACATACCTACAATTATTTAGCCTAAATATATAAACTTTACACATATCATGCCAAATAAAAATAATTAATTTTATTTTTAACTTTTTTTAACTTTTTATACAAAATATAATCCTATTTTTATTCCTTAAACATATCATTAAAGGTAATTTCTTTCCTTCCTGGCAAAACAACATTTAAAACAATACCAATAATGGAAGCCAACGCCATACCTTCAATTGACATACTCGTACCTATATGAATAGCTGCACCGCCAATTCCAATGATTAAGATAACAGAAGAAATAATTAAATTGCGTTTCACTTTAAAATCCACCTTATTTTCTACTAACATACGCAAGCCACTTGAAGCAATAATTCCAAACAACAAAATAGAAACTCCGCCCATCACAGGAGAAGGAATTGTTGCTAATAGAGCCGTTATTTTCCCACAAAACCCAAATAAAATAGCGAAACAAGCAGCTCCTATAAACACATAGATACTGAAAGCACGTGTAATGGCCAAAACCCCAATATTTTCACCATAGGTAGTATTAGGTGGCCCTCCAATTAAAGAAGCAAGCATCGTTGCAATCCCATCCCCTAACATTGAGCGATCTAATCCTGGATCTTTAATTAAATCTTTATTAACTACCTTACTCAAAACCAATTGATGGCCAATATGTTCTGCAATAGGCACAATAGCAACAGGCAACATGACTAAAACAACATATAGCGTTACTTTTGGGGTATAGTCGACAAAAGGAATTGTAAAATTGGGGATTTGAAACCAAGCTGCTTCCATTACGGGGGCAAAATTTACCACTCCCATACTCGCTGAAAAAAGATAGCCTCCTATAATTCCTACCAATATAGGAATTACACTTAAGAATCCTTTCGTAAAGATAGCGGCAATAATGGTAATGGCTAATGTTACTAAACCAATAATGACATAGGTAAGGTCATACACCCCAGTTGAATTATTGGTGATCATGCCTACAGCTGTAGCGGCCAAACCAAGTCCAATAACCATAATTACAGGCCCTACAACAATGGGAGGTAATAATCTCATCAGCCAATTTGTTCCTGCTTTAGCGATTAAAAGAGCTACTAGAGAATAAACCACACCCACTAAGAAGCTACCGACTAAGAAACTGCCAACAGGCACGTCATTCGTTGTGACTTGTTCCATCGCTTTAATCGCAATAATTGGGTTGATGAACGCAAAGGATGAGCCTAAATAAGAAGGCACTTTTCCTCTTGTAATGGCAATAAAGACCAAAGTACCGATTCCACTAGATATCAAAGCGATTGCAGGATTCATTCCTGTTAAGGTTGGTACTAAAACCGTGGCGCCAAACATGGCAAATAAATGCTGAATACTCAGTAATAACCACTGCCCCATTTTGGGCTTTTCATCAATTGCCAATACCACTTTTTGATCTATACTTTCGCTCATTGTATTAGGTGTTTAAAACCAATGCGAAAATAGACCATTTTCCCGCAAAAATAAAACGATAGTCAGGATACTTTTTATTTAGAAGCTGTAGCTCTTGTTGTTGTATAAGTAGCAACAAAAGCAATAAAGACCAAAAGCAGTAAGGTTAGAAAGAAACCTCCCCAATGTCCTTTATTAATAAAAAAGCCCGTTGAACTTCCTATTAAGGTTGATCCCATATAGTAAAAAAACCAATAGAGAGCAGTGGCCGAACTTTTTGCTTTTCCTCCTAATTGGGTAACTACTCTACTGGCGATTGTATGTCCGCTAAAAAAAGCAATTGTAAATATCGTCAAGCCTACTAAAACAACAAAAAGATTAGCTACATACATCAATCCCAATCCAATAAAAAGTAGCGTTAAGGCTAAAAATAGCATCTTTTTAACCGAATAGCGATCTGATAAACGTCCTGCAACTAAATTTCCAACGATTCCAAAAGCATACATCAAAAAAATTAAAGCAATCAAATAATGAGGTAAATTATAGGGCGGAGCCTCTAACTTAAAACCTAAATAATTATAAATACTGACAAAACTGCCCATCAAACATATACCAACGATATACATGGCTATAATCCGCTTATTCCTTAAAATACGTTGCATTTGGCGTATTTTTTTATTGAATTTAGTTTTTTGGGGTTGAAAAAAATGAGAGTCTGGAAAGAAAAAATAAAAGATAAGGGCAATACCCAAGGCCAATACACCAATGGTAAGAACAGCAATTTGCCAATTGAACCAACCACTGACTAAAGCAGCTATTATACGGCCAAACATACCGCCAAATGTATTACCTGCTAAATAAAAACTAATGGCTGTTCCAATCGACTTTTCATCTATTTCTTCTGCCAAATAAGCTAAGGTGACTGCAGATACGCCTGAGAGACATATTCCTTTGATCAAATTAATATTAATCAACAACGAGAAATCAAAAGCAAATACAGATATCAACGTCAAAATGGCTGAAGTGATTAAAGAAAAAAGCATAACGTCTTTGCGTGGATAACGATCAGCAATAAAAGCAAATAGTAGTAAGCCTAAAGCCATTCCAAATGTCGATGCTGATACTAAATAACTACTTTCTGCGGGTGTTATAGCAAAAGATTGGGTGATTTCTGACAACAGCGGTTGATAAGTATAAAGTTGTGCAAAAACAGATACGCCTAGTAAAAAAATACCCCATTTTATTCTTTTGTATCTCACACTGCCTTTGACCGCCTTTTCTGTATCTCTAAAGTCAATATAAGTTGATGTTGCCATTTTTTCCTTTTAATTTAAAGTAAAGTTAAGGTTAAGTTCTAAATTTGTAAAACGATATTTTTCTATAACATCAATCGATAAAACCGATTATAAAATGGAACTAAGACAACTCAAATATTTTTTAAAAGCCAAAGAGCTTCTCAACTTTACTGAGGCAGCTAAAGAACTGTATATTACACAGAGTACTCTATCTCAACAAATTAAACAACTGGAAGAAGAACTAGGTATTCCCTTGTTTGATCGGATTGGAAAGCGCATTTCTATAACAGAAGCAGGAAAACTCTTTGCAACGTATGCCGAAAAAAGCCTTCAAGCCTCGAACGATGGAAAATTAATCCTCCAAGATTTAAAACAAGTAAATACAGGAACGCTGAATATTGGGCTGACTTGGGGACTTAAATCAATTGTTATTAATGCGGTTAGCAATTTCATTGCCCAATTTCCAAAAATCAAACTACAGATAACTTTTGGAACTACAACGGAATTAATTGATGCCTTAGTAAAACAGGATATTGATTTTGCCTTGACTTTTTATGAAGGAAAACACAGTGATGAATTAGTTTATGAACCGATTATGACTTCTGATATGGCCGTTATCGTATCCAAAGAGAGTCCTTTAGCCACTAAAAAAGGGGTTACTTTTAAAGAAATTGAGCAATTGACCTTAGCACTTCCTGTAAAAGGGTTTAGTACTCGCGACTTTTTAGATCGTCAATTCGAAAAATATAAAATACATCCTACAATTACAATAGAAGTAAATCACACCCCAACCATTGTTGATTTAATTCGCACAGGAGCCTTTCAGACCATCTTAACACTTGCAACCGTTCATGGTGAAAAGGAATTATGTGCAATTCCTATTCGCGGAACAAACATGAAACGAGAGGCGGTAACCATTCGCTTAAAAGACAGCTATCAAAAAAAGGCTACCACCTACTTTATTGATCTTTTGAAAGCGGAAAACAAAGAAGAATACAATCAATTGTAGTAGAATTGAGTATAAGAAAAAAAATAAAACAAAGACTTACTCCTAGCTAAATCAAAATATAATAGATAAGTTCGCGCCAAAATAAACAAACATGAAATTTATACAAACAATGCTTATTTTTTCGGTACTCTTATTGCTTAATTCTTGTGCTACACCGAAACAAATTTCAATTAACAAAGCCGAGTATCACGCTCAGAATCGCGTGGCTATTATTGTACATCCTCCTACTAGTTTTGTTGGAAAAACAGGCTCTCAAGGTATACTTGATCTAGCTGTAACACCGCAAACCAAATACAAAGAAGGAATGAAAATCCTCAGTAAGACCTATGATTCTACGATACAAAAATCCTTAAAAGATGAATGTGAAAAAATCTATGCATATACAGGAAAAAAATATATTGTCTTAGATAGTATCGCAAATTTACCAACTATTGAAGTAAATAAAAAACAGGTGCTCGACTATCAATACATTAAAGATACTTATCAAGTAGAACAAATACAAGAGATTACTTGCACCTATGGTATCACAATAGATTACTATGGTTTTATTGAAACTGATAAAAACACATTTGTTTCAATCAACTCCATCATAACTAATATAGAAAATCAAACGACCGTACAACAGTATAACCAAACTAAAAAAATAAAACTTAAAGGAAAATGGCGAGCGAATAATTATGCTATCTTCAACAAGTCATTAGAAACAAGTGTTAAATTGGCCTTAATGGACTTTAATAGTCAATTCTAAAAAAAAGCTTCTGAATGTATTCAGAAGCTTTTTTTATTTCTTATGGATTATTTTCCTGCTGCAATTAAGTTTAAGGCAGATCCCGCTTTAAACCATTGAATTTGACTTGCATTATAGGTATGATTTGTAGCAATTACATCTTTTGATCCATCCGCATGAACAAACTCTAAGTGCAATGGTTTTCCTGGTTCAAATGCCGTTAAGTCTAAGAAATTGATGGTGTCATCTTCTCGAACTTTATCGTAATCTACTTCATTCGCAAACGTAAGGGCTAACATTCCTTGTTTTTTCAAATTTGTTTCGTGGATACGGGCAAATGATTTCACCAATACGGCCATAACCCCTAAATGGCGAGGTTCCATCGCTGCATGTTCGCGAGAGGATCCTTCTCCATAATTTTGATCACCTACTACAATGGATGGGATTCCTGCTGCTTTATACGCTCTTTGTACAGCGGGTACTGCCGCATACTCCCCGGTCAATTGATTTTTCACTTTATTTGTCAAGTGGTTGAATGCGTTTTCAGCTCCAATCAACATATTATCAGAGATATTATCTAAGTGACCGCGAAAGCGCAACCAAGGTCCTGCCATAGAAATATGATCCGTCGTACATTTTCCAAACGCTTTAATTAATAATTTAGCTCCTGTCGTATTGGTACCGTCCCAAGGTTTAAAAGGTTCTAATAATTGAAGGCGACTAGACGTTGGTGAAACGATTACATCTATATTTGACCCTTCTTTTGCAGGGGCCTGATACCCAGGATCTTCTACAGCAAATCCTTTTTTAGGTAATTCATCACCTGTTGGTGGTAGCAATTTCACTTCTTGTCCTTCATCATTTATCAGGGTATCTGTAATTGGATTAAATCCTAAATCACCTGCAATAGCCAATGCAGCCACCATTTCTGGTGAAGTTACAAAAGCATGGGTATTGGGATTGCCATCCGCCCGTTTAGAAAAGTTACGATTAAACGAGTGAACAATTGTATTTTTCTCTTCTTTATCTGCTCCTGCACGATCCCATTGACCAATGCATGGTCCACAAGCATTTGTAAATACTTTGGTTCCCATTTTTTCAAAGGTTTCGATAATACCATCTCTTTCAATCGTATAGCGAATTTGTTCGGATCCTGGATTAATACCAAATTCCGCTTTAGGTGTAATACCGTGTTTTACGGCTTGCTCTACGATAGAAGCTGCTCTAGACATATCTTCATACGAAGAGTTGGTACAAGATCCAATCAAGCCCCATTCTACTTTTAGTGGCCAGCCATTTTTCTCTGCATCTTCTCTCATTTTAGATACAGGTGTTCCTCTATCTGGTGTAAAAGGACCATTGATATGAGGTTCTAACTCCGATAGGTTAATTTCAATTAATTGATCGAAATACTGCGCTGGATTAGCATAAACTTCGGCATCCGCCGTTAAATGCTCCGCTACTTTATCGGCCGCATCAACTACATCTTGACGTCCGGTTGCAGCTAAATATCGGCGCATAGAATCATCATACCCAAAGGTAGAGGTTGTTGCCCCAATTTCAGCTCCCATATTACAGATGGTTCCCTTTCCAGTACAAGACATTGAAAGCGCTCCTTCACCAAAATACTCAACAATAGCACCTGTTCCTCCTTTTACTGTTAGAATATCTGCTACTTTTAAAATAACATCTTTTGGGGCGGTCCAACCGTTTAATTTCCCTGTTAATTTAACACCGATCAGCTTTGGAAATTTCAACTCCCAAGCCATTCCAGACATTACGTCTACAGCATCTGCTCCTCCTACACCAATGGCTAACATTCCTAACCCACCTGCATTTACTGTATGTGAATCAGTTCCAATCATCAATCCCCCAGGGAAAGCATAATTTTCTAAAACAATTTGATGAATAATTCCCGCTCCAGGTTTCCAGAACCCAATACCATATTTATTGGATACGGAAGATAGAAAATTAAATACTTCTGACGATTGCATTTCTGCTACTTTTAAATCTATAGCAGCCCCTACTTTGGCTTGAATCAAGTGATCGCAGTGTACCGTAGTAGGTACAGCTACTTGCTCTTTCCCCGCATGCATAAACTGCAAGAGTGCCATCTGCGCCGTTGCATCTTGACAAGCAACGCGATCTGGTGCAAAATCAACATAATCCTTTCCTCTCTCAAAAGTTTGAGAAGGTTTTCCTTCCCATAAGTGCGTATATAAAATTTTCTCAGTAAGTGTCAAAGGTCGTCCGACTAACTCCCGTGCTTTTGCAACGTGATCTGGCATCTTTTCATACACTTTTTTTATCATTCCAATATCAAAAGCCATACTAACAATTATTTTTAAATTATTTGATTTCTACTACAATTTAAGCCTTTTACCTCTTGTAAATTTTATAGAAATGTTAAAAACAAATATTTAAAATGATTCTATTTTATTTATGAATAATAAGAGTTGTATTTTTATCTTTTAAATTACCTTAACTTTTTTACCTAACTAACAACTTTTGTATTTAATCTGTTATTTTTGGTATAGGAACAACAAGGAGCGTTTTATTCTTCATTTCAACTACTATTTTAACATAGTACATAATTTATACATTGGAATAATTCAGCAATTTCTTTCGTATTTATCCAACTCATTTCCTCTTTTTCTTCACTAATACGAAGTCTATTACTTTGAATATCATGTGCTATCACGGTGTGTCTCTGAAAACCTTTATTTTTAATTAAGAAAATATAATCATTCCCCACAGATAAACTAGAAGCATCTACTTTTTTACAAAAAGCATACATCAGCTTGGCTTGTTGCATTTGGTCAAATACATTGCTATATAACTGGATTACAATATCAAAATTCACTCTTTTTGGCAAGTAAATTTGTTTCACTTTTTTAGATTCTCTTTGCAAATTCAAATAATACTCTAAATAATCATCGATGTAAATAATTGGCACTTGTGTATAGCTTTTATTCACCGCAATATTTTGACGTTGAGCACAAAACAATTCATTAAGATCAATCTCATGCTGATTGCAAATTTCAATCACTTTGGCATAGCACAACGTATTTCGCTTTTTCCAGGAAGAAATTGTATTGGGTTTCAATTTAAATATTTGCGCTAGTTCCTTAGCTGAACGTACTCCTAATAACACTTTTAATCGGGTCAAAACTTCTGTTGAAGTTACCATTCTTTTATTTTCTTGTATAGATACTTCTTTCATCATATTCTTAATTTATAGTTAGACCTGAACTCAACAAAGGCATATCATTTCTTTTGTAAAGTCCCTTATATAGGCATTCTTTTACTTTTAGTATTACCAATTCAACTAGTGCGTCAACAGCCTCTTTTTTACTGCTAACTCAAACAAAAAAAATCAAATAGATCTTATTCTATTCTTGGATTCCTAGAATCATATAGCGTGTTGATATTGCCTTTTTACACTAAAAAAGCAGTAAATTTTCAACCGTTACTATTTTCTATTTTAAATTTATGTTTTGCTTTTATTAAAAAAATCTAGCTTTCTTTCTGCTAGTAGTTTGGAAACTTCCAACCCAGTCAAACCGCATAAAAATCTCATGTGACCCTGCGTTATAGGGATTGATTTTTGAGGTATCAAAATCATAGGTATAGCCAATAAACCACTCGGAATTAATTTGAACCCCTGTAAGTGCACTAATAGATGCATTCCATCGATAGGCAGTTCCGATTGTGAATTTTTCTTGGAACAAAAAGTTTGCTGTAAGATCTAATGAGGGTTTTCCTTTGCCAATTTTAGATAAAAAAGCAGGTTTAACCAACCATTCCTGACCTAAGTCAAACACATATCCTCCTATCAAATAAAAGACAGGTTTTTGACGTACAATCGTTCTTTTTATATCATCATAATAATCCGTATTAAATACTTTAGGAACAGACAAACCCAGATAAGCTACATCCGAGAAAAAATAAGTACCCGCTCCTACATTGGGGTTAAATCTATTTTTTATATCCTCATACATGTAGACGCTTGTTTGGTCGTAAATATTTAATTTAGAATAGGAAAGACTCAATAAATTAGCTGTTCCTTTTACTCCTAAGGCTAATTTATATTGTCCATTTAATTCGAGCGTATAGGCTAAGTCAAAAGAAATACTATTTTCATCTAAAGCGCCTATATGGTCATTTACAAAATTTACACCCAAACCTAAATTTGAATTTTGCAAAGGTGTAGTAAAACCAATATTCGCTGTTTTAGGCGCCCCTTCAATTCCAATCCATTGATTGCGATACAAGCCAAAAAAACTCATCGTTTCTTTACTTGCTGCATAAGCAGGATTTATGACTGTAGCATTATACATATATTGTGTATACATTGGATCTTGTTGTGCATAAAGCACGCACCAACTACCTAAATTCAAAAGACTCACGCCTAGAATAGTTATTCGTTTCTTCACGGATTTTATATTAATTTGTTTTTCTATTCAAACTACTACTAGCGGATGTTATCTTGTCTTCGAGACCTAATTAGGGTTATGTCTGCTCAGGAAAATTTACAAGTATCTACTACACTTTCATCCAGTAAGTTTTCTATGAATCGTCTACCAATTTTATCGTTGTTTCATGTCATTTACTTGTACCAAAAGAAGTTTGCCCATATCTAAATGGGCCATACTTCTTGGAAACAACAGATTAACTCATCACATATTATTCCTGCGCGCTCACTCTTTCTTCAAATTGCCAACCTAAAACAAAAAGCAGGTCAAACTTTCACCTTCCTTATCTCTCCTTTACGCGTTTGACTCTTCATTTCAGCATATCCAACAAACTAGGTGTAAGACGAGAGAATAACGTTGTGAATAAGTGGTATGTTTCATTTTTTTACTTGACAAAATTCTAGAAACAAAAAAAAAAATCAGTACTAAAATGTGTATAAAAAAAAGAATAGTAAACAAATTAATAAAACCGTAAAACAAATTGATCAATTTGATTATAACAAAAAAACAATCGCATTTACAGTAAAAAACAAATAGTATAATTCCTTAAAGACAAAGGAATTAAACGCAAAAAAAACAAACGCAAAATTCTCTTTTTACATTCACATACTTTGTAAAAAAATATACCTGAGAAAAGGTGTACGAAAATTTTAAAAAAACCTGCAAAATTCTCCCTCTTAAACCTATACTATTGTTTCTTTTTATTCTTTTCCCTTGCCTCTTTTTGACTTCGCTTCATAGAAAGCTATTCATTATTACTTCTCTGCCTTCCTACTTATAAATGCCTCTAAATATATTAACCAAGGCTATACAATCATTCAAAGAACATTACCCCTAAAACTTCGCACTCCTTTTTAGGAAGTTAACGCTGATTTTTTTTTAAATATTCAAAAGGTGTACACCCAAGAAACTGTTTAAAGCTTTTAAAAAAAGAGGTTTTAGAATTAAATGCGCTTTTTAGAAATAACTCATTCACGCTTATATCTTCTTTATATTTATTGGCATTAATATATTGAACGATACTATCAATTCTCAATTTATTGATGTATTCCCTAAAATTCATACGATGAACGACATTAAAATATTGCGCTAAATAATATCTTGATATTCTGGTCTGCGTTGCTAAATCAGTCATTTTAAAATTGGCATCTAAAAAAGCTTTATTTTCAACAATGATTTGATTTACTTTGATATTACAACGTTGTAAAACAATATCATTCAACTTGGATTGTCCGTATTTCAATCGATTTAATTCTTGTTTTTCACTTAGGGAGTATTCTTTTATATGGACTGGCTCATTAGTTGTATTTGCCGTATTTTTTTGCACTTCATCCATATGGATTATTTTGTTTTCCATCATTTTTCGAAGGAAAGCTAAATACACATAAAATAGCAATAGAAATAAAAATCCTGATAATTTAATATCCTGAGAGATACGAAAGAAAAACACAATCAAAATACAGCCAAAGCTTAAAAAAAGCCCTTTTCCTTCTCTATTTTTTTGTCTGTCTAAAACTTCTAACGTGCCTTTTATTCTGTTTTTTTTTATTTGTATTCTCACTGCATAAAAAAGGAGAGATAACCCCAGAACAAGAAGGGGTATTTCAAAAACATAAGGCAACTTACTTTCCATAAAGTTAATAACTAACCCACATATAAAAACCCCAATCATACTGTAAAAATCGGCTAAATAGATATCGTATTTCAACAGCAGTTGTTCCTTATAGTAAGTTGAAAAAATCAAACTAAAATAAGGTCCATAAAATAAAAACATCAATCCCCAAATTGGAAAATAAAAGGATTTATTTAGTATTTGATCTTCATACGTTATTAAAACTAATTGGACGAGAACAAAAAAACTAAACCAGGTCATTGTTTTATAAACTAATCGCTTTGAATCAGGTACGATTTTATAATAAGCAGTAAACGTTTCATAAAAAACGATAGGCATTAATAAAATAAGAAATAAATTTTGTAGGGGCATAATACTCTCAATTAAAAAAAACAAAACCTTACTCTTTAATAAAATAAATAGCTAATATTCAAAATTTTAAATATTTCAAAATGAAAGCAATACTCTTTCTTCATCCTTCCCCATTTTGTATTGCTTTGATTCTGAAATTTAAAAGCAGAATATATTTTTGTAAAAAAGAGAGAAAAACAAAAGAATAGTAGCTAAAAAACACTTCCCCAGGTTGGTTTGAAATTTCTCTTAAAAATAACCAACCAAAACAACCAAATCTCATGCCAAAACACTTAAAAAGCAATACAATTATCTTTATCTTTTTTTTGTATACTAGTTTCTTTTGTTTTGTTTCTCTTTTAAAAAAGAAAGCTCTTTTGCAAGAGCTTTCTAAACTCTATCTGTAATTTTTACATCTCTACAGCCCGATGATTCAAAAAATAGTTTTATTTTTCTAAGATGATAAACGCACTGCGTCTATTCTCCTGGTGTTGTTCCTCACTGCAACGCACGCCATTGCTACACGGATTCAGGAGTTGAGTCTCTCCATACCCTCGTCCCGTTAAACGACTCGGGGTTATACCTTGACCAATCATCCACTGAATCGTCGATTTTGCTCTGCGATCAGATAAACTCAAGTTATAAGCGTCTTTTCCCTTGCTATCCGTATGGGAGCGAACATCTATTTTTAAACTTGGGTGCTTCTTCATCACTTCTACAATCTTCATCAACTCAATCGAAGCATCATAACGGATGTCCGATTTGTCAAAATCAAAGTAAATAGGTGCTAGTTTCAGCGTCTTAAACAAGTCGTCATTCACCTCTAAAGCAATCTCGGTTTCTTCTAATCCGATATTCACCGTTTTTACTCCTGGTTGATGATCGATATTAAACACTACTTCTACGGTATTGTAAGACGCACGCTGCGCTTTGATGCGGTATTTATAACCACAAGCTAAGGCCGTACTGCTGTAATACCCTTGGCTATTGGTGCGAACCGTATCGGATTGCTGATACAACGCATCGGAGATGATTACTACCGCATTGGTTAGAACATCGTTGGTGCGCTTGTCATACACCTTACCCTCAAGGGTTTGCCTACACGGTTTCTCTGCAAAAAAGTAAATATCATCCGAGCCCTTGCCTCCTTCTCGATTCGAACTTACAAAGCCTTTGTTTTCTTGGGAATCTATATAAAAACCAAAGTCATCGCGGTTGCTGTTAATCGGTTTACCTATATTCACCACAGGTCCAAAACTACCATCGGGGTAAATCTTAGATACAAAAACATCTAAACCTCCTAAACCAGGATGACCATCGGAACTAAAATACAACTGCTGATCCGCCGAGATAAAGGCAAAGCTCTCTCTCCCTTCGGTATTGATGCCCTTGCCTAGGTTCTCTACCGAACCATAGCCGCCATTCTCATATAAAGCAACCCGGTATAAATCCGATTGTCCTACCGATCCTTGGCGATCTGAAGAAAAATACAACCAATTCTCATCCGGAGTTAAAGCAGGATGCGCGGTATTAAAATCATCCGAATTGATCGGTAATTCCTCTACCTGTCCCCACTGCCCATCCACTTGCTTTATGGACTTGTAGATCTTCAAAAGCGAACTATGTGTCTTGTTTTGCTTGCTCTTGCCATTGCTCTTGGAATTATTGCGCGTAAAATACATCGTCTTGCCATCCTTGCTAAATACCGCGCTCGCATCATTGACACTCGTATCAACCGTTAAGGCTAAACGCTCGGGTTCGCCAAAACTACCTCCCTGCAACCTAGATAGGTATAAACTCGTATAACTCTCATGGGTCCAACCGTGTAGCTGATCTCCACTCTCGCTTTGCGTAGCTCGTGCAGAGGTAAAAACCAAATCCAGTCCCAACATACGGCCTCCATAATCTGAATAAACCGAATTCAAAGGCAACGATCGTATCTCATATTGATCTGAATGATTCTCAATATGGCTCAGATAGTCGCGGTTCTTGCGGTATAAATCTCCCCGGGAATCCCCTTGTTCTAAAGACACAAAACGATCCATAAATTCTTGGGATTTCTTGTAATCATCAACCGATTTCAACGTCTGGGAATACCGGTAATAATACTCCGAGCTTAACTTTTGAACCGCCTTGTCTTTGTAATCCCCTTCAAAAAGCTCACTATACCACTGATTGGCTTCGGGCAATTGGCCATTGAAATAATAAGCATCCGCTAAGTTTTGCAATATCGAGGTATTCACATACCCCTTAGTGGCTAAGGTTTCATAGATATCTATCGCATTGGAATACGCCAAGCGATCAAAACTTTGAGCCGCCAATTTCTCCTTCTTTACTTGGCTATAACTGCTGATTCCCACACTTAAAATTAAGCTCAGGAAAACTAGGTGTACTGTCTTTCGTCTCATATCCCTCTCTTTTAAAAGAACCTAGGCGCTTCGACGCGCTTAAAGGCGTTAAACAAATTAAAGCGAAGAAAAACCTCATGGGAGCCCGAATTATAATGAGATAACTTGCTGGTATCTGCATCGTAACTATACCCAATAAGCATGTTCTTAGTCACTTGAAAACCTACTAACCCACTCACTGAGGCATCCCAGCGGTAAGCCGCTCCAAGGGTAAACTTTTCCATAAACATAAAATTAGCACTTACATCGACCTGCAGCGGAGCACCTTCAACCATCTTGACCATAGCCGCTGGTTTAAATTGTAAATTCGGATTCAAGTCAAAAACATAGCCTCCAGTTACATACAAATGAAGCTTTTGTCGAAGCGTGGTAAATTCATTGTCATCATAGCGAGAGCGCGTAAATAAATGAGGCGCAGAAACCCCGACATACGCTTTATCGGAATACAAAAACAAACCCGCGCCTAAATTCGGAGTGAATTGATTGCTGACATTCTCTGCCACAATCGGATCCGTGCCATCGTAAATGGTCAATTTACTGTAATTGACATCCAATAAACTCCCAGATCCTTTCAAGCCAAAAGCCAGTTTATAGGTGTAACTCAAATCAATCGCATACGATAAATCTACCGAGAGCGTATTCTCATCCATGGCTCCCAACCGATCATTGGTAAAATTTACCCCTAAGCCCAAGCCAGAACTTCCCAAAGGCGTGTCCAATGACAAGCTACCAGTTTGGGGAGCGCCATCAAGGCCAACCCACTGGGTGCGATACAAACCAAAAATATTTAATCCCTCGCGACTTCCGGCATAAGCCGGATTGATATTCGAGTGATTGTACATATAATGCGTATACTGAGGATCTTGTTGGGCATGAATCGCTCCGGGAAAAAAGCCTAGTAAGACTAGACCTATCCCTAAATATATTTTTCTATTTTTCACTGATGTATCTATTAATTAGTTTCTAAATGGAGATAGCCCGATTTCTTAATCGTTCGCGAACCATTTTTATCCGATTTATCATACGTGACAATGTAGTAGTACGTACCCGTAGGTAGGGGGTCCCCTTTTTTAAGGGTGCTGCGACCTTCGGAATATCCGCGGAAAACATTTCCGGAACTATCATAGCCCCTAGTTTCATAGACTTTCACTCCCCAACGGTTGTAAATCTCTACCGTATTACTAGGGTATTGCGTGATATTTTCTATCAAAAAATAATCGTTTTTGCTATCCCCATTAACCGTAACTAAATTGTATATCTTCAATTCACCGACTTCTTGAGCAGTAATATCAAACGTAGCCAAGGTAAAATATCCATAGCCCGTGATGGGAACTGCTGTGGTGATCTCCCGCAAATCCATCGCCACAACTCCTCCTTGATCAACCCACAATTCTTGATTTTCATCCCAGCGTACAATGTGTAAATTAGTCTCCGGATCAAGCAACACACTGGATAAGGTCGTGCGAGAATCCCAGCTTAAAGTCAACAAAATATCCCCTTTACTGGACGTAGACTTCTCTACTTTCCAATATTCCAAGTCATTGAGTAAACGCAATTCTGGACTCGTCTTTTGATGAGTTGCGAAAAATTGGTGATCTCCTAAGATGTATTTACTCTGATAAGCGTCTTTTTCATTGGCTGGGGCTGAGATGCCCGCATACCGATAAAAGCCTTTATCTCCAATGGGATAAGTAAACGATTCCTTGCCTAGCTTTTCGACATACCCTTGCGCGTGACTCTCATCACTGGGATTCAAGGCTTTGGCGCCTGTGTGAAAACTAAGCATACCCGAAAGTGAATCTACTTCCATTATTCCGTCTTGAAAATCCAAACTCCCCTTGACATTCAGCTCATGCTGCAAGTCAAAAGCCAGGACTCCCGTAGGATTATTCAATACGACATCATAAAACTCTGAAGGTCGACTACCCGTTAAATGTTGAACTCTTTGACTCTCTTCTAAAAGAGTAAATATTGCCTTGCCACTCTTGGCATTGGCGCTGGGGTAATACAAATTATCGTTGTTGAAATTGCCGTAGTAATAGGTAGTGCCATCACTCTGAACCACACCTTCTACTTGATTGTCAAAATCATAGCTCGTACTTACCAAAGCATCTTTACTTATAGTAAGTGAGCCTTGATTTACAAAGCTGTTTTGATACGGAGCCTGCCCAAGAATGGGCATGACTCCTACCAAAAAAAACACTAATACTTGAACGTACTTTTTCATAGCTTGTTATTTTTCGAAAAGTTGTACATAAATTGTTTCTACAGAAAGATTAAATGCATTTGCACCTCTTCTGAAAGACCCATCTGCAGATCCAAAATTTCTCTGAAAATCACTACTAAAAGGTTTTACTCTAATTTCTAATTTATTATTAGTAGGCGTTAAAACTAAATTAGCTGGAAAACTTGCTATTCCTGAATAATCTTGAGAAAAACTATTAGCCCCCCTTGTATACCCTCCTAATGAATAATATTTAGAAATAAATTGTTTTACCAAAACATTATTTACATAAACAGCTACATCGACCAAGGCGTCAACTGCGACATTTCCAACAAAATTCCCATTAGTATTTATGTAACTATTTACTACTAAATCTATATTTAAATATTTACTTGCGACAGGTTTATCATTTGCATTAAAATAGCCTGTAAAAGCCGTTCTATACACTGCATCTGTATAATAAAAAGTACTTGATGATCCGCGATAAACCATCGCATCATAAGACCAGAATTGCGTACTTCTTGTGCCCGTTACAAGTACTTGAGTTAAATCATATACATCTATTTTGGGTATATTAAATGTAACTCCTGTATTGGGAATAGGCATACCTGCTACATCAATTCCTCTTTCGTTATAATATGTAAAAGTTCCATTGTTATTATCTACCAATTTGGTAACAGTCTCTCTATTTCGAACAACATTAGTTAAGTTTACTTCATGTCTATTTCCATCACCATCAATGTATTCCAAGGTTGTTCCATCGTAATACACATTACCACCTGTGATATTGATTAATTGTTCCAGTTGATATTTCACGGTTTCATTGTTGATAATCGTTTCGAAATTTTCTACAACTGCTGCAGGAATATTAATAGTTACTTCTGTACCATTCTCAGAAGTATAAGTATAACTGCCATAGTCATTATCAACTAACGTAGTTAGCGTTTCATTGGCTTTGATAAGTGTAGACAGGTTGATCGGAACGATAGCTCCACTTTCATTGATGTAGGTAAACGAAGTTCCATCGTAGTTTACATTACCGCCATTTTCCGTGATGTACTGATTTAAGATTTCTTGTACATCCGTTTGATTGATAATTTCTTCAAAATTATTGATCACATCCGCAGGAACATCAATCACGACTACTACTCCTGCTTCATTCGTATAACTGTATTTCCCATTACCAGAAGCGTCTTTCACTAAAGTAGTGATAGTCTCATTGGCTTTGACAAGGGTAGCTAAGTTAATGACTTGAGTCGCACCATTTGCATCCGTATATTTAAACGTTGTTCCATCGTAATATACATTACCTCCACCTACAGTAGTAATTAACTCTAGGATTTCATTTTTTACCGTCTCATTGTTGATGATGGTCTCAAAGTTTTCAATTACGGATTGGGGTACATTGATAACCGTTTGTGTTCCATTCTCTGAAGTATAAGTATACGTGCCATTGTTGTTATTTACTAACGTAGTTAGCGTTTCATTGGCTTTGACAAGGGTCGCTAAGTTGATGACTTGTGTCGCACCATTTGAATCCGTATATTTAAACGTTATTCCATCGTAATACACATTCCCGCCACCTACAGTAGTAATTAACTCTAAAATTTCATTTTTTACCGTCTCATTGTTGATGATGGTCTCAAAGTTTTCAATTACGGATTGGGGTACATTGATAACCGTTTGTGTCCCATTCTCTGAAGTATACGTATACGTGCCATTGTTGTTGTTTACTAACGTAGTAATGGTCTCATTGGCTTTGATAAGGGTAGACAGGTTGATCGGAACAGTAGCTCCACTTTCATTGATGTAGGTAAAGGAAGTTCCATCGTAGTTTACATTACCGCCATTTTCCGTGATGTACTGATTTAAGATTTCTTGTACGTCCGTTTGGTTGATAATTTCTTCAAAGTTATTGATCACATCCGCAGGAACATCAATCACGACTACTACACCGGCTTCATTCTTGTAGCTGTATTTTCCATTGCCAGAAGCGTCTTTCACTAAAGTAGTGATGGTCTCATTGGCTTTGACAAGGGTAGCTAAATTGATGACTTGTGTCGCACCATTTGCATCCGTATATTTAAACGTTGTTCCATCGTAATATACATTACCTCCACCTACTTGTGTGATTAACTCTAAAATCTCATTTTTAACGGTCTCATTATTGATGATTGTCTCGAAATTTTCAATTACCGATTGAGGTACATTGATGATTGTTTCTGTACCATTCTCTGAAGTATAGGTATAGGTACCGTTGTTGTTGTCAACTAAAGTAGTGAGCGTTTCATTGCCTTTGACGATTTGCTCAATGTTGATTTCCTGCTTAGTTCCACTCGCATCCACATACTCAAACTTCGTTCCATCGTAATACACATTACCGCCACCTACTTGTGTGATTAACTCTAAAATCTCATTTTTAACGGTCTCATTATTGATGATTGTCTCGAAATTTTCAATTACCGATTGAGGAACATTGATTGTCGTTTGTGCACCATTCTCTGAAGTATAGGTATAGGTACCGTTGTGGTTGTCAACTAAAGTAGTGAGCGTCTCATTGCCTTTGACGATTTGCTCAATGTTGATTTCCTGCTTAGTTCCACTCGCATCGGTGTATTCAAACTTCGTTCCATCGTAATATACATTTCCACCAATTGTATTAAAAATTTGTTCTAGCTCCTGAATTACATTTTCATTATTTACAATTGTAGTAAAATTATTAATCACTTCACTTGCTATATCAACATCAGGTACCAGACGTACCCATCTTGTTTTGTTCCAGTAGTAAAATCCAGGGACGATATCTCCTTGTTTAACATTCGCATAAACCAATAAGCTTTCAACATTTCCATTACTTATGGTTGTTGTATCTGTAGTACTCTTTAAAGAGATGTTGGGAATCAACAATCCTTTATCTTTAGACAGTACAGTCAATTCTGCGGATTTATTAGGTATCGTTGTTCCGATACCTACCTGAGCGTTAACAGCTGAAGCCAAAAGCAATGTGGCGATTGACAGTAGTTTTCTTTTCATATGTATTAATTTAATTTTTTACTTAATTTTATCAACTTCTTATTTTATATTCTATTAATCAGATCATAAACCCAAAAATCTAAAGCTTATATTTAAATCACTTATTTTTGATAATATTTAATAAAACCAAAGTTAATAAGCTAAAAAGTTAAAAAAAGTATCACTAAAAACATTAAAAAATCAAACAACCCTAATGAAACATCATTTAACTTTTTTTTAAAAAAAAGTGACAACTAGATGCTCTAAAAAGTTCGCTGATAACAATTCAACACTTTTAAAAGTAAGCTCCTTAAGCTATTATTTGTCAACTACTTTGTATTGTTTCATCCTACCAAGAACCTACTTTTAAAGTAGCATTTGAAACCCTCGCCATTTTAAAAGAGAAAATTCCATATTTAGCTCTTGGCGAATATTTAATTTTGCTTTTAACATTTACTTCAAGCTTTTCCTGACAAGAATTCGCATTTTTAGTAACAGTATCTGTGTTTATTTTTGTCTTTTTTACTTCTATCAGTAAAAAGTTCTATAAACACATCTATTTTCACTAAATAACAAAAGGAAATTCTATCATTTGAGTTGTGCTTAAACAGTAAAGGGTACCTTTTGGGGCACCCTTTACCTTTTCAAACTTCTCAAGTTTTTTCACAACTAAACTCTATCTGTAATTTTTACATTTCTACAGCCCGATGATTCAAAAAATAGTTTTATTTTTCTAAGATGATAAACGCACTGCGTCTATTCTCCTGGTGTTGTTCCTCACTGCAACGCACGCCATTGCTACACAGATTCAAGAGTTGAGTCTCTCCATACCCTCGTCCCGTTAAACGACTCGGGGCTATACCTTGACCAATTATCCACTGAATCGTCGATTTTGCTCTGCGATCAGATAAACTCAAGTTATAAGCATCTTTTCCTTTGCTATCCGTATGGGAGCGAACATCGTTGGTGCGCTTGTCATACATCTTACCCTCAAGGGTTTGCTCACACGGTTTCTCTGCAAAAAAGTAAATATCATCAGAGCCCTTGCCTCCCTCGCGATTTGAACTAACAAAGCCTTTGTTTTCTTGGAAATCTATATAAAAACCAAAGTCATCGCCGTTGCTGTTTATCGGTTTGCCCAGATTCACCACAGGACCAAAACGGCCATCGGGGTAAATCTTAGACACAAAAACATCGAAACCACCCAAACCAGGATGACCATCGGAACTAAAATATAACTGATGATCCACAGAGATAAAAGCAAAACTCTCCCTACCTTCGGTATTGATCTCCCTGCCCAGATTCTCCACCGAGCCATAACCCCCATTCTCGTATAAAGCAACTCGGTATAAATCCGATTGTCCTACCGAGCCTTGGCGATCTGAGGAAAAGTACAACCAATTCTCATCCGGAGTTAAAGCAGGATGTGCGGTATTAAAATCATCCGATTTAAGCGTCTGGCTATACCAGTAATAATACTCGGAGCTTAACTTTTGAACGGCTTTGTCTTTGTAATCTCCTTCAAAGAGCCGACTATACCACTGATTGGCTTCGGAAAATTCTCCTTTGAAATAATAAGCATCCGCTAAGTTTTGCAATATCGAGGTATTCACATATCCTTTAGTGGCTAAGGTTTCATAGATATCTATCGCATCGGAATACGCCAAGCGATCAAAATTGAGAGCGGCCAATTTCTCCTTCTTTACCTGGCTATAACTGCTGATGCCAAAACTTATAAATAAGCTCAACAATCCTATATGTACTATTTTATGTATCATCTCTCTCTCTTTTAAAAGAACCTCGGCGCTACAACGCGCTTAAAGCCGTTAAACAAATTAAAGCGAAGAAAAACCTCGTAGGAGCCCGAATTATAATGGGACAACTTACTGGTATCTGCATCGTAACTATAGCCAATAAGCACATTCTTAGTCACTTGAAAACCTACTAAGCCACTCACTGAGGCATCCCAGCAGTAAGCCACTCCAAGAGTGAACTTTTCCATAAACATAAAATTAGCACTTACATCCACCTGTAGCGGAGAACCTTCTACCATCTTGACCATTGCGGCGGGTTTGAATTGTAAATTCTGATTCAAGTCAAAAACATAGCCTCCCGTTACATACAAATGTAGCGTTTGTTCAAGCGTAGCAAATTCATTGTCATCATAACGCGAGCGCGTAAACAAATGGGGAAAGGAAACTCCGACATACGCTTTATCCGAATACAAAAACAAACCTGCACCTAAATTCGGCGTGAATTGATTGCTGACATTCTCCGAAACAACAGGATCGGTGCCGTCGTAGATAGTCAATTTGCTGTAATTCACATCCAATAAACTCCCAGATCCTTTCAAACCAAAAGCCAACTTGTAGTTGTAACTCAAATCAATCCCATACGATAAATCCACAGATAGCGTATTTTCATCCATTGCGCCCAAGCGATCATTGGTGAAATTTTTATACTAAAAAAGGATAAGTTCCTACGAATTGAATACCACATCGTATATGAATATTCATAAAACAATAGAAGGGTTCTTGTCAAGTGATAGATAAAACGGAAACTATATTCGATTGAATTTCATTTTTTTCTCTAAGGATTCCCTCTGCTTCTCAGCAACTTGTACTAGTATAAAATCGCTTAAATAAAAAGAAAGTGCCCTTTGGGACACCCACTTCTAGGTTTATAGGTATTCCTTAATCAACCCTTATGAAAATATAAAAACGACTAAAGGTTAACGTACTTGATTAGGCTATGGTTTAGACTATAATTTTACATACACTGAAATAAACACGTCCAATAACAAAATAAACCTCCCTATTTAATCTTCTAAAAGGGCAGAAGGAGCAAATCCATAGAAATAAACAAAAGCACGATAAAAGGATAGTCTTGTATTAAAACCACAAATAACGGTTAATTCTTCTACCGTAATATCCTTTTCCCTTTCTCCAATAATCGTGATAGCATACTCAATTTTCAGTCGATTGATGTATTGTTTGAAATTTAAAGAAGCTGATTGCTTAAAATAATGGATTAATTTAGCTTTATCTGTCCTAATTTTATTAGACAAATCCGTTAAAGTAAGATTTGATTGGAGAAAAAGCTTTGTATCTATGACTTCTTTATACAACAAGTGGCTCAAAGCAATTCTATCTTTGATTTGCTTTTCATGCGCTCTTTTTTCCTGCTCCTTCTTCTTCAGGCTCTTCGTGGTTTCTTGTGTTGTTAGAGAATAAAAATAGCTATCCGCAGCTTTTTCATTCCATTTATTTTTCTCTAAAAGTTTAGTTGCCCTCCAGTTGAAATCTGTTGCTAAACAAAAAACAAACCCTTCATTTAAAAAAGCATATAAAATAAAAACAAGGCTATATAAACCGAAAATTCTGTTAGCATCAAATATATTTGCTTCTTTTTCAATTAGTAACATACTAAACAAAAAAGCACAACAGAACAATAGTATAATATAGAATAATACAATTGTTTTCTGATTCATAAAATCCTTGGGATACTTGATATATTTCAAATAACCATAACTGCCAAAACCAATACAATTTACAAAAAGGCTTGCGATTACAATTTGCTCAAGTACTTCTAAATGAGTAGGGAGATATGAACTAATCACACAAAGACCAGTCCCCATTAGTCCAATACCGAAAACGAAATATAAAAAGGTAGTTGTATTAAATTTCTCAGGAGTTAATAAAAACAAGAATAATGGACCTATTAGGATACTGCAAATCATTCCTATAGGTATAGGACTAAACGTTTCTACTTGTGAGCTTCCGAAAACAAGTAAAGCACATAGGGTTAACAAGCTACACATCCAAAAAACAGTAGATCTCACAACGGTTTTACTTTGCTGTGAATAATAGAGTGTTACATAGCCTATAAAACTCAACATAATACATAAAGGCACTAGCATACTAAAATTTATTTTGCTTAAACACATCTTGTTTTAGCACATTACACAATTATAATCTCAAAATAGTTTAGAAATAAAGAAACTCAATCAAAAGGCCTTTTCCTCTTTTACTTTTTCTCAATCCTTTATTTTGGAGGTCTGCATCCACTTAACACGTGCAATAACAAAATGAAAGAAAGTAAGTAGGGAAATAAATAGGATAATTACTTTTATTCCAATATTCATATATTGAATTTGAACTAAGTAGTGATTTGAAAAAAAAGTTTCAACAATCAACTCTGCATTTAAAACTAAAAAATAGCACACCAAAAAACTATTTATGACATAAAAATAGCCTAATAAAATACCTTTCAAAAAATCCAGCCGCCTGATATGGATATAAAATAACAAGCTATACATGAGGCTATAAAAATTAAACAATAAAATTTCCACCCATTTATTTTCATCAAATAAAATGTCGAAAAACAAAAAATTAAACCCAATAATAATCAGCTTATACACTTCATTTTTCATGATTCTATTAGGTAATTCTGGAACAATTGCAAGGAGAATACTATTGATTAAGATAACGATGAAATTAAAATTCGCCGTTAGAACGATTGCTTTAAAGAAAAACACATACGCGATAATTTGCAAGAAAAGAAGGGAAAAAAAAATATTTTCTATTCTACTTTCTACTTTACTATTCATTTTACTTTATTTCGATTATTTATTCTTTTATGCTACAAAAAAACAATACTTAACTGTATCTTTATTTAGTCACCACATTCTTGAATTAAGACTTGTAACATAAAAAAAGTCACATTAAAAAATCTAAACAATAAAGTTAAAATCAAATAAATACATTTTTAAAAATGTAAAAAACAATACTTTATTAAATAAAAATATTAAAAACAAATAAATAAACAACTTACAAAACCACATCAGGATGTAAAAAAACAAAGCTCGTTTAACTTCTAAGAAGTAAAAAAAACAATGAATCTAATTCAACTTTAACAGAAATCAACCTCAGTCTATTTTAGTTATTTTTTGCCTAAGAAAAAAAGGGGAACCCCTAATACCTCACCTTACACATGAAAACAATCCACGCACAACTTAATCAGGAGTAAAAGAATTAAGTTTTTTATTTTTACTTTCAATACCAAGCTATAAACTATTTCTTTATGACTACTACAGCTTCTTTTATACAGCATATAGAGCGATTTACAGGTCCTATATCCAGCGAAGAAACCTCTACCATTCTGTCTTGTTTTCACGTTCAGACTAACGCTAAAAAAACTTGTGTTTTAGAAGTGGGGACACCTTGTGACAGCCTATTTTTTGTGCTTCAAGGTTGTTTAAGGAGCTATTATATCAAGGATAAAGGCACAGAGCAAACGTTGGATTTTGCTATAGAAAAATGGTGGTTAACTGATTTTATGGCTTTTGAATATGAAAGCGTGAGCAATTTTTACATCCAAGCCGTTGAAACAACACAGCTTTTACGTATTTCTAAACTGGATTTCCAATTGCTCCTGACCCAACATCCTCGAATGGAAAAGTACTTTAGATGTGTTTTTCAAAGGGCCTATGCCGCTGCTCAATATAGAGTAAAGTTCCTATATGAATTTAGTAGGGAAGAATTATACTTTCATTTTGAGAAAAATTTTCCTGACTTTATACAGCGTATTCCTCAATATTTATTGGCGTCTTATCTTGGTTTTAGTCCCCAGTATTTAAGTGAAATCAAGAAGAAGCGCTTTTCTTAAACCAGTTGAAGTTTTTTCTTTCGCTCAAATTGTAGTTTTGACCTATAAAAATAAAGAAATATGTCAAACAGAAAATTAATTTATGACGTTGATCCTAAAGCGTATGAAGGGATGTTCTTACTTGAAAAATACCTCAACGAATCCCAATTAACCGTAACCCACAAGGAATTAATTAAAATCAGAACTTCTCAGTTAAATGGCTGTGGCTATTGTTTAGATATGCATAGCAAAGATGCTTTACAGTATGGCGAATCTGCTCGAAGATTATTTGTTTTAGCCGGTTGGAGAGAAACCGATTTATTTACCGTAGAAGAGCAGGTTATTTTAGAAATGACTGAAGCTGTTACTTTTATTCATTCGGGAGGTATAAGTGATGCGCTTTATGCAAAAGCGGAACAACTATTTGATGCAACCTATTTAGCTCAACTTCTTATGTGTATGGTAACCATTAATGCTTGGAATAGAATTGGCGTGGCTACTCATTTAAAGGCGAAGTAAAATGGAGTGAAGGTAATGGGTAAAAAAATAAGCAAACCTTTTTTAAAACCTCAACGAAATATAAAAAAATTGGTTTGGAAAAAGTGTTTTTTCCAAACCAATTATAACTAATCATGAAAAATGAATATTAAAAAACAATCAACCGTATTCAGGGACGTACAAATCTCATTTTCCCCCCTATTAAAGGCCAAAACTGTATTTCACTTTTATTCCTAAAGAAAACATCCGCATTTTGTATCGCTGATTTTCACCGTTTAATACACTGTTTGTTTGTTCTCTGTTGTTATAGGTTAACACGCCTTGATTACTTTGACCTGAGGAACCTAAATCACAATCCCCATAAATTCCAAAATAAAGAGCTTGCGCTGTAGGAAGGGTGTATTGCACACCAATTTCACCTACGACAAAAAAGCCATTATCTAACTTTAGTTTGTTTTTTTCTTGGCGATTTCCCAGATTTCCAAATCCTTCAAAAGGAGGTCCATGGAGTTCTGCATCCCATCGTTCATAATATGCACTGGTTTTTATTCCCTCGAAAGACTGATTCGATTTTACTTTGGAATATACTTGGTACTTGATACCGGCTGAAGCGTATAAACGAATTTTTTCATTTCCCAAAGTAGGACCTAAATATTCTACTTTTAAAGGAATTGCAAAATAATTCCCTTTCAAATCTTCGGAGAATTTCGCTAGGTTATAGCGAAATTCAAAAGCATCTCCTTGCCGATCTATAGCTGAATTTTCCCCTTTAAAGTTGGTTAACTCTTTGGTAAGGCTATATTGTCCAAGTTCAACTCCTATTCCGAAAGATAGGTTTTCTTTTATCGGATATTTATATAAGGCTGAAAAGCCTAATGTATGTCCTTCTGTCAATTTTGTACTAGGTTGCTTCATTGCTGTTAACCCACCCAAAACTGAAAGTTCTATTTCTTGTCCCATCATCTTGGCTGTATTAAATCCGAAGAGCATACAGAAAACCAATCCGGTTATTTTTATTGTTTTCATCTTATTTTTTTACTGCAAATTTAATTGACTCTCTTTGACCGTTTAATTCAAAAACGGCAAGGTACATTCCACTTGGCATAGTTTGTGGCAAATATATTGCTGTACTTTCCCCTTCCATACTAATTGTGTGCAACAGCTGCCCGTTTAAATTGTAAATCTGAACGGGTATGCCTTTAAGGTTAATTCCTGCTACTTTCACTAAAAGCGTTGTTTTTTGCCCTAAAATAACTGGATTTGGATAAAGCTGAATGTCGCGAATCACATTTTCAATACGCTCCATTGGGCATACGTGTATTTCTTCACCCTCTGCTGTTGTAACAATCGCATGGTAGACATCCTTTTTATCAAGTAAGGTAGTATTGCCAACAGAATAAACTTGTTGTTCTGATACTAGATTTCCATTTTTAAACCACTGAAAGGCAACAAAATTATACCCCCCATTGGTTTTTGGATTCTTATTAATCAACAGCGTATTGTTAAATTTAACTTCCGCAATTTCTTTAAAAGCAAAAGCTTTTTCTACTGTAATTACATAGTCTTCCGTTACTTTTCCATTTTGTGAAGTAACCGTTACTTTTTGCTTGTAGATTCCTGGTTTTGGCACCTGTATAACAAAAGTGTTACTTGGCGTCACTTTGGCACCTTCAGCAACCGAAATTGTAACGCTTACTGCTGTATTCAAATCACCACAACTTACCAAGTGATAGATTTCTTTTTGAGGAGTGGTATACGATTCATTTTCAATTGAAATTTCGTGAATCGTAGCATCGTTATTTACAATACGCAATACACGGCTAACCGCTGCTTCTTGATGGTAGTTTTGATTGCCCTCTTGGGATACTTTGATTGTAATTTCTCCTACTTTTTTAAGCGTTACCCAACCTGTTCTACTTACTTCTGCTGCAGGATTAGCTCCTACATAAGTATATGAATAAGTTAAAGGTAAACCAGAAGTACTGGTTGCCTGAAGTTGAAAATCTACACTTTCATCTAACAGTAAAGGAGCTATTTCATCAAAAATAATTTGTGCCGTAGCTTTTTCTATTGTCATCGTTGCTGTCAGGCGTTGATCTAGGTAGTTAGTTCCGCCTTGAACCTTAGCTTCTACTTCATAAATCCCAACATTTGTTTTTCCGTTATTTGCATGTACAACCGTCACTCCATTAGGAAGGGATCCTGAAATGAAGATGGATTTACTTGTTCCATCGTAAACAAAAGTTTGATTGTCAAAACGAATACCTGTTAGAGTAGCTTTTGTAATTACTAAGGTAGCACTTACTACCAAATCTTCATAGTGTGCTCCACCTGATATTGTTGCTGTTACTGGATAAGTTCCTGCATTGGTGTGTGCATTATTGGTATAGGTTACGGTAAATCCTTCTGGAAGTCCTCCTGAAACTAACAAGCTTTTCACGGTTCCATCATACACAAAAGTGGTTGATGCTAATGTAATACCGCTAATCACTCCTACTTCAATTTTCATAGTAGCTGTAAGAACTAAATTTTCGTAATTTCTTCCTCCATCTAGTGTAGCGATTACTTGATAAACGCCAATTTCAGTTTGACTATTATTCGTATAAACCACCTGAACTCCTTGCGGTAACGTTCCTGTAATAGCGATCGATTGAGCTGTTCCATTGTAGGATAGCGTTTGATTTTCAAATGCAAGTTCTGTCAATCTTCCTTTTGTAATAGAAAGTAGGGCTGAAAGTTCTGCATCTTCATAGTTATTTCCTCCTACTAAATGCGCTTTTACCTCGTAATTTCCTACTTCTATCTGATCATTCCCCGTATAGGTTATCTGAACACCCGCTGGAATTTCACCTTGAATATGCAGTGATTTAACTTGGCTGTCATAAACAAAACTCTGATTTACTAATCTTACAAGCTGATTTAACGTTGCTTTTTCGATTTTTAAAAGAGCTGTAAGTACAACACTCTCATAGCTATTCCCCCCATCAATTGACGCGGTTACTGTATAAGAACCTACTTCAGTTTGTTCATTATTGGTATAGGTAACTGTTATACCTTCGGGTATATTTTGTATGTCAATGCGCTTGCTTGTACTATCGTACGTATAAGTAGCAGCATCAAAAATAAGATTTGGTAGTTGCTTGCGAATTAGCATTCTGGCTTCTATTTCAATATTTTTATAATTTATTCCGCCATTTACAATTGCCTTTACTAGATAATTCCCAACTTCAGTTTGTTCGTTCCCTACATAGGTTACAACTACGCCTTGAGGCAATTCTTGCGTGATTACAATTGATTTAGGTGAGCCATCATATACAAACGTTTGTTCTTCAAATTCAATTGTTGGTAACGTTGCTTTTGCAATAGTTAACGTTCCCTCTCTATAAGCAATCGCATAATTTAGTGCGGTATATCCATGGATCGTCATGGTATAGGTTCCAACGTCCCTTGCTCCTACTGCTGTACCTTCTTTCTGTAAATTCCCAGAAAGAATGGTTTCATTTTCTCCATATACAAATCCATCATAAGAGATAAGCCAGTTCTCCTCACTTCTTCCGTCATATACTTTTGTTTTATCCGATACAAAAAGAGTAAGTGGTGCTGGGTTTACTCGTAAAGTAAAGCGCACTTGCTCAGCAGGCAAATATTCGATATTTCCTTCTTGATTCACGACAACTTCTGTTTCTCCGGCCCCTTTTATCACGATTACTCCTTCTTCAACTACGGCTATAGCTGGATCTGCAATGGTGTAGGCAAGTGGTAAGTTACTAGTAGATTCTCCCGTTGTAAAAGGAATATCGCCATATTGTTTTGTTACATCTGCAACTGTAATACGTTGTTCTTTTAGTTTAATCGTTGTAAAGTTTACTTTTTGCCAGGTGGAACAAGTAGCAACTCGTACATATACATCGTAAGCAACTTCAGCAATTAACCCTTCTATTTGGTGCACGTTGGAAACATTGGAAACGGTCGTTCCTTGCCCACGTTCAAAACCAGCTATTCCATATTCAACATCAAAAACTGTAGCTTGAGATTCAATAGTGATTGTAGCAGTTTGCTCTCCAATTTCCTGTACTTTAATTACTTGTATAGGTGGACAACGCAAAGCTTCAATGTCAATAGTTATTTGTATCTCTGCTGCTTTTGATGGATCATGAACCGAGGTAGCTTTTACTTTCACCACGCCATTAGCCAAAGCCGTTACTAATCCATTTTGATTGATACTAGCATTAGTAGTACCTTCAACAATAGACCAAACTACAGCCTGATTTGCTTCCGTAGGCAATACGCGAGCCACCAACTGTAAAGTTCCATTTTCGGCCGTAATTTCGGCAGGACGATTGTTTTCCGTATACACTTCTACAGCAGTTACTGTAACATTGCCTTCTTGAATTGAAATCGTATAATCTTCTACCTGACCTAAGTAATAGCCTGTTGGACAAGGTACATTTTCTAAAGGCATCCAAGTAGATTCTGGATTGTGATACATATTTACTACACGCATTCTTGTAGTACCTGTCAAAGCAATCGCAGGAATTTGAATGGTTCCTGAAACTTCTCCACTTTCATTGCCTACATTAGTCAAAAAACCGATAGTGCTACTTTCGTCTTCTGAAAATTCAAAATCGCGATTATAGTCAATGTAGACTTTAACCAACAAATTATCTTGTCCGTCTGTTTTTCCTTTAACGGTAACCCCATAGGTTTGTCCTTTGACAGCAGAAATAGTTATAGCAGTAAAATCTTCATATATTGGATCTACATTCGTTTGATTTCCACTAGTTTGTGTAGTTTCGCCAAACGTAAATGAATAGATTGGCAAACTATAGGCTGCTTCCGAAATTTCTGGTTCACAATACTCTTCGGGTGTTACAATTGGTGCTATTCTGATACAGCGAATAGCCGATCCTTGTTCACGAGGCGCACCTGCGCCTGTATTCACTATAAAATTACTGTAATACAGATGCTTAGCGAAATCTCTATTAGATGACGTCGTTTTACTCCAATAATAGCCACGAACCCCATCATTATACACCCCAGAACTGCCTCTTGCTCCAGCCACTGTCAAACGAAGATTACTGTCAAAAGCCGTTTGAATATTCGTAATATGCTCTGCGTCAATACTCGCTTGCCACTGGTCTTGCGTTGGCAAACTCCATCCTTCACCTAAAGCTTTACACGGATCACATCCATCGATAGCCGATACATCTTGAGGTGTACGAGCTTCCCAAGTATCCGTTGCATTTCCTGCTGCCCACCAAGAAGGAGAAGTAGCGTAAAACTTAGTGTTAGTTGCCCCCAATCCTAATGGATTATTTGGCGTAACAACCTCACTAGAAACAGTTGATGTGCGCTTTTGATGCCCATCTGCCCATCTACCCCATTGGAATAAATCACCAAATCCAGAAGTATCTGTAGCTGATGTTGCAACTTGTTCACTTCCTAAGTTTTGTTGCAGCCAAATGGTTCCATCCGCCGCGCGAACTGTAGCATACGTTACTTCTGCTCCGTTATAGGTAAAAGTAACACAGCCGGTATCACCCGGATTTAAACCTGGTAAATTATTGTTACAAGTTGGTTCTGATTCTCCTGCTGTTATGCGCAAAGAATAATCTTCAATTTGTCCATAATACGCATTTAAACAAGCATCAAATTCACCTTCTTCATATACATTCCACATGTCTTTGATAATTCGCATACGGGTTTTACCTAAAACGGCATCATCAGGAATGCGAATATTAAGCGTTACCTCCACTGCATCTTCTCCTGTAGAAGGTGCTAAAGATGCGGTATAATATTCTGTAGTCATATCAAATTGAAAATCTTGATTCCAATCGATAAATACACGAATGTCATTGCTAAATTGACCATCTGTATTTCCTTTTACTTGCAAGGTATAGGTTTGTCCTTGCTGAACGCTTCCTTCAATAGCTGTAAAATTTTCATACGCTGGGGTACCATTGACGCGAGCATCTGTGCGATTCTCTATTCCTGCCATTTTTACCAACGTAATAGGTTGTACATCAAAATCAACACCTACTTCACAATAATTTTCTTCTACAACAGGATCTACTGTATTTTCATACAGCATCGTCATGGCTTCTCCATCACTTGTATACCCCATCACAAAAAGATCCATATCGCCATCTTGATCAAAATCAAACCACTTGGCTCTAGAAGTACTTAAACCTCTAATTAAGGCAGAGTTTTCCTCATCTCGAACAAAAGATACATTGTTTTGATTTTTATACAAATTTGTAGTTATACCTGAAGAGGCAGTACTACCAAAAGCAAAAACATCTAAAAATCCATCGTTGTTATAATCTACAAGGGCCGCTGACCCCATAATTATACCTTCAAAAGCATGAGGGGATGGTGTAAAATTTCCCTGACCATCATTTAGATAGAGAATCAAACTGTGTTTCATTTCGCCATTTGCATCTTTGCGCATTCCACTAAGTAGTACATCTAAATCGCCATCCCCTTCAAAATCAGCTACGCTAATTGAGCTAAAATAAACCCCATCCAGTCCTGCATTGTGTTCTTGAAAATTGCCATTTCCCAAATTGAGATACAATTTGGTATCTGGTGTATAACTTGTGTTAAACCCGGTTATTAATATATCGGGTAAGCCATCGCCATTGGCATCGAATATTTCAGTTGCACTAAAATAAGTTCCTATAAGCGATAGATTCGCCTCAACAAATTCTTCATCTTCTTGTTGAAAATAAACTTTCGTACTATAGCCTCCATCACTCTGACCATTAACTAAAAGATCGAGACGGCCATCTCCATTTAAATCTGCTATTTTAATAGAGCCAAATTGTGTAGGAGCAATGTTTCCAATATTTTTTTTAGTAAATGTATTATCTCCATTGTTGTAGTAAATTTCAAAAACTTTCTCCTCCGTAAATCCTGCTTCTTTTCGAAATCCCGTAATAGCAAAATCCATAAACCCATTGCCATCCAAATCACCTGTTCCAATAGCGGAATACATGATTTTTGAGAAACTATCACTTAAGGGAGTGAAGTGATCTTGATTATTTAAATATACTGCGGTATTCCCTGAGCCATATCCTGCTGTTGTACCTGAAAAAATAAGATCCGGATAGGCGTCATTGTTGCTATTTAAGGTAGAGCAATCGCCATAGAATACACCTTGAAAAGTTTGACCTGTGTGTTCTCGAAAATGCTGTGCATAGGTATTAAAACTACCCAAAATACACAGACTTAGCAGGCAAAGTGCCCTTTTAACTGTATTGATATACATCGTATTTTATTTTGTAGTGATTAAATTCGTTTAGATTAAAATCGATTATTGGCTTGTGCTAAGTATTCATTTAAGAGAGGATACACAGCAAACGATTCTCTGTCTGATACAAACAAAATTGGTGAGTCACAAACAAAATTTTAAACTCAGATTTAGGGTATAAATAATTCATAGGTTAAGTGTTTTTAATTTGATACAAAGCTATTTATATTAAATCTAATTAAAAACAAAGCTGAATTATTTGCCGAATATTCTATTTTCTAGTTAGAGAAAAGAAAGAAAGGATGTCATAATTAGACTAAATAAATATAATATTGTTTTATTTAGTTAATTTTTCACTAATAAAAACAAGCAATTTGCTGTCAGTAAAAAAGTAATTTTTCAATTTCATTCCGTGATGACACCAAAAGAGATGAGGCAGACCAAGCTTTCCCAAGTTATTTCAAGTTATTTCAATCTTTTACAGCATGCGATTAACACTTAAATAAGCGGATAAATTTTAACTCTTCTTCTAGCGTTAAATCTTAAATATATAGGGATTTAAATTTCGATACCTTTTCTTTTTTCAGACGCCATTTTTTAGTCAGAAAGGGTTTACCTATTTGATAAATAAAGTCCTTCATTTAAATAAAATAGCGAACTAAAAGGCGAAGTAATACTCCGTAACATGGCATTAAATATATTTAAAACACTAAATATCAATAACTTAATTAAATCTATTTTCTTTTATGACGAAAAAGGCGTATTTTAGAACTGTTTTTGGATTTTAATTCTTTTTGGATACAATTCTATCAACTAACTCTCTGGGATATCCGAACGCTAAATCAAAAGCAAATCATGAGCAAACATTATATTACTTGTAAAAATTGTAATACTGAAAATTTAAATACGGATTATTGTACCCATTGTGGATCTATTATTAATGTTGTTCTACAACGTCAGCTAGAGCAACAAAGGGTGCAAGAGGCAAGGATCCAAAAAGAACTAACCCAAGAACGTACTAAAGTTGATAAAATCATACAAAAATTACGCAATCACTCTAACCCCATTCTGAGAATTCTCTTTTTCATCGTGCATTCTATCTGGCTTGTTGTAGTAACTATAGCAGCAGGTATTGCCTATCTAATAGGAATGTTAGCTGCTTAATAATTTTGAAATTCAGCAAAAAATCGTCTCAATTCTAGTCTTAAAAAGACTTTTATTCGTTTTGTATGAAAAAAATCCTGTTTTATATTGCTCTGTGCCTAGCTAGTACCCTCTATTTCTTGCAAAAATTACAGGTTCCTATTCCAGCTTGGCTTAACAATTACGTCAATGATTTTCTAGTCCTTCCTTTGGTACTTAGTATTTGCTTATACAGCGTGAAAAAAATTAAAAAAGACCAACAAATACGCTTATCACTGCCGTTGATCGCAGTAATTACCCTCATGTATTGCTTCTATTTTGAGTGGTATTTACCTCAACATAACGCACGGTACACAGCTGATTATTTCGACTGTTTACTCTATTTTGGAGGCGCATTTGTTTTTTATCTACTACAACCAGCAAAAAAATAATTTACCTGAACAGGAGAACAAATCATTACCTCATCTATTCTTTATTATTAACAAATATAATTAATTAAAATATATAATTAACATAAAAAAATAATTTAAAATCAATTATCCCTAACTTTAGTTTCCTATTACAAAACAATAAAAATCTTTTATTATGAAACTAAAACACATGTATTTTCATCACCCTTCCAATCTTGAAAACAACGAAGAGGTGATACAAAAATTTGAAGAAAAAGGTGTTTCAATGAAAAAAATTCAACAAGCACTAGGAAGAACCAACCGATATATTGTTTCTTCTGATTCAGTAGAAACCTCACTATCTATGGGAATTGAGGCTGCAAAAGGCCTGCTACAGCAAAGTCAAGTCTCCATACAAGAAATTGACCTTATTATCTTTGTTTCTTCCACCCCTGAACATCAAGTACCTAGTGACTCTATTATCATCCATCAAGCCTTACAAGGCAAATCCAATACAATGTGTTATGATTTAAATGCCAATTGTATAGGCGCTTTTATTGCACTAGATCAATCCGCTCATTATTTAAAAAGTAACACAACTGCTCAAAAAGCGCTAATTGTCTGTGCAGAAAAATTATCTCCTATCTTAGATAAAGATAATCCCGTAACTGCCTTTTGTTTTTCAGATTCTGCGTTTGCCTTTCTTGTTGAAAAAGATAATACAACCTCTGGCTTACTAGACGTACATTACCACACAGACAGCAGTTTTTGCAATACCGTTTTATTTCCTCCTAATGGACATTCTTGTTTTATTCCGGGAGAAGTAATGAAATGGGACAAAATATTTGATGGAATTGGAAGTGTTGAATATGCTACCACCCAAATAGATGATTTCTTACACAAAAATAATCTAACCATACAAGCTATCGATTTATTCTTGTTTTCTCAGTTTTCACTAAAAAATATAGAAATCATAAAACAAAACTATCAAATAGCAGACGACAAAATTCCCTTTTACTCTAAAGACATTGGATATTCTGGTTCATCTAGTCCCTTTGTTGCCTTACAACATTATCAAAAATCCGTAAAATCCTTAAAAGAGGGCGATTACGTACTCATTTGGACTTTAGGAGCAGGATATCAAGCAGGCTTAATGCTCTGGAAGTATTAAAGAAATACAGCAAAAAATAAATACGCTTAAGCAATCAGTAGTAAACCTTATTTACTACTGATTTTTTTATATCTCCAATGATTTATAAATATTTAAAAAAACAATTACTCAACAATTAACTTAAAAATAGTTCTTTTTATTAAAATAAAAAAAGCGTCAAAAATACTGATTCCACACGGAAATAAGTTAATAAACAGTTAATAAATCTCTTTGCATTTTATTTATTTTAAGATACAATTAGGATTTGTTGTTTTTTTTTATTTCTTTTGATAGTGAAAAATAAAGCTAAATAATGCGACTTATATCAGTTATTTAAAACAAAAACCCCTGTTTCAATACATATTAAACAAATAAGGACGAATACCCTTAAATATAAGCCCTAGGATATAGTATTGTTATTTTTGTTTTTAAAGAAGTTATATCGTACGAATTTTTATTCTTTTTTTATTAATAAAAAAGAATAAACCAAATGTTAATCTTATATCTCATTATACGATTATTAACTTAATTTTTTTTTATGACAAAAACAGCAAACCTAGTCGGCATTAGAGTCTTTTGGCTTCTTATGCTTATTGCCTTGTGGTCTTCAGGCATCAAGGCACAAACAGCAAACAATCCTGTATTAAAGTGGGATAAGGAAGTCGGTTGTATCAAATACGACGACAGAGGGGAAAAAGATCACTACAACTTGTACGAACAAATTCAAGCAGGCTTTTGTTTACGTGTATGTGAGGGTAGTAAAGTAAATTACACTTTCTCAGCCGATCATCTTGTTCAAGTTGAATGGGATATCAATGGTGGATATCTACAAAACAGCAGTACTACGGATGCTACCGCAGTATGGGGAAATGCGGGCAATGGAAGTTTAACGCTAACGATTACTTACGACGATAATACAGTTGAAGTATTAACCGTTTGTGTTGAGAAAATACACAGTCCAAAGGCCTATTTTGAAAATGACGGAATCGACCCGCAACAAAGGGAGTTTTGTACTTTCTTACCTATTAGTTTTAATAACCTATCCAACAACAATGGAGGATCTGATATTGTAAACTATCTTTGGGATTTTGGAGATAATACCACTTCTAGTACTTTCGAACCAACCCACACCTACAATCAACCCGGAGCTTACAGAATAACACTTACGGTGACCAATAGTTGCAATTGCAGCGCAACCTATGAATGGGAAATTAAGGTCATGGATGCGAAAGAATTTGAAATTTCTTGTCCGAGCGTAGTTTGCGAAGGTAGCCGTGAAACCTATAGTGTATCCGATGGCTGCGGTGGAGAATGGGAAGTTAAAGGAGGTACAATAATAGCCAATAACGGCACTTCCATTGAGGTAGTTTGGGACCATGTGGATCCTGAAGATGGTTTTGGCTATATCAGTTATCGCTCCAAATGTTCGTGTCCAATATGGACAACGGTAAAAGTTCCTGTTATCCTTAGAGATGCAAAAATTCAAGGACCAAGGGTTGTATGTGAAGGCGGTCAAGGGCGTTTCACTCTTCCACAATGGCCAGCTACGGAATTCGAATGGATGATTAACGGGCAACCATACCACCCAATGTTGGTTCATACCGATCAACGCAACGAAATTGTTGTTGATGGCTTAACACCAGGTAGCTATAGCTTGGGAGTTCGATACCGCAATACGCTTATCGATGACGGAAATTGTGGCGGAAGAGCTGAAATAGAATTTAGAGTAGAAGAACGTCCTCAAATACAAATGAAAGGAGAATTGACCGCTTGTCAAAACACGCCAATGTCATTCTACACTCATAACGGAACCACTGTACAATGGCAAATTCTATTAAATGGAAATGTAATTTATGATCAAACCGGAAATCAAATTGATTATGATTTTCCAAATGCGGGTACCCATGTTATAACGGCATCAAATAATGGCTGTAAGGCCGATCCAGTAACTGTAGAAATCATCAAAACACCTGCTCTTACAGGTACTATTGATGGTCCGCATAAAATTTGCTTGAACACCCCATATACGTACACTATTAATGAGCAAGAAGCTGGTTTTATCTATGTTTGGAGTGTTGTAAATGGTCAGGTAATTGGAAACAATACAGGACCTCAAGCAGATGTGAGCTTCACAAGTACTCCTGCAATAGTTCGCGTTATTAAACAAGCCGTGAAAAACGGAACAACTTGTGATTCTACGCCTGTTGAGTTTATGGTAGAGCAAATTGTGGTAAACCCTAGTATTATCAACAACAGTGGTTTAGTCGAATTTTGCCCTAGTAGCAGTGCTACTTTTACCTTAAACTTAGGAGATATTACTCCTGATTATATCGAATGGAGTATTGAAAGTAGTACAGGAGCCACAAATTTTGGAAGTGTTATCAATGGCATCAACAGTGCAACGGCAACGGTGAGTTTTAACGAAATAAGTACCTCAGCCAACGGATTTGTAAAAGTGGCAGTAACGAAATGTGGAAAAATTGTAACGGCAGTCTATCCGATTAAATTAGTAGAAAATCCAGTATTGACTATTGGCGCAATCGCTGCTATTTGCCCTAGTGAAACTACGATTACTATTCCATTATCTATCACACCTGCTTTAGTTACATCAGCACAAATACAGGTATTTATAGATGGGGTATCTCAAGGTAATTTTACCTATACAGGGGGTTCAAGTTTAGTCATTCCAAACGGATTTACCAATAACTCTAACAACAATATTGCGAGAACCTTATCCCTTAAATTGGATGTATGCAACTACTCAACGACGACGACGACGAATGTAACTGTTTTCCCTAAAACGGAATTGTACATCTCTCCGAATTACAGTTATGTAGTTTGTCCTACTACTTACAATGCTATTAATTTAACTTCTACAGTATCCACTGGTATTACATCTTCTGTAGTATTTAAATGGTACAAAGTAGGTAATCCAAATCCTATTCCAGGTTTTAATGGTCCTACCCTTTCGATTTCAGGTCCAAACCCTGGAGGAACATATTACTTAGAAGTTTTAGATCAAAATACCTGTTTAGTTAAATCTGATCCAATTTATGTAATAGAAGATTGTTCTGGTAACCCAGGAACAGGGTCAGGTTGTACGATTTCACCTGATCCAAATGCAAGTGTTTTTGCCAATTGGACAGACTGCAATACCATTACAACTGGAATCAATGCGAACTATCCGCCAACTTCCATAACCTGGTCAGGTAGTACACATTTAACCCTTGTACCAGGAACAGAACATGCGCCTGTAGGTCAATTTACGACGACGACACCAGGTATCCATACGATAACAGGCTATTTAACTTATGGTACTTGTACCCTAATTAAAACCTATACCGTTAAAAAACACTATGAACCTAAATTAGCTACTGCTATTACTTGTAATGGCGATGGTACATACAAAGTGGTATTGCACAACAATACATTAACTTTTGGAATTGCAACTAGTAGTTTGAACTTTACCTACGCTGGACCAGGAATTCCTTTTGGTGCATCAGGTAATAGTTACACCATAAATAGTGTATCTCCAGGTACGCATACGTATACACTAACGGTTAGTGCACCTGGTTTTCCAAGTTGCACTGTTTCATTACCAGTTACTTTAGATGTTGAACCTAGTCCAAATTTCTCTTTGTCGCCATTAACCTATTGTGCGGAGGATAAAATTATGTTGACTATTCCAAATTATAATGCCAACAATAGTTATACTTGGATTTTTAACGGCACCTCTTTTGTTGCTAGTGGAGTTAATACTGAAATTCAAATTTCAACAATTGGAAGTGTCTCTATCAAACTAAGAATTACAACACCTTATGGTTGTACTTATGAAACGATGGGTTCTAATGTCCCTAGTGTAGAGATTCGAAAAGCAAACTTTACTGGAATAACAATCCATCAACCTACTGCTGATTATTGTGTTGGAAGCGCCCTACCGTTGACTGTGTCATCGGCACCAATGCCTTCCAATGTAATCTGGATGCAAGGAAACAATCAAATAGCAACAGGTACGAGTTTCTTACCAACACAAAGCGGAAGTTACTGGCCGATTCTTATTGATCAAAATGGATGTGCAACCTCTGTAATGGCTGCTAATCCCAAAACGTACATTTTACGTCAACCTCCATTTGCAAGTATCAGTGGAAACACAAGTTTATGCTATGGAGAAAATACTGTACTAACAGGAATAACTACAGATCCTACAGTATCACATGCTTGGTCAGGCCCATCCTTGCCTTCAGGTTATGGTAACTGGGTAATAGGCAATACCAATAAAGTTTTATCTATCGCTGGTTTATCACCAGGCACGTATAACTATACGTTTATGACTCGTGCAGCAAATGATGCTTCTTGTATAAATAGCTTTACAGCTACTGTGGTGGTTCACCCTCAAGTACAAGCTCCAACAATCTCGTATTCTTTAATTAATTGTGATCCATATACGCTAAAATTAACGGCTAATGGACCAACAACTGGCGTATATAATTGGAGTAATGGAATGAGTGGACAAACCATTGAAGTAACCCATGGTGGTGCGTATAGTGTAACCTATACCGAAACAACTGGATGTAGTGCTACTGGTGATATTCAAACGCCACACAATCCGCAACGAGCCCTTTGGGTTGTTCCATCGGGTTGTTATACCGTTTGTAATCCTGCTTACTTAATCGGCCCACTAGGAACGTATTCAGGTTATGAATGGCAAGTAAATAGTACTGCTGTACAAGCAGGTAGCCCATACACGCCTCCTCAATCTATTATATCCGGTGGTGCTTATCAGCTAATCGTAGAACAAGATGGATGTAAATTTGGAAGTAATACACCTGATATTCAATTTGACTTTAGACGATGCCCTCCACCTCCTTGTAAATTTAGAGTAGGTTTTGAATTAATGGAAATTATCCCTGGCGGGTTTATCTATTATATGTTTATAGATAATCCAACAGGTAGTCCAATGAGTATTCAATTAAGCAGCTTAAATGGATATGGAACGTTTACACCAGATGTATTCGTTTTAAGTCCGGGTTATAATGCTTTCCCTGTTGAATTCCATGTCAACGGAACGTATTTTCCTGGAGCAAATGATGTCTTCGTAATAAATAGTCCAAATTGTTCGGATACTGTAAAAATAATTTTACCCGAAACGCATTGGAGGGCTAGAACGACTCAGGCACCAGCGTCATTAATCTTATCTCCTAATCCAACCGTAGATCAAACTACAGTGACATTTAATGTGGGTACGGAATACGAACAGGCTCAAAATATTACCGTTTATAATATGATGGGAGTTCGACTTCACCACCAAAAAATAGAAGGTAAAGCAGGAGAAGTTTCTTTGAATGTAAGACATTTTACTCGTGGTACTTATTTAATAACCCTCGAAGCAGATGGCAAACGCATTGCAACTGAAAAACTAATTAAAAAATAAAATATATTTTTTTAAAAGTGCTAAGAATAAAAACCTTAGCACTTTTTTTTATTATTATTTTTAGATATATTTAACAAATAAATAACAATATAACTTAAGTTGCATATGACAAAAAAATTACGCCTAACTACCACCAATTGTGGTTATACTTCTCTTTTACCTCAGCTAATCCTACTCTATTCTTTTTTCTTCTTGTGTCCGGTTTTAACACAAGCACAAACCTACAATTGGAAATGGGCAATCAAAGGAGGAGGAACTTCAGGAGGATTCGGAGCAGAAACTAGTGATGAACAAATCTACGATATCAAAGTAGGTTCAGATAACAACTATTACTTTATTGCTTCTATTACGAGTCAGACGAATACCAATCTCAATAATCAACCTGTAACGGTATACAATCGTTCTTCCAATGAACAAAGAGATATATTCCTCTTTTCCACAACCTGTGAGGGCGAAGTACGTTGGAGTCAAGCCCTTGGTGGAGGCAGTGATGATAGTGCTTATACGTTGGTTTTGGACAAACAAAACAATGTATATATTGGAGCTAATGTTCAAAATGCCTATACCACACCCGATGGACATCCGGTCCATTTCAGTTCCACAGACTTTATTCCAAACCCAACACCTATTCCTGAAGATCCGTATAATTTAATTCCGCAAGAAGGGTATAAAAGCATTTTCTTAGTCAAGTATAGTAGTACAGGTCAATATCTAGGCAAAAAGGCGTTGCAAGGGAATGTAGGTCTTTCAGATGGCATGTATGGACAAATTATAAATTTAGTCATGGATTCCAATAATAAACTACACTTTATTGTGGGCTTAGCAAAAGGTAGGCACTTAGATAATCAGGTGACCGTTCCTAATCAATACGGCTGGGATCCAATTGCAAATCGCGGAAGTCTTCAGTTTCATGTCGTACAATACGATGCTAATTTGAACTACAGCAGCAGTATGATTTTGCCTGTATCTGGTGACACTGCTTTCTTTCCCGATAGCAGCTATTTCGCGTATGATGAAGCGAAGCGTATGTATTATCTAGCAGGTGAAAGAATGGGTGCTCCACTTAGTCCTGTTGTTTACAAGGGTAAACCTATCATCAACAAATCCTATCTTTTAGCCATCGATGCTACAACAGGAAACGAACGATGGAGAAGAGAGCTATATTCTGATCCTGTAGGTAATCAATTGCCTTATAATACGATCAATTCACTCGTTGTTGATACAGATTCGAGTGTCTATATTGGGGGTTATGTTTGGAAAAGTTACAATGATCGAAGTTTAAAAATTTACGATCCCAACAACGCTGCCATTCAACCTCATTTTATTACAACTGCCGTTGACACAAACTTTCCAATGGTTGCGAAGTTCACGAGTGAAGGTGTAATCCAATGGGTAAAAGTACCGACAGCTTTTGCTGCTAATTATTCAACGAATACAGCCTTAAGACCCAAAGGACTTGCTATCAATGGAAATGAAATCGCCTTCGCTAGTGGGGAGTCTTATTTCAAATGGGATGAATTTACTCAGAACAATCCAGAATATCATCAACCCGATCCAACCTTGTTGCGCTTTGACAAACAAACGGGTAAAACTTTAGGTATGCATACCATCTCAGGAGACCCTCGTACCCGCCAATTCATGAAAGCAGTGGCCACAGATAAAGATGGAAATTATATTACTGGGGGTACTTTTGCAGTCAGTTTATTTATAAACAACACAACAGAAATAAATCGCTTAGTCAGTACAGGACAAACGGATTTTTTCATCGCCAAATTGGAAAATAATCCTTGTGGTTCAGGCAATTTAAGTACCGAAAACTTTACTGTAAAACAATTCATCCTCTACCCTAATCCGACTACTGGATATGTATACATCAATACGGATGAAAAACTAACAACCTATACGGTATATGATGCAACAGGTAAAGAAGTTAAACAGGGAACTTTTGAAGAACAATATATGATTAATTTACAAAGCTTACACAAAGGCTTATACTACATCCAAATTTCTACGGCAACAGGAAATACGGAAACAAGTAAAATACTAAAAAAATAAGACTCGTTGGTCTAAGATATAAAACCGATAGTTAGCTATCGGTTTTTTTTATTTCAAATTTATAAGACCTCTCTTTTTTATATGTATTCCACAAATACACTCGTTAACAACAAAACAGATTAGTATAATAGTAGAGATACAGACTACATCTAGTAACTGTTAAAAGCTTTTTTTTCTAAAGTTACTATCTACTTTATTATGCGTAAGTACTAAGGCTATATCGCAATTTTATTTGAGGTCTTGGATGATTTGGTTCTTACTTAAATTACTTGTTTTCATACTTGACCGTTTACTTTAAAGTTAATAATTTCGAATTAATAACTGTCCGATTTTTAGGGAAGCCTACAGTGCTGAGAGTAAAACTCCACACAACTTGCAGAAAATGAAAAAACCGATAACTTTCATTATCGGTTTTCTTCGCGGAGAAAGAGGGAATATAACCTATGTGCAAATAGAATGTCATAAAATACTATTATTTTGATTTATTGATAGTTATGTATTTGTTAAGTCGATTAAATACCTTAAAATACTATATGATAGTATTAAAATTGGGTGTATATTTGGGTGCTATTACAAATAACTATGACTATAAAAAGAAAGATAACTATTGCTATTGAAAAGAGAAAGAAGGATGGTGTATTAATCACAGAGAACGTTCCAATTCGTGCAAGAGTGGTATATAATGGTGGTCGTGTAGAACTCTTTACAGGCTATCGCATTGATGCTTCTAAATGGGATGAAGCAAAAGAAAAGGTACGCAATGGGTGTACCAATAAGCTAAAACAAAGTTCTTCCGAAATCAATACAGCAATACAGGAGCTATCTACTACAATAGATAGAATCTTTAAAGAGTATGAATTGAAAAACGAAGTACCTTCATTTGAACTCTTAAAAGATGAAATAAAACGCTACTCGGATAAACAAACCATATCAGCAACAGAAAAGAACCTGTTTACGGCTTTTGACGAATTTGTAAAAAACAGCGGAAAACGCAACGATTGGACAACTGCTACTTACACTAAGTTTAATACTGTTCGCTCACATCTTTTTTCTTTCAAAAGCAACTTTCAGTTTTCAGATATAAACGCACAGACTTTATTAGACTACGTTTCATTTCTACGCATTGAAAAGCAAATGCGTAATAGTACCATCGAAAAGCAAATTAGTTTTGTAAAGTGGTTTTTGAAATGGTGCAAAAATAATAATTATACTATTGCTTATAATTTTGAAGATTTCAAACCAAAGCTAAAAGAGACATCTAAAAAGATAATCTTCTTAACCCAAGAAGAAATCGAACAGATTAAATCAACGGATTTAGGCACTAAGTCATACTTAGAACGTGTGCGTGATGTATTGCTTTTCTGTTGCTATACAGGGCTTCGCTATTCAGATGCTTTTAGCCTAACAAGACACGACATTAAAAATGATGCTATTGAGTTTGTTACTAAAAAGACAAACGATATGCTAAGAGTTGAATTAAACAAGCACAGTAGAGCAATATTAGAAAAGTACAAAGATGTACCTTTTGAAAAAGGTAAGGCACTACCTGTTATTTCTAATCAAAAAATGAACGATTACATAAAAGAGCTTGGAGAATTAGCAGAGATTAATGAACCAATCCGAGAAACGTATTATGTAGGCAATGAAAGAATAGATGAAGTAAAACCTAAATATGAACATTTAAGCACTCACGTAGGTCGAAGAACATTTATCTGTACGGCGCTATCATTGGGGATACCTGTACAGGTTGTAATGAAATGGACAGGACATTCAGACTACAAATCAATGAAACCTTATATTGATGTAGCTGATACAATTAAAGCGAATGCAATGACTAAATTTGATATGATATGAGTTTAGATAATCCTCTTTTGAAACACATAAATGAGTATTTAAAAATACTAAAAGAACTATCAAATTTATTAGATAATGATTCCTTACAGCAGAACACATATCAATGTATTCGACAGGAGAGTTATGCTAAAGCATTTAGCGATTTAACAAAACTTGATATTGATGCTCTTTTAATAACAGGACAAGCAGAGAGTTTATCTAAAAAAGTATTTCTGAATATACTAAAGCAGATTGAAGTTATTAATAAGCTTATTGATGATAAAGACGAGTTAATAACTCATTTTGATTTTATTCATTTATATGATAAAGTACTACTTCCTAAAATGTTTGAGAACAAAATCTTAATTGCGCGACAGGATTTAAAAGAAATACAGAAAAAAGAAAAACCTATCTGGGTATCACAATGTGAATTTGATGAAGATAAAAAGTATTGGGAGAAAGAACTTTATAGGGTTTTAGCAGAAAGAGATACCTATACACAGGATAATGTGCATCTAATTCAAAACTATTATCACAAAATACGAGATTACCTTTTAACAGTTAAGGAAGATATTTATGCGTATTATCCTGAAGATAGACTTCGTTTAGAGTCTGATTTATTTGAGATAAAAGATGTATTAAATCTTTACAATTCTGCTTTAGAATCAGAATGTTTTAAAGAAGGTGATTTAGCATTTGAAGATTTTTATGCCATTGTTAATCTTAGGAAGCCAAAAGTAATTTTCAATGAAACATTAAACAAAAAGAAAAATTTTGCACAAAAATTACCTGTCCTTTTTAACAATTGTACGAGTTCTGTAAAGCAAAAAGTTATCAAAAATCTTTCTATTGAACTTAATACCGCAGAATCCACATTAATATCTCATTGCTATAAAAAAAAGGAAAAAGAATAGAAAGTTTATAACGAAGGTCTATAAAGTGTTTTTAAAGACTTTGTTTTTTTTAAATCTCAAAAATAAAACATAAAAATCATATAACTTACTCATTATTAGTTATATGATTTTTTATTTTTCTTTCCAAATAACCCCTTTTCACAGAAATTTACAGATAGTTTTGAATTGTTCGAACATCACAAAATCGTATAATTTAAAAACTAAAACTATGTATATAAGTGAATTAAAAGAAAAGCCAGTTTGGCAAATGACAGGAGAAGAACTATTACAGTTATTACAAACAGTATCTATAAAGGATTTTAAAGAACTCAATACTTCGCAAGAAGCGCAACAATCTACAAAGCGTTATGTTTACGGAATACGTGGTATAGCAGAACTACTTGGGTGTAGTATTACCACTGCTAATAAAATCAAGAAAGAAGGTCATATCAAAAAAGCGATTATCCAAAGAGGTAGAAAAATCATAGTCGATGCTGACTTAGCATTGGAATTATTCGCTAAAAAATAAAAGGGACAACTTCCGCAAATCGTCCCTTAATATCCAATTAAAGTATAACTCAATTCTTATCGTGCAAAGATAAGGATTATTAAAACACAAGTAAAAGATGAGCTTAGATATACCCTATATCCGAGTAGGAACTGCTTACTTTAAAATCATCGAAAAACCTTTGATATCAGGCGATAAAGTTAAAGTAATGGTGCGTTGGACTCGTGAAACGATTGTATCAGATCACGGAAAGTCCTACTTAGAAAACGTTTTAAAATTAGATGGCTTTTGCTGTATTCCAGACCATCTTAACTATCAACCAATCGTAGAAAACTTTTTTAATACCTATAATGAATTAAATATGAAACCAATAGAAGAAAACTTTAGCATAAATGAATTAGAACAATTGATTCCAAACTCACTACACTTTGTAAAGCACATCTTCGGAAGTGAACAATACGAATATGGTTTAGACTATCTAAAGCTATTGTATGAGAAGCCAACGCAAACCTTACCAATATTGTGCCTTGTTAGTAAAGAACGTGCAACAGGAAAAAGCTCTTTTATCAAATGGCTTAAAAATATCTTTGGACTCAATATGACTTATATCAAAGGAGATTCTTTTGGTTCTCAATTTAACGCTGATTGGGCAAGTATGTTATTAGTTGCCATAGACGAAGTATTCTTTGATAAGAAAGAGATTACAGAGCGTTTAAAGTACCTTTCTACTACAGACAAAGACAAAGTTGAAGCAAAGGGAAAAGACAGACAGGAAATAGAGTTTTTCGCCAAGTTTATTCTTTGCTCTAACAATGAGGATGATTTTATTCAAATAGACGAAGAAGAAATACGTTTTTGGATTCGAAAGATTAAACCTATTGAATCAGAAGACGTTCACTTTATCAAGAAGCTAACAAGTGAAGTTCCTTATTTTATCAAGTACTTACTTCTACGACCTTATTACACCACACAACAAACCCGAATGTGGTTTACACCTAAACAGATACTTACAGCTTCTCTTTTAAAGCTAATTGGTAAAAACAAAATAGAGATTTCAGTTTTAGAACTTTTAAACCTGTGTTTTGAAAAGGTTGATGAGGATGAAATTTGCGTAGCTCCCAATGATTTACTCTTGTTATTACGCAAGACAAACCCAAAACTAATTATATCTGCTAGTGAAATAAGAAAGATTTTAAAGAAATGGAATTTTGAACCACAAAATAACACAAAATCTTATCAAGGAATAGAGCTTTTATCTCATGGAGAATTTGTTAAAATAGAACGTAGAGGACGTTACTACATCATTAAAAAAGATTTATTCTATAAAATATTTGATGCAATGATGCAAGAATAGATTAAATCATTGTTTATTAATAAGTTACACTGCATCAAAGTCTGCATCAAACTAAAAACACATCAAGTTTGATGCAAGAGTGATGCAAGAAACAAAATGAGTTTGATGCAGTGATGCAAGAGTGATGCAGAGTATTTTATTGAAATACAATTGATTAACACCTTTCTGCATCATTGCATCAAAAAAAACAGATTTTTAACCCAACTATTTCAAAACATATGAATTGTGAATTAGCTAAACAAATTAGCCTAATAGACTTACTTAAAAAATTAGGTTATACTCCAACGAGGACAACGAGAATTGATTGGTGGTATCTCAATCCTCTTAAAACAGAAAAAACAGCATCATTTAAAGTGAATATTGATAAAAACGTGTTTTATGACCATTCTGCTGGTTTTGGTGGAACAACACTTGATTTCGTGATGAAGTACAATAATTGCGATATTAAATCAGCTTTAGAATTGCTCAAAAACGATTCTTTTTCTTTTCATCAGCCAATTATTGTGAGTTCTAACATTATTCAAGAACCAACATATACAATTCAAGCGATTAAGCCATTAACACATCCAAACTTGATACAATATATCACTGAGCGTAATCTTAGCCTTAAAATGGCTCAAACTTATTGTAAGGAAGTACACTATACTCTAAACAACAAATCATATTACGCTGTTGGTTTTCCCAATACCACCATAAATGGTTTCGAACTAAGAAACGTGTATATAAAAATGTGTCTTGGAAAAAAGGCAGTAACCTACTTTGATAACAAAAGTAAACATATTGTCTTGTTTGAATCTTGGAGTGATTACATCAGCTTTTTAACCCTTTATCCAAATGCAGAAAAGCAATATGATTATTTGATTCTTAATTCTGTATCAATGCTGAATAATACAATAATTAAAACACCAAATAATTATTTGTACAAATGTACAAATGGGGAATTGTATAAATGTATCAATGTACAAATGGCTAAAAGTATCAATAATACTTTGTACAAAGAATTAAAGTATGAAAGTATTATTTGTTGTTTCGACAATGATAAAGCTGGAGAAAGTGCCTTTCAAAAAGTAGCTCAGACCTATGCAAACGTTGTTGATGGACGAAAACTGTACAAGAATCACAAAGACTTGAATGATTATTTACTAACTATTAACCGCAATGATTTGACGTGAGAATTATCGAGATGTGTCTTTGTCCTTACAAATTGGAAATTTGACAACCAAAGACCACTCGTTTTTCTCCCGAAGGTCGCAAAATGGGTAAAACGATGAAAAAAACAAAGAAGATAGAATTTAGAGTTACCCTTACAGAAGCTCTAATCATAAAAAATAAAGCAGAAAAAGTAGGTTGTAGCGTTTCAGAATACATTCGAAACACCGCACTTGATTATACTTTAGCCTATAAATTAACTCCTGAAGAAGTAGAAGTTTACAAATTACTGAACAAATACGCAGATAATTTTAGGCGAATAAGCAACCTTTTTAAGCTTGGCGATACAACAGGAGTTAAACAGGATACTATTGAAACAGCTAATCTAATTCGGACTCACTTACAAAAACTACTGTAATTATGATAGCTAAAGCAAAATCCTGTGTTGGTGGCACAGCGTTATTCAATTACGTGATAGATTCTAAAAAAGGATATGAACTATTGAGAAATAATCTTTCGGGGGAAACTCCGAAAGATATGTTTCAAACAATGCAGATATTACAAAATCAAAACAGCAGATGCAAAAACAACACAATATCAGCTGTTATATCTCCAACCATTGCAGATAGTCAAAAGATGAGTGATAGAGATTTACGAGTGTTAGCGGTTGAGTTTTTACTTGGTTTACAAATCGATCCTACTAAAGCTCAATACATTGCTTTTGTTCATACAGAAAAAGAGCACAAGCATATTCATATCATTGCCAATCGCATAGATGAAAACGGAAAGGCATTAAAAGATAATTATATTGGTTTTGAAGCTCAAAGAGTAGCTCACGAAATAGCACTTAAATACGGATGGACTTCTATAAGGCAAGAAAATGAGAACAAGAAGCAAAGAGCCAACAACACAAACTTAATAGCTAAAAACGACATTAAAACAGCTCATGGAGATGTATTAAGGCAGAAGCCAAAAGATTTACAAGAGTACATTCATCTAATGCTGGAAAAAGAGATTGAGGTTAAACCAACTATTAATAAACAGGGGAGCATTCAAGGGTATCGGTTTATTCATTTACCAACAGGTACAAACCTAAAAGCAAGTGAAGTTGACCGAAACATGAAACTCAATGACTTATTTAAAAATACAGTAATTACAGAGCCTAAAGATGAAGCAAACAAACTCTTTACCAATCAAGAGTCATCTGAACCACAAATGCAGAATTGGAAAACAGACACATCTATTTTATTTAGTATGTTATCTATTTTACAGTTTGGTGGTAATGATGAAGATGATGAACAGAAAAAACGAAAACGAAGAACATTAAAAAGATAAACTATGGCAAAGAACCAACCTAAACTAACTGATATGACTGAACTATTACTTCAACAAGTCATACAATTAGAGCAAACAATTAAACAAAGTGAAAAAACTCATTTAGATACCATCAAAGAATTGAGCAATATCAAAGTAACAGTAAATGTTGCTGAACTTCGACAAATAGAAAAAGAACAACAGCAACGATTACGGAATGAATTCGAGCAATTTCATCGAGAGATAACAAAAAACAATGAAGAACTTTTGAAAGTTCATAAGGCTGTTAGTACTAAAAGGTTGTTGTACTTGATAGTGCTGAACATTTTTCTACTTTTTATAACAGGCTTATCAATGTATGTAGCCGTGAAGAATACCATTGATAAATCCCAATATGAGCGTTTAGAAAACGAAAAGGAGCAATTAATAAATCAATTAGAAAATGTAAATCAGTTTTTTATAGAAAATCCTAAGGTAGCTAAATCTTTTAATGAATGGAATAAAAAGAAATAATATTTAAAATTGTTTTTGAGTTTTTTAACAATTTATTAAAATATTGAGAAAAGTTTGTAATTTATATTTCCTTCCAAAAAAGGAAGTATGCAGTAGTTACAAAATATTGTTGTTCAATTATCTTTTTACTAGATTTTTAAAGTTATAATTACGCGTTTGTTTGTCTTTTACAATTTTAAAATCCAAATTATTTTTTTTGCAGATTTCTAAAATCATTTGTTTACCTTTTTCGTAAGAACATTTAAAAGTTTCATACGTTTGTTGACTATGACTATCGTGTTCATAACTGTTTGATATGAAATATTTATTAAGCTCAGTATTTACAAGGTTTTCTATTTTTCCAGCGAATTTACTTTCTACTGCAAATAAAATTTCCCAATCAGAGTAATTTGCATATTTAGTTCGATTAAGCGATTCTGATCTTATTTCAACAGCTTTTGTATAACCGATTTTTATCAGTTCTCCAGCTAATGAACCTGCAAGATATGTAACACCTCTTGCATTGGCTCTTAATTGAAATGCAATTTTTGAAGTATCACATTGACAACAATGTCCACTTCTTGTTCTTAATGTATGTCCATGGGCTTTACAAGGTGTAACATTAAATGCAATAATCTTGTTTAAATCTTTCATGATTTCTTTATATTCTTCCTTCTTTAAGCCATATGCATTAAAAACATATTTCAATTCAATTTTTTGTTCTTTAAAAAATGCTAATTGTTCAAATGTTAATTGATTCATGATTGTAGTTACAATTTTCCTAACAAATTATCTTCTTTAATTAAGTAGAACGTTTTTTGTATTGTTGTTCTATTACAATTTGAAAAACTTCACGTAGTCTCTTATAAATTAAAAATAAGTGTCAACTATATACTTTTTTATATTAGCAACGCTTATTAAAATTTGGCATTTAGATAAAACTTTAATGTTATTTCCAAAATATCAATGATTTATGATGATAGTCTTTGTTTTTATTTGATTCTTTATAAAATACAACATTATTTACTCTCCTAGCTTTTTCTTTAGTTCCTTTTGTTCAATTTGTTTTTTTAAAAGTTGGTTTTCATACTCCAATTTGTTAAGCTCTGAAAATTCTTTTTTACCAAACTTTGTCCAGATTACATACATAATAATTGAAATTCCTGTAATCAGCATTAGTATCAATATTAGAAAATCTAAGTTGTCATCGATTTTTTCATTAGCTATTACGATTAACGTAGATAATACTAAACCTATACCTCCTAATAAACTAATTATTCCCGCTATTTGTTCTTTCATATTTTCGGTTATTTTAAATGTTAAAGTTGAAGAAAAGCTAAATTGACTCACTGTTATCTATTTTTGAAGATAACCTAAAATTGACATTTATATTGTGTATTTAAATGGTAAATTAGAATCCTTGCTTTAATTTTTCTTGAATCGCTTCAGGATTTAACACTGTGAAAATTATTCGTGTTAATCCTATAGTATTGGCATTATCATCAAGTTTCATTTCATCAGGAATAAGTCTTGTTGTTATAATTGTGCTTTTACCGTACCATTCTAAACTAAAAACTGGATTATTTCTGACTTTACTTGGTAAACCAAGACTAACAATTAACTTATCATTGATTGATTCCCATATATTGGTTACATATTTATCTATGTATGGTTTCTGAATAATGATATTCGCATCAAGCATGATTAGTTTTCTACTCTCTTTATCAAAAGTTAATTCGAAAAAATCTATTTTATAACTGAATATAAAATTTAAATTGTTTTCTGAGGTATTCCAAATACCTACAATTTTAGTATCATCACTCTGAGGAAGAACTTTTAGATTTCCAAACGATTCTATAGGCTCTCCTAGTTTAATTTCTTTAAAACCGTTTCTCTTATCAACCTCTTTATTTTGACTAAAAACAAATAGGGGTAATAACATGATTACTAATAAAATGATTCTTTTCATGAAGTTTGATTGTAAGTAATATAAATTGTTTTTCCTAAACAAAGGAAATAAAGTCTGGATTAATCCTAAAGTCTTCTTTAAAAACAACTATATGAGCATTTAACAAATTTAAGTCTAAATTACTTAAATAAGCTCAATAAAAAAACCCAACTTTACATTTTTGGGTGTAAAATTGGGTGTTATTCTTGTAATCACCTGACATTCAAGGTGAATTGCGGAGAAAGAGGGATTGCCTCTTTTACTTCGTATGCTGTATAAATAGAGATACTTACTTCTTTAAATTGTGGTGAGCACCTAATTACGAAAGTTTTTAACTATGATTGGAATCGTTTGATTCTTATTCTTATACAAAGTTACCGATTTTACTTTAGAATATTTATACAAGGTACTTTTTTAACTAAAGAGATCTTCAATCTGGCTATCTTCATTAAATTCTCTTTCATAATCTTCACGATTTTCTAGTGCTTCATATTCTTCACGAGTATACTTATAACGATCATAACTATATTCATTTTCAAAAACTTTATGTTCCCAAAAGTAATGGTCATCTCTATATTTAAATTCAAAATTAAGAATACTACTTTCTTTTAAATTATCATACAAAATCTCCTTTATATTATCTAATTCATCATAAATATCTTTAACTTTTTCAATTGAAACAATAGAGCTATTACGATCTATTAACTCCTCAGATGCTGCAATAAGAATATTAGTAGCTATTTCTGATATAAAACTAGAACCATGAGCATTGTTTAAATAGGTATTATAATTATTATATTTATCAAATAAAGGAATAATTATTTCAGTACTATCTTCATGATCTATTAATACTATAACAGATTCAATTATATTTATAAAGTCTTCTTTAATGAAATTAAATGATAAAGGATAATCATTAGAATTAATTCTATCTAAAATAGAAATTAAATTACTAAAATCTAAATAATTAAATTCTGTTATTTTTTTCAAATATTTAAAAATTAATAGATCAGTATTAATTTTACTACAATAAACAAGTAGAGTATAAATAATGTCACAAATCTTACTATCTGTTAGTTTTTCAAAATCTAATAGTTTTTTTGTGTTAATTTGTTGATATAGTTTTTGTTGTAAATTAATATTTAAGGATAAAATACCATTAGTTGGCAAGAACCTTTTTGCCTGTTCTAAATACATTAAACTATCAAAAATACTTTCTTTTTCACATTCATTAGCTTCCACAAAGTTTATTAAAAAATCTACTATAGATGGATTTAAAAAAGAAAAGAACTTTTCGTTTACTGAACTATCTAAAGTAGATTTTAAAAAACCACCTTGTAATATTTTTAATGATTTATTAAATTGATCACTCTTTATTGTGAAACTCTTATTTAGCTTTTCATGTTGCAATCTTTCATTAAATGCTATTCTTAGTTTAGACTCTTCTATAGTATTACCAAAAGTAAACAATGTTACTAACATAAATCTTTCAGCATCTTCAATCTGGTTATTAAATAGATGCGACCAAATTTCTTTAGGATTATTTAAATGATTAATTACAAAATGTTTAAAATCTTTTGGAGAGATATTTAAAGTATTAGATTTATTAGTAATAAACTCAATTAGTCTAGGAGAATAATTTTGATGGTTTATAATATCTAAATAAAATTTTCGTGATAAAATTACATCATAGAATTCTTTCTTTATATCATTGAAATAAAAATGATTATATAAAATCTTTGCTTTCTCAAACTTAGAGTAATCTTGTAGTTTTAACTCTATCTTATCTATATTTATACTTGATCTTTTTATTTTTTCACATTTTTGATTTGCAGTATTTAACACAACTGTACGTGTAGTTAAAATAATAAACTTATTAGGCGTATTAATTATTCTATCAATTACATCAGTTAATTGAGATTCATTTTTGTAAGAATTAAGTAATTCGGCATAATTAGCACCTAAAAAATCATCAAAATAAAAAAGTTGTAATACATTATTGTCTTGTGAGATTATATTTTCAACATCTTCTATTTTGGTTATTTTATAAACTTGAAATCCTTCCTTTAATTTTATAGAGATTAATATTTCTGCTAACGAAGATTTACCAATACCAGGTTCTCCTGTTATAAGAATAACTTTTTCTGATGACAGAATTTCATTAGCTTCATGCATTTTATCATTAATTACATAAAATTTCATTTTATTTGATATAGACTGCAAAAAATATTTAGTACGTCCCTCTAAAGCTTTATTAAATAAATTTTCTAAAATTACGGTACTTGAAAACCAAAGTTTATAATATGTTTTTTCTATGGAAGGAAATAAATTTAAATAATCATTTAAATCATTTTGCGCTATGATATCGTTTGAATTGAGAACATAAGGATGTAATAATTTTTTTAATTCATCTTTTTGAATAGCAGATAAATCTAAGGATGTCACAAGAATATATCTATTACACTTAAGTTTCTCTATTTTAGTCTTTTCGATATTTTTGATTTGAAATCTAAGGTCTGAAAATTTTGAATTTATAAAGTGTTTAACCTGAACTATGGTATCATTATTATTCTCATCTGTAGAATATCTCAAATCGACTCCTTTATCTTTACCTCCTTTAAAGCTTTGTAACCCGAGATTAAACTTAGCATTTAATAAATCCTTTGAAATTTCCTCAAATTCTTTATCATTTAATGTGGAAAAATTGTATTTATTCATGTTGTTTATACGTGAAATATAGTAATCTTTTTAAACCTTTTATAACACATATTTTAGTGTTAAGTAATTTATACTTCTTCTTCATATTCTTGCAACCATTTTTCATCATCATATTGTAATTGTACCTCTATATATTTTCTAAAGTGTAATAATGCAAAATCAATTACTACGCTAGGCTTAAGAGAACCGTCTTTATTTCGATTAGCTCCTTTAATTTCTATTCTTTTGAATTTAGAAGTAAAACAAGTCATATTAATATTGTTATACTCAATTAGTATTTTATTCTCTTGATCATTCAATTTATAATTAAATACTATTTCCTCTTCCTTATTATTACTGATTATATTTTCAATTTCAGGTAATAATTCTGTTATTGATTTTGCTAATTCTTTAACCCACTTAATTTTACCTTTATGTTTTAGAAAAGCCTTAAATATTTTTAATTCATTTAAACCTTCTTCTAAATATGCAATGTTATCCATAAATTTATAAGCTTCTCCATATGGTCTTTCAAATGGATATTCTCTACCTAAATTCAAACGAGTTTTAGTTACAAATTCCCAAGGGTCTGTAATTTTTGAAATTTTATTTGCATGCTCAATTGTCTCTTCAATATCAAAAAAACTATGTAATAATTGTCTTTTTGTTTTTTGAAAAATGTTACTTGTCACACCATATATATATGAAACAATATAATCATCAAATTCATCATCTATTATACCTAATTCAATAGAATAAGGTGATACACTTGTAATATGAAGACCATCAATATTTTTTGAAATAAGAGGGTTAAAATTAGAATAAAGTATTGATGATTTAACAGACTCAATAGTTGATTTGTTAATATTATTGGCAGATAAAAGTGATTCAATAAATGCAATGAGACGATCTCTTTGAATAATAACACTTTCTTTCGTTTCTAAATTAGAATTCCAATAAGTACTAAAATGTTGATCAATTACTTGTATTAGTCTATCATCTCCAATAATTCTAATTTGTTTGTCAAGGTTGTTTTTTCTTAATGTGTGAATTACAGAATCTTGAGCGCCGCTGACTATTTTACCAGTTGTCATAACCCACACTTCATTTATAAAAACTAGTCTCATATTAAAAAGATCCTCATATGGATTGTCAAATGCTTGTCGAACTTGATTTACAACATTCATTAACCCTGTGTTTGTTGCAGCATTGCCTGTCAAATCTCCCTTTTTTGCAACTACAGATAAAAATCTTTGCTCATTTAGCTTGTCATATTCAAAACATATAATATCTTTTCCTCTTTCATTTGTACCATGATATTCAATAGGAGCTAAATATCCCATTTTACTTAACAATGGTATAATAAGGTCTTGGCGAAATTCTTTCTCGTTTAAACTCTTTAATATCTCTTTTTTTTCTATTTGATTCATTTTTGCGAGTTTTTTTCTTGCTTAACGTACTAAAAAAATTTAATGTTGAAGGAAAATATATTGCACTAAACAAAACAATCCCAAAAAACAATAATTATTTAATTATACATAACATATATAGTGTTTTTATAGGGCGTAAAAGTTGCACAGTAATACTTATAACTTGACGATATTAAAATATGAAACTTTATGTTTTGAAATAAATTAATAATTATGCTATTTGTACTCTTCTTTCTCCATTTTGCTAGACAAAACTATTTGTTAGATATTACTGAAGCAACCAGTTAATACAATTTTCTATTTCTTGATAGTCATTTGGTAAAAGCGTTTCAAGATTCCTCGTTTCAAGATTATTACAAAAGCTTGCCCATACAGCTTCATTCTTACCTTGCAAATTCAAATGATTCTCAATTGTACCTTTTTTCCATACCCATATGTTATGTGCTTGAAGTTTTAAACAAATATTTTCGATATTATGTAATACACTAGGAGTTTGAGCAAGTATTGCAAATCCTTCGGCAGCAGATATATTTGGGTTTTTTGACGGCCAACCATCAGCACCAATTGTTATATTATTAGTTGAAGCAATATTTGATAATTCATTTTGACAAGCAATAATATCAGGATCATTTACTTGTAAATAACCTTCTGAAATTCCATTTTTCATTGCATAATCTAAGTCAACAATTGCTTTTGTAGGTAAATCCATAGTTGACAAAACTTGCATAGTTTTCTTAGTATTACCTGAACCATCTAATTTTACAAGGGCAGTTTTATGATGTAATATTGTTTTACTTGTGATAGTCTCTATTAAAACTGGAATTAATTTATTCTCTGTTTTTCCCTCTGCTATTATTATTTTTTCTGAAAATAGAATATTACTGGAATTACTTAATGAATACAGTAAAGTTAGTTGATGTGGTGCTTGATTTTCAATTGTAGGAATTGCCGATTTTAATGTTGTCCTCTTATAGGTACCTTGCAAATCATTTTTTCTTACCAGAATTGTATTAGCAACATCTTTTTGAGTAATCATAAAAGGTGAATGTGTAGTAAAAATTACTTGATAACCTTGACTGGATAATATTGTTAATGAATTTCTTAAAATTTCAATAGCTTGAGGATGTAAATATAATTCTGGTTCATCAATTAATAAAAGTGTTGTTGTTCTATTTATTTGTTGTTCTAATTTTAAATCTGCCAAATGCCTAATTAAAGTCATCTGTATTGATCTTTGTGCTCCGTGACCTAATGAACTAACATCTTTTGCGTTAGGAAAAAAATTCTCATATACTTTTATTGTACCCTTCTTAAATATTTCTTTTATTTCTGGTGTAGGTATGTGCACTTTTACTCTAATATCAGGGAAGAATGCATCTAATTTTGTATTTACTTGTTGGTCAAAAGTATCTAATTCAGGTGCACGATTAATGCCTTCAACATCTAAAATTTCTTTTAATCCACTTAAGGCTGCGTTAACTTGTTGACCATATTGTTGCTCAATTGGGCCAATTATTTCAGCTAATAATTTACCAATTGTAGAAGTGCTACTTGATTTTGATATATCATCTTCGGAATTTTCCATTGCACCAATTTGAATTGGTTCAGGAAACAAGTCTTTAATAGCATTGTCAATACCAGCAGGATTATTTTGCCAAGTTACATTGTCATTAGGATCTAAAACCTGTAATTGAATTTGAGCAACAGTTTGTGCTGGAGTTGATTGAATTCGTTTAATTGTTAAAGTGCCATTATCTAAAAAAGGTTCAATTCTAGCTCTATGTGCTGGATCTATATTATTTAAAATTTCTTCCGAAATTCCATCGATTGAAGCAGAAATAACTATTGGTTGGGTTAAGTTATTAAAAGAAGAAGAAGACAAAGATGTTTTTCTTAATACCCATTTTATTGCTTCAAGAATATTTGATTTTCCAGCATTATTATAACCAACTAAGGGAGTGAAATTTGATAATTCAAATTCTTGATTGATTATTGATTTGAAATTTTGAATATTAATTTTGCTTATGATGTGTCCCATTAGTAGGTGTTATTTTGTTTATGATCGTATATAACGTGCCTGGGCTTTGCGAAGTGGCGGGAATTGAAAGTAAAAGTTTCAATTCAGCGCACTTAGACCAAAAGCCAATTAATTGACTAAATTTAAGAAAATAGTTCATATAATTGGCTTTTGTGGGTTGTAAAATTAATCTTCAATCTTAAGAGAAACTAGCTATTTTGTCGAAACCCATGTTAGCAACAGTATATTTTAATGCTGATTATTTTTTTTATTATCACGCTCATTTTTTTCAACAATTTTTTGAATCATTTCTAAAATTTTAGCAACATGTTTTTCGCCTTTTTCACTTATATAATAAAAATCTTTCTTTAATTTTTTACTAACTGCAAGGTCTTGCGTAATTAATCCCTTTTCATTTAATTTATGTATTATAGAAATAATAGTTGTTGAACTCTTATCTAATGCATTGGAAATAGTATCTGTACTAACTGTTTTGTTGATGGTTTTTAAATAATCTAAAACTTGAAATTCATAAAAAGTTATTTTGTTGTTTTGAGAAGTTTCAATGGCTTCTAGTTGTTTTTTTACATCAAGATTTGAAATTGTAACATCACATATTGATATTTTCCCTTCATCGAGACAGGTAGGACATTTCATTTTGAATAATTTAAGATTCTCTAACATTTCATAAGGAAACTCATGCCCAATGTTACATTTAATAATCTGTGTATGACTAAAATATTCAGTTATTAAAACATTCATATTAAAACGCGAATGTGAAAAATAATCAGATAATTTAGGATTATCGGCTCTTGAAAAATTTAACCCTTGTCTCTTACAAAGACCATAGTCTAATGAGTAAATTACAGATAATTCACTTGTTTTATCCATCACATGATTATATGTTGTAATGAAACCATTTAGTTCTAGATTATTAAGAAGTGATGATATTCTTTTATTTACTGTAAAATGATTTGTTGGCTTACCCTTTACTGTTGATCTATTTAAAGGACTAGAATTAACTTTTTGTCTATCAATTAATTTGTTCAGAAGTTCAAATTGATGTTCATTTGAAATCTTATCAGCAAATGGTTTTGATACAAATTGATTAGCTAAAAAATATTTCAATATTATATCTGTATAATATCTTTGAGAAGCGTTTTCAATAGCCGTTTTAGTTATTTTATGATCGTGTATTAAGCAAGATTCGTGGCAATATGAAAGAATGTAACCGATTTTCCTAGGTATATTGAAAGAAACACTAAAAAGCAAATCAAATAGCTCATTTTCTTCAATATCAAAAAAGCGTTCCCAATGATTATTAGGGAAGAATAAATTTAACCTTTTTTTCATCAATCTTTTAGTATAGTCAAGTGCTAAAGTTTCCATTTTAGAAATATTAACCTCTTTTTCAAATGAATAAAAAGCATCAAAGAAGTCTAAAGAAATTTCATCAATTTTAGAATTATCTAACCTTCCATAGTAAAACCTATTAGGATATGTAGCAATTTTAAATTTAACAAAATCATCTGATAAATTATCAAGTGGAGCTATAAACCAATCCATAAAAACTTTTTGTGCTTGCTCATCAATTTCAGAATAATCATCTAAAAATATATACAAATGTTCAATATCAAGAATGCTTTTTATTTTAATAAGATTATTGATTAGACATTTTTTAATATCCAAATATTTTATTAAAGTTTGTTCAAATTCAGACTTAGCAGATTGAGTTGAAGTAGAATTAGTTGAAAATTCAATACCTGGAGATTCTGAAATTTTAATACTTGAATTTCCATTTTGGTTATTACTATTTTCATTAATCATTTTAAAAGATTGAATTAAGGATAAATCAACATTTTTAATTACGTCCTTAATAGATGTTTCAATGGTATCTAATTCATGATTAATTGATAAAATTTGGTTATGGTCAAATCCTAATATTTTTTTAAAAATTGAGCCCTTAACAAATTCATCTAATCGACTTCTTGTTTCAAGTATTATTTCTTTAACGAGATTACTATATAAAAGGTATTTATGGAAGTCTATACTTAATTTTTTTGCATCTTCTGGAATATCAGGCGTTGAGTTATCGTACAAAGATTTTACATCGATATAAATTGAAATACACTTTTTATTCGAGATAAGATCTTTTTGAGATTTTTGAAAAATAGTTGATTTTCCTGTACCTTTCCGTCCAACTAACAGTGTTGTTCGTGGAAGATTAAGTTTATTAATTATTCCATTGTTTGGAAGTAAATCCGTATAAATATCATCAATATTTTTATCCTCAATAAAATCTTCGATTCTGGTTTTTCTAACAAGTTTTAATGATTCAGCAAATTCCAAAAATCTTTGGTTATCTTTCATAATTAATAGTAGTATTTATATTGCAGATAACATCTTTCTTCACGAATAATACAACCATCCGTTTCGTGAAAAACATTTATAGTAGCATTTCGTAAAATCAGCATGTTAAGCTAATTGTTTTTAAGTAAATAAGATGCTTAAAGAGAATAGTCTGATATATAACGAAATAATTTAATTCACATCTAACTTGTGTAAATAAAGGATAACGATATAAAATCAGCATATCTTTACTTGTTACATGAACAACTTATTGTGTTTCAAAATATTCAATTCGTATCTTATTACTTGCCTTCAAACATATTAATTTTTTTGTTAATTCTATTACGGAAATCCGTAAACCACTCAATATTTTGAGTCTATCTACGATTTCAACAAAAACTAGCGACTTCGGAGTAGTTTTCTAGCCCTCTGCAAGAGCAAGTCGTTTTGATGGCACGATTCTAATTTCGAGTGCCTCACAACATAACTTGCTGTTACCTTTGCGGTAACTTTTTCAACATATTTACAATATGTTTTTTATAATGAGAATACTGTTTAACCCCCTATTAGTTAACGCCAAGTATGCCACCTAAATACCTTTTTTTCATACTTTGTCTATATCTCTAGTTATTTGTCTAATCAATGTTATGGTTGGGCAAACGCAATATCGTAGCTATGACTTTACATAACTCCCAACAATTAAACCCACAAAAAGACTGTTGACAGAACCTTTATACTGTTTAATGTCTGAAACATTGGGATTGCAACTAAAAGGACAACATAACATTTAACTAAAAACATAAAAAGACAGAATTATAAACAGATATAAAAGCAAGAAATTATGAATGAAGAATTTAAAAATAAACATAGAATTGACGAAGAAGCAATGATGGCACTAATGGTTGATGGGCTAAGGCCTAAGGGATTTACAGAGGCTGAACTCAATGCTCTAGGTATAAGAGCCGAAGAGGAAGAAACTGTGGATGAACCAAAGAAACAAATACGTGTAAAAAAAGAACAAAACTCTACTAAAAAGTGTAAATCTATAGATTATGAAGAACTCTTTTTTAAAGATGTCAAAAGCACAGCACGTCATGGAAAATCGGTTTATATTGATCCTGAGCATCACAAGATATTTTCTCGAATTGTTCAGGTCATCGCAGATAATAAACTAACTATCTATGCTTATTTATATAATTTATTAGAGCATCATTTCAATGAGTTTGAACAGCAGATAACTACAAGTTTTAATGATAAGAATAAGCCTATATTTTAAATACAATTACTTTAAATAGTTATAATTCTATTTACTATCACAAGTTTCTGTTTCTGATATTATTTTCTATAATATTTTTATTTAGTAAAACTGTATATTACCACTGATTGTATCTTCAAATATATTTGATATGACATGTCGCTAACGAAAAGAGAAGTTATTTTTGCTAAATTTGGATGTAAAATTAATTTGAAATATGGAATATGATTTTTCAAAACTAAATGCTAGGGAATTTGAAATTTTAGTTGCTTCAATAATAGAGAGAGAGTTAGATAAAAGGATAGAAATATTTAAATCTGGTAAAGATGGAGGTGTTGATGGTAGATTTTGGATAGGAGAGTCAAAGGAAGGTATTATACAATGCAAACATTACTTAAAAACCCCCTATAGTTCTTTAATTTCAAAATTAAAGTCTGAAGAGGTAGCTAAAGTTAAAAAACTTAATCCTCATAAATATGTTTTTGTTACTTCACAAGAACTCTCTCGAGAAAACAAACAGCAAATAAGAGAAATTTTTACTCCATATATTAAATCAGAGAAAGATATTTATGGCAATGAAGACTTAAATGTTTTTTTATCAAAAAAAGAAAACCAAGATATTGTTGAAAGAAACTTTAAATTATGGATAACAAGCACTATTGTGTTAGATTTACTTTATAATAGCGCAATAAAGGGACGAAGCGAAAGTACAATTCGCGATATTGAAGAAAAGTCTTATAAATATGCAATAACAGAAAATCATAATAAGGGATTAAGAATTCTTGAAGAAAATAATGTGGTTATATTGACTGGTGAACCAGGAATTGGCAAAACGACTCTTGGAGATAATCTAGCGTTGTTCTATATAGCTAAGGGATTTGAATTTTGCGACATAGAAGAGAATATAAGTGAAGCTGAAAATTTATTTCGAGAAAAAGAAAAAAAGAAAATTCTATTCTATTGTGATGATTTTTTAGGAAGTAATTTATATGATGCCATCAATAATAAAAAAGATTCACATATAGTAAAATTTATAAATAGAATTCGCAGAGATAATTCTAAAAAACTAATTCTTACATCACGTACCAATATTTTAAATAAGGCATCAAGTTTAAGCCATATTTTTCAAAGTGGTAAAATTCGAGAAAATGAATTTTTACTTAAAGTTGAAAATTTAACTAATATAGATAAAGCACATATACTTTATAATCATATATACTACTCTAACTTAACTGAAGATTTTATTGAAGAAATATATAAAAACAAAAGATATAAGGAGATAATTAAACATCGAAACTTTAACCCACGAATAATAGAGTTTATTACTGACTCTACTCTCGCTGAACATTTACATCCGAAAGATTATTGGAAATATATAATAAATAGTTTGGATAAGCCTGAAATTATTTGGGCTGATTATTTTCAAAACCAAATGGATGATTGTGTGAGAGCTCTTACATTTTTAACTGTTTTCAATAAAGGTAAAATTTCTGAGAGTACCTTAAGAGATGCTTATACTACCTTTTTAAAAGTTCATCCTGTAAACCTTGGAGATCATTCGGATAAAAGCTTTGAAGCAGTAAGAAAATTAGTAACAAAATCATTATTAAATAGGAATCAAATTGATAAAAATGAATTTGAATATATTTTATTTAACCCATCAATAGCTGATTTCATTTTAAGTTCATATTCTGAAGAAACTGAATTAATTTCCAATATACTAAAATCGTTAGAAACTGTTGTTTCAATAGCTTATTTACAAGCTTTAGTTTTTTCGAAAAAAATCACCCGTTCTAATTCAAACAGGATTCTAGAAAATTTATTTGATTACTTTTTTGACCGAAAAATGCATGAAGAAGATTGGGATTTTTTAATAGCTCTTTCTTATTTAGATTTTTTCAATGAAAAAATTACTCAAAGAATAGAATTGTTTTTAAATACTCTTATAGATACTGAAAATGCGAGCGGTGATAAAGTATGGGAATTATTAATGATATTATCAGAATTTGAACCTGAAATTAAATTTAAAAACTTCAAATTCTTGTACCGTTTTATTGAAGATATTGATGATGAAGATACCTTAAAAAGTCTTTTGGATTTTGTGGATAAACACGATGTTGATGATGAAAAAATCTTTGTTCAAATCGACTCTTTACTAGAAAGGTACTTGATAAACATTGTTGACAATAATGATTTTGATATTGATTATTCTAAATATGTTAAGCAAAATTATCATTATGATTACGATTATTACTATTCAGATTGTGATATTGACAGGCATGGAATTGAAGACGAGATTAGGGGTTATATAGATTCTTATTTAGATGATTTCAATATAAAAGTAATAGATAGAATAGCCTTTGATACATCTAACATAGTTTCAAGAGTAGATATAGATTACAAGGTTACAAGATATTTAGAAAGCTATGAGCCAGATTATAATCGTGATAGTTACAGTAGTTATTATTCAAGCTCATCGAATGAGGATGATATTGACGCAATATTTGAACGTTCTTGATTTTTAATTATAAATTAAATCTTGTAAACACAGTTTTACATCTTAAAAAACAAAGGCACCTACCTTATAAGGTGCCTTCGTCTGCAAAGGAGTAGTAACTCTCTTCGGTTATAATTAAGTGATCTAAAAGAGTAATATCAAGTATCTTACTTGCTTCTTTTATCTTTCTTGTAATTTGTCTATCAGCATCACTTGGATCTAACTTTCCAGATGGATGATTGTGAATAATTATAAAAGCTGTAGCATTAGCCTTTAGTAAAGCTGAGAAAATAATTCTTAAATCTACTATTGTTGCGGTTATTCCTCCCGTTGAAGCTTCTAATACTCCAAGTACTTTATTGTTGTTTGAAAGCATAAGAACTTTAAACTGTTCTAATAATTCAATCTTATTACTATCCCAAGCCTTTAATGCTATTTGATATGCACTGTAAGAAGATGTAATCTGAGGTCTCTGTGAAGCTTTTACTTTTGATTTGTAAATTAATTCTACTTCTGAGGCAATAAGCCATTCCGTGTTTAAAACTGTAGTTTCCATACTATTAAATTTTTAAATTAATTATGGAGCCACAATTGGTAATGGCTTAGCGAGCGCAAGAAGCAACGCAATAAAGCGAAGACTTTAGTCAAGCATTTATGGGGGAATTTCTTGTTAGCGAACCGCTAGACATTGCCTAACTTTGTGCATTTTTTAATAAAAATATCCCCCATTTACTTTATGCATTTATAAAATCAAAGAACTGCTTTAATGATTCAATAATAGAACTATCTAAAATCAGATTATTGTCTTTCTGCCCAGTATTCTTCTGCGTATAGATTAGCAAAAAGGAATCTAATTGACTAAACAGTTTACTCAGCTTAGATGCATTTTCATTATCTGCATAAATGGCTAAATCTATGAGTGTTTTTAAATTTGTTGTGTGGGGTAAATAGTACGTGTGAAAAAGTACATACATCTGTAGCTTTATATATAAGCACCTATGTAATTTATTTGTAGAGATAAAACCTTCCTTTTTAGAGTTAATAACGTTCTTCTTAATTAACTTATTAATTTTGGAGATTGAATAATCTAGTCTAAAGGCACTTTCACTATAATCACAGTCATAATTACTCATCCAATGAATGGAAGGATAATACCCATTTGAGTAGATTATATTTTCTTCTTTAATTACCTTTTCAAAGAAATGGATGTGTTCAAAGCTATATTCTTGAACAAAAAGTCTTGTATGAGCGATAATCGTAAATCTAACATTATCATCTTTACAACTAAAACTATCAATTACCTTTTGTACTTCGTCAATTTCCTCTTTAATAGTAAGCACTAAAAGATAAAAATGTTTAATTGTTCTTTCAGCTTCGAAGATTACAGTTTCATGAAATTTATAGATTTCCTCTACTCCCTTAGTCTTAGTTAGAGGAAATAATTGATACAAATGCTTGAATACTTTTTTCTTCTTTGCCTTACCTTTTGATTTTATCTTATATGATCTTGAATCTACTTCGAGTTTGTCAAGCAACTGTATAACTACACTATGCAACTTCGCTTGAACTTTCTGAAGTGCTAACGCCCAATCATCATATAATGCAGTTTCAGAGTCCCTATCAATCGAATCTATTATGTAGTATAAATTTTCCTCTTTCTTTATAAAAAGGCTCTTGATGGGAGCAAATACTCGCTCAAGCAATAACAGTCTCTCTGTAATGTTACATTTTGTATTAGTAGTTCCAAAGAGCATTGTTTCAATAACATCTAAATCATGCTCAAAGAATTTTAAATAGAGATAAGACACTCCTGAGGTTTCCTCTTTGATAAAATCATCTGAATAAGATGATAAACGCTTATAGGTTTCTATATATTTGAGTTTGTATCTCTCTACATCATACGAGTAACCATCACTTCTTGGCAGTTCTATACTATCATCTTTGTAGAGTAAAAGCGTATCACCTAAACATAATTTAGTGAATGCTCTACCTGCTTTATCTTGTAAGTCAAAATCGTTATCATCCAATAATACAATATGATAATTACTGTCTTCTAAGAGTGCTTTAGTATACTTTTTACTAAATACTTTAGTAGCTTCCTCTTTGTCTTTTACGCGAAGCCAGAACACTTCAAGATCATAGGATGAATCATAAACTCCGCCATACCAAATAGTATTAACTTGTTTATCCGTTATACTTGTTATGAGCTTCTTCTCTAGGTTCTCAGGGAACTTCTGCTCTTTTAATAATTGAAATTTAGTTTCCATAATTTAAAATATTTAAGGGTTATTAATTGGTATATAATTTTTTAAGGTGATTGTAGAAGTGATTACAAATGTGCAGTGTGTTTACATACTGCTCTTGCGTAGGAGTACTAACGGGGGTTGATTGTCTTGGAAAGTAAGGCAGTTTTGTATTTAAAAAATAAAAAAGAGCATCGGACTGTTCTACACTCATTAACTGATTGCTATACTCTCTATCAGCCCATTGCACGAGTTTCCACAAGTAACGAGGACTAGCAAAATGGGGTACATAGTTCAACTTCTTATATAAGAATGAAAGACACAATTGCTTGAAAATACTTCCTAACTGTACAACATGTCCAATCTGATAAGTAGAACAACTAAACAACTCCATCTGTAACCATTGGCTATCTAAGTTATCTTGGCATAGTTTCCAAAAATCCTTTTGCCAATTAGAACTATCAGTATCTTCGGGCAGTTCAAAAACGGGAAGAATAAACTTAGCATGCTTTTTTGAGGTTCTACTGTATACTACATTATCATCTGTGATACGTTTGTAGATAAAAGGCAAGAACTTTGTACCATGACGTTCTGTCCAAGTAGTTTTATGTAGTAGACAAGTAATTTCAACTCGTTGATTAAAGTGATTTCTAATTAAGGTTGACATATGCTGTTCCATTTGTATCTTGATATCAGTACCGACTATAAACAAGAGGAATTCTATAGAGTCATTAGAAACTTTACTTTCAATCAAATAGATCAAGTCAATACGGTAGCTTTGAAGAAGTCTTTTAATCACAGCATTAAGCATAAACTGTTCATATTCTACTTTAGAGAAAATTTGCTTTCCTTTCAAATCACTAAGTAGATACTCAATTCTTGGAGTAAAAAAGCTATTGACTCCTTTTTCAAATTGTTCGCTTATAGCAGTACATAGACTTTCAACTTTAGTAAGATCATTTTCTTCGATTGTCATCTCGCTATTACTATCAACATTTAATAGATTACACAGATATGCTTTATCAATTTCATTATTGATAAAGACTTGACTTAGTTCTGGGTAGTTATTTTCTATTGATTCCAATAACTCTACATCTGAATTAAAGATTAAAGCACTTTTGGGAAATAATATGCTTTGTACGCTATGAAGGTAAAGACGTATGATATGTACATACAGAATTAATACAGCTTGAAATTGCTTCTGTTTAACAAGTGAATTAATAAAACGAACTTTATAATCCTCGTGCTTCTGCTTTACCTCCAATACCCAATTGTCAAGTTGTAGGAGTTGTCTTTTAATGGAGAAAGTGTAAAAGTTTTGTAATAGACTTCCCCAACTACTTTCTTTACGAGAATAGATAATAAACTGTGGATTAAGATAAAGAGATAAATAAGTAAAGTGAAAATCGCTTTCAAAAGGGAAAACGATGTGTTTACAAAACGTTACAACAACACCAAACTGTTCAAACACTTCTTTAGTCCAAGAAGATTCTTGTAGTTCTTGTCTTTTGGTCTCAAGTATATTCTTATTTAGAATAACCGTTATTTGCTTGATAGCTGAAAAATGCGGACTTGTTGCAAAGATTAATTCAACATTCCCCTTATTGATCTCATAGAGTAGTTTCTCTTGAACTACAAGAGGGATACCTTGTAATTCGTTGATTTCTAATTTAGTCTTCATAAGCTTACAGTGTTTAAGGTTAACAACTGCAAGTTCTTATCTTGGATTACGGTAATCTATTCTGAAAGAGCATATTATATTCACCTATCGTTTTTCATTCAAACCCCAATACTCATCATTATTAAATTAAATCGTCTTTAATTTTAAGCGTATAATTTACCAATGAACGCGAATAGTTTACTGATTTATAGTAAGGTAACTTTATAAGTAACCTAAAACCTTAAATTATGAAAACATATGATTTTACTTTAGAATCTCATTTATGGACAAAAGATAATATTGAATGTCCGTATGAACTACTCAAATGGCTAATAGAACTTGCCGATATAGAATATTTCCAAGAGCAATTACGCAATTACTGTTGCTATACTTTAAGTCATAAGATGTATGATAAAATAAGTGCTTCTGAGGTTATCTATGATGCAACTGTTTTACAATCCATATTTAAAGCAGGATATAGGATATATCTAAAACCAAAGAAGTTTTATAAAAAAGGTCTCACAATTTCTGAAATATCTGATGAAGAACTAAAGAGGATTAAATATTTGAATAAAGATGAATGTAAGAATCCTTATATAGTATTTGAGAATGTTTTTAATCGATTTACTATTGAACAAGTAAACAAATCATTCTTTGATTTAATCTTAGCTACAATGGCTAATAGTAAATATCAAAAAGATTATTGTTGTAACGTCTCAATGCTCAACTTTCATAAAATGTTAGATGCTTTTAAACTTATTCAGCAAAGAAATACAACCTCTTATCGATAAATATTTATCTAAAAACAAAAAAGGTAGAATACCATCCATAGTAATTCTACCTTTTTCTATTATTATATCCAAATAATGGGGTTTGTCTTTTCTTTTTAGGAAAAGAAAATTGCTTTATCATCAACTATACAATATAGGCAACAATGTATCTTATTTGATGATTACAAAAGACATTTAGTATTTCTACTCTATTTTTACAGCCTCATCAAATTTGCCATTCTCTCCATACATTCCCAAATTACCATTTTCTTCTAGTATATAATACTCCCCAAATCCATTATCATCCGTTAATTGCATTTTCCCTTTTTTGGACGATACCTTTACTTTTTTTACAGACTCTCCTCCATCAGAAAACTTTATTGTCATGTACTTTATTTTACCTATCTGATGATATATTAAAACTGATCCCATTAGACTATTATGACTTTTCCATTTACCTAAAATGTCACCTTTGACTTCTTCTGATTCTTCTATCTTATTATCTTGTTCAATGGTAGAACCTATTATTCTTAGTTCCAAAGAAGGTCTAAAGTGTGTATATGCCCAGTTTTCGTCACCATCCTCAATACTGTAAAAAACATACAAATTTGATACAGAATACATATTTCTAATTGTTTCTCCAATATCTTTTAATACGTCTTCAGAAATTTTTGTTTTTAATGCAACATAGACTATACTTTTATTTAAATTAGGATGATTTTCAACATTTATTACTTTCCAATTGTTATTTTGTGGGGTTGATTCTTTCTGAACATGTTCTTGTTCAGAAGTAAATTGTTTACTTTCTTCTTGTCTTTTATTACCACATCCTATGAGTAATAAAACAATTCCAATTAAAATAAATCTTTTAATCATAATAATCGTTTTCGTTAAATATTATTCAAACATATAAATAATAAATACTTTATTGATATGGTTTTCCATAATCTCTTGTCAACTTAAAGAAAGTCCAACAAAAAAGCCTAACCAGTAGATTAAGCTTTTATAATATATCTAGTTTTTTATCTATTTACTTTGAATCAACTTTTCTAAGCGATTCATCATCTCATCTTTTTCTTTAAGCATACGCTCATACAGAGCAATCTTTTCATTGTGTAATTGCACAATTGCTTCAACTGGATTTATATTGCAGTATAAGTTAATTGCTGAATTTTCCGTAAAAGTATTCGAGATAATATTTACTGCTTGTTCTTCATCAAAATTTTCAATTGCTTCAACAGGTATCTTAAGTACCTTAGAAATCTGTTGTAACAATGAGTTATCAATGATTTCTTTCTGTTCCAGTAGAGATATCTTCTTTTGATTCCAATCATCTCCTAAATCAAAAGCAAGAACTTCTTGTTTGATTCCAAGCATTTCTCTAAAACGCTTTACATTTCTTCCTTGATGTATTTTATGTTCCATAATTAATAGTCGAGTTAACAAGGCTCAAAGATAAAGCCAATGATTTAAAAAAGATTGAATTGTAAAGTTATAAAATAATCGGTAAGATATCCCAATATGAGAATATTATAGTTGTTCAATGGACTAGATAAAGCCAAATAGACCTAAAAAATCCTAAAAAAACAAGCTTCGCTTGTTTCGGTCTTAGTTTAGTTGTTTAACCTAAAAAACAACTATCATGGAAAATCAAATCACAAAAGAAGATTTAAAGCTATTTGCTCAAACAATCATTGGAGAGTTAAAAGAGTTATTAGTTAAACAAAACAAGGAAAGTTCTCTTGAATGGGTAAAGGCTAAAGTAGCAAGACAATTACTCAGTATTTCACCAGCTTCACTCCAAACATTACGTATCAGTGGTAAATTACAGTATCGCAAAATACTTGGTTCGTATTACTACAACAGAAAAGATATTATGAACCTTTTTAATGAGTAGAAGTTAACTTCTACTCATTAAAAAGGTTGAAAATTGACTCCCTCGAATTCTGTGCTACAAATATGACAGTTGAATTATTAGAAATTGTAGAGAATCCAAGGGAGTTTTTATTATCCATTTAACTGATTAATAAAGGTAGTTAGCTGAGCTAATTTATCAGGATTTAGATTTTTTAAACTCTCAATTAAGTCTGTGTAACTATCAGCATGTTTATTTGCTTTTGTTTCAAGCTTACCTTTTAATTTCTGCATTTCGGTTTTGATAGACTCTTCTTCTGTTAGAGCGTATTCCTCAGTTTGTTTAACAGAGTGATGCCCCAACATTTCTTTTACTACGTGAATAGGAACACCGTTACCAAGAGTTACTGTACTTCCAAAAGTTCTTCTTGCTTTGTGTGTGTTTAGTTCACTTATTTCACACAGTGAAGCAATCTCTTTTAAATACTCATTCATCTTTTGATTAGAGCGAACAGGAAGCACTACGTCTTTTCCAATGCAATCAGGATGATCTTTATGTTTTTCCATTATCTCAATAGCTTTTGGAAGTAATGGTATAGTGATATTAGCATCTGTCTTTTGTCTGTTAATTCTAATCCACAAATTACCTTCTTCATCCTTTGTAATATCGCTTTTCTTTAGCTGAAATACATCGATATAAGCAAGACCAGTATAACACTGAAAAACAAAGACATCTCTAACTGTAGTCAGTCTCTCATTAGTAAACTCTTTGTTTTCCAAAATTGATAACTCTTCTTTGCTTAATGGTTTCTTATTGAGCTTAGTTTTTTTAGGTTTGTATTGTACAAAAGGATTTGAAGAAATAATTCCCTTTGCTACAGCTCGTAAAACAATCTTCTTGAAGTTTGAGATATACTTTATAGCTGTGTTGTTAGAACACGTTCTAACGGTCTTTAAATAGTGTTCATAGCCAATTACAAACTCATAATTGAGTTCTCTAAACTCTATATCTTCTTTACCATAGACATAACGAATATACTCTGCTACATGTGATCTTGCTGTTACATATCTTTCATGTGTTCCAATAGCATACTCTTTAGGCACAAGTTTAAAGATTTCATCGTTGTGCTTTTGGAATTCTTCTAAAACTTTAGCCTTACTAGTTCCTTTACCTTGGATATAATCCATAAGTACAGAAGCAGTAATAGGCTCTTCATTACTTAAAAGTTCTAATTTGTACTTGGTAATCTTAGATACGATTGTATCTAAAATGTAATTTAGCGTTTTAGCATCTTCTTTAGCTCCATTGGCACGACCTGCTTTTTGGTTCCATCTGTTGATATCCCATTTATGACTTAGAGAAGTCTCTTTGCGAATACCATCTACTGTGATTCTTAGGTAAACACCTCTTAAATCACTTTTCTCTCTACTTGGTTTGAGAAAGAAATTAATTGACAACTGTTTTTCTAACATAATTCAACTGTTTTAAATATTAATAAATGTCGAATTAAAACGTTCCAAAAACACAGTCTAAAACTCTCTGGCACCCTTTGGCGTCTGGGTTTGCTCAGTTAAAAGATGCACATCGCTTACCTGTTTTTTTGTGCACCGAATCTGTAACTTTTTTTTGTGCATTTTTGAATAAAATGCGATACCCCTAAAAAAGAAAAAACCTATAACTCATTATGAATCATAGGTTTTGTGCTTTTTTGATGACTTTTAAAAAGTTATCTTTTATAAATCAGCGGAGAAAGAGGGATTCGAACCCCCGGACCTGTTACAGTCAACAGTTTTCAAGACTGCCGCAATCGACCACTCTGCCATTTCTCCAGTGGTCTGCTTTACTACTGTATTGCGAGTGCAAATATAGTGCGTTTTTTTAATTATGCAAAAAAGAAAAATAATTTTTTAACCAATATTTTCCAAAAATACCCTAACACGTTAATATATCACTAGTTAATACGTAACATAATCTGTAATTTCTAAACCATACCCTATCATTCCCACGCGTTTTTCTGGTTCAGAATTCGTCATTAAACGAATATTGGTAATTCCTAAGTCGTGTAAAATTTGAGCACCAATACCAAAATCTTTTTCGTCACCTGGTAATTTAGGCGTATTCATATCCAATTTACCCCCCAATTGTTCCTTAATAAAGTTTAAACGTCTTAATAAACTAATATTTTGAGCATCTTGATTGATGAATAAAATAGCTCCTTGACCTTCTGCATTAATTGTATTAAAAGCAGCTTCAATACGCAAATCTAACTTTCCGCTTAAAGCATCTAAAATATCATTGCTTCCAATCATAGAATTGATACGAGTCAATACAGCGTTATCCTCTTTCCACTCTCCTCTCGTTAGAGCAATGTGAATTTGTTTATTTGTAATTTGTTGATACGCACGCAATCTAAACTTGCCAAAACGCGTTTCGATTTCAAAATCTTCCTTCTTGTCAATCAAACTATCGTGTTTCATACGGTAAGCAACCAAAGCTTCAATCGAAATAATCTTTAGATCCCATTTCTTAGCTACTTCCATCAACTGAGGTAAACGAGCCATCGTTCCATCTTCATTCAAAATCTCTACTAAAATACCTGCCGCTTTAAATCCAGCCAAACGAGCTAAATCTACCGCTGCTTCTGTATGTCCCGTTCTGCGCAGTACACCCCCTTGTTTGGCAATTAAAGGGAAAATATGCCCTGGTCGACCTAAATCTTCTGGCTTCGTACGGTCATCTACCAAAGATAAAATGGTCTTAGCTCGATCTTGTACTGAAATACCGGTTGTACATCCATGTCCTATCAAATCAATAGAAACTGTAAATGCAGTTTGATGAAGCACTGTATTATTCTGAACCATCGGTTTTAAATCTAATTCATTACAGCGTTTCTCGTTCAATGGCGCACAAATTAATCCACGTCCATGTGTAGCCATAAAGTTGATCATTTCTGGAGTTACCATCTCCGCCGCAGCTATAAAATCTCCTTCATTCTCACGATCTTCATCATCTACGACAATAATTACTTTCCCCGCTTTGATGTCCTCTATAGCTTCTTCTATTGTATTTAATTGAATATGATTGATTGACATAATATAAGTATATTTTTCTGTGTGTTATTCTGCTGTATGTTATTCTGTTGTTTGCGTTTTCTTTGAAAATAATCCTTTTAAGAAATCTCCTATCGTAGAGAAAAATCCTAAGAAGTTTACCTCTCCATTATCTCGCGTTGCTTTTAAAGTCAAGAAAATGGCTAGTGGCGTTAAAATTAAAGCGCCCGCCCATGCCCCTAGTATCGGTTGAATTCCATCCTCTTGGGCCAACTTTTTCCCAAACGTATTCACAAAGTGGTACAAAATAAAAATTATTACGGCAAATACGATAGGCAATCCCAAGCCTCCTTTTCGGATAATTGCACCCAATGGAGCACCAATAAAATACATTAAAAAGCAAGAATATGCAATTACAAATTTCTCGTATAAGGCCAAATAATGATCATTTATTTTCTTTGTTTGTCCCAACATAGATACATCATTACTTTCCGTACTAAACAAAATATTATTAGTATAATCAATAGCCGATTGCAAAACGCGCTCTTGATTATTGGTTGAAAAAGACTTTAAAATATCTTCTTTCATATCAATAACCTTTATCTTACTCTCCGTTGCTGTGCTATCAATTCCAATCTCTTGTTTTACTTCCGCTTGATTTGCCTTGCTTTTTCTATTGTAATCGTAGGGGTTATAAATATTGTTATAACGAACTAATAGATTCTCAGTGTTGGATTTTTTATCTCGATTCAAGGCCGATTCTAAAGAGTCAATTGTATACGTCAACTCTTTAATATTTAACATGTGATAGGTATTTTTAATTTCCTCTTTTTGAGCGCCATCATCCTGTAAAGCACCTAAATCAATATTCATTGTATATTTTTCAAAAGCCACTTTTGTAAAGGGCTTCTTTTTCATATCATTCGTTGACTTCGGTACCATATCTTCATAGTAATTGCCATCATACAAATGCAACTGCAAGATATTAGAAGCATTATCCGCTTCTAATTCTCCATCAACAGAGCGAATAACAGCTTTATTATCATAGCCTGATGAAGATTTTATATGCATGGTTACATTCTCCAGATACTGGCCTTTATCCCCTGTTTTTTTATCCACTTTGATATTGATTGACCCAACATCGTTAAATTGCCCAGCTGCAATAGCCATAGCCGGCTTTGTTTGCAAAATCTCTTTCCGCATATTAATAAAGCGATATTCCGCTTTGGGAATAACATCATTCGCGAACCAAAAAGAAATAAGAGCCAATACAGCAATAAAAATAGACAACGGTTGCATCGCCCGCTTTAATGAAATACCTGAGGCCTTCATAGCTGCAAATTCATAATGCTCTGCAAAATTCCCAAAGGTCATAATAGAAGCCAATAAGACAGATAAAGGCAAAACCAAAGGAATCATCTTAGGAGAATAAAACAGTAAAAACTGTACAATAATAAAAAAGTCCAAATCCTTTCCAGCTAATTCTGTAATAAATAGCCAGATTCCCTGTAAAATAAAGATAAAGTAGAGAATGATAAACACCGTAAACAGTGTAGATACAAAAGAGGTTAGTATATAGCGGTCTAGTATTTTCACTTAGTGTAATTAATCTATTTTATTGATGTAATAATTTGAATAATCTGTGTCAGTAAAGGTAAAATGATTTTTCGACATACTTTGGTTAGTTTTAAAAGATTTAACCGTTAAGATAGACTTCGAATTATTTTTATTGACTTGAATTTTCGTATAGATCTGTTTAGTAACATGATCAATCCCCACCAACACCTCTTTAATGCCCGATTTTTTATCCAAGGGCACCAATTTGATATATTGGATTTCCTTGCCTTTTACCTTCTGTAAAATGTCCCACTGTAAATCATAGCCTTCTTTGTAAAAGGTCAAAATCTGCAAGGGTAACGCATTGTCAATTTTAGTAGGATCATATTTTGAAATCGTCACCTCTTTATCCTCTTCGCTAATGGTATAAATTTTCTTTCCATCAAAAATACGCGTCATATCCATAAAGGTCATTCGATATAAATTGTCTTTTAAATCGATATGTCCATCCGTTTCTTGAATGGTTTCTCCCGATTTAGCCTCAACTTGAGCATAGTGAAAATCAATAGAAATATTCGAATAACTCGCAATTTTTTTATTTACTTCATCCAAATAGTTTCTTGCACGTTGACTACTCTGTCCATAGGTGATAAGTGTACTACAAGCAAAGAAAAGAAGCAGTATTTTTTTCATAATTTTTCGTTTGTGTGTTTTAGTTAAATAAATCGTTTTGTTCTGCTTGGAAAAATTGATCCAAGGCTACTAAATCAGGAATAAGTACACTACGGGCTTTACTTCCTTCAAAAGGACCTACAATACCTGCTGCTTCCAGTTGATCAATAATTCTTCCTGCGCGATTATAACCTAATTTCAATTTGCGTTGCAATAAAGAAGCAGATCCCTGTTGGGCGGTAACAATAATTTCAGCGGCATCTCTAAATAGCGAATCTCGTTCACTTATATCGATTTCTGAAGTTGTTCCTCCTCCATCTTCTCCAACATACTCTGGCAATAAATAGGCATCAGGATAGGCTTTTTGTCCACCTATATATTCCGTTATTTTCTCTACTTCTGGAGTATCCACAAAAGCACATTGTACACGGACTAAATCATTGCCCTGTGTATATAACAAATCTCCTCTACCAATTAATTGATCCGCACCTTGTTGATCTAAAATAGTTCGTGAATCAATTTTAGAAGTCACGCGAAAAGCAATTCGAGCAGGGAAATTCGCCTTAATAATACCCGTAATTACGTTCACGGATGGACGTTGTGTAGCAATAATCAGGTGAATTCCAATAGCACGTGCCAATTGAGCTAAACGAGCAATCGGTGTTTCTACATCTTTGCCCGCAGTCATAATTAAATCTGCAAACTCGTCAATAACTAAAACGATATAAGGTAAATAACGATGTCCATTCTCTGGATTTAAACGTCTTTGCTTGAATTTTTCATTGTATTCTTTGATGTTGCGGACCATCGCATCTTTCAATAAACTATAGCGATTGTCCATTTCAATACAAAGTGAATTTAATGTATTGATAACTTTTGTATTATCTGTTATAATTGCTTCTCCTGAATCGGGTAATTTAGCTAGATAATGGCGTTCGATTTTATTAAATAACGTCAATTCAACTTTCTTCGGGTCAACCAAAACAAACTTCACTTCTGCGGGATGTTTCTTATATAATAAGGAAGCCAATAACGCATTTAATCCAACTGATTTACCTTGTCCAGTTGCACCTGCCATAAGCAAGTGAGGCATTTTTGCTAAATCTACAACAAACGTTTCATTTGAAATTGTTTTACCTAAGGCTACAGGTAGCTCCATTTCTGCACTTTGAAATTTTGGCGAGGCAATGACACTGCGCATCGAAACAATGGATGGATTCGCATTAGGAACTTCAATACCAATGGTTCCCTTTCCTGGAATCGGTGCAATAATACGAATACCCAAAGCTGCCAAAGACAAAGCTATATCATCTTCTAAATTTTTAATTTTCGAAATGCGAACTCCCGCCTCGGGAATAATTTCATACAAAGTAACTGTAGGCCCAACTGTTGCTTTAATTTGAGCAATATCAATCTTGTAATTGCGCAGCGTTTCTACAATTTTATTTTTATTTTTTTCTAATTCCTCTTGATTGATCGTTATACTTCCGGTTCCATAATCTTTCAATAATTCAATGGAAGGAAATTGATAATTTGACAACTCCAACGTGGGATCAAACTCTCCAAAATCTTGTACCAATTTAGCGGCTAAATTTTCTTCTACAGTTCCTTCATCTACAGCAGCTTCAATAACAAAATCACTAGATGAAACAAGCTCCTCTTCCTCTTCTCTTTCGATTTCAGCACGCTCAATTTTAGGGTGCAAATTCAATTCTGAACTATGTCCTATCGTTGGTTTAATACTCTTATGATCAATTGAAAAAGCAGAAGTTGCTGTTTCTTTTTCCCTTCTTGTGTCCTCTTGTTTTGGAGGGATTACTATACTGTAATCTTCTTTTAAAAAAGGGGCTTCCTCCTGTGAATCAGAATCTCCCATTCCTTCTTTATTCACTTCTTTTGCTGAGACAATTTCTTTATCAAAATTATCTTCTTTGTTTTTTGCAGTTGCAGAAAACTTAGAAAAATGTATTGGTAAAGACGAAATAAAATCTCTAATTTTAGTAGGAGATAATTTATAGCGAAACAAAAAGAAGCTTAATGTTATAAAACTGATAAGTAAGATAGAACCCGCTGTTCCTAAATAATCTGTCAAGTACAAATTTATTTCATACCCGACCGTTCCTCCTAATAGTGGATTAGATTCCCAAAAGAATCCTAGAAAACTACCCAATAAAACCATGGATGTCAAATCCCAAAAAACAACTTTCTTAATACGTCGAGAAGCAATACCAAAAAACGAATATATCCCCGTATGAATTAATAACTTGGCAAAGAAAAAAGAGGCAATACCAAATCCACTATAAATAAAAACATGCCCCAAATAAGCTCCTAATTTACCTAACCAGTTATAGACTTCTAGTTCTCTATTTCCGACATCCGTTAAATTACTTTGGTCTTCTATTCCTGAAATAAAATAAGAGATAAAACTCAGTGTTAGGGATATCCCTATAATAATCAATAAGATAGAAAACAGGAAACGCGAATTCTTTAAAATAGTTGTATCGTATTTCTTAGATTCAGGTGGAACCGTTTTTTTCTTCGTTGATTTACTTTCTTTTTCCATTTATACGTTGCAATTGATAAAATAGGCTTTATTCTTTCTCGCTAATGTAACAAAGTAAAAGATATCTTTAAAGCATGCTGTTAACTTTAAATAACAAATTAACACCTTCCTTTAAAAATATCTTACTTCATTACCTGAATTATAGTCTTATAATGCAGCTAAAGCCAATTCATAGTTTGGTTCATTAGCTGTTTCTGCCACTTGTTCTGTATATACAACAGAACCCGTCTCATCAATAACTACAATAGAACGCGATAATAATCCCTCTAAAGGTCCATCAACAAAAGTCAAACCATACGCTTTGCCAAATGATCCGTCTCTAAAATCAGATAACAGGATGACATTCTCAATTCCCTCAGCTCCACAGAAACGAGTTTGGGCAAAAGGCAAATCTTTAGATATACACAAAACGATTGTGTTTGCTAACTGCGCTGCTTTTTGATTGAATGTACGCACAGATACAGCACATGTAGGAGTATCAATACTTGGAAAAATATTTAATACTACTTTTTTTCCTGCAAAATCACTTAGTTTCTTTGTTGATAAATCTGTAGCTACTAATTCAAAATTAGGAGCTACTGTTTGTACACTTGGTAACTCACCAAGGGTGTGAAATGGATTATTTTTTAATGTAACTGTTGCCATACCTTACTTGTTTTATTCACACAAAAATACGAAAAATTGCCTAACAATACTGTTTAAATATTGCGAAGACTTAGCGCAAATAACAAATTAATTTCATTAAAAATTGAACTGATAATCTCCTTATTTTTATTCATTACAGTACTTTTCTTAGGCTCAAATGTCTTAAACCTCATTATTTCATATACGCTTAACTTCTAAACCCTTTTTGTATACAAGTTTTTTTTAACTTTGAAGTAAACACGTAAAAACTACCTATGAAAACAATGAAAGCTGCACGTTGGTACGCTGCAAAAGACATCCGAGTGGAAGAAGTAAACATCCCAACCCCACAAAAGGGACAACTAAAAATTGCCGTACATTTTGCGGGAATTTGCGGTTCAGACTTACATGAATACAACCACGGTCCTCAATTAATTCCCATGGATGCGCCTTACCCACTTAATGGTCATCAAGGAGTTACTACGTTAGGACATGAATTTTCAGGTATTATTGAAGAAATTGGCGAAGGAACTACTCATTTCAAAAAAGGAGATCGCGTTGTTGTAGAGCCTATTTACAAAAACTTTGAGAGTCCATTCACTACAGCTGGCGCTTATAATCTAGGAGAGCATCTTGGTTTTATTGGATTAGCTGGTGATGGTGGATTTGCAAATTATGTAGTAGTAGAAGACTATATGGTACACAAAATGCCTGATTCCATGACTTTTGAACAAGGTGCAATGGTCGAACCAGCCGCTGTTGCCGTATATGCGGTTATGCAAAGTGGCTTGCAATTGGGGGAAACGGTATTTATTTCAGGAGCAGGTCCTATTGGATTACTGTGTACCCAAGCGGCTTTAGCAGCAGGTGCGAGTACTGTAATTGTTACCGACGTAGCTGAAAAACGATTAGAAAAAGCAAGAGAAATTGGCGCAACCCATGTGTTTAATGCCACTGATAAAGAGTTAAATCAAAAAATAAAAGCAGTTACAGATGAATTAGGTCCCCACGTATTCCTAGATTGCGCAGGCGTACAAGCTTCCTATGACACCGGACTAAACACCATTAGAAACGGAGGAACAGCAGTTCTTGTGGCTTTATTTGGTAAACCCGTTCAACATGATGCTTTACAACAAGTTTTACGTGAAATTACAGTAAAAGGGGTGATAGCTTATCGAAATATTTTCCCTCAAACCATGAAACTAATTACAAGTGGAAAAATGCCTGTAGAGCAATTAATCACCAATAAGATTAGTTTAGATGAAATTGTAGATAAAGGTTTTGAAGCTTTGATTAAAAATCCATCCGAAGTAAAAATATTAATTGAAATTGCTAAATAAATAATAAACCAAAGACTGCTCTCAAGCAGTCTTTGGTTTATATTTTTTTTTCTTTTTCTTCAAATATAGTGCGCAATACTAAAACAGCTTGTTCCAATTCTTCTTCATTCATCGAAGCAAAACCAAAGCGAAAAGCATTTAATTCAACATCGACTCTTTTTATAGCTAGCAGTGGATGGGTAATTAACTGCTCAATCCTAGTAGGCTCTTTTAATACCACCCACATGGCCATTCCTCCAGAAGGTAAAACATATGCAACATACGCACTTAAATGCAACTGTAACAACGCATCCAAATAGTCTCTACGTAAAAAATAACACTTCTTCGCTTTTTTAATATGCCTTTTTAATTCTCCTTGTTTAATTAACTCCGCGATTGCATGTTGCATATACCCATCCACTCCTACATCGATCAACTTTCTCAAAGCGACCGCTTGCTCAATAAAATTGAAAGGGGCAACCATAAAACCAATGCGAATAGAGGGATCCAATAGTTTAGAGAATGAGCCTATATAAATAATATTTCCCGTATGTGGACTACTTGCCAAAGGTAAATAAGGAGAAGAAGCATAGTGATAGTCGTAGTCATAATCGTCTTCTATAATAGCAAATCCATAGTACTGAGATAACTTTAATAAGGCGATACGTCGCTCAACACTCATTGTAACTGTGGTAGGATAATGATGATGAGGAATCACATAAATTGCTTTAACAAGCCTTTCTTTACAAATCTCTTGTATCTCGTCCACTATAAGCCCACACTCATCTACATCAACTTCGATTACTGTTGCATCCGTTTGCTCAAAAACCTTCGTCGCCGTGGCATAATTTGGCTTGCCTACTACGATGATATCTCCTTGAGTTAACAACAATTGAGCAGCTAGATAAATACTCATTTGCGCACCATGAGTAATTAAAATATTCTCTTTCTCAATATTTAATCCTCGCGTTTCTGATAAATACGTAACTAGCACCTCTCTTAACTTAAGACTACCTTGGGCTGTTCCAAAAGTAACCGATTTTATAATATGCTTTTTTGAAGTATAGGAACGATATATTTTTAGTAAATCGGCAATAGGAGATAATCGAACATCAGGAAAACCATCATCAATACTAATTGATGGCCAGCTATTTGTCACCTTTTCTTTTGGAGTTTCGATTTCTTTAAAGGGCAATTTAAAACTAAAATAAGGTGCTTCATCGATTGCATCCGCAATCCATTGCTTGGGTTTTAGATGAGGAATCTTATCTGAAACTGCAACATACTTTCGCGGTAGGGCAACAATCCAATCTTGCGCTTCTAATTCTTCATAAGCAGCGACAATTGTTTTGCGATGCACCCCTAACAGCTTAGCCAAATCGCGCGTGCTAGGTAAATGTGCATTTGCTTTTAAAATCCCTTGACTGATTGCATTGATTAATGCAATTGCAATTTGTCGATAAATCGGCACATTACTCGACCTATCAATTGTTATTATTCTTTCAAATGGCAACATAGTGGACTATTAGTTATAACACAACTGGACGACAAAGATAGTCCTAATCACCTATACTTTTGCTCTATAAATAAAAACAAAATATGAACTACACAATTAAAAAAGCTAGCTTAGAAGACTTAAAAGAAGCTTCCGAACTTTTTAATCTTTATCGTATTTTTTATCGTCAAGAAGCTGACTTAGAAAAAAGTACCGCCTTTATTAAAGAAAGATTACTCCATGGCGAGTCAGATATTTTTTTGGCCATTGCTGATAATAAAGCGGTTGGATTTGTTCAATTATACAAGCTTTTTCACTACATCAAACTACAAAAACAATGGCTTTTAAGTGATTTATTTGTCCATCCTGACCACAGAAGCAAAGGGTTGTCAGTTGCTTTAATCGACAGAAGTAAACAATGGTGTGATGAAACCGGAGCTTGTGGTCTGATGCTCGAAACAGAAAAAACAAATATCATTGGTAATAATCTCTATCCAAAATGTGGCTTTCAATATGATGGAGCACACAACTACTACTATTGGTGGAAATAAATCTTTTTTTTTGGCGAAGTCACGGCTTCGCCAATTTTGTTTGAATTAATTTTAATGCTTATGACATCCGTTCAAAAAAATTTAAACCACATTTTACAGCGCATTGAAAACGCTTGTATCGCTAACCATAGAAATCCCAATGAAGTTCAATTATTACTTGCTACTAAAACTGTTTCTGCTGAACGCATTCGCTTAGCACTTCAAATGGGTCAATCTTTACTAGGAGAAAATAAGGTTCAAGAAGTCAAAGAAAAATACGCTGATTTAGTAGATCTTCACCCAACGAATCACTTTATTGGTCATCTACAAACGAATAAAATAAAAGAAATAGTAAAATACAATATTTCATGTATACACTCCATTGATCGATTAGATTTAGCGACAAAGCTAGATCAACGTTTAAAACTAGAAAATAAAACAATCGATATACTTATTCAGGTTAACACCTCAAACGAGGAAAGTAAATTTGGAATTGCACCTGCAGATGCTTTAGAACTTATACAACAAGTGGCTCAATTACAAACACTAAAAATCAAAGGCTTAATGACGATTGGACTATTTACTGCAGATGAAACCAAAATTAGAGTTTGTTTTAAATTGCTCAAAACCATCCAAAACCAAGCCCTAGAACTCAACTTACCCCAGGTTGAAATGAAAGAACTATCGATGGGAATGAGCGGGGATTTAGAGATTGCTATTGCCGAAGGAGCTACAATTGTACGAGTTGGCACAGCCATCTTTGGCGAACGAACATACCCCGATAGTTATTACTGGAATGAAAACAAATAAGCTTCAAAAGACTTATTCTCATTAAAAAATTGTATTTTTAATATTGAATTAAATCATTCACAATGAAAAAACACAATCTATACACGCAACTATCTATAGTAATTCTTTTTTTAACAACTTCTCTCTCTGGTTTTGCACAAGCTAAAAATTTTGGACAAAAAATCGGTGATTTATTATATGAAATGACTGCATCTGTACCAGATACCCTAAAAATTCAGGCTACAGTAAACTCCTTGTCTATTGACAATAAAGAAGTTAAAAAGGGCAATTTATCGTATAGTATTTTCGACGGATTTGATGGAGATAAAATGTATTACATTCCCTTTACTACTTCCGATGAAAGTAGATTTACTATAGAACAGTTAAAACGAGATAACAAACTCTATTTCGGCGTTCAGTTTTTACTTCAAAGTGAATACGCAGTAAATAGTAAAAATCAAATACAATATAAAAATCCTACTTATAGCTATAATACAAACTACGACGAATTAAACCTGTATTGTACCACACCAATGAAATATAAAAATGGCAGTGGTAATAATCCAGAATCCCCTTTACTAAGTTGTATTTATACCAATCCAGATAGCAAAAAAAGAATGATGTATTGGGTAGTTTTTGAAAAACCTACGGGAGATAAAAAAGGAAATACAATCAAAGAAATCAAATTTCAAAGCATTGAGCTTTGGCAAAAATAAATAAGGCTATCAACCGATAGCCTTATCTTATATCTTTTCTTTTACTAAATCTAAGGCGCTGTAAATAGAATTTTGAGATTTAAACTCGGGTACTATCTCTTTTAACTCTGCAACCAAATACACCACATCTCCTTTCTTGTTCTCATCACATACACTTAAACAAAGCCTTTCTATTTTTTCTTTACACGCGCTCAAATCTTGTTCTCTCACTTGAGCAATCATGATTTTTTCGTGGTGCGTTTTTACCGTATTTTCATCATTCGCTAATAACTCCTCGAATATTTTTTCACCTGGTCGAAGTCCTGTGATTTTAATATCTATATCATCTGGATAAACAAACCCACTTAATTGAATCATTCTTTTTGCCAAATCAATAATTTTCATTGATTTTCCCATATCAAAAACAAATATTTCACCCCCATTTCCCATAATAGAAGCTTCCAATACCAATTGACAAGCTTCGGGAATAGTCATAAAATAACGCGTTATATCTGGATGGGTAACAGTCAAAGGACCGCCTAAATCTAACTGGCGTTTAAACAAAGGGATGACAGAGCCATTAGATCCTAAAACGTTTCCAAATCGCGTCACAATAAAACTTGTTTTCCCTTTATCTTTCAAGCTAGAAACATAAATTTCGGCCGCGCGTTTTGTGGCACCCATAACATTCGTTGGGTTTACTGCTTTATCGGTTGATACCATAACAAATTTTTGTACATCAAAATCAACAGATAAATCAGCAATATTTTTAGTTCCTTTGATATTAGTATGTATTGCTTCATAAGGAAAAGATTCCATTAAAGGTACGTGTTTATAAGCTGCAGCATGATACACTAAATCAGGCTTATAGATATTAAAAATCTCACGCATGTTCTTTTCTTCACGAATATTTCCCACTATATAAACAATGCGATCTTTATGTGGGGATACCATAGCTTGTTGAATATCATACAACGAAGACTCTGCATGGTCAATTAATATTAACCTTCTAAAATTAAACAGCGCTATCTGTCTGGCAATCTCGCTACCAATAGATCCAGCAGCTCCAGTAATTAGTATTACCTTTCCATCAATCTCATTCACTACAATAGGGTTTTCCAAATTAATAGCCTTACGGCCTAACAAGTCATCAATACGCAATTCCTTAATCTGTCTATTCGTATATTTTCCATCCAACCAATCGGTTGCTGGTGGAATAATCTTAATCCGAACAGGGAGTTCTACTAAATACTCTGCAATTTCATTTAGGCGTTCTCGTTGTATATTTTGAATCGAAATAATGATATCGTCAATTCTATTTTGCTTGACAAAATCAGTATTAATTTCCTTGCTATTATAAATCTTGTATCCTGCGATACGCTGTCCTGATTTTTTATCATTATCGTCAATAAACCCAATTATTTGCGTTCGAATTTTTGTATCACTAGCCAACGCACCTAAGGTAATCAAACCAGAATCACCAGCGCCATAAATCAACACTCGTTTTTCATTGCGGAAATCTAAAATATAACTACGATAAAATTGACTATAAAATAACCTGGCACAAATCAACATCGCCGCAGAAAGCAACATATGCAATACAATAAATGAATAGGATTGTCGAACATAATCCACCATTTGCTCACCTGATATCACCCCATTTCTCTGTAAAGCAGCTGGAATAGTAATCAATACACTCGCAAATAAACAAGTAATAAAGACTAACTCAATATCTTTAATAGAAGTTTGTCGAATTAAGCTTCGGTAAGGTTTTACTAACCAAAAACTTAAAATGTAGGCGCAAAGTACAATAGGTAACTTAGAGTAAAACAATTCAACATCATAAGTCCCATAAAAATTACTTAAAAAAAGTAAAGAAATAAAATAAGTAAAAAGTATAATAAAAATATCTATTACAAAAATAATTCCCCTCGGGATATCTCTCTTTAATCTACTCTTTAAACGCTCAATCATAGCAATATAATGGATAATCTTCTTCAATATCAAAGATAGTACATTTTCAACATTATTTAGATAAAAATCAAAGCAATAATTCTATTCAAAGCAATAACTACAGAGATATTACTAAAAATTAAATGTTTAAATAGCAAATTATATAATAAAATTAGAATAATATATAAATACACGAAATGCGATACGTAAACCGTACAAAAATCACTATCCTTATCATAAAATATTTACTTTAAACTTTACAAAAAATAGTTTTTTTTGGTGATGGGTTATGAGTTATGGGTTATGAGTTATGATGAGTTATGGGTTATGAGTGAAGAATACTCTTCCCTTCACCCATTTCTCATACCTCATA